>NZ_JAUTDR010000025.1 GCF_030649675.1 Haliea sp. E1-2-M8 | reverse complement strand
CTTCGACATAAACACTCCTTTTGCCCATTATGGGCTTCTTTGAAGTGTCCGTGGAAGTGGGGTAGAACCCGTACAACATGTTCCCCGATTTGACGGATGTCACTCAACCGGAGCTGCACTAATTCCGAGGGCCTTGCTCCTGTGTATAAGGCGAGCAGGGGGAGCCACCACTGGCCTGCTGTCGTATCCCTCTTGTTTGCGTATGCGGACTCTGGCTGGTAAAGCTCACTACTGAAGATGAGATTCAGGTCGTCGGCGGTGTAGATCGTGTACGACTGGCTTTCGTGCGGAACACTGACGGTCGTGAAGGGGTTGTGCTCAATCTCCCGGCAGGCTGTGAGCCAGCCGAACATCGCCTTCAGGCTAGTAAGGTGTTCCAGCACCGTTCTGCCTGAGAGACGTTCCTCAGCCGGAATGTCCATTGCTAAGAGGGTGCTGACGGAAAATCCCCGGTAATGTCGGCTTTTGTTCCTGTTCTTTGGGAGTGTCAACAAGTCATCGCGAAAGCGGCAGGCGTCCTTGTGTGTGTATGAGTCCACCGCCTTGTCCCCTGCTATATCCGTAAACGCCCGGACGTGCTGCCTGTAATTCTCCTCAGTGTTCTGCTTGATTCCACGAGACTTCACCCGGTCTTCAATGAAAGGTTCCAGCATCGAGCTGATTAGCTTTCCTGAGGGCTTGCCTGTGGGTGGAGCGATGGGTTCTTTGGTGCCCACATGCTCTACAGGCTTTCCCTGAAGTAATCGGAGGTAGTAGCGCCGCAGTTCTGCGGTTGCCAAGGCCCACTCCCGGCAAGCTCGATGAAACCCTGCGTCACTGGTGGCCGCTGCCCTGTCCATACCAAACAACTTGGCGACTTGCGGGGCTATCTCTCGGTAATCGGCATGGCCTGCGGCGTAGTCGTATGCCGCAATGTCCTCAAGAAGAACACCTTGGTAAGCTTCCTGCATCGCGGGGGTGCGCCGCTTTGATATGGCCTCATCCTCGATAGCCTCTCGGGCTTCCTCGGCATAGGTGCGGATGGTGTCCTTAATCTGGCTTTCTGTGAGCGCCACGGCCCCCCCTGCTAAATCGCTAAGTAGTGCCTCTATTTGGCATAGGAGGCCCCGCGCCAGTCTCTTGGCTGTCCGTCGTTCATTGGTGGCGAGAGTGTACCGGAGTTCCCGAGTGCTCAGCAGGTGGGCATAGGATTTCGGGAGGACATACCGGAAGTAATACCCTGAGGCACGGCGTAGGATGTAATTTGGCACAGGCATTTGTCCCAATTTGGGCCAATATGCGACTGTCTGTGCGTCAACCCCCGTGACTACGGGGCTGGGAGAGTGTTTGGTGCCCAGGAGAGGACTTGAACCTCCACGCCCTTTCGAGCACTAGCACCTGAAGCTAGCGTGTCTACCAATTTCACCACCTGGGCCTGCGGGTCAAGCGTCGCCTGACCCGAGGGCGCGCACTTTACTTTTCCCGGGCAGCTTTGTCAATCCTCGCGTATACTGTCGGCCAGTAAAATTCGTCACAGGCAAAACAGACAAGGAAATCCCTCACAATATGACCAAAAAAGGCAAGATTGCCGATCCCCACGCTGAGCGCGAAGCTGCGCGCTATGACAATCCCATCCCCAGTCGCGAGGCGATTCTCGAGCTGCTGACGGAGGCGGACAAGCCCCTCAGCCACGCCCAGATCGCCAAGCAGCTCCTGCTCGAGGACGAAGACTCGGTAGAGGCCCTGCGCAAACGCCTGCGGGCGATGGAGCGCGATGGCCAGTTGATGGTCAACCGCCGCGGCGCCTACGGCCTGGTGGACAAGATGAACCTGATTCGCTGCCGGGTGCAGGGCCACCGCGACGGCTACGGCTTCGCCATCCCCCTGGAGCAGGGTGATGACCTCTACCTGAGCTCGCGCCAGATGCAGTTCGTCTTCGATGGCGACGAGGTGCTGGTCGCCGTCATCGGCCTGGACCGGCGCGGGCGCCCGGAGGGCCGGGTGGTTGAAGTCCTGCATCGCGGCACCAGCCGTATCGTCGGCCGCTATGAAGAGGAGAGCGGCATCGGCTTCGTGGTGCCGGACAACAGCCGCGTCAACCACCGCATCCTGATTCCGCCGAAACTCAAGGGCGGCGCCAAGTCCGGCCAGATTGTCACCGCCGAGATCACCGACTACCCCACCCGCAATCTCGGCGCCAAGGGCAGCATCGTCGAGGTGCTGGGCGACCACCTGGACCCGGGCCTGGAAATCGACGTGGCGATCCGCTCCCACAACATTCCCCACGAGTGGCCGGAAGAGGTGCTGCGGGAGGCGGGTTCCCTGGAGGCGGAGCCGCGCGAGGAAGACAAACAGCATCGCGCGGACCTGCGCAAACAGACCTTTGTCACCATCGACGGCGAGGACGCCCGCGATTTCGACGATGCGTTGTACTGCGAAAAGCGCCTGCGCGGCTGGCGCCTGTGGGTGGCGATTGCCGACGTCTCGCACTATGTGCAACCGGGTTCAGCCCTGGACGAGGAAGCCGCCGTACGCGGCAACTCGGTGTACTTCCCGGAACAGGTTGTGCCCATGCTGCCCGAGGCTCTGTCCAACGGCTTGTGCTCGCTGAAGCCCGAGGTCGATCGCCTGGCCATGGTCTGTGAGATGGAGCTCAGCGGCTCCGGCAAGCTGACCGGTTTCCGCTTCTTCGAGGCAATAATCAACTCCCATGCCCGTCTTACCTACACCCAGGTCGGCGAGGCGCTGGAGCAGGGCAGCCATCCGGAGATCAGCAAGAGTCTGATCAAGGACCTGAAGCGGCTGCAGTCCCTGTACAAGGTGCTGCGCAGCGCCCGGGGTGACCGCGGCGCGATCGATTTCGAGACTACCGAAACCCGTATCCTGTTCAACGAGCAGCGCAAGATCGACGCCATCGTGCCGGTGGTGCGCAATGACGCCCACAAGATTGTCGAAGAGTGCATGCTCTGCGCCAACGTGGCGGCCGCGCGCTTCTATGAGGCGCACGAGCTGCCGGTGCTGTACCGGGTGCACGAGGGCCCCACCCCCGAGAAGCTGGAGAGCCTGCGCGCCTTCCTCGGTGAGCTGGGTCTGGACCTGCGCGGCGGCGAAAAGCCGACCCCGGCCCACTACGGCAGGCTGCTGGATGAGGTGCAGTCCCGCGACGACGCCAATGTCATCCAGACCATGCTGCTGCGCTCCCTGCGTCAGGCGGTATACCAGCCGGAAAACGAGGGCCACTTCGGCCTCCACTATCCGGCCTATGCCCATTTCACCTCGCCGATCCGGCGCTATGCGGACCTGCTGGTGCACCGGGGCATCCGCCACATCATTCGCTCCAAGGTGCGCACCAAGACCGTGGTGCGCCAGCGCGGTGCGCCGCTGCTGCCGAAGGAGGATATTTTCCCCTATGACGAGCGCGACATGGTGGCGTACGGCATGCACTGTTCGATGTCCGAACGCCGGGCGGATGATGCCACCCGGGACGTGGAATCCTGGCTCAAGTGCGAGTTCCTGCAGGACCATGTGGGCGACGAGTACGACGGCATCATTGCCGCGGTCACCAGCTTTGGCCTGTTTGTGGAGCTGCAGCCCATCTATATAGAGGGGCTGGTGCATATCAGCGCCCTGCCGGGTGACTACTACAGCTTCGACGCCTCGCACCAGCGGCTGGTCGGCGAGCGCAGTGGCCGCAGCTACAAGCTCGGTGGCCGGGTGCGGGTGCAGGTCGCCCGGGTGGACCTGGACGATAAGAAAGTCGACCTGGAAATGGTCGACTCGGGGCCACCTGCGAAGGGGGCCTCCAAAAAGCCGCGCAAGCCGGCCCGGAAGAAGCAGGCTTCAGGCCAGTCCGGGCAGGGGAAAAAGTCTGATCCGCCGGCGAAGAAGTCCGGTGCACCGAAGAAGAAGGCCCCCGCGGCGAACAAGCCCGCTGCCGATTCGGAGCAGCCCGCTGCAGCCGGCAAGTCCCGCCGTCGCCGTCGCCGCTAGGCCCGCGTCTTGCAGTATATCTACGGCATCCACGCGGTAGACGGCCTGCTGCGGCGCAATCCCGCGGCGGTGCGGCAGCTGGCCCTGCAGCAGGGGCGGGCGGACAAGCGTATTGCCGGCCTCGAGGCCCTGGCCCGCAACCAGGGCATAGCGGTGGTGCGCGAGCCGCGCAAGGTGCTGGATGAGCTGGTCCAGGGTCGTCACCAGGGCGCCGTCGCCACCGTCGCCGAGTCTCCCGCTGCAGGCCCCTCCGCCATGGGCGGCAACCTGCTGGATGAGGCCGACCTGTTGCGGCTGGTAGATGACAGCTCCGGGCCCGTGCTCCTGCTGGTGCTGGACGGCATCACCGATCCCCACAACCTCGGCGCCTGCCTGCGCAGTGCCGATGCCGCGGGGGTGCAGGCGGTTATCGTGCCGAAAGACAAATCCGCGGACCTCGGGCCCACCGTCAGCAAGGTCGCCTGCGGTGCCGCCGAAGTTGTCCCCTTTGCCCGGGTCACCAATATCGCCCGCACCCTGGAGGCGCTGAAGGCCCGCGGGGTGTGGATCTACGGCACTGCCGGCGAGGCGCAGGCCACGGTCTACGAGAGTGACCTCAGGGGCTCGGTGGCCCTGGTGATGGGGGCCGAGGGCGCCGGCCTGAGGCGCCTGACCCGGGACCTCTGCGACCACCTGGTCAAGCTGCCCATGGCGGGTTCGGTCAGCAGCCTGAACGTCTCCGTGGCGACCGGCATCTGCCTGTTCGAAGCGGTGCGCCAGCGCCGGCAGGCGTGACCCTGGCGGTCGCGGGTCGGGCCGCGCAGGTCGTCGCGCAGGTCGCGCAGGTCGCGCAGGTCGTCGCGCAGGTCGCGCAGGTCGCGCAGGTCGCGCAGGTCGCGTCATGGTGCTTGCGGTGAACCGGCAAACTCTATAGAATCCGCGGCCTGAATTTTGCCCGGCTGTTCCGGTAGCCGATCCTCCTTGCTACACCACGTTGATGGGTAGCATTAACCCGTAAGGAGCCACGATGCGTCATTACGAAGTTGTATTTATGGTCCACCCGGACCAGTCCGAACAGGTGCCCGGCATGATCGAGCGCTACTCCAATACCATCCAGAAAGACGGCGGTTCCGTGCACCGTCTGGAAGACTGGGGGCGCCGCCAGCTGGCCTACCCCATCAACAAGATTCACAAGGCGCACTATATCCTGATGAATGTTGAAGCTTCCAACGAAGCGATGGAAGAACTGACCACCACTTTCCGTTACAACGACGCCGTGCTGCGCAACCTGGTAATTCGCCGCGATGAAGCCGTTACTGATGAGTCATTCATCATGAAGGCCGAGAAGGAAAGCCGCGAGCGCAAGACCCGCTACGAGGAGCGTCAGTCGGCAGAAGCCGAGCGCACGCCCCGCGAAACCAGCAGCAACGACGACGCAGGCGATGACGAGGCCGGCGAATAAGCCGCTCGCAGCCAGTAACGATTATCAAGGTTTATAAGGAGTAGCAAATGGCACGTTTTTTCCGTCGCCGCAAGTTCTGTCGCTTCACTGCCGAAGGCACGAAGGAAATCGACTACAAGGATCTGGAAACGCTGAAGGCGTATATTTCAGAAACCGGCAAGATCGTACCCAGCCGGATCACCGGCACCAAGGCCAGGTACCAGCGCCAGCTGGGCACCGCAGTCAAGCGCGCGCGCTTCCTGGCCCTGCTGCCGTACTCGGATTCGCATCAGTAAGTATTCCCGGTCTTGGGCCGCAGCCGCTGGTTGTGACCCGACCCTGGGAGGTTCGCGTTGAAAGGACTGGCCAAGTTCGTCATGCGCGGCCGCCTGCAGGCGCTGGTGGTGGCCGTTGCCGGTGCTGGCAGCCTGTTGTTTTGCTGGATCAGTGCGGCTGCCATCGCCCTGGTAACCCTGCGCCGCGGTGCAGGGCAGGGTGCATGGTTGTTGCTCTGGGCAGTGCTGCCGGCCGGGGCCCTGATGTTGGCCTTTGGCGACAGCGGGCCCCTGGCGCTGCTGCTGGGGACCGGCACTCTGGCGCTGGTGCTCAGGCTCACTGTGAGCCTGCCGCTGGCGCTGTTGGCCAGTGTGCCTGTCGGTCTGGTGACCGGGTGGGCGGTGGCCGCGTTCGGCGGCCCGGTGCTGGAGCAGATGCTGGTGTTTTTCGACCAGTTTCTGGGCAACCTGGAGCAGCAGATGGCTGCCGAGGGCGCGGCGGCGGTGGAGTTGGCGCGGCCGACGGCACTGCAGGTCGCCGGCATGCTGGGCGCCGCCAATGCGGTATTCAGCGTGCTCTGCCTGTTGCTGGCGCGCTGGTGGCAGGCCGCCCTGTACAACCCGGGCGGGTTTGGCAGCGAGTTTCGCGCCCTGTATTACCCGCCCGCTGTCAGCACCCTGCTGCTGGTGGCGGCGCTGGGTTTGGCCAGCCTCGGGCTGGAATACCGGTCCTGGGCCTCGATTTGCGTGGTGCCCTTGACCGCTGCCGGCCTCGCACTACTGCATGCGCGTGTTGCACTGCGCGGGCGGGGTTCGGGTTTGCTGGCGGGTTTTTATGTCGCCTGGGTCCTGTTTGACCTGGTGAAGATTATGGTGGTGATCGCGGCCGTGGCCGACAGCTGGCTGGGCTTTCGCCAGCGCTGGCCGGCCAGTGCCGGGACCGATGTGTCCCGGCGCGACGACAGCGAAGACCGCGATTAACGGTTTAAATAAAGCGGGAGGCGACTCCCCTGAAAGAGGAAATCGAGATGGAAGTCATACTGCTGGAAAACATCGGCAACCTGGGTAGCCTGGGTGACAAGGTGGACGTGAAAGCCGGCTATGGCCGTAACTTCCTCATCCCCCAGGGCAAGGCTGTGCCCGCAACCAAGGACGCTGTTGCCCAGTTTGAAACTCGCCGTGCCGAGCTGGAAGCTGCTGCCGCTGAGACCCTGGCGGCCGCCGAGAAGCGCGCGGAAGCCCTGAATGCGCTGGCGCCCATCTCCATCGGCGCCAATGCCGGGGAAGAGGGCAAATTGTTCGGTTCAGTGGGTACCCGCGACATCGCCGAGGCCCTGGCCGCGGCCGGTTGCGAAGTGGACAAGTCTGAAGTGCGCCTCCCCGAAGGCCCCCTGCGCGAGCTGGGCGAATTCGAAGTGGACATCCAGGTGCACGGCGATGTGACCGCCATGGTCGTCATCTCAGTCATCGCCGAGTAAATACCCTGCCCGGGCTACGGCCCGGGCGTCTCCCCGCTCCATAGCGTGCGCCAGATTGAATAAATCTGGCGTGCCCTTTTCCATGCCCGGCAAAATCCGCTAACCTGTCCGGCCGCGACCGTCACAGCAGACCTGCATGCCTGATACCGACTACCCCGACGTTATTTCCGAGCCCCCCTACAGCAGCGGGCGCGGTGGCAGTGACCGGGATATTGCCCGCATCAAGATGCAGCCACACTCGATCGAGGCCGAACAGTCGGTGCTCGGCGGCCTGTTGCTGTCCGCGGACGGCTGGGATGCGGTGGCGGAGGCGGTCACTGCGGTGGATTTCTACCGGCCCGATCACCGCCTGATTTTTAGGCAGATTGCGAAACTCGCCGAGGCCGCGCAGCCCGTCGATGTGATTACCGTGGCCGACCGCCTGACCGCCAATGGCGAGCTGGACGCAGCCGGCGGCCTGGGCTATCTGGCGGAGCTTGCCAGCAATACTCCCAGCGCCTCCAACATCCGCGCCTACGCCCAGGTGGTCAGCGAGCGCGCCAGCCTGCGCAAGCTGATCGAGGCGGCGCAGGCCATTGCCGAGAGCGGCTTCAGCCCCGAGGGGCGCACCTCGGACGAGTTGATCGATGAGGCCGAGCGCCTGATCATGCAGATCTCCGAGCAGGGACCCAAGGCCGGCGGCCCGCGGGAAGTGAATCCGCTGCTGCAGTCAGCCCTGAACCGGATCGAGGAGCTGTTCCACTCGGGCGGCGATATCACCGGCCTCGACTCCGGCTTTCTCGACCTCAACCGCATGACTTCCGGCCTGCAGCCCTCGGACCTGGTGATCATCGCCGGCCGGCCCTCAATGGGGAAGACCAGCTTTGCCATGAACCTGGTGGAGAATGCCGTGCTGGGCCAGGACAAGCCGGTCCTGGTGTTCAGCATGGAGATGCCCGCGGAGCAGCTCATCATCCGGATGCTGTCCTCCGTCGGGCGCATCGACCAGACCCGGATCCGCAACGGCAAGCTGGAGCAGGAGGACTGGCCCAAACTCAGCACCGCGGTCTCCAAACTCAAGGACCGGCCCCTGTTCATCGACGACACTCCGGCCCTGACCCCGACCGAAGTGCGCAGCCGCGCCCGCCGCGTCACCCGCGAGCACGGCCAGATCGGCATGATCATGGTCGACTATATCCAGCTGATGCAGATCGCCGGTTCCTCCGAGGGGCGTACCGCCGAGATCTCCGAGATTTCCCGCAGCCTCAAGGCCATCGCCAAGGAGTTCCAGTGCCCGATGGTGGCCCTGTCCCAGCTCAACCGCTCACTCGAGCAGCGCCCGAACAAACGCCCGGTGAACTCCGACCTGCGCGAATCCGGCGCCATTGAGCAGGACGCCGACGTGATCATGTTCATCTACCGGGACGAGGTGTACAACGAGGATTCGCCGGACAAGGGGACGGCGGAGATCATTCTCGGCAAGCAGCGGAATGGGCCGATCGGGAGTTGTCGGCTGGCGTTTATCGGGCAGTTCACACGCTTCGAGAACCTCGCTCGCGGGAATTACGACGACTGACTACCCCCGTTTTGTCCGCAGTCCCGATGTCTGGCTACTGGCGCGGGTGTCCGCGGCCCCGGTGCCTGGCTATTGGCGCCAAGGTCCGCGGCCCCGCTGTCTGGCGGTTGCCGGCCGGGACACGCTGTTAATACTTCCCTGTAAGCTCTTCGACGGCATCCATGCCGTCGACGGTCCCGCCCGGCAACCCCCAGACATCGTGTCCCCGACTAAGGGCAGTGAAGTCAGGCTTTCGGTGCCGCCCGTTCGATGGTATTTCGCTGCTGTAGGGGGCACCCGCTGAGCGGTGGGGCGGGAGNCCCAGACATCGTGTCCCCGACTAAGGGCAGTGAAGTCAGGCTTTCGGTGCCGCCCGTTCGATGGTATTTCGCTGCTGTAGGGGGCACCCGCTGAGCGGTGGGGCGGGAGTGCCGGGCAGGACCGTTGAGCGCATGGATGCGCGATACGAGCCTACATGGATGTATTCACGGCGAGTCCTGCCCGGCACTCCCGGCCTACCGCGCTCCCGGAACGAAGCGCAATAGTCAGGCTTGAGGTGTCGCCCGCTCAATAATAGAGGCGCAGTCGATGCCCCGGGGGAGCGCCCCGCAGTTGTGGTGGCCGGCTGCTTCGAGTCGCGACGCGCAGTAGGCGTCGGCAACTTCGCTGGGAGAGTGCTGCAGGAGCAGAGCAGCCTGCAGGGAGGTCGCCAGGCGGTCGACTACGCTGCGGGCGCGGTATTCCATGTCTGTGGGGTCGTTGAGCTCGTGGGCCAGGGTGTCCAGCTGGCGGTCCAGGGCGGTATTGGCGCCGCGGGCCTTGCCGGTCTCGTTGAAGAAGGCTTCGACTACCTGCGGTGACTTTTGCAGGGCCCGCAGGACGTCCAGGCACTGGACGTTGCCGCTGCCTTCCCAGATGGCGTTGACCGGGGCTTCGCGGTACAGGCGCGGCATGATGCTGTCTTCCATCAGGCCGCTGCCGCCGATGCACTCCATGGCTTCGTAGGCGTGGTTGGGGGTGCGTTTGCAGATCCAGTACTTGCCGACGGCGACGCCGAGGCGCATCAGCAGGGCTTCCTGCTCGTCCTCGGGGTTGTCCAGCGCCCGGGCCATGCGCATGCCGGTGACCAGGGCGGCTTCGCTCTCGATGGCGAGGTCGGCGAGCACGTTCTGCATCAGCGGCTGCCGGTTCAGCACCGCGCCGAAGGCTTCGCGGATGCTGCAGTGGTGCAGGGCCTGGGACACGGCCATGCGCATGCCGGCGGCGGAGCCGATCATGCAGTCGAAGCGGGTCAGGCTGACCATCTCGACGATGGTGCGCACGCCGCGGCCCTCTTCCCCCAGCAGCCAGCCCATTGCGCCGCGCAGTTCGATCTCGCTGGAGGCATTGGAGGCGTTGCTCAGTTTCTTCTTCAGGCGCAGTACCTGCAGCGGGTTCTTGCTGCCATCGGGGCGCCAGCGCGGCACCAGGAAGCAGCCCGGCCCGGCCTCGGTCTGGGCCAGCACCAGGAAGGCGTCGCACATGGGGGCCGAGAGAAAGAATTTGTGTCCCACCAGTTCATACAGCTCGCCGGGCCCGCGCTGGCCCACGGGGTAGGCCCGGGTGCTGTTGCTGCGCACGTCGGAGCCGCCCTGTTTTTCGGTCATGCCCATGCCGATGGTGACGCTGCCCTTGTCCCGGTCCGGCACATTGCGCGGGTCGTACTCACGTGCGGTGATTTTCGGCTCCCAGAGCGCGGCGATGGCCGGGGTGCTGCGAATCGAGGGTATGCAGGCAAAGGTCATGGTAATGGGGCAGCCGTGGCCGGCTTCCACCTGGCCGTGCAGATAGCTGTGGGCGGCCCGGGCCACGTGGGCACCCGGGCGCGGGTCGGTCCAGGGGGAGGAGTGCAGGCCGTGGCTGAGCGCCGTGTCCATCAGGCTGTGGTAGGCCGGATGGTAGCTGACCAGGTCCACCCGGTTGCCGAAACGGTCGTGGGTGTCGAACTCGGGGGGGTAGCGGTTGGCGGCAAAGCCCAGCTGGAGGTAGTCGGCGGCGCCGACCTTGCTGCCGAAGGCTTGCAGATCCGCCTCGGCCCAGGCCGCGCCCTCGCGCTGTACCGCGTCGCGCAGGGCGCGATCCTCCGCGTAGAGGTTGTAGTCCGCCAGCTCGCGGGAAACATTTTCGACCGCGTGGGTCTCGGCCAGGAAGCGCGTGTGCTGGTCTTCGTGGGAGGGTGCGTTCATGGGCGATAACTCCATGTGTTACAGGTCGGCAGCTTCCCGCAGTTTTTTCAGCTCGGCAAGCTGCTCTTCCGCGCTCAGGGGCTCGGAGTGGTGCTGTTCCAGCGCGGGTTCTTCGGGGATTGCCAGGGTCTCCCCGCGCAGTACCCGGGTGCACCAGGTCTGGTAGTGCTGGCGAAACACCGGCCAGGTCAGGCGCTCCGGGTTGTTGGCGAGAAAGTACCAGTCGCTGTCGCGCCCTGCCAGATACACCGCCGGGTGGCTCCAGTCCTGGGCCGAGCGCGGGCTGCGGGCGCCGCAGGCTTCGCGGTAGGCATCGTAGGGCGCGGGCAGCCCCAGCCCGGCGATACCCTCGCGGCAGCATTCCAGCATACGGTGCAGGGTTGGTAAATACTCACTGTTCTCGATTGCGTGGCGGGCTCCGCGCAGAATCTGCTCTACCGGGTATTCGCCCAGGGATTCCAGCCACAGCTTCTTGATCTGCTTGAGCTGTTCGGCGTCCGGGTAGGCGGCGTAGTACTGGTTGTGGTAGTTCAGCCGGAACAGGGCAAAGACCTGGTTGATGGCCTCGACATGGGCCTCCGTGGTCTGGCGGCGCTCCTTAGTCTGCCCAGGAGGTGTCGCTGAGGTCGTCGGCGAGGCTGCGATCCCGCGTGCGACCCGTTCGATGAGATCCTTGTCCTTGCTCATGGCTCTGCCCTGCCTGTTCGATGCGGTGCTGTTTGGCCCAGTGGAACTTCACATGCTGCAGGAACTTGCTGTTCCAGGAGGTTTGCGCCTGGTTGCTGTCGCGCCAGTAAATGATGAATTCCGGCAGCAGGGCCCGGGCGAAGTCCTCGTCAATGTGGGACAGGCGCAGGATATCAAAGACATCGGCGTCCGGCTGCCAGTCCTCGGCGATTCGCCGGGGCTCGGTGCTGTGGGTCATGCTGGAAGTGTACTTGGCCCACTGGATGCGAATGTGCTGGATGAACTTCGAGTTCAGCTCCTTGGGCGCCGTGCCCCGCTCGCGCCAGTAGAGGATGAATTCCGGGATCGCCTCGTCGATGAATTCCCGCTCCACACCGCTGCGCAGCATGATCTCCAGCGCATCCGGGCTGGGGCGCCAGTGGTTGTCCAGCTCGGGAGTGTGGTCGATGCGGAAGGCCTCCGCTTCCAGCTGCTGCTGCCGGCGCCAGCTGCTGATCACGTGCTGGCGGTACTTGTTCTCCCAGGCGTGGCTGGGCTCGCCGCGCTCGCGCCAGTAAAAGATGAAATCCTCCAGCTGGTCGAGGGCGAACTGCCGCGGTATGTTGTGGTTCAGCGCCAATAGCTGCAGCATGTCCTCGCTGGGGGACCAGTTGGGCGGCAACGGGCCGGCGCCGCGCCGCGGCGCGGCGGGGGGCGGGTCCAGGGGGTGGCGCGGCGGCTGCGGCTTGCGCAGGGGCTCGTTCAAGGCAAATACCAGCTCCCCGTGGCTGTGCAGCGGCGGCGACTGCACCAGGATCACGCCCTTGTCGGCCAGGCTGCGGCTGATGCGGTGCAGGTCGGCGGGCGCCCAGAACGGCAGCTGACGCAGCAGGAGTTCGCGCTCGACCGTGAGCCAGGCAAAGCCATCGCTGTGCCGGGGCTGGCGGTGCGCAAACAGGGCGCCGAGCTGTTGCAGCAGGATGGCCTCCTCCAGCCCTATCGTCGCCGCCAGCCCGGGTGAAAACACCAGCGGCTGTTCGGGAACGATGGAGGCATTTGTCATGGGCAATCCGGCAGTGTTGGGCAAGCGCACTCAGGCGGCCGCAGAATGTGTCGATATTCATGAGGCAGGGTACTAGGATACCCAGCTCACCCGGCAACCGATAGCCGGGCACAGGTTTTTTTCCCCCGATCACAGGAGCAGGACAGGGCATGGCCAGAAGCAAAACCGCATTCGTGTGCAACGACTGTGGCTCGGATTACGCCAAATGGCAGGGCCAGTGCAACGACTGCGGTGCCTGGAACACCCTGTCGGAGGTGCGCCTGGGCCCGGCCACGGCCGGTGCCCGCAGCAGCGCAACGGCTCGCGCCGGTGGCAGCCGCGGCGGCTACACCGGCACCCTGGCGGAGGCCAGGCTGCTGGGCGAGATCGACCTCGAGGATCTGCCGCGCTTCTCCAGCGGCGCCGAAGAATTCGACCGGGTGCTGGGCGGAGGCCTGGTGCCGGGCTCGACCATTCTCGTGGGGGGCAATCCCGGCGCCGGCAAGAGCACCCTGCTGCTGCAGACCATGTGCCACCTGGCTGCGGGCATGGAAGCGCTGTACATCACCGGCGAGGAATCCCTGCAGCAGGTGGCGATGCGCGCCCGGCGCCTGGGGCTGGCCACGGACAAGCTGCGCCTGATGGCGGAGACCAATGTTGAAGCTGTCATCGCCGCGGCGGAAAAGTACCGGCCGCGGGTGCTGGTGGTGGACTCCATCCAGGTGGTGCACTCGGACGACCTCAACTCGGCGCCCGGCAGTGTCTCCCAGGTGCGGGAGTGCGCCGCCTTCCTGACCCGCTTTGCCAAACAGACCGGCACGGTCGTATTCCTGGTCGGCCACGTCACCAAGGACGGCTCCCTCGCGGGCCCCAAGGTGCTGGAGCACATGATCGACTGCTCCATCCTGCTCGAGGGCGACCACGACTCCCGCTTCCGCACCCTGCGGGGGCAGAAAAATCGCTTCGGCGCGGTCAACGAACTGGGCGTTTTTGCCATGACCGAACAGGGCATGCGTGAGGTGAGGAACCCCTCTGCCATCTTCCTCGACCGCAGCAGCGAACCCGCCTCCGGCAGCGCGGTGATGGTGGTCTGGGAGGGTACCCGGCCGCTGCTGGTGGAAATCCAGGCGCTGGTGGACGAAAGCGCGCTGGGCAATCCGCGCCGGGTAGCGGTGGGCCTGGAACAGAACCGGCTCGCCATGCTGCTGGCGGTGCTGCACCGCCACGGCGGCCTGCAGGTCGGTGACCAGGACGTCTTCGCCAACGTGGTGGGCGGGGTCAAGGTGCTGGAGACCAGCGCAGACCTGGCCCTGCTGTTGGCCATCGTCTCCAGCTTCCGCGACCGGCAGCTGCCCCGGGACATGGTGATCTTTGGTGAAGTGGGGCTGTCGGGGGAAATCCGGCCGGTACCCAGCGGTCAGGAGCGGCTGGCGGAAGCCGCCAAGCACGGTTTCCGGCGCGCCATTGTGCCCCGGGCCAATGCGCCGCGCGGTGCAATCAAGGGCATGCAGGTACTCGCCGTATCCAGGCTTGCGGAAGCACTGGCCGCGGTGGAGTAAGCCCCGCTGTTGCGACCCGGTTCACAAGAAAAACTTGGGCAATCCGGGGTTCGGCGTCTATAGTAAGAGCAGCGGACTCTATGAGGTTCGCAGGTGTTAATAATAAATAAGGGAAGGGTCTGCTCTTGGGGGAGAGATATCACATTGCCGTTGTGGGCGCGGGTCCCGCGGGTCTGAGTGCCGCGGGCAGGGCGGCGGAGTACGATCGTGAAGCCGGTGCCACCAGCCCCAGCTACGTCCTGCTGGAAGGCTTTTCAATTTTTGCCAAGACCATCCAGAAGTACCAGAAGGGCAAGCACGTCATGGACGAGCCCGGGTTCCTCGCCCTGCGCAGCCCGGTGCCCTTTGTCGCCGGCAGGCGGGAAGAGATCCTCGGCGCCTGGCAGGACAGTATCGATAGCGGCCTGAATGTCCGCTACGACAGCGATGTAACCGGCATCAGCGGCAGCCGCGGCCAGTTTGTGCTCCAGCTGCAATCCGGGGATGAAATTGAAGCCGAGCATGTGGTGCTGTCCATCGGTACCCAGGGCAACCCCCGCAGCCTGGGAGTGAAGAATGACGCCGAATCGGACTTCGTCCGCTATACCCTCGACGATCCCGAGGACTTCAAGAAAGAGACCATTGCCGTGGTGGGCGCCGGTGACGCCGCCATCGAAAACGCCATCGCCCTGTCCGACTACAACAACGTCTATATCATCAACCGGCGCAATGAATTCAGCCGCGCCAAGGACGGCAACCTGAATGCCGTGCTGGCGGCGATCAACGACAAGAGCAGGCCTTTCCACTGCCGCTACGAAGCCGGCGTAGCCGGTGTCGAACTGCCCGCCAGCCCCGGCGAGATGGGCGCCATTGTGCTCAATACGCCTGCGGGCGAAGAGCGCCTGGCCTGCCATCGCATTATTGCCCGTCTCGGCACCATCCCCCCGCGCAGCTTCGTCGAGTCCTGCGGCATCGAGATCAGCAGTCCCAGCGCCGATGCGGTGCCGGACGTGGACCGCCACTACCAGAGCAACGTGCCCGGCCTCTACGTCATCGGCGCCCTGGGTGGGTACCCGCTGATCAAGCAGGCCATGAACCAGGGCTACGACGTCATCGAGTTCATCCACGGCAAGAACACCAAGCCCGCCGACTACCCGCTGCTGCAGGACCAGTTCTCGGGCCTGCCCTATGTGATGGACGCGGAGGATGTTCTGGAGCTGTACCAGCAGCGCATTCCGATGTTCCGGCGGATGAACCCGCTGGCCTTCCGCGAGCTGATTATCGAGAGCCGGATCCTGGTCAGCCTGCCGCCGGCTGATCTCGCCCACACGGAACAGAAGGGCGAGCGCTCCACCGTATTCATTCCGGCGGGGGAGCCGGTCTATCGCAACGGCGAATTCAGCACCACGTTCTACACCCTGGTGGAAGGGGAAGTGAAGCTGCAGCTGGAGCAGGACGGGCCCTGGCACACGCTCAAGCCGGGCCAGTTCTTCGGCGAAATGAGCCTGATCTCGGGTCGCCCGCGGCAGGGCGACGCGGTGGTCAGCGAGGACGCGATCCTGATCGAGACGCCGCGCCGGATCATGGTCAAGCTGATGAACTCCAACGACGAGGTGCGCAAGGGCATCGATCGCATCTTCATCGTGCGCGCGCTGCAGGCCGCGTTCCGCCCCGACCTGCCGCTGGCGGAGCTGTCCGCGGTGGCGGGCCAGGTGGAGACCTGCCGCTTCAATGCCGGCCAGGCCCTGTTTTCCGAGGGCGAGGAAGGCGATTGCCTGCACCTGATCCGCAGCGGCACCGTGGTGCTTTCCCGGGGCAGCGCCAACATGGTGGTGGCCCAGCACCACTCCGGCGACCTCGTGGGGCAGATGGCGCTGATGGGCGCACCTCTGCGGCGGGACACCGCCGTCGCCGCCGTGCGCACCGAGACCATCAAGGTCAAACGCGCGGAATTCCTGACCCTGGTCAACAGCCAGCCGGAGCACGTCGCCACTCTGCAGGGGCGCTTGAGCTCGCTGCTGGAAAAGACCAACGCCATGGCGTCCCAGCCCGAGGCGGCCCGCTCCATCGGTTTCCTCATGGAGCAGGGCCTGGGGGAAGCCACCAACGCCCTGGTCATCGACGAATCCCTCTGCGTGGGCTGCGACAACTGCGAGCGCGCCTGTGCCGAAACCCACGGCGGATTGACCCGGCTGAACCGCGCCGCTGGCCCGTCCTTCGCCAACCTGCATGTGCCCATTTCCTGTCGCCACTGCGAGTTGCCGCACTGCATGAAGGATTGCCCGCCGGATGCGATCCGCCGCTCTGCCGACGGCGAGGTGTTTATCACCGATAGCTGCATCGGCTGCGGCAACTGCGAAACCAACTGCCCGTACAACGCCATCAAGCTGAGCTATGCCGCGCCGCCCAAGCCGGGGCTGCTGTCCTGGCTGCTGTTCGGGCGCGGCTCGGGCCCGGGCCAGCCGCAAAGCTTTACCCCGGCCGCGGCCGACAAGGAACGCGGCAAGAAAGCGGTGAAATGTGACGCCTGCATGGGCCAGGCCGGCGGCCCGGCCTGCGTGCGAGCCTGCCCCACCGGCGCTGCCATGCGCCTGTCCCCGGAGCAGTTCGTCGCCCTGGTCGAGGCACGCTGAGAATGCGCGAGAGCCTGCTTGGCTGGCAACAGTACCGCTACCTGAAATGGGGGCTGGTGCTGTTGCTGCTGAGTGTCGCCCTGTATGTGACCCAGGGCGGCAGCAACGCCGCGCAACCGCCCAACGGCGGCACCTGGCAGGGGTATGTCCTGGGTACCCTGGGCGCTCTGCTCATCGTCTGGCTGAGCCTGCTGGGCGTGCGCAAGCGCAGCTACAAATCCACCGCCGGCACGGTCCAGGGCTGGGCCTCGGCGCATGTGTATCTGGGCACCGTCCTGCTGGTGGTGGCGACGCTGCACTGTGCGCTGCAGTTCGGCTTCAACGTGCACACCCTGGCCTACGTCCTGATGTGCCTGGTTGTGGTCTCCGGTTTCTATGGCCTCTACGCCTATATGCACCTCCCCGGCCGCCTGGCCTCCATCCAGTCCGGCAGCGGCGAGGACGGGCGTCTGGACGAGCTGGCCAGGATCGATGCCCGCGTCCGCGATACCTCCGAGCGCTGCGATGCGAACCTGCAGTCGCTGATGATCAGCGCCCTGGAGCTGACCCGCGTTGGCGGCTCGGCCTGGCAGCAACTGCTGGCCCGGGACCGGTCGCGGGTCATGGTCCCGGGCAGCGACACCCAGAAGGCCCAGGCCGTGGCCAATGTGGAGCAGGAGGTGGTTGTCAGCCATCTGGCCGGGCGCATCCCCGACGCCCGCAAACAATCCGAGGCGGAGGTGCTCAACGAGCTGCTGGGCCTGTTTGGTCGCCGCCAGGTGCTGTTGCACCAGCTGCGGCGCGAGGTCCAACTGCGAGGCCTGATGAAGATCTGGCTGTATTTCCATATTCCCCTGACGATGGGCCTGCTGGTGGCACTGGTGGTCCACATCCTCACAGTCTTCATCTACTGGTAGCCCGATGTATTTTCTGGTTCGCAAACTGACCGGTCGCGCTAGCGGCGAAGCGCTGGAAACCGAATACCAGGGCGACAAGCTCACCCTGGGTGGGGAGCCCGGCGCCATGGTGCCCCTGCCGGGCGTCGGCGGCGATGTCACCATTCAGGCCAGCGGTGATGGCGGCGGGCGTATTACCGCCCGGCGCCCGGTGATCACGGTTGACGGCGTTGCCAGCAGCAAGGCGACGCTGGCGGTGGGCGACAGCTTCGAGTTGCCAGGCTACGCACTGGAGGTCATCGCTGCGCCCCAGGGCTTTGATTTTGCCCTGCAGTTGCAGACCCGGGGCAAACCCGCCAGCAGCTTTGCCGGCGATGTCAGTCTGGAGCGCCACGCCTGGAGTATCCGCAGGACCAGCTGGTTGCTGGCGCTGGCGGTGCTCCTGCTGGGGCTGGTGGTGCCCGCGGCCGGGCTCTGGCGCAGCGACGTCGCCGACACCCTGCGCAGCACGCCGCTGCCGGACGACAACCTCTGGTCCAGTGGGCCACTGGTAGCGGCCCACCAGGCTTCCGGCATCGCCCAGGAGTGCGAGGCCTGCCACCAGAAACCCTTCGTGATGGTGCAGGACGGCGCCTGCCTCGACTGCCACCGCGGCATGAGCGAGCACGTCGACATCGCGGTCCACGACGCCCATGCCTTTACCGGCGTGCGCTGTGCCTCCTGCCACCGCGAGCACAATGAGCCGGCCATGGTTTCCCGCCGCGACAAGGGCCTGTGCGTGGACTGCCACGCCGGCCCCGGTGACTGGGAAGTGGCGGGCAAGGCACCCATGGACGCGGTGACCGGCTTTACCGCCGCCGGTCACCCGACCTTCCGTCTGGCCCTGCTGGAACCGCAGGGTATCGGCGCCGCCCACGGCTGGGAGGTGCGCCGGGAGCGTCCGGGCGCCGAACCGCTGCAGGAAGCGTCCAATCTCAAGTTTACCCACGAAGTGCACCTGGACCCGGCCAAGGTGCAGCACGAGGGCACCGGAGCAGCGCTGGAATGTGCCAGCTGCCACACCCTGAAGGATGACGGCGAGCACTTTGAACCGATCACCATGGACGCCCACTGCCGCAGTTGTCACGGCCTGAGCTTCGATATTTTCGAGCCCGAGCTGGAGCTGCCCCACGGCGACCTGCGGGCGGCGATCGTCGCCATGGAGGCGCACTT
Organism: Haliea sp. E1-2-M8; assembly: GCF_030649675.1. Classification (GTDB taxonomy): domain Bacteria; phylum Pseudomonadota; class Gammaproteobacteria; order Pseudomonadales; family Halieaceae; genus Haliea. The sequence continues at coordinate 43,681 of NZ_JAUTDR010000025.1, read as the reverse complement.
CATCCGCGAATTCACCGACCCGGAACTGCGCCGCCAGCGCGCGGCGGAGAAACCGCGGCGGGTGCCCGGCAAGCGTGACTCCGCCGCCAGCTGCGAGGGCAGCGGCCTCGAATGCGGTCGCGCCGAGGCGCTCAAGGAAGCGGAGTACCAGTTTGCCAACACCGGCTGCATCACCTGCCACGAAGTGCTGGAGACGGGGCTCGCTGACATCAATGACCGCTGGTTTGTACAGCCTATCCGCCTGACCGGCGACTGGTATCCCCAGGCCCGGTTTGATCACCACAGCCACCAGAGCCAGGCAGCGGACAACCCGGACCAGGTCTGTGAGACCTGTCACGAAGCCTCAACGTCGAATGCGGCGGAGGATATTCTCATGCCCAACCAGGACAACTGTCTTGCCTGTCACGCCGACGACCAGGGCGCGGCGACTCTGGATTGTGTGAGCTGCCACGCCTTCCATCCGGACGGGGGCACCCTGTCCCGGCTGGCGCGCGATAGCGCACTACTGCAGGGGGGAGCGCCATGATGCGGCAGCTGATCTGTATTTTTGGTATCGCCGCGGTTGCGGCCTGCGGCGGCGGTGGCGGCGGTGGCAGCACCGAGGGCAGTTCACCGGATCGCGCGCCGGACGATGCGCCCTGCGAGGGCCAGTGCGCCAGCGCCAGCAGCTTTCTCGCGGCGGACGAGGTGCGCCGGGTGCTGGCCCAGGGCGTGCACCAGGCCGAGGCCCTGGGGGCCGCCGCCACCATCGCGGTGGTCGACCGCGTGGGCAACGTGCTGGCGGTATACCGGATGGCGGGTGTCGGCGCCGCCAATGACGTGCAGCTGGCGACCGACTTCCCGGTGCAGGTCAGCGCCGGCCTTGAGGGGGTAATTCTGCCGGTGGCGGTGGGTGGAGATGCGCTGGCAGCGATTGCCAAGGCGATCACCGGCGCCTATCTGTCCAGCGAAGGCAACGCCTTTACTACCCGCACCGCGAACCAGATCGTGCAGGAGCACTTCAACCCCGGCGAGCGCAACCAGCCGGGGGGGCCGCTGTTTGGCGTGCAGTTCAGCCAGCTGGCCTGCTCCGACTTTACCCTCGGCGGCGTCGCCACCGGCGTCGGCCCGCGCCGCTCGCCCCTGGGCCTGGCGGCGGATCCCGGCGGCTTCCCCCTGTACAAGGGCGGCACGCCAGTGGGCGGGGTCGGGGTGATCGCCGACGGCCGCTACAGCATCGACAAGAGCCTGCTGGACAGCGATGTGGACGTCGACGAGCAGATCGCGCTGGCCGCCAGCTTCGGCTTTATCGCACCGCCGGATCGCCGGGCCGAGCGCATTACCGTGGAGGGCAAGGTATTCCGCTTCAGTGATGTGGACCTGGCAGACCTGCCGGCGGATCCGGCCCAGGCTCCCGGCTTTGCCAGCCTGGTGGCGGCGGGTGAGTTGCTGGCGGTGCGTGGCTACAGCAGTGGCGAGGTCCGCCGCGGCACCGCCTTTGGCCAGCCCGGGTCCGGCGTGCGCCCGGCCACCGATTTCCCCGGTCTGGACGCCTTCGTGTTTGTCGACGGCGGCAACAACAACCGCTTCCCGCCCCGGGCCGGCACCGATGGCGCTGCACTCGGCGAGGGGGCTTTCAGCGCAGCGGAAGTGCGGCAGCTGCTGACCAGCGCGATTGGCGTCGCCAACCGCGCCCGCGCCCAGATCCGCCGGCCGGTGGGGACCCCGGCGCGGGTCACCGTGTCCGTGGTCGACAGCCGCGGCGTCATCCTCGGCATACTGCGCACCCGCGATGCCCCCGTATTCGGCGCCGACGTGTCCCTGCAGAAGGCCCGCACCGCAGTGCTGTTCTCGTCCCGGGATGCGGCGGATTTCCTCCGCGGCATCACCACCCAGACCCAGTACCGGAACCCGGACCTGAGCCCCGCGGCCACGGTGAATATCGGCGACTATGTGGATGCCGCCCAGCTGTTTATCGGCCCCCAGGCGCTCACCGACGGCACCGCCTTTGCCGACCGCTCCGGCGGCAACCTGTCGCGGCCGTTCTACCCGGACGGCATCATCGGCAATCCCCACGGCCCCTTCAGCAAGCCCTACGACAGCGAGTGGAGCGTGTTCTCCACCGGGCTGCAGCTGGACCTGTCCTTCAACAGTATTGTCGACCACATTGCCTTTGTCGCGGGCCTGAGCGACACCGACGTCGGCGCCAACTGCGCCCAGTCGGCCCAGCCGCGGATAGCCAACGGCATCCAGATATTTCCCGGCAGCGTGCCGGTGTACCGCGGCGACACGCTCATCGGCGGCATCGGCGTGTCCGGTGACGGCATCGAACAGGACGACATGATCTCCTTCCTCGGCGTGCACGAGGCCGGGGAGGCCCTCGGCGGCAGCATCAACAACGCACCGCCGGAGATTCGCGCCGACCAGCTGACGCCCGGGGGGGGGCGCCTGCGCTATATCCAGTGCCCGCAGACGCCGTTCATCAACAGCGACGCACAGCAAGTGTGTGCAGGGAAGTGAGCGCTATGGCCAAGCATCCATCACTGACTGTGCCCGCTACGGCGGGCTGCTCCGCCCTGGGCCTGGTGCTGTTGCTGGGAGTCACGGTGTCTCCCGGAGTCGCCTGGGCCCAGGCGCCCGAGCCCGACCTGGTCTACTGTGACGACCTGGATCCGCGCGACCGCGGCCGCAGCACCCGGCGCCGCGCCGGTGGCTCCAACCGTGACTGTACCTACCGGGAAGTGACCGTCGACGAGGAGACCGGTGAGGTGCTGCGCGAAGTGCCGGTGGCAGCGGCCCCGCGCACGGTACTGCCGCGCCGCTACTCCTCCATTCCGCGGCCCACCGCCGAGCAGTATGTGGAGCTGGTGCCCATTCCCGACCGCTGGCGCATCGTCGACAGCCTCGGCTACGAAGACAAGTGGTGGGACCCCTACAACCAGAATACGATCAAGGGCGACAAGCCCATCCACGATGACTGGTTTTTCAACGTTACCGCCATTTCCGACTCGGTGCTGGAACTGCGCCAGGTGCCGACCCCGGTCGGTGGCCAGGGCACCGGTGGCCCGGGGTCTCTGGATGTGCTGGGAGCCACCGATCAGTATCTGTTCAACCAGAACCTGGCGGTGGAGCTGGTCTACTACAAGGGCGATACCGTGTTCCGCCCGCCGGACTGGGAATACCGCTTTACCCCGGTGTTCAACTACAACTACACCGAGCTCGATGAAATCCTGGGTGTAAACGCGGACCCCGGCGAAGGTCGCACCCGCAACGACAACCATGTCGGCATCCAGGCCGCGTTTGTCGACAAACACCTGCGGGACGTGTCGGACCGCTACGACTTCGACTCGATACGGGTCGGGATCCAGCCCTTCTCCAGCGACTTCCGCGGCTTCCTGTTCCAGGACGCGCCCTTCGGCGTGCGCCTGTTCGGCACCCGCGACAACAACCAGTTCCAGTACAACCTGGCCTGGTTCCGGCGCATGGAGAAGGATACCAACAGCGGCCTCAACGACGTCAGCGAGAGCCTGCGCGACGACGACGTGTTCGTTGCCAACGTGTACTGGCAGGACTTCCCGAAACTGGGTTTCTTCTCCCAGGCCAGCCTGATCTACAACCGCAACCGTGAAGACGAGGTGTTCTACGACACCAATGAGTTTATCCAGCGTCCGGCCTCGATCGGTGAGGAGCGGCTGCGGGAATACGATGTGTACTACCTGGGCTATAACGGCGACGGCCACTTCGGCCGCGTGAACCTGACCACGTCCTTCTATGTCGCCCTGGGCGAGGAGAAGGACGCGGTATTCAGTGGCCGTAAGTCGGATATCGAGGCCTTCTTCATCGCCGCGGAACCGTCCATGGACTTCGACTGGATTCGCGCGCGCCTGTCCTTCCTCTATGGCAGCGGCGACGACGACCCCTTTGACGGCAAGAGCACCGGCTTCGACGCCATCTTCGAGAACCCGCAGTTCGCCGGCGCCGATACCAGCTACTACATTCGCCAGGGTCTGCCGCTGATCGGTGGCGGCCGGGTGGCCCTGTCCCAGCGCAACGGAGTGCTGAACTCCCTGCGCTCCTCCAAGGAACACGGCCAGTCCAACTTCACCAACCCGGGCGTGTTTTTGCTCGGCGGCGGGGTGGACATGGACCTGCTGCCCGAGCTGCGCCTGTCCTTCAACGCCAACTACCTGGCCTTCGCCGAAACCGAAGTGCTGGAACTGGCGCGGCAGCAGCCCAATGTCGACAACGAAATTGGCATCGATCTCTCCGCGGCGGTGATCTGGCGTCCGTTCATGAGCCAGAACGTGGTGGTGCGCCTGTCCTATGCCCAGCTGCTGTCCGGCGAAGGCTACCAGGACCTGTTTGGCGATGAAGACCCGTACTCCCTTTTGTGCAACGTAATACTGACATTCTGAGTGGCCGTTATGAGCACATCTGATCACACTCGACCTTTCCACAAGCCCATTCACTGCTGGGCGGCGGGCCTGCTGGCGGCACTGCTGGTGCTACCCGTGAGCCTGGCCCTGGGGGCTGCCGGCGAAGAAGCGGTGGAACGTGACCATGTGACGGCGCCCGACGCCCCGGCCAGCCAGAGCAATGCGCAGATGGAGGCGAAATCCGCGGGCTGCGTCACCTGCCATACGCAAACCGATGAGAAAACCATGCACGCGAACCCGGCGGTCAAGCTGGGTTGCACCGATTGCCATGGCGGCGACGCCAAGGTACGGCGCACCAGCGGCGACGGGATTGAGGATCCGGCCTACCTGGCGGTCATGGAGCAGGCCCACGTGCTGCCGCGCTACCCGGAGTCCTGGCACTACCCCTCCAGCGCCAACCCCGAGCGTACCTACACCCTGCTGAACCGGGAGAGCCCGGAGTTCACCCGCTTTGTCAATCCGTCGGACTACCGCATTGCCCGCGAGGCCTGCGGCGCCTGTCACCTGCCGATCATCGAGGCGGCGGAGCGCAGCCTGATGGCGACCTCGGCCATGCTCTGGGGCGGCGCCGCCTACAACAACGGCATCCTGCCCTACAAGCGCTATATCCTCGGCGAGGCCTACACCCGCGAAGGGGAGCCGGCGATGATCCCCGGCCCGGTGCAACCTACCGCCGAAATGACCATGGCCAGCATTCTGCCCGAGCTGTACCCGCTGCCAGCCTGGGAGACCATCAAGCCCGGGGATATCTTCCGCGTGTTCGAGCGCGGCGGCCGCAATATCACCAACCTGTTCCCGGAGACCGGCCTGCCCAATGCCCTGGGCCAGCTGCAGCGGCTCGAGGAACCCGGCCGGCCCGATTTCCGCCAGTCCAACCGCGGCCCCGGTACCGGTGCGCGGATCTCGGTGCCGGTGATCAACATCACCAAGACCCGCCTGAATGACCCCCACACCTGGTTTCTCGGCACCAATGACCAGCCCGGGGACTACCGCCAGTCGGGCTGCGCCGCCTGCCACGTGATCTACGCCAACGATCGTGACCCGCGCCACTCCGGCCAGTACGCCGAGTTTGGTCATACCGGCAAATCCCGGACCGTGGACCCGACCATCCCCAAGGATCGCAAGGGGCACCCGCTGAAGCACGCCTTCACCCGTGCCATCCCCACCGCCCAGTGCATGTCCTGCCACATGCACCAGCCCAATATGTTCGTCAACAGCTTCCTCGGCTACACCATGTGGGACTACGAGTCCGACGCGCCGTCCATGTGGCCGGAGGAGCAGGTGTACCCGACCCATGAAGAGCAGGTCTCGGTGCTGGAACGCAACCCGGAGGGCGCCGCACCGCGGGGCAAGTGGGCGGACGTGGACTTTCTGGAAAAGGTGTCCGAGCTGAACCCGACCCTGACCGACACCCAGTTTGCCGACTATCACGGCCACGGCTGGAACTTCCGCGCCGTGTTCAAGCGGGACCGCACCGGCAACCTGCTGGATGCGGAGGGGGACGTGGTCGAGGACACCGATCCTGACAAGTTCCAGAAAGCCGTGCACATGTCCTCCATTCACCTGGACAAGGGCATGCACTGCGTCGACTGCCACTTTGCCCAGGACAACCACGGCAACGGCCACATCTACGGTGAAGTGGCCGCCGCGGTGGAGATCGACTGCAAGGATTGCCACGGCTCCGCCACGGCCTATCCCAACCTGTTCACTTCCGGCCCCGCCGCCCTCGATGGCGGCACCGACCTCGGCGCCATCCGCAATCCGGACGGGCGCCTGCGCTTCGAGTGGAACGGCAACACCCTAGTCCAGCGCTCGGTGCTCGACCCCGACCTGGAGTGGGAGATGAGCCTGGTGAAGGATACGGTGGACCCGGCCCACACCGGCTACAACGAGAAAGCTGCCCGGGCCAAGCTGATGAGCAGGGACACGGCGGAGCAGGATTTCGGCCTGGATGTCGACAGCGACAACCTGGCCCACAGCAACGAGGACATGGAGTGCTATACCTGCCACACCTCCTGGACTACCAGCTGCGCCGGCTGCCACCTGCCGATCGAGGCCAACTACAAGACCGAGCGCAAGCACTACGAGGGTGGCTACTCGCGCAACTGGGCCACCTACAACCCGCAGGTGTCCAGGGACCAGATGTTCCTGCTGGGTCGCCGCGAGGCCGCCAAGGGCGGCAAGATCGCGCCGGTGCGCTCCACCTCGGCGCTGGTGCTGTCCTCCACCAACGCCAACCGCGAGAAGATCTACATCCAGCAGCCGCCCATCGCCGCCAGTGGCTACAGCTCCCAGGCCTTCAACCCGCACTTCGCCCACACCGTGCGCAAGACCGAGACCAAGGACTGCGAGGACTGCCACCTGTCGAAGAACAACGACAACAACGCGATCATGGCGCAGCTGCTGATGTACGGCACCGGCTTCGTCAACCTGGTGGGTTACTACGCCTGGGTCGGCGGGGAAGAGCACGTCACCGGGGTGCAGGTGACCGAGTGGGATGAGCCCCAGGCGGTCATAGGCTCCTACCTGCACCGCTACGCCTACCCGGACTGGTTTGCCGAGCATCAGGGCAATGACCGGCAACTGCTGCACGGCTATCCGCACAGCACCGGCCCGGCGTCCTGTGTCCAGCATCGCGGCGAGTACCTGTTTGTCGCCGAGGGCGACAGGGGCATGCGCGTATACGACATCGCCGGCATCGCCAACAAGGGTATTTCCCAGCGGGTCATCACCGCGCCCTTCAGCGCCCTGGGCCACGACACCCGCATCCCCAGCAGCAACGCGACCTGTGTGGTGCTGCCGACCAACCAGCCCATCCACCCCGATCGCAACGAGGGTGAGCTGATGCGGGATGTCAACCTGGAGCAGCCCTTCCATCCGATCTACAACTACGTGCTGATCACCGATACCGAGGAGGGCCTGATACTCACCGACGTCAACACCCTGTCCGACGGCGAGCCGCGCAACAACTTCCTGGAACGCGACCTCACCTGGAACGAGAACGGCGTGCTCGACGGCGCCCGGCACATGGTGCTGGGGGGCTACTACGCCTATATCGTCGCCGACGCAGGCCTGGTGGTGGTGAACCTGGACCAGCCCCTGCAGCCGCGGCTGGTGGATGTCGTCCCGCTGCACCGCGGTCACTCCGTGGCCCTGCAGTTCCGCTACCTGTTCGTCACCGATGCCGACGGCCTCAAGACCATCGACGTCACCAACCCCGAGGCGCCGGTACTGGTCGCGGACAACACCATTCCCCTGGATCAGGCGCGGCGCCTGCACCTGGCGCGCACCTATGCCTATGTCGCGGCGGGCCGCGAGGGCATGGCCATTGTCGATATCACGCGGCCCGACCGGATACGCCTGCTGCAGACCTTCAGTGAGGGCCTGGTCGACGCCCATGACGTGGCGGTCGGCGCCACCAACGCCTCGCTGTTCGCCTATGTCGCGGATGGTGCCGGCGGGCTCAAGGTTGTCCAGCTGTTCTCGCCGTCGAGCCAGCCCAAGTTCTACGGTTTCTCGCCGCAGCCCGCGCCGCAGTTGATCGCCAGCTACCCGACCAGTTCTCCGGCGCTGTCCCTGAGCCGGGGCCTGGAGCGCGATCGCGGCGTGGACGAAACCGGTGGCCAGGTGGCAGTATTCGGCCGTATTGGCGCGCGGCCGCTGAACCTGGACGAAATGCGCAAACTCTTCACTGACAAAGATGGCAAGCCATGGTTCGTAGAAAACTGACCGCACTGGCGCTGCTGCTGGGTATTGCCGCAGGCACTGCCCACGCCCAGCCGTTGCCGGAGGAGGGCGCCGACATCCACCAGGGTGTCGCCAGCTGTGCCACCAGTGTCTGTCACGGCAAGGTGAGTGCCGATCCGGAATCCAATGTCTGGCTCAATGAGTACCGGGTCTGGCTGCGCCAGGATTACCACTCCCGGGCCTACCGAACCCTGCAGACTGCCCAGTCCCAGGCCATCGCCGACAAACTCGGCCTGCCCAGCGCCCAGGGGGCGAAAATCTGCCTGGACTGCCACGCGGACAACGTGCCCGCCGACAGCCGCGGCCGCCGCTTCCAGATTTCCGACGGCGTCGGCTGCGAGGCCTGTCACGGCGGCGGCGGACGCTGGCTGGAGTCCCATGCCGAGACCACCACCAGCCACGCCGACAACATCGCCCAGGGGATGTACCCCACCGAGGACCCGATGGCCCGGGCGCGGCTGTGCCTGTCCTGCCACCTGGGAACCAGGGACAAGTTTGCCACCCACGAGATCATGGGCGCCGGCCACCCGCGGCTGGCCTTCGAGCTGGAGACCTTCACCGTCAACCAGCCCGCCCACTATGAGGCGGACGCGGACTACCGTGAGCGCAAGCCCTACATCGCCTCGGTCAACATGTGGCTGGCGGGGCTCGCGGTCACCGGCATGCACACCCTGGAGCTGCTGCAGGAAGAATGGTTCACACAGCCCAGCCTGGTGCCCGAGCTGTCGTTCTTCCAGTGCCACGCGTGCCACCATCCCATGGATGACCTGCGCTGGTCGCAGGAGCCCGACCGGCTGCCGCCGGGAACCGCGCGACTCAATGACGCCAGCCTGGTGCTGTTGCTGGCGGTGCTGGAAACTCTCTCCCCGGGCGACGTTGCGGGCCTGCGCAGTGATCTCAATGCCCTGCACCAGGCCTCGCTGCAGTCCCGGGAGCGGGTGGTGAGCGCTGCCCGCGCCCTGCACGCGCGTCTGGAGCCGCTGGTGGATCAACTCAGCAAGGGCGAGTACGGTCCAGAGCAGCAGCGGCAACTGCGCCGGGAATTGCTGGCCCAGTCTGCCGCCGAGCGCTTCCGCCATTTCACCGCCGCCGAGCAGGCGTTCCTGGCGGTCGAGACCCTGTCCCTGTCGCTGGGTGATGCGGAACGGCTGAAGCCACGTCTCGATGCCCTGTATGCTTCAGTGGAGGATGAAAATCGCTTTGTACCGCAGCAGTTCGCGGTACTGGCAAGGCAGTTGATGGGAGCCCTATGAAGCAACAGGCGGATGCCCGCTGGCTGACTTGCGGCGCTACCGACGTCGGTCGGCGCGAGCACAACGAAGACGCATTCTTTGTCGACGATGCGCTGGGTCTGATGGTGGTGGCTGACGGTGTCGGCGGCCATCAGGCAGGTGAGGTCGCCAGCCTGGTAACCTGCGAGGTACTGGCGCGGGATGTGCACGGCATTGGCGATCTCGAGGGCGCCATTCGCAGCGCCAATCTGGAGGTGCGCGACGCGGTCGCCGCCGGCCGCGGCAAGGCGGGCATGGCTACCACCGTGGTCGCGGCCCAATTCGACGGGCCACGCTATGAACTGGCCTGGGTAGGTGACAGCCGCGCCTACCTCTGGGACGGGCAGCTGAAATTGCTGACCCGCGACCACTCCTATGTGGAAGCACTGCTGGAGAAGGGGCAGATCACCTTCGCCGAGGCGCGCCACCACCCGCGCAAGAATGTCATCGTGCAGGCGATTGGTCTGCAGGACGAGGACAAGCTGCGGGTTGGCAGCAACAGGGGCCAGCTCCAGGCGGATGATATTCTGGTCCTCTGTAGCGACGGCCTCAGCGACGTCATTGACTGTGACCGCCTGGCGGCAATCCTGGCTCAGGACCAGCCCCTGGAGCAGCGCTGTCAGCAACTGGTGCAGACGGCGGTGAGCAACGGTGGCCGCGACAACGTCACGGTTGTTCTGGTGCAGTGGGCCGGCAACGGGTCTCAGCCTGAACCCGAGGCCGGGGACGACACGGCTATGGAGCCCAACGTGGTCTGGCGGTATGATCCCGCCACCGGCGATTACCATGGTCTGCCGGAGCTGGTGCAGCCAGGTTTGCCGGTGGCGGATGATGCGCCAGCCGCCGCGGCGCCGGCACCGAGGAGGGCGCGGGTCGCCCCCAGGGCGCCCGAGGCCACCCAGATGATGTCGGCAGATGAAATGTCCGAGCTGCGTCGGGTCGCGCTGGAACTGCCAGCGAAAAAACGGCGCCGGCGCATTTTGACTCTGGCGCTGATTGCCCTGCTGGCGGTGTCCGCCGCAGCGGCATGGTTTGTATTCGGTCCCTTTGTCGGGGCCTGGGGGAGTTAGGTATGACGGCTGAATTCACTGCCACACTGGTGGCGCAGGACGGCACGGAGCACGCCCTGGCGGGTGAAATGCGGGTCGGGCGCACCGACGATTGCGAGATTACAATTGCAGACCCTCGGGTATCCCGCAACCACGCGGTGCTGCGGGTCGAGGATAACAAGCTGCTGCTTGAGGACATGGGCTCCGCCAATGGCACCCTGGTCAACGGGCTGCGCCTGGTCGGGTCGGTAGAACTCAAGCACAGCGACGATATCCAGTTCGACAAATACAAATTCCGGGTTGTGGTGGAAGGGGCGGCACCGGCAGCGGCTGACGGCGACGCCACAGTGGTTGCCCCGCTGGGCGATGACGCTACCGTGGTCACGCCGCTTGCAGCCGAAGCTGCGCCACCGCCCGCTCCAGCACCCGCCCCCGAGCCCGCACCGGCTCCTGCTGCGGCTCCCGCCCCAGAGCCGCCGCCCAGGCCCGCGTCGGTTAGTCCCGATCTTCCGGGAAGCTGGACTGAGGGCGGCACCGGCGAGCACACCCAGTTCCTGTCCATGGATTCTGTGGCAGAGACGGCTGCGGCGGATGTGGGGCGCTCCTCCGATCTGCCTCATCTTATTGTTGTGCGCGACGGCGCGGCGGCGGATGTCATGGAGCTGGAGCCGGGTGCGAGCGGCGACCCGGACGTGTGGGAAATCGGCCGCGAGGACAGCTGCGAGATCATGCTCGACGAGCCCAGTGTCTCCGCCCGCCACGCCCAGCTGATCCACCAGGGCGGTCGCTGGCGCCTGGTCAACCTGGTGTCTGCCAACGGCATCTTCGTGAATGGGGAAAAACGCCTGACCGCCTATCTCGGCGACGGCGACCAGATACGCCTGGGCAACGTCAACCTGGTGTTCCGGGGCAGCGCCAACGCGCCGGCCTCCGGCAGCGCACCCGCCAAGGGCGGCAACAGCGCCGCGGGTGGTGCCAAAGCCAGTGCTGCCAAGGCGAGCGGTTCCAGGCTGCCGCTGCTCATTGGCGCAGTGGTGGTGATCGCTGCCGCCGCTGCCTACTTCCTGCTGTAGACGCTTGGCGGTGGCCGGGGGCGCGAAGCGCGCCCGTCGCTATTCCAGCCGCTTCATCTCCGCGTCGAGGACATCCGGGTTGTCCATGTGGGCCTGCAACAGGGCCAGCAGGGGCGCGATATTTTCCCGGTCCACGTGTTCGACGGTAAACCCGAGGCGTTTGTTGTCGACACTCTGCAGCCAGGCGTGCAGTTCCAGCGGCTCCGGCGCGCCGGTGTCGATCAGCAGGGTGAAGGGTTCGTTGTACTGGGCGTCCCAGACATCGGGCTGATCGGTGGCGGCGCCGCCCAGGGAAATATCGACCAGGCGCTGGTGCCAGACACTGCCACCCTGCTGCACTTCCACCGGCAGGTCGATGCGGACATGGGTGAAATCCTGATGTTCGCTGCGGGATTCGGGCATCGGTTTACTCTTTCGGTTATTCCACAGTGCATAATAGCGCCGCCCCGCTGCCAATTCCATGTGGGAGCCCGGGAGCCCGCTCCGCTACTTGTGGGAGCCCGCTCCGCTACTTGTGGGAGCCCGCTCCGCGGGCGAAAACCCATCGCGCGGAGACCGCGCTCCTACGGGTGAAAATTGCCAATTCCACGTGGGAGCCCGCTCCGCGGGCGAAAACCCATCGCGCGGGGACCGCGCTCCTACGGGCGAAAATTGCCAATTCCACGTGGGAGCCCGCTCCGCGGGCGAAAACCCATCGCGCGGAGACCGCGCTCCTACGGGTGAAAATTGCCAATTCCACGTGGGAGCCCGCTCCGCGGGCGAAAACCCATCGCGCGGGGACCGCGCTCCTACGGGCGAAAATTGCCAATTCCACGTGGGAGCCCGCTCCGCGGGCGAAAACCCATCGCGCGGAGACCGCGCTCCTACGGGTGAAAATTGCCAATTCCACGTGGGAGCCCGCTCCGCGGGCGAAAACCCATCGCGCGGGGACCGCGCTCCTACGGGCGAAAATTGCCAATTCCACGTGGGAGCCCGCTCCGCGGGCGAAAACCCATCGCGCGGAGACCGCGCTCCTACGGGTGAAAATTGCCAATTCCACGTGGGAGCCCGCTCCGCGGGCGAAAACCCATCGCGCGGGGACCGCGCTCCTACAGTTTTGCCTTCAGGTTTTCAGCTTGCGGTATTTCACCCGGTGGGGCTGGGCCGCCGCCGCGCCGAGGCGTGCCTTGCGGTCTTCCTCGTAGTCGCTGAAGTTGCCCTCGTGGAAGACCACGCTGCCGTCATCTTCATAGGCGAGGATATGGGTGGCGATGCGGTCCAGGAACCATCGATCGTGGGAGATGACCATGGCGCTGCCCGGGAAAGTCAGCAGGGCCTCTTCCAGCGCGCGCAGGGTTTCCACGTCCAGGTCATTGGTCGGCTCGTCCAGCAGCAGCACATTGGCGCCCTGCTGCAGCAATTTGGCCAGGTGCAGGCGGTTGCGCTCGCCGCCGGACAGGTCCTTGACGAACTTCTGCTGGTCCGAGCCCTTGAAGTTGAAGCGCCCGACATAGGAGCGCGAGTTCACCTCATAGTTGCCGATGCGGAGGATATCGTGGCCGCCGGAGACTTCTTCCCAGACCGTCTTGCTGCCATCCAGGTCATCCCGGGACTGGTCCACGTAGCCCAGCTGCACGGTTTCGCCGACCACTACCTCACCACCATCGGCCTGCTCTTTCCCCATCAGGATCTTGAACAGGGTGGACTTGCCCATGCCGTTGGCGCCAATGATGCCGACAATGCTGCCCTTGGGCACGGTGAAGCTGACATTGTCGAACAGCAGCCGGTCGCCAAAGGTCTTTTTCAGGTTGTGCACCTCGATGACCTTGTCCCCCAGCCGCGGCCCCGGCGGAATGTAGATCTCGTTGGTCTCGTTGCGGGCCTGGAATTCCTGCGACTGCAGCTCGTCAAAGCGCTGCAGGCGGGCCTTGCTCTTGGCCTGGCGGCCCTTGGGATTGCTGCGCACCCACTCCAGTTCCGACTTGATCGCCTTCTGGTGCGAAGCCTCCGAGCGCTTTTCCTGTTCCAGGCGCGCTTCCTTGGCCTCCAGCCAGTCCGAGTAGTTGCCCTCGTAGGGAATGCCGCGGCCCCGATCCAGTTCCAGGATCCAGCCGGCAGCGTTGTCGAGGAAGTAGCGGTCGTGGGTGATCGCCACCACCGTACCCGGGAAATCGTGCAGGAAGGTCTCCAGCCAGGCCACGCTTTCCGCGTCCAGGTGGTTGGTGGGCTCGTCCAGCAACAGCATGTCCGGCGCCGACAGCAGCAGCCGGCACAGCGCCACCCGGCGCAGCTCGCCCCCGGACAGGGTATTCACGTCCGCTTCCCAGGGCGGCAGCCGCAGCGCATCCGCCGCCACTTCCAGCTTGTGCTCCAGGTTGTGGGCGTCCGTGGCCTGGATAACGTCCTCCAGCCGCGCCTGCTCCTTGGCCAGGGCGTCAAAGTCCGCATCCGGCTCGGCATAGGCGGCATAGACCTGGTCCAGCCCCGCCAGCGCATCAATCGCGTCCTGCAGCCCCTCCTCGACATTGCCGCGCACATCCTTGTCCGGATTCAGCTGCGGCTCCTGCGGCAGGTAGCCGATCTTGATCCCCGGCTGCGGCCGCGCCTCGCCGAGGATGTCGGTGTCAATTCCCGCCATGATCCGCAGCAGGGTGGACTTGCCCGAGCCGTTCAGCCCCAGCACGCCGATCTTGGCGCCGGGGAAAAACGACAGGGAGATGTCCTCGAGGATTTTCTTCTTCGGCGGCACGACCTTGCCGACGCGGTTCATGGTGTAGACGTACTGTGCCATTAGGAATTCGTGTCCGTGGTGGTGAAAATGTGGGCGGATTCTAGCAGGAATACCGCTGAGCTTCAGCGGCTGCTGTTCCCCCAGTTCCTCCGGTTGACTTCGATCGGCGGCTTTGAACGGGGGCTTCTTTCGAGTTCCGGTGGCAGTCCCTGAAGCCCTCCCGGGACCCGCTCTAGCCACACCCGATAAAGCGGGGTGGGCTCTCCATGGTCGCTTGTGCCTCGACATCCATGTCTCGGACAGTCCCGGGAGGGCTTCAGGGACTGGCACCTCCCTGGGAACGATCTGGCTTCAGGATCTTTTTCGGCGGTGGAAATGCAGACTCCGATGGGGAGCTTGCAGCGAGGACATTGTGTTGGCACCTCGGAGCGGTACGAAGGAGTTCACGGCAAGCCGTGGTCGGCGGGTGTTGACGGGTAAGCAGCCATTCGCTGGCAGGGAGGGTGGGGACGCGGTTAGGGCCTGTCAGGACTGTCCGAGACAGGAAGTCGAGGCACAAGCGACCATGGAAGGCTTGAGCGGGTCCTGACAGGCCCTAACCGCGGCCGCGCCCGCGCCTCGACCGAAGCACCGTAAAAGTCCACGGCCCTGGCGGCGCCCCGATCGAAGCACCAACGGCACCGGCATCCCGTCAAATCGCTATCGGCGCCGAACTCAAATCATCCGGATCCAGCTCCGAAGCATCCGGCTCATGGGACTCGTGGAACTCGTCCACCTCCCAGTTGGCCTTGGACCCGATCTCCGCGAGATGGAACAGGGCATCGCCCTCGTAGGCCAGCGGCAGATTGGTGCGCCCGACGACGATGCCGTGGCTGTCGGCGATGACATCGGTTTCGCTGGTGCCCATCGGGTCGGCGATCAAGGCAATGGTCTGGTCCTTGTAGACCTCCGCCCCCAGCGGCACCAGCACCCGCAGGATGCCGCTTTCCGGGGCGCGGATCCAGTGGGTGTTGCGGCTGATGATCGGGGGTTTCACCCGGGCGCGGCTGCGGCGCAGCATGCCGATATGGCGCATCACGTTGAGCACGCCCTTGACCCCGGCGCGGATGTAGATCTCGTCGAAGCGCAGGGCCTCGCAGGACTCGTACAACAGCACCGGCACCCCGAGGTCGCCGGCAGCCTGGCGCAGGGAACCGTCGCGGAGCTTGGCGTCGATGGCGATGGGGGCGCCGAAGGCCTCGGTCATTCCCAGCACCTGCGGGTCTTCCAGGTTGGCGCGGATCTGGGGGAAGTTGCTGCGATGGCGGGCGCCGGTGTGCAGGTCGATACCGTGGCTGCACTTGACCACAACTTCCTGCAGGAACGTGTGCGCGATGCGCCCGGTGAGGGAGCCGCGGGTGGAGCCGGGGAAGGAGCGGTTGAGGTCGCGGCCGTCGGGCAGGTAGCGGGTGTGGTTGATGAAGCCGTAGATATTGACGATGGGAATGGCGATCACGGTACCGCGGATGCGCTCCAGGTGCGGGTCCTTGAGCAGGCGGCGGATGATCTCCACGCCGTTGATCTCATCGCCGTGGATCGCCGCGCACACAAAAATGATCGGGCCCGGGCGCTTGCCGCGCACCACCTGGAGGCTGATGGACAGGTTGTCATGGGTGTAGGTGGGGGCGACGGGGATGTCGATCACCTTGCGTTCGCCGGGCAGGATTTCCTGGCCCCCAATCACGAGCTTCTTGCTGTTTGCCTGCTTTGGAGTATCGGTATCGCTCAACGTGCTTGCTTGCCCAGCAGGTAGGAGCGCCCCGGATCGACCAGGCAACGGCCGCGCATGGCGGTGCGGCCCAGCAGCATCCGGAAACGCATGGTTTCGCGGTCGGTGAGGGTCATTTCCGCCTCAAAGCTCTCGCTGCCCAGGGCGACGGTGGTGTTGATGACATACCGGGTTTCCCGATGGCCGCCGGAGTCTGTGACCTGGCGCTGGTCCAGCACCCGGGCTTCGCAGTCCACTGCCCGGGTGGTGTTGCCCTGTTGCGGGTGGATGCCGAAGCGGACCCAGGGCTCGCCGTCGCGCTCGAAGGGTTCAACGTAGAAGGCGTGCAGGGCACTGGTGCGGGCGCCGGTGTCCACCTTGGCCTTGATCCGGTCAATGCCGAGGTCGGGCAGGCCCAACCATTCCCGCCAGCCCAGGGTTATTTCCGTACTCATGCCGCCGCCACCAGGGAGCGGCCGCGGCCGATGCCGTAGTACTCGATGCCCAATTCCTCCATCTGCGCCGGGTTGTACAGGTTGCGGCCATCAAAAATCAGCGGCTGACTGAGTTCGCGCTTGATCAGCTCGAAATCCGGTGACCAGAAGGCCTTCCACTCGGTGCAGATGACCAGGGCGTCGGCGCCCTCGAGGGCGTCTTCCTTGTGCTCGCAAAGAATCAGGTCGTCGCGCTCGCCGTAGATTTCCCGGCAGGCTGCCATGGCCTGGGGGTCAAACGCCCGCACCTTGCCGCCGTAGGACCAGATGCCCTCCAGCAGATAGCGGCTGGGCGCCTCACGCATGTCGTCGGTGTTGGGTTTGAAGGACAGGCCCCAGACGGCGATGGTCTTGCCGGACAGGTCGGAGCCCAGCCGCGCCATGACCCGCTCCGCCAGCTTGTTCTTTTGCCGCTGGTTGGTGTCGTGTACCGAGGTGAGGATGTTGGCGCGGTGGCCGTGCTGCTCGGCCAGGTGCTTGAGCGCACGCACGTCCTTGGGGAAGCAGGAGCCGCCGTAGCCGCAGCCGGGGTAGATGAAGTGGTAGCCGATGCGCGGGTCCGCGCCCATGCCCCGGCGCACCAGCTCGATGTCCGCGCGTACCGCCTCGGCGATGGTGGCCATCTCGTTCATGAAGCTGATTTTGGTGGCGAGCATGGCGTTGGCCGCGAGCTTGGTCATTTCTGCGCTGCGCGGATCCATGTGCATGATTTTTTCGTGGTTACGGTTGAACGCCTGGTACATGCGCCGCAACTCTTCCAGCACTTTGCCGGAGTCGGTGCCGATGATGATGCGGTCGGGGCTCTGGCAGTCCGCCACCGCGGAGCCTTCCTTGAGGAACTCCGGGTTGGAGGCGACTTCGATGGGGATGTTGCGACCCTGGGACTCAAGTGCATCGGCAATGTGCTGGCGTACCTTGTCGGCGGTACCCACGGGCACCGTGGACTTGGTAATCACCACCTTGCGGCTGGTCATGTAGCGGGCAATGGACGTCGCCACCTGCAATACATAGCTCATGTCGGCCGAGCCATCGCTGCCGGCGGGGGTGCCGACGCAAATGAACAGATAGTCACTGGCCTGCACCGCCGCCTTGGTATCCGTGGTGAAAGACAGCAGGCCGCTGGCGATGCCGTTGCGGATAAGCTGGGACAGGCCGGGTTCAAAGAAGGGGACATCGCCGTCCCGCAGGCGGTCAACGCGGGCGGCGTCGATATCCATGCAGATGACCCGGTGGCCTACATCCGCAAAAATCGCGGCCTGTACCAGGCCCACGTAGCCGCTGCCGAAAATGCTGATATTCATGGCTTGTCAGGGATTCCTGTGTCGCTGTGGCAAGATTTAGCAGCTTACTGTATGTCACAAAGATGACAGAAATAATACAGGATTGGGGCGGCTGTGGCCCGCTACTTATATGGCGGGGTGAATTTGGGTAAAATGCAGCGCTTTATCCAGCCGGGCGTTCCTGCCCGCCGCCAGCCAGGGGATACCGATGTTTGACCAGAGCATGACCATTGCAGGCTTCGACGACGAGATCTATACCGCCATCAAGGAGGAAGAGCGTCGCCAGGAAGAACATATCGAGCTTATCGCCTCGGAGAACTATGCCAGCCCCCGGGTCATGGAGGCCCAGGGCACGGTGCTTACCAACAAATACGCGGAAGGCTACCCCGGCAAACGCTATTACGGCGGCTGCGAGTTCGTCGACAAGGCCGAGCAGCTGGCTATCGACCGGGTCAAGGCCCTGTTCGGCGCGGACTATGCCAACGTCCAGCCCCACTCCGGGTCCCAGGCCAACTCCGCGGTCTACCAGGCCCTGTGCAACGCCGGCGACACCGTGCTGGGCATGAGCCTGGCGGACGGCGGCCACCTGACCCACGGCGCCAAGCCCAACTTTTCCGGCAAGATGTATAACGCCATCCAGTACGGCCTGAAGGCGGACACCGGCGAAGTCGACTACGACCAGGTGGAAGCGCTGGCCCTGGAGCACAAGCCGAAAATGATCGTGGCCGGCTTTTCTGCCTATTCCCGGGTCATGGACTGGGCCCGCTTCCGCACCATTGCCGACCAGGTGGGCGCCTACCTGCTGGTGGACATGGCCCACGTGGCCGGCCTGGTGGCGGCGGGGGTCTATCCCAATCCGGTGCCCCACGCGGATGTGGTGACCTCCACCACCCACAAGACCCTGCGCGGCCCCCGCGGTGGCATCATCCTGGCCCGCGCCAATGAGGCGCTGGAGAAGAAGTTCCAGTCCGCGGTGTTCCCGGGCGGCCAGGGCGGCCCGTTGATGCACGTGATCGCCGCCAAGGCGGTGAGCTTCAAGGAGGCCGCCAGCCCCGAATTCGTGGACTACCAGAAGCAGGTGGTCGCCAACGCCCGGGCCATGGCCAAAACCTTCATCGAGCGCGGCATCAATATTGTCTCCGGCGGCACCGACAACCACCTGATGCTGGTGGACCTGATCGGCAAGCCCTATACCGGCAAGGATGCGGACGAGGCCCTGGGCCTGGCCAACATCACCGTGAACAAGAACGCGGTCCCCAACGACCCGCGCTCGCCCTTCATTACCTCGGGCCTGCGGGTCGGCACCCCGGCCATCACCACCCGCGGCTTCGGCGAGGCCGAAACCGTCGAGCTGGCGGGCTGGATGTGCGACGTGCTGGAAGCCCTGGAGCAGGGCAATGCCGACACGGCGATCGCCGAGGTAAAGGGCAAGGTGCTGGAGATCTGCAAGCGGTTCCCGGTTTACCGCTGAGCTGATCGCTGTGGGATTGCACTCCGTGCGCGATCGCCCGCGGAGCGGGCTCCTACAGGTTCGGGTTGGGTAGGTGTGGGAGCGCACTCCGTGCGCGATCGCCCGCGGAGCGGGCTCCTACGGGATCTGGTTGGGTAGGTGTGGGAGCGCACTCCGTGCGCGATCGCCCGCCGTGCGCGATCGCCCGCCGTGCGCGATCGCCCGCAGAGCGGGCTCCTACAGGTTCGGGTTACATGTAGGAGCGCAGTCTCTGCGCGATCGCCCGCGGAGCGGGCTCCTACAGGTTCGGGTTGGGTCGGTGTGGGCGCGCACGCCGGGCGCGCTCGCCCGCCGTGCGCGAGCGCCCGCCGTGCGCGAGCGCCCGCCGTGCGCGAGCGCCCGCCGTGCGCGATCGCCCGGGGAGCGGGCTCCTCCGGGTTCGGGTTACTTGTCGGAGCGCAGTCTCGGCGCGATCGCCCGCGGAGCGGGCTCCTACGGGTTCGGGTTACATGTAGGAGCGCAGTCTCTGCGCGATCGCCCGCAGAGCCGGCTCCCCCATCGGTTCACAACCAAATGCAGTCCCAGAAGCTGTATTCAGCCGGAGAGCGTGCCAGCCCTGCACGCAGGGGATTGGCGATGATATAGCGTGCCAGCGCCCGCAGGTTCTCTTCCCGGCGCACGGCGTGGTCGTGGAAACCACGCTGCCACACCGACCCAATGTCAGGACAGCGTGCCCTCAGGTTCCGTGTTGTGTGTGCTTTTACGAAGCGTACTGTCGCCGACAGCTCCGCACCTGCCTTCAGTTGGAACATCCAGTGCACATGGTCCGGCATGACAACGAAGCAGAGTGTGGTGGCCGAAGCCTCGGCTTCCCGCAGGCTCTGAACCAGTAGGCGCGCGTTCTGGAAACTGGCAAACAGCGGCCTGCGTTCGGCGCATACGGTGGTTACGACGTAAATCAGATTCGCCCCGGAGTAGCGCCCCTTGCGCAGGGCGTGCGATCTGGGCATGTTCGGGAGCCTCGCGCTGGGGATGGAGGCTGATAATCGCCCGATGGTCGGGTTGAAGCCACGTCAGAAGTGGCCAATTTTATCCGGCTATGTAGGAGCGCACTCGGTGCGCGATCGCCCGCGGAGCGGGCTCCTACGGGGTTACCACGCGATGCCGTAGTCATCCCCGTAATCACTGGCGCCGCCCTGCATGGTGCCGTGTTCGTGGTCAAACCAGATCGCCGTAGTCGGGTTGTAGGTGCGCTCCACCACCTCGACTTGATAGCCCATGCGGGACAGCTCGGCGCGGGTGAAAGGCGACACCAGGGGCGTCACCTGCAGCCGTCCGGGCTCGGCCTGGTGGGCGCCGAAGGAGCTCTGCATCTGGTAGCTGAGGATGTTGTGGGCCTCCGCCGCCTGCTGCACGTTCATGTCGAACTCGACCATATTGAGGAAAAACTGCAGCAGGTTCTGGTCCTGGGTGTCGCCGCCCTGTACGGAAAACGCCATCAGCGGTTTGCCGTCCTGCAGCGCCATGCTCGGGGTCAGGGTCACCCGCGGGCGCTGGCCGGGCTGCACCACGTTGTAGGGATTCAGCGCTTCGTCCAGCACAAAGCTCTGCATCCGCTGGCTGAGGCCGACGCCGGTATTACCCGCCACGAAGGCCGGAATCCACCCGCCTGACGGGGTGACGGAGACCACCCAGCCCTCGGCGTCCGCGGCCTGAATGGAGGTGGTGCCGGCGAGGAAAGCCTCATCGGCAGTCATGGTATTGGCCTGCTGGAAGCCTTCCGCGCCCTCGGCCTCCGCGTCGGGGGGAATGGGGGACCAGGCCTGGCGCAGCGCCTCGAAGGGGTTTTTGCCGCCCTGGAAGGGGTAGGGGTCACCCGGCTTGAGGTCGGTGAGGTTGTGGTCGCTGGGCATCAGCTGGCGTCGCTGCTCTGCGTACTTTTTCGACAGCAGGCCTGCCACGGGCTCCTCGGGCGCGACGTAAGGGTCGCCGTAGTAGAAGTCGCGGTCGGCGAAGGCGAGGTTCATCGCCTGATACAGGGTGTGGATATAGCGGGTGCTGTTGTAGCCCATGGCCTTGAGGTCGAACCCTTCCAGCAGGTTCAGGGCCTGCAGCATGGCGGGCCCCTGGGTCCAGGTGGTGAGCTTGTAGACGTCGATGCCGCGATAGCTGACGCTCACCGGGTCCTCGATGATCACTTCCCAGTCGGCCAGATCCCCGGCGGTGATCAGCCCGCCCTGTTCCTGGGTGGCGCGGACAATCTCGGCGGCGATATCACCGCGGTAGAAGCGTTCGTTGGCGGCCATGATCGCGGCCTTGCGGTCGCTGCCCGCTGCCAGTGCCTCGGCCTCGGCGGCTACCAGTTTTTCCAGGGTTGCGAGCAGGTCGGGCTGGCGGAAGACTTCCCCGGGGGCCGGCGCCGCGCGCTGTTCCGGCTGGTCGGCGTCGTAGTGGGGCAGGAACACCCGCCGCGAGTCGGGCCACTGCTCAAGGATGTCGCGGCGGCTTTCGATATAGCGGGCCTGGGTTTCCTCAATCGGATAACCCCGGGCCATTTCCATGGCCGGCGCCAGTACCTGCTTGAGGCTGAGACGGCCGTACTCCGCCAGCATCACCATCAGCCCACCGGGTGTGCCGGGAGTGACCGCGGCCAGCGGACCGTATTCCGGCGGGTACAGCATGCCCTGCTCGCGGAAGAATTCGGGGGTGGCGCCGGTGGGTGCCACCCCCAGCGCGTTGATGCCTTTCACTTCGCCGGTATGCGGGTTGTAGATCAAAGCCTGGGTTTCGCCGCCCCAACCCAGCACGTCCCACATGGTCGAGGTCACCGCCAGCATGGCCGCCGCGGCGTCGATGGCGTTGCCGCCCTGCTGGAACATCATCGCCCCGGCGGTCGCACCCTGGGGTTTGCCGGTCACCGCCACCCAGTGTTTACCCAGCAGCACCGGGCGCGCGGTTTTCTGCGCCAGGCTGGTGGCGGGCAGGGCGAGGGCACAGATCACCGTGGCGAGAGTGGCCCCGCGGAACAGGCGTGAAATCGTGGGTTTTATCATGGCTGTCTCCTGACGTCAGGGGCAGAGCATAGCAAAGATGGGCGCTCGGGGTACTTGCGCGCTGATGACTGAAAATGGACGCATATGATGACTGGTCGAGGTCTGCCGCTGTGGGAGAATTGGTAAATCGCTGGAGGAGGGCTACTCTGTCAGCAGTGCAGTTCGATACCTTGCGCTATGCGCGTCGGCTGAAAGATGTGGGCGTAGCGGGAGACCAGGCGGAGGTACAGGCAGAACTTATGGCTGAGGCATTCGGTTTCTACGTAGACAACAGTCACCCGGGACTACCTCGACGCGACCCTGGACGCCCGCTTCGCCCGGCAGGACGCTTGCATTGATGCCCGCTTCGCCCAGGCTGAAGGCACCCTGCGCCTGCACAGCGCCCTGCTCGCGATCATCGCCGCCGCTGTGTTGGTGCCGCAACTGTCGGCGCTGGTGCTGCGCTGACAGGCAGGGCTTCGGCGGCGCTGATCAGCTGCTGGCATTCCGCGCCGCGAACCCCTTCCCACCCTGAAAATATGTTACGCTTCAGGCACTTGTCCACAGGGTAGCCTCCCATGCATTGCCCCTTTTGTGCCGCCGATGACACCAAGGTGATTGACTCGCGGCTGGTCGCCGAGGGCGACCAGATCCGTCGCCGCCGCGAGTGCCTCAGCTGCAAGGAACGCTTCACCACCTACGAGGTGGCGGAACTGGTTATGCCGCGGGTCATCAAGCAGAACGGCAACCGCGAGCCCTTCGACGAAAACAAGCTGCGGGCGGGCTTCCAGCGCGCGCTGGAGAAACGCCCGGTGTCGGTAGAGGACATCGAGGCCACCATCAATCACATCAAGCACGCCCTGCGCGCCACCGGCGAGCGCGAGGTGGGTTCCCGGGTGCTGGGTGAGCTGGTGATGGACCATCTCAAGCAGCTGGACCAGGTGGCCTACGTGCGCTTCGCCTCCGTCTACCGCAGCTTCCAGGACATCTCCGAATTCCGCGATGCCATCGAGCGCCTGGAAGCCGAGCCCAAGCGCGAGCGCAACGGCGCCGTCTGAGGCCGCTGCCTTGGCCTCGCCCGACACGTAATGACCGACTCTCACTTCGATACGCGCATGATGGCCCGGGCCCTGCAGCTGGCCCGCCGCGGGCGCTATTCCGCCATGCCCAATCCCCACGTCGGCTGCGTGCTGGTGCGCGATGGCCACATCATCGGCGAAGGCTTTACCCAGCCCGCCGGGGGCAACCACGCTGAGATCGAGGCGCTCGCGGCTGCCGGTGATGCCTGCGGCGCCACCGCCTATGTCACCCTGGAACCCTGCAGCCACCACGGCAAGACCGGGCCCTGTGCTGAAGCCCTGCTCGCCGCGGGGGTGAGCCGGGTGGTCGCGGCGCTGGAGGACCCCAACCCCCAGGTGGCCGGCAGCGGCCTGGCCCGGCTGCGTGAGGCGGGGGTGGAGGTGAGCTGCGGCCTGCTTGCGGCGGAGGCGGAGCAGGTCATTCCCGGTTTTATTGCCCGCATGCGCCGGGGCCGCGGCCGGGTGCGGGCCAAACTGGCGATGTCCCTGGACGGGCGCACTGCCATGGCCTCGGGCGAAAGCCAGTGGATTACCGGACCCGCCGCACGGCAGGATGTGCAGCGGCTGCGGGCCATGAGCTGTGCCATCCTCACCGGTGCCGGCACCGTGCTGGCGGACAATTGCGCGCTCACAGTGCGCGCGGCGGAGCTGGGCATGGAGCCGGCGGATGCCGCCCGCGCCAGCGCCCGCCAGCCCCTGCGCGTGGTGCTGGATTCAAGGTTGCAGGCGCCCGCGGACGCCCGCGTCTTCAGCGAGGATGCAGCGACCCTCTGGTGCCACGGCGCGGACACGCCGCCGCCTGCCGCGCCGCCGGGCGCCACCACCGAGCTGCTGGCCCTGGACCGCGGCGACCACGGTCTGGACCTGCAGGCCCTGCTGGCGGAGCTCAACAGGCGGCAATGCAATGAAATTCTGGTAGAATCTGGCCCCCGTTTGGCGGGGGCCCTGCTGCAACTGGGCCTGTTGGACGAATTGATCGTATATATGGCGCCCACCCTGCTGGGGAGTTCGGCCCGGCCGTTGCTGGAATTGCCGCTGGCGCAGATGGTGGAGCAGGTGCCGCTGACGCTGCTCGACGTGCTCAGGGTGGGTGAGGACTGGCGCTTTACCGCCGTCCCCCGGCGCTAAAGCTCTCCCGCCCGGGCCGCCGCTTACCGGCAGCCCACCAGAAACAGGACCACAACATGTTCACAGGAATTATCCAGGCCGTCGGCACGATTGCCGCGCTCGAGCCCTCCGGCGGGGATATGCGGCTGCGGGTGCACGGCGGCAAGTTGCCGCTGGATGACGTCGGTCTGGGCGACAGCATCGCCACCAACGGCGTCTGCCTCACGGTCACCGAGCTCCCCGGCGATGGCTACTGGGCGGATGTGTCGCGGGAAACCCTGGATTTCACCACCCTCGGCGGGCTCAAATCCGGTAGCCGGGTCAACCTGGAGAAGGCACTCACCCCCGCCAGCCGCCTCGGTGGCCATATTGTCAGCGGCCATGTCGACGGCGTGGGCGAGGTGGTCAGCGTGGTGGCGGACGGCCGCTCCTGGCGCTACGTCATGCGGGCGCCGGACGGGCTGGCGAAGTACATCGCCCACAAGGGCAGCATCTGCGTCGACGGCACCAGCCTGACTGTGAACGCGGTCAACGGCGCCGAGTTCGAGCTCAACATCATCCCCCAGACCTGGGCCGAGACGGTGTTCGCCGAGTACCGCCCCGGCAGCCGGGTGAACCTGGAAGTGGACGTGATCGCCCGCTATCTGGAGCGCCTGGTGCTGGGTGAGGACGCCGCCAAACCCGGTCACCAGGGCGGTATCTCCCTGGCCACCCTGGCCGACAACGGCTATCTGCGCGGCTAGGTGGGGCCGCCTAGGTGGGGCCGCCCAGGTGGGGCCGCCCAGGTCGCAACGCTCATAAGGATTCGATTGGCATGCAAGTAAACAGCGTAGACGAACTGATCAGCGACATCCGCCAGGGCCGCATGGTGGTGCTGGTGGACGATGACGACGACAGCCACAACGAAGGCGTGGTGCTGGTGGCGGCGGAGCACGTTACCGCCCAGCACGTGAACTTCATGGCCCGCCAGGCCCGGGGCCTGGTGTGCCTGACCCTGACCGAGGAGCGCTGCCGGCAGCTGGACCTGCCGCCCATGGTGCCCGCGGCCCGCAGCGAGAAGTCCAACTTTACCCTGTCCATCGAGGCCACCGTGGGCATAGACACCGGCATCTCCGCCGCCGATCGCGCGCGCACGGTGTTGGCCGCGGTCGCACCCCATGCGGTGCCCGCGGATATCGTCCAGCCCGGGCATATTTTCCCGCTAACGGTCACTCCGGGTGGCGTGCTCACCCGCGCCGGCCACACCGAGGCCGCGAGCGACTATGCCAGCCTGGCCGGACTGCTGCCGGCGGCGGTTATCGCCGATATCCTGACCCCGGACGGCGTGCTGGCCGACGGCCCGGCGCTGGTGGAATTTGCCGCCCGGCACGGCCTGAAGATCGGCACCATCGCGGACCTGATCCACTTCCGCATGGTCAATGAGCGCACCATCGAGCGGGTGCGGGAAGGCGAGATCGAGACCAGTCACGGCCCCTTCCGCCTGACCGTGTACCGCGACGACACCGGGGGCCGGCTGCATCTGGCGCTGTCCCGGGGCGAGATTGTCGCCGACGAGCCGACCCTGGTGCGGGTGCATGTCGCCTCTACTCTACGCGACCTGGTCACCAGCCAGGTGCCGGGCCGGGCCTCCTGGAACATCGGCGCCTGCCTGGCCAGGGTGGCGGCCGCCGACCGCGGTGTCATCGTGCTGCTCGCGGGGCAGGAGAGTGCCGGGCAACTGCTGGACAGCGTCGACATGGCCCTGGGCCAGGCGCCCTCCAGCACCGGCGCACTGCCCGACACCTACACCACCGTCGGCCTTGGCTCCCAGATCCTGAAGGACCTCGGGGTCGGAAAAATCCACCTGATGGGCGCGCCCATCAAGTACAATGCGATTTCCGGTTTCGACCTGGAAGTACTCGAATACCTGGCGCCCTGACACGGGGCCCAGCGGACAAGGAACAGGCAATGGCAAACATCAAGACAATCGAAGGGGATTTCACCGGCAGCGGCGGCAAGTTTGCGCTGGTGGTGGGGCGCTGGAACAGCTTTGTGGTCGAGCACCTGCTGGAGGGCGCCATCGACGCCCTGCGCCGGCACGGGGTCAAGGATGCCCAGCTCACCATCGTGCGCGCCCCCGGCGCTTTCGAAATCCCGCTGGTGTGCCAGCGGGTGGCCCAGAAAGGCGGCGTCGACGCCATTATTGCCCTGGGCGCGGTCATCCGCGGCGGCACCCCGCATTTTGAATACGTCGCCGGCGAGTGCACCAAGGGTATCGCCCAGGTGAGCCTGGAGCACGGCATCCCCATCTCCTTCGGCGTACTCACCGTGGATTCCATCGAGCAGGCGGTCGAGCGCTCCGGCACCAAGGCCGGTAACAAGGGCGCGGAAGCTGCTCTGTCGGCGCTGGAAATGGTCAGCCTGCTGGGCCGGATCGGGAGCTGACGGGGCGCGTGAACAAACAGGCCCGCAATACCCTCGCCGCCGAGCGCCACAAGGCCCGCCACTACGCCATGCAAGCCCTGTACCAGTGGCACATGGCCGAGGCGCCGGTGAACCAGATCGAAGCCGAGTTCCGCGCCGACTACGACTTCAGCCACGTGGACCTGGAGTACTTCCAGGCCCTGCTGCACGGCGTTCCCGCCAGCGTCACCGAGCTGGAAGCGGTTTTTGAGCCCCTGCTGGACCGCAAGCTGGATGACCTCGGTCCTGTCGAGCGCAGCCTGTTGCGTATGGGCACCTGGGAGCTGCTGCACCGTGTCGACGTGCCCTGGAAAGTGGTGATCAACGAGGCCGTTTCCCTGGCGAAAAAGTTCGGCGCCACCGACAGCCACAAGTACATCAACGGCGTGCTCGACAAGGTCGCCCGCCAGCTGCGCAAGGCCGAAACCGAAGCCGACGCCTGATGCCGGCCGACGAATTCTCCCTGATAGCCCGCTACTTCTCCGCCTTCGGTGCCGGCCCCGCCGTGGCGCTGGGCGTGGGCGATGATTGCGCCATCCTGAAATTGGAGCCGGGTGAACGCCTGGCCACTTCCGTCGATACCGTAGTGGCGGGCGTGCATTTTCTGGAGGAGAGCCTGCCCGAGGATGTCGGCTACCGCGCGGTGGCGGCGGCGGCCTCCGACCTCGCGGCCATGGGCGCGCGCCCCTTGGGCATGACCCTGGCCCTGACCCTGCCCGACGCGGACGAGCTCTGGCTGCACAGTTTCAGCCAGGGCGTGGGCGCTGCGGCTACGGATCTGGCGCTGCCCCTGGTGGGCGGCGACACCACCCGCGGGCCGCTCACCATCACCGTGCAGGTGTTCGGCGCCCTGCCGGCGGGCAAGGCCCTGCTGCGGGGCGGCGCACAGCTTGGCGATGCGGTGTATGTCTCCGGCACCCTGGGGGACGCCGCGGGCGGGCTGGCGCTACTGGAAGGCCGCTACCGGCCGGACCCGGCAGCGGCGGAATACCTGGAGCAGCGCTTTTTCCGCCCATCGCCGCGGCTGGCGCTGGGCATGCTGCTGCTCAATGAGGCCAGCGCCGCCATCGACATTTCCGACGGCCTGCTGGCGGATGCCGGCCATATCGCCGCCGCCAGCGGGGTGCGAATCCAGCTGGACCCCGAACGGCTGCCGCTGTCGCCGGCCCTGGCGGCCCACCCTGACCGCGACCAGGTTTTACGCTGGGCGCTGGCTGGCGGCGACGATTACGAGCTGTGCTTCTGCCTGTCCCCCGGCGCCGCCGTGCCGGCAGACTGCACCCGCGTTGGCGAGGTGGTGGCCGGCGAAGGCGTGTCTTGCCCCGGCTTCGATGGCCTCGCCGCGGGCTACAACCACTTTCTCTAACCCGCGCTCTCTCTGTAGGAGCCCGCTCTGCGGGCGATAGCCACCAATCGCCCGCAGAGCGGGCTCCCACTCGTACAGATCGCCCGCGGAGCGGGCTCCCACACAGCGGGCTCCCACACGGCGGGCTCCCACACAGCGGGCTCCTACACGGCGGGCGCGGTACGCAGTACACTGTTTGCACTCCAGGATGGGAACCACCCTATGGCCTCCAACCCCGCCGCGCCACCGCCAGGCATCCTGCGCCACCCGGTGCAGTTGCTCGCCTTTGGTTTCGGCAGCGGCCTGTCACCCAAAGCCCCCGGCACTGCGGGCACCCTGGTCGCTATCCCTCTGTTCCTGCTGGTCAACGCTGCGCTGGCCAACACCGCATCGCCCTTGCTCTGGTACAGCCTGTTTATTGTGGTCACCGCCGTCGCCGGGGTATGGATCTGCGACCGCGCCAGCGCTCAGCTGGGGGTACACGACCACCCGGGCATCGTCTGGGACGAATTCGTCGGCTACTGGATCACCATGTGGGCGCTGCCCGCGGGTTGGGTCTGGGTATTGGCGGGCTTTGTGGCGTTCCGCATTTTCGACATCCTCAAGCCGTGGCCGATCGGGTGGCTGGACCGGAAGGTCGAGGGTGGCTTCGGGATCATGATCGACGATGTGCTGGCGGGAGTGATGGCCTGTATCTGTGTCCATGTTTTAGTTTGGCTGGTGGCGGCGGGCTGAAGCCTTTATTTTAGCTTGCCGCCACGGCGGTCAAGACTCCCAAGGTTTCAAATCGTCAAAAATGGCGAATGAAATTCAAGAAGATTCTCTGACATGGGCCCACCGCGGGCGCCCGATCCCGGCTCCCGCTACTTCAAACGCCTGGCTACCGCGCGGGCAAAGGCGGTGAAGTCCTCAAGATGGTCGCGGGCGATGGCGTGTACGATTGCCATGTCCAGCGCGCTGTAGCTGTGGACGGCCACGTTGCGGAAGCCCACGGACTTCTTTATGCGTGCTGCTAAATTCGCATCGATAATTCCTTCTGCAGCCAGCAGGTCGAAAGTGCTGCCCATGGTTTCTGGCGTAGGTAGTCTGCTGTCGCTGAGAAGGTGAGTTCCGATGTCCACGCACTGCTGTACAGCGCGACTCAGGTTGAGCACAACAATATCCTGGGCGTCAATGTCGCGCATAAACTCCTCGACCGCGTCCGGACACTTGCTCCTGACCCGCTCAAGGCTGCGACGAAGAGATTCCAGTTTTCTCTCTACAATTAACCGATCCATGATTCCCGGCGCTCTTTCAGCATGCGCTGAACGTAGGGGTAGAAGTCCTCCATCATGCCAAGATGTCGGCTAACCCACTCCGCGTGATCGGATGAGCTGCCTTTGACCTGAATGCCATGGCGCAGGATTTCGCCGAGGAGTGGCCCGCCACAGACGGTCAGGTCGACAAGATCCACCGGTCGCCCCAACAGCCCCGCCAGATTTTCGATCAGCGCAATGCGTTCCTCGACCGACAGGGAGGGGCGGGCCAGCACGGCGAGGTCTAGGTCGCTGCCGGAATGAGCGGAACCGCGAGCCAGCGATCCGAACAGGTAAGCCAGATCAATCCGGGACTTGCTTTCAAGGAGCCTGGTGATGGCTTCGTGTGTGTCTGGCATAGAAGTTGGCTCATGCGCACTGTCGTTATCATACTTCAGCACCAGGACCTTTACGAATTACAGCCATGTGGCTTCGTCGGTGGTGGTCTTGCTACACTCCATCGCAATATAACCCACAAGGTGCAGCGGATGGCACATGCCGGCAGTAAGGCTCGGGCAGCACCCCGGATCGGCCTAATGTTCCTGCTGTTGCTGGCCAACCCCCTGCTGTGGCCAGCAGCTGCCCAGGCACAGGCGGCATCCGTCACCGTGGAAGCCCTGCTGCCCAACACGGCCGTACTGATGATCAATGGCCAGCGCAAGACACTGAAGGCCGGCGCCAGCTTCCAGGGCGTGAAGCTGCTCAGCGCGGACGCCTCCGTCGCGGTGCTGGAGATCAACGGCGAGCGCCAGCGGCTGGGCCTTAACCGCGCCATCACCACCAACTATGTGGCCCCTGAGCGGCGCCAGCTCGACATTCCCCGCAACGACCGCATGCAGTACATCACCACCGCCTTGCTCAACGGGCGCAACATCCAGGTGATGGTCGATACCGGCGCCAACGTGGTGGCGATGAACGCCCGCCAGGCGAACGCGCTGGGAATCGATTACAAGGCGGGGGTACCTTCGAAGCTGGAAACCGCCAGCAGCATCATTGACGCCTGGATGGTGAACCTGCAGAGCGTGGAGGTGGGCGGCATCCGGGTGGAAAATGTGCGCGCGACGGTGGCCGAAGGAGACTACCCCTCGACCATCCTGCTGGGCATGAGCTACCTGCAGCACGTGGAAATGCGCGAGAGCGATGGCGTGCTGTCCCTGTCGCGGGCCTGGTGACCGGGCGACCACACCGGCGCGCCAAAAGTGCTAAACTACGCCCCCTTTTCCAGCCGGACAGCTCCTGTGTCAGTACGCTACGTTGAATCCTCCCGCCTGCCCACCGCCTGGGGGGTATTCGATATCCACGGCTTCGAGGATCCGGACGCCAACAAGGAGCACGTGGTGCTGACCATGGGCGACGTGGGTAGCGGCGAGCCGGTACTGGCCCGCATCCATTCCGAGTGCCTGACTGGCGACGCCCTGTTCAGCCTGCGCTGCGATTGCGGCAATCAATTGGAAGCGGCCCTGAAAGCCGTCTCCGCGGAAGGCCGCGGCGCGATTTTCTACCTGCGCCAGGAAGGCCGCGGCATCGGCCTGCTCAACAAGATCAAGGCCTACAAACTGCAGGACGCCGGCGCCGACACGGTGGAAGCCAACGAACAGCTGGGCTTCGGCGCCGACATGCGCGACTACAGCATCCTCGGCCCCATGCTGCGCCACCTGAACATCACCCGGGTGCGGCTGATGACCAACAACCCCCGCAAGGTCACCGCCATGGAAGAGAACGGCGTGGAGGTGGTCGAGCGCGTGCCGCTACACTGCCACAGCAACCCGCACAACGAAAAGTACCTGCAGACCAAGGGCGCCAAGATGGGCCATTTCGCCGCCGAAAAACCGTAGGAGACGCCCCCCAGTGGGAGCCCGGTCCCCCGGGCGATAACCCCCCCCATCGCCCGCGGGGCGGGCTCCCACAGAAGGTGTGCGGAGCCTCGCTTGTGGGAGCCCGGTCCTCCGGGCGACAAACCCTAAACCCTCCTGTCCACCACAATCCGCGCCAACCCCCGCAGCATATCCGCCGAATCCCCAAACCCCTCCAGCGCCTCCAGGGCCCCGTCCAATAGATGCTCAGCACTCTCCCGCGCCCCGGCGAGGCCCAGCAGGCTGACATAAGTAGTCTTGTTGGCCGCTGCGTCCTTGCCGCCGGTCTTGCCCAGGGTGGCGGTGCTGCCCTCCACATCGAGGATGTCATCCACCACCTGGAAGGCCAGGCCGATATGCTCACCATACCGTTCCAGCGCCGCCCGCTGGCTGGCGGAGGCGCTGGCGGCGATGGCCCCGAGGCTGAGCGCGGCGCGGATCAGGGCGCCGGTCTTGAGGGCGTGCATGCCCTGAAGCTCCTCAAGCTGCAGCGGCCGGCCGGTACTGGCGATGTCCACGAACTGCCCGCCGACCATGCCCCCCAATCCTGCAGCTTGGGCCAAGGCCTTGATCATGCTCACTTTTTGCTCTGCCGAGAGAGCGTGGGCATCGACGAGGAGCTCGAACGCCCGCGCCTGCAGGCCGTCCCCGACCAGAATCGCGGTGGCCTCGTCGAAGGCCTTGTGCAGAGTGGGGCGGCCCCGGCGCAGGTCGTCGTCGTCCATGGCCGGTAGGTCATCGTGAATGAGGGAGTAGGTGTGAATCAGCTCCAGGGCGCAGGCGGGATTGTCTAGCGCGCTGTCCAGCTCAGGCCCGGCACCGGCGGCCCGGGCCGCCGCATAGAGCAGGCAGGGGCGGATGCACTTGCCGCTGGTTTCCAGGGCATAGCGCACCGCGGGCTCGAAATCCGCCAGACCGCGCGCCAATTCAGGCTGATCCCCGAGGCCCCCGTGAGCCTGCAAGCCGGCCTCACAGCGCTCCCGGCACCGCGCCATGAACTCCGCGAGAAGAGCGTCGCTCACTCCCCGTCGTTCTCCGCCGCGCCCGGGTCCTCAAAGGCCTGGGCTACAGGCTTGCCATCCTTCTCCAGCAGCAATTGCACCTTTTGCTCCGCTTCCTGCAGTGATTGCTGGGCCTGACGGATAAGCTGTACCCCCTGTTCGAAGTCCTGGAGGGACTGTTCGAGGCTGGTTTCCGAGTCCTCCAGGCGCGTGGTGAGGGCCTCGAGTTGGGTCAGGGTGTCGGCGAAGGTGGGGGTGGTGGGCTTCTTGGGCATGGTGTCTCGCTGAGTTGAATCGCGTGAGCGCAGTACTATAGCAGGGAGGCCCGCTTTTGGGTGAGGTCAGGACCACCGTATTGGCCCATGGGAAGGCCGAGCGGCGCTTTAGCGGTGCAGCGCAAGGGTGCCGCATTGTTGGGGGTTGGCGGATAAACCGCTGACCGGTAAACACGCCAGATTTTCAGCCCGCCGCCATCGACTGCACCAGTGGAATCACCACCGCCAGCGTGACATTGGGCCCAGCAGTGTGTCTTAGATCTTTACGGTTCTTCTCTGGGCGCCATTCATAACCGAAAAGCGTCTCCGCGGACGCTTTTACCCCGAGCCGGCGACCGTCGATTGGACTAGCGGAATCACCACCGCGAGGGTAATGATACTGAGCAGCACGGTGTGGGCAAACATCAAAAGCGGGCATATTCCTGCCTCTATTGGGGCCGCCGTGTTATTAAGGGTGTCGAAGCATTGTATCGCTACGGGATTGATGGTAATACGGGTATTACCAAAGTGCCTCAGAGGAGGAACCATGGAAACCGAGACCAGCAAGCTGACTTCCAAGTATCAGGCGACCATTCCGGAGGCGGTACGCAAGGCAATAGGCCTGCAGGCGGGCGACCGCATTGCCTTCGATATTGAGGATGGCGTGATCCGTCTGCGCAAGGCCGTTCCCCTTGACCTGGAGTACTGTCGGGCACTGGAAGGGACCCTGAGCGAGTGGAATACCGCCGAGGATCAAGCGGCCTACCGTGACCTTTGAGTGCTTCGATGTAGTTGTGGTGCCGTTCCCGTTTACCGATCGGTCGACGGAAAAACGGCGCCCGGCGCTGGTGCTCTCCGCTGGTGCGCGCTTCAACGTTGCTGCGGGCCACGCAGTGATGGCAATGATCACCAGCGCCCGTCACTCAAGCTGGCCCCTGGATGTCGAAATCAAGCACCTGCAAAACACGGGGCTATCGGCGGCCTCTTTGGTGCGGATGAAGCTGTTTACCCTGGACCTACGCTTGGTGATCCGCAAGGCCGGCGCTCTGCATGCCGAAGACGCGAGCAGGGTGCGGGAGGCTGTGGGAAAGCTATTCGGGCAAGGTTGACCTCAAAGAATAAACCCCAACTCCGACTGGTGGGTAATCTGCCGCAGGCAGTGCGAGGGCGCGGTGCTCTTCACGCCCTCGATCGGCACAATCCGCTCATGCAGCAGGTGGGTCAGCTGCTCCAGTTCGTTGACGTTTAGGGTGCAGATCAGGTCGTGACGGCCCAGGGTGGTGGCAACGAAGCTCACTTCCGGGATTCCGGCCAGGGCCTTGCAGACGGCGCGGCCGCTGCCGCCGTGGACGTCAATGCCGACGAAGGCCGCATTCATGGGCCCGCCCGGGTGCAGTTGCAGGTAGGCAAAGCTGATCTGCTTTTCCTGCTGCATGCGCCGGATGCGGTTGCGCACCGCGGATTCCGACGCGCCAATCTCGGCGGCAACCGCGCGGTTACTCTTGCGGGCGTTCTGGCGCAGGCTGGCGACGATTTTATGGTCCAGTGCATCCAGCAGTTTGCGCTGCTCCGGAGTGTCGCTGGCGGAGTGGGGTTGATAGCCGCGGCGGAACTTCCATACATCCAGGGCCAGCGCCGGTGCAAGCCGGGCCACCCCCGGCAGTGCCGGCAGGGTTTCGGTAAGAAAGGTGCTCACCGCTTCCCGCGAGGCCAGCGCCGCCACCAACTCGATGTCGTAACGCCCAAGCACCACATTGACTGTGAGCGCCGCGGGTAGCGCCGCAATCTGCGCCGCTACCTCAAAGGGCGAGTAATGCTCCACATTGATGCCAATCAGCAGCAGGTACTGGTAGCCCGCCGCGTACAGGTCCACCAGCGGTGCCAGGCCGATCGCGCCTGCGTCCAACAGCCGGTCAATGCGGCGGCGGACCGTGACCGGCGTCGCATCCACGCACTCAGCAATGTCCTGGGTGGAGCGCCGCAGGCCCCCGTCCAGGGCCGCCATGATGGCGGCATCCAGATCGTCAGGCTGGTAGGGTACCGCGCGCGACGCCGCTTTCACAGGCGCATGGTCAGGCTCAGCTCCACGGTACGGGGCCGGTTGTAGCTGCCCTCGAAGTAGCCGAAGAAGCCGCTGCCGTCAAAGCCAGAATTGAGCACCCGCTTGTCGCCGAGGTTGGTGCCGATCAGCGCCAGCTCCCAGTTTTCGCGTGGCGCGCTGTAGATCAGCCCGACGCCAAACAGACTGTGCCCGGGCACCTCCAGGGTGGGGCTGTTGACCGCGTTGAGGTAGTAGCTGTCGCTGTAGCGCATGTCGCCGCGCAGCAGCAGGTTGCCACGGTCACCCAGATTCCACAGGTAGTCCAGGCCCAGGTTGAAGGTCATTTCCGGCGTATGCTTGAGCTCGGTGTCGGTATAGTCGCCGGTTACATCCACCCAGCCATCGGAATCATCACTGAGGTAGCCCAGCCCGGCCTGTATCTGCCAGCTGTCCGTAGGCAACCAGGTGGCCTCCAGTTCCACCCCCTCGATGCTTGCCTTGGAGGCGTTCTCCACCGCTACCGAGCCTGCGCGGGTGATCAGAACCTGGATATCCTCGTAGTCGTTGTAAAACATTGCCCCGTTCAGACGCAGGGTGCGTTGCAGCAGGTCCGCCTTGAGGCCGATCTCGTAGCCGGTGAGGATCTCCGGCTCATATTCCTGCAGGTCTGCCGCGCTGCCGAAGGCCCGGCCGTTGTAACCACCGCTGCGGAAACCGCGGCTGACGTGGGCGAAGGCCATGACATCGTCATTGAACTGCCAGGAGAGGCCCGCCTTGGGTGAAGTGTTGGACCAGTCCTGGGAACAGTCGAAGTAGGCCGTGGGCTCATCGAATGCGCAGCTGTCCACCGGCAGGCCGGGGATAAAGAACACGTGTGGCACCCCGAAATCGAAGTTGCTGATCTGCTGGGTAAAATCCTTCTCCTCGCGGGTATAGCGAATGCCGGCGAACAGATCCAGCTGCTCGCTCACGGCATAGCTGGCGTGGGCATAGGCAGCGTAGCTGGTTGTTTTCTGGCGGTTGTCGAAGGAAACCGAGGTGCCCAGGCCCTGGATGATGATCAGGTCGGTGTCGTCCTGGGTATCCTCCTCGAAGTAGTACAGGCCCCCGACCCACTCCAGTGGGCCGTGGGTGCCGACCAACTGGAATTCCTGGCTGAACTGCTCGTGGTCCTGGTCGTGCACGTCGCCGTTGTAGTTCACCAGGCTGTTGTCGCCATCGCGGCCAAACAGGGCTTCGACTTCCCGGTAGCCGGTGATGGATTTCAGCTCCAGGGCCTCGCTGACCTGCCAGGTGTTGGTCCAGTTCACCCCCAGGCCCTCGACATCGTCATTGGGCAGTGGTCCACCGGCACCGGAGCGGTCGATATCGACATTGGGTGTGCAGCAGGGGTTGCCCGGGTTGACCAGGTTCCAGAGGTCGCCAAAGGTTGTGCCGTCCTGCCAGGTGAGCATCACATTGGGGTAGCCGGTCTGGTCCTGCTCGTGCCAGTCCACAGACAGGGTGGACTCGAAACTGTCGCCGGGAGTCCAGTTCAGGATCACCCGGGCGGTGGCGAGGTCCACATCGCCGGCATCATCTCCTGGCCGCTTCTGCCAGCCATCCGCTTTGCGCTGGAGGTAGGATCCACTTACTGCCAGCGTATCGCTGATGGCGGTCTGGCCGTACACGGAGATGCCGCGCAGGTCCCGGGAGCCCGCGCTCAGCTTGACCTCCGCGTCGGTGTCCCCCGTGGGCTTGCGGGTGATCACGCTGATGGCGCCGCCGATGCTGTTCTTGCCAAACAGCGTGCCCTGGGGGCCCCGCAGCACCTCGATGCGCTCCACATCAGACAGCTCCAGGTTGGCGCCGAAGGCCCGGGACAGATAAATTCCATCCAGGTACAGGCCCACTGCCGGGTCCGTAGTGAGGATGAAATCGAACTCCCCCACCCCGCGCAGGAAGGCGTTGACGGTGGAGCTGCCGCCGCCGGTGCCCACGGTGAAGTTGAGGTTCGGGGTTTGCCGCTCGATGGCGGTCAGCTGGTTTATGCCGGCCTGGGCCAGGGCTTCGCCACTGAGGGTGGTGATGGATACAGGCGTGGTCTGCAGGCTCTCCGCGCGCTTGCGGGCAGTGACGACCACCTCTTCGAGGGTGGCGGCCAGGGCGGGCAGGGGCAGGGTGGCTGCGGGCAGGCCAGTGGTCAGTGCGGCAATGGCGGCTATGAGATACTTCTTTTTCATTGTGACTCTCCGTGGAAATGCGAATTGTTATTGGTCTGAACTAGGTGTTACGGCAATCGGAACATTGCCCATTCTGGGCATGCCGGTGTAGGGATCGAAGTCCACCTCGGTATTGAGCAGGCGGCCGGTGTTGCTGCCCAGTTCCCGGAACTGCGCCTCCTGCCCCGGCAGCCCGCCAAAGCCGTGGGTCATTGCTATTACACCCGGTCGCAGCGTTGGGTCGGCCTCCGCGATTGCCTGGATGTGATCCCAGGGAGACCGCAGGCAAACAGTCGCCCCCGTTTCGATCCCCAGGCGAGCGATATCTTCGGGATGCATAAAGGCAGGGTTCCAGGTCTTTCCCGCCCGGAGCTTCGCTATGTTCCTTCCGGTTGAATTCATGAAGTTGTTGCTGCGGCGGGGTATCAGTCGGAAGGGGTACGCGATGTCATCAGCGCTGGCAGCGGAAGCCTTGGTGGACCACACCTGGAGTTCCGCCATCATTGTTGGGTCATCCAGGCGCAGGCGCGCCGTACAGTCAGCTTCCCCTGGCGCAATCAGCACGTCCTGCTGCCGCAGAAGGCCATGGGGATGTGCTGCCACCTCGTCGTAGTCCAGCCGGCTGTTGGCGCACATGCGCCGATAGAGTCCTTCCGTGTCCAGTGCCTCGTAGCGGCCGAGCTGGAAGCCGCTCATTCGCGAC
This sequence comes from Haliea sp. E1-2-M8, assembly GCF_030649675.1. Taxonomy (GTDB): domain Bacteria; phylum Pseudomonadota; class Gammaproteobacteria; order Pseudomonadales; family Halieaceae; genus Haliea. The sequence continues at coordinate 6,092 of NZ_JAUTDR010000025.1, read as the reverse complement.
TCAGCATAACTACCAAAGCCGTAGGCCATTCCCAGATCGAGGTCCAGGTCCAGATGGCGGGCGACATCCCACAGAAACTGCCATTCCTCCACTAGGTCCGCGTTGGCGGGAGGATCAACGATGGCCGGGCTGATCTGCCCGTAGCTGCCCGGTATCCCCATGCCTAGGCCATAGTATTTGCCGGTTTCCGCCGGCTGGCTCATCCCGGGCGTCTCCAGCGTCAGCCTGGGGGCGATGACATAGTTGGCCAGTTGCGAGGTCTCCGACAGCTGCGGATCAAAGGTCACCAACAACTCCAGTGACTCCATGGCGGCCATGGTCTTGCGCTGGTCCGGCCAGGCGGTCATGGGGTTGCCGCCAAGACAGATCAGCGCCCGCACCTGGCCAGGCCCTGGCAACAGAATGTCCTCGGCCAGTGCCGCCGTGGGCATGCCCGCGACCGAATCACCGAGGCCGCGCACGCGCATCTGCTCGCCAAAGCCCCAGGCCGGAAATGGCGCGCATGCCTGCGCCCTGGGCTGCCAGGGTGGCAGCAGTCCGTTGGGGCGGGTGACGGGCTCATCGGCCCGTGGCCAGCGCCCGCACAGGGTTGTCAGGGCCAGCGCGAGGTACTCGGTGAGATTACTGTTCATGGAAAAGCTGGCGCCAGTACCGGTGTTTACGCCACCCGATGTACCTGAGGCGAACAGCCGGGCCGCCCTTGCCAGCGTTTCTGCATCAATACCAGCCCGTTGCGCCACCACCTCGGGCGTGAACGGTTCAACCTGCGCGGCCAGTGAATCCATACCTTCAGAGTGCTGGGCGACGAAATCTTGATCGTAGAGGGACTCCCGGATAATGACCCGGATCATACCCGCGAGAATGGTCGCATCCTCACCTGGGCGCGGCTGCAGGTGAATAGCGGCGCGGCTGGCGGTCTCGGATGTCCTGGGGTCCACCACAATCAGTTTCATGCCGCGTTTAACGGCGTCCTTCAGCTTCTGGGCAGGGTTCTGGCAAGGGATGCCGGCCGCTTTGGAGATTACCGGGTTGACACCGATAAGCAGCCAGGTATCGGCTCGCTCGAAATCCTGATCACCGCCCTGCCAGATGCCGTGCAGGGCCTGGGCAATTTGCTTGTTAGGCTGATCAATCGTGTTGGCGGTGAAGAACATCGGCGAACCGAGTGCGCGCAGCAGGGCATATGCCACCAGGGGGCCGCCGGGATAGGGCAGGGAGTTGGTGCCTATGTATACCGCTACTGACCGGGGGCCGTGTTTGGCGACAAGTGCCCCCAGTTGATCGGCAATTTCCCGCGCTGCCTGTGTGCTGGGGATAGGCTCCAAATCGCCTTCCTCGCTCCGTTTCTGGCTTTGCAGCAGGCGATCGGGGTGGTTATGCAGTTCCGGGAGGGCCCGCCCTTTGGGACAGGTATAGCCCTTGAACAGGGGATTGTCCGAATCACCGGTGACCCGGGTAAGCTTGCCCGCTTCGACCGTGGCGAGGATGCCACAGTGGGCGATACACAGTCGGCAGATGCTGGGCCGGGTAGTGGTCATGGACTGTCGCCTTGGTATGGTGCAGCAAGCCTCTATTATTCGAACGGTCCCCGGTCGGGTAAATGGGGCCGCGTATAGGGAACAAGGATAGTTCAAATATTGGCGAAATGCGTAGTATATTTATTCTATAGTGCGCATTTGGTTGATTGATGGTTCACAAAATTATGATTACAGTTGCGATGGTTACGGATTCGTCGGGCGTGTTCAGGACCGAGTGTCCGGTCCATGCTCCCGAAACCAGGCATAGGCCTCTCTGAGCCCATCTTCCAGGCCCATGGTTGCCTGCCACCCCATTGCCGCAAGTTTAGACACATCCAGCAGCTTGCGCGGCGCACCATCGGGCTTGCTGGAATCGAAAACCAAGCGGCCGCCAAAGCCAGTAAGTGCGGGGATGACGTGACTGTTCTCTGGGTGGTAATTGTCGCCGGGGCCATAGAGATTCGTCGGCATGACTGAGCGGTAATCGCGGCCGTGCTGGCGGTTGTAGCTCTCGCGGAGCTTGATACCGGCGATCTTGGCGATGGCATAGGGTTCGTTGGTGGGTTCCAGCACACCCGTGAGCAGGGCGCCTTCACCCATCGGCTGGGCCGCCATTCTGGGGTAAATGCAGGAGGAGCCAAGGAACAACAGCTTCTGTACACCCGCCCGATGCGCTGCGTGGATCACGTTGGCCGGGATCAGCAGGTTGTCGTAGAGGAAATCGACTGGGTAGCTGCTGATGGCGTGAATGCCGCCGACTTTTGCGGCCGCGAGGTAAACCTCGTCGATAGTGTGATCCGTGAAAAAGGCCTCCACCGCGGTTTGACGGGTCAGATTCAACTCCGCATGGGGAGAGGTAATCAGGGTACAGTCTGCGCGGCTCTCCAATTGCCGGCACAGGGCGGAGCCAACCAACCATGCCGGCATGCCCGGCAACATAGATAAGGCATGCCTCCGGGCTTCCTTTAGATCCTCTGCAACCATCTCCGCACACATCTGCCGGGCGGTGATCTCAGGCTCCCAACCCAGTGCTTCCCGCGCGCGAGTGGCGTCCCCCATCAGGCTTGCGACCTCTGCCGGGCGGAAGTAGCGCCTGTCTACGCGCACGATGGCATCTCCGATCGCCAGGGCGGGAGCCTTGTCGCCCTCGATGCTCTCCACAATGCCCACCTCATCCAGGCCCTGGCCTTCAAAGCGAAGTTGCAGACCAATCTCAGCGGCGCTCCAGCGCACGAATTCGCGCACGGAATACTGCTTGCCGGTGGCGATCACGAAGTCTTCGGCCCCCTCTTGCTGCAGCATCAGCCACTGCATGCGCACGTAGTCCCGGGGGTGGCCCCAATCGCGGAGTGAGTCCATATTGCCCATATACAGGCAGTCTTCCAGCCCCTGGGCGATATTGGCCAGGCGGCGGGTGATCCTGCGGGTTACGAAGGTCTCGCCGCGCCGGGGAGATTCGTGACTGAACGGGATACCGTTGCAGGCGTACATGCCGTAAGCTTCTCGGTAGTTTACCGTGATCCAGTAGGCGTAAAGTTTGGCGACGGCATAGGGCGAACGGGGATAGAAGTGAGTGGTTTCGCGCTGGGGGGGTTCCTGTACCAGGCCATAAAGCTCGGAAGTTGAAGCCTGGTAGAAGCGTGTCTTGCGTCCAGGCCCAGCAGCCGAATGGCTTCCAGGATACGCAGCGTGTCCATGGCGTCGACATCCGCGGTGTACTCCGGTGACTCAAAACTGACCGTCACATGGCTCTGGGCGCCCAGGTTGTAGACCTCATCCGGCTGGACCTGCTGGATGATGCGGGTAAGGCTGGAGGAATCCGTCAGGTCGCCGTAATGGAGCATGAAGCGCTGGTTGTCGATGTGGGGGGCCTGGTAGATGTGGTCCACGCGTTGAGTGTTGAACAGCGAGGCACGGCGTTTGATGCCGTGGACTTCGTAACCTTTTTCCAGCAGGAACTCGGCCAGGTAGGAGCCGTCCTGGCCGGTGACACCGGTGATTAGTGCTGCATAGATGGCTCTGTTTTTTGGTCTGATGCAGCTCGCATCCTACACGGGCCAGAGTGGATGACGAAATAATGAAAAAGTCAAATGGGCCAAGGCCAATCACGGGAAGGACCAAATGGTATGTGATAGACTTTTGATGCCATAAGTGCCGTTTTATGTGTTCAAGGGTGGTTAGGTGAAACTGCAGCGCAGCAACTCACAGAACGGTTAATCAGATGAATCCGGCGCTGCCCAGACATCAATGAAACTCATCCCCAATGTCATCCACCGCCGCATCGCGCACCGGCCGAATCTGGTCAAGATCGTCGATAACATAGGCTGGCTATTCTTAGACAAAATACTGCGTTTGGGGGTCGGCCTGTTTGTAGGCGTATGGATTGCGCGCTACCTTGGGCCGGAGCAGTTCGGTCTGCTGAATTTCGCATTGGCATTCACAGGGTTGTTCGGTGCAATCGCCGCGTTAGGCCTGCAGGGGATAGTCGTACGCGACATAGTCCGTGATCCCCAAAGCGCCAGGCTCACTCTCGGCACTGCTGCACTGCTGCAACTTGTCGGTGGAGTCGTGGCCTATCTGCTGATCCTATGGGTAATTGCTCTTCTACGCCCGGATGACGCGTTAGCACGTAGTATCGTGGCTATCCTGGGTTCGATTATGTTTTTCAAAGCCAGCGAAGTCGCGGTGTACTGGTACGAATCGCAAGTGCAGTCCAAATACGTTGTCTGGGTACAAAACAGCATCTTTCTCGTATTTGCCGCAATCAAGGTGCTGCTGATTTTGCAAGACGCGCCGCTCACTGCCTTTGTGTGGGCCATGCTAGGCGAATTGGTAGTGACCTCAATGGGCCTACTCGTCCTGATGAGTGTTCGTGGCGTTCCCCTAATCCAGCTTGGTGTGAGCCTCTCCCGTGGAAAGACGCTGCTTCGCGACAGCTGGCCACTGATCATGTCCAGTATGGCCGTTGTCATCTACATGAAGATCGACCAGATTATGCTTGGTCAGATGCTCGGCGACGAAGCGGTAGGCGTCTATAGCGCGGCGGTGCGGATCAGTGAGGTCTGGTACTTTATCCCAATGGTGATTGTTGCATCTGTATTTCCGGCAATTCTGGAAGCAAAGAAGCACAGCGAAGCACAATATTACGCGCGCCTGCAAAAGCTGTACGACTTGATGGTTTTAGTAAGCGTCTCAGTGGCGCTGCCCATGTCGTTCCTCGCCACACCAGTAGTCACATTATTGTTTGGCGATGCATACGCGCCCGCTGGCTCAGTATTGGCTATTCATATCTGGGCGTCAGTATTTGTCTTTCTTGGAGTTGCCAGTAGCAAATGGTTTCTTGCCGAGAACCGCCAAGTGCTCAATATGCAACGAACGGTTCTGGGTGCGATTATTAATGTTGGGCTGAATAGTTGGCTCATTCCTCTTCATGGGCCAGGAGGGGCAGCAATTACGACTGTCGTTTCATACGCAATGGCAGCGTACCTTTCGGACTGTTTGCAAGCAGAAACCAAAGAGACCTTCATGATGAAATCGAGTTCTCTAAACGTATTTAAGTCGATATCCAGATTGATGTAATCGTTGAAAAAGCCGATGAACTTTCCATTGCAGACACTAATGAGGTACAAAGGCCGTGTGCCGGCGCCTCTCAAGAACCTCATCCAGCGACTGATCGATTGCTTGACTTGGGACCCGTGGGCCAATCGTTCTTGGTCACAGGAAGGTGAGGATATGGTGTTGCGCCGCATCTTCGACAACAAGGAGAAGGGGTTTTATGTGGATGTCGGAGCTCATCATCCTAAACGTTTCTCCAATACTTATCTTTTCTATAGGAGGGGGTGGTCGGGTATCAACGTTGATGCAATGCCGGGTAGCATGGACCTTTTCGAGAAATGGCGGCCAAGAGACATCAATTTGGAAGTGGGTGTTGCGCAGATGACGGGAACCCTTGGCTACTATGTATTCAATGAGCCCGCTCTCAATGGGTTTTCCGCCGAGCTATCGCAGGAGCGTGACCAGGGAGACAGTTCGTACAGGATCAAAGAGGTAATTAATATTAAAGTTCAGCCACTTGCTGATATTTTGGCAACTCACCTGAATGATATAGAAATCGATTTCCTTACGGTGGATGTAGAGGGATTAGATCTTGAAGTACTCAAATCCAATGATTGGTCCAAGTACCGGCCGAAATATGTGCTGGCAGAGATCTTGAATTGTGATCCGGAACGCCTTAATGAAAGTCCGATTGGGCAGTTTATGCAAGATATACAGTATGGGTTCTACGCCAAGCAGATGAATACATTGTTTTTCAGAGACGAAAAGATCGACATTCCGTGATGGATACCTCTACATACTGTGACTCGGTGAATACAGCTACGTTGTTTTTTATCTTTAATCGGCCTGATACCGCCGCCAGGTCTCCTAAAAGCATTCGCACCACTAAAATTCTTGCTTGTATGTCGCAGCCGGTGGTGCGCGCATCGATTGTGAAAAGTCCCCGTTTTAGCAGGCTGCTGAAAAAGGCATGATTTTGACGCACTCAACTTCCTCGTCGCTCCATGTCCCAAGTTTGGT
>NZ_JAUTDR010000024.1:17139-63988 GCF_030649675.1 Haliea sp. E1-2-M8 | reverse complement strand
GGCACAACCAGAGGCCGCCTGAGGGATGAATCTGGAGACCGGAATTACACCACTTGACGGGACACTACCCGGGTATATCAGCGAACTGGCCGACGACTTACCATAGATTCTGGAATGACTACCTGGGTATCAACAAGGGTTGCGCCTTCGTGACCCGACAGTGCGATCGCGCAGGGGCCGAAACACGGCATCGGTGTCGATATCCACGGGGCGCGTTTATCCTTGGTCTCGGCGGGCACATGGACATGGTCATGACTCATTGGATCAAGCTCGTGTGGTGCGTGGTAGAAAAAGGACTATCCCCAGCTGTATAAGGGCTTTGGGCGTGGCCTGGTATTGCATCCATTTAGCTACGCCATATTCGATCACGCCGTGCTCTGGCAACCTTGGTAAAGCTTCTGGCTTTTGTTTACGCATCTTTCTTCACAATTTCCAGAAACTCCGCGAGGGATACTTCTGCCTCCTTCTTGGTCGGATAAGGCCCGATGTGGTGTTTGATATAGGCTTTGACTTCTTGCATGACAGTATCTCCGGATTAGTGGGGCTCATTTATATCGTCGGGCTTGTCGGCAAACCATTGATACAGCGCAGGTATAACCAATAGGGTAAGAATAGTGGCGGTCACCAAGCCGCCGACAACAACGGTGGCCAGTGGCCGCTGCACTTCGCTGCCGGTGCCGGTGGCGAACAGGAGCGGAAAAAGCCCCAGAGCGGTTGTGATGGCGGTCATAAATACCGCCCGCAGCCTGGCACAGGCCGCCCGCACACTCGCTTCGGCAATCGACACCCCATCCTTGACCAGTTCATTCAAATAGCTAACCAATACCAGCCCATTCTCCAGGGCGATACCAAAGAGGGCGATAAAGCCCACTGACGCAGGCACCGAGAGGCTCTGGCCGCTGAGCCACAGGGCAACGATACCGCCCACCAGCGCCAGCGGGATATTGAGCATGATCAACAGGGCGTTGCGCAGGGACCTGAAATTGACGAACAGCATCAGGAACACCAGGGCCAGGGTGATCGGCACCACGATCATCAGGCGCTTGTTGGCCTGTTGCTGGAGTTCGAACTGCCCGCCCCATTTCAGAAAATAGCCCGGCGGCAAATCCACTTGCTGCGCAATGGCGGCATCAGCCTCGGCCACGAAGGAGCCGATGTCCCGATCGCGAACATTGGTCTGGATGGTGATAAAGCGCTGATTGTTTTCACGGGTGATCTGGCGCGGTCCCACCACCTCCTTAATGGAGGCCAGTTCTTCCAGAGGTATGCGCTGCCCGGTGGCGTTCTTGATAATCAGCTGGGCGATGACATCGGCCCGATTGCGCGCGGCTTCCTCAAGGCGCAGGTAGATGTCAAAGCGGCGGATGCCCTCGAACACCTGTCCGGCCTCGCTGCCACCCACAGCGACGCTCAGGGTGCGCTGTACATCGCTGACATTGAGTCCGTAACGGGCGATTGCAGCCCGGTCCAGCGTTATGCGCAGTTGCGGTGTACCGCCGATCTGGTCACGCTGAACGTCCTGGGCACCGCGGACAGTGCGCATCACCTGTTCAATGGCTTGCGCCTTCTCCACGAGCACATCGAGGTCATCGCCAAACAACTTCGCAGCCAGTTCAGCCTTGGTGCCAGTCAGCAGTTCATCAACGGCCGCGGCAATGGGCTGGGTAAAGTTAAATTGGGCACCCGGGAAATTCGCAAACTTTTCGCTCATGGCCGCGTATAGGCCATCCAGTGTCTCTGCACTTTGCCACTCATCCTGGGGTTTAAGGGCGACGAAAATCTCCGCGTTGTTCACCGGGTCCGCGTGGGCGCCAACTTCGCCCCGGCCGATGCGCGACACCACCTGGGTGACTTCCGGAAACGCCGCAAGCAACTGGCGCTCGAATACATTGATGGTGGTCTCGGCTTTTTCCAGGGAGATGGAGGGCGCCATGGTGGCGCGGATCAGCAGATCTCCTTCATTGAAGCGCGGCACAAACTCCGAACCCAGACGTGGGGCAACGACGATGCCGATAAGCAGCACCACGGCAGCGAGAGACACCGCTATCCAACGCCGGGCAACCATGGCGTGAACCAGTGGCTGGTAGCCTTTGAGCAGGAAGCTGATGATGTCCTTGCGCGGTTTATCAGGGTCTGTCTTGGGACGTCTCATCAGCAGAGACGAGGCCACTGGCGCCACGATCAGGGCATAGAGCAGCGAACCGAGCATGGCCACCGCAACCGTATAGGCCAGCGGACGGAAAGTGGCACCTTCCACGCCCTGCAGGGTAAACAGTGGCAGAAACACGATGATGATAATACTGATCGCAAACAGAATAGGCCGCGCCACCGACTGACAGGCCCGCGCTACCACGTGCATGCGCGATTCGTCCGGCGAGGATTCGCGTAACATGCGGTCGATGTTCTCCACCACCACCACCGCGCCGTCCACCATCATGCCGATGGCAATGGCAATCCCACCCAGGGACATCAGGTTGGCGGAGATGTTGAAAAATTTCATGGCCAGAAAAGTGAAGCCGACGGAAAAAGGAATCGACAGCGCCACCACCAGGCTGGGCCTGAGGCCGCCCATAAACGCCAACAGCACCAGCGCCACCAGAACGATGCCCTGCAGCAGGGCGTTGATCACCGTGCTGACCGCTGCCTTGACCAGTGTCGCCTGGTCGTAATAGGGCTGCACCTCGATACCTGCGGGCAGGTTGTCGTTGATCGTGGCCAATTCCTGCTTGACCGCGGCAATCACCTGGGAGGTATTGCTGCCGATCAGCTTCAATACCATGCCCACAACGACTTCGCCTTCACCGTTCTTGGTGGTGAGGCCACGCCGGATTTCGCCGCCGATCTCCAGCTCAGCGAGCTGATGCAGATAAACCGGGGTGCCGTCGATGGTTTTTACCACGATGTTGCGCAGGGCCTCCAGATCCGTGGCCAGGCCCACCGAGCGCACGATGTACTCCTCATCGTTCTTGACAATGAACTGGGCGCCCGCATTGGCATTGTTGGCCTCGATGCGCTCCTTGATGGCGGGCAGAGACACGTCGTAGCGGATCAGCGCGTCGGGGTCGATACGCACCTGGAATTGCTTGACCTCACCGCCGATGGAGAGGACTTCGGTAACGCCTTTCACCGTTTGCAGGTTGAACTTGACGATCCAGTCCTGGGTTTCACGCAGCTCGGTGTTGCTGTATTGCCCGCTGGTGTCCTCCAGCACGTAGAACAGAATCTGGCCCAGCCCGGTGGTGATGGGGCCCATCACCGGCTCGCCGAAACCGTCGGGAATAGCCCCCCGCGCCACCTGTAGCCGTTCGCCCACCAATTGGCGGGCAAAGTAGATGTCAGTACCGTCCTCGAAATAGATGTTGACCACTGACAAACCGAAATTGGAGATCGAGCGCACGTGATCCAGCTGCGGCAGGCCATTCATGGCGCTCTCGACGGGGTAGGTGACGTATTTTTCCACCTCCTCAGGCGCAAGGCCTTCGGTTTCCACAAAGACCTGCACCAGCGCCGGAGAAATATCCGGGTAGGCGTCAACCGGCAGGGTGCGATAGGCAAAGTAACCGCCGGCAAGCATCGCCAGAGAAATCACGACCACCAACAGTCGGTTCTCCAGCGCAAAACGAATAAGAGTTTGCATACGGTTCTTCCGCGATTAGTGGTTGTGACCGGCTTCGAATTCGCTCTTCTGCAGCTGTGCCTTGAGCACGAATCCACCCGCGGCAACATACCGTTCGCCCGCTTCCAGCCCCGCCAGGATTTCCACGGAGTCGCGGTCTTCGCGCCCCAACCCGACTTTGCGGGGTTCCCAGCTTTCGTCATGCTGAACGAATATTGTGGGCTTGCCCTCAACATCGATGACGGCGGTTTTGGGGACCACTACCGCGGCAGGATATTCACCCAGGGTAATCCTGCCTTCAACGAACATGCCCGGTTTCCAGTTGTTGTCTGTATTGGCGAGGAAAACCCGCGCCAAGCCTGTGCGCGTACCTTCGTCCACCAGGGGAGCGACATAATCGAGACGGGCCCCCACCGGCGCAGGACCGTGGCTGGTGCTAATCCGCACGGGCTGTCCCGTTTTTGCCAGTGGCACCTGTTTGGGGTAGAGGGCGATATCCACCCACAGCGTGGACAGATCAGCAACAACGAAGGCAGTATCATCGGCCGCCAGATGTTCACCCAGGGTGACGTGGCGTTTGATGACGACACCGTCGATCAGGGATTTCAGCTCAAAGCGGGACAGTGTTTCCGAGCTTTCTGCGGTGGCGAGAATATCTCCAGCTTTTACCCGGTCCCCGGTTTTTGCCTGTACCTTGACGATTTTGGCCGAAAAGCGCGGCGTGATATGCGCCACGGCTTCCTCGTTCAGTTTCACTTCGCCTGGGAGTGATACCTGCTGGAGAATCACCCCAGCCTCGGCGGTGGCGATTTCACCACCAAAATCCCTTAAGAGACCGGCATTAAAGGTCAGTTCAGGCTCTTCAGTCTCTTCATGACTGGCTTGATCCGTGGTTTCTCCGGCATGGTCGCCTGCTCCGTCGGCGTGATCCTCCGCGGCGGCTGTCGCGATAGTGGCGCCGTAAGGTGACCATGCGACGATCAACAATCCACTAACTACATGGCGCAATAGCTTGTTCATTCTGATTCATCCTGTTGCAAAAAAGACGCGTGGTCAGCGGCGCCACCGAGCATGGGTAGGCGCAGTTCAGACCGGAGAGGATTGGCCGCATTCGGGGGATACAGTGATTCGCGTTCTCCCGTCAGCGGCTGGCCAGTCAAGGTCTCCAGGGTGATAAGGGTTTGGTGAAAGTCGGTGGCGGCCGTGACGGCCTCGGTTTCGAAGGACAGCAATTGGCGCCGGGCTTCTACCAGTTCCAGGTAGGAAAAGCGCCCATCGCCGTAGCCATCCTGAACCAGAGCCAGTGCCTGTTGCGCCTCGGGCAAAATCTGCTCTCGCAACACGGTCACCCGTTCCCGGGCCTGTTCCAGCTGGGCGAAGGCATTGCGCAGTTCAGTGAAGACTTTTACCCGTGTGGCCTTCTCCTCCAGGTCAAGTTTTGCAAGGTCTTGCCTTGCGGCGGTGATGTCGCCCTGATTGCGATCGAAGACGCCAAGGGGCATGGAGAACTGCACCACCAGGCCTGTATCCCCGGTTTCCTCAAACCTTCGAATACCGGCGCCTACCTCGATATCCTGCCGGCCCCGGGCGATGGCCAGGTCCAGCTCGGCTTGGCGCAACCTTGACAGCGTCATGAACCGTTGCAGCTGAGGGGCCTGTTCCAGTTGGAGCTGGATACTGCTGAAGTCAGGAACCGGGGCCAGGGCGAAGAGTTCGGCCTCCACGCCGCTGAAATCCGCCTCGGCCTGCCCCCACAAGCTCGCCAGGCGACGCTTGGCGTTAGCCAGGCCCACCTTGAGAGTACTCACCGCCAGTTTCGCTTGCATCAGGTCCGTGCGGGCACGGCTGAGCTCGGCCCGGCTGGCGCTACCGGCGTCAAACCGCTTCTGGGCGACAGCTTCCGCGGTGGTGGTGAAGTCGACGACTTGCTGGGCGAAGGCCAGCAGGCTCTGGGTTTGCACCACCTCCAGGTACCGGCTTGCCGCCGTGGAGAACACGTCCAGGCGGGCAAGTTCATAGTCGCGCTCAATGGATTGGCGACGCCATTGGCCGACATCCTGACGCAGCGGGCGTTTACCGCCCATTTCAATGACCTGGCTGAGTGCCAGGGTGGTTTCCATGGCGTCGATCCCGGAAAGCTCGCCGCTGCCGGCGAGATTCTCTACCTCGAGTGAAACCCGCGGGTTGGGCCGAAACCCCGCCTGCAGTGCCCGCGCCTCGGCCGCGCGGACATCGTAGGGATAGTGGGCCAGTTCAGGATTGTCACTGAGCACTCGGGCAAGCGCCTCGGGTAACGTCAATGTTGTGTAGTCGCGGTCCGCGGCAAAGATCAGCCCGGAAAAGCCAATGAGCACGCTGCCTATCAATAAGCGCGCTGTCCGGTGCATCAGGTTTGAGCCTGAATCCGGTCGATAACGGAATAGCATGAGCATGAATCACCTCACGAGAAGATTTTTGAAAAATCCTGGTGCCGGTCGGGGGACCGGAAAACGTGAGGTTATGCTTTAGGAGGGCGGAGAATACCAGCGATGGGTGGTGAGGGGTGGTCTGCCGTAGAGAACCGTGAAGCCTGATTGGGAGACCAGGCAGGCAAGGTGGGCATCTGCATCGACAGCAGCAAATGCGAGCCATGGCAATGGCAGGAATGGCAGTGGCTGGGGGGTGTGTTGTGCTCTGAGCCCGAAGATGGATCTACCGTGTAATTCGAATCATCCCCTGGAGCAATATCTGCCAGCTCCTGACTTTCGTGGTCTGAATGGACAGGCAATACGTCGGCAGCGATGGATAGTGATTGCACTACCATCAACACCGCAAACAGTATTAAGGTCCAGATTCTTGGCATGTGGCTAGCAGGTGACTCTCAGGGACTCGCTCCGGGAGCATAGCACAACTAAAGGCTCGATGATGTAAGGCCTGTTTCTTCGTGGGAATAGGAAACAGTTACCGGTGTGAAACGATTGTACCGTTGTCACAGTTGAGGCATCAATGGGCAGGCTGGCCGTCCAGCAGTACGCTTTGATCCAATCGGTCGAGGCTAATATTGGCGTGCGCAAGCGCGTCTTCGCCAAACTGCAGATCGGCAGCCTCAACGAGTTGTTCGCCCTGTGCCTGGGCTGCGCGCTAGCTGGTACGGTGATCTGGAGCCGGATGGTCAAGCCGCAGCGTCATCCTCCAGCTTTTCCACCAACTCGTCCAGCAACTCGTACAACAGCTCCAGTTTGCCGTAGCCGAATTTCTCGGTGATATGGCGGTAGCGCTCCTCGGACTGCGGAGCGATCTTCTCGAACAGCGCTATCCCCGCCGGCGTAAGAGAAACCAGGCTGCGGCGGAGATCAGCCTGCTCGGCGACTCGGACAATCAGATCCCGTCTTTCCAGGTTTTGCAGGATACGCGACAGACTGGGCATCAGCAGGGCACAGCGTTTGGCGATTTCGGTGGCGTCCAGTGCCCCGGACTCCACCAGCGCGCGCAGCACGCGCCACTGCTGGGCTGACAGGCCATGTTCGCGCAAATGTGGCGTGAACTTTCTCATCACCGCTTCCCGGGCCTTGAGCAGGGCCATCGGCAGGGAGCGATCAAACTGTCTCATGGGGTGCCTGTACTGTCGGGTCGTCGATCACGCCATTGTGCAACAAACCGATGCCGGGTGACTCCACTTCGACTTCATCGCCCGGTGCGAGGTACCTGGGCGGGTCGCAACGGGCGCCTGCACCCAGTGGGGTGCCTGTGGAGATGAGGTCGCCGGGCTTGAGGATAAAAAAGCGCGACAGGTAGCTGAGCAGAAAGTGAAACGGAAACATCAGGTTGGCGGTGGTGTCGTGCTGGCGCTGCTCGCCATTGACCCGCGTGTTCAGGATCAAGTCCTCGTAGCCCGCGAACCCGTCGGCCGTTACCATCCATGGGCCGATACTGCCGGAGTGTACGAAATTCTTGCCCTGAGTCACATTGAACTTGGCGTGCCGCACCCAGTCGCGGATGGTGCCCTCGTTCATCAGCGTCAGGCCGGCAATGTATCCGGTCGCTTCGTCTTCGGGGATGCGGTGACCGGTTTTGCCCACCACAATCACGATTTCGCCTTCGTAGTCCAGCTGCGCGGACTCCGGCGGACGCCACAGGGGCTGGCCGTGGCCGGTGAAAGAGTCCGGCGCGCGCAGGAACAGGCTGGGCCACTCCGGATCGGCGCTGTTGTCCCGATACTCGGCATTGCGATTGGCGTAGTTCACGCCGATACAGGCGATTTTCTCCGGCGTGCGCACCGGTGGCAGGTAGACAATCTCGTCCAGGCTGGCATCGGGGTCCAGCGCCGCGGCCGCGTCCATCATCCGGGCGAGTTGCCCTGTGCGGAGCGTCTGGTGCAGGTCGCCACCGAAGCGCGCCCCAAGGTCAATGACACCGCCGTCCGCGACCACTCCCCAGGTCTCAGCACCAGCGAGGCTGTAGGTCAGGAATCGCATAGTAACACCCCAAAAATATTTAACCAGTTAATGATATTCTACCAGCATCTTCCGGCGAAGTTGGCGTTATAGCGACAATTACGCCTACTATATTCAGGAAAAGAAACCTCGGTCGGCGTTTATTTGTCTCAAGATATTTAACATGTTACATTAAATGCGTTCGGTACCACGATTATTACCCAGCCAGCGAGGCCCCTCATGGCCGACTTTGAAGGCAATAAATCCGCCGCCTCCGGCTACCTGCGGCGCTTTCTCGACCAGGTGACCGGACACTACCTCAGCGGGGAAATGCGGGTACCACCTGGGGCGGAGACTTTCAGCAATGTTGCGCCCAGTGACAACAGCTCTCTGGGCCAGGTGGTCGCCGGCACCGCCGCTGACGTCAACGCTGCGTGTGAGGCTGCCCGGGACGCCTTTCCCGCCTGGCGCGACATGCCGGGCAACGAGCGCAAGAAGCTGCTGCACCACTTCGCCGACCTGGTCGTAGAGCGCGCGGAAGAGATCGCCCTGGTGGAGAGCATGGACTGCGGCCAACCGATTCGCTTCATGCAGCAGGCGGCCCAGCGCGGTGCTGCCAATTTCCGCTTTTTCGCCGACAAGGCGCCGGAAGCGCGCAACGGCCTGGCCCTGCACCAGGAGCAGCACACCAACTACACCATCCGCAGCCCCCTGGGTCCGGTCGCTGTCATCACCCCGTGGAACACACCGTTCATGCTGGCCACCTGGAAAATTGCCCCGGCACTGGCCGCGGGCTGTACCGTGGTGCATAAACCCGCCGAGCTGAGCCCCCTGTCTGCCATGCTGCTGGCGGAAATCAGCCATGCGGCCGGTATTCCCGCCGGGGTGTGGAATACCGTCAACGGCTTTGGGGAAGTCGCAGGCAAGGCCCTGACCGAACATCCCGCGATCAAGGCCGTGGCCCTGGTCGGCGAATCCGCCACCGGCAGCCATATCATGCGCCAGGGGGCAGATACGCTGAAGCGCGTCCACTTCGAACTGGGCGGCAAGAACCCGGTGATCGTATTTGACGATGCCCACTTCGAGCGCGCCCTGGACGCTGTCGTATTCATGATCTACAGCCTCAACGGTCAACGCTGTACCTCAAGCAGTCGCCTGCTGGTCCAGAGCGGCATCCGTGACCGCTTCCTCGCCGCCCTGGAACAACGGGTCAAGGCCCTGCGGGTGGGGCACCCGCTGGACCCGGCCACGGAAGTCGGCCCGCTGGTGCACAGCGGCCACTTCGAAAAAGTAATGAGTTACATGGACATCGCCCGTCGGGACGGCGCTACCGTGGCAGTGGGTGGTACCCGGCGGCAAGACCTGGGCCCGGGCAACTTTGTCAGCCCCACCCTGTTCACCCAGGCCGACAACAGCATGCGCGTCGCCCGCGAGGAGATCTTCGGCCCGGTGCTCACCGCCATCAGCTTCGCCACCGAGGAAGAGGCGCTGCACATGGCCAATGACACCGAGTACGGCCTCAGCGCCTACATCTGGACCGGCGATACCGGCCGCGCCCTGCGCATGGCCAATCAGGTCGAGGCGGGGATGATCTGGGTCAACTCCGAAAACAACCGCAACTTGCCCTCGCCCTTCGGCGGCGCGAAGATGAGCGGAATCGGCCGCGACGGCGGCGACTACAGCTTTGATTTCTATATGGAAACCAAGAACGTCTGCATCGCCCACGACACCCACAAAGTACCCGTACTGGGGCGCTGACCATGAGCCTGTACTATGTGCAAAAACTGCTCTACCAGCTGAACCGCGAGCCGGATCTGCAGCAACAGTACCTGGAGGACCCCGATAGCGTGCTCAGGCATTACCGGCTGGACGAAGAAGAACTGGCGACCTTGAAGAAGCCGGATATCGGCATGCTGTACATCATGGGCGTGAATGGCCAGCTACTGATGCACTACGCGGCCCTGTGCGGTTATGCCTGGCCAGACTATATCCAGGCCATGCGGACGGCCCTGGAGCAGCACGGCAATGTGCGCGCGGGGCTGTATGCAACCACCGACGGCAAGGGGGCAATATGAGCCTGGTATTCGCCGGCGTGTGTTCCCACGCCCCGGGCATTACCGGCCGCAAGGTGATGGCCCGGGCCGATGACGTCGAGACCCTGTACACGGCCATGAACAACATGCGCCTGGCCCTGGAGGCCTCACGCCCCGACGCGCTGATCATAATCACTGCGGAACACTTCGCCAATTTTTTCATGGACAACATGCCTGCCTTCTGCGTGGGCATGGCGCAGGACTACCAGGGCCCCATCGAAGACCCGCAGTGGTTGGGCATAGAGCGCCAGAACATTCCGGGCAACCCGGACCTGTCGCGGCGCCTCATCGAGCACACCATGCAGGAGGTCGACCTGGCCTACGCCGAGGAATGGAAGTGCGACCACGGCATCATGGTGCCGCTGCATTTCCTCACCCCGCGCTACGATCTGCCCATCATTCCAGTGAACATCAACTGCCAGGGACCACCGCTCACGCCGTTGCACCGGGCCTGGACCCTTGGCGAGGCCCTGCGCAAGGCCTGCGACGCGGTGCCCGAGCGCATTGCCATTGTCGGCACCGGGGGCATCTCCCACTGGCCGGCTACGCCGGACTCCGGCAAGATCAACGCGCCCTGGGATCGCGATTTCCTGGACCGCTGGAGCAATAATGACCGCGAGCGCCTGCTGGATTACAGCGACGAACGCACCTACCTTGAGGCCGGGCAGGGTGGTTTCGAGATTCGCACCTATATCGCGGTCTCAGGCGCCACCGCCGGCACCCCGGCCACCGTGCACTATTATCGCCCGATCCCCATCTTTGCGGTGGGCTGCACCGTGGGGATTGTGGACTTGCCTGAGGCGGCCTGATGGCACATTTTATTTACGAGTACTCCGCCAACCTGCCGGCGGAGCAGCTGGATCTGGCGGGGCTCATGCAAACGATGCACCGGGTGGCCGCCGACACTGGTGTATTTCCGCTGGCCGGTATACGCAGCCGCGCGGTGCGGTGCGAGGAGTTTCGCGTGGGCGACGGCAACCCCGACAATGGCTTTGTCAACCTCAGCGTAAAAGTCGGCCACGGTCGTGACCTGGACACCCGCACGGCCGTGGGGGAGCAGCTGTTTGACACCCTGATGCAGCACCTGCAGCCCCTGTTCGACAGCCGGCCTCTCGCGGTGTCCTTCGAGATGCGCGAACTGGACCCACATGTCAAATTCAACCGGAAGAACATCTGATCATGCTCACTGAGCAGCAGATTGCCGACGCCGCCGAGCAGCTGCATGAAGCAGAGCGCCAGCGCGTGCAAATCCCGGCCCTGACCCTGACCTACCCCGACATGGACCTGGGCGACGCCTATCGCGTGCAGAAGCATTGGGTGGACCAGAAAATCAGCGCAGGCCACAAAGTCATTGGCTACAAGATTGGCCTGACCTCACGCGCCATGCAGATGGCGGTCAATATCGACACCCCCGACTACGGGGTGCTGCTGGATCACATGCTCTACTCCAATGGCGGCACCATAAGCGCGGGGGATTTCACCGACCCGCGCATCGAGGTGGAATTCGCCTTTGTGCTCCGGCAACCTCTGTTCGGCGAAGACGTCACTGTGGAACAGGTGATGGCGGCCACCGACTATGTGGTGCCCGCCCTGGAACTGATCGCGGCCCGCAGCTACCGCACCGACCCGAAGACCGGCTACACCCGCAAGGTGTTCGACACCATTGCCGACAACGCGGCCAACGCCGGCATTATTCTCGGCGACTCCCATATCGACCCGCAGAACGTCGACCTGCCATGGGCCGGTGCCGCGCTTTACCTGAACGGCGAGATCGAGGAAACCGGCCTGGCGGCGGGCGTGATGGGTCACCCGGCCGAAGGCGTCCGCTGGGTGTGCAAGCGCTTTGCCCCCTGGGGCGTAGGCCTGGAAGCCGGCCAGGTTATCCTGTCCGGATCTTTCACTCGTCCGGTGGTGGTGCGTGCCGGGGACCACATCCGGGCCGATTACGGCCCCTTCGGTGCAATCAACGTCAATTTCAAATAGAAACTGGATACAGCATGGAACTGCCCGCCAACAGATTAAAACGCGCCCTGGCCACAGGCCGGCCCCAGTACGGTCTGTGGCTGGGCCTGCCGGACAACAGCGTGGCGGAAATCGCGGCCGGCGCCGGCTTCGACTGGTTGCTGATCGACCACGAACACGCGCCGTTCGAACTGCGCGACATCATGAACCATTTACAGGCTATGGCGGCGTACCCAGTGGCGCCCCTGGTGCGGCCGGTAGAGGGTAGCCCGGCGCTGCTGAAGAAGCTGTTGGACATCGGCGTGCAGAGCTTTCTGATCCCGATGGTGGACGACGCCGCCCAGGCCAGGGCCTTGGTGGCGGCGCTACGCTATCCTCCCGCGGGGAAGCGGGGGTTGGGTACTTCCATGGCCCGGGCAGCGGATTGGAATCGCGTGCCAGACTATCTGCAGAAGGCAAATGCGGAAATCTGTCTGATAGTGCAGGTGGAAACGGCAGAGGCCATGGACAACCTGGATGAAATTCTGGCAGTGGAGGGGGTGGACGGTGTATTCATCGGCCCCTCGGACCTGTCTGCATCCATGGGTCATATCGGTAACGCCGGCCACCCGGACGTCGTGGCCAGTATTTCCGCCGCGCTGTCACGCATCAAGGCGGCGGGCAAATACGCCGGCCTGCTGTGCCTGGACCCCACATTGGTGGACAACTATATCGCCCAGGGCGCGGACTTTATCGGCATCGGCGTGGACACCATGATACTGGTCCAGGGCCTGCAAAAATTGCTGCAACGCGGGCAGGGCGAATCGGAAACCAGTCCGGCGCCACAGCCTGGCTATTGACCGGCACAAGCGGGGTAGAACCCCACTCACAGAGTCCTTCACTGCCCGGGTCTGGTAGACTTCCCATCCCCGAGCTGCTGCTGTGTCTCTACCATGCCTGTACGTATACTACTGATCCTGGCTATACCGTTCGTAGTTTCCGGCTGCGCCGTCGTTACGGTGGCGGATGCCGCGGTTACGGTGGTAGCGACTGGAGTGAAGGTGGTGGCGAAGACTACTGGCGCAGTAGTGGATGCAGCTATTCCCGATAACGAGGATGACGATGGAAACGAAGGGTGAGCGGCTATTCAGTGCCCGTCAAAAAGCATGGATAAATTGCTGAGAACAATAGAGGTGAACTGATGCTGAGGCTGTTTCGAATCAACGCCGGACTGATCCAGGAGATCGAATGCCCAACGGATCAGATTTTCACCTGCCTGCCCGAGGCCGATTGGATCGATGCCCACAAACCCGATGAGCAGGAGCGTTCCATGCTGGCGCAAATGCTGCACACCGACCTGCCAGAATCCGATGAAATGGAGGAGATTGAGGCATCGGCCCGGTGTTTCGTGGATCAGGCTGGCATCCATGTCCACAACCTGTTTTTGACCCAGGCCGACGGGCGACACAATACGGTCTCGGTGGCCTGCATCCTGCAAAAGGAGCGGCTGATTACCATTCGCGACGACGATGTCGCCGACTTCCGCCTGCTTCGGCTGCGAGCCCGGCGGGGCCAGGTGGCAGCACGCTCACCTCAGAATCTGCTGGTGACCCTGTTCGAGCAGAAAATGGAAAACCAAGCCGACACCCTGGAGGACCTGCACCGGCAGCTGGAGGGTGTCAGTTACCTTGTTCTGGCAATATTGAGCAGGACAAGATCATCAAGATATTTTCGATTGCGGCTGTGGTTTTCCTGCCACCAACCCTGGTGGCGAGCATGTACGGCATGAACTTCGAGCACATGCCTGAGCTGGCGTGGCTGCTGGGCTACCCCTGGGCTATCGGCCTGATGATACTCGCGGGAATCGCTCCCTACTGGTACTTCAAGCGCAAAGGCTGGCTCTAGTCCATGCCGCCGAATTTATGAAGCCATCGGACCTGGCATCCCGTATGACACTCCCCGTCAATCCCTTCAAGATCATCGGGTTCGCTGTGCTGTTCGTCCTGCTCAGCGCCCTGGTGCCAGTGACGATCGTGAAGGAGCTCAATGGACAGTTCGATCTCCTGTGGCGGGAGCTGTTCACTCCGCGATTCATTGTGTCGGCCCTGGCATTGTTGACCGTGTACTACGTGAGTGACGGTCTCAGGTTATGGTTTACATTACGATCGCTAGGTCAACACCAGCCACTGCGCACGATGCTGCCCCTGGTGTTCATCAATCTGCTGTTTTCCAATATAACGCCCATGGCCACCGGTGGTGGCGTGGTGCAGGTGTGGTACCTCCACCGTCGCGGTATTCATATCGGAGCCGCCACGGCCGCCACTACCGTGCGTACTTTGCTCTCCAGCCTGATGATATTCCTGCCGGCGCCGGTGTTATTGTTCAGCATTGACCGGCTGGTGGATAGCCCCCTGGCAAGCCAATGGGGTGGCTGGCTGGGCCTCTTTGCCGTGCTCTACGTCGCCTTTTTCCTGTTGCTGCTATGGCGCTTGCGCTGGTTCATCCACGCCGCCACCGCGGTGCTGGCGCTGGCCCATCGCCTGCATCTGATCGGGGAGTCGCGCCAGCGTCGCTGGCGGTTCCGGCTGCGTCGGGAAATGATCCGCTTCGGCTACAGCTTCCAGGCCTTTTTCAAAGGCAATCTCGCTGACCTGGTCCTGGCGCTGGTATCGACGGCGATATTCCTGACTTCCCTGTTCTCATTCCCGGCGCTGCTGCTGTGGGGAATGGGCTCCCCGGTGGACTATCCGCTGATCCTGGCATTAATGCTGGTGAATACATTCATCATGTACTTTGCCCCCACGCCAGGCGCCGCCGGGATTGCCGAGGGCGTTTTCGCGGTGATTTTTACTTCGCTGTTGGAGTCCGGTGATCTACTGCTTCTGGTGCTCGGCTGGCGCTTTTTAACCGTTCACCTGGGGATGCTGATCGGCGTGCCGGTTTCGATCTATGCGTTTGCCCGGAGGAAGGACTCCCATGGGTAGAGAAATGCTTCGCTGGCTCTACTGGCTCAGCCTGACGTTGGCGGCAGCGTTGGTGGTCTACAAGATCTATCTCAACTTTTTTGAACAGGACTTCGCTGCGGAACATGCCGCCCAGGTCGAAGATATTGAAGCTGCACTCAATGGGCGCACAAACTTCCGTTTTGCCGTTGTCGGCAATATCAGCAACTCGGTGG
Organism: Haliea sp. E1-2-M8; assembly: GCF_030649675.1. Lineage (GTDB taxonomy): Bacteria > Pseudomonadota > Gammaproteobacteria > Pseudomonadales > Halieaceae > Haliea. The sequence goes on along the minus strand of NZ_JAUTDR010000024.1, from coordinate 48,748 downwards.
GTATTTTCGAACGCAAGATCATCCCTCTGCTAAACAGGGGAGACTACGACTTTGTGGTGTCCGCCGGGAATGCCCTCTCCACCGGGGGTGAAGACAAATACCGCGCCATTTATCGCACACTGACGCGTCTGAATATGCCCTACCTGCTGACATTCGGCCCTCAGGAAGAAAGCCGGCTGGGTGGCTTTCGTTTTTACGACCACTTCGGCCCCTTGCATTTCAGCTTTGGCGCGGGCAACAATCGCCTGGTCTTTCTCGACAGTACGGGCACCACGGATTTCGGCTGGCAGTACCGCTGGCTGGAGGAGGAACTGGCCGCAGCGGACGAAACGAACCTTTTCGTGTTCAGTGCCCATCCACTCTATCCTGTGAAACGGTCGGGGCTGTTCGGCCTGAGTGACGACAACCTGTTCGCCGGAGACGAGCGCGAGCGCTTTGCAAAGTTGATCGAGCATTTCGAGGTGGACACCGTATTTTCGGCCAATTTCCCGGTATTCGATCTTGAGACCCACGACGAAACTCGATATGTCGTCACCGGCGGCGCCGGCGGACTGGTGATCAATAACGAGCGCAGCCACTATCATTACGTTTCGGTGAGCGTCGAGGGCGACCAGGTTGCGGTCGAGGAACGGCGATTACAGATCGGACAGCACCCGATCTGGCGGAACCTGGAAAGTTTCTGGTTTTTTGTCCACTCTCTTTTCTATGTCGGGTACCTCAATTTCATCCTGCTGGTCAGTATCTTTGTCGCCGTCGCGATCTGGCTCAAAACACGGATATTTACGGAACGGGATTACTACCCCGACTTCGATACGGACCCCGACACCATGCTCGATATGCCGTTGCGCATCGCGATGTTTACCAATAACTATCTGCCCTTTATTGGTGGAGTGCCCATTTCCATAGACCGACTGCGCCAGGGGTTGGTGCAGTTGGGGCATACAGTACTGATTGTCGCCCCCCGCTACCCGAACACGGACGCTGACGACCCTTTTATTTTGCGGGTGCGCGCACTACTGCCCCTGGGCAGACACCGCGAATTTCGCCTGGCCAATGTGTTTTCACCCCGCTTGTATCGCCAGGTCTTCCGCTTTCGTCCGGATATTATTCACGTGCACCATCCGTTCTGGCTGGGCAGCGCCGGCGTGTTTTTGGCCCGGCGCCTGGGTATCCCCGTGGTCTATACCTATCACACCCGCCTGGAACACTATGCCCATTATGTTCCCCTGCCTGGCCCCCTGTTTCGCAACCTGGTATCTCATGCAGTGGTTCGGCGATTTGCCAATCGCTGTGATGCTGTCATCGTGCCGACGGAGAGTGCTGAAGAATATCTGCGCACGATTGGCGTCAGGCGGCGAATACTGGTGCAACCCACCGGCATCGATGTCGAAAAATTTCGTGCTGTTCCCGAGGAAAGACTCCGCCAACTGCAGGCAGAGCATGCACCGCGGGGTGAGCGGATACTGATCAGCATTTCCCGCCTGAGTGGGGAGAAAAATATCGACTTCCTGCTCAATGCCATTCGAACATTAAAAATCGGCTGTGCAGAGCCCTTTCGATTGCTGATTATCGGTGATGGGCCGGAGCGACAGCGGATCGACGCACGAATCCGTGAGCTGGGGCTGGCAGACTCCGTTTCTCTGCTGGGCGCCGTTGCGCCGGAGCAGATTCCTGTCTACTGCCGATTGGGCGACATTTTTCTGTTCGCCTCCCGCTCTGAAACCCAGGGCATGGTAATCCTGGAGGCCATGGCGGCCGGAATGCCTGTAGTCGCAGTGCGATCAAGCGGCATCGATGATATCGTCGACAATGGATTCAACGGCTTCAAGACACCGGCGGACACGGCACAGTGGAGCGCCCGGATTGAGCAATTGCTTCTTGATCCGGCGCTGCACAAAAAGCTGTCTGCGAACGCAGAATCTTTCGCGGACAATTTCAGCATCAGTCGCTTCAGTGAAAGCGTGCAGCGGTTTTATGCTGGCATTCTTGTCGATCAGAAGACCGCCATTCTCCCTGGCACAGTAAATACTGATGACGATAAAGGAGAACATGGCGATGGGAAATAAAATTTACCGCACCGATACTTTACCTGGAAGTAGTATAAGTTGAGGGGGTTACGCACGTGAAGACCTGGATATTGCTTGCTCTAATCACCTTGTCGGAAGCGACTATTGGTGTTTTTGTCAAGCTGACCGATGGCCGCATCCCGGTCCAAACGCTCACCTTTTACGCATTTGCCATTGCAACAGTATTTCTGATGCTGGCCCTGCCGCGGGTGACAAAGCAGCCTCTTGAGCTGCCACGTGGAAACTGGAAGGACACGTTTTTCATCGGCGCACTGATCGCCGCCCAAAGTGGTTTTTTTAACTACGCCATGACCCTGGTTCCCATAGCGAACGCGGTTATCTTCTGGAGCGTTGCGCCTTTCTTCACCTTTATACTGTCCTGGCTTTTTTTGGGGGAGAAAGCGAAGAAAAGCTATATCCTGATTTTTGCGATAGCCTTGGTCGGCATCGTAGTTGCCAAACCGTTGCAAGAGGGCTACATGCTCGGCAACATGGTGGCGCTGGGCGTGGGTGCGATCTACGCGGCCATGATCACTTACATCCGCCATGAGGGCAAAACCGAAACCGGCAACGATATCGCCTGGTCTCTGCTGTTCGCCGCCCTCATCATGTTTCCGTCCCTACTATTTGTCGGGCCCGGGGATATCACCGGCATGATTCGGTATGAGGGCCTGGGGCTGTCTTTACCCGTCATGCTATGGGCCGTAGGGTTGGGCCTGATCTCCATGGGGTTTGCCTATTTGGGTATCTCCATCGTCCTCAAATCGATTAATGCCAACGTGTATTCGCTGGTCGATATCATCGTCTCGCCCGCTGTGGCAACTCTGTGGGGCTTTCTGATCTTCAACGAAGTTCCAGCATCCAGTATGTTGTACGGTGGCGCACTATTACTCGGGGCCGGCTTCTGGTTGACGAGGGACATGTCCCGGGACGACCCCAGCCGTCCGGTCCATGTCTGTAACCCGCAATCTGCTCACTGAAAGGAAGAGGGTCGCCAACACCATGTTTGCCGGAATGGCCAGCGCAGTCGGGGCCCGGCCAGCCGGTACAGCTATTCCTGAAACGGTTGGCGCATCGGCGCTACTGGCTGTTATTGCAGCGAGGCCTGGTCGGCGTTCGCGGCCTCAATGCGCAGCAGTTGGCCGGGTGTGTGGTCGGTCAGCAGGTACAGTTCGCCGTCATCGCCAATGTCGATGTCGCGAATGCGCTTGCCAAGTTCGTGGAACAGGCGCGTTTCGTTGACCATTCGGCCGTCTTCCAGATCCAGGCGGAACACGCCCTTCCCGGCAAGGCTGCTGACGAGCAGATCGCCGTTGAATTCCGGAAACGCATCACCGCGGTAGATCAGGATGCCGGATGGCGCGATTGACGGCGTCCAGTGATTGACAGGAGTTTGCACCCCTTCGAGTTCATTGTGCGGTGAAATGCTCGTGCCGGGGTAGTTGACGCCCTCGGTCGCCATCGGCCAGCCGTAATTCCTGCCGGGCTCGATGAGGTTGATCTCGTCGCCGCCGTAAGGTCCGTGCTCGCTTTCATAAAGGCGCCCGGTCTGGTGGTCATAGTACAGGCCCTGGGGGTTGCGGTGGCCGTAGCTGTAGATTTCAGGGCGCTTGCCCTGCTGGTGGATAAACGGGTTGTCGTCGGGCACGGAGCCGTCCATGTTCAGCCTCACGAGCTTGCCCATGTGGTTCCCGAGATCCTGCGCGTACTCGCGATAGTCGAAGCCGTCGCCGATGGACACGACCAGTGTGTCGTCGGGCAGAAAAACGATTCGGGAACCGAACTGCACGCCGGTATCCTTCAGTGGTTCGGCCTGGAAGATACGCCGGAATTTTTCCAGCCGGTTGCCGCGAAGCTCGCCGCGGCCGACGCAGGTGTTGTTGGCGCGCTTCGTGCCGCAGGCATAGCTCAGGAACACGCTCCGATCACGTTCGAAATGCGGTGACAGCGCGATATCCAGCAGGCCGGCCTGCACGCCGGCGAGCACCCGGGGCACGCCGGCCAGCGGTTGCTTGAGTAACGCACCGCCGGCATCCATGATGCGCACGCGCCCCGTGCGTTCGGTAATCAGCCGCCGACCGTCCGGCAGGCGAACCATTCCCCACGGGTGATCGAGTCCGTCGGCGACGGTTGTGATGCGATAGCTCTCAACGGAATAGTCATCAATGTCGAGCGGACGCTCCGGACGCATGAATAGATGCAGGCTGAACGCGGCGATCAGCATCACGACCGGAAACGCGAGGTGGGTCCAGGTAAAGCCCTTCACCGACCTGAACTCTGGCTTGCCGCTGGTTCTGGCGAAAACCCAGGCACCGATGAAAGCGGTGGAGAGCATCGCTATAAGGCCGACCACGCCGCGCGTCGCCGAGATCACTGTCGGAATCGGCGACAGCGTGTTGGCGGTGAAGAACGCCACCGCGAGTCCCGCGGCGCCTGCCATACCGAGCAACATCGAGCGACCACCTGGCCACCTCCGCGCCAGCCACAAACCCGCGGGAAACGCGACAAGGAACGCAGCCCCGACGAGCAGCGCATAGAACGGTGCAAACGACAGCAGATCCCTGGAGATCGTCCGCAACCAGTCGTCCCATGTAGCGTACGATCCCATGTCCAGCAGGCTGAGAAGGTTCAGTGTCGACTGCACCAGCGAGCCGAGCACGGATGTGACGAGCACCGCGAACAGCCAGGGCAGCAGATTGCGCGCGAGCACTCTCCATGAATTCTTGAATGTGGCAAAATTAAGAATGTTGGCGGCCAAGCGGAGTCTCCCGGTCGGTTTTGCCCGGGACAGAGACGGCATGGCTCCTCAACTGGGCTGGTGAGATCTAATCTATCATTGCACTGCCCTTACTTTTGTGCGTAAACGAACAGATTCTCCAGCTCCATCCGCGTACTTTGAAAAGTCATCCTGAGTTCTATCGCTTCCGATGAGTTCACTCTCAGTACCGGAGTCCGGCTGACAGGCTAATGATGCATGCACCATTGCATCTGTCTCCCACAGCGATCTTTTGGAGAGCTCTATTGCAGGGATTCGTGTGGCGATTCTGAAAATTGTACTTGCCGCTGTCGCGGGTGTAATCGCCGTCACTCTCGGCCTCGCGGCCGTCGCCCTGGTGGTGGTCGTTCTGGCGGTCGAATCTACCTGGTTCAGCGGCCAGTTACAGACCCGTCTGGAGGAGAAGTGGAATCGGGAAATCGACTGGTCCGGCGGCATCGAGGTGGACTGGTCTTTGGCCCCGACGGTAACCCTGGAGCAACCCACTATTGAGAATGCACTCTGGGCCGAAAAACCCCACATCGCCCAAGCCAGGTCGATCTCGGCACGCATTGATCTCCCCCAGTTGCTGCAACGCAAGCTGGTGGTGGAAAAGCTTGTCCTGGAGAAGCCCCAAGTACATCTGCGCCGATCGCCGGACAAGGGGACCAACTGGCAGGCATGGATTTCCGACGATGAAGAACCGTCACTCTTCCAAACCCGGTTTGAAGAGATCGAAATCAACGACGGCAAGCTGACCTATGCGGACACCGCGGAAAACACCAATATTGCCACGGAGGTCGACACCGGCAGGGGTCAAAGACTGCGCCTCGACGGAGAAGGCTCTCTCAAGGGCAAGCGGCTGGCCTTCGGATTCACCGGCGATCCGCCGCGAGAGATGACGGAAGAGCTTGTTGCAAACCGGTCACAGACGGAGACTTATGATCTTCAGGGCAAGCTGGACTGGGGCGAACACCAGCTGACACTTAACGGGCATAGTGGCAGCCTGAGTACTCTTCAATCCCTGGAGTTCCAGTTCTCCCTGAAAGGCCCGGATGCGAGCACACTTTCCCGGTTTTTCGGCTACGAAACCCGCGACGCGGCCTACCGGATCGAAGGCACTCTTCGCCGGCGCGATACCAACTGGCAGCTGGAAAACATCGACGGTCAGCTCGCCGATAGCGGGTTTGAGGGAAGTCTGAGCTGGCTGGACAAAAGCGAGAAGCCTCCCACCCTCATCCTGACCCTTGACATGGAAACCCTCAACCTGGACAAAACCCTGCCCATGCTGGTGCCTTCCAGCCAGGGCGATGAGGCAGCGGAGAAGGACAGGAAAGACGCAAGGGAAGAGGGCAAACGCTGGAACAGCCTGATCAAGGAGCTGACGGCGAAACTGCGGGACTTCAATTTCGATCTCGACCTGCAGGCGCAGCGGGTGACGCTCGCGGGCAGAGAGCTCGACAATGCCATCCTTCGCGCAACCCTGGCCTCCGGGCAACTCGACATCGAAAATTTCTCCGCCGAGCTGGGGGAGGGGAGCTTCACCGTCACCGGCACTGCGGACGGGTCCCGGCCGCTGCCCCGTGCCAACCTCGCTGTCGCGCTCCAGGCTCTGGATATGGGGCGGGCCCTGCCGGCGTTCGAGGCTGCCGGGCTCGGATATCTCGAGGGCAGGCTCGCCACCCGTTTGGAAAACAATGCCCTCCTGCTGGAGGAGAGCAGTCTGCGTTACTGGCACGAGGAGAAAAAGACCGATATCGAAGTAGATTTCGCCGGTCGGCGCACCCGGAGCGGCGCCGCCGGGGTCCGGCTCGACGCCAGCGGTACCCTGCGCGACCACCTCTTTAATCTTGAGGTCAGTGGCGGCCCCCTGCTGGATCTCGACGATCCACGCAAGCCCTATCCCCTCTCTGTGAATTCCACTTTCGGCGAGACCGAAATCCGCGCCAGCGGCACTGTGACACAGCCCCTGATAGTCAAGGCGGTCGACCTCCAGCTACATGTCGAGGGGCCTGATCCAGCGCAGCTGTGGTATATCTCTCCCTTGCCACTGCCCCACCTGCCCCCCTACGAGATCGACGCCAGCTTCGAGCGCGACGGGGCGCTCTGGCACCTCCGGGACATCGACGGCACCGTGGGCAATAGCGACCTTGCGGGCAAGGTGCGCTGGCGAGCACCTCCCGGCGAGCGGCCGGAGGTATGGGCGGACCTCACCTCCAGCATGCTGGACCTGGACGACCTTTTGCCGGTGGTTGGCCTCGCCCCCGCCACCGGCAGTGGCGAAGTGACCTCTCCCGCCCTGGAGGCGCTGGCCCGGCAACAGGCGGCCAGTGAAGAGGTACTGCCGGAGGCGGAACTCATGCGCAAGCGGCTCAAGGCGGTGAATGCCCATCTCGATTTCAATGCCCTGGAAATGCGGGCGAAGAAAGTCCCCTTCGAGGAAGTGGTCGTGAAACTGGACCTGGAGGACGGCGTACTCCAGGTGTATCCCCTCGCTCTTCGCTTTGCCGAGGGGAAAATCACCCTGAACGGGGACATCAACGCCAACCCCGATCCCGCTCAGGGCAGCGCAAAACTCGAAATTGCCCATGTCGATCTCCACGAATTCGCCCGGCATTTCGATGTCGCAGACGATACCAGGGGCATTCTGGGGGGCGACGGCCAGGCCACCTTTGCAGGCAACTCCGTGCAGCAGGCCCTGGCGAGTCTCGACGGCAGCCTGGACGTGCTGATGAGTGGGGGCCAGATTGATGCGCTGCTGGTGGAAGCGGTGGGATTGGACCTGGGCGAAGTGCTATTCAGCCTGGGGCAAGAAAAGCCCGATCCAGTAGAGATTCTATGCCTTTACTCCAAAATCTGGGCCAGCGACGGCCAGGCGAATATCAAGGCACTCACCATGGCCACCTCCGACAGCAATATCGTTGGCGAAGGCAATGTCAATTTTGCCAGCGAAACCTATGAACTGGTACTGGAGGCGCGCCCCAAGGATTTCAGCGTTCTCTCCAGCAGCAGTCCGGTGAGAGTATACGGCGATTTTGACAGCTACAATCTGGACGTGGTGAGCGCTGAACTGGTGGCGCGGGGCGCACTGACACTGCTGGCCGCGGTGATCTTTCCACCCGCAGCGCTGCTTCCTCTGGTCGAGCCGGGTACCGCCAGCGGCCAGGCCGGTTGTCAGCAATTGGTTTCATCCAGTGAAGGGGATGCGCCGGCGTCGTTGGATACGGCCGGAAGCGAAAAAGTGGAGCAAGCTCATTAGACAGTTTTTTTACCGGGAACATATGGGACGCCGAGGCCTTTCCATGCTGGCTCGGTTCGCGCGCTACGAGTTTGCAGCGCTGCTGAGCTTACTGGTGCTCTTCGCCGGGGTTTGGGCGTTCGTCGAGCTGGCCGATGAAGTGGCTGAAGGTGACACCACGAGTATTGATGAGACCCTGCTGCTCTCGCTGCGCAACCCTGCCGATCACACCGATCCGCTCGGTCCGGCCTGGCTGGAGGAGCTGGGGCGGGACTTTACCGCGCTCGGCGGTGTAGGCGTGCTGGTGCTGGTCTCGCTGGGTGCCCTGGGCTACCTGCTACTCGCCCGACGCTATCGCGCGGCGCTCTTTGCCTCGGTCGCGGTGCCCGGCGGTATACTGCTCAGCACGCTGATGAAGGTTGGCTTTGATCGTCCCCGGCCCGACCTTGTTCCGCATGACTCCATCGTCTACACCGCGAGCTTTCCCAGCGGCCACGCGATGATGTCTGCCGTGACCTACCTCACTCTTGCCGCTCTGCTCATCCGCGTACAACCCGCGCTGAGGCTGAAGGCTTACATTCTGTTGCTGGCGATACTGCTCACGCTGCTGGTGGGCATGAGCCGTGTCTACCTCGGGGTCCATTGGCCGACGGATGTCCTTGCCGGCTGGACGGCCGGGGCCGCCTGGGCGGCGTTGTGCTGGCTCGCGATGCGCTGGATGCAGCGGCGCGGGCAGGTGGAAACAGAGGAGAGCTGGACAGGCACCGAATAGCATGACTGTCAGCCTGACCCTGTCGTTGGCGTCGACCCTATTGGCTCGAGCTAACGCCGTGCTCGGCGGCGTCTTCCGCACCTTCCTCGATCATTTTCCCGGCCTGCTCCTCTTCCTCCGCAGAGGCTTCCGGCTTCTTGTCGTCTTTTCTTGCGACGGCCAGTGTGGCGGTGACGGCGAAATGGTCGGAGCCGGGTACCTTCACCCGGTCGAGGTCGATCAGATGAAAACCGTCAGAGACGAACAGGTGGTCGATCGGGTATCGCAACAGTGGCCGGTCTGCGGGGTATGAGCTCAACAGCCGCCTGCCGCGGCGAGGATCCTTCAGGTCGCTCAAGTCAGCGAACAGCCGGGTGGTGTCGGACCAGGCGACGTCATTGAAATCCCCGGTGACGATCCAGCGGTTGTCCGGGTCCTTCTGGACGTGGCTGGCAATGAGCATCAGCTCTGCGTCGCGGACCCGGCTGTCCCGACGATCGGTCGTCTCGTCGTCGCCGGCGATCTGGCCCGCCAGCCCCGGCGGGACGGGGTGAGTGCCGATGAACCGTACCGGGCCGATATCCGGCACATCCAGGGTAGCGAAGATCGATGGGCGACGCTCGGAGACCAGATGCTTGATCTCCCGCTCCAGCAGAGGGAAGCGCGACCAGAGCACGATGCCCAGGCCCTCGCTGCGCACCTCCCCGACCCGATACGCATACTGCTGATTCAGGGGCTTCAGCCTCTCAGCCCAGGCTCGGTCCACCTCGATCAACAGCAGAAGGTCCGGATCCTCACGTTGGACCATCGCCAGTAACTCGGCATAGTGGTCGTTGGTGTAGGTGACATTCGCTGTCAGTAGTTTCAGGGCCTTCCGGTCCCCGTCGGGTTGAACCTCGGCGGTCGGCACCTCGGTCGACCAGAGCGGCGTGAACGGCAGGATGTGCGACAGCTGCCATGCCCCCGTCGCGAGGATAACCGCGAGCCACGCTGCATGTTCTTTACGCGGTCGATCCCAATATGCGTGCACCGCCAACAGCCCCAGCGGCAGGGCCAGCGCCCAGGTCAACTGAAGCCGCGGGAACTCCCACAGCTGGATCCACCACTGACCGACGGGTATCATCGGCAGCACGCTCACCACCGCCAGCAGCAGCGTCAGCATTCGGGTGGTCCAGAGAAACAGCTTTGCAGCCATGGCACCTCACCCAGTACACGGCAGCAGCGAACGAAGCAGCCCCGGGCGTACTTGATTCGCTGCCACACCTCTCGGTAGTCTCCAATGACCAAGTGTAGCAGCTGATCCATCGGGTGCGGTGTTGCCATACCCCATCGCTCACCGCTGATCACCTGAGTGCCGATTCATCGCGCCAGGCACGCTTGCCTGACCATCCCGTTAGCCACACCTTGCTTTATCCCCACCACGGTCTATTTTTTAAAAACTGCCACATTTCGTGGCAGCCTTATTCCGCCAACCGTGGAGGTGGCAAGCAATGAAGAAAATCATACTGTTGCTCCTGTTGACCCCGATGCTCGCATTTGCCGAAGCGCCCTTTAAACAGGGCACTTACTGGGAGGTGACGTCGGTCGAAGTGCATCCGGGCAAATTCGATGCCTATATCGAGAACCTGAACGATCTGTGGCGAAAGCAAATGGACAAGCTGATCAAGGAAAAGAAGGTGGTTGGCTACAAGCTGCTTAGCAATGTTCACGCAAGAGAGGGTGAGCCCAATCTCTGGCTTATGGTCGAGTGGAAGTCAGCCGGTGACATGCTCGATCAGCCCGATGAATACTGGGACAAGCTGATGAGTGATATGGTCGGTTCCCGCGAGGACTCTGCCAAGCGCAACATCGAGCGCGGGGAGTTGCGGGACATTATGGGCAGCACCCTGGTACGTGAGGTCAGCTTTCGCTAGCTTGCATGCCCGTCAGTGCGCGCCCGGCGTACCTGGCGGGTATCACCATAGCAGCCCTCTCGAAAAACGCCGCGGGGGTTAGTCCCAGTCGCGGGTGAAAACCGCCTCCAGCCGCAACAGAACCGCCGCAGACCCCTCTCGCCTGTCCTCGAACTCGTCCCGGCGCCAGAAGTAGCTCGGTTGCAGTTCGGCAAACAGCCATTTCCGAAAGATATTCTGGCGGTAACGCATGCCGAAACCGTAGGACCGGGTGTAGTGGCCGGGTTCGGTAGCACCGGCGACCGCCAGGTAGTAACCGAGCACACGATCGTTGCTCAGGCGCCGGTTCAGGCTCAGGCCGGTGTTCCAGCTCAGGCCGGGTTCTTCCTCGAACCAGCGCAAGCGGTTGGTCCACTGCAGGACTTTGTCCTCGCCGAGGATGGTATCCAGGTCGCCCCGGGTTTCGCTGGCAAAGCCGTCATCGGTCCGGTACAGGGCCTCCTGGCTTAAGCGTCCTATGATCGCGTCCGAGAGTGGTTTCTCGTAGCGGTAGCGCGCTGAGATTTTCGGATGGAGGGTGGAGCGCAGCCCGATCTTGAAATCAACCCGGTCGTGCTTGCGTTCGCGCGCGGTGAGCTGCAGGGCGATGTCATCCGGCGCATTCTGACGATCAATCAGCAGGTCATCGCTCCCGGTGCGCTCGTCATCGTCCGAGAACAGCAGGCTGACGCGCTTGTTCAGATTGGGCAGGTGCACCTTGCCGCGCAGGCTGATACCGCTGTCCCAGCCGTCCATCTCGTCCCATTCTGGCTCTACCCGCAAACGCAGGGTGGAGTAGGGCGCCTCTTCGTCCACACGGTTGACGCCGAAAAAACTGTCCATCCAGGCAGCGAGGTTGTCAGCTTGCTCACTGACGTAATCGTGGCTGTCATCCAGCCATGGTCTATCCAACTCTGCCGTGTCCTCTTCGGCGCTTGCCCCCGGAAGGGAGATGGAAGCGCTGGCCGCAAGCAGTAGCAAACCCGCGGCCCGTGAGTACCTCACAGCGATTGCCTTCTGGCATTGTTGCCCGACCGCAAGGGCCTAACTGTTTTCCTTTGTGAAACGAAACGACTGTAGGGTGAGCTCATAGCTGCTGCCATCTTCTATTTGCCGTAACAGAACCGGCTGGTAATTGAGCTCTGGCGCCAACCAGAGAATTGTTTCACGGTCACTGTCATCCCGGACTCGTTCCAGCTTGACGACGCGTAGTGTGCCCAGGGCAGTCTCCATGTCCTCGTCACCCAGGCGCTGATAGCGATAATCGCGGATGCCGCCGCGAATGATAACGCTGTAGCTCAGTTCTTCCACACCCCCCTGCAGGTCCCGGGCAAGCTCCAGCTGGTGACTGAGCGGGCCGAGTTGGCCGGCTTCGAACTCCATTTCCGTTTGCTCACCCTTGCGCGAGGAGCGGATGGTCATGCCCGCGTGATCCACGGCCATCGATTCTTTGCGTGTGTTGCGCATTATCGAGCGGTCGTGACGATAGCCATCGGGCATGATGGCACCCTGTTGATCCAGATGGAACTGCTCTTGTTCGGTGATTTTGCCGAGGAAGTTGCTCGCTTCTACGCGCAACTCGTAGCCGCCGCTGGTCCGACGCAGGCTGTGTTCAGCCTTGATCGGAAAGCCACTGTAGCGAGCGCTGTATTCCGCCTCGTAGGTCGTGATGCCAGGCGCGCGTTCTGCGTCTCCTGCAGCAAAGGCCAACAGCGATGTGCACAGGGCAAGCATGAGCAAGATTTTAGGTGCTGTCATGGGCGAAGTACCTGTCAAATATCCAGTGAAGAATGTCCTTATAACTGGCAATTGGACCCGCCCAGCGCGGGGGAATTCACTATTGGCTTGCTGCTGGTCGCTGCAGCCAGCACAGCAGCTCCACGTGCGGTGTATGCGGGAACAGGTCCAGGGGCTGTATTTCGGCGGTTCGAAAACCAGCGCCAATGAAGATGTCGATATCCCGGGCAAAGGTGGCCGGGTCACAGGAAATGTAGAACACGTCCCGCAAGCGGTGCTTTTTCGTCAGCAACAGCCCCGCAAGCTTGAACCCGTCCCGGGGTGGGTCCAGTACCAGTATGCTGGCATCCCGCGCCTGCTCCTGCAGTCGTGAGCAGTCGGCTTCGGCGAACAGGTTATAGCGCTGTGCCTCCACGCCGGGCAGCTGGCGGGCGGCCAGCGCCTGGACGCTGTCTTCCACGCCCTCTACCGCCAGAATACGCGCGAAGCCAGCGGCCACCAGCATTTCGGTGAAATTGCCGGAACCGGAAAACAGCTCCAGCGCGGTGCGGCTTGGGTCCAACTGGTCCACGCGGGCTCCCAGCCACTCGCGCATGCGCAGGTTCTGCGCTGCGTTGCCCTGGCGGAAGGGGCGACGCTGGTTCGGTACCACCTCCGCGGCGCTGACCTCCTCGTCGACATCCAGCGTGGTCCAGTCCTGCTTGCGGCCGGGGCGGAACAGGTTGTTGGGCAGTGATTGCAGCAGTGCCTGCAGGGTTCCCCGATTGGGCTGCGTCAGGATCGGGCAGTCGGCGATGGGCGCAAGCTGCCTGGAGCCCGCTGCGACATAGCCCAGCTTCCTGCCGTCGGTCTTGAATTGCGCCCGGTTGCGGTAACCGAAAATAGCGGGCGAACCCCAGATCGGCGCGATTTCCGTCGTCAGCTGCAGGCGCGCCAGAGCCCGCTGCACGCGCTGCTCCTTGGCTTCGAGCTGGGCTGCGTAGTTGACGAATTGCCAGGGGCAGCCACCGCAGTCGCCGGGGCCGGTACCGTGGTGAACGCAGGGTGGCGTCACACGGGCAGGGGAGGGCTCGAGCAGCTCCAGCAGCCGGGCAAAACCGAAACGCTGCTTGAAACCAGTGACCGCAAAGCGGGCCGTTTCGCCGGGCCAGACACCGGCGACAAAGAACACCTGGCCGCCCGGGTGTTCGACGATACCGCTACCGTCGGTGCCGAGATCGCGGACGGTGGCGGTGAACTGTTCGTGAAGCTCGGGCATGGTGTCTGCTCTGGAAACCGGGGTGGAATGATACCATCGTGGCCCTGGGTGGGCGATGCAGGCCCCCTCCAGCTGGTATCATCTGGCCTTGAAACCCACTGACGGGAGTTTGCCTGGTCATGTCGCACTACATCGCGCCGGAGCTGTCTCCGGCGGCTTTCAAGCAGGGCTTCTGGCGCCTGTTGCCGATTTCCCTGTTTGTGGCTGTGTTTGGCGCGGCGTTCGGTCTGGCCGCGGTCCAGACCGGCCTTCCGGGCCACGAAATCGTGCTCATGAGCGCCACCGTGTTTGCCGGCACCGCGCAGTTCGCCGCCCTGGAGCTATGGGGCGCGGAGGTCCCGGTGCTACCGCTGTTGGCGACCACTTTCGCCATCAACGCCCGCATGCTGTTGATGGGTGCCACCCTCTACCCGTGGATGTCCCTGCTACCGCCGGGGCGTCGCTACGGCAGCCTGGTCATTCTCTCGGATGCCAACTGGGCGATGAACCTGAACGACCTGCAGAGTGGCAGGAATACCCTCGGCGCGCTGGTGGGTGGCGGTTTTGCCCTGTGGTTGACCTGGCTGACGGGCACCATCATCGGCATGGTCTTCGGCAGTGCCATCACTGATCCGAAAGCGCTGGGTGTGGACATGGTCATGGGTTGTTTCATGCTCAGCATGGTTCTGGCCGGGCGCCGGACATCGCGCACGGTCATGGCCTGGGTGGTCGGTGGCGCTGCCGCCTATGCGGCCTGGCTCTGGCTGCCGGAGAACAGCCATGTGGTGGTGGGTGCCCTCGCCGGTGGTCTGGTGGGTGCACTCTGGCTGGAGGACAAGGCGTGATTGCCATCGAGGATGGAGGCGCCCTGCTGCTGATTGCGCTGATGGCACTGGTGACCCTGCTGGCCCGCTTTGGCGGTGTGCTGTTGATGTCCTTTATCCCCATGGGCCGCCGGGTGGAGGGCTTCATCAATGCCATGGCAGGATCGGTGCTGGTCGCCGTGCTGGTGCCGGTTGCGGTCAAGGCCGATGGCGCAGGGCAGCTTGCGCTGCTGGCCACTGCCGTTTTGATGCTCCTGTTCCGGCGGCCGATGCCGGCGATCGCGGCGGGCATACTGGTCGCCGCCCTGGTGCGTGCGGTATAAAGCCCGGACAGGGTGCGAGCGGAGGAGTCGACCATGCAGCAGTTATCGGGACAGGATGCCATGTTTGTGCATGCGGAGCTCGAAGGTATGCCCCAGCATATCGGTGGCGTCAGTATTTACGACCAGAGTACCGCCCCCGGGGGCAAGGTACGGTTCAAGGACATCCTCGCCCTGCTGCAGTCGCGAGTACATCTGTCGCCAATCTTTCGCCGCAAGCTGGTCAACGTGCCGCTGGGCCTGGGCCAGCCCTACTGGGTGGATGACCCCCACTTCGACCTGGAATACCACGTGCGCCACATCGCCCTGCCCAAACCGGGAGACTGGCGCCAGCTTTGCATCCTTGCCGCGCGTATCCATTCCCGCCCCCTGGCACGCGACAAACCCCTGTGGGAAATGTACATCATCGAGGGGTTGGACAATGTGCACGGCCTGCCGAAACACTGTTTCGGGATGTTGCTGAAGGTCCACCACGCGGCAATGGATGGTGCCACCGGCTCCCGCTTCATGAGCCTGATGCTGGACCCCTCGCCGGTGCCGGCGCCAGTGGAGCCGGCGCCGCCCTGGGTACCGGAAGTACCCTCACCGGTCAGTATGCTGGGCAAGGCTTGTCTGGACGCCTGGAAGATGCCGCTGCAGGCCCTGGGACTGGTGCGGCAGGCGGTGCCAATGGCCGGGCGCCTGTATCGGGGCTATCGTGAACATGCCTTTGAACCGCGCAAAAGCCCGCCGCGGACCCGCTTCCAGGGCCACATTTCCGCCAACCGTGTAGTCGATGCCGTGCGCTTCGACTTCGAGGTGGTGCGCGCGATCAAGCAGTTGCATCCGGGCGCGACCATCAACGACGTCATGCTGACCATTGTTGCCGGTGGGCTGCGCCGCTTCCTGCTGGACAAGAAGGAGTTACCGGCCGCCAGCCTGGTGGCGGGTTGCCCTGTCGATGTGCGCTCGCCCGAGGAGCAGATGGCCGGCGGCAACATGGTGGGTTTCATGGGGGTCTCCCTGTGCACCCAGATCGAGGACCCTGTGGAGCGCCTGCGCACAGTGCATAACCACAGCCTGCAGGCCAAAGCCTATGCTGCGGCGCTGGGGCCGCGACTGGCGCTGGAATTGACCGACCTGGTCCCCGGCAATGTGCTCGCCCTGGGGCTGCGTCTGGCCGCCGCCACCGGGCTGACAGAGTCCTCCGTGACCTTCAACACCATCGTCACCAATGTCCCGGGTCCGCCAATCCAGCAGTATTTCTGTGGTGCGCGGCTGGTGGATGCGCTCAGCCTGGGGCCGCTGCTGCCCAATATCGGCCTGTTCCACGTGGTCTATAGCGCGGTGCAGAACAAACAGGGCAGCATGACCCTGTCCTTCACCGCCTGCCGCGAGATGCTGCCGGATCCCGCCCGCTATGCCGAGTGTCTGCAGGCCAGTTTCGATGAAATGGCGGCGCTGGTGGCTGTCAAGGCGCCGACTTCGCGCAAGCCCCCACGGAAAACCCCGCGGAAAACAGCGCGGAAAACTCCGCGGAAAGCCCCGAAGAGCGCGGGCTGAGATGCGCGTCATGATCACCGGTGCCACCGGCTTCGTCGGCTACCACACCGCCCAGGCCCTGCTGGACGCCGGCCACGAAGTCAGCCTGCTGGTGCGCAGTGTGGACAAGATGCTGGCGCTGTTCGGCCAGGACCGGGTGCAGTATGTCACCCGCGGCGACATCACCGACGCCGACCAGGTCGCCCGGGCACTGCAAGGCTGCGATGCGGTCGTCCACTCCGCTGCCCTGGTGTCGACCGCGGCTGCGGATGCCGAGCGGGTCTACCAGACCAACGTGGAGGGCACCCGGCTGGTGGTGGGCGGCGCCATCGAACGCGGTATCGGCCGGGTAATCCACGTCTCCAGCGTCACCGCACTGTACGATCCCGCCGCCGGCAGTCTCGATGAGAATTCGCCCCCCGGGCGGGCGAGCAATGCCTATGGGCGCTCCAAGGTGGATTGCGAGCGCTATGTGCGCGGGCTGCAGGACCGCGGTGGGGCGGTGTTCATTACCTACCCCGCCCAGGTCATCGGCCCCGATGATCCGGGCCTGACCGAACCGCACGTTGGCCTGCAGATGCTGCTGCAGGGCCTGGTGCCCTGCACCTCGTCCGGCACCCAGTACGTGGATGTGCGTGACATCGCCCTGGTCCATCGCAGGCTGCTGGAAGAGGTGGTGCCCGGCAATCGCTACGTCCTCGGGGGGCACTATCTGGACTGGCGCGGGGTCGCCCGTGCGCTGGAGGCGGTGACTGGCCGCCACCTGCTCAAAGTGCCCCTGCCGGGCATCGCGGCGCGCATCAGCGGTCACCTCTACGACCGTTTCGGCTCCTTGCTGCCCCTGGATTTACCCTTCGGTTCCGAGGCGATGGAGTATGCCACCCGCTGGGTACCACTGGACAACAGCCGGGTGGAAACCGAACTGGACTTCAGCTTCCGTCCACTGGAAGACAGCCTGCGCGATACCATTGCCTGGCTGCAGCGGCGGGGCCTGGTCAGCCGCCGACAGGCGGGACGCGCGTTGCGACCACGCTAGCCGGGCGAGGGGATGATCCACCGTCCCATTAGCGCGTATACTTGGGACTAGTGCAGTGGAGCAGCGTCATGTCAGCAGCGATCTCACAGCTACCACCCCGGCCCCCCCTGCTTCGCCACAGTGTCACCGAACTCGGCCGCGCCTTTCTGGAAATGGGTGGCTCGGCGCTGTTGCAGCCCTTGTCGCGGCTATTGCCGCGAGGCGATGGCCACAGCGTGGTGGTCCTGCCGAGTTTTATGGCTTCGGACTCTTCCACCGCCGGATTGCGCCGCTTTCTCACTGAGCGCGGCTACTGTGCCCTGCCCTGGGGTCTTGGCCGTCACGGTGCCGGGGACCGGGCCCGCAGCCTGGAAGCGTCCCTGGCTGCGCGTACGGAAACCGAGGAGCGGGTTGCTGCCCTGGTCGAGGCGGAATACCTGCGCAGCGGCCGCAAGGTGACCCTCATCGGCTGGAGTCTCGGCGGCCTGGTCGCGGCTGCGCTGGCCCATCGGTACCCGCAATGGCTGCGCCAGGTCATTACCCTGGGTACCCCCTACGGCGATCCCCGTGGTACCGCCCTGTATCGGGTGATGAGTGGGCGCAGTGCCAGCCCCGTGGATGAAAAAGCGATCAAACGCTGGGTCCGTCACGCCTATCGCGGCACCTTGCAGGTGCCAGTGCTGGCGCTCTACAGCAAGACCGATGGCATTGTTGGCAGCGACATCGCCCTGTGCCAGGGGGACGCGCGCTGGGTACGCAATGTTGCCATCCCCGCCAGCCACATCGGTTTCCCGTTCAACCCCCTGGTGCGGGCCGCCATTGCCAGGGAGTTGGCCGCAAGCCCGGAGTGACAACCGAACTGCGCCACTGACCCCCACCGTACAGGCATTCATACCAGCCCCGGGTTTACCGCCGCGCGGGTTTCAGTGCCGCCGCCAGCCCCCGTATCCTCTGAGGTTCTTCGAACAACGATGATGCACGGGGTGGCGGTTGCGGTACGATCACGAGGTAGACTGGCTGGTGGCCGGCAGCGGTGCGGCCGGCATGACCGGCGCGGTGGTGGCCCACCAGTTGGGTGGCAGCGCCTTGGTAGTGGAGAAAGAATCCCGCTACGGTGGCACCACCTGCAAGTCTGGCGGCGTAGCCTGGATTCCGGGTAATCATCGGCAACCAGCCCTGGGCGTCGCCGACAGCACGGAGGAGGGCTGGCGCTACCTGCACGGCCTGATCGGTGACACTGTCAGCGAACCCCGACTGCGCGCCTATGCAAGCCGCGCGGCGGAGATGCTCGCGTTCATGATGGATCACAGCCATGTGCAATTCACGCCCTTGCCGACCTACATGGATTACTACCCGCAGGTCGAGGGCTACAAGTCCGGCGGTCGCTCCATGGATCCCGGCGCCTTTTCCCTGCGCGCCCTGGGCGCGGAAGCGGACCGTATCCGCGATGATTATTTCTCGCTGCTGAGCTTCAATATCACCGTCCCCGAAGGCCGCAGGCTCGGTGCCATGGATCTGGGCGCCTACTGGCTGGGTTTCCGCCTGCTGGCACGCTACTGGCTGGACCTGCCGGCACGGCTCAAGGGCAAGACAGACCAGCGTGTGACCCTGGGGCCGGCCCTGGTGGCGCGGCTGCGCCGCTCGCTGCTGGACCGGGACATTCCCCTGTGGCTGGATGCGCCCATGCGCGAGCTGCTGCTGGAGGAGGGCAGGGTCTGCGGTGCCCTGGTGGAGCACAAGGGGCAGCCGTTGCGGGTCAGGGCGCGGCGCGGGGTGCTGCTGGCTACCGGTGGCTTCGCCCACAATGCGCTGCTGCGACAACAGTTCCAGCAGGCACCGATCGGGTCCGAGTGGACGGCGGCGGCCCCCGGCGCGAGCGGCGACGGGATTGTCATGGGGCGCGCCCTCGGTGCCGCGCTCGATTTCATGGGCAGTGCCTGGTGGTCGCCCACCTACCGCATGCCGGATGGGCGCGTGCTGGCCCTGATCGCCGGCAAGGCCTACCCGGGCTCGATCATGGTCAACCGCGCCGGCCTGCGTTTTACCAACGAGGCCCAGCCCTACGAAGATCTGGTCAAGGACCAGTACGCCAGCGAGCAACGCGGCGAAGGGGCGATACCCTGCTACCTGCTGTTCGATGCCGGCTACCGCCAGCGCTACCCCGTGGGGCACATCAAGCCCGGCAAGATGACCCGGGATGAGAACCTGCCGGCAGAGATGTTCAGCTCCGGCCTGTTAACCAAGGCAGACAGTCTGGAGGCGCTTGCGGCTCAACTGGGGATCGATGCGCAGGGCCTGGCCGCGACGGTGGAGCGTTTTAACGTCAATGCCCGCCTGGGGCGGGACCCTGACTTCGGCCGTGGTGACAGCGAGCACGACCGCTATTACGCGGACCCGAAGGTGCAGCCCAATCCCTGCCTGGGTCCGCTGGAAACCGCGCCCTACTATGCCTTGCGCTGCGAGGCCGGTGATCTCGACACCAAGGGTGGTCTGCGCTGTGATGAACACGGCCGGGTGCTGGATGAAGCCGGTGCCGTCATTCCCGGCCTGTATGCCGCCGGCAACACCAGTGCCGCAGTGATGGGGGACACCTATCCCGGCGCCGGCGCTACCATCGGTTCCGCCATGACCTTTGCCTACATTGCCTCGCGCCACGCGTTCGCCGAAGAGGGAGACTCCGCATGAGTGACTACAAGTACGCCTTCCTGGAGCCCGGCCGCTTTGCCCGCGGCTGGCATATCGTGGCCTTTTCCCGCGAGCTGGCGGTGGGACAGGTGCAGCGCCTGCACTACTTCAATCGTGACCTGGTGCTGTTTCGCGGCGAATCGGGCACGGCTGCAGTCGTCGATGCCCACTGTCCGCACCTGGGTGCCCACCTTGCCAGTGACGGCGGGCGCTTGAGCGGCGACACTATTGCCTGCCCCTTCCACGGCTGGACCTTCGCCGCTGACGGCGAGTGCGTGGCCATACCCTATGCCAGCAAGATTCCCGAGCGGGCGCGCCATGCCCTGCGTGGCTGGCCGCTGCGGGAGGCCAGTGGCTTTATCGCCCTCTGGTACGATCCCTTGAATGAACCGCCGGAGGACTACCTGCCGGACATTCCGGACTGGGGCAGCGGAGAGGGCGGCTGGGGCGACTGGCATTTTCACCGTTCCCGCATTCGCGCCCAGCCCTGCGATGTGATTGAGAACATTGTCGACATCGCGCATTTTCCCCATGTCCATGGTGGCGTGGTGAAAGCCTTCGAGAACCGCTTCGGTGAGCGCACGGTGACCCAGCTCTCCACCGTGCAGCGCTCAGCCGATGCGCGCATGGTGGTGCCACCGGATCTGCCTTTTGACATGGAGGCCCTGAGCCTGCAGGCAATCGAGCAGCCGGCCGACGCCTGGGGTGACGCCACTTATCACGGCCCGGCAATCATGTATTACTACACCGAGTCGCGCAGCAAGGAGTTGAGCTACAAGAGCTGGTGGGTGAACTATCACACTCCGGTGAATGACACCGAAATGGACCTGTGCAGCGCTATCATCGTCAGTGGCCTGGACGGGCAGCCGCTGCCGGAGGAGTTCGTGCAGCAATACGCGCTCGGCGCCCACGCGGCCTTCGGTTCCGATGTTGAAATCTGGAAGGACAAGATCTACCAGGCCGACCCCATCCTCTGTGACGGCGACGGCCCCATCAACAAGCTGCGGCGCTGGTATGAACAGTTCTACCTGCCGCGCTAGTCTGACGCGTCACGCTTCTGCAGCGCCATCCGGGCGTGGAATTCAGCCAACCCGGTAATCGGTTCCACCCCGGGAATGACCGCGAAGGGCGCATCGGCAAACCGGGTGCCGCGCAACTGCAGCAACAGGCTGCTGCGATCCTCGGCCAGGACGCTGTCCCGGTAAAAATTCTGGATATCGGCCAGTGCGGTGTCTTCAACCGCGGCAATCAGCCTGGCGCGAGAATCAAAGTCGTAGCGCTCCCGGTCCCAGTCCTGCAGGAAGGGTGCCGCCTCCTCGGCAAGGTTTTGCGGGGGCTGTCTGAGCTCGTTCAATACGCCGTCCCGGAGCGGGGTGAATTCCTGCAGATCGAGCTTGCTGAGGCTGTCGGCGTACTCCGCGGTGAAACGCTGCAAACGGGCAAACATGTCCGCTGCATTTTTGACCGGGGTTTGAATGTACAGCCCGACAAAGCCGAAATCACCCAGTGCGTTGCCCAGGCCGCCAGCTGCGTAGCCAAGCTGTTCTTCGGTGCGCAGCTGAACGAAAGCGCGATCCCCAAGATGCGCCCCCAGCACCCTGGCAGCGGCAATGCCGGCAAAGCCCGCTTCCGGGGCGAGGTAGAGGTGCAGCATGCCGAGGTCCTCCACCGCCGTGTCCTCCGCCAGCACAACCGATTGTCCGCGGGTGGGCGCATACAGGTCACTGCGCGTGTAAGCCCTGGCGCTGCGCTCGGGGAACTGTGAGCTCAGGGTCTCGACGAGGGCTTTGGCGTGGTCAGCGTCGTAGTTCCCAAACAGGTAGCCGCGAATATGGTTGTGCGCCAGGGTATCGCTGATGAAAGCCTGGAGCTGCTCAAGCGTAACTGCGGCAGCGGCGTCGCGCAGGGTACTGTCATCGTAGCGTCCGCTGTAGGCAACCCGTCGCAGCGCGCTGAACAGCTGCTCAATGGCGATGCTGCGGCGGTCGTTGTCCAACTGGCGCAGGAAACGATCCCGCGCCTGTTCCAGGTCCTGGGCGCCGGGTTTGAACTGCAGGCCGGCCAGGGCCTGTTGCAGGAATGGCAGTTGCTTGTCGGTAAAGCCCGTCACCGACAGACGGATGCCGTCGTCCACGCTGACTTTGGCGTTCATGCCGGCAATCGCGGCCTCGGTAAACCAGGCCTTTTGTCTTTGCTGGTAGAGGTCCGCCCACAGCGCCAGCAGCACGCTGCCGGTGGCGCTTTCCTGCCGCGCCGGGGTGTTGAAATAGAGCTGGGTATAGCCCCTGGGCTGCTCTGCAAAATGCTCGCTGCCCTGGAGCCAGAGCTCGATACCATCGCTGTCCACAACGCGGGTAGGCTCAGTGGCCGCGGCGTGCAGTGCAAACTTCTCCGGCAACAGCGTGTTCAGGGCCGGCAGAGCCAGGCCGGCCTGCTCTGCGGCGGCTCGCTGCTCGTCCGCTGACGGCAGCTCCAGCGGCCGGATCTGGTAGCGGCCGGTGAAAAACTCCAGCTCCACCTCGGTGGGTTCCTGCTGGGAGATATACCAGACCCGCAGGGCTGCGGGCGTCAGTTGCCCCAGCACAGCGTCCACCGCCGCCTTGTCGAACCCTTCGAAGCGGTAGTTGGCATCCACCGCGTGCAGCACCGGGTAATGCTGCATGGCCTCGGCGAGGTTGGCGACATAGTCAAAGCCGCGCTCGCGCTGCAGAAACTCGAAGGCGTTGTCCAGGGAGGTCTTGAACTCGCGCGCATAGCGGTCGGAAACGCCCGCCGCCCGCAGCTGTTCGATATAACCGAGAATCAGCGTCACCATGGTTTCCCGGTGTGCCATGCCCTCGCTGGTCACCTCGACCCCGATACTGAAGGCGCCGTAATTGCCATACAGATCGGGCTGTACGGTCACTGTGAAATCGCTGGCCCAGCCGCGTTCCTTGAAGGTGGCGGCCGGTGTGCCCGGCATTTCGGAACCCAGGATATAGGCCAGGTACTGGTTGGGCTTGCTGCGGAACTGGTCGCGGTTGTTGCTGATCAGGAACTCGAGGCTGAGCTGGCGCAAGTCTTCCTGGGGCCGGTAGTGAACGCGCTGACCGCCGATGCCCGCGAGATCCAGGCCTGCGTCCACTTCGGGCTTGGTGATTTCCTTGTTTTCGACGGCGCCAAAATAGGTGCGCGCCATGATGCGCATTTCCGCCAGCGGCATGGGGCTCAGCATGACCAGCTTCATGATATTGGCTGAATAGTAACGCTGGTAGAAATCGACCGTGGCGTCATGCAGGCTGGAACCGGGTTTGTCCGCGAGCGTGTCCAGGTTGCCGACCAGAAAACGGTTGGCCGGGTGCTCACCCAGCATCGCCCGGTCCAGCTCGAAGATCCCGTCAAAGTCGCGCGCACGGCGCATGGACCACTCGGCATGGACGGCATTCTTTTCCTTCTCGATGTAATCCGGATCCAGCAGCGGGTTGCGGAATACGGCGGAAAACCGGTGCAGCGCCTCGGTATAGTGCGCATTGGGGATTTCGAACATGTAGTTGGTCAGATCCAGCCAGGTATAGGCGTTGTGGGTGCCGCCATGCTGGCTGATAAAGCTCATAAAGCCGTCGGGCTCCGGGTAGTCCTCCGAGGCCAGCAGCAGCATGTGCTCCAGATAGTGCGCCATCCCCTGGTACTCCATGGGATCCTGCAGCATGCCTACCCCGACGCTCACGGCCGCGGAGGAGGTCTGCGCGCCCGGATCGGAGACCAGGAGTACCTCAAGCTGGTTGCCCATGGTGAAGCTGCCGTATTCGCGGCTGTCGGAGGGACTGGTGATAACCTTTTCCTCCGCGACCGGCTGCACTATCTCCGGCATTGCCGGGGGCTCGCCGCGCTGGCAGCCGGCCAGCAACAGGACGCAGAGGGCCAATAAAGAGTACAGATGGCGGGAGACGCAGAGAGGACGCATGGAGTGGCTCCTGGGGTGACAGGCGGCGGATGATGGCCGCAGACCGGGGCCGCTGGGGAACACAGCGGGCGGGCCTAACGTGACAACCATAAATGACAGTACTGTGAGTGCGCAAGTGAGGACGCCAACGCTTCTCAAGGGCTCCTGTGCCACATGGACGTAGCCCCTTGTGACCACGGCAGCGTCGACGCACAATGCATCACCAATCAGGTCCGTAAACAGAAATCATTTTCGATACCAGGGGGCGGCAGATGCCAGCACGTGAACCACTCTACAAGTCCCGACCCGTGGAGCCCAACGCGGCACGATTCGGCGCTCGACGGATCAACGATTTCATCCTGCTCTGCGAGGCCTTTTCCAACAGCTACCTGTTGCAGACACCCGAGGGCAATATCCAGATCAACGCCGGTATGGGCTTCGAGGCGCCCGTGATCCAGCGCAGCTATGACGCCTTCACCGACCATCCCACACGCTACCTGATCCTGACCCAGGGCCATGTGGACCATGTGGGAGGCACGGCCTGGCTGCGGCAGCGGCACCCGGGCCTGACGGTGATCGCCCAGGCGGGCAATGTCGGGCACCAGGCCTATGACGGGCGCCTGCACGCTTTTCGCGGCAGCCGCTCGGCGTTCGCCTTTGCCGACAAATTCCAGGAGGTTTTTGCCTATTATGCGGCGCAGGGTTACACCGACTTTCCGCAGCAGGATCGGCCACTGCCGGATCTGCTGGTGGAGGACAGGCACAGCTTCGTCCTGGGCGGCCTGGAAGTCGAGTTGATCGCGGTCCCCGGCGCCGAGACCAATGACTCCCTGATTGTGTGGCTGCCACAGCACCGCATCTGTTTCACCGGCAACCTGTTCGGCTGTCCCTTTGGCCATTTTCCCAACCTGGTCACCATTCGCGGCGACCGCTATCGCGACGCACTGGTCTGCGCGGCGGCGGTGGAAACCGTCAGGGCGCTGGAGCCGGTGACCATTCTCTACGGCCACCACAGCCCCGTCGACGGTGCGGAACTGATTCAGCGGGAGCTGACGGTGCTGCGGGATGCGATTCTGTACGTACACGACGCCACCGTTGCCGGAATGAATGCGGGCAAGGATGTACACAGCCTGATGGCGGAGATCGAATTGCCGCCGGAGCTGGAGGTGGGGCAGGGCTACGGCAAGGTGTCCTGGGGCGTGCGTGCCATCTGGGAAAACTATGCCGGCTGGTTTCATCACCGTTCCACCACCGAGTTGTACCCCGTGCCTGCGAGCGCGGTGTACAGCGACCTGGTGGAGCTGGCGGGTGGCGCCAGCGCCATCGCCGGGCGCGCGGAGCAGAAACTCGCCGCGGGCGCAACCCTGGAGGCGCTGCACCTGCTGGATATCGGCTTGCATGCAGAGCCGGATTGCGCAGAGCTGCAAGCGCTGGCGCTCGCCGCCCACGAAACCCTGTTGGCCGCCAGCGACAACTTCTGGCTCAGCGCCTGGCTGCGACACCAGATCCAGCGCCTGCAGGTACCGATGCCCGCGGATTCTGGCACCGACTATCGGGAGCAATCCACCTCATGACCGAACAACAACCGCCCATGACGGACGCTGACTTTGCGACCCGGTATGGGCCGGCGGCGCTGGTGACCGGCGCCTCATCCGGCATCGGCCGCGCCTTTGCGGTCGAGCTGGCCGCCCGGGGCCTGGACCTGCTGCTGGTGGCGCGCCGGGCAGACCGGCTGCGGACCCTGGCGGCCGAGCTTGAGCAAGCTCACGGCGTGGCCGTGAGGGTGTGTGCTGCCGACCTCGCCGAGCCCGCTGCGGTGGAGCAGATCATGGCCGCCGCTACGGGGCTGGAGATCGGCCTGCTGGTCAGCAACGCGGGATTTGGCCTCAAGGGTGCGCACCAGGACATTGACCCCGCGCGGATGGCGGCGATGTTGCAGGTCAACTGTGCCGCGCCACTGCAGCTGAGCCATCGATTAATGCCGGGACTGCTGCGGCGTGGGCAGGGCGGCATCATCATCACCAGCTCGGTCGAGGGCCTGATGGGGATTCCGTACTCGGCGGCCTATGCCGCCAGCAAAGCCTTTACCAATAGCCTGGGGGAATCCCTGTGGGGGGAGTTATCGAGTGCGGGGGTGGACGTGCTGGCACTGTGCCCCGGCAGTACCGATACCGAGGCCCACGCCCTGCAGGGCATTGACAGCAGCACCCTCGAGGGCATGATGTCGCCGCGGGATGTGGTTTTGGAAGCGCTGGCCAATCTGCGCAACGGTCCGGTGTACGTCGCTGGTGAGCAGAACCGGGCAATGTTCGACGCACTCACCGGCATGCCCCGTCGGGAGGCGTTGCTGCAAATGGCCGACAATATTCGCGCTGCCCAAAAATAAAGGACCTGACCCTTTATTTTCATAAAGTAAATAAAGGGTCAGGTCCTTTATTTTGTGAACTTTAGAGCCGGTGGCGACCGACCTTTATCGCATCGCTGTTGGCGGGCAGTGACACTGTGGTGCCATCCCGCGCCAGGGTGTGCGCGCTGAAGATGTCGGCGACACCCTGCAGCCACGCGGCCTCGGCGCCGGGTATCGGGGGCAGTGCCGGTACGATGTGGTAGAACAGCAGGTGTCCGGCTCCGGCGTCGCGGGCGACTTCTGCCGCCTCCACCGGGCTGGCGTGGTAGTCGAGTATGTCCAGGGCAATCTGCGCCATGCCGCTGTTGCCGGTGGTCTCGGCGGCACTGTTGATGATCATGACCAGTTCCGGCGACAGCGCTTCATGCACCAGCAGGTCCACGTTCTGCGCCTGTTGGGCTACGGCTTCGGATTTGATGGTGTCGCCCGACACGACCAGGCTGCGGCCGCGGTAATCGACCCGGTAGCCCAGCGCCGGGCTTGCCGGATCGTGGTCCACTCTGAAGGCAGTGACCTTGAGGTCCCCCCCCAGATTGATTGCGCGCAGTTTGCCGCCGCCGCCCGGACCCAGGCTGTGCGCTCGCATGCCCGCACCGCGCAGGGGCACCACAGCTTCGCCGTGGTGCGCTGTGCGATAGCGGACATCCAGCGCGTAGGCCCGATTGAAGCCGTCGACCACCTGCTCCACGCCCGTGGGGCCGTAAACCGGCAATGGGTCCTGATGGCTGCCCTGGACCCAGCGCAGGGTCGCGAGCTCACCGAGGCCATCGATATGGTCGGAGTGGAAGTGGGTGAGGAACACGGCCTCAATCGCACCGACCGGGTAGCGCATACGCACCAGGTTGCGCACACCGTTGCTGCCCGCATCGATTACCAACAGTCGCTCGCCGGCGCTGATTGCCAGGCAGGGCCCTGATCTGACCGCATCGGGCATGGGACCGCCGGCACCGCAAACTGCCACGTGCAGCCCATCTTCCAGAGTTGCCAGCGTGTTGGCCGACATCATGGCGGGCGCAAGATGCGCGATCACCCGCTCCGCGAGGGGGCCGCGCTGGGTGTAGAGGGCGGCTGCCGCCAGCGCCAGGATACCGAGAGCAAGTATTGTTTTTTTCACCGGTTAGTCTCTGTGGTTGCACAACCCACATTGTCGCACTGTGGCGCCGCTTATGGCAGGATGCGAGCAACAAGTGAACTTGCGTGCAACGCGCGCCTCCAGTCCCAAGGACTTCTCATGAAAATACCTTTTGCCCTGACCCTGGCCGCCCTGGCCCTGACGGCCGCGCCGGTTATCGCCGACGACCGCCCTGAACACTATAAAGGTGAACCGTCGGCGACCCTGGAAGAGGCCTTCGCCAACCTGGCCGAGTACAACACCCGGCTGCGCGCAATTCTGGACAAGGGCGAGGTGCAGGGCGACGATTTCAACGAGGTTCACCGCCTGACCTACACCCTGGAAAACGCCCTTGGGCGTATTGAGGACGAATTGGAAGAGCTGGAGGATGACCTGGAGGAGATCCACCAGGCTTCGGAAAAGGGCGACAGCGAACGCATCGGCAACTACGGGCCGCGCTATTTTGAGCGCGCGGACCAGTTACTCAACGCTGCGGGGAACTGAGTTTCGGGGTCGCGCTCCCGGCGCCCCCTCCGCTCAGGGCGCGGGGCTTGCGGGCAGGGCGAAGGCCAGGTACTGATCCCCGGTGGGGGTGCCCAGTTTGCCGCCGCTGGCGGTGATGACGATGTACTGGCGACCGTCGATCGCATAGGTGGCCGGGGTGGCGTAGCCGCCCGCGGGCAATTGGTACTCCCATAACAGCTTGCCGTCTGTCTTGTCGAAGATCCGCAGTTTTTCATCGGAGCTGGCCGCGATAATCAGCAGTCCGCCCGCGGTGACCACGGGGCCGCCAAAATTGCGGGTGCCGGTGGGCGCAATCCCGCGCTCGGTCAGCGCCGCATATTCCCCCAGCGGTACCTGCCAGCGTATCTTGCCGGAAACAAAGTCGATGGCGGTCAGGGTGCCCCACGGCGGCTTGATGGCCGGGTAGTACTCGGCGTCGACAAAGTCACGATAGCCGGCAAACACGTGCACGGTTTCGGTGGTTGCATCCGCGGCTTCGCCACCCCTTGCGGCAGGCAGTTCTCCAGCGCTGTAGGCAAACAGGTAGTCCACCACCGCCTCCCGCTCGTGGCGCGAGAGGTGGCTGAAAGGCATCATGCGGCCTTTGCCGGTGGTGGTGATGTCGAAGGCGTCACGCTTGCTGATGCGCTTCTCCACTCCGGTGAGTGGCGGTGCGTAGGGGTAGAACCCCTCCAGATTCACGCCATGGCAGCCGCTGCACTGTTGCCGGAAGACAAATTCGCCCACGCCCATGCGGGATCCCCGGCCTACTTCCACCGCCTCCATGCGCAGGATGTTGGGCGCGTTGGTGGCGTTGATATAGTACAGGTTGGTGGCCGGATCGAAGGCGCCGCCACCCCAGTTGGCACCGCCATAGAACCCCGGCAGCAGAATGCTTTTGCGCAAGCCGGCGGGGCGCAGCCAGGCCAGTTCGTGCGCTTCCTCCCAGACCTTGCGCGCCGCGGCATTGGCTTCAGCGGAGAGGTTGGTCAGGTCGTCCGCGGTCATCTGCTGGCGGGCGAAAGGTTCCGGTAGCGTCACCCGGGGCTGGGTCGGGTAGCTGTAGACGCCTGGAATGTCCGAGCCCGGCACCGGCACTTCCGCGATCGGGAATACCGGCTCGCCACTGTCGCGGTCGAACAGGTAGACCACGCCCTCCTTGGAGGCCTGGGCCACCAGGTCGCGGGACTTTTCGCCTGCGGTGACGGTGACCAGCGCCGGTGCCGAGCTGAGATCCCGGTCCCAGAGGTCGTGGTGCACCGTCTGGAAATGCCAGCGACGCTCGCCGCTGCGGGCATCCAGGGCCAGCAGGGTGTTGCCGAACAGGTTGGCGCCCGGGCGCCCGGAGCCGTCGAAATCCGGTGCCGGGGAGCCGGTAGGGATGAAGACCAGCCCCCGCGCCTCATCCACGCTCATGCCGGCCCAGGCGTTGGCACCACCGGCGGTTTCGCGCGCGTCCTCGGGCCAGGTGTCGGCACCGAACTGGCCGGGCCGGGGAATGGTGTGGAAAGTCCACGCCAGCTTGCCGCTGCGCACAGCATAGGCGCGGATATCACCGGGGGCGGAGCCTGCGGTCTCGGTGACCGCCGAGCCCATGATGATGAGGTCCTCGAAAATAACGCCGGGGGAGGGCGCGTTGATACTGACCAGTTCCGGGTCCCGGCCCAGGCCCTCGCGCAGGTCGACGCGGCCGTCACGGCCAAAGCTGGTGACGAGCTTGCCGCTGCGCGCGTCCAGGGCCAGCAGGAAGTGGCCGGTGCTGAACAGGATGCGGGCGTCATCGCCGTCGGCCCAGTGAGTCACCCCGCGCATATTGGACAGGCCCGCATGCTCCAGCGGCGGACTGAAGGTCCACAGCTCTGCACCGCCGGCCGCATCCACCGCAAACACGTTGTGCAACGGGTTGCGCCCGTACAGCACGCCATCGACCACGATCGGATTGACCTGCAGCTCCGAGCTGGGGGGCAGGGCCCGACCGTCGGCACTGGCGTAGCGCCAGGCCAGTTCCAGCTCCGCGATGTTGCCGCGGTGAATCTGGTCCAGGGCGGAATAGTGGCTGTTGCCCTGGTCGCCGCCGTAGGTTTGCCAGCCGCTGTAGTCCTGCGCCTGCAGCGCCTGGGCGCCCAGCCCTGTGAGCAGAGTCAGCAGGGCGATACGAACACGGTAGGCTGGCATGGAATTCCCTATCTGCGGCGCACGAGTTTGGCCGTGGAGGAGGCGGTCGCCGCGACCAGTCCTTCGGCATTGATCAAGGTGCCTTCCAGAAAGGCAATGCTGCGGCCGCTCTTGATCACCTTGCCGCGCGCGGTGAGGCGACCGGCCAGGGTAGGTTCGAGGAAGCTCACCTTGAGTTCCAGGGTCGGCAGGGCGACCACGTCGGTTTCCTGCAGGAACAGGGCGTGGGACATGGCGGCGTCCAGCATCACCGTCACGTTGCCGCCCTGGACGATGTTGACCGAGTGGCAAAACTGCTCGCTGACCTCGAATTCCAGCTCCGCAGTGCCGGCCTCGCTGTCAAAGTCCAGCAGGCGGGTATTGAGAATCTGCAGGCAGGGTGGCAGGTGTTCGTTGGCGGCGGCGAGCCGTTCTTGCTTGGTCACGGGTATCCCTTGTCAGTATGGGCCGCGCGGGGCGGCGAATCAGCGCTTGCCCCACTGCAGCAGGTCGAAAATGGAGTAGGACGGGTCCGACGGGCCGGGCTTGCCGATGTGGGCGCCCTTGATGATCGGGTTGTCCAGGTTGACGATCGACGGCTGGTGCAGGTTGGCCCAGTCGGCATCCACTGCGCGATAGCTGAACTTCCAGACACCGTTGCGTTTCTCGTAGCGGTCAAAATAACGGCCGCCGATCAGCAGGTCAAATGGACCTTCGTCGGTGCGGATCTTGTGGAAGGCGATGATGTAGACCTCGCCCTCGGCGCGGTCACCGTCGAGCTTGATGTTCACGGTAGTGACGTTGTGGTGCAGGATCTCCATGTTGGCCTGGATATCCGGCAGGGTGTCGATGAACTCCATCGCCAGGCCCTTGAAGAAAGAGCCGTGGTCGTCGATAGCGTCCTCGTGGTAGAGCGAGCGGAACTTCTCGTTGTCGTGGCGATCGGCCGCGTTGCAGTAGGCGTTGATCAGTTCCATGATCGCCTGCTTGTCGAGCAGGGCCTGCAGCTGTTGTTCGAGGTTCGGGTCCATGGGCTGGGCCTCCGGCGGGATGAAACGGGCTTCAGTTAAAACAATGGCGCCCGGAGGCGCCACCGACTTTCCGGGCAGTGAGGAAATCGCGCGCGGAGTGCGCTCCTACCCCCCCTTGAGGTGGGAGCCCGCTCTGCGGGCGATCGCGCGGGGACCGCGCTCCTACCCCCCCGTGAGGTGGGAGCCCGCTCTGCGGGCGAACGCGCGGGGACCGCGCTCCTACCCCCCCGTGAGGTGGGAGCCCGCTCTGCGGGCGATCGCCCGGGGACCGCGCTCCTACCCCCCCTTGAGGTGGGAGCCCGCTCTGCGGGCGATCGCGCGGGGACCGCGCTCCTACCCCCCCTTGAGGTGGGGGCCTGCTCTGCGGGCGATCGCGCGGGGACCGCGCTCCTACCCCCCC
>NZ_JAUTDR010000024.1:0-17028 GCF_030649675.1 Haliea sp. E1-2-M8 | reverse complement strand
GC
This sequence comes from Haliea sp. E1-2-M8, assembly GCF_030649675.1. GTDB lineage: Bacteria > Pseudomonadota > Gammaproteobacteria > Pseudomonadales > Halieaceae > Haliea. The sequence goes on along the minus strand of NZ_JAUTDR010000024.1, from coordinate 17,026 downwards.
GCTCCTACCCCCCCTTGAGGTGGGAGCCCGCTCTGCGGGCGATCGCGCGGGGACCGCGCTCCTACCCCCCCCCTTGAGGTGGGAGCCCGCTGGCCCAGGCCACCTTCTCTGTCCGCTGCGCGGCCATTCACCTTGTCCGCGGGCGATCAGAACTCGTAGGTAGCCTCTACCCCGTAACTGCGCGGGTCGCCGTAGTAGCTCACGGTCCAGATGCCGAACGGAATGGTGTTGATGCGGTATTCCTTGTCCAGCAGGTTCTTGCCCCAGAGCGCGAACTTCATCGACTGACCATTGCCCACCGGGACATTGGCCAGGGTGAGACGGCCGTTGAACAGGCTGTAGGGCTTGACCTGGGAGGTCGCGTTCTGGACGGGTTCGATGTAGGGCACGTGGCGGTCCACGAACTCGTAGTCCAGGCGCGCGGTCAGGTCGCCCCAGCTGCCGGCAGCGACGCTGTATTCGGCCGAGAGGGCGGCGCTGTTCTGCGGCGCGTAAGGGAAGTCCTTCTGGTCTTTTACGTCGACACCGTTCTCGATGAACTCGCCATAGCTGGGGTCCAGGTAACCGTAGCTGGCCGAGAGCTCCAGGTCAGGCGTTGGCAGGGCCACCAGTTCCACCTCGAAACCCTGGATGGTCGCTTCGCCGGCATTCTGGACAATGGAAGCGGCACTGCTGCCAGCGATGAAGATCGACATCTGCATGTCGGTTGAGTCGTTGTAGAACCAGGCGCCGTTGAACTGCAGGCGGTTGTCCAGCCAGCGCGACTTGATGCCCAACTCGTAGGAGAGGATCTCCTCCGCATCGTAGGGTGTGGTGAAGGCCGCCTCGAAGGGTGCCTCGCCGTTGAAGCCCCCGGCTTTCCAGCCCTTGGCAACCTTGCCGTAGAGGTTGATGTTATCGCTGGCATCCCAGGCGGCAACGAATGTCGGCGAGACGTCGTTGAAGGTCTTTTTGGCCTGGCCGGAGAAGGGTGCGGGGTTGCCCAGGGCATCGACGTCATTGGGGTGGTCGATGTAGGTGTCCTTGGTCTCCTCGGTCCAGCGTACGCCGAAGGTCAGGGTCAGGCGATCCTGAAACATGGCGGCGGCCGGACGCCAGTCGACCTGGCCGAAGGCAGCGATGGAGTCATTGTCAAAGCCGTAACGGTTGTTCGAGGTCGGCGCACCGAAGGCACCGAAGAAGCTGATCGGGTTGAACACGTCGGACTCTTCCTCAAAGTAGTAGAGGCCGAGGACATAGTTGGTGCGATCGGTGGTGCCGATCATCTGCAGCTCGTGGGACGCCTGGTCGTAGTCGATGAACCGGGCTGAGGTGAACAGGTTCACCGGTGAGCCGTCGATGTCCAGATCGTCGTCCCAGCTCAATGTGCGGGTATTGCCGATGTAGCGCAGGGTCACGTCACCCAGCATACCCCAGGTGCCGGCGTCGTAGTCGGCAAACAGGGATTGGGAGATGGATTTGGAGCGCTCGAACTTGGCCTGGTCCAGGCTCACGCTGTCGCGGTTCTCGTTCTCACCGCTGAGATAGGGTGCCAGCAGGGCGTTGACGCCCGCGAAGTCGTTCGGGTCCAGCCAGGTCAACTGGTTCTTGGAAGGTGCCAGGTCCAGGTCGCTGTAGTCCCAGGTGTAGCGCAGGGAGAAGCGGTCCGTGGCATCCCACAGGATGTCGTAGCGGCCGGTCCGGTTGTCGAGATTATTGAACTCGTCGATCAGGACGGGGTTCGCCAGCGGGTTGCCAAAGGGGTCGTTGACGTTGTCATAGAACCCGTCGCGCTTGCGGTAGGAAGCGGTCAGCTTGGCCATTATCTCACCGGCGCCGCCCAGGGCCAGCGCTGGCGTGTCGATGGTGGCGTAAAGGGTGCGCAGGTTTTCACTGCCCGCACCAACGCGCAGTTTCCCGCCCAGTTCCCCGGTGGGTTTGCTGGTAATCAGGTTGACCGCGCCGCCCACTGTGTTCTTGCCGTACAGGGTGCCCTGTGGCCCGCGCAGCATTTCCACGCGTTCCAGCTCGGCAATATCAAAAATACCGCCGACGTTCTTGCCGATGAACACGCCATCCAGGTAGATGCCCACGGTGGGCTCCCAGGTAATGGCGGGGTTGATGGTTGCCGAGCCGCGGATGGCGATGGTCGCGGCCGAGGTGTTGGAGGGTGAGCGAGTGATCTTGACGTTGGGAACCGAGGTGCCCAGGTCGTCGATGGTGTTGACGCCTTTTTGCTCCAGGGCATCGGCATTGAACGCCGCGATCGAGATTGGCGCGTCCTGCAGGGTCTGTTCCCGCTTCTGGGCGGTTACCACCACCTCTTCCAGCCCCTGGGCCATCAGGTTGGCGCTGCCGGTGCCGATACAGGCCGCGACCAGCAGGGTTATGGGTTTGCGTGCGTACATGGAGAAAAACCTCTCGTTAATATGGGGGTGGAACTCGGGCCGACACCTTAGTGGCACCCCGGCCGGGCTGCATACCTTGTTTGGGGTATACCGCCCACAGGTCTTTGGACGTTGCTCGGTTGCTGGCGCCTGTGTACATTGATAGCCGAATAGCCAGCTATATTCCAGGTGCCCCTATGGAGTTCAAGGACTATTACCAGATACTGGGCGTAGAGCCGGATGCGGAGGTCAAGGATATCAAAATTGCCTACCGCAAGCTCGCCCGCAAGTACCATCCGGATCTGAATCCCGAACCCGGGGCCGAAGCCAGTTTCAAAGAGGTGGCGGAGGCCTGGGAGGTACTCAAGGATTCCGGCCGCCGAGCGGAGTATGACGAATTGCGTCGCTACGGTGGCCGCCGCGACCAGCAGTTTGAGCCGCCACCGGGCTGGGAGTCATCCGCCGGCGCCGGCGCCGGGCAGTTCGAAGGGGATTTTTCCGATTTCTTCAACAGTGTTTTTGGCGCCGACTTTAGCCAGCAGGGTCCCGCAGGTCGCCAGAATCGACCGGGACAGGATGTGGAAATCGAGTTGCCGCTGTTCCTGGAACAGACTCTGGAGTCTTTCGCCAAGCCGGTAGAGTACCGGATGTCGGTGTTTGTACAGGGGCAGTTGCGGGAGCTGAAAAAATCACTGAAGGTGACGATTCCAGCTGGCGTCAGTGATGGTGAGCGCATCCGCGTCCGTGGCCAGGGCGCGCCCGGTCCCGGTGACGGCCCTGCGGGCGACCTCTATTTACATGTGCGGCTGGTGCCGCATCCGCTGTTTGACGTCGAGGGCCACAATCTGCTGTTAACGGTGCCGATCGCGCCGTGGGAAGCCGCGCTGGGAGCCAAGATCACGGTGCCGACCCTGACCGGTAAAATCAGCCTGACGGTGAAGCCGAACAGCCAGTCCGGGCAGAAGCTGCGGATAGCGGGCAAGGGTCTGGTCAGCCGGACCGGGCGCGGCGACCTGTATGTGGTGCTCAATGTAGTGATACCGCAGGAAAGTCCTGCTGCCGTGCGAGCGCTTTGGCAGCAACTGGCGGAACAAGCCGCCTTCGATCCGCGGGCAGAGTGGGGTAAATGACTATGAGCAGCAGCGCGTTGAGAATATCCCTGCGGGAACTGTGTGAGTGCGAACAGGTTTCGCGGCAGTGGCTGGTCACGATCGTGGAACACGACATCGTAAGCCCGGTGTCCGTTGCCGGGGAGGTTGACGACTGGATCTTTGAAACCCGCAGCGTGCAGTGGGTCAAGCGGGCGATACGCTTGCATAAAGACCTGGAGCTGGACTGGGTGGCCGTCGCCTTGATCCTCGAATTGCAGCAGCAGCGGGAGCAGTTGCTACTGGAAAACCGCTGCCTGCAACAGCGCCTGCAGCGGTTTCTGGTAGAAGACTAGTACCCTGCCCGGGAGGCAGGGCGCTGGCCGGCGGCTTCAGCCGAAGACGTAGAAGGCCATTTTGTTGCCGTCAGGGTCGCGTACGTAGGCGCCGTAGAACATGTCGGGGATGCGCTGGCCCGGCTCGCCGTCGCAGCTCGCGCCCAGGCCGATGGCCTTGTGGTACAGCTTGTCGACATTTTCCTTGGTGCCCGCGCCAACGGCGAACATGTTGCCGTTCCCGGGGTGTGGATCTTCCTCGTTGTAGGGAATGCATACCGCCAGCATGGGCTGGTCCATGCCCTTGCCAATGAAAGCGATGCGGTCCATTTCCATGAGCACGCTGGCACCGAGGTCGGCCAGCAATTCACTGTAGAAGGCCTTGGCCTTGGCAATATCCTTAACGCCGATAGTGACATATCCGATCATTTTCTCTCTCCTTGCAGGTGCGGCATCTGAAAGCCGGGCGACAGAATAGCGGAATTCCCGACGCCAGCCTATGCCCCTCGGCGCAGAAGATAATGCGCTATCATGGGAATTCACAGGCAGACCGAAGGGGCAGGACGCCATGCAGAGCCCGGTGGGCATTTACGGCAAGGTCAAGGGGTTTCTCCACACCGAATTGTGGCGCGGGGACATTGAACACCTGCACTGGCCGCAGCGCCTGGCCTACAAGATCATTCGCTTCGTGTACGTGCTGATCCGGGAAGTCTCCACCGGCCAGCTGACCCTGCGCGCCATGAGCCTGGTTTTCACCAGCCTGCTCTCCATGGTGCCCCTGATCGCGGTCAGTTTTTCGGTACTCAAGGCCTTCGGTGTCCACAACCAGATCGAGCCCCTGCTACATAACCTGGTAGAGCCTCTGGGCGCGCAGGGTGACGAAATAGTGGTGAACGTTCTGGGTTTCGTGGAGAACATGAAAGTCGGCGTGCTGGGTTCGCTGGGGATGGCCCTGTTGCTGTACACCGTGATATCCCTGATCCAGAAAGTGGAAATTTCTTTCAACTATGTGTGGCACGCAGAGTCGTCCCGGACCCTGTCGCGTCGCTTCAGTGACTACCTGAGCGTGATCATGGTCGGGCCGGTGCTGGTATTTGCCGCCATGGGGCTGACCGCTTCCATGATGAACAGCGACATCATGCTGGCGGTAATGAGCGTGGAACCCTTTGGCAGCCTGCTGGTGCTGCTATCGCGTCTGGTGCCCTTCATACTGATCACTCTGGCTTTTACCTTCGTTTACATGTTCGTGCCCAATACACGGGTGAAGTTCGGCTCTGCCCTGGTGGGCGCCCTGGTCGGCGGCGTTCTGTGGCAGGGCACAGGTCTGGTGTTCGCCGAGTTTGCCGCCGGGTCCACCAGATATGCCGCAGTCTATGCCGGCTTCGCGATCCTGCTCATCTTCATGATCTGGCTCTACCTGAGCTGGCTGATCCTGCTTATCGGCGCCCAGGTGGCGTTCTTTCACCAGTACCCCGAGCGGATCCGGCTGGCCGACAAGCGATTGCCCCTCAGTGGCCGCTTCCGGGAACAGGTGGCGTTGCTGGTGATGTACCGGATCACCGATGTATTTGTGCACCGGGGCAGGCCCCTGACCCAGGAGATGCTGGCGGACCAGTTGCAAATGCCACTGGATCGCGTCGGTGAAATAGTGCAGTTACTCCAGCACCGTGGCTTGCTGGTCGAAACCGCCAGCGAACCGCCGGAGTTCCTGTTGGGCCAGGATCCCGCGACCCTGGGTCTGGCGCAACTGCTCGTCACGATTCGCAGCCCCCGGGAAGAGCAGGCACAGCTGGAGGGGAGAGTGGAGTCAACGGTGCCGGTGGACACCCTGCTAAGCCGGATGGATCAGGCGATCAATGAGGCTATGGGGGACGCCACCCTGCGGGATTTGGTCACCCGAGAGGCCGACGCCGAGGCGGCGCCGGTTTGATCTGCTCTAGCGCACGATCTCCGCGCGGATGATGTAGTCGAGCAGGGGGTAGTGCTGCCGCAACCAGGCCGCGCCCTCCTTTTCTATGGGGCCCTGGCGGCCCGCGCGCATACCGCCGCCGGCCTCTTCCCCGTACAGTGGGTAGAGCGTTTCCACCACATCCATGCCGGCGGTCACTTCGCCAAAGGGCGCGAATCCGTCTGCATCCAGTCGTGAGTTGTCGCCCAGGTTGATGTAAATCTGGGTGGTACGCGTATCGGGGCCGGTCATGGCAAAGGCGATCCGACTGGCTGTGTTGCTGGCCTGCACCGGGTCGTCGGCAATGCTGTTGCCTTTCCACACGGCGGTCACCGCGGGATCGGGGTTGAGGCCAAACTGGGCGATATAGCCTGACACTACGCGGTTGATGTGCACCCCGTCATAGAAGTGGTTTTTCACCAGCTGGTAGAACCGGTCCGCTCCGGTCGGCGCCCACGCCCGGGTCACCGTAATTTCGAAAGCGCCTTCGGTAGTGACGAACCGCGCGACGTATTCCTCCGGCGCCTGTTCGCTCCACGCCGGGTGGTCAGGATGCAGCAGCACTTCCTTGCTTACCGCTCTCGGCGTGCTATCGGTCGCCGCCAGCAACCGGGCCAGATACGGACCCCAGATAGTGGGCTGGGAGTGGGTGCCGTGGCCCCGGGTCATGGTCGTTATCGGCAGGATCACGGCCTGGGCTCCGGGAATCCGCGCAGTTTCCTGCTCGAGGATACCGAGTTCCGGCGGATTGACCTGGTCGTCCGCGGAGTTGATGGCAATCAGGGGTACGGTGATTTTCCCCAGATGTGGTGCGGGGTTGTAGAAGCGTGACGCGTCGAAAGCGTAAATCAGATCGTTGGCGTCGATGCTGGAGCGATAGCGCTCGACCAGCGTGTCCATCATTTCTTCCGCCGCTTCCCGGGTCGGCGCCGCCAGCTGGTACTGCAGTGGACTGGACACCATGAACAGTAGTGCATGCATGGCTTCCTTCAGCCCGGGTGGTTGTTCTTCGTAGTCGCCGCCATTCCACAGGGGGTCGTCCTTCACCGCATCTATCATCATCTTGCGGGTCATGCGGTTGCGCCCGGCGATCTCCACCGGCAGGCTGGCCAGCGGCAGCAGGGCGTCCATGAACTCCGGGTAGGTGTAACCCCAGACCCAGCTCATCATTCCGCCCATCGAAGTGCCGGTAACCAGCCGCAGGTGGTCGACCTGCAGGTGCTCGGTCAGAAGTCGGCGCTGCGCGCGCACCATATCGTCGTAGGTGTACCTGGGGAATCCAGCCCGGAGGCCATCGCTGGGTTTGCTTGAGAGACCGTGGCCGATTGCATCGGGGAGGATGATGAAGTACTCCGAGGCGTCCAGCAGTTGGCCCTTGCCAAAAAGCACGCCGGCGAAATTGTCTCTGAGGAAGCCGCCACCCTGACCGGTGGTGCCGTGCATGATCAATACCGCATTGCTGACCTTGCCGTCCGGCCCTTGGCGCGGACTGCCGAGGGTGCGGTAGTGTTGCCGCAGGTCCTGCACATTGCCGTCATCGAAGGCAAAGGATTCGAGGATGAAGCTACCTTCCGCTGGCTCCGGGTAGTCCGAAGCCGTGGCGGGTAGCACCAGCAGGGCGCACAGGATGAGGAGAATGGCGTGGCATGTGGACTGGAGAGAGGCGAGGGTCATGGGGCTTTCCTGTGGGCAATGTCGAGTACGTGCTCTTTCCCCCATCAAAGCCCATCCCCAACCTCATGTCCATACCGGCGTTGCTGGCGCCTTAGCCGACCGAGACGATCTCGACCTCGAATGTCAGGTCTTTCCCCGCCAGTGGGTGATTGGCGTCCAGGGTGACGGCCTCCTCGGTCACTTCGGCTACCTGTACCGGCACCGCGTTGCCATCGGGCGTTTGCATTTGCAGCATCGAGCCCACATCCAGCGGGATATCGGCCGGGATCTGTTCGCGCGGAATGGTTTGCCGCGCCTCAGCCTGATAATCGCCATAGGCCTCGGCGGCCGGGATGGTCACGGTTTTTTGCTCGCCCGCACTCATGCCGTCGATCGCACTGTCGAGGCCCGGAATAATCTGCCCCGAGCCCAGTTGGAATTCCAGCGGGTCGCGCCCGTCGGAACTGTCGAACACCGAGCCGTCCTGCAATGTGCCGGTATAGTGAATTTGTACGGTGTTGCCCGCTTTCGCTTGCGTCATGGGGTTTCCTTTAGCGTGGGGGGAGTGAGTTGACTGAGGTGCGCTGGATTGCGCGATGACTCAGGCGAAATAGTGGCGGCTGAAGCCACGATTGTAAACCCTACTATTCGGTCCCGGTCAAATGGGTGGATTGCTCCATGGTCAGAGCAAGCCAGGTGCGGAGGTGCTTTACATGGCGCCGCTCCGCGGTGAGCGCGGCGTCCATCCGCGAGGCGAGTTCGGTTTGCTTCATTCCGCTCGCGAGTTCGTAGGAGTGGGGGCCAGATTTCGACGCGGCTAAAGATGGGGGAGCTGACCACATCGGGAGTTATGCCGCCCTGATCCGTCAAGGTATTTTCCGGTACCAGACGCTTCCAATCCCCACGCTGGCCATCAAATAGGGAATTGCGCCCGCTACCCACATGATCAACCCCGCCAGCTGTTGGTCTTCAAGCTCTCTACCCTCACCGTACAGGGGCGCCCGGGCAAAGGTAAGAATAGCTCCCAGAAAGCCTGTGTGCATGAGTGTCAGCAACAATGCCAACAGAGCCCAGGGTGCATTTCTGTGGGTACTGTTTAACACTGCCCACCAGAAAAGCCCGGCACTAATTATGAAACAGGCATGTTCGATGAGATGCCACCAGGGGTTTTCCAGAGCGAGAAGGTAAAAAACCGGCATATGCCAGAACCAGATCACCGCGCCGTGGAGCCAGGCCGCGAGTACGGGATGGAGTGTAAGTCGGAACATGGGTTGCCAGATCAGGGAGAGGAATCTGCCACCACCGGCGGCAATCTGTGGCAAGGGGTGGGCCAGAGCCCACAGCGGTGCGACCACCACCATGAACAGCATATGCTGCACCATATGCGCGGCGGCACTGGTTTCCGCCAGTTCGTCCAGCGGCCCGAGAACCGCTACCAGGCACAGCGCGGTAGCAGCATGAAAATAAAGATCACGATGCCGTTGCGGTGGCTTGCGACGTGAACCCACCTTATAGAACAGCCAGAATAGCGCCAGCAGCAAAACGCCGACCAGGGCGGCCAGTTGTTCCTGGTCGCCACTGGCCAGCGGATTGTGGGGAAACGCCACCGGACTGTAGCCGAGCAGGAACGGCAGAAAGGCGACGCTCATATACACGGCGGCAGGAGGATCACAGGTACGCCGAGTATCAGGGTGGAAGAAGCGGTTAGCAGGTAGGCGCCGGCTGACACCCTGCCGATAAACTCTCTACTGCCGTTACCGCTGCTATTGGCGGATGCCGCCCGCCAGCACTGGTAACTCAGGGTGGCCAGCAACAGGGCAACAATGACAGTCCCGAGCAGCAGGATGCCATTGAGCCACGTCATCGCGCCCTGACTTGTTGCGGGCGGTATCCGGCTACAAACCACTGACAGGCTGGCGTATAGCGCGACAAACCACCCCGCCCACAGCATCGGGCCCAGTACCAGATGCAGTGGATGGCCTGGTCGGAACATTACAGATCTCCCCCTGCAAAAGCGCCAAATGTCTTCGGCAGAAGAAAGAAAACGGCAAATCCCAGCCAGAAAATACCCAGGGTATAGGTCCAGAATGGCTGCAATACCAACGGCTCATAGGGAAGCCTGGCGCTGACATAGCCGATCCGCACGCGCAGCGCCTGCATGGCGGTAAGCAATACTGCCAGGCCGCTATGGATTAGCAGGTAGAGCAACATCACCATCAGCACTGCGTCATGGGACAGGGATCGGGGGGAGAGGGGGGCTATCAGCAGCACACTTAACAGCAGTCCAAAATGGCCTGCGCCTATGGTGGTTGCCAGCCACAGCCGACCCTGTAGCTGACTGGCATTGCCAGCCCTGAGTCGTCTTGTTCCGCTGCGGTACACGAGCACAGTCGCAATGAGCAGCAATCCGCTGCCGAGCAAGGGCCATAGGGCCAAAGGGCTTTCTTCCGGCGCCGACCACCGTGGCGCTACTGTCCACAGATAAAACCAGCCAAACAGCAGTGCTGCATACAGAGTTCCATTGGCCATCAGGGCCACCACCATGCCCCACAGGCCCGGTCCGTCGCAGGTCCGTGAGTGCAGAGGCGGATCCACGGGTTCCTGCTCATCCACGGGGTCAGCGCGAGGATGCGCACCGTTGTGCCAACTCCAGCGTAGCAGTACCAATACGGCGCCAACGGTGGCGAACACTGCCAACGGGTAGAGCCTCAGCAACAGGCTGATACACAGCAGACCGATCATCACCGCGGCTTGCAGTGGCAACCAGGAATTCGAGGGTAGATGAAAAATCTCCCGCACCTGGCCTGTTATGGCATCAGAGCCGTAGGTCTCGCGGCGGATATGATCGAGTTCCGCAAGCCCGTGTTCACCCGCGGCGATGGTCCGGGGCAACTGCGGATTCTCCCAAAGAGGGTGGCGGCTGTGAACAGTCGGCAGGCTGACAAAGTTGTAGGAGCTGGCGGGCATGGTGGTGGCCCATTCCAGGGTATCGGCGGCCCAGGGATTGACCGACGCGCGGCGCCCGAAACGGAAGTGGAGGATGAAATCCACCAGCAGCATGGCTACACCCAGGGCCATCACAAAGCCCCCGATGGAAGACAACAGATTGAGCCAGTCCCAGCCGAGTCCGGCTTCGTAGGTGTAAATGCGCCGGGGCATACCCAGTAGGCCGGTGAGGTGCATGAGCAGAAAGGTCAGGTTAAAACCGCCAAAAATCAGCCAGAACACCCATCGACCCAGTGTCAGCGACGGCATGCGCCCGGAAAAATGCGGCAGCCAATAATAGAACCCGGCGATCAGCGGGAACAGCATGCCCCCCACTAGCACGTAATGCATATGGGCCACCACAAAATGGGTGTCGTGAACTTGCCAGTTAAAGGGCACCAGCGCCAGCATTACCCCGGTAAGGCCGCCGCAGACAAATATCACCAGAAAGCCGAAGATCCACAACATCGGCAGGCTGTAGCGCACCCGGCCACCCCACAAGGTGGCGAGCCAGGCAAACAGCTGGATGGCGGTAGGCACCGCCACCAGCATGCTGGCCACGGAAAAAAACGCCTGGGCGAGTGCGGGAATGCCCACGGTGAACATGTGATGCACCCAAAGCCCAAAGCTGACGAAGAGGGTGAGGATGATGGCCAGCACTATCCAGTTATAACCCACCAGGGGACGGCCGGCGAAAGCCGGAATCACCGTTGACACAATCCCCGCAGCAGGCAGGAACAGGATGTACACCTCCGGATGGCCGAACATCCAGAACAGGTGCTGCCATAGCAGGGGATCGCCGCCGCCCTCGACCGTGAAAAATACCCAGCCAGCTGCGCGCTCCAGCTCCAGCATAATGCTTGCCAGAACCAGCGGCGGAAAACCGAATACGATCATCAACGCCATGGCAAGGATGTACCAGCAAAAGATCGGCATCTTTCCCAGGGACATACCCGTGGTACGGGAGCGCAGAATGGATACGACCAGCTCTACTCCCGCTGAAATCGCGGAAATCTCCACAAAGGTAATGCCGAGCAGCCAGAAGTCCGGCCCGCGCCCCGGTGAATAGCTGGCGTCGCTAAGCGGTGTATACATAAACCAGCCGGCATCCGGAGCTATTCCCATTATCAGGCTTGAGACAACAATCACACCGCCAAAGAGGTAACAGTAATAGCCCAGGGCACTAATACGGGGAAAAACCAGGTCGCGAGCGCCTATCATCTTCGGCACCAGGTAGATGGCCAGGCCTTCAAGCACCGGGATGGCAAACAGGAACATCATCACCGTGCCGTGCATGGTGAATACCTGGTTGTAGACCCCGGGGCCGAGAATTGCTTGGTCCGGCAGGGCCAGCTGGGTGCGCACCAGCATGGCAAGAAGGCCACCGATGAGAAAAAACACCATCCCCGTGACCATGAAGCGAATGCCGATGGACGTATGGTTGACCGCTGCGAGGGCGCCCCAGCCCGGCAAGTTGCCCCACACTTTTTCCAGGCGCTGGTGCAGCTGTTCATTTTTCGTATTGAGGTGTTCAGTCACTGGCGCTGGCCTCTGTCAACCATGCTGCAAAATCGCCAGGCGCATGCGCTGTTACCGTAAACTGCATATGGGCGTGATTCAGACCACAGAACTCGGCGCACTGGCCGCGATACGTATCCGCTATATCCGCCTGCAGGCGCAGCACGTTGGTACGCCCGGGTATCATATCGAGTTTTCCTCCCAGCCTTGGTACCCAGAAGGAATGGACCACATCGGCACTGGTGAGGTGCAGATCTACCGGCACGCCAACCGGGATATGCACCTCATTCCTGAGCTGGATGCCACTGCCCGGGTAACTCACCTGCCACCACCACTGATGGCCCGTGACATCAATGCGCAGTATCTCACCTCCCTCCAGGGGCAGCGGGAGCATCTTGTGACCGATGGGTATGCCAAAGGCCAGCAGTACCGCGATTGCCGCCCAGGGAAGGAGCAATCCGCCGCCAATGATCCAGCGCTGCTGGATACGCCGAAGCTGCTGGTCATCCCCTGTCTTCTGCGCGCCAAACATGGCCCCCAGCCATAATCCCACCACTGCCAGCAGTACCAGCATTGCCAAGGTGAACATCCACCACCACAGTCCGGCGCTACCTGCCGCGGACGGCCCAGCGGGGTCCAGTGTCGAGAAGGGTCCGGCACAGCCGGCCAACGACAGAGGGGTGATAACCGTGGCGATGCCTGATAATCTGGGCGTCAGGTTCCGGTGGATCCCACTGATCCGGTGCATTGGCAGTATCCGAGGTAGCGGATGGCGCAAAGCCCTATTCTTAGCAAGATGGCCATTCACGGCCATCCCCTCCACCCCATGCTGATTCACTTCCCGGTGGCAGCCCTGATGGCGTTGGTGGCCACCGACCTGGCTTTTATCTTCAGTAATGATTATTTCTGGGCCCGTGCCGGCCTGTGGCTGGCGGGCGCCGGCGCTTTGGGGGGATGGGTGTCGGGCCTGGTGGGGCTGATAGATCTGACAACCGTAGCCCGAATTCGCTGCCTGATCAATGCATGGTGTCATGCCATTCTGGCGGTGATGCTGCTCTCGCTGGCAACGCTCAACTGGCTGCTGCGGATCGACGCACCGGAGCTCCGAATTCTGCCTTGGGGAATCTATATTTCGTTGTTGACCGCATTGCTTATTGCCATGACCGGTATTCTTGGGGGAAGACTGGTCTATGAATATGCTGTCGGGGTGGATATGGAAGAAACTGCCTCCGGACCCACTCTGCCATAATGTCCGTTCGCTGAACCTGCGAACAGGCAAGCTCACGGTACGGGAACCACGTCTGGCTTGGCCAGGACTGTCCAGAGGATGGCCATAATCAAAAGAGCCTGAACTGCCGCCAGCAGCACGCAGCGCATTGTCACGGGCCTGCCGCCGTCCGGATGTTCGCCCCAAGGGTCGCCACGGTTGGTTGTCGCTCTCAACACCAGAAGTCCCAGCAGGGTATGGCAGACCACCAGGCCCACCACCAGCGTGAGCTTTGCCATAAGCCAGCCGTCGATAGTGCGATTGAAAACGAATACAACGGTGCCGGAGATAATGGCCACCAGCGCTGCAGGAGTGGCGAGATGGGTAAACACCAGTCTTTCCAACGCGCCGACCTTACTGTGAGTTCTCTGCAGCTCAACACGTCCGCTAGCAACGCCGACCATCAGGACCGGAAGATAAAGCAGTGCCGCGCACCACAATAGCAGGGCGGAAATATGCAGCACAAGAATCCACATTCCCAAGTAAGACTCCGTCGGATACTGTCGCAAGCGAGTGTGCAGACGCCCCCAGCCCCAAGCATCGCTTCCAAGTCCAGTGTAGAAGTCCCGGCAGTACTTGCAACTATGGATGCTTTCTCTCCGATGCTCGCCGTCATACCGGGCGGGTATGTGTCCGTTCAGACTCGCAAACGATTTGTGAGCTCGCGCACATATTTTTTTGCTGGGATATGCAACTGTAATCCAACATGGATCGCTCCGAAATGCGTCACAGGGGCGCTGGATTCCCAGTGACTGCGCCTGGAGGACCAGTGTGATTATCCACATAATAGGGCAAGCCCTGGCTGCGGTTGTGCCCTGGAACATTATTGTGTGCTACTTGCCCAGGGAGTGTCGCTGTGGTTCAAGCTGATAGTTCGCATCAGGTTTCGCGAGATGCGCGCCACTGGTTGACCACTACCATGGCGCTTATCCTGCTTGTGTTCGCTATTCCGATGATCGCGGGAGGCATGTGGCTGATAGTGATCGCCGGCTCCTGGTACTATTTTCTCGCCGGCACGCTGCTACTGGGTTCAGCCGTAAATCTCTTGCGGCGCTCGCTCTGGGCCATCTGGCTCTATCTCGGCTGCTATCTGTTCACGCTTATCTGGGCATTTTGGGAGGTGGGGCTCAGTCTGTGGCCCCTGATGCCACGCCTTCTCCCTTTCACCGTTTTACTCATTCCGATGCTCGTATGTTTCCGTTTCCTGCGGGACCGTGGCGATGACACCGCGACGCGCGCTCCGCTGTTCGTCGTTCCGGTGGCATTGGCGCTTGCTGCGGTTGTCGTTGTTGCTGACCTGGTATTGCCGCAGTATCCCCTGAACTCGCCCAACATCCCCGTGCAGAGAGACATGCGAGAACGCACACCGCCTGCTTCTTCAAGCACGCGTGCCGCGCCAAGTGAAAACGCGATAGTGTCTACCGGAAGGTCAGCTGTTGAGGTGGCGCTACAGACCGGCGCTGACTGGCCAGCCTATGGGGGAACGTATCACGCCATGCGCTATTCTCCGCTGGAGCAGATTATTCGGGAGAACGTGGGTGAGTTGACTCGTGTGTGGCATTACCGCACTGGGGATATGCCCCGGGAAGGTGATGGTAGCGGCGGGAAATACGCGGCGGAAACAACACCGCTGGTGGTGGATGGAAACATGTATCTTTGCACGCCGATGACCCAGCTGCTCAGCCTGGATGCTGTGACAGGGGAGGAGCGCTGGCGCTACGATCCGGTCGTATCAAAAGAATCCATACCCTATAGTGCGACCTGCCGGGGTGTTGCCTGGTATCGCACACCGGATGCCGCCATGCAGCCCGGCCAGGAGCAGCCAGGGCGGGACGATTGTGGGGAACGTATCATAGCGGGCACGCTGGATGGTCGCCTGATTGCCGTCAGCGCGGCCTCTGGTTTGCCCTGCACCGGATTTGGTGACCGGGGTCAGGTAAACCTGCTTGACGGTATTGGTGAAAGCGTACCGGGCTTCCTGTCTGTTACTTCTCCGCCCACGATCGTGCGAGGTGTAGTCGTGATCGGGCACCAGGTACTGGATAACCAGCGCAGGGATGCGCCTTCGGGTGTCGTGCGCGGCTACGATGCAGTCACCGGGGAACTGGTGTGGGCCTGGGATATGCTGCAGCCCGAGCTGACAGGAGCGCCGCCCCCAGGCGAGACGTATTCGCGCGGTACACCGAATATGTGGACCATCGCCAGCGGCGACGAGGAACTGGGTCTGATGTACCTGCCCATGGGTAATGCCGCCAACGACTATTACGGTACCGACCGGACGGAAACGGAGAATCAATACTCGACCGCCCTGGTGGCGCTGGATGTCACCAGCGGCAAGGTGGTCTGGCGTTTCCAGACCGTGTACTACGATATCTGGGACTACGACCTCGGCTCGCAGGCCACGCTGGTGGACTACCCCGTTGCCGGGCGCTCCGTACCGGCGTTGGTGCTCAGCAGCAAGCAGGGAGACATCTACGTGATCGACAGGGCCACGGGCGAGCACCTGGTACCGATCGAGAAAAGGCCGGTGCCGCAGGGCGGCGTAGAAGCCGAAAATCTGTCGCCAGTGCAGCCGTTCTCCACCTATCATTCACTGGCCATGCCCGACCTGCGCGAAAGGGACATGTGGGGGATGACCCCCCTCGATCAGCTCTGGTGCAGAATCCAGTATCGTCGGTCGAGCTATGCGGGTATCTACACGCCGCCGACGGAAGACCGGCGCTGGATCCAGTTTCCAGGCTACAACGGGGGCTCAGACTGGGGCGGCGTGACGGTGGATCCGCAGCGCGGAATACTGGTCGCCAACTACAACAATATGCCCAACCATAACCGGCTGATGCCTCGCGAAGAGATAGACGCAACAGGCACCACCCCGATTGATGTCCCGGGGAAAGCAAGCGCTGGCAGTTCGCCTGATGATCTTGCGCCGCAGGCAGGCTCTCCGTTCGGGGTGGCCATTAACGCGGGTTGGCGTGTAAGGTTCACGGGTCTGCTGTGTACTCAGCCACCGTATGGAGGTATCCGGGCGATAGATCTGGCGACAGGCAAGACCCTCTGGGACCGTCCCCTGGGAGAAGCGAGACGCAACGGGCCATTTGGCATCTCCTCGCATCTTCCTGTGCTCATCGGTACACCAAACAATGGCGGTTCCATCGCCATCGCATCCGGGCTAGTGTTTATTGCTGCTGCGACCGATGACTTACTGATTGCCATTGACATTGAGACCGGCGAGACAGTGTGGCGAGAAAAGCTGCCGGCAGGCGGTCAGGCGACTCCCATCACCTACGAAGTGGACGGGCATCAGTATCTGACCATGATGGCCGGTGGTCACCATTTCATGGAGACACCGGTCGGCGATCATGTGATTACCTGGGCGCTGCCAACACCCCGCTGATGGCTGGTAGTGAATGAGCGACTTGATATTTGTCTTGGTGGGGAGATAGGAGCCGCAAAGAATACCTTAGACAATGAAAAACAACGAATAATATAAAGCATCATGCGATAACTACCGTCATAAATACCGTCAGTTCTTTTCGCGCGTTACTCTGGCGCCTCATGGTGCCACTCCACCTGCAGCCAGAGATGGGCACAAATGACTTGTTTCGGCTAAGGTTAAAAGGGTGCGCTGAAGTCACTTAACCCATTGTTTTGTATATAAAAAAAGCCCGAGTATATGCCGCCTCGGCTCCTTCTTCTCGCGGTCGTGATAATTAACGGTCTGGATCTATCCACATTTGCGGTAACGTTGTTTCGCGCCTGATTCAAACGTTTTGCCCCGTGTGCTGCTTAGATGTTAGGTAGTGTCCCGTCAAGTGGTGTAATTCCGGTCTCCAGATTCATCCCTCAGGCGGCCTCTGGTTGTGCCA
>NZ_JAUTDR010000023.1 GCF_030649675.1 Haliea sp. E1-2-M8 | reverse complement strand
GCCATGGTCTACGTGACCAATGGTACCCACGTTCACGTGGGGCTTGTTACGTTGGAACTTTTCCTTTGCCACTGTTAGTCACCTCTGTGAGATAGCTGAATTACTTGGTTGAGTTCTTGGAAATGATGTCCTGGGCGATATTGTTCGGCGCTTCCGAGTACTTGAGGAACTCCATGGTATAGGTCGCACGGCCCTGGGTTGCGGAACGCAGATCCGTGGCGTAGCCAAACATCTCGGCCAGCGGCACTTCGGCGTCGATCACCTTGCCGGATACGCTTTCATCCATGCCGGAAATCAGGCCGCGGCGGCGGTTCAGGTCGCCGACCACATCACCCATGTTCTCTTCCGGAGTGATCACCTCGACCTTCATGACCGGTTCCAGCAACACAG
This sequence comes from Haliea sp. E1-2-M8, assembly GCF_030649675.1. GTDB lineage: Bacteria > Pseudomonadota > Gammaproteobacteria > Pseudomonadales > Halieaceae > Haliea. The sequence goes on along the minus strand of NZ_JAUTDR010000023.1, from coordinate 69,960 downwards.
CACCACCGCTCTGGGCGAGCTTCTTGGTAGCCATGCTGGCGGCGATCTTGAACGCCATTTCGTTGGAGTCCACATCGTGGAAGGAGCCGTCGTAGAGGGTCGCTTTCAGGCCCAGCAGCGGGTACCCGGCGAGAACGCCGTTCTGCATCTGCTCTTCGATACCTTTCTGCACCGCCGGCACGTATTCGCGGGGAACTGCGCCACCGACAACCTCGTTGACAAATTCCAGGCCCTCGGCGTTCTCGTCGTCACCCGGCTCAAACCGGACCCAGACGTGACCATACTGGCCGCGACCACCGGACTGGCGTACGAACTTGCCCTCGATCTCGCACTTGTTGCGGATCGCCTCGCGGTAGGCCACCTGCGGCTTGCCGATATTGGCTTCGACGCTGAACTCGCGACGCATACGGTCGACGAGAATGTCCAGGTGCAGCTCGCCCATCCCGGAAATGATCGTCTGCCCGGTTTCAGGATCCGATTTGACGCGGAACGAAGGGTCTTCCTGCGCCAGTTTGCCCAGGGCGACGCCCATCTTTTCCTGGTCCACCTTGGACTTCGGCTCCACGGCCACGGAGATCACAGGCTCGGGAAACTCCATACGCTCCAGAACGATGGGCTTGTCGGCGTCACACAGGGTGTCACCGGTAGTTGTGTCTTTCAGGCCCACCGCCGCGGCGATATCGCCGGCCAGTACTTCCTTGATTTCCTCACGGCTGTTGGCGTGCATCTGCACCATCCGGCCAATACGCTCTTTTTTCTGCTTCACCGAGTTGAAAACACCGGTGCCGCTCTCCAGCTTGCCGGAGTAGACGCGGAAGAAGGTCAGCGTGCCGACAAAGGGATCGGTGGCGATCTTGAACGCCAGCGCAGCAAAGGGCTCGCTGTCGTCGGCCTGGCGGGTGGCACGGGTTTCGTCCCGATCCAGCAGGGTCCCTTCGATGGCCTTGACCTCGGTGGGCGAGGGCATGTATTCGATGACCGCGTCCAGCATGGCCTGCACGCCCTTGTTCTTGAACGCGGAGCCGCCCAGAACCGGCACAATTTCGTTGGCCAGGGTGCGGGCGCGGATGCCCTGCTTGATTTCCTCGATGGTCAGTTCCTCGCCCTCGAGGTACTTGTTCATCAGCTCGTCGGTGCCTTCGGCGGCTGCCTCAACGAGCTGCTCCCGCATTTCCGCGCATATGTCGACCATATCAGCGGGGATGTCTTCCAGGGTGAACGTCATGCCCTGGTCGTCCTCGTTCCAGATGATCGCCCTGTTAACCACCAGGTCGACAACGCCCCGAAACTCGTCCTCGGAGCCGATCGTCATTTGCAGCGGCACAGGATTGGCACCCAGGCGGGTCTTGAGCTGGGTGATGACCTTGCGGAAATCCGCACCGGCGCGGTCCATCTTGTTGACGAAAACCATGCGCGGCACTTCGTACTTGTTCGCCTGACGCCAGACGGTTTCGGTCTGGGGCTGGACCCCGGAGGAACCGCACAGCACCACCACGGCGCCATCCAGCACCCGCAGGGAGCGCTCCACCTCGATGGTGAAGTCAACGTGTCCGGGGGTGTCGATGATGTTGATCCGGTGCTCGTCGAACTGCTGGCCCATGCCGCGCCAGAAACAGGTAGTCGCAGCCGAGGTAATGGTAATACCGCGCTCCTGCTCCTGCTCCATCCAGTCCATGGTGGCCGCGCCATCGTGCACTTCGCCAATCTTGTGGGAAAGGCCGGTGTAGAAAAGAACGCGCTCAGTGGTAGTGGTTTTACCCGCATCCACGTGTGCGCAGATACCGATATTGCGGTATCGCTTGATAGGAGTCTTGCGTGCCACGATAAAATCCCCTGTAACAGGTTGCCTGGCGAAAAATTAGAACCGGTAGTGAGAGAAGGCCTTGTTGGCTTCTGCCATGCGATGCACGTCTTCCCGCTTCTTCACCGCGTTGCCCTTGCCCTGGGAAGCATCGATGATTTCACCGGCGAGACGCTGGCGCATGGACTTCTCACCACGGTTGCGCGCGTAGTCAACGAGCCAGCGCATGGAGAGCGCGACGCGACGCGAGGGACGGACTTCAACCGGCACCTGGTAGGTGGCGCCACCGACCCGGCGGGACTTTACTTCCACCATCGGGGCGATGTTTTCCAGAGCTTCGTCGAAAGCCTCGATGGGATCTTTCTTCATCCGCTCCTGAACGATCTCAAGGGCACCGTAAACGATGCTCTCGGCGACAGATTTCTTGCCGCTGACCATAACGTGGTTCATGAACTTTGCCAGCGTCACATTGCCGTACTTGGGATCCGGCAGGACTTCGCGTTTGGCGACTACTCGTCTTCTTGGCATGGTATTGCCCTTCTCTCTTCAGGTTGATCCGAACACCGACCTGCCACATTACGCGGGAGAGGCAGGGGTTCAGCCTTACTACAATCGTTGACCCGGGGCAGAACCCCGAGCGTTTACTTGGGCCGCTTGGCGCCGTACTTGGACCGGCCCTGACGGCGAGCCGTCACACCGGAGGTGTCCAGACTGCCGCGCACGGTGTGGTAACGCACACCCGGCAAGTCCTTGACCCGGCCGCCGCGAATCAGCACCACGCTGTGCTCCTGCAGGTTGTGACCTTCACCACCGATGTACGAGGACACCTCGTAACCGTTGGTCAGGCGCACCCGGCAGACCTTGCGCAGTGCAGAGTTCGGCTTCTTGGGGGTAGTCGTGTAAACACGAGTGCAAACGCCGCGGCGCTGGGGACAGCTCTGCAGGGCCGGCACGTCGCTTTTCGCTACCTTGCGCTTCCTGGGCTTACGAACCAATTGGTTGATCGTTGCCATTCCGATGGAACTCCAAAATATTTGTTTGATTTCATGGCCTTGCGGCCAACCTCAAGCCTTTAACCCGACCTGCGGCCCGCACCAGCCTGGGCTGCCCGGTACCACACTTCCCGCCTGCTGCCCGCACACAGCATGGCACCCCGGGAATGAGGAGGCGGCATTCTATAGACGCCCCCCTGGGTAGTCAAGAATAGTTTGCCCGCCGGCCTCGCCCGCGGAGCGGGCTCCTACGCCCCCCACAGCGTAGGAGCGCACTCCGTGCGCGATCGCCCGCGGAGCGGGCTCCTACTCGCTGTCCTGCAGTGCCTCGGTCAGCGCCGCTTCGATCTCCTGCGCCGACACACTCACTTCGGGCTCGCCACCGCGGGTGCGCTTGCGCTCCTCGTGGTAGGCGAGGCCCGTGCCCGCAGGAATCAGGCGGCCGACAACCACATTCTCCTTCAGGCCGCGCAGGTAATCGCGCTTGCCGGTGACTGCCGCTTCCGTCAGCACCCGGGTGGTCTCCTGGAACGACGCCGCCGAGATAAAGCTCTCGGTCGCCAGCGACGCCTTGGTAATGCCCAGCAGTTCGCGTTCGCCAGCGGCCGGCACCAGACTCGCGGCCAGCAGGCGTTCGTTCTCCTCCAGCAAGGTCACGTACTCGACCTGCTCACCCTTGATCAGGCTGGAATCACCAGAGGACGTGATCACCACCTTGCGCAGCATCTGCCGCACAATTACCTCGATGTGCTTGTCGTTGATCTTCACGCCCTGCAGCCGGTAGACCTCCTGGATCTCATTGGAGATGTACTTGGCCAGCTCCTCGACGCCCTTCAGGCGCAGGATATCGTGGGGGCTCATCGGCCCTTCGGACACCACTTCACCCTTCTCGACGAATTCGCCCTCGAACACGGACAGGTTGCGCCATTTCGGGATCAGGGCCTCGTAGTGATCGGAGCCGTCCACCATGGACTTGCCGTCCACCGGAGTAATGACCAGGCGACGCTTGCCCTTGGTTTCCTTGCCAAAGCTGACGGTACCGGAGATCTCCGCGAGAATGGCCGGTTCCTTGGGCTTGCGCGCTTCGAACAGGTCGGCCACACGGGGCAGACCACCGGTGATGTCACGGGTCTTGGAGCCTTCCTGGGGAATACGGGCGATAACCTCACCGGCATCCAGGGTAGCGGCATCTTCCATGTTCACCAGGGCGTTGGCGGGCAGGAAATAGTGCGCCGGAACATTGGTACCCGCCAGGCACAGCTCTTCGCCCTTGTCGTCCACCAGGGTAATGGCAGGGCGTACATCCTTGCCCGCCGCCGGCCGCTCGCCAACATCCAGCACCTCGATATTCGACAGGCCGGTCAACTCATCGGTCTGACGCTTGATCGTGATGCCCTCTTCCATACCGGAGAAACGGGCAGTACCCGCCACTTCGGTGATAATCGGGTGAGTGTGCGGATCCCAGTTGGCAACCACATCGCCCGACGTCACTTCGGCGTGGTCACGGACCTTGATGAGGGCGCCATAGGGCAGCTTGTAGCGCTCGCGCTCGCGACCCATCATGTCCAGCACCGACAGCTCACCGGAGCGGGATACCGCGATCAGGAAGCCATCCTTGCGCTCGACAGTCTTGACGTTGTGCAGGCGCACCTTGCCATCGTTCATCACCTGGATATTGTCCTGGGCAGTCTGCCGCGACGCCGCGCCACCGATGTGGAAGGTACGCATGGTCAGCTGGGTGCCAGGCTCGCCGATGGATTGGGCAGCCACCACGCCGACCGCCTCACCCATGTTCACCCGGTGGCCACGGGCCAGGTCGCGGCCGTAGCAGGTGGAGCAGATGCCGTGGCGGGTTTCACAGGTAATCGGCGAGCGGACTTCCACCTCGTCGATGCCCATTTCCTCGATCCGCTTGATCCACAGCTCGTCAAGCATGGTGCCAGCGGTAATCGCAATCTCTTCCTCGGTGCCGGGCTTGATCACGTCGCGGGCGACGATTCGGCCGAGCACGCGGTCACCCAGGGATTCGATGATGTCGCCACCATCGATAACCGGGGTCATCAGCAGGCCCTGGTCAGTACCACAGTCCACTTCCGTTACCACCAGGTCCTGTGCCACGTCCACCAGGCGCCGGGTCAGGTAACCGGAGTTCGCCGTCTTCAGGGCGGTATCCGCCAGACCTTTCCGCGCCCCGTGAGTGGAGATGAAGTACTGCAGTACGTTCAGGCCCTCGCGGAAGTTCGCAGTGATCGGGGTTTCGATGATCGAGCCGTCGGGTTTGGCCATCAGGCCGCGCATGCCCGCCAACTGGCGGATCTGGGCGGGTGAACCCCGGGCGCCGGAGTCGGCGTAGATGTAGACCGAGTTGAAGGAAGCCTGCTGCTCTTCCTCGCCATCGCGGTTGATGACCGTCTCCTTGGAGATACCTTCCATCATTGCCTTGGAAACCAGATCGTTGGCCCGGGACCAGATATCGATAACCTTGTTGTACTTCTCGCCCTGGGTAACCAGGCCGGCGGCGTACTGGTCTTCGATCTCCTTCACCTCGCGGTCAGCGCGGCCGATAAGCTCGGCCTTGGACCCGGGGATAACGAAATCGTTGACACCGATGGAAGCGCCGGAACGGGTAGAGTACTCGTAGCCGGTGTACATCAGCTGGTCGGCGAAGATAACGGTCGCCTTCAGGCCCACCACGCGGTAGCACTGGTTGATGATCTTGGAGATCGCCTTCTTGGCCATGTCCTGGTTGACCATGTCATAGCCAATTCCCTGGGGCACGATTTCCCACAGCAGGGCACGGCCGACCGTGGTATCGGCGATAAAGGTGCGCTCGCTGCGCTCCCCTTCCTCGTTCTGGACCACCTCGTGGACCCGGACCTTGACCCGCGCCTGCAGGTGCACGTGGCCGGCGCGGTAGGCGCGATGCACCTCGGAGACATTGGCGAAGACCATGCCCTCGCCCTTCGCGTTCACGCGCTCCCGGGTCATGTAGTACAGGCCCAGCACCACGTCCTGCGACGGCACGATGATGGGCTCGCCATTGGCCGGGGAGAGGATGTTGTTGGTGGACATCATCAGGGCCCGGGCTTCCAGCTGGGCCTCGATGGTCAGCGGTACGTGCACCGCCATCTGGTCACCGTCGAAGTCGGCGTTGTAGGCCGCGCAGACCAGCGGGTGCAGCTGGATCGCCTTGCCTTCAATCAGCACGGGCTCGAAAGCCTGAATACCCAGACGGTGCAGGGTCGGCGCGCGGTTCAGCAGCACCGGGTGCTCGCGGATGACCTCGGCGAGGATGTCCCACACTTCCGGCGGCTCGCGCTCAACCATCTTCTTGGCGGCCTTGATGGTGGTCGCCAGGCCGCGGGCCTCGAGTTTGCCAAAGATGAAGGGCTTGAACAGTTCCAGCGCCATCTTCTTGGGCAGACCGCACTGATGCAGCCTCAGGGTGGGGCCCACCACGATCACCGAACGGCCGGAATAGTCGACCCGCTTGCCCAGCAGGTTCTGGCGGAAACGGCCCTGCTTGCCCTTGATCATGTCGGCCAGGGACTTCAGCGGGCGCTTGTTGGAACCGGTGATGGCGCGGCCACGGCGACCGTTGTCCAGCAGCGCGTCCACGGACTCCTGCAGCATGCGCTTTTCGTTGCGCACGATGATATCCGGCGCGTTCAGATCCAGCAGGCGCTTGAGGCGGTTGTTGCGGTTGATCACCCGGCGGTACAGGTCGTTGAGGTCGGAGGTCGCAAAGCGGCCACCGTCCAGCGGCACCAGCGGACGCAGGTCCGGCGGCAGTACCGGCAGCGCATTGAGCACCATCCACTCGGGCTTGTTGCCGGAACCGGCAAAGGCTTCCATCAGCTTCAGGCGCTTGGACAGCTTCTTGATCTTGGTCTCGGAGTTGGTCTGGGGAATTTCCTCGCGCAGGGTGACGATCTCGCGCTCCAGATCCAGCTGCCGCATCAGGTCCTGCACCGCTTCGGCACCCATCTTGGCGGTGAATTCGTCGCCGAATTCTTCCATCGCCTCGTAGTACTCTTCATCCGTCAGCAGCTGGCCGGGATTCAGGGTGGTGAGGCCCGCGTCGGTGACCACGTAGGATTCAAAGTAGAGTACCCGCTCGATATCGCGCAGGGTCATGTCCAGCAACAGGCCGATACGCGAGGGCAGCGACTTCAGGAACCAGATGTGCGCCACCGGGCTGGCCAGCTCGATGTGGCCCATGCGCTCGCGGCGCACCTTGGCCAGCGCCACTTCCACGCCACATTTCTCGCAGATGACACCGCGATGCTTGAGGCGCTTGTACTTTCCGCACAGGCACTCGTAATCCTTCACCGGGCCAAAGATCTTGGCGCAGAACAGGCCGTCCCGTTCCGGCTTGAAGGTACGGTAGTTGATGGTCTCCGGCTTCTTCACTTCACCGAATGACCATGCCCGGATCATTTCCGGGGACGCCAGGCCGATACGGATGGCATCGAATTCTTCTGACTGTCCCTGGGACTTGAGTAGATTAAGTAAGTCTTTCAAGGTCTTTCCTCCGCGAGGTTTTCCTTCCAGCCGCAGCGGCACAAAGTGCCGCTGTCAGCCCCGAGTCCTTATTAACGCTGGCTAGTCACTCTCCAACTCGATATCGATACCGAGGGAGCGTATTTCCTTGACCAACACGTTGAAGGACTCGGGCATGCCCGGTTCCATACGATGGTCGCCATCGACGATGTTCTTGTACATCTTGGTCCGGCCGGCAACGTCATCCGACTTGACCGTGAGCATTTCCTGCAGGGTGTAGGCAGCACCGTAGGCCTCCAGGGCCCAGACCTCCATCTCCCCGAAGCGCTGGCCACCGAACTGGGCCTTGCCGCCCAGCGGCTGCTGGGTAACGAGGCTGTAGGAACCGGTGGAACGGGCGTGCATCTTGTCATCCACCAGGTGGTTCAGCTTCAGCATGTACATGTAACCCACGGTTACCGGGCGATCAAACGCTTCCCCGGTACGGCCGTCGTACAGGGTGAACTGACCGCTTTCCGGCATATCCGCCAGCGCCAGCAACTCCTTGATGGACTCCTCGGCGGCGCCGTCGAAGACCGGGGTGGCCATCGGCACGCCCAGGCGCAGGTTGTTCGCCAGCGCCAGAATCTCACCGTCGGTGAGCGACTTGAGGTTTTCCGGACGCCCGGCTCCGTTGTTGTAAATCTTCTCGAGGAACTCGCGCACCTCGGCGGCCTTGCGCTGCTCCTGCAACATCTGGTTGATCTTGTCACCCAGACCCTTGGCCGCCATGCCGAGGTGGGTTTCCAGGATCTGGCCCACGTTCATGCGCGAGGGCACGCCCAGCGGGTTGAGGACGATGTCCACAGGCTCACCGTTCGCGTCGAACGGCATGTCCTCCACCGGCATGATCACCGAGATCACACCCTTGTTGCCGTGGCGGCCAGCCATCTTGTCACCGGGCTGGATGCGACGCTTGATCGCCAGGTAGACCTTGACGATCTTGAGTACGCCCGGGGCGAGATCGTCGCCACTCTGCAGCTTGCGCTTCTTGTCCTCGAACCGCTCTTCCAACAGCTTGTTTTGCTCGTCCAGCTGCTTCTTCGCCGAGGCCAGGGTCTCATTGAGCCCGGCATCGGCCAGCTTCAGCTTGAACCACTGCTCACGGTCCAGTTCCGCCAGTACCTTTTCGCCCAGTTCCGTGCCCTTGGCGAGGCCAGCGCCGCTGACAGTCTTGGCGCCCTTGAGCTGGTTGCCCAGCAGGGAGAAGGTCGCCTCTTCAAAGATGCGGTACTCTTCCTTCAGATCCTTGCGAAACTTGTCCAGCTGGAGCTTATCGATGTGCAGGGCGCGCTGGTCCTTCTCCAGACCGTCGCGAGTGAAGACCTGGACGTCGATCACCGTGCCCTTGGTGCTGGAAGGCACCCGCAGGGAGGTATCCTTCACATCCGAGGCCTTCTCCCCGAAGATTGCGCGCAGCAGCTTTTCTTCCGGGGTGAGCTGGGTTTCGCCCTTCGGCGTCACCTTGCCCACCAGGATGTCCCCGGCCTCGACTTCGGCGCCAATGTAGACGATGCCGGATTCATCCAGCTTCGACAGGGCGCTTTCACCGACGTTGGGAATATCCGCGGAAATTTCCTCGGAGCCCAGCTTGGTATCGCGAGCGATACAGGTCAGCTCCTGGATGTGGATAGTGGTGAAGCGGTCTTCTTTTACCACCCGCTCGGACACCAGGATGGAGTCCTCGAAGTTGTAGCCGTTCCAGGGCATGAACGCGATGCGGATGTTCTGGCCCAGGGCCAGTTCACCCATGTCGATGGAGGGACCATCACCGAGGATATCGCCGCGCGCCACCACATCTCCCTGCTTGACGATCGGGCGCTGGTTGATGCAGGTGTTCTGGTTGGAACGGGTGTACTTGGTCAGGTTGTAGATATCGACCGGCGCTTCGTCGCGGCCGACGTCCTTGTCATTGACCCGGACCACGATGCGGCTGGCATCGACGGAGTCGATGATGCCGTCGCGCTTGGCCACTACGCACACACCGGAGTCGGCGGCCACGTAGCGCTCCATGCCGGTACCCACCAGCGGCTTCTCGCACTTGAGGGTAGGCACGGCCTGGCGCTGCATGTTCGAACCCATCAGGGCGCGGTTGGCGTCGTCGTGTTCCAGGAACGGGATCAACGCGGCGGCAACCGACACCACCTGCTTGGGAGACACGTCCATGAAATCAACACGCTCGGGCGGCATGACGGTGAACTCGTTCATGTGCCGCACGGCGATCAGATCGTCGACGAAGCGCATGTCCTTGTCCACGGACGCAGAGGCCTGGGCAATAACGTGCTCGGCCTCGTTGATAGCCGACAGGAACTCGATATCGTCGGTGACCTGGCCGTTCACCACCCTGCGGTAGGGGCTCTCAAGGAAACCGTAGTCGTTGGTCCGGGCATAGGTCGCCAGCGAGTTGATAAGGCCGATGTTCGGGCCTTCCGGCGTCTCGATCGGGCACACCCGGCCGTAGTGGGTCGGGTGCACGTCACGGACTTCGAAACCGGCACGCTCGCGGGTCAGACCACCCGGGCCAAGCGCGGAAACGCGGCGCTTGTGGGTCACTTCCGACAGCGGGTTGTTCTGGTCCATGAACTGGGACAGCTGGCTGGAACCGAAGAATTCCTTGACCGCCGCGGAGACCGGCTTGGCATTGATCAGGTCCTGGGGCATGAGGCCTTCGCTCTCAGCCATGGACAGGCGCTCCTTGACCGCGCGCTCGACACGCACCAGCCCCACGCGGAACTGGTTCTCGGCCATTTCCCCAACGGAGCGCACCCGGCGGTTACCGAGGTGATCGATATCATCGGTCATGCCGCGGCCGTTACGAATGGCGACCAGTGACTTCATCACGTCGACGATGTCGTCACGATCCAGCACACCGCTGCCAGTCACTTCCTCGCGACCGAGGCGGCGGTTGAACTTCATGCGGCCGACGGCGGACAGGTCGTAGCGATCAGCGGAGAAGAACAGGTTCTGGAACAGGTTCTCCGCGGACTCCTTGGTCGGCGGCTCGCCGGGGCGCATCATGCGGTAGATCTCGACCAGCGCTTCCAGTTCGTTGCGGGTGGAGTCCAGGCGCAGGGTGTCGGAAACGTAGGGCCCGCAGTCCAGCTCATTGGTGTACAGGGTATCAATGGTGTTGATGCCCATCTCGGTCAGCCGGGTGAGAATCTCGTCCGTCACCGCGGTATTACATTCAACCACCACTTCGCCGGTTTTCTTGTCGACCACATTCTTTGCCAGCGCGCGGCCATAGAGGTATTCGCGCGGAATCTCGAGTTCAGAGACTTCCGCCTTTTCCAGCTCGCGGATGTGGCGGGCGGTGATACGCCGGCCCTGCTCGACGATGACCTTGCGGCCAACCTTGATATCAAAGGAAGCGACGTCACCACGCAGGCGCGCGGGGATCAGCGCCATCGTGTAGTTGCCTTCCTTGTCGACCGAGAAGGTGTTCACCTCGTAGAACATGTCGAGGATTTCTTCGGACTGGTAACCCAGCGCACGCAGCAGGATGGTCGCCGGCAACTTGCGGCGACGGTCGATACGCACGAATACCATGTCCTTCGGGTCGAACTCGAAGTCCAGCCAGGAGCCGCGGTAGGGAATCACGCGGGCGGAGTACAGCAGCTTGCCCGAGGAGTGGGTCTTGCCCTTGTCGTGATCAAAGAACACGCCCGGCGAACGGTGCAGCTGGGACACAATCACCCGCTCGGTACCGTTGACGACAAAGGTGCCGTTGTCAGTCATCAGGGGGATTTCCCCCATGTAGACTTCCTGCTCCTTGATGTCCTTGATGGTCTTGTTGGCGGAGTCCTTGTCGTAGATGATCAGCCGCACCTTGACGCGCAGGGCGCAGGAATAGGTGATACCGCGCAGCTGGCATTCATTGACGTCGAACACCGGTACGCCGAGTTTATAGTCGACATACTCCAGCGCAGCGTTGCCGCTGTAGCTGACAATCGGGAACACGGATTTGAAGGCTGCGTGCAGACCGTAGTCGCCGCGCTCTTCCACAGGCAGTCCCTGCTGGGTAAACTTGCGGTATGAATCCAGTTGAATCGCAAGCAGGTAGGGCACATCCATCATGTTGGACAGAGTGCCAAAATCCTTGCGAATACGTTTCTTCTCAGTGTACGAGTATGCCATCGGTACTCCCCAGCGTGTTTAGCTTCCCGCCGCCGTGCCGGCGGCAAGCGAGGCCTTGACGGGCTGCCAGCACGTAGTACCGCAGCCCTGAAAATTGTGTGCTCTTCAAGCGGGAAAAGGCCGGTAGGCAAAAGCGCCCACCAGCCTTGTCCTGGTCCAGCAAAAGCCAGACATAAAGCAAGCGCTTACTTGACCTCTACGGCCGCGCCGGCTTCTTCCAACTTCTTCTTCAGTTCGTCGGCGTCAGCCTTGGAAACGCCTTCCTTCACCGGAGAGGGAGCGCCGTCTACCACAGCCTTGGCTTCTTTCAGACCCAGACCGGTAATTTCACGCACAACCTTGATGACGTTTACTTTCTTCTCGCCAGCGGCGGTCAGAATCACGTCAAACTCGGTTTGTTCCTCGACAGCCGCGCCGGCATCGCCAGCAGCTGCAGCCGGTGCGGCAGCAACGGCTGCAGCAGCAGTTACACCGAACTTTTCTTCCATTGCGCTGATGAGCTCAACGATATCCATTACGCTCATTTCAGCGATTGCATTCAGAATGTCATCTTTGGACAGAGCCATGACTCATATCTCCTGGTTAGCTGATAAATTAAACCGCAGTGGCTTACGCCGCTGCCTCTTTCTGATCGCGTACTGCTGCCAGTGTGCGAACCAATTTTCCAGGTACTTCGTTCATTGTCTGTACCAGCTTGGTTACCGGCGCCTGCATTACACTCATCAACATTGAGAGTGCCTGATCACGCGTCGGCAACTTGGCCAGTACATCCAGTTGATCCGCACCCAGCATTTGGCCGCTCACCGCCAGTGCCTTCACCTCGAAGTTTTTATTCTCCTTGGCGAAATCCTTAAAGATTCGGGCCGCTGCGCCCGGGTCTTCCATCGAAAACCCGAACAGGGAAGGACCTACCAGTACGTCGAAGACGCACTCGTAATCCGTTCCCGCCAACGCGCGCTTTGCCAGTGTGTTCCGCACTACACGGAGGGTCACTGCATTGTCACGCGCGCTCTGGCGCAGAGCCGTCATCCCGCCCACAGTCACGCCACGTGCATCGGCGATGACCAGGGACAGGGCACTGGTGGCAGTCTCGTTAACTTCAGCAACGATCGCTTTCTTGTCTTCGAGTCCAATTGCCACTGGTATTACTCCTGGATTTACAGTTCCGGTGCAGCCAACTCTATGGCCACACCACCTTGCGTGGTGAACAATTCACCATCTGCGTAGGCTGGGCAGCCCTCGCGGGTTGCTCGATTAAGTCGCAGCTGTCAGCATGACGGCGGCGGCACCTACGGTCTTTGATGGCCTTCAGTTCTCAGCTAATCAGGCGTTTGCCCAAGACTGCTCCAAAGACCTCAAAGTGGACAACAGCTTCCGGTGGGATGCGGTTGCCCGGGGCTCTCATCCCTGAGAGACCCTTGTGGAGGCGCCCCTTGTGGGGGCGCCCCCGGTCAGGCTTCTATCGACGCCAGGTCGACACTCACACCCGGGCCCATGGTCGTGGACAGGGTGATTTTCTTCATGTAAACGCCCTTCGCAGCTGCCGGCTTGCCCTTGCGCAGGTCCGCCAGCAGGGCTTCGAGGTTGCCCCTGATAGCCGCGGGCTCAAAATCGATCTTGCCGATACCGCCGTGAATGATACCGTTCTTGTCGGTACGGAAGCGGACCTGTCCGGCCTTGGCGTTCTTCACCGCGGTCAGTACGTCCGGGGTCACGGTACCGGTTTTCGGGTTCGGCATCAGGCCGCGGGGGCCCAGCACCTGGCCCAGCTGGCCGACGACGCGCATGGCGTCCGGGGAAGCCACAACCACGTCAAAATCCAGCATCCCGCCCTTGATCTGCTCGGCCAGGTCTTCCATACCGACAAAATCGGCGCCGGCGGCTTTTGCCTGTTCCGCTGCGTCACCCTGGGTGAACACTGCCACCCGGACCACACTGCCGGTGCCGTGGGGCAGGGTTGTCGCACCGCGAACTGCCTGGTCCGATTTGCGGGCGTCAACGCCCAGGTTTACCGAAACCTCAACGGTCTCGTTGAACTTGGCCGTTGCGAATTCTTTCAGCAGGGCTATCGCCTCGTCGAAGGAATAGGATTTGCCGGGCTGAAGCTTGTCCTTGAATGCGCGTACGCGCTTGGAGAACCTGGCCATTAGATCACCCCCTCAACATCGATCCCGGCAGAGCGAGCGCTGCCGGCAATAGTACGAACCGCCGCATCCATGTCCGCAGCCGTCAGGTCAGGCCACTTCTGGGTAGCGATCTCTTCCAGCTGGGCGCGGTTCACCTTGGCCACCTTCACCGTGTTCGGCGTGGCGGAGCCCGAGGTGATACCCGCGATCTTGCGCAGCAGCACAGCGGCCGGCGGCGTTTTCTTGATGAAGGTAAAAGAGCGATCAGCGTAGACCGTGATCACCACCGGAATCGGCAGACCAGGCTCAATGCCCTGGGTCTCGGCGTTGAACGCCTTGCAGAATTCCATGATATTCACACCGTGCTGGCCAAGCGCGGGCCCGACTGGCGGGCTCGGGTTGGCCTGGCCGGCTTTCACCTGCAGCTTTATATAAGCTGAGACTTTCTTTGCCATGAGCTTACTCCTGGGTACTAGCGCCGTCGGACTCCAACCCTTGCGGGCCGGGGGCTTCGGGCTCCCCACACTGTGACAGCCGTAGCCGCCAGTTAGTTTCAGTCGCGGGACCAGCCCGCCACCATGCTACCTGTCAGGCCTTTTCGACCTGACTGAATTCCAGCTCCACCGGAGTGGAACGTCCGAAAATCAACACCGCCACGTTGAGGCGGCTCTTCTCGTAATTGACCTCTTCCACGACACCATTGAAGTCGTTGAAGGGGCCGTCGATAACCCGGACCATCTCCCCGGGCTCGAACATTGTCTTCGGGCGGGGCGCTTCGGTGCCCGCCTCCACGCGCTGCAGAATGGCTGCAGCTTCTGCCTCGGTAATCGGTGCCGGCGCATCGGCCTTGCCGCCGATGAAACCCATTACCCGCGGAGTTTCCTTGACCAGGTGCCAGGTGGCGTCATCCAGCTCCATCTGCACCAGCACATAGCCGGGGAAGAACTTGCGCTCACTGCGGCGCTTCTGGCCGGCGCGCATTTCCACCACTTCCTCGGTCGGTACCAGCACCTCACCGAAGCGGTCCTGCATGTTGTGCAGTTCGATACGCTCCTTCAGGGCCGCCGCAACTTTCTTCTCGAACCCTGAAAAGGCATGAACCACATACCAACGCATTGCCATCGGCTATCCCTTAAACTTTTGACTAACCAATCACCAGCGACACCAGCCAGCCCAGGAACGAATCCAGACCCCACAGCATCAGCGCTACCAGTAATACGAAAACCACAACAATAAGTGTGGTCTGGATCGTCTCCTGCCGTGTAGGCCAGACGACTTTGCGAATCTCGGTGCGGGAGCTCTTGACCAGCGCCCAGAAAGCCGCACCCTTGGCGGTCTGCAAGGCGATCAGGGCCGCGACGATTGCAATCGCGACGATACCCAGTACCCGATACAACAGCGATTCGGCCGAGAAATAGCTGTTGCCGATGATACCGACAGCCAGCAGGGCAATCACCACAGCCCATTTCAGGGAATCGAGCCGCCCGGCGTTCGTTTCCACACTCATTACTACTTTCCTTTAGGTCAGGCCGCGCGTCTTGCGCACAACCCCCTGCCATGTATGGCAGGCCAGGAGGGAATCGAACCCCCAACCTGCGGTTTTGGAGACCGCTGCTCTGCCAATTGAGCTACTGGCCTATATCCTCTTCTGAGACAACGAAGCCGAACTGCCCGCAAGCGGTTCGGCTCGGGGGGGTTAGATGGGGTCAGGTCCCGCTTCGAGACCGGACCCATCTACCCGGGTTCTTACTCGATGATCTTGGCGACGACGCCAGCACCCACGGTGCGGCCGCCTTCGCGGATCGCAAAGCGCAGACCATCTTCCATCGCGATCGGGGCGATCAGGGTCACTACCATCTGCACGTTGTCGCCCGGCATGACCATTTCCACGCCTTCGGGCAGCTCACAGGCACCGGTGACGTCCGTGGTGCGGAAGTAGAACTGCGGACGGTAGCCCTTGAAGAACGGCGTGTGACGACCACCCTCGTCCTTCGACAGTACATACACCTCTGCCTCGAACTTGGTGTGCGGCTTCACGCTGCCCGGCTTGGCCAGTACCTGCCCACGCTCAACTTCCTCACGCTTGGTACCGCGCAGCAGTACACCCACGTTCTCGCCCGCACGGCCTTCGTCCAGCAGCTTGCGGAACATCTCGACGCCGGTGCAGACGGTCTTGGTGGTGTCCCGGATACCGACAATCTCGATCTCCTCACCCACCTTGATGATCCCGCGCTCCACACGACCGGTGACCACCGTGCCGCGACCGGAGATCGAGAACACGTCTTCCACCGGCATCAGGAACGCCTGGTCGATCGCACGCTCCGGCTCCGGAATGTAGCTGTCCAGGGTCTCGACCAGAGTCTTGACCGCAGTCACGCCCAGCTCGTTCTCGTCTTCGCCGTTCAGCGCCATCAGCGCAGAACCGCAGATGATCGGCGTGTCGTCGCCGGGGAAGTCGTAGGTGTCGAGCAGCTCGCGCAGCTCCATTTCCACCAGCTCCTTCATCTCCCCGTACTCCTCCGAGTCCGCACCGCCGCAATCTTCCGCCAGCAGGTCGGCCTTGTTCAGGAACACCACGATGAACGGCACGCCCACCTGACGGGACAGCAGGATGTGCTCGCGGGTCTGCGGCATCGGGCCGTCGGTCGCGCCACACACCAGGATCGCGCCGTCCATCTGCGCCGCACCGGTGATCATGTTCTTCACGTAGTCCGCGTGTCCGGGGCAGTCAACGTGCGCGTAGTGGCGGTTCGGCGAGTCGTACTCAACGTGCGAGGTGGCGATGGTGATGCCGCGCTCACGCTCTTCCGGGGCGTTGTCGATACCGTCGAACGCAACCGCGGAGCCGCTGCCCCAGACCTCTGCACACACCTTGGTCAGCGCCGCCGTCAGCGTCGTCTTNGTGATGCCGCGCTCACGCTCTTCCGGGGCGTTGTCGATACCGTCGAACGCAACCGCGGAGCCGCTGCCCCAGACCTCTGCACACACCTTGGTCAGCGCCGCCGTCAGCGTCGTCTTGCCATGGTCTACGTGACCAATGGTACCCACGTTCACGTGGGGCTTGTTACGTTGGAACTTTTCCTTTGCCATTTCGACGGTCTCCTATTACCGGCCTGGTCCTGCGGCAATACCGCACACTACCTGTATCTATGTTGCCCCCCGCCGGCACCTGCTGGGCCGAACCGGGACTGGGTGGAGCTCATAACCGGATTTGAACCGGTGACCTCTTCCTTACCAAGGAAGTGCTCTACCGACTGAGCTATATGAGCCTTACTCTTACCCAACTGGAGCGGGTAGCGGGAATCGAACCCGCATCATCAGCTTGGAAGGCTGAGGTTCTACCATTGAACTATACCCGCTTGACCCGCTATCCTTTGGCGGAATAGTCGCGCGAGTGCGATCCCTACTACGCTTTCCTGCCTTCTTTACTCTTGGTGGAGGGGGTGGATTATTCGGGCCTTACGGCCCTCACCCTCCGGGGTCGCCGCCTTTGGCGGCGCTCAGGGTGGCTACGCCACCCTGTCGAACCGAGTGGTTCCAATCCACCCCGTTCAACCCCTGATCTCCTTCCCACCTGCCGCCGCGATCGCACTGCAGTGGCCATTTCAACCTGGTGGAGGGGGGTGGATTCGAACCACCGAAGCTTTCGCGTCAGATTTACAGTCTGATCCCTTTGGCCACTCGGGAACCCCTCCGAAAGGCGGCACATTCTCCCGGCCTCACCCGTCTTTGTCAACCTGTTCCCGAACAATAGTTAGTACAGGCAAAATTGCATGTTCGCGGGGCATACCTGACAATAGTTGGCCAATACTTGAACAACCCCTACTTCATGCCTGATTCCGATAAAACCTCCTCCAAACAGGGTATTGGCTGCAAGAACTGCCGCGATGACGAGCCGCTGGGCTTCACCTTCACCATGGCCTTTCAGCCCATTGTCGACATCCGCACCCGGGAGGTATATGCCTACGAAGCTCTGGTCCGGGGCACCGGCGGCGAAGGGGCCGCGTGGGTGCTGGACCAGATCACCGACGACAACCGCTACCGTTTCGATCAGGATTGCCGGTCCAAGGCGGTAGAACTGGCAGCCAGACTGGAGATTCCCTGCCTGCTCAGCATCAACTTCCTGCCCAACGCGGTGTACGAGGCCGCCACCTGCATCCGCGCCACGCTGGACGCGGCCCGGCGCTTCAACTTCCCCGCAGACCGCATCATATTTGAGGTGACGGAAGCGGAAGAACTGACTGACAAAAGCCATCTGCAAAGCATCTTTACCGAGTACAAGCGCCGGGGTTTCAAGACCGCGATCGATGATTTCGGTGCCGGGTATTCGGGGCTGAACCTGCTGGCGGAGTTCCAGCCTGATATCCTCAAGCTGGACATGGCGCTGGTGCGCAACCTGCACCAGGATCCGGTGCGGGAGGCGATCGTGAAAGGTGTGCTGGGTGTCTGCGATGCCCTGAACATCAAGGTCATCGCCGAGGGCGTTGAACTCCCCGAGGAACTCCGGCGCCTGCGGGATCTGGGTGTCTACCTGTTCCAGGGCTACCTGCTGGCCAGGCCTGCATTTGAAGCACTACCGCCCATCAACTGGCCCGACGACTGACCCGGGACAGAACCCGGGCAGTGTCCAGGCGCTGCCCAACCCGTGCTCCTAGCCAGCCAGTTCCAGGGTTGCCAGGGCCTTCACGTGCATGCCCCACTTGTCGTTCTGGCCGGTCACTTCCACTTCCACGACATTGCCTTCCACGGACTTCACCTGACCGCTCATGGTCATGGTGGTGCCGGGGATATTGGGCGCGCCAAGGCGCACGCTGAGCTTGCGAAATACGGCGTCGCGACCCACCCAGTCGCGCAGGTAGGTTTCCGTGAGGCCCTGGCTGGTCAGGATATTCATGTACACATCCGGCATGCCGCTGGCCTGGGCGAAGGCCTTGTCGTGGTGCACCTTCTCGAAGTCCCGGGTGGCCAGCGCCCCGCAGGTCACCAGTGAACTGGTCACGGGGATGGGGCGCTCCGGCAGGGTCTGGCCCACATGGATTTCAGTGCTCTTCAGATTCTGGTTCATGATCGATGCCTCCACTCAGGCCTGGTCTTGTTGCGCGGGACGGAACTTGAGGACCTTGAAGGTCTGCCGCCCCACCGGCTCACCGTTCTGGTCGGTGAACGCGGTTACCGTCTCATAGAAGTAGCCTTCTCCCAGCCCGGTTGTCTTGCGCGGGGAGATATTGTCGATCACCGTGCGCTGGGAGATCACATCCCCCAGGCGCAGCTCGCGCAGGTACTCCTGGGTGGTATCGGTAGCGACGATGCCGTTGTAGCCGTGGGCGTCAAGCATTTCGATCATTTCCACCTGCGGGTCCTTGGGCCTGCCGGTGCTGGCCACTGCATAACCGGTCTGGTTCCAGACAAACATCATGGTGGCCGGGGCCACCAGGGTGCCACGACTACCAACGGCGGCAGCCTCCTCGTCGAGATGGTCGGGGCAGGTATTGCCCATCACCTCGCACCAGTGGCGGATCATTATCTTGTTGACGGGGTCCTTGGCGGTGGCAGAGCCGCATTCCCGGCCGACATAGGCGTAGATTTTCTCTTCCAGGGCGGCAATGTCCTCGGTACTCATGACGGGCTCTCCGGGTTGGTTATTCAGGCCAGGGGTGGCATCTTCAGCAACATAATTGAATTCGTATTCAATTTCAATTATGTTGCTGGCAAGTTCCACACAACGAGGCTGACCATGGCGCAATCCTTCCGCATGAAGCCCCCCATGGGGGAAGACAATGGCTGGTGGTGGCAGGAGGCCGCCGCGGGACGCCTGGCGATCCAGCGCTGCACCCAGTGCCAGACCCTGCGCCACCCGCCGCGCCCGGCCTGCGGCGAATGCCACTCCTTCGCGTGGGATCACGTCACCGCTTCCGGTCGCGGGACCCTGTGCAGCTTCACCATCCTGCACCACCCCCAGTTCCCCGGCTTTGACTACCCGTTGATCATCATCCTGGTGGACCTGGAGGAAGGCACCCGTTTCACCTCCCAGCTGATCAACTGCGCCGCCGAAGACGTCGCCTTCGACATGGCCGTGGAAATGGTCATGCACGAGGATCCGGACGGCTTCCGTCTGCCCATGTTCCAGCCCGCCAAAGGAGCCGCCGCATGAGTCACGCCCTGAAAGACAAGGCCGCCATCGCCGGCATCGGCCTGACCGAATTCTCCAAGAAATCGGGCGTTTCCGAACTGTCCCTGGCCGCCCAGGCCACCCTCGCCGCCTGCGAAGACGCTGGCCTGCCGCCCTCGGAAATCGACGGCTTCGTCAGCTACACCCTGGATTCTACCGACGAGATTGAACTGGCCCGCACCGTCGGTGCCAACGATCTCAAGCTGTTCACCAAGGTCAACTACGGGGGCGGCGCCGCCGTCGGCACCATACTGCACGCGGTCATGGCGGTGGCCACCGGCGTGGCCGACAACGTGATCTGCTACCGGGCCATGAACGGCCGCTCCGGCCAGCGCATGGGCCAGGGCATCTCCGGGCAGATCGTCAGCTCCGACCTGGTCCACTGGTCCTGGTACATGCCCTACGGCATGCTCACCCCCGGTTCCTGGATCGCCATGATCGCCAACAAGTACATGCACCGTTACGGCGTGACCAGCGAGGACCTGGGCCGGGTGGCAATCTCCCAGCGCAACTATGCCCAGAGCAACCCGCGTTCATTTTTCTACGGCAAACCCTTGACCATGGAAGACTACCTGGCATCGAAGATGATTGCCGAGCCGCTGCGGCTCTACGATTTCTGCCAGGAAACCGACGGCGGCTGCGCCATCCTGGTTACCAGCGCCGAGCGAGCCCGGGACCTGAAGCAGAAGCCGGCGGTGATCCGCGGCGTGGTCCAGGCGTCCACCCGGGGCCAGGAACAAATGACCAGCTACTATCGCGAGGAGCTGGACTCCCTGCCGGAAATGGAGCTGGCCGCAAGGCTGGTGTACGAGCAGAGCGGCCTGGGGCCGGACGACATCAATGCCGCCTGTCTCTACGACGCCTTCACCTCGGAAATCATCATGCAGCTGGAGAGCTTCGGCTTCTGTGGCCGCGGCGAGGGTGTGGACATGGTCCGGGATGGCGCCCTGGATATCGACGGCCGCCTGCCCAACAACACCCACGGGGGACTGCTCTCGGAAGCCTACATCCACGGCATGAACAGTATTGCCGAGGGTGCCCGCCTGGTCCGCGGCACCTCCACCAGCCAGCCCGAGGGGGTGGAACACGTCCTGGTCAGCAGCGGTGTCGGGGTACCCACCGGGGCGCTGATCCTGGGGCGGGACTGAACCTGCCAGCAGGCCGCGCGATCTACACCAGCCCCAGCTGGGACAACGCGTAGCCGACCACGACCAATATAGCCATCAATAGGGGCAGGTAGCGTCCAACCAGGTAGATCCGCCACTCCCACCAGCGATGCGTCGTACCCAGTACAGTACGGATTCGCTGGGGCGGGATAAACCAGCAAAACAGCGCCGCCCCCAGCACCCCGGAAAAAATGATGACATTGCCTCCGGCTACGCGATCGACCACATCCAGCACCGGCTCCCCGGCGAGCTGCCATTGCAGCGGGGTGAAACTGAGTGCCGAGGCGGCACCCAGCACCAACGCGGCAAGGACGGTCACCGCCACAAAGTACCAGAGGGAATTGAAGCCGCCGCTGAAGTCATCGAATGGACGCAAATCCCCGGAATACCACCACCACCAGCAGCGCCAGCAGGTAGGCGACCACGAATGCACCCCCACCGTTCTCCCCGACCATGTAGGGAAAGCGCCAGAGGTTGCCCAGCCCGACTGCCGCGGCAGCCATCGAAAAAATAAATGCAGGTTCGAAGCTCCACTGTTTCCGGGACTCCTGAATGAATTCATGGTTGCGAGACAATTACCCCTCCTGCCAGTTCTCTGACACCTCACTGCCTCTGGCCTCATTCACGGGCAACACCGCCAATACTGCGAGAAGAAATAGCAGCAAGCAGAACACAATGGCATCGGCCAGACCCA
Organism: Haliea sp. E1-2-M8; assembly: GCF_030649675.1. Lineage (GTDB taxonomy): Bacteria > Pseudomonadota > Gammaproteobacteria > Pseudomonadales > Halieaceae > Haliea. The sequence goes on along the minus strand of NZ_JAUTDR010000023.1, from coordinate 48,333 downwards.
GCAGCCACTGCAGCAGCCCCAGCCCAAGGATACCAAACACCGCCGCCGCCTTGGCGGCCATGCCCCAGTAGCCGAAGAATTCGGCCGCCTTGGCCTGGGGTGTCAGTACCCCCACCAAAGCCCGCGCCGCCGACTGCGACGAACCCAGGCTGAGGCCGGCCAGTACACCTGCAACCAGGAAGACGTATTGCGCCTGCCAATTTACCGACAGCCACTGCCGGGCCAGCCCGGTCAGCGTCGGGGTTTGCCAGATCGCCAGAATCGCCAGCATCCACAGTGACAGGGTCAGAATGTAGGTGTTGCGCGCCCCCAGTCGACTCTGCAGCATACCGAAGCCCAGAGCGCCGAGCGCCGCGGTCAACTGCACGGTGACGAACATGAAGATCCGCACTTCTTCGTCCCAGCCGATCACCTGGGCGCCGTAGATGAACGAGAAGGCAATAATGATGTAGATGCCCGCCATGGCAAAAAATACCGATACCAGCAGAGTGCGCAGGTCGCGGAACTCATGCAGGGCGTGGCGGGTAGCCTGCAGGCGGGCAAAGCCCATCCGCACCAGATTGCGCGCTGACAGCACCGGGCGCTGCTGGCCCCGTTCCCGCAGCCAGACAAAGGTCGGTATTGCAGCCACCAGGAAAAAACCGCCGGCAAACGGCCCTACCCAGCGAATACGCTGGTAGTTCTCCAGCGCGACATCGCCGAGGAAAAACAGGGTGAAGGCTGTCGCCACCAGGCCGCCGACATAGCCCAGCGCCCAGCCCAGCCCGGAAATCCAGCCCAGTGCCTGGCGCGGCCCCAGGTCCGGCAGGAAGCTGGCAATGAACCCTTCACCGATGGCATAGGCGAAGTTGGACAGGATTACCAGGACCATGGCGCTGACTATCCAGCCCGGCTCGACAAAATACAGCAGCGAAGTGGTCACCACCGTCAGCACATAGCTGGCAAAAAGGAACCGTTTGCGGCTGCGGGAGTAATCCATCATCGCACCGCAGACCGGATTGGCTACCACTACCAGCAGATAGCTGATGGCCAGGGCGACACTCCAGAGCAGATTGCCCAGGCGGTAATCAGGTGCGTCCCCGACCACGACCCGGGTGAACAGGTCCCCGAACACCACGGTAATGATCAGCAGGGTGTAACCCTGGTTGGCGAAGTCGAACATGGCCCAGCCAAAGATCTCGCGCTTGGGAGCCAGCGGCCGGGCCGGGCTGGGGACGGTCATGCCGCCGGCTGCCACTGTGGCAGGCGCCGGTAGACCCAGACCTGCCGGCCATCGCCGAGCGTCGCCTGCACCCGCTCATAGCGGATACCCAGCCGCTCGTAGCGGTCCAGCCGACGCAGCCCGGGGGGCTCCAGGGTCAGCACCTCGCCATGCACACCCGCGCCCGGCTGGGGCTCGATGTCCAGTCCCTGCTTGCGATAGTCCGGCAGGAAAGCCTCCTCGGTGGCTACGGGGCGACCCAGCACCAGCCGGCGCACCAGTGCATTGCGCAGGGTGCCATACACGAACACTTGCTGTTCTCCTGTTGCCGGAGCCAGCTCGAACCCCGCCGGCAGGCTGTAGCCGCCGGGGCTCAGCAGCAGCCACCAGAGGTACAGGACCGGCAGCAGCGTGAGTGCCAGCAACGCGCCGGCAATCCATCGCCAGCGTTTGCGCCCTGCCTGCCTGGGATAAGGTTTCATGGCTGCATCATATACGCTGTAATGGGAGCGTCTATACTGCAACAGCTTTCCCGCGCCTGAGGACTGAAATCGACCGTGTCCACACGCTCTTCCTGCAACAAACTGCTGACCGAGGTCCGCGCCTGCACCCTGTGCGAACCGGAACTGCCACTGGGTGCACGGCCCGTGGTACAGCTGCATCCGGCGGCGCGCATCCTGGTGGTCGGCCAGGCGCCCGGCCGCAAGGTCCACGAAACCGGTATTCCCTTCAACGATCCCAGTGGCGAGCGCTTGCGGGAATGGCTGGGCGTGGATCGCGCGCAATTCTACAACGAGCGCCTGCTGGCCCTGCTGCCGATGGGATTCTGCTACCCGGGCAGCGGCAAGGCGGGCGACCTGCCGCCGCGCCCGGAATGCGCGGCCACCTGGCGGGCGCCGCTGCTGGCGCAGCTGCAGCGGCTACAGCTCACCCTGCTGTTGGGCCAGTATGCCCAGGCCTGGCATCTGGGCGGCGGCAGGAAATCCGTCACCCAGCGCGTGCTCGCCTGGCGGCAGTCCTGGCCGATGCTGGTTCCCCTGCCCCACCCCAGCCCGCGCAACAATCGCTGGCTGCGGAACAATCCCTGGTTCGCGGCAGAGCTGCTGCCGGCACTGCGCGAGCGGGTGGCAGAGATTCTGCAGCACGCGCCCTGAGGCGCGACCTCCTAGGCACGCAACAAGCGTATCTTCGCGCGGGAAAATTCCACCCGGGCCTCACTCCCGGCCTGCAGGTTCAGCGCGGCCACCTCTGCCGGTTGAATCTGCAGATACAGAGGCGCGCCCAGCCCCGGGATGCTGGCGGAGACCCGCACGCTGTCTCCCAGCGGCAGCAAACTGTGGATACAGACTCGTAGCGAATCCGCAGGTGACGCCGCCGCACCTGCAGTCAGGCGCATGGCACCGGGCGGCACCATCCATACCACAGAGGTTCCCGGGTCCAGGTCCGGCGCCAGCGCCGCCGCAAGCTCCACGCTGCCGGCGCGGATCCAGCTGGTAGCAGCAGTTTTATCGTGGCGCAGCAGTGTACCGGGCAGCAGGTTGCGCATCCCCAGCAGGCGGGCCGCCTCCGCGTTGACTGGCGCCGCCATGACGGCTTGCGGGCGCCCCGACTGCAGGGTGTGGCCACGCGCCAGCAGGGTCATGTGATCCGCGAGCAACAGGGCCTCGTCCAGGTCGTGGGTGACGAGAATCACCGGAATCCCCAACTCCTGCTTCAGCTCCGCCAGTTCCAGGTGAAGCGTCTGCCGGGTAACCTGGTCCACCGCCGAAAAGGGCTCGTCCAGCAGCAGTATGGACGGCTCGCCAACCAGCGCCCGCGCCAGCGCCACCCGCTGCTGCTCACCCCCGGAAAGCTCCGCCGGCCGTCGCTGTTCCAGACCCGCCAGGTGGACCCTGGCCAGCCACTGCCGCGCCCTGGCTGCGCGCTCCCGGGCCGGCAGCGCGTGCAGCCCCGCCATGACATTGCCGAGGGCTGTCATGTGCGGAAACAGGCCGTAGTGCTGGGGCACGAAACCGACCCGGCGTTGCTGCGGCGACAGGTGCAGGCCACGGGCACTGTCGAACCAGCAAGCAGAGCCACACTCTATGCGCCCCTGTACCGGCCGAACCAGGCCCGCAACCAGTCGCAGCAAGGTGGATTTGCCACTCCCGGAAGGCCCCACCAGGGCCAGCAGCTCCCCGCCGCCGCAGGCAAGTTCCGCCGAGATCGGCACCGGCTGCCCCAGGGTGACAGAGAGCCGGAAGTCAGATCCTGGGCAGGGCATCCCGTCTCCCGATGCGGCGGCCCCAGCCGCCAGCGAGCGCCAGCACCAGCAGCGAAAACACCAGCAGCAGCAGCGACATCTGCCCGGCGGCGGTGTAGTCAAAAGCCTGTACCCGGTCGTAAATTGCGATGGCGATGGTCTGGGTCTCCCCGGGGATGCTACCGCCCACCATCAACACGACGCCGAACTCGCCGAGGGTATGGGCGAATGTCAGCACAAAGGCGGTGACCACCCCCGGCCACGCCAGCGGCAGCTCCACCGTCAGCAGGGTGCGCCAGAAACCCATGCCGCAGCAGGCGGCAGCATCCCGCACTTCGCCCGGAATAGCCTCCAAGGCGCGCTGCATGGGCTGTACCGCAAAAGGGATGTTGACGATCACCGAGGCCACCACCAGCCCGGAGAAACTGAATACCAGGGACTGCCCGGTAATGCGTTCCACCCAGCCTCCCAGCCAGGAACCGCTGCCCATCCCGACCAGCAGGTAGTAGCCGACCACCGTCGGTGGCAGTACCAGGGGCACCGCCAGTGCCGCCTCCAGCAGGGACTTGCCGGGAAAACGCCGCCAGGCGAGAAAACGTGCCGTCATCAGCGCCAGCGGCAACAGCAACAGCACCGTCACCCCCGCCAGCTCCAGGGACAGGCGCAGGGCAGTAAAATCCAGGCCGCTGCTGTTCACTGCAGCTCTTCGTCCGGCAGGGTAAAGCCATAACGCCGCATCACCGCGCGCGCGGCAGACTGCTGCAGGTAGGCATAGAATGCCTCCGCGGTGGCACCCGCCGTTTGCAGCAACACCATTCGCTGCAGCAGCGGCGCGTGATAGCTGGCGGGGATGACCGCGTAATCCGCAACCGCCGCCAGTGCCGGCGACAGTGCAAGGGAGAGGGCAATGATGCCGCCCTCGGCGGAGCCGCCAGTGGCGAACTGCGCTGCCTGGGACACGTTCTCGCCATACACCAGCCGCGGCAGCGCAAGCTCCCAGAGCCCGGCATGCTGCAGCGCCTCCCGGGCCCGCGCGCCGTAGGGCGCATGTTCCGGATTGGCAATCGCGAAACGCCGGACCTGCCCAGCCCGCAGCGCCAGCCCGAGGCCGTCCAGATTGCCAGCCACAGGCAAGGGGGAATTGTGGGGCACCACCAGGGCCAGCCGTCCCGCGGCGTATAGCGTCCCTTGGTCGCGGGTGTAGCCATCCGCGTGTAGCTGCAGCACGTAGTCCTCATCCGCCGACAAATAAAGCTGAAACGGTGCGCCATTGCGGATCTGGGTTGCCATCAGCCCGGAGGAACCGTAGGTCAGGCGCACCTCGTGTCCGGTATCGACGGTGAAGGCGCCGGCAATTTCGTCCAGGGCAAATTTGAGATCGGAGGCGGCGGCGATGACCGGATCGGCTGCGCGCAGCGATAGCGGCAGCAGCATGGCCAGCCCCAGCGCAACAGTACACCGGATCAGCAGCAAATCGGTCTCTCCACTCTTCAATTATGGGAATCCTATCACGCGCCAGAGCGGGTACCGAGGGCAGCCTTGCTTTTGCTTGCCGCGCGGCGGGCAAGCCAAGACTGTCCACACTGCGCGCCCAGGTCCAGCCCCGGGCTTGAGCGGCAGGGCGCGACTTCCAGCAACCCGACCCAGCGCCCGGGCCTTGGAATAAAAACCCGGGGCTGCTAGCCTGTCCTGCGTCGGATGCCTGTGACCCCGCGACATGGGCACTGCGGCGGCGTGACGCGGGACAGCAAGCAATGACCAGGGTAATGCTCAACTACGAAGGTCTGAAAGTATGCGTTGGCACCGATGCAAGCGATGATGCGGTTTGGCTGGAGGAGTTCCTGCTTCCCTGGTTCGCGCCCATCGGGGATACCCCCGATGTAACTGTGACGCTCACCTATGACGGTGCCAGGTTCCAGGATCTGCGGGCGGGCGGCCCTCTGGGCGGGCAACGCCGGGTCTTCATGCTGGACACCCGAACCCTGGACCTGCCCTGCTGGAACGTGCCGGGCCATGACATTGCGCTTTACGATGCCGATCATCACCTGTTTTATCTGGTCCGCGAACAGCACATTGAGCTGGTTGCTGCTGAGGCGCATACCGACTCCCGCATCAACTTGATGCGGGTAGTGCGGGAACTGGCCATGGGCATCGCTCAATTGCGCGGGCACCGGTTTCTGCACGCATCCGCCTTCTCCCTCAACGGCCGCGCGGCCATCATCAGTGGCCGCCGGGAGGCCGGCAAGACCAGCCTGCTGACCTATGCTCTCACCCGCTCTCCTGGTGGCTTCCTCACCAACGACCGCCTCCTGGTGAGAACTGCAGGCGCGGCGACTACGGTCCGTGGCATGCCAACCATTGTCTCGATACGCGACGGAACCATGGACCTGTTTCCCGGGATGAGAGAGCAAATCGGCGCCCGGGGCTACCGCTGCCGCGCCACGCTGGCAGAGGCCCAGCAGCCGGAAAAACTGGCGCTAATACCGGCGAAACAAGGGGCCGGGAGCATTACGCCACGGCAGTTTTGCACCCTGCTGGGGCGCGAGCCTGTGGCCGAGGCAAAGGCAGCCGTGCTGCTGTTCCCGCGCCAGAGCGGGCAGCCCGGCGGCCTGGAGCTGCGCCGGCTGGACGCCAGCACAGCCAGCATGCAGCTCCGACAGGGGCTGTTTGGGCATATCGGCCCCGACCGGTTGTCCGAGGTATTCACGGTCTTGCCAACCGGCCTTACCCGCAGGCGGGCGCCCGATGACCACACCTTGTGCCAACAACTCGCAGCGTCTGTTCCTGCCTGGGAGTGCCTGCTGGGCAGGGACAGTTATCGGGACAGCCGCGGGGCCGACGCCTTGCTGGAGTTACTGAATCACGATTGCAGCCCGGATCCCGGCAATTGAGCTTTCCACTGCATGCAACTTTGCCAACACAGCGTCTGATCAGCGATCTGCTACGGTTGTTACTTGAGGGTGATACCGCGAGGGCCACGGCGTTGCTGGCTGCAGCGGCAGCTCATACGGAGGAAATGTGTACGCTGCTGGTGCAGAGCAAGTTGGCCGGCCACTTCCATATGCTGGCCGGCGAACTCCCACTGCAGGACTACCTGCCCGCGGCGGGCATTGCGGCCCTCGAGGCCGCAGCCGCGCAACAACTGGCGCGGGCCAGCCGCTGCCGCGCCCTGCTGCCAATCATAGACCAGCAGCTCACCGCGGCCGGGATCCCCTATCTGCTTCTCAAGGGCCTGTACCTGGCACAGCGTTTCTTCGGCGATATGGACAAGCGCTTCATGTGGGACGTGGACATCCTGGTAAGGCCGCAAGACCTTGACCTCACCGTGCAGGCCCTTGCCAGGGCGGGCCTGAACGCGCCCGCGCACGCCCAGCTCGACACCCGCAACCGCATCTGGGGCATTCACGCCATCGACGTCAGGGGCGACGCCGGGGCGGTCGATATTCACCACACCATTCGCAGGCTACCGGGGATCCAGTTTGACAGCGCAGAGATGTGGCAGCAGGCCCAGACGTTTACTGTCGCCGGCGTCCACTACCAAACCCTGTCCGACCTGGACACACTGCTGATTGTAGCGGTCGGCCTGGGCACCGATATCCAGACCGGAAAGCACAACCTGAAAAAGGTCTGGGATCTCTACATGATTCTGCGGGCTCTGGACCAGGGCACCGACTGGGATGCTTTCCTTGCCGGGCGCAGCTCCGAGGGCAGCCTCAAGCTGGTACTGAATGTACTGGCTTTTTGTCTGCTGCTGCTGGACGCAAGTAGCGACTGCCCGCGGCTGGCGCAGGCACTAGACCGCCGACGGGAGCTGCTGCTGGTGGAAAGCAGGCAACAAGCCCTCGCGATATATGGCCGGCCGCGGCGACATCTGGGCAACCGCCTGCTATTTTCCCGCCTGCTGCCCGTGTCCATGCCTCGCTACTGGGCGGGCCGGTCCCTGACGCTGCCCGCCCGACTCTGGCACTACCGCAAGCCAGGCAAACCCAGGCCCGGCTAGCTACCAGTGCTCCATGTCTGAAAAAACTCAACCATGGACTGGCGGAAGGATGTCTTTACCGCTTTACCGGGACGTCAAAGCCGATTCGAGAGAGGAGTTGCACTGACGATGGCCCGTATCAGAATCGCGCTGTTCTGCATGCCCGAATTCGGCCATATGAAACGTCTGTTGCCAATAATCGCAAACCTCACAGAGGTCGGCGTCGAGCCCCATGTCTTCAGCGACCAGCGCTTCCGCAGCGCAATCAAGGCCAGCGGGGGTGTCTTCCACGATCTGTTCCGGCAACGGCCGCTGGCAGCGGCGGACAACCGTTCCCGTCCGATACCCTGCCGCTACGTCAGCTTTGCCGCCCACTTTGCCGAGTCGGTCATCGCGGAGGTCGCGACGCTGGCGCCACATCTGATCATCCATGACGCTTTCGCCGTGATTGCGCGTCCGGTAGCAGAGTGCTTGCAGCTGCCGCGCGTGAATATCTGTCCCGGGCATAATATGCCACCGCGAACCGCCATGTCGGAGCTGCAGTTGGACCCGCGGGTCCAGCTTGATGACGCCTGCCTGCGAGCAGTTGCCACACTGCGGGATCGCTATGGGCTGGCGGATGCTTCCCCCTTCAGCTACATGGGTGGGCTGAGCACGCAGCTGAACCTGATTTGCGAGCCGCCTGAATTCCTCACCCCTGCTGAGCGAAGCGCTTTTGAACCCTGCGCTTTTTTTGGCTCACTGGGTGATGACCAGCCCTCTCCAACCGGCAGCACGCGAAATGCCAACCCATTCCCCTCTGCGGAAGAAGGCACCAGCAAGATTTACGCATCGCTGGGCACGGTCATCTGGCGCTACTACGCGGACGCTGCCTGGACACTGCTGCAAGCCTTGTCCCAGGCCGCACATGATCGAGGCGACCTCGCCGTGCTGATCGCACTGGGCGGCCAATCCCGGGAATGCGTACCTGCAGGAATCGCTGGCCCCCGTGTCCGCCTCGAAGAGTACGTCGACCAGAGGCAGGTGTTGGCACAGGCCGGCGTTTTTCTTACCCACCAGGGGCTGAATTCCACGCATGAGGCAATCTTTCACGGTGTCCCCATGCTTTCTTACCCTTTCTTTTCTGACCAACCGGGGCTGGCTCGCCGCTGCGGAGAGCTGGGCCTGGCAGAGACGCTGACGACGGAAATCCGCGGAACCGTCACTGCCAGCAATATTCACGCCGCGCTGCAGCGTATCCAGTGCGGGAGGGGCGAGCTCAGCCAGCGCCTGGCCGACGCCAGAACCTGGGAACTCGCCGTCATGGCCGCCAGACCGACAGTGATTGAGCGGATTCTCGCGTTAGCCTGAATGTGGCAAGCCCTGGCGAACTACCTCTCGACCTGGGCAAGCGAGGCCCAGTAGCCGCTCTCCGCGCCCGCAGCCAGGCGTTTGAGAGCCGTTACTGCAGGCTGACAGGGCCGCTCATGCTTGAGGTGCACATATACCGACATCAACAGTGCCCTTATTGCCCAGAACTGGCAGTGCGGGGTGAAGGATTCCAAGCCACGGAACTGTGTATACCCTGTGACGAACCCGGCGCGGGCAGCAGTGGTCATCGGCCAGCGACACCAGGCACGTGCGATATCGAAATCCAGGGGACCGACGCACATGCTCTCATTGTCGATCAGCACCAGTTCCCCAGAGCTGCTAACCACCATGTTCTCAATACAGAAATCACCGTGGATAAGCCCCGCCTCAAAGTGTGCAGGCATTGTGCCGAGGGCAAGCTCCAGCAGGGACGCAGCGTCAGACGATGCCAGCACGCCCTGCTCAAGGAGGGCGGCAAGGTGCTCCTGCATAAGGCCGAGATGTTCTGCTACCATCAGCACCGGCGCGGCTTCGGGGCCGGGCAGCCCGGTGGTCATATGCAACCGCCCCAGCAGTTCGCCGGCCTTGCGTGCATGCCCTGTCGTAACGGCCTCGGCGGCAAGGACCGTCCCGGACCTCCACTCCTCAAGCGTCGAGGTCCCCAGATTAGCCAGCACCCGCGAGTAGTGTCTGCCATCCAGCAAAGGTGCCAGGGCGGCGGCAAGGACGACTTCCTGCCCGGTCCTGAAGCGCCGCGCCTTTAGCAGCCGCCCGTCCGCGAGCTTCAGTTTGAATACGGCCTTGCGCTGGCGCCGGGAGACAAGGCGGGTCAGCTCCTCGGCATGCACAACCTCGGCGCCAAACTGCTGCAACAGCAGATTGAGATCACTTCCGAAGTGCCGTGCCAATGCCCCCTGCCACTCCACCTGCATTCGCCCTGTTATCATTCCAGTACGTCGTGGACTTACTCTAACGGATTCGCGGATAAAAACACCTGTTCCGCGGTCTACTGGGGCAACGCAGTTATTCTGACCAGACAGGTGATCCGCTAGCGGTGCCTGTACAAGAATCTTTGGAGATCGCATGCAACAATTACGCCTGTCGCTGTCACGGCTTTCCCTGTGCCTGCTGGGGCTGCTGGCCTCAACCCTGACCGCGGCTTCCGCCAGCGACGCTGAAGAAGCCAGGGTGTTGGGCTGGGTCGAGAAAGCCATCGTGATGCCCGTCGGGGCCACGGTGAAGGTCAAGCTCGATTCCGGCGCCCTGACATCCTCCATGCATGCCACAGCCATTGAGCTGCGTGACCGGGATGGAGAAGACTGGGTTGAGTTCGAACTGGAACTGGAAGACGCCGCCAGCGGCGAACAATTGCTGACGCCGATGGCGCTGCCAGTAGAGCGATTCATCCTGGTACGCGGCGCCGGCGGCGATGACCGGCGGCCGGTGGTGAGGCTGGACCTTTGCATCGGCGACCAGATTCATAGCGAGCAGTTCTCCCTGCGCGATCGCGGCGAGATGATCTACCCGGTCCTGATCGGGCGCCGCACCCTGCAGGACCTGGGCCTGGTGGACGTGAATTCGACCTATCTCACCCGGCCGTCCTGCGAGCCTGGGGATGACGCCGAAGCCAGCGCCGCATGACTGGCAAACCGGGTTATTGGCTGGCGGCCCTGGTACTGGCGCTGGGTGTTGCGGCCGCCGGCTGGACAGTTGGCGACGGCCTCCAGCGCTTTAAACTGGAGGACCGCTCAGTCACTATCAAGGGCCTCGCCGAGGCTGACGTCGAAAGCGATTTCGCGGCCTGGAACCTGACCTTCCGCCGCGCCGGCAGCGCCTTCGCCGAGGTCCAGCAGGCGCTGGCCGAGGACCGGGCGCGGGTGACCAGCTTTCTCGCGGACGCAGGCTTCACCGCGGATGAGGTGGAGATCAGGCCACTGCAGGTGCAGGATGCCTATTCACGCGAGTACGGCGCGGGCAACCAGCCCCTGCGCTATACCGGCAGCGGCATGGTCATCGTCCAGTCCGCCCGGGTCGGCCTGGTGGAAGCCACCGCGCTCGGCATTGACCCGCTGATCGAGGCCGGCGTGGAAATCGAGGGCGGCAGCGGGCCACGCTACCAGCTGCGCGGGTTCAACGAGGTCAAGCCGGCGCTGCTGGCGGAAGCTACGCGCAATGCCCGCGAACAGGCGGAAAAATTCGCCGCCGAGGCCGGGGCCCGGGTCGGCGCCCTGCGCTCAGCCAACCAGGGTGTCATCCGCATCACCGGCAGCGACGGCAGTGACTGGGATGACGGCAGCTCGCGAGTGAAGCGCCTGCGGGTGGTCAGCACGTTCCAGTACGCGCTGGAATAGACAGGTCAGCCGTAGGGACGCACCCACAGTTCGGGCGTTCCCCGCAGCACTGCGCCACTGAAGCGGGCAGGTTTGTCCGGGCACAGGCGCATGTTCGGAAAGCGGCTGAATACCCGCTCAATGGCGGTTTCCAGCTCGCGGCGCGCCAGGTGCGAGCCCAGGCAGAAATGCTCGCCATGGCCAAAAGCGAGGTTCTTTTCCGTGCGCGCGGGGTCGAAACGGTCAGGGTTGTCGAACACCTCCGGGTCCCGATGGGCCGCGGTGATGCCAAACAGGATCCAGTCGCCTTCCTTGATGGCAACTCCCGCCAGCTCCGTATCCTTGCTGCAGCGGCGCGGCAGCAGGGCGGTGGGCGGCTGCCAGCGCAGCGCCTCCTGCACGATCGCTTCCCGCGCCGTGTTGTCGGTCATGGCCTGCTCGCGCACCACGGGATCGGAGAGAATCGCATAGAAGAGGCTGCCAGCGACCTTGTAGGTGGTGTCCGAGCCCGCCGGAAACAGCAGTCGCAGAAAGGAGTAGATTTCCTCGTCGCTGAGGCGCTGGCCCTCGAATTCAGCGGTGGCCAGCAGGGAGATCACATCGTCCCCCGGGCGTTCCCTGCGCTCATCGAGAATCGGCTGCATGTACTCGGCAAACTCGCTGCGGGCCCGGAGTGCGCCCTCAGGATCCCAGGGGTAGTCGATCAGCTTCAGCGCCCACTCCAGCAACTTGCCCTCGTCATCCACCGGGATGCCCAGCATGCGGGCGATCACGGAAAAGGGATAGGGACGGGTAAAGGCCGCCACCAGATCGACTTCTTCGTGGTCGTTGAGACGATCGAGCAATTCATCGGCAATCGGCGCGATTACCGCTTCCACCGCGTCGCGGATCTGCCTGGGGAAGAAAGGTTTGGAAACCAGGGTGCGATTGACCCGGTGCTGCTGCCCGGACATGGTCTGCAGGGTTTTGCCCATCGACGGTTCCGAGTGCACGGTGTAGGCCGCCTTCGAGGCGAAGTGCTCTTCGTCGGCGAAGGCCTGCTTCAGTTCCTGATAGCGCGTGATCAGCCACACGGTCTGGCCGTGATAGGTGACGGGAACCACCGGCCCCACGGCGCGCAACTCATCCAGCCGCTGGTGCAAGTCGGGCAGTTCGTCGTAGGCGAAATCAGTGTCCGGCATCAGGCTGGGGACGGTGATCATGGCGTTTACCTCACAGACTTGTCATTATCTTTTCATTGTAGGCAAAAATGGAAGCGCCATGTTGCAGCACCAGAAGATCCTCCTGACCGGGGCGGCAGGCCAGATCGCCTTGCCGCTGGGGCAGTTTCTCGCCGCCGACAACGAGGTTTGGGGGGTGGCCCGCTTCAGCGCGCCGGGCTCACGCGAGCGCTGTGAACAGGCGGGCATGGTAACCCGCAGCATCGATCTTGCCAGTGGCGATTTTGGGGACCTGCCGCGGGACTTCGACTACGTCCTGCACCTCGCGGTGTTTCAACTGGCGGGCCAGGACTACGACCACGCCCTGCAGGTCAATGCCGAGGGTACCGCACTGCTGATGGCGCACTGCCGGAGCGCCAAGGCCTGCCTGGTGATGTCCACCTGTGCAGTGTATGCCTTGCACGTCGACCCGCGTCACGCGTTTCAGGAAAGTGACCCCCTGGGGGACTCCCAGCAGCCCTACTCGCCCACCTATGCCATTTCCAAGATCGCCCAGGAAGCCGTGGCCCGCAGCTGCGCCCGCCTGTACGCCCTGCCCACCACCATTGCCCGCATGAACGTCTCTTACTCCGCCAACGGCGGGCTCCCGGCCTATCATCTCGACGCCATCATGCGCGACGAGGAGATCGTGCTGCCCTCCGGCGGCGAGGCCTGGTTCACCTGCATTCACCAGGACGATATCAACGGTCAGGTCGAAGGGCTGCTCGCCGCCGCCTCGGTGCCCGCCACCATCGTCAACTGGAGTGGCGACGAGCCGGTGGATGTACGCAGCTGGTGCCATTACCTGGGGGAACTGGCCGGGCGTGAACCGCAATTTCGCGAAGATGACAGCCTGTCGATACCGTCACGGGTAACCGACAACCGGCGTCGTATCGAGCTGGTGGGCAACTGCCGGATCGGCTGGCGGGAGGGGTTTGCGGCCATGGCCCGGGAACGCTATCCGGCGCTGGCGTGAAATTGGCGATGGATTTATGACCTACCAACTCCTGGCCGACAGGGTACTGGCGCTGCATTTCGCCATCGTTGTTTTCGTTGTCGGAGGTTTGCTGTTGATAGTCGCAGGCAACCTGCGCCACTGGCACTGGGTTAACCGGCCCTGGTTTCGCGTACCGCATCTATTGGCAATCGGTGTCGTTGTCCTCCAGGCTTGGCTCGGTCGAATCTGCCCCCTCACGGTGCTTGAATCCTGGTTGCGCCGCCAGGCTGGCGGACCCGGATACGAGGCCAGCTTTATCGAACACTGGCTTCAGAGCCTGATCTATTTCGACGCTCCGCTCTGGTTCTTCGCGCTGCTCTATTCTGGATTCGGACTGCTGGTCGTCGTGGCCTGGCGGCGCTTTCCGCCCCAGTGGAAATCCCGCACCGGAGCATGTCCTCCCGCTCGCCGTAAAGTGTCGAACAGCTCTCGGTAAAAAGGCACGCAACTCTGGAAATGCATGGTCCTGAAACCGACAGGCGGCGAGCACCGTTGGTACCGGAACTGTAAGCTATATGTCCAGCGGCCGGCGCACCGGCATGTTCTGTAAAGGATGTCTCCGGTACAGACCCTACCACCCAATGCGGGTTCTGGTTTCATCGGACGACAGGTTACGGCATGACAAGCAAGTCACACTCCAGCTGGTCAAGGACTTTCTCCGCAGCATTGTTGTTCAACATTGCCGAGAGGCCCGCGCGCGCTGAGGTGCCCATTACCACCATGCCCGCGTTGATCTCACTGGCTGTTTTGATAATGGCATCGTGTGGCGCATCCATTACGATGTGCACGCGCTCACCCGGCACGCCGCAGGCGCGTATCAAAGACCCCCTGTCCGGCCGGTTCACGAGATCCTTGTAGGCACTAATATAGTGCACCTCGGTGTCAGTCTGTTCGAAAAATTCGCGGCACATATCGAGGATCTTCTGGTTGAGTGTGCGATAGGCATCCTGATCGCCACGCGTATCCAGGGCGGCGAGAATGATGTCCGCCTGGTTGCTGCCATCGCCCTTGACCAGCAGTACCGGGCAACTGCACTCGCGTATAAGTGTCCAGTCTGATGTTCTCTTCAGTCGGCGCTGAGCCGTAGAGTGCCTGTGAGAGGATTTGACCACGCCATCCACTTTGTGCCGCACGGAGGCGTTCACTACGGCCCGATACCAGTCCTTGTCCCACTCAACCTCAATCTCGACGGGTATGCCCTTGTCACGCAGGGGCGCAACGGCCGCCTCCATTACCTGCTGTTGTGCCGCGATGCGCTTCTCAATTTCTGCTGCCTGGTCGTCACCGCGCGGCAGATCCCCGTGGATACAACAATAAACCCGTAGTTCGGCATCAGTATTCTCAGCAATCGCGACCATTCGGGATAGCGCTGGCTGTTGCTCCTGGGTGGGATCAAATACGACTAGATAATGGGTGGTGCTCATGCAATACCTCACTTTCTGCACGTTGATATATTTCGGTCATTATCAACAATTTTTGAGTGTTTAACCTACGATATTTGACCAGTTTTCGGCGTTGTTACTCCGCTGAAACCGTCAATTGCCAAACTGGCGAGGAACGACTGGCTCGCGACTTGTTGTGTTGTCGCACAGAAAAGGCGAGGTGTCACCAAAATCAGTCAGCAGAATGACGCTTAGGCGACATAGGTCAATTCAGTCGCGCATTAGCTGTGTTCAGATGCGCGCGCTCAGGATGGCGCCTTTTCTCCATTCGGCGACATTACCACACCATGGTATGGCAAAAGGACATGGTTGAGTTCACCGAGTCCTCGTGACAACACTCCTCGTTGCAGGACAATCCGATCGGCCAGTACCCTCGTATCGGCTAATCTGTAAATGTTCTTGACCTTTGCAGGTCCTGACCGATGAAGAGAACCCACTCGCCAGCCAAGGAAATCACCATGCCCTATTACCCTGCAAACCTTGCCCGAGCCGTTGCAATTTCGGCCTCGCTGGCCACTGCCATTCCCGCCGTGGCAGCAGACCGACCGTTCACACTGCACCTTGAACTGGGCGCAAGCTGGCAGGAAAAGAACGACGTGCAGATTCCCAATGATGAGCAGGGCACAAGGCTTTCCCTGGCAGATGTGGCCGGTTCCGGCCCGTGGGCAGCCGTCAGGGTCGAAGGTACCTGGGACATCAATGAAAAACACGGATTGCGCTTTTTGCTCGCACCGCTGTCCTACAGTGAAAACGGCCAGTTGGGGCAAGAAACACGCTTCGCCGGACAGTCCTACAGCGCCGATGAGGAGGTGAAAGCAGAGTACAGGTTCAGCTCCTGGCGCCTGGGCTATCGCTATCACTGGCTGGCACGCGAACACTGGGACTTCTGGGTGGGCGCTACGCTGAAAGTGCGTGACGCCGAAATCAAGCTGACACAGGGCAGCACCAGCAGCAGTGATGATGATATCGGGCTGGTGCCGTTACTGTATCTGGGCGGGGAATACCGCTTTGACGATCACTGGTCCCTGTCGGCAGACCTCGATGGTTTGGCGGGGGGACCTGGCCGCGCGATCGACCTGGGCATTCGTCTGAATTACACCGTGAATGAGCGCTGGAAGGTGGGGATGGGGTATCGAACTCTCGAGGGCGGTGCGGATACTGACGATGTCTACAATTTTGCCTGGTTCAACTCGCTGGTCTTCTCCGCTGACTACCACTTTTGAAGGCCCCCGGTGTGATTGGAGCTGGCGAGAGGAATCGAACCCCCGACCGGCTGATTACAAATCAGCTGCTCTACCTACTGAGCTACGCCAGCCAAAAGACACTGCGGGAGACAGGCCTCCCGCGGGGGCGCAATGATAGACAATGGCCCCGGGTGATGCAATAGCACTTCGTTGGGGGGGCGCCTAGCTGTGGCGCCTAGCCGGGGCCTAGCCGGCAGCACTTGGCCGGCCGCCCCTACACGAAGCCTCTGTCCAGCCCGTGCTCGGCCGCCATCACCTCCAACCCTTCAAACACCAGGTCAGGAATCCATTCGCCCGCGCCGCCCAGCAGACGCTGCAGGGTTTCGGCACCGCCCCCACACAAGTACAGGCTGCGCTGCGGGTCAGCGGACTGCTCCATGGCCACGCGCACCGCAGCGGCCTGTGCCAGCGCGATGCCGTGGCGCACCGCTTCGGCGGTGGAGGTGCCCGGCGCCAGGTCATAGACGGCTTCCTCAGCGAAGCGCACCCGGTCGGTATCCAGCAGCAGGGCCCGCTCCATCAGCGAGGGCCCGGGGATGATGTAGCCGCCCTCGTGTTGACCGCTGGCATCCACCAGGTCGATAGTAAGTGCGGAGCCGGCATCGACCACACAGAGGCGGTCAGGCCGGCGGTGCCAGGCGCCGAGCATCGCCAGCCAGCGGTCCACGCCCATACGCAGTGGCTGCTGATAACTGTTGACCAGGGTGCCGGTGCGCGCCTCACTGCGGGCAAACCAGGGTTCCAGCTGCCAGCGCTCCTCCAGCAGGGTACCGAGTTGCCACTCCGCTTCCTCGCTGGCGACGCTGGCAATCCAGATCCGGTCCACCACGTCGCTGCAGGCCAGCAGTTGCGTGCGCGAGTCTTCGTCCTCGCGGCGGTAGACGCCGCGCGCCAGCACCTCCGCTCCCGCCATCAGGCGCCATTTGGCGCTGCTGTTGCCAACGTCGAATTGCAGGCACAGAGTCGCGCTCATGGGGCCGCCCTCAGCGAGATCTCGCCGCCGTAGATGGGGCGCAGTCCCAGGGTGGTTTCCAGCTGCAGGGCGCCGCGTTCGTCGACACCGCGGGCAACGCCGGCCTGGCGCTGCTCGCCGCTGTGCAGCACCACGGACGCATCGGCGAAGGCGTCCAGAGCCATCCACGAATCACGCCAGGGCGCAAAACCGGTGCGGGCAAAGCTCGCCGCCAGGGGCAGCAGTTCATTCAGCAGGCTCGCCACCACCGCGTTGCGGCCCGGCGCCTGGCCACCCGCTACCGTCGCCAGGTCGGTCCAGGCCTGGTCGATGGCCTGCGCCGCGGCTGGCGGCATGGCGACGTTGATGCCAACCCCGATGACTACCTGGCAGCGCCCGGAAGCGTCGCCGGCCATTTCCAGCAACACGCCGCCCACCTTGGCGCCGGCAAAGAGCAGGTCGTTGGGCCACTTGAGTTGCAGTGGCGGCAGGCCCAGGTGCGCCAGTGCCCGGGTCACGGCCACCCCCACCGCCAGGCTCAGGCCCTCGAGGGCGGCGGCACCTTCGTTGTATTCCCAGACCAGAGACAGGTAGATGTTGCGCGCATAGGGGCTTACCCAGGCTCGACCCCGGCGACCGCGGCCAGCGGTCTGCTGCTCCGCGCTACACACCAGACCCGCGCCACTGCCCGCGGCCACCCGGCGCAGAGCCTCGGCATTGGTGGAGTCCACAGTTTCCAGCAGCTGCAGTTCCCGCAGCAGCCCAAGTACCGGACTATCCAGCCCGGCGCGAACAGTGAGCTCATCCAGCAGCTCCACGCCCCCGGGAATGCGGTAGCCCCGCCCCTTCACCGACTCCACCGCCAGGCCAAGTTCCTCCAGCCGGTTGAGCTGCTTCCAGACCGCGGTGCGGCTCACCCCCAACGCGGCGGCGAGATCCTGGCCGGAATGGAATTCGCCGTCCGCCAGCATGGGTATGAGGGTTGTCTTGGGCATCTGTGCCGCTGCCTGCCGTTGAGGATACAAAGCGCGGATGATAGCAAATACTGGCGCGGTTCAATTGAACAAACGCCACTATTGGCCACGGCCACCAAATCGGTGGAGAGTAGGGGCGCTAATAACAAATGGAGAATCCGCCATGCCTAGCCTCGATGACGCCACTCTGCGCGCCGCCGCCGACAAACTTATCCGCGCCCACCAGCAGGCCTCCATCGACAACGAGTGGACCTTTTTTGTCGACGAGATCTACGCCCGCGATTGTGTCTATACCTGCGAATATGCCGGGGTAATGAAGGTCGTCGCCAACGGCAGCGAGGAGATCAAGGCCACCCACTACGGGCGCGACATGCAGGTGGGCTGGGAGGGCTGGACCTTTCCCTACATGGGCGTCTACACCGGCAGCGACAACCGCCTGGTGACCCACTGGATGAACCGCGGGCCGGGCCAGCGCCCGGACGGCAGCCACTACGAAACCCCGGGGGTCTCTTTCATCACCCTCAACGAGGAGGCGCGGATTGTGCGCCAGTTCGACATGTTTGACCTGGCCCACCAGATGCGGCTGTGCAATGAGTTGGATGACGCCGGGCTGCTGTCTGCGGCGCTGCGGGAGAACTGGGTGAAGCCGATGAAAGCGCGGCTGCTGGAACAGCTGAGCGCGAACTGAGCCAGGCACGGCGGCGCGCTACCTTTCCGCGCGCCGCCGCCGGTCTCTGCAGCCAGGTCCTGACAGTTGCCGGGGCCGGCTATCCGGCCCGCGGATTCGCGCTCACACCCCAACGTTTACGTTAACGTAAACTTGGTCTATAGTTTGCCACGAGAAAATAGAAAGAGGCGCGCCGCAGACGTGGCTACACGCACTTACAGCATATCGGAGCTGGCCGAGGAGTTCGGAGTTACCACCCGGACCATCCGCTTCTACGAGGAGAAAGGCCTGATCCACCCCCGCCGGGAGGGCCAGAGGCGCCTCTATTCCCCCGCCGACCGGGTTCGCATCAAGCTCATCCTGCGCGGCAAGCGCATCGGCATGAGCCTGCAGGAAAGTGTCGAGCTCATCGACATGTATGACCCCGAGCACAACAACCGCGACCAGCTACACTCCCTGATAGGTACCGTGCAGGACAAGCGCGCCCACCTGCAGCGCCAGAAGCAGGATATCGAGGAGATGCTCGCCGGTTTGGACGAGGTTCAGGCCCTGTGCGAGCGCGGGCTGGAGGGCAAACAATGACACCCCGTAGGAGCCCACTCTGTGGGCGATACTCCGACAACCCATCGCCCGCGGAGCGGGCTCCTACGCTACCCCCAACCTGTAGGAGCCCACTCTATTCCTGTGGGAGCCCACTCTATTCCTGTGGGAGCCCACTCTATTCCTGTGGGAGCCCACTCTGTGGGCGATTCTTCGACAACCCAATCGCCCGCGGAGCGGGCTCCTACGCGAGCCCCCGACCAGTGGGAGCCCAACCTGTTGGAGCCCACTCTGTGGGCGATACTCCGGCAACCATGCGCCCGCGGAGCGGGCGCCCACAATATTGAAGCAGGCAGGACAAGACAATGAATACCGGCTACCCCACCCTCGACTTCGGCCTCGGCGAAGAACTGGACATGCTCCGCGATGCGGTCTACCAGATGTGCCAGAAGGAAATCGCCCCGCGGGCGGCGCAGATCGACCGCGACAATGAATTCCCTGCGGACCTGTGGCGCAAGTTCGGTGACATGGGCCTGCTCGGGATTACCGTGGACGAGGCCTACGGCGGTTCCAGCATGGGCTACCTGGCCCACAGCATCGTGATGGAGGAGATCAGCCGGGCGTCGGCCTCGGTGGGGCTGTCCTACGGCGCCATGTCCAACCTGTGCCTGAACCAGATCCAGAAGAACGGCAGCGAGGAGCAGAAGCAGAAGTACCTGCCCAGACTGTGCAGCGGCGAACACGTTGGCGCGCTCGCAATGTCTGAACCGAACGCCGGCTCCGACGTGGTCAGCATGAAGCTGCAGGCGCGCAAGGAAGGAGACAGCTACTTCCTGACCGGCAACAAGATGTGGATCACCAACGGCCCCGACGCCGATGTCTACATCATCTACGCCAAGACCGATCCCACAGCGGGCTCGAAGGGCATCACCGCGTTTATTGTCGAGCGCGACTTCCCCGGTTTCTCCCGCTCGCCGAAGCTGGACAAGCTGGGCATGCGGGGCTCCAACACCTGCGAACTGGTGTTCGACAACACCCCGGTGCCGGCGGCGAACATCCTCCGTGGCGAAGGCCAGGGCGTGAAAGTGCTGATGTCCGGCCTCGACTACGAGCGCACCGTGCTGTCCGGCGGCCCGGTGGGCATCATGCAGGCCTGCCTGGACGAAGTGGTGCCCTACCTGCACACCCGCGAGCAGTTCGGCCAGAGCATCGGCCAGTTCCAGCTCATGCAGGGCAAACTGGCGGACATGTACACGGACCTCTCCGCCTCCCGCGCCTACCTGTATGCGGTAGCCGCCGCCTGCGACCGTGGCCGGGAAAGCCGCAAGGACTGTGCGGCAGTGATTCTCTACACTGCGGAGAAGGCGACCCAGATGGCCCTGCAGGCGATCCAGGCCCTGGGCGGCTTCGGCTACACCAACGAAGCCAACGCCGGGCGCCTGCTGCGCGACGCCAAGCTCTACGAGATCGGCGCCGGCACCTCGGAGATCCGCCGCATGCTGATCGGCCGCGAGCTGTTCAACGAAACCGCCTGACCGGAGCGCACCCATGACCGTACTGCAATCACGCCTCAATCCCCGGGACGAGGGCTTCCAGGCCAACAGCGACCACATGCAGCGCCAGGTCGAAGATCTGGGCCAACTGGTCGCGAGCCTGCGCGAAGGCGGCGGCCAGAAGGCCCAGGAGCGGCACCTGTCCCGTGGCAAATTATTGCCCCGGCAGCGCCTGCAGGCGGTGCTGGACCCGGGGTCACCGTTCCTGGAACTGTCCCAGCTGGCGGCGTACAAAGTCTATGACGACGACGTCCCGGGCGCCGGCATCATCACCGGTATCGGCCGGGTGGCTGGCCAGGAGTGCATGATCTTCGTCAATGACGCCACCGTGAAAGGCGGCACCTACTACCCGCTGACCGTGAAGAAGCAGGGCCGCGCCCAGACCATCGCTGACGAGAACAACCTCCCCTGCATCTATCTGGTCGATTCCGGCGGCGCTTTCCTGCCCCTGCAGGACGAGGTATTCCCGGACAAGGACCACTTCGGCCACGCCTTCTACAACCAGGCGCGGATGTCCGCCCGGGGCATCCCGCAGATCGCCGCCGTGCTCGGCTCCTGCACCGCCGGCGGCGCCTACCTGCCGGCGATGGCGGACGAGTCCATCATCGTCAAGAACCAGGGCACCATCTTTCTCGGCGGGCCGCCGCTGGTGAAGGCCGCTACCGGGGAAGTGGTCAGCGCCGAGGAACTGGGCGGTGCCGACGTCCACTGCCGCACTTCCGGGGTCACCGACCACTACGCCAATAACGACCACCACGCCCTGGAACTGGTACGCCGTGCCATAGGGCGCCTGAACCGGGTCAAGCCCGTGGCCATGGATCTGCGCCAGCCGGTGGAGCCGCTGTACGACAGCAGCGAAATCTACGGGGTGATCCCCAAGGATGCGCGCCAGCCCTACGATGTGCGCGAAGTCATCATGCGCGTGGTCGACGGCTCCGAGTTCGACGAATTCAAAGCCCTCTATGGCGAAACCCTGGTCTGCGGCTTCGCCCGCATTCACGGCTACCCGGTGGGCATCATCGCCAACAACGGCATCCTGTTCGGCGAATCCGCGGTCAAGGGCGCGCACTTCGTCGAGCTCTGCGCCCAGCGCAAGATACCGCTGGTGTTCCTGCAGAACATCACCGGTTTCATGGTCGGCAAGCAGTACGAGGCCGGCGGCATCGCCCGCCACGGCGCCAAGATGGTGCACGCCGTCGCCTGCGCCAATGTACCGAAATTCACCGTCATCATCGGCGGCTCCTTCGGCGCCGGCAACTACGCCATGTGCGGCCGCGCCTACGAGCCGCGCTTCCTGTTCATGTGGCCCAACGCCCGCATCTCGGTGATGGGCGGCGAGCAGGCCGCCGGCGTCCTCGCCACGGTCAAGCAGGACCAGTTGGCGCGGGATGGCAAGAGCATGACCGCCGAGGAAGAGCAGGCTTTCAAGCAGCCGACGCTGGAGCTGTACGAGAAGCAGGGCCACCCCTATTACGCCTCGGCGCGGCTGTGGGACGACGGGGTGATCGACCCGGCGGATACCCGCATGGTGTTGGGACTGGCAATTTCGGCGGCGTTGAATGCACCGGTGGAGGAGACACGCTTCGGCGTGTTCCGGATGTGAGCGCGTTGAACCGCACTTCGTACCCAGCTCTGGTGCCGGTATTGATGCAAGCGCAGGCACTGGCGCCGGGAGGACGCAGAGGGGCAGTCGGGACACGCCGCAAGTACGTCCATGTAGGCTCGGCGACGGCCATCCATGGCCGTCGACGGTCCCGCCTACCCCTCTCCGCCCTCCCAACGCCTCCACTTTCGCACTCCGTTGCAGCAAGGATGGCGGCAAAGCTAAGACAAATGGGTGGATGTCTCGACACTCGCTCCTCAGCCGAGGGCGTAGTGGCGGGGATGGCTGGGCCGGACCGTTGGCGGCCATGGACGGCCGCCACCGAGCGCACATGGATGTGCTTGTAGCGTGTCCGGACCGGCCATCCCCGTCGCTACGCCCGGGTACGGAGTGCCGGTAACGTGTACTGAGGAGCACTGATCACCGGCAAGAACAATGGTGGACAGCACTGAATGCAACGAATTGGAATCGAACATGATGAACACTGAACCCGTAATCACAGCAATTGATGCCCGCGGCGTCGCCACGGTGACGATCAACAACCCGGCCAAGCACAACGCCTTCGACGATGTGATCGTCGCCCAGCTGCGGCTTGCCATTGACACCCTCGCCGAGCGCGAGGACGTGCGGGTGGTGGTGCTGGCTTCCAGCGGCAAGCACTTCTCCGCAGGCGCCGACCTTGAGTACATGCAACGCATGGCGGGTTATGACTACGGCCACAACCTGCGCGATGCGGAGGCGCTGGCGGGGATGCTGAAGGCGCTGTTCGGTCTGCCGCAGCCGACGATTGCGCGGGTCCAGGGTGCTGCCTTTGGCGGCGCGGTGGGGCTGGTGAGCTGCTGCGACATGGCGGTGGCAACGCGGGGGGCGACGTTTGCGTTGTCGGAAGTGAAGATCGGGCTGGTGCCGGCGACGATCAGCCCCTATGTGATCCGCTCGATCGGCGAGCGCGCGGCGCGGCGTTACTTCCTGACCGCGGAGCGGTTTGACGCCCACCGGGCCTTGCAGCTGGGACTGATCAGCGAGATCGCCGACGAGGAGGCGCTGGACACTGAGGTGACGCAGCTGGTGGACGCCATTCTCGGCAACGGGCCGGAAGCGGTGCGCGCCGCCAAGGACCTGATCGTCAACGTCGCCGGGGAAGAGATCACCGCAGAGCTGGTGGAAGACACCTGCGCGCGTATTGCCCACATCCGCGTGTCCAGGGAGGGCCAGGAAGGCCTGAGCGCATTCCTGGAAAAACGCCAACCCAACTGGCTGGGGGACTGAAGCATGTTCACCAAATTGTTGATCGCCAACCGCGGTGAAATCGCCTGTCGCATCATCCACACTGCGCGGCGGCTGGGCATTGCCACGGTGGCGGTCTATTCCGATGCCGACCGCAATGCCCTGCATGTGCAGTTGGCGGACGAGGCGGTGCATATCGGCCCGGCACCGGCGCGGGAAAGCTACCTGGTGATCGAACACATCATCGAAGCCGCGCTCAGTACCGGCGCCGAGGCAATTCACCCGGGCTACGGCTTCCTGTCGGAGAACGCCGGCTTCGCCCGGGCCTGCGCGGACAATGGCATCTGCTTTGTGGGGCCGCCCACCGGCGCCATCGAGGCCATGGGGTCGAAGTCGGCGGCGAAAGAGATCATGGGCGCGGCGGGGGTGCCGCTGGTGCCCGGTTACCACGGCGCGGACCAGGATCCGGCCCTGCTGCAGGCGGAAGCGGACAAGATGGGCTACCCGGTGCTGCTCAAGGCGACCGCCGGCGGCGGCGGCAAGGGGATGCGCCAGGTGTGGTCGGCGGAGGAGTTCGACGCCGCCCTGGCCGCGGCCCAGCGCGAGTCCAGCGCCAGTTTCGGCGACGCCACCATGCTGGTGGAGAAGTACCTGACCAAACCGCGCCACGTGGAAGTGCAGGTGTTCTGCGACAACCACGGCAACGGCATCTATCTGGCGGAGCGGGACTGTTCGGTGCAGCGCCGGCACCAGAAGGTGATTGAGGAGGCGCCCGCCCCCGGCATGACCGCCGAGCTGCGCGAGGCCATGGGCAACACCGCCCTGCAGGCCGCCCAGGCCATCGACTACCGCGGCGCCGGCACGGTGGAGTTCCTGCTGGACGAGGACGGCAGCTTCTATTTCATGGAGATGAACACCCGCCTGCAGGTCGAGCACCCGGTCACGGAGATGATCACCGGCCAGGACCTGGTGGAGTGGCAGTTGCGGGTGGCTGCGGGCGAGACCCTGCCCCTGACCCAGGCGCAGCTGGTCCTGCGCGGCCACGCCTTCGAGGCGCGGGTCTACGCCGAGGACCCGGACAACGATTTCCTGCCGGTTACCGGCACCCTCGCCTACCTGCGCCCACCGGCGGAATCCCCCCATGTGCGGGTCGACACCGGCGTGCAGCAGGGCGATGAGATCAGCGTCTACTACGACCCGATGATCGCCAAGCTGATCGTCTGGGACGAATCCCGCGAGCGCGCTCTGCAGCGCCTGGCCACTGCGTTGATGGACTACCGCATCGGCGGCACCGTCACCAACCTGGACTTCCTCTACAACCTGGCCACCGCCGCGCCGTTCCAGCGCGCCGAGCTGGACACGGGCTTTATCGAGCGCCACAGCGCGCTGATATTCCACGAGCGGGAACAGGATCTGGAGCGCGAGTTGCCACTGGCGGCCCTGGCCCTGCTGCTGTACCGGCAACAGCAGGCCGCGCCCGGGGGCAGCACCGACCCCTGGTCACCCTGGAACAGCGGCAGTGCCTGGCGCCTGAACGAACCCCACGCCCACGAGTTCGTGCTGCACTGCCACCAGCAGGATTTCCCGGTTTCAGTGATCCAGCATCAGGATGCCAGCTATCACATTCGCAGCAACGGCCGCGACGACATTCTGCGCGGACAGCTTGACGGTGACCTGCTGCAGGTAGAGCACGCCGGCCACCGCCAGCGCGCCACCCTGGCCCGCACCGAGGACGGCTTTACCCTGTATCTGGCCGATGGCGCCTGCCACTTCCGCGAGGTGCGCCCGGATACCGGCGAAACCGACGGCAGCGGCGCGGGCAGCGGCCTTGCCGCGCCCATGAACGGCACCGTGGTCACCCTGCTGGTGGAGCCCGGCGCCCGGGTGGACGCGAAGACCCCGCTGCTGGTCATGGAGGCGATGAAAATGGAGCACACCATTCGCGCGCCCGTCGCCGGAGTGGTCGAGCAATTTTTCTTTGCCGCCGGCGACCTGGTGGACGGCGGCGCGGAGCTGCTGGCCTTCAGCGCTGAAGAGGAAGGGTCATGACGTTACCACGGACCGTTACCCTGGTCGAAGTCGGCGCCCGGGACGGGCTGCAGAACGAACCCGACCTCGTGCCCCTGGAAGCCAAGCTACGCCTGATCGATGACCTCGGCGCTGCTGGCCTGAAGGTGATCGAAGCGGGCAGCTTCGTGAACCCGAAGTGGATTCCGCAGATGGCTGACAGCGAGGCGGTGTTTGCCGGTTTCAAGCGCCGTCCCGGGGTGCGCTACACCGCCCTGACCCCGAACCTCAAGGGCTTCGAACGGGCGCTGGCGGCGGGCTCGGATGAAGTGGCCGTGTTTGCCGCGGCCTCCGAGGCATTCTCGCAGAAGAATATCAACTGCAGCATCGCCGAAAGCCTGCAGCGCTTCGAGCCCGTAATGGCCGCGGCGCAGGCGGCGGAGCTACCAGTGCGGGGCTACATCTCCTGCGTCCTGGGCTGCCCCTATGAGGGCGAGATCGCGCCGGCAACGGTGTTGCAGGTCGCTCGCAGCCTGCTGGACATGGGCTGCTACGAGGTCTCCCTGGGCGACACTATCGGCACCGGCAGTGCCGGCAGCATGCAGCGCCTGCTGGATTGCCTGCTGGCCGACATTCCGGCGCCGCAACTGGCCCTGCACTGCCACGACACCTACGGCCAGGCGCTGGCCAATATCCTGGTGGGCCTGCAGCATGGCATCGCCACAGTAGATGCCTCCGTCGCCGGGCTGGGGGGCTGCCCCTATGCCAAAGGCGCCTCCGGCAACGTCGCCACCGAGGATGTGCTGTACATGCTGGACGGACTGGAAATCGAAACCGGCGTCGACCTGCAGGCGCTGGTTGCCGCCGGCGAGCGCATTTCCGCCGCGCTGGGCCGCGCCAATGGTTCCCGGGTCGCCCGTGCCCTGGGTGGGGGCGAGAAGGTCTGCTGACGTACCGGGGTGGTTCACGCCGTGCTAAAGTCTGGCCGGAAGCAATACAGGACCCTGCATGCCGCCACCGCCCGTCAGACTCCAGCGCTACGCCGCCGCCACCATCGTCGCCGTCAGCGGGCTGCTGCAGATTGCCAGCCTGTGGCGCTACCGGCTCAGTGAGGATGTCCTGCTCACCGCCCTGATCGGCAGCGTCTACCTGCTGGTCGCCATTGGCCTCTACGGCCGCTCCCGCTTCACCCTGTTTGTCGCCGCTGGCGTCTCTGCGGCCTGCGCGGGTATCCTCCTGCTCAGCGGCCTGCCCTGGCCGTGGCCCGCGGCACAGGTTTTGCGCTTTGCCTCGGACCTGGCAGTAGTGCTGCTGTGCGGCCGGGTGCTGTGGTCAGTGCGACATCTGCCCAGCATCTAGGTTTGGGGCCGGTATGGCGTGCTCCCTGCGCCCCAGCCAGGGCAATGCCAGCGCGTTAAGTGCCAGGTACAGCAAGCCCGCCAGCAACGGCAGTGGCGCCACTCCCGAGAGCCAGGCAATCCCCAGCAGGCCCGCCAGCGTAGCCAGGCGCATGCCTTCCCAGCGCAGGATGGCCGCCGGCTCGCCGCCGTCCAGCCACCGGGCGGTGGTCACCGTGGTCGCCAGCAGAGCCAGCACCAGTACCACCCCGGCCACATAGTCCACGGCGCTGAACTGCATGACATTCAACAGGCTGACCACCGCCCCCAGCTGGAACAGTGCATACCAGCCCACCGCCGGCGGAACCCTGGGGTCATATTTCTCGAAACTGGCCAGGTCCGTCTTGGCCCGGGGGAAGCGTGCCGCCACGTCCGCCGGGCGCCAGCCATTGCGCGCCACCCAGACCCGGAGCTTGTCCCGCCAGCGGCGGGTGTGCCAACTGTCGCGGGCCATGTCGACATAGATGTGGGTAAGCGCCCGCAGTGGATTGAAGCTGCGCAGGGGACCGCGGATGCCATAGACGCAGGGCTCTTCCGGCAGCTCTTCCTGAAAGGTGCCGAACAAGCGGTCCCAGATGATGAACAGGCCGCCGTAGTTGCGGTCCAGGTAGCGGTCGTTTTGCGCGTGATGCACCCGGTGGTTGGAGGGCGTGACGAAGAGCCACTCGTACCAGCCCAGTTTCGGCACATGTTCGGTGTGGACCCAGAACTGGTAGATCAGGTTCAGGGAGCCCACGGTGACCACCACCTCCGCCGGAATGCCCAACACGAACATGGGAATGTAGAAAATCCAGCCAAGCAGAAACCCGGTGCTGGTCTGGCGCAGGGCAGTGCTCAGGTTGTAGTCCTCGCTCTGATGGTGCGCCACATGCGCGGCCCAGAGAATGGTGCGCTCGTGGCCGAGCCGGTGCAGCCAGTAGTAGCAGAAGTCGTACAGCACCATTGCCAACAGCCAGGTCCACCAGTGGCCGGGGTCCATCAGCGGCAGGGAAAAGTATTCGGTAATCAGGTAGTAGACGTAGCCACCGACCCCCAGGGTGAGGAAACGCTGGGCCTGGCTCAGGGTGCCCAGGAACAGGCTGCCGACGCTGTCGTTGAGGCGGTAGGTATTGCGCCGCTTGCGCCAGCCATAGAACAGCTCCAGCAGCATGGCCAGGATAAAAAACGGTACCGCGTAGACGACCAGGTTCACGCGCTGACCGTCTGTCGTTGCGGGGAATGTCCAACCAACGGTCTGCCCTCCGGGAAATCGAATGCCAATGGCAGAATAGTAGCCTTCGGCTGGGATTTGGCCAAGTGTGGCTGAGTTTGCTACGAACTCACGGGGCATGTTGCCAGGGCCGATTCTGGCTAGCCAGAGTACCGGGGGCGGAACTATAGTGAGGCCATGAATGAAAGCCCTGTCCAGACAGTATCCGCCCGCGACCTCGACCCCGAGGTCTGCCGCCGCGCCCGGCTGGCGCGCGACGCCCGCTTTGACGGCCTGTTTTTCCTCGCGGTACGCACCACGGGCATTTACTGTCGGCCGGTGTGTCCTGCGCGCCCGCCGGCGGAGCAGAACGTCGCCTATTTCCGCGAGGCAAGCCAGGCGGCCGCGGCCGGGTTCCGGCCCTGCCTGCGCTGCCGCCCGGAAGCGGCCCCGGGGAGCCCGGCCTGGCAGGGCAGTTCAGTCACGGTGCAGCGCGCCCTGGAGCTGATACGCGCGGGAGCACTGAACGAGGGCAGCCTCGCCGCACTGTGCGCGAGGCTGGGGGTCGGTGAGCGCCACCTGCGCAAGCTGTTCCAGCGCGAGCTGGGTGTGTCACCGGTCGCGGTTGCCCACAACCAGCGCCTGCTGTTCGCCCGCCAGCTATTGCAGGAGACCACCCTGCCGGTCATCGACATCGCCCATGCCGCGGGTTTCGGCAGCGTACGGCGCTGCAACAGTGCCTTCCAGAGCAGCTTCAGCAAGCCACCCAGCGCCATGCGGCGGCCCCCGCAGGCCAGTTCCACCCGCGCCGATATACGCCTGCAGCTGCAGTACCGGCCGCCCTATGACTGGGACGGAGTGCTGGATTTCTTCAGTCGCCATGCGGTGGAGGGGGTAGAGTCAGCCGACGACGAATGCTACCGGCGCACCATTCTGTGGCAACAGCAGCCCGGTGCGATCTGTGTGCGCCACCTGCCCGCCCGCCAGGCCCTGGAACTGGAGCTGCGGCTGCCGGATCTCGCCGCCATGATGCCGGTAGTGCAGCGGGTGCGGCGCATGTTCGACCTGGACGCCAACCCCGGGGTGATCGCCGCGTCGCTGGGGCAGGAGCCCGCGCTGGCCACACTGCTGCAACGCTTCCCCGGCTTGCGTTCCCCGGTCTGTTGGAGTGTCGAAGAGGCAACGGTGCGGGCTATTGTCGGCCAGCAGGTAAGCATTGTGGCGGCACGCACCGTGTGCTCAAGGCTGGCCGCCGCCGCGGCCCCCGAGGCCGGCAACGCCCGCGAATTCCCCGCCCCGGCAGCCATTGCCGCGCTGGAGGACAGCCACTTCCCCATGCCCACCCGACGCCGCGACACCCTGCGCGCAGTCTGCCAACTGCTGGCAGCCGGCGAGGAGCTAACCGTGGCGCAGCTGCTGGCCCTGCCCGGGATCGGGCCCTGGACCGCCGCGATGGTCGCAATGCGCGGGCACGGCCAGCCAGACGCCTTCCCGCCCCGGGACCTGGGCCTGATGCGAGCCTGGGAGGCGCTGCCGCAGGCGGCAGATCCCCTGCACCAGGCCAGCGAGCGCTGGCAACCCTGGCGCGCCTATGCCGCCAACCTGCTGTGGCGCAGCCTCGATACATGAAGGAGACAATCGTGAACAGACTGACGATCGACAGCCCATTGGGGCCCCTGCAGCTGGTGAGCGACGGTAGCCACCTGACCGCGATCAACTTCCCCGGGCAGTACAGTGGCGAACAGGACAGCGCCAGCCCCGACAGCGTGCTGCGCTCCGCCCGCAGCCAGCTCGGGGAATATTTTGCCGGCCGACGCCAGCGCTTCGAGCTGCCCCTGGCCGCCAGGGGCACAGCGTTCCAGGAGAGCGTGTGGCAGGCACTGGCAGCCATCCCCTGGGGGGAAGTGCGCAGCTATCGGGATATCGCGTATGCCATCGGCAAGCCCAGCGCCGTGCGCGCGGTGGGGGCAGCCAATGGCCGCAACCCGCTGCCGATCGTGGTGCCCTGCCATCGGGTGATCGGCGCCGACGGCTCGCTGACCGGATTTGGCGGCGGCCTGCCGCTCAAGGTGAAGCTACTGACGCTGGAGGGGAGCTACCCCGCATCCTGAACAGACGCGGGTGGGTTGCGCGCCCGATCAGGGGCTGTTGGCGATAAAGCCGATCCATTTGGCTTCATTGATGAAGCCGGCGCCCCAGCTTTCCCATTCCTCGCCCAGACCCGCTTCGACGATGCTGTCCACGGATTCTCCCGCCGCGAGACGCGCCTGTACCGCGGCGCTGGTGGTGGCGAGCATGTCCCGGTAGCGCTGCAGATCTGCCTTGTCGGCGAGGCTGCCGTGGCCGGGCACGATCACGGTGGAGTCATCCACGCGCGCCAACACCGCATCGGCGGCAGCGACATAACCGGCGACTGAACCACCCGACCCCAGGTCGACGAAGGGAAAGCCGTCCTTGAAAAAAAGGTCGCCCATGTGGACCACGTTTTCATTGGTGAAGTAGACCGCGCTGTCGCCGTCGGTGTGGGCTGAGGCGTGATGCTGGACCTCGATATCGTCGCCGTTGAAGTGCAGCGCCAGTGAGTCGCCGTAGGTGATAACCGGCAGAGCGCCAGCGGGACTGGGCTCGACCACGCTATCAAAGATCTTCATCTCCTGGCGGGTAGACATACGCTCGCGGACATTGGTGTGCGCCACCACGACCGCGCCGCGATCGGCCCAGAACAGGTTGCCGCCGACGTGGTCCAGGTGCCAGTGGGTATTGATTACGAAGCGCGGGTTGGCGTCGGCGCCGACCAGGTCAGTCAGGGCCGCCTCGTAGGCCGGAACCATTTCCTCGTAGTCGTCGTCGATGATCAGGACGCCGTCCTCGCCGACGGACGCCACCACGTTGCCACCGCGGCCCTGCAGCAGGTGCAGGTTGCCGGTCAGGGCGCTGGTGGTGACGGTGGGGGATGCTTCCTGATTCTGGGCAGCGGCGGACGTGGCGAGGGCGCAGGCAGCCAAGAGTGCGGCGGCCACGGCAGCGGGGGCAATTCTTAAACTGGACTGGAGCATGGTCTATCTCCCGATGGTTGGTTGGGTAGGAGCGCACTCCGTGCGCGATCCTTTTCCTTCGCCCGCGGAGCGGGCTCCTACAGTCAGGCTCATCGCCCGCGGAGCGGGCTCCTACGGCCGGGCTGTGGGAGCGCACTCCGTGCGCGATTCCCTCATCGCCCGCGACTCTTTTATCGCCCGCAGAGCGGGCTCCCACAGTTCCCGCAGCTAGGCGTTGAGATCCGGAATCAGTTCGTCCTTCAGGCGCTCAATGCAGTCCTTCAGGCGCAGCTTTTCCTTTTTCAGGCGTTGCAGCAGAATCTGGTTCTTGTAGGGGAATTCGTACAGTTCCTCGATTCTTTCATCCAGCGCACGATGCCGCGCCATGAGTTGCATCAACCGCATGGCGGGCGTGATCTCCTCGTTGGCGGCATTTTCCTCGCCGTTGCCAAACAGGCTGCGTGGTGGTTCATTCATTCTCGGACTGCCTCCTGCCCAGGCAGATTCCCGGTGACCGACAACTCTATACCTTCTTGCTTTCCCTGCACAAGCTCGACTTCAAGCGCTGCCCGCGGGCGGCGCGAACTGGCGCTGGTTGGCCAACAGTTCCTGCCACAGTGGGCTGCCCGCATCCGCAACCGCCAGGAAGTGCGGGCTCAACAGAGTGTCGCGGCAATTATAGCGCAAGGGCTCGCCGTCAAGGCCCAGCACGCTGCCGCCGACGGCCTCCAGCAGTGCCTGGCCGGCAGCAACGTCCCACTCGCAACAGGGGGAGAACCGCGGGTAGACGTCGCCGCGGCCCTCTGCGAGGCGGCAGAACTTGAGCGCGCTGCCGCTGTTTTCCCGCTGCAGGGGACCGCGACGGGCCTCCAGCCAGGCGAGGCAGGCATCGAGCTGATGGTTGCGGTGGCGGCGGCTGGCGAGCACGGTCAGACCGCCGCTGTCATCGTCGGCTGACAGCGGCAGAGCTGCCAGCGTCTGGCGCTCCCAGGCCAGCCCGTCGCTGGTGCTGAAGCGGGCGGCGAAGTCACCGGGAATCCCGACGTAGGCCAGCTTCTGCAGGGGAACATATAGCACTCCCAGCACCGGCCGGTGATCCTCGACCAGGGCAATATTGATGGTGAATTCGCCGGTCCCGGCGACAAACTCCTTGGTGCCGTCCAGCGGATCCACCAGCCAGAAGCGCGGCCAGGTGCGGCGCTGGGCCTTGGTTGCAGGGGAGGACTCCTCGGACAGCAGGGGCAGGCCCGGTGTCAGTTGCGCAAGCCCGTCGCGCAGATGGACGTGGGAGTCGAGATCGGCGTGGGTCAGGGGGGAATCGTCCGCCTTCGAGCTCAGGCCACTGTCGCCGGGGGCGTGATAGTGCTGGCAGATCAACTCCCCGGCCTCATAACAGAGCTGCAGCAGGGGGGAGACGAGGGCTCTCAGGTCATGCACGGCAGGGCACCTTGGACGCGAAGCATGGATTATATCACCGCCCCGCTGTACCGTAGGAGCGCGGTCCCCGCGCGATTGATCCCCACCCCTTGCCGTGGGAGCCCGCTCTGCGGGCGATGGTTACCGATCGCCCGCGGAGCGGGCTCCCACAACCCCGGGCTCCCACAATCCCGGGCTCCCACCGGGCTCCCACCGGGCTGGGCGCCCCGGGCTGTGCGCCCCAGCCAAAACCCGGCATAATGGCCCGCCACCCGCAAAGGTCGCCCGCACGTATGATTGACTGGGACAGCATCGACACGGTTCTGCTGGACATGGACGGCACCCTGCTGGACCTGCACTTCGACAACTACTTCTGGCTGGACCACCTGCCGCGCCTGTATGCCGCCAAATACGGTATTCCCGAGGCCGATGCCACAGCTTCCCTGCACGGGCGCTTTGGCGGCCAGCAGGGTACCCTGGATTGGTACTCCCTGGATTACTGGAGCGCCCAGCTGGACATGGATATCCCGGCGCTGAAGCGGGAAATCCAGCACATGGTCGCCCTGCGCCCCTTCGCCCTGGAGTTTTTGCAACAGCTGCACGCCGGGCCCTGCGAGGTGGTGCTGGTCACCAACGCCCACCGCAAGACCCTGGACATCAAGATGTCGCAGATCGACATCACCGCCTGGTTCGACCGCCTGGTGGTGTCCCACGACCTGGAGGCGCCAAAGGAGGACCAGGCCTTCTGGCACGCGCTACAGAAGCTGCACCCCTTCAATCCGGACCGCACCCTGCTGATCGACGATACCGAAAGCGTGCTGGAATCCGCCCGCCAGTACGGCATCGCCCACCTGCTCACCCTGTTGCAACCCGACAGCCAGCACCAGAAGCGCATCGACACCCGCTTCCCCGGCATCCACCACTTCGACGAAATCATGCCCGGCACGCTGCCCCGCATTGGCGCGGCCAATAGCCCGACATGAACGAACCCGGCAAACTGCGCCTGGACAAGTGGCTGTGGGCGGCGCGCTTCTTCAAGACCCGCAGCCTGGCCAAGGCCGCCATCGAGGGCGGCAAGGTGCATCTGGACGGGCAGCGGGTGAAGGTGTCGAAGGAAGTCGCGGTCGGGGACCGCCTGCAGATCCGCCAGGGCTTTGATCAGCGCGAGGTGGTGGTGGAGGCGCTGTCAGACCAGCGCCGCGGTGCCCCCGAGGCGCAGCAACTGTATAGCGAAACTGAAGCGAGCATCGCCAAACGGGAGAGCGAGGCAGCGGCGCGCAAGGCCGCTGGCGGCATGATCGACCGGCCCGCGCACCGCCCTACCAAGAAGCAGCGGCGGCAGATTCACCGGTTCAAGGAGCAGCCCGGGGACTGACAGGCTCCGCAACCCTGTAGGAGCCCGCCCTGCGGGCGACCAATCGCGCACCGTAGGAGCCCGCTCCGCGGGCGAACTCCTCATCGCGCGGGGACCGCGCTCCTACAACAGGGGAGTGGTCACCCCACCACAATAGTGAAACAACAGGGGAGTGGTCACTCCACCACAATAGTGAAACAACAGGGAATCGATCACCCCACCACGATGGCGTTGCGGCCCTCATCCTTGGCCCGGTACAGCGCCTGGTCGGCGAGGCGCACCAGGTCGCCGGGGATCAGTTCACCACCGGGGGCGACTGCCACCAGGCCCTGGCTCACGGTGATGTAGGGCGCCACCGGTGACTCGCCGTGGGGGATATGTTCCTCGACAACCAGCTGGCGCAGGCGCTCGGCGGTGCGGCGGGCCACTTCCTCGTTGGCGCCGGGCAGGATCAGGATGAATTCCTCGCCGCCGTAGCGCGCCACCACCTCACCGGCGCGGGTCACCGCCCGCTGCATCACATCCGCCAGTTGCTGCAGCACCTTGTCGCCGGCGATGTGGCCGTAGGTATCGTTGTAGGGCTTGAAGTAGTCCACATCCAGCAGGATCACCGCCAGCGTGCCACCGTTGCGACGGGCGCGGTTGATTTCCTCCTGCAGCACCCGGTTCACCAGGCGCCGGTTGCCCAGCCCGGTCAGCTCATCGACATTGGCGAGGTCCGTCAGCTGGCGGCGGGCATCGCGCAACTGGCGGTTGCGGTCGCGCAGGCTGTTGGTGAGGTCCGCCAATTCCCGGGACATGGTCTCCCGCTGCCAGTTGACCGCGATCAGGTTGCGGATCGAGGAGTGCACCCGGTGGCTCACCACCAGCATCAGCGCGCAGATTGCCAGGGTCACAAACCCGATCAACAGGTTGAAGGGCCCCTCCCAATAGTGCACCAGGCACCACCAGCCAATCGGCCAGAGCGCGGCGTAGAACTGGGCCAGGAAATACTCGCGCAGGGCCAGGGTCGCACCCACGGAGAGCAGGCTGATCATGAAGATCACCAACAGGAACACCTGCTGCAGCCCGTCCGGTACTCGCGGCGCCATCAGGATAAAAGCGGAGGCCCAGACCAGCCCGGTCAGGGTGGCGCCCAGCA
This sequence comes from Haliea sp. E1-2-M8, assembly GCF_030649675.1. Lineage (GTDB taxonomy): Bacteria > Pseudomonadota > Gammaproteobacteria > Pseudomonadales > Halieaceae > Haliea. The sequence goes on along the minus strand of NZ_JAUTDR010000023.1, from coordinate 13,294 downwards.
GCAGGCCCCAGTACACCCGCGCCGGGTTGCGCTGATAATGCCGCTCCACCAGGGCGTTGCTCATGAACAGCGAGCGCACCAGCAGCAGAATCAGCACACAGGAGGCCCACAGCAGCAGCCAGGTGAGCGGCACGAACTGCCAGAACAATACCAGCGCCACCGCCACCCCGAACAGGTTGGCAACGATGCTCGCGATGCGGCCGTTCTGCATCACCATTTCCAGCTGCGATGCGAACAGCTCCTCGTTCGGTATGTGGCGTTGATAGATCATGGGTGAATCCTGCCCCGAAGCGGGCCGGAGCGCCAACCCGGCGCGCGCGGCTTGCGACTCAGGTCACACGCCCGGCACCAGTTGGGCCCCTGGTTGCGAACCAGCGCACACTCCAGTGGGTAGCGCAATTGCCACCTGCACAGGTTTGGGACAGAATCCCCGCAACATCACTGGAGCACGCCGTGTATTCCTGGAAAGCCATCCGCAACGTCTGCCTGGCCCTGCTGCTGATCCCGATCGGGCACTTCGCCTGGCTGGTCGCCCAGGACACCCTGCAGACCATGCAGAGTTCCCCCACCGCCTGGGAGGGCGAAATGCGGGCCTATACCCGCGCCGACCAGCGCGCAGCACTGCCGAACCAGCCGGTGCTGGTGGTCGGGGGTCGCCGGGTCAAGCTGTGGCAGGGCCTGCCGGAACTGCTGGCGCCACAGCCGGTATTGATGCGCGGACTGGGCGGCGCCATCGTCGAGGACGTGGCCTATTACTACGACCGTCTGATCGGCTTCTACCGCCCCGCCACCCTGGTGCTGCTGCCCGGCAGCAGCGAATTCCACCTGCGCGACCACAAGGATGCCACCGCGCTGGCAGCCGCGATTGCAGACCTGGAGACAAAGGATGCCAGATTGCGGGAAAACGGCCGGTTTGTGGTATTTGTGCCGGTGAAATCACCGTTTTATCCCGAGGACTACGCCACCATTGACGAGGTCAGGCGGCGCCTGCAGACCTGGGCCGGCGAGCGGCTGCGGGTGACGGTGCTGGACCCCAACCCGCTGCTGCAGGATCTGGCCGGCAAGCCCAGCGGACGGTATTTCCGGCCCGATGGCATGCATCTGAACGGCCAGGGCTATGCGCGGCTGGAGCTACTGCTGCAGGATACGCTGGCCGAAGTTGGTGGAAAAGGGCAAAGCGTCTCTCGAAAATGACATCGCCCCTGTTAATCCGGCCGCCTATAGCAGATACATTCAGTCTTCGGGTCCAGCAGTGCTTTATATCTTTATGGCTCTTCTCCTGGCACCATTTATAACCAAAAAGCGCCTCCGCAGAGACGCTTTTATCCCGAACGCACGAACAGCTCCTCAAGACTCCCGGCATCGAGAATCTCCTCGGCCCATGCCTCCAGTTCCACGGCGGAGGCGGCGTCGAGTCGCTCCGCTGCCCAGGCAGGCCGTTCACCAAAGCGCCGAGTCAGCTGGCGGCGAAGGACCTTTCTCTCACCTTCTTCGCGCGACCAAAGCCGACAAGCACATGGCCAAATTTGATGGAACTGCCCTCCCCGGGCCCTGCGGACGCGTTTCCGCGGAAACGCGAAAATGTGATCACAACCCCACGACAATGCGCTAGAATCCAGCAATGCTGAGCAAAATCCCCGCCACACTGCCGCACACACCCCTGCTGAGCGCCATCGACCAGGGTAGACCCCTGCGCGAGTTCGACGAAGAGGAGCTGCTAAGTCTGAGCGAGGAGATGCGGGCCTACCTGCTGTATACCGTGGGCCAGAGCGGCGGGCATTTTGGCGCGGGGCTCGGGGTGGTGGAACTGACCATCGCCCTGCACACCATCTACAACACGCCCCACGACCGCATCGTCTGGGACGTCGGCCACCAAACCTACCCGCACAAAATCCTGACAGGGCGCATGCAGCAGATGCACAGCATCCGCCAGTCAGGCGGCTTGTCAGGCTTTCCCAAGCGCAGCGAGAGCGAGTATGACAGCTTCGGCGTCGGCCACTCCTCCACCAGCATTTCCGCCGCCATGGGCATGGCACTGGCGGCGCAGCAGCAGGGAATCGAGCGCAAGGTAGTGGCGGTGATCGGCGACGGCGCCATTACCGGCGGCATGGCCATCGAAGCCCTGGCCCACGCCGGCCACGTGCGCCCGAACATGCTGTGCATTCTCAACGACAACCAGATGTCGATCGGCCACAACGTCGGCGGCCTGGCCACCTATTTCGCCAAGATCTGGGCCAGCAAGACCTACATCGCGCTGCGCAAGGGCACCAAAAATCTCCTCAGCCGCATCAAGCCCGCCTGGGAGCTGGCCAAGCGCACCGAAGAGCACATGAAGGGCATGGTCGCCCCCGGCACCCTGTTCGAGGAGCTGGGCTGGCACTATATCGGCCCCCTGGATGGCCACGACCTGCCGCAGCTGTTGCAGACCCTGGAGAACATGAAAGACCTGGAAGGCCCGCAGTTCCTGCACATCCGCACCATGAAGGGCAAGGGCTTTGCCCCGGCGGAAGCGGACCCGGTGGGCTACCACGCCATCAACAAGATCGAAGCCGTGCCCAAGGGGCCACAGCAGAACCAGCTAGCGCCCTCCCCCAGCCCGAAAAAACTCAAGTACCAGGACGTGTTCGGCCGCTGGCTTTGCGACACCGCGGCCCTGGACCAGCGTCTGATCGGCCTTACCCCGGCCATGTGCGAGGGGTCCGGCATGGTGGAGTTCGCCAAGCAGTATCCGCAACGCTTCTACGACGTTGCCATTGCCGAGCAGCACTGCGTGACCCTGGCCGCGGGCATGGCCTGCGACGGCCTGAAGCCGGTGGTGGCGATCTACTCCACCTTCCTGCAGCGCGGCTACGACCAGCTTATCCACGACGTCGCCCTGCAGAACCTGGACGTCACCTTCGCCATCGACCGCGCCGGTCTGGTCGGCCAGGACGGCCCCACCCACCACGGCGCCTTTGACCTGAGCTATATGCGCTGCATCCCCAACATGGTGATCGGCGCGCCCTCGGACGAAAACGAGTGCCGGCAGATGCTCTACACCGCCTTTGACTACACCGGCCCGGCCGCCATCCGCTACCCCCGCGGCAACGGCCCCGGCGCCCTGATCGCTCATGAAATGACAGCGCTGGAGATCGGCAAGGCAGTCACCGTGCGCGAAGGCCAGCAGGTGGCGATTCTCGCCTTTGGCACCGTACTGGCCGCATCAGTGGAGGCCGGCGAAGCGCTGGACGCCACAGTGGTCGATATGCGCTGGGTGAAACCGCTGGATGAAGAGCTGATCATGGCCCTGGCGGCGAGCTGCGAGCTGTTGGTAACGGTGGAAGACAATGCAGTGGCCGGCGGCGCCGGTAGCGGGGTGCACGAGTTGCTGGCGCGGCACCATGTGGATACGCCCTGCCTGCACCTGGGGCTGCCGGACAGCTTTGTGGAGCATGCCAGTCAGGAGGAGCAGATGGCGGTGTTGGGGTTGGATGGGGAGGGGATTGTGCGGAGTGTGCAGCAAGCCTTGCCCGCGCGGATGAAAATCGCGCCGGTGGAAGCCGCGGTACTGACCCAGAAGAGCTCCTGACGTTCATCTCAAGCAGCTTGGCCCTGACCCCATGCCGGCACTGACCCCGCAGCCGTGACCCGCAGCTACCAGCTCAAGTACTCCGAACTCAAACCGTCTGTTTTCAACCTGGCGGAACGCGAACGCAAGGCTGTTACCCTGGTCCGGGTATGCCAGGACTTCCTGCAACGGCAGGACTTGAGCCACCTTAGTGTGCTAGACGTGGGCAGCTCCAGCGGCATTATCGACAACTTTCTCGCCGACCACTTTGGCAGCGTTACCGGTATCGACATCGACGCACCCGCCATGGCCTGGGCCCAGGCCAACTTCGACAAGCCCAACCTGCACTACGCCCAGGGCGACGCCATGCAACTGGCCTTTGCGAGTGAGCAGTTCGATGTGGTGGTGTGTTCCCATGTTTACGAACACGTGCCCGATGCCAGGACAATGTTCGACGAAATCCACCGGGTGCTGAAACCCGGCGGCTTCTGCTATTTTTCCGGCAACAACCGGGTGATGTGGATGGAGCCCCACTATCGTCTGCCGTTGCTGTCAGTACTGCCGCGTCCCCTGGCACACCGCTATATGCGCCTGGCCGGCAAGGGTGAGTACTACCACGAACAGCACCTGAGTTACCGGGCCCTGAAGGCCTTGTGCAGTAGCTTCCAACTACATGACTATTCCCGCGCCATCATTCAGGACCCCGCCCGCTTCGGCGCGGACTACATGTTGACCCCCGGCAGCCTCAAGTGGCGCCTGGCCAAGACCGTGGCCCGCCGTGCCCCCTGGGCAACGCCGCATATCTGGCTACTGCAAAAGCCCGGCGACACTGCAGCGTGAAAGTGCTGGTAATTACACGAAATCTGCCACCGCTGGTCGGTGGCATGGAGCGACTACTGCACAACCTGGTGCTGGGGGCGGCAGAGTATGCGGAAGTCACCGTAATTGGGCCCACCGGCTGCCGCGAGTACCTGCCGGATACGGTCGCGACGCACGAATGTAGCAACAAGCTTGCAGGGTTTCTGGTTGGGTCCACACTTACTGCGCTACGCATTGTCCGCAGGGGACGGTTTGATGTGGTGATAGGCGGCAGCGGGCTGATTGCTCCGTTGTTATTGTTACTCAAGACCCTGTTCCGGTGCCGCACCCTGATTTTGGTGCACGGCCTGGACATCATCGTGGACCACTGGCTCTACCAGCGCCTGTTCATCCCGACCCTGCGGCGGGCCGACCAGGTAGTGGCCAACAGCCGCAACACCAAGCGCCTGGCCGTCGAGAAAGGCGTGCCAGAAGAACGGATCACCATCATCCATCCTGGTACGCACATACCGGAACTCCCGGACGAAGACAGGAAGCGGGAATTCCTGCAGCGCTACCGCATTCCCTACAGCCGCTACATGCTTTTTGCAGGCCGGATCACCCGCCGCAAGGGCCTCTCCCCGTTTATTCGCAATAGCCTGCCCGCTATCCTGCAAGTCTGCCCGGATGCGGGGCTCGTGGTGGTGGGAGACAACGCAGGCGACAGCCTGAATCGGCAGGGTGAAAAAGCAGAGGTGATGGCTGCAATTGACGAGACCGGGCTGACCGACGAGGTGATGTTCCTGGGCCAGGTGGATGACCAGGACCTGGAAACCGCCTACGCCTGCGCAACAGTTCATCTATTTCCGCTGATAGACGTGCCGGGGGATGTGGAAGGATTCGGGATGGTGGCGATTGAGGCGGCTGCGATGGGGACGCCTACGGTGGCTTTTCAAGTGGGTGGAGTCGAAGACGCTGTACTACCTTCCGGCGGTAATTTGGTTGAGATTGGGCAGTACGAGCAACTCAGAGAAGCCGTTTCCAGCTTTTTGCAGGACACTGACGCTACTACCGATGCATACCGGAAACATGCGAAGCGTTTTGAATGGTCCCGATTCAACCGGGAGATCCGCCCACTGGTTTGCAGCACTTAGGCATGAAAGTAGACCGCAGGAAGCTAAGCCATTGGCGATTACTCATCCTCCAGGGCCTTTATACCCTGCTAGCGATCGCTCTTCGGTCATTTACTGTCAGGCCAGCCAAGCCGCTTATCATCCTCTACGGGCACCAATTCAACGGCAACCTCAAAGCGCTTTATGAGGAGTGGCGCCAAACTGGCCCAGACCACCTGGAATTGGCTTGTCTCACACTAGACCCAACACAGTATCAAGAGCTTCGGACCAAAGGAATTCACACTCTCGCGTGTTTCCGCTGGCGCGACATGCGCAATCTCAGCCGTTGCTCAGTGATAATCACCGACCATGGATTGCACGCCATGCTGCCCCTGACTTATCTCAGCAACATACGCTTTGTGGATGTGTGGCACGGTATACCCTTCAAAGGTTTCACCCCTGAGGATTTCAAGCTCCAACATCGCCACGATGAAGTGTGGGTTTCCTCACCACTACTGAAGGACCTGTACGTTGAACGTTTCGGGTTCTCTCCAGAAAAAGTGAAAAGCCTGGGCTATGCGCGAACCGACAAGCTGTTCCAGCGGCCCTCTCCACCCTCGACCTTCCGGGGCTGGGCAATGATACCCAAGGACCAGAAACTGGTGCTGTATGCGCCCACCTGGCGGCAGGACGATGCCGGCAGGGAACTGTTCCCCTTTGGAGCGTCACAAAAAGAGTTCACCACAGCCCTGGCCGAAACCTGTGCCTCAGTGGGCGCACGCCTGGTGATTCGCGCCCATCTCAACGCAAGCATCAGCGGTGGGGATAGCGATGATATTCTCTACTGCCCCCAGAAGGACTACCCGGACACCGAGGACCTGCTGTTAGCTACGGACATCCTGATATGCGACTGGTCTTCCATTGCATTTGACTTCATGGCGCTGGAAAGACCAACCCTGTTCCTTGATGTACCAGCCCCTTTCAAGCACGGATTCTCACTGGGCCCGGAGTACCGTTTCGGTTGTCTCATCCCCAACCTCGAGGAACTCAGAACAGCATTGAGGAAATACTTGCTAACACCGGGGGCTTACGAGGATGTTTATACTGCACGGCAGCGCGAGACGATCACGGCGCTCTATGGGAAATTCACGGGTGTCCGCTCAGCGCGCAAACAGTTGGAAAGGCTTACAGAGCTAACTCCAGATACCGCCCGATGAATACTAGTACCGGATCCTCTCAATAACTTCAGTAGTGGATATGGCCGGGGTGCGGGGCAAATACACCACCTCACAGAGCGAACTAAAGTCATCGAAACGGCCGCGCCAGTCGTCGCCCATGACCAGCACATCGGCGCGGAACTGCCTGATGTAATCGCCTTTGAGTTCGAGGGATTCTTCAAGGAATACCTCATCTACGCAACGGAGAGCAGCTATAATCTCGACGCGCTCCTCCTGTCTGTAAACGGGTGGGCGCCCCTTCTTGGATTGGTTGAGGGCATCGGTGGATACGCCGACAAACAGTCGATCACCCAAGGATCTAGCTCTCTCCAAAATCTTCAGATGACCAACATGAAACACATCGAATGTGCCGAAAGTAATTACTTTTTTGTTCCTGGAAGTCAAGGCGCTCTCGCCTCCAAATATTTCCGCTAAATTGCACTGTTCACTTACGGCTGAGCCCAAGAATAGCGATGCTCCGCTTATAGCAGTAAACTACCAAATATCGGAGGTAATAAAGAAAGATCCCAGCCCAGTGTAGGCCCGGAATTGGATAGTGCTTACGAAACAATACCCGGATAGCGCTGATATTTCTATGAGACCGTATGCTATGTAAAGACTTGAAAAAGTCCCGAATACTCATTTTTTCCATCTGGAACGCAATACTCGTGCGCGTATCATCAATGGAAACCGAGGCACCAGAAGCCAAATACAGCGGTACACCGAGGTCATTCGCTCGCAAGAAAAAATCATGATCAGCGTAATAGTGTGGCAGCGCCTGCTCGTCGAACAAGCCCACTTTTTCAAACACGGAAGCCGCTATAATTGCTCCTCGACCTCCACTTATTAGACTGACTCGCTCCAACGAGCCAGCACTCCGGGTTCTCGGGATTTTCCAAGGCAACACCAAGGTTGGAAAGCCCAGCAAAAAAAAGCTTCGAACAACAGACTTCGTTATTTCGCCGGTACGCCAACACCTCTGAACAGGCGCTATAACTGCATCGGGAAGCGAAGCAGCCAATTCATCCAAGATGGATAGCGTGTCCGGATCTACGTAGCAATCATTGTTCAATAGCATGATGCGCTCAGCGCCTTGTGCTAAAGCTTGACGAACGCCAAGGTTGGTGGCTCCGGCCCACCAAAGATCTGGTGATCCGGAGATACGCTCCACCTCCGGAAACTCCGTAGCCACACATCTAGCAGTCAAGTCAGAAGTTCCATGATCAACCAGCACCACTGAATATTCTTTGTACCGGCTATATCGCAAGGACTGCAGACAGATTCTAGTCTGCTCGAAGCCATTAAAATCTGTAATTATCAAGTACATTGTCAAATCAAACCCGAGATGTCTTCGAAATAGCAAACAAACAAGGCGAATTAGAAGAACCCAATTTCTAAATATTTCACCAACACGCTCAAGCCTGGTCGCGCACACCAAGTCTTGACGACCTAACTTGGAGAGCAGAATGGTCCCGCCATACGCCTCTCGCTGGAAGCAGCATCATCAGGGCTCTGAATCCACGTCTAATAAGGGATACCATGAACAGCCTAAATAACCCTTTACGAATCAAAGAGGCTTCGCGTACGAACAAAAAATAGCCATTTGCGGCTACCAAGTCGTATTGATAACGAGCAGCCAGTAGCTCCATTGCCTTTTCACCATAGAAGAAAACATGCTGGCCTGTTTCGGGCGCGAGGTACCACCAGTCTTCTCCTTGACCTTCGTACAATAAGGTGCTCAACAGAACCACTTTGGCACCTTGACTAAATATTTCATCCATCTCCCGCGCAGGATCAGAAAAATGCTCTACCACCTCAAACGCAGTTATCATATTAAGGATTTCTGAGCCTGGGTCAGTAAATCCTTGAGCGTATACGGGGCTAGCGTGCGAGTCCATTAGGTAGCAATTGACCTCATAATCTCGAAGCAATCGACATAGAAAACCGTCCCCGCCACCGAAATCTAACACATTCGGTGCGGAGAACAGCTTCACAACAAAATAGCATATAGCAAGATTATGGAGATTTCGTTGAGCCGCTCCAGTATCCAGTAGAGACAAGCTCGACGTTTGATAAGCCTCTCCTAGCCAAAAAGGATGCTCTGTCTGCAGTGAACGACATGTCTGACATAAAAAGTAATTCACTGAGTACCTCTCTAGAACTGTACTAGAGAACTTAAGCACTAGCTTTCCACCACAAAGTCGACAGCGATTCACCTCAAATTCTTCCGAATTTTTCGCTACTACGGGCATTGACCCTCTCCTTCCCACCTTAACTTGCTCATAGACTCATTTTTCTGTAGATTTTCATTTTCTAGAATACCTCTGCGTAAACGTCATGCTTAACGTTCTAAGGAAGCTCAACACAAAATGCCCTTTCTCTGCCTTGGCGACATCTGATGCGCATCGCATTTGACTCACAAATATTTACGCTTCAAATCTATGGCGGAGTATCAAGATACATAACCCGACTCGCATCTGAGCTGGATGAACAACAACAAGATGTGAGAATTTTTGCACCAGTATATTTGAACAAGCACCTTAACAATATACACCCTGAAACATTGAGTGGTATCCATTTGTCTTTGAAAATACGAGGAACGCTTCCACTCCTTCGTTACATAAACTTCAATTTTTCAAAAGCGAAAATAGCGGCATGGAAGCCTCAAATAATGCATGAGACCTACTACGCAACTCGCCCCATTTCTCCTACGAATGTTCCCTGTGTTGTAACGCTTCATGACATGATACATGAGAAAATGCCCCACCACTTCAAGGCTAACGACCGCACATCGCATACTAAAATGAAGGCATTGGATCGAGCTGATCATATCATTTGTGTCTCGGAAAATTCACGAAGGGATCTTTTGGAGCTCACATCAGTTCCTTATAGCAAGACATCTGTCGTGCACCTCGGTTTCGATTCGCCAGAGAGCTGCCATCTAACGCATGAGCGTTCACCATATAAACATCCAAGTCGTCCATATATCCTTTATGTTGGGAAGCGGGAAGGCTACAAAAACTTCAAGTTCCTTATCGAGTCATTTTCCCAATCAACTATTTTGAGAAAGGAATTGGATATCGTGGCGTTTGGCAGTCATCCGTTTACTCATCAAGAGATAAAACTCATGGGTACGCTTGGACTCAAGCTAGATCAAGTACAGCACCATACAGGTGACGACGCAAGCCTCAGGAGCTTTTATCGACATGCTTCGGCCTTTGTTTACCCTTCCCTTTACGAAGGATTTGGAATTCCACCCTTAGAGGCTATGGCCAACGATTGCCCCGTAGTTAGTAGTCGCGCAGGCTCCATGCCGGAGGTTCTTGGGGAGGCGGCAGAGTTTTTTGATCCAACCGATTATCATCAGCTCTCTACAGCAATTGAAATCGTAGTATTCTCTGCGAGTCGCCGCAATGACCTGGTTCGCTTGGGTCAAGAACGTCTAAAGAATTACTCGTGGAAAAGATGTGCCGAGGAAACATTAGAGGTATATCGAGAGTTGCTTTAAACACTGTGAAATTTATTGAGACCGCGCCATGGTTGGAGATAATTTGTGCATAAAGGATACAAATTTGTTGGATAACACAATAGCGAGATTTTTACGTACGTTAGGTTTGAAAGTGAACCGCATTTCCGCTAAAACCGACGCTAATACCCAAATCCTCAAGAGCATCGAGCGCGTTGGAGCTAAGAATGTACTCGATATTGGCGCAAATACAGGACAGTTTGCGAAAGGACTATTTTCTGCTGGATATAGAGGCGATGTAGTGAGTTTCGAGCCCCTTAGTACCGCGCACAGAACTTTGTTGCTGAATGCGCAAGGCGTATCCAACTGGACTATTCACCCCCGCACAGCCATTGGCAACAGTGAGGGTAATATTGGTATCAATATTGCCGGCAATTCGGAAAGTTCTTCAGTCTTACCAATGCTTAAGCTTCACAGCGATGCGTCGAAAGGCTCCAGTTACACTGACAGTGAAGTGACTGCAATAACGAGGCTTGACAGTGTTGCTCCACAATACCTTGCGTACGGCGTTGACTATTTTCTTAAAATTGACACTCAGGGGTTCGAGTGGGAGGTGCTGGAAGGTGGCTCAGAAACTCTCCGTCATGCGGCCGGAATTATTTGTGAGGTATCCCTAGCACCTCTCTATGCTGGCGCCCACCATTGGATGGAAATACTCAGTAGAATTGAACTCTCCGGATTCACTTTGTGGGCGCTCCAGCCAAATTTTATAGATTTGCGCACGGGGCAAACTTTGCAGACGGATCTTATTTTCCTGAACAACGGAAAGATATAATTCTACACTTCACAGAGCTAACAACATATTTACCTGAACGTTTTGGACCACTGATGGAAACTCCACTCCTGTAAAAGGAGATATTGAGCAATCTTGCCACTCCGCGCATAGGAACTCAAAGATCGGAGCTACCAACATGTAAATTTATATTCAGCACCGCCAATGATATAATTCGGGGCAGCAGCAGGTAGGACTAAGCGATCTTTTTACCCAGAAGCCTGCGGAGAAACCGAATAATTCTTCGTGGAAAGCTCAGAATAGTATAAGGAAAACTGAGTGACCTGCCACCGTGAGAATAGTCAAATAGATATTTATCAGCATCTGCACACCGCTCCACGCCAGCTGGATGGATAATTTCCCCGATTGGCGCGATCGGTATTGCCGCGAGGGGATTCTTCTGCGCACGGGTGTGCGTCGAGTCAGGCCCAAAACCAATATTGCTAACCAGATTAACATTTGGTGTAGCCGTGAGACCTCCTTGAAACCAGAGACTAGCTGTCCAGGGATAGTCCCATGTGTCTATTCCTCCGGCATGCACGCGCTCAAATATTTTGGCCCAATAACGTCGCTCCACAGGATCTGGCATCTTCTCGCACCAATCAGCGGACTGTGACCATTCCGGCCAAAACGGTATATCGCCTTGGTAGTGCCGCCAGGCACGGCGCCAGCTCGCCCAACCCCAGCAATGATTGTACTTAGAGAAGTAGTAGGAGGCACTCCCACGATATTTCCCATCCTGGAAATTATCTCCAGTAACGACCGAAACGCGTTCGTCATCTCTATACCGATCAAGAACTACCTCCGTGAAGCGAAAGAAGTCCGCATGCGGTAAACAGTCATCCTCCAGAATAATTCCTTGTTCTTCATGCTCAAAGAACCACGTAATTGCTTCACCGACCGCACGTTTACATCCGAGATTCTTGTCACGGAAAAGTGTTTTAATCTCGCATGGCCAGTCTATAGCTGTCGCAATGGAACGAGCACTTTCCACTCGATCATTCTCGCCTTCCCTTCCATCGCGTGCGCCGTCAGCGGCCACATATAGACGTGGTGGTTTGGCTCGACGAATTTCTTCAAAAACTTTAGCTGTCGTGTCTGGACGATTAAATATCAGAAAAAGCACTGCCGTGCTCAAGGGGTTTGAAGGTGTAGAAAGGTCAGCCATTGGCTCTGCCTTTCAGCAATGCGTCAAAGTATCCAATGGTTTTCTTCAATCCCTCTTCCAAAGTTATCCCTGGCTCCCATTCTAAAGTCTCTTTCGCCATTGTGATGTCTGGCTGTCGCTGCTTGGGGTCATCTGCGGGCAGAGGCATGTAGATAAACGCAGAACGTGAGCCAATCAGGCTGTGAATCGTTTCTGCCAGTTCAATCATGGTAAACTCTCCGGGATTACCCAGGTTCATAGGGCCCGTCAAATTATCGTCGCCATTCATCAGCCGCACAATGCCTTCGACTAGATCGTCCACATAGCAGAACGACCTCGTTTGAGTACCGTCTCCAAAAAGAGTAATTGGCTCATTGCGAAGTGCTTGCATGATGAAGTTGGACACCACTCTTCCATCATTGGGATGCATGCGCGGGCCGTACGTATTAAAGATGCGGGCGACCTTTATGTTCAATCGATGTTGTCGATGATAATCAAAAAACAGCGTTTCTGCACAGCGCTTGCCCTCATCATAACAAGAGCGTGGGCCGATCGGATTCACATAGCCGACATAGGATTCCGGCTGCGGATGGACCTGAGGATCGCCATATACCTCGCTAGTGGAAGCCTGAAATATTTTGGCTTTGGTGCGCTTCGCTAAGCCCAGCACATTGATCGCGCCGTGAACGCTAGTTTTAGTTGTCTGGACAGGGTCGTGCTGGTAATGGATTGGTGAGGCCGGACAAGCAAAATTGTAAATTTCATCAACCTCTACATAGAGCGGAAAGGTCACATCATGGCGCATCACCTCAAAGTTAGGGTCCTTCAACAAATGCGCTATGTTGTCCTTGGTACCAGTGAAAAAATTGTCTAGACATAAAACGTCGTGGCCATCGTTCAGCAACCTCTCGCAGAGATGAGATCCGAGGAAGCCAGCTCCGCCAGTGACGAGCACACGGGGGCGATTATTGTAGTTCTTCACAGGTACGTATCCCCAAAGATAAAAGTATAAAGGCCTACTTGATGGCTACAGCATAAATAGACTCAAAGACTCGCGCCTCTAAATCAATTGACTTGTGAAATTCACGAACACGCACCTCCTAACAGGTTGCTGAAAAACTCCCTCGAATGAGGGAAAATAGCGCAATCGCAGGTTGGAGGCCAAACAATGCGCG
>NZ_JAUTDR010000022.1 GCF_030649675.1 Haliea sp. E1-2-M8 | reverse complement strand
TCCAGTTTACGGAGACCCACGGTGGCCGCCACTCCACCGTGAAGATTTACACCACTCATGGGGACACTACCGCTAAACGCCGGGAGCCTGTGCAGTATCATCAGCGTTAAGCATGTGAGTTCTAACGGCGAATTGGTACGTCCAAACCCGGCACGTTTCATCTTGAATGGCCGGACTGGCAGCCTCGTGCCGTGCATTCGCGCTGGCCCTGTCCTCCGCCGGCAGGTGCTGTAGCCGAGAGTACCCGTTCGGGGTTATTGCGCCCTGGCCGAGCCGATAGCACGATTGGCCCAGACCGAATCAAACCACTGCGGGAATTGAACATGCCAAAAACTGTCTCCGATCTTGTCAATTTCGCCACCAGCAACGCGGCTACCGAGTATTACCCCACACCTGCCGAGCGGCTCGTCAAGGGGCACCCGGAGCAGCACAACACCCTGCACTTCGAGGCCGACGACCGATTTTTCGCTGGCGAGTGGGGCGCGGAGCCCGGCTGCTGGCGGGTGCAGTACACCGAGAACGAGTACTTTCACATCCTCTCCGGACGGTCGATTCTGCGCGACCTGGAGGGCAATGAAATGCAGCTGGCGCCTGGCGACAAGGTCTGTGTCCCCGCCGGCTTTGAAGGCGAGTGGGAAGTGCTGGAGCCCACCCGCAAAATCTACGTGGTTTACGAGAATCCCGCCGATTGACGGGGGTAGCTTCGTTGATGCTCGCAGAAGGGCATCAGATGGTTCAAGGAACGGTGCGGGCGTTAGCTGTCATGATCCGGGCTACCACGATGTCGCTGAGGCCTCTTGATGGTGATACTATAGTGGCACTTTGAAGGAGGGTAGCCCATGAAAGTTGAGCTGGTAACTAATCTGAAGCGGAAAGCGACCAAGATCCTGGCTGACCTGCATGAGAGCAAAGAGGCGGTACTGATAACTGAACACGGCCAGCCATCAGCCTACCTGGTCGATGTTCAGGATTATGAATTCATGCAGCGCAGATTGGCGCTGCTGGAAGAGTTGTCCAAGGGAGAGCGGGCAATTTTGGAGGGTAGGACTACCTCCCATGGCAAGGCCAGGGAGCGGATGCAGAAGTGGCTGAAATAACATGGACAGACCCGGCACTGGACCAGTTGGAGGCGATTGCGGAGTATATTGCTCTGGACAAGCCTGACGCGGCTTCGAACCTTGTAAGGCAGATCTTCTCTGCAGTAGAGCGGCTCGAGCAATTTCCTGACTCCGGCCATACCCCACCAGAGCTGCCTAATTCAATCTACCGGGGACTCTATGTCAGACCTTGCCGTGTTTTCTACCGTCACGACGATGCTGCCGTTTTTATTGTTCACGTCATGAGAGAGGAAAGGCAACTCCGTAAGTTTCTTTTAGACGTTGAGTTGGACAGCTAACAATCGATTACACGTGATCGCGTAGTTCCCTCGGTCTGCGGCTTACACAGGGAGCAGCCAAGACCCGCGTATTGCATCGTAGCGGCTGTTGCCGCGGGTAAACGCCTGCTGCGTGCGTGCCTGTGGCTTCCACTACGCCGGCAAAGTCTGCACCAGCGCGAGGCGACTTCGGCGCATTGAGGCCGTTGAGCAGGCGCCTCCGGCGCAGCCCTGGACTCGCTTGAACCCAGCCAATAAAGCTCCTAGTCTGTTACAGGTACATAGCGATCAAGCCACGCATCCCTTGATAGCGGAGCCGGTATGAAGTCTGTTTCCAGCACAGGGTTCGCGCTGTTCGGCGCAGCGCTGATCGCGATCAGTTACGGGCTCGCGCGCTTCGCTTTTGGTCTGTTCGTGCCGCCTATACGCGCCGAGCTGCAACTGACGCCGGACGTTATCGGTATCATCGGCGCGCTGCCGCTCATCAGTTTCTTGCTGGCCACGCTGGTGGCGCCGTTCGCCGCCGATCGCCTCGGTGCCCGCAACACGGCGGCGCTGTCCGGCGCTTTTGGTGTCGGTGGTCTGGCGCTGATCAGCCAGGCCACTGGCGCGCAATCCCTTGGCCTGGGTGTTTTCGCCTGTGGCATCTGCACCGGCCTGATGATGCCGGCCCTTACCGCCGCGATGCAGGCGCTGGTGGAACGCTCGCTGCACGGGCGCGTGAGTGCGGTCATGAATGCGGGGACCAGTATTGGCGTATTCGTTGCCGTGCCGGCGGTGCTGTTCCTGGCCAGTGCCTGGCGTTTTGCCTACATCTCCTTTGCCGTGCTGGCGGCCATCGGGGTGCTGGCCGCGTGGTATTTCATTCCCTCGGTGTCGCGGATCACGCCGTCGAATGCCGCCCCGGCACCTCCGATCAGCATACTGCAATGGTCGCGTCTGTTCAGGGTCTCGTTGTTTGCATTCGTCATGGGCTTCGTCTCCTCCGCCTACTGGATCTTCGCGCCCGATCTGGCGGTCACTCTGGGTGCCTTGCCGCCCGGCGCGACGGGGTGGTTGTGGCTGGCGGTTGGCATCGCTGGCCTCGGCGGTGCCGTGGTGGCCGACCTGGCCGATCGCAACAACCCGGCCATCACCCACGCGCTGATGCTGATGATGTTGTCCGCGAGCCTGGCACTGCTCGCCGCCAGCCCGGGTCAGCTGCTGCTCGCGGCATTTTCCGCGCTGGTCTTTGGCCTCGGCTACATGAGCCTGACCGGGCTCTATCTGATGACCAGCATCCGCCTGTTGCCGGGCCGGCTGTCCATGGGGCCGGTCCTGCCATTCATGGCTGTCGCACTCGGGCAGGCAACCGGCTCGCCCCTGGTCGGCCTGCTGGTGAAGGAATTCGGCTACGCCGATGCCTTTGCCATGTTCTCCGCGATCGGCATTCTGGTGGCACTCCTGTCGCCACTGTACCCGCGCTACATCGACTTTGGGGCTGACGACGTGGCTGAGGTCCCGACCGGCCTGCAGGCGGCGTTCGATCACCAGCTCCGGGGCGAGGATGGCGCGCCATTGCCACCGTTCATCGAGGAAGCGGAAGTCCTGTAGCTGAGAGCACAAAAACCAGGGCGACCGGGGCTTCCACGATCCGGTTCCCCAATATTCCTGGGGCAATTTCCGGTATGTTTGGAGTGCTACTCACCCGTCAACGCACGTCACTGGGGCTGACGCCAAACCGTTTCTTGAATGCGCGCGAGAAGTGCGCGGGGCTGGAGAAACCGACACTGTAGCCGATAGATTCTATACTGTGGCCGCAGTAGGCCGGGTCGGCCAGCAACTGACGACTTTGTTCCAGGCGTCGGTGCAGGATGAGTGTATGCAGGGTTTCCTCTTCATCCTGGAACAACTTGTGCAGATAGCGAATGGAGATACTCTGAGCGGCTGCGATTTTGTTGTTGCAGAGCCGGGGGTCGCACAGGTTATTGTCGATATACTGCCTGATACGGCGCTTGATGGCCTCCCGCGCCAGCGAGTGCTCCCCGACCTGCTCCAGCATCACGGAGGAGCTGAAGGCCAAGGCAATCATGTTAACCAGGTTCTCAGCCAGTTCACCGGGTGCCCGCTGCACCGTGTCCAGTTCTCGCATCAGCGAAAACAGAAAGGTGCTGAGCACCGACCCCAGCCCGGAGTTGCCGGAAACTGCAATGGCGGTGTACTGCTCCGGGTTGATCAGGTGGCGCGATAATACTTCCTTGGGCATCTGGACAACGAACTGGTGGAAGGGCTCGTTAAAGGTCAGCGAGTAGGGCTCAGTGCTGTCGTACAACGCGAAGCTGCCGGGATTCAGCACTGCCTGGCGTCCACCTTGCTGGATCAACCCCTGCTGGGCCAGCTGGAAGCTGATCAGGAAGTCCTCTTCCCCGGAACGGGCGATCTGGCGACGTGAGCGGGTGACAAGCTGAGCGTCCGAGATGACTTCCGAAAAGCGCAGCTTGCCAATACCGACACCGCCGCGCAGTTCACCATGAAAGCCCTGTCTGTCACGACTCTCACAATCAAGTTTGACGAACTCGTCGCAGATAAAATCACACCAATACGAAAAGCGCTCGCCGGGCTGATGGTCGGCAGTGCGCTTGCGGTAGCCGTCGCTGATTACAGGACCCATGGGTGCGTTTACTCCTGTCCGGCAGCGCCGGTCGGCAGTGGGTAGCGGCAGTGGCGCAGCAGTCCGGTTTGCGGATGGCAGCCTATATACTCAAACTCACTGCCCTCGCGCGGCAGGACGCTGACTTCATGCCACAGACGCAGCTGCATCGTCTCGCCAAAGGTTGCCACCATCTGCATGAAGCTGTCGAAGATCGCCACATGGGTGGGGTGATCTCTGGCCCAGTTCTCGAAGGCGTGGATATCAGTAGCGTAGCCCAGCCCAAAACTCTCCTCCAGCGGCTGCCATTGCGTGTCATGTTGACCCACGAAGCGCATCGAAAAACAGCTGCTGGCGGCCGGGTTGTCGCGCAGGAAACGCATGCCCTCCAGCAACACGGGGTGCACCTGTTCAAGGTAGTAGGCTTTTTCCGCCGGGTTGCAGTGTGACCAGTTCTGGCCGGAGCGTATCACGCACATGTTCTCGGGCGCAGTGACTCGTACGCGCCGTGGGTCACTGGTGACAGTCGTGGGCAGCAGTTGATCGATGTTGGCAGTCTCGCGCAGGCAATGGCTGGCGGACAGGGGAATGCGGTCCCGGGCCCCGCCCGCATAGCCGTGTTCCAGGATAGGGCCTTCCACCCCCGCGGCGCATACTCCAGCGCCATGGGGTGTGGGCGTGGAATGCAGAGTCTCCAGGCGCTCCAGGGGGCTCAATATGATCTCGCGCCAGTAACCCACACCATCCTCTAGGCGCTGCGCGCTGTCCCACCACGCCTCGTGCTCGCGCCACCATTGCTGGTAAACAGATTCGCGCCAGTAGGCAATGTACAGAAAGTTGGTGGCACCGGCCTGGTCGCGGAAGCTGCCGCGCTCGAGTGACAGTGGTCCCAGGGCACCTTGCAACGCGTCGCGTGCCCAGGCATCCAGCTTCGCAGGGTCGTCGCCCTGCAGCCCGAAGTACGCAGAGATCAGCGGATCCGCCGGCTCCTGCCAGACTGATTGCCAGGCGGGGGCGGGCGGCTGCCAATCCGGTGGTGTGTTGTTTCTGGGCATGATCAATTCACTCCTGGATCCTGTTCCGGCTCGGAAGTATCAATAATCACCTCTTTGAACTCCGCTGTAAATTCTTCCACCGGCGGCTGTGGCTTGCAGTTGAGCAGTAGTCGGGTAACGTCGGGTCGGGAATAGTGCCCAACCGGGTCGGCAAAAGATTTGGCGATGCTGATTGCCCCCAGATCCAGCTCCGCGAGCAGCAGGCCTTCCGCATGCTCTTCCAGCGGATCGCAGAGTGGGCGTCCGTCCGGTGCATAGATCTGGGCGTGGCCGCCGCCGGCGCTGATCAGCTCCGCTTGCGCTTCGGTTTCCACCAGCATCTCGATCATCTCCGCCGAAATCACTCCGCAGGGTGCGAGTACGTAGCACTGGCCCTCCAGCGCATAGACCAGCGAAACTGCTTTGTTGGCCTCCGGTCCCAAGGCAAAGGCCTGGGGATAGCAGCTGAACGAAGGCCAGGCGGCGATGTGTACTTGCTCGTGGAGGCTGTACATTGCGTAGCGGCTCAGGGGCTGCAGATGTTCCCAGCAACAGAGCTGGCCGACGCGCCCCAGGGCCGTGTCCACTACTGCAAGGTCGCTGCCATCGCCCTCGCCGTACACGGTGCGTTCCATGTGAGTAGGCTTGAGTTTGCGCCTTGCCCGCACCAATTCACCGCGGTCGTTAAACAGCAGCTGGGCGATATACAGGGAGCCGTGGTCACGCTCGCTGATACCGGCTGAGACAAAAATGCGGTTGTCCCGCGCCGCCGCGGCCAGGCGCTGGCAGGCCGGCCCGCCTACGACCATGCTATTGGCGTGGTATTGCTGGAAGTACTTCAGATTGTGTGCGGTGGCCGACAGCCAGATCCACCAGGGATACCCGGGAAACCAGCACTCCGGAAAGGCGATAATGCTTGCACCTTGGCGAGCAGCCTGCTCGATCAGGCCGCTGGCCTTGTCGACGCAGGCATCGAGGTCCATGAATACCGGTGCGGCCTGTACCACGGCGGCCTGATAGTTCTGCATGTGATGCTCCTTGAATCGATTGATGCTGTGGCCGTTGCTCACAGAAACCGGTAGCGGGCGGTGATGCCGTATTCCCGGGGGCGATTGTAGTTGGCCTCGTGGAAACCGAGGCCGAAATTGGAATCCCCGCTTTCAATGTAGCGTTCGTCTGCGAGGTTCTTGCCAAACAGCACCAGGTCAATGCGTTCGCCGATTGAATAGCGCAGGGACGCGTTCCAGTTGTCGTAAGCGCGCTGAAACAGGAACGGCGAGTTCTGAGAATCATTGTGCACGTCGTCAGAGTAGCTGTAGTCGACCCGTAGCGCCCACTCATTGCCTGCCTGCAACCAGCTGTACTCCAGGCCCAGATTAAAGGATTGCTCGGGGGTATTGACCAGCTTGGCATTCTTGTCAATGGACAGCGACAGGCCGGGGATAGGATTAATCTCGTCGTAGCTCGCGTCGATGTAGCCGTAGCCGGCCTCCAGCAACCAGCGCTCGGTCGGCATAGCCGTCAGTTCCAGCTCGAGGCCCTTAATATCCACTGTGCCGGCGTTGGCGGTTATGGGGCCGCCCAAGCTGTCAAAAAAGGTGACCTGGACCTGGTCGTAGTCGGCATGAAAGATCGCCGCATTGAGTCGCAAGCGATCATCCGGGCTTTGCCACTTCAGCCCGAGTTCGTGGCTGTCCAGGGTTTCCGGTTCGAAGCTGCGAATTTCCGGCACAGCCTCGACGTAGCGCAGCACGAAGCCGCCGCTTTTGAATCCCTGGGAAAAGCTGTAGTAGAGCAGGGTGCCGTCATCCAGGGTCGCTTCCAGCCCCAGCTTGTAGGTGGTTTCCTCGAACGCATCGCGGGTGGAGCCGCTGCCGTTGCCCACCAGTGGCGCCAGGCCGGGGCTGAAGATACCGTCTTCGTTGACCGCGCCGGGGAAGAAAGGCAGTGGCCCCCCATCTAGATCGGCGCCGATATATTGGGTGTAATCGAAGCGCTTCTCGTCCCGGGTGTGGCGCACACCACCGGTCACCGACCAGCGGTCGTTCAGATACCAGCCCAGCTGCAGGTAGGCTGCCTCGCTGTTGTTATCCACGTCGGCGAAGTTGCTGATCACCGCCGGAAAGCCAGCGCTCAGGTCTGGAGTCGGCAGGTGCACCGGGACAAACACATTGTCGGTACCTTCTTCTTCAAAGTAGTACAGACCGGCGATATATTGCAGGCGATCGTCCAGGGCGCTGCCTGTGAGCTGCAGTTCATGGCTGAGCTGACGGTGCTCATAGTCCGGGTTCAGGGTCTCGGTGATCACTTCGGGGGAGTTGTCCGGGTCGCGGAAAAACTCGCCCTCGGTTTCCCTGAGCGCAACGGTGTACTTCAGGTCTGCGTTGCCCAGGCGCAGCGAGCTGATCAGCGAGCCACCAGTGATATCCAGCTGAGTGCCATTGCGCCCGGTGGCGAAGCTGCGGTCCCGGTCGGTCGTCACATACTGGGACAGTGCAGCGAGGCCCTGGCCCACGTCGCCGAAGTTGGCCAGGCTCCAGCCCACGGTGCCCGCGCCGGGCGTAAAGGCCACCAGGCTGGAGCCGGCGCTCTGTTCGTCGATGCGAGTGTGATCCAGGCTGAATTGGAACTCCAATGCGTCACTGGCCTCGAACACCAGGGTGCCGCGCAGTGCCAGCTGATCCTCGTTGCCCAGCTTGTCGCCGACCAGCACCCGGTCCACGTACCCGTCGCGCTGCTTGCTCGAGACTGCGAAGGTGGAACGCAGGCGCGCCGTCAGCGGGACATCGATGGAACCGCGAGCGTCGCGCCGTTCGAAGTTGCCGGCCGTGAGTTCCAGCGTGCCCTGCAGCGTATCGGCCGGCTTGCGCGAGGTAATGCTGATTGCGCCACCGATGGTATTGCGGCCGAACAGCGTGCCCTGAGGCCCGCGCAGCACCTCGATCCGCTCAACGTCCAGCACGTCTAGCACCCCGCCGGCGGAGCGGGACATGTAGACACCGTCGATATAGGTGCCTACTCCCGGGTCGGTGGTCAGACTGAAGTCGGTATTACCAATACCGCGGATAAACACCACCGCGCCGGAGGACAGGCCGCTGACCGGGGAGGTCGTGTCGAACACCAGATTCGGTGTAAAGGCGGCGACTTCCGCAATATTCTGGATGCCCTTGTCCTGAATTGCCGTGGCGGTAAAGGCGGAGACCGCAATCGGAGTATCCTGCAAACTTTCCTGACGCTTTTGGGCGGTGACGACGATTTCTTCCAGCGCCGCACCAGCGTTATTGACACCGAGACTCAAGCCGCTGGCCATGGCCATCGCCAGCGAGATGCGGACGCTGCGGGTCCGAATCCCGCAATGGTATGGTTGAAGCATGTTCCTTCCCCTGGCGTTTGTTGTGGCGGTGTCTGCCAGATACTACGCCACCGGCTGGGGAGCACCATGTCCACAAAGGCCCTGGAGCTTGTCATTTCAGGTACTGTGGCGCTGCTCGGTACGGGCACGCCCATTGACTCTGGTTGCAGGACTGCGCAAGCTTCCGTCCTGTTTCGCGTTTTCGCGGAAACGCCAGCGGGGCCCGCACCGGGCCCCGCAATCACTACACAAGGAGACCCGCCGCGTGGCCTACGATTTGACCGGCAAGATCAAGCTCATCCAGGAACCGCAAACCTTCAACAGCGGCTTTACCAAGCGCGAAATGGTGGTCATCGTCGAGGATGGCAAGTATCCGCAGGAGATCAACCTGGAATTCGTGCAGGACAAGATCGCCCTGCTGGATGGCCTGCAGCCGGGGCAGGAAGTCACGGTCACCTTCGACATTCGCGGCCGGGAATACAACGGGCGCTACTTCAACAACCTGCAGGGCTGGAAGATATCTGCGGCCGATGCCTCAACCGTACCCGCTGCGGAGTATGACAGCTACCAGCAGGGCATGCCGGGTCAGGATGGGGATCCGGGTTATGGGGATGACGATATTCCGTTCTAGGGCTGAGCGGACCGCTTACCGGTAAACATGGCGACTATGGCCCACCTTCACAACGGTCACCGTCAGCACCGAGTCACTGATCTCATAAATAATCCGATACAGGCCTTGGCGGACGCGATAGCGCTCTTGCCCGGAAAGCTTTTCGCAGCCTTTGGGCCTCGGGTCTTCCGCCAGGGCTTCCAGACGGGCGAGGATGCGTTTCAGGTCGCGTTGCGGTACCGAGCGAAGATCGCGAGCGACCGATTTCCGAAACAGCAGTTTATAGCTTGCCATGCTTCTTCAAGTCGTTGAGAAGCGTTTCATAGGTGATTTTCGGTTCATTTACCCTGTCTTCAAAAGCCGCGAGATCCTCCTGGTCTTCGGCCAGTGAGGCCCGGACGGCGTCATTAACCAGTTCAGATAGTGACTTGTTGGAGTGAGCTGCCTTCAGCCGTAAAGCGGCGTGTATGTCCCGGTCAAAGTAAATGGTGGAACGCTTGGTGGAAGTTGTCATCGGCATCCGCCTCGAAAGGTTGTCCACCAGGCACTGTAGCGTTTAAGCGCTATAGCGTCAAAACGTCAAGTTACTGGGGTAGTCGAAGCCTTAACGCTATTGACCTCCCGCCCCGATTCGCCATTTTGGGCGGTTGTGTGGCTCAGGTGACGAACCGGGCATTTGAGATCCAGCTTGTGCGGCCGCATTTCGCAAAGCACTTAAGAGGTGCCCCTTGACAGCGTTGCCTGCCGTTCGCGGCGTTTCTCCGTTTCCTCCCCTCGTCGTTCACGGTCGCCAGGCCGGCACCCACGTGCCTGCGATTGCCCGGGAGACCCTGCTCGACTCCACCCGCCTGCGCGCAGACCTCCGTGTGAAAGCGCTGTTGCTGGGGGTGACGGGGCGGTTGCTGGGTTTCGGGTTGTCCGCGAATGGGTGCCATTAACCGGCAGTCAGGCAAGCGTTAACAGCAGCCTTTTACCGATATCTCGTGCTGGCTTGACCCTATTTTGCCGGGTGGCCGAATTTGATGAAATTCGGTCCTTGGGGTGGCAGTGCGGTTTGGCTAAAATACTGGTTATACATACAGTATTGGGGCTTTGTCATGGGCATGCCAGCGATTGTGGAAGATCGGCCGCAGCGGTTAAATGGGGCGCAGCTGGGTCAGGCGATCACTCTCCATTGGGCGCAGATGAATGCAGCGAATCACCACCTGTTGCGGATGATCGCCGAGTTTGATCGCCGGGGCGATTGGCGCGAACAGGGAACGATGCGCTCCTGCGCCCACTGGCTGGTGGCCCATTGCGGCATCACCCTGGGCGCTGCGCGGGAGAAGGTGCGGGTGGCGCGGCAACTGGAA
The DNA here is from genome assembly GCF_030649675.1 of Haliea sp. E1-2-M8. Lineage (GTDB taxonomy): Bacteria > Pseudomonadota > Gammaproteobacteria > Pseudomonadales > Halieaceae > Haliea. The sequence continues at coordinate 60,300 of NZ_JAUTDR010000022.1, read as the reverse complement.
GCGCTTTCCGAGATAAACGAGGCCTTCTCGGAGGGTGGTATTTCCTATTCCAAGGTGCGCGCCATTACCCGCGTGGCCACGCCTGAGAATGAGGGGTTTATGGTGCACCTGGCGCAGCAGAACAGCGCTGGTCACCTGGAGAAGCTGGTGAGTAGATACGAACCCGTCGCGGAGCCGGGGCTGGCGGGGTTGCTGGAATGGGAGCCTGAAGAGGGTGCCGCTGCCGGCCATGCCGGCGATGCAGCCGAGAGTGACGCCACGCCGTCGCTGGATGCCGAAGCCATCCGCGAGCTGGCCCGCGAGCTCTACTGGTTTCAGGACGAGGATGGCATGTGGATCATCCATGCCAAGTTGCCACCGGAGCAGGGCCAACTCGTCATGAAGGCCCTGCAGGCCGTGGCCCGGCCGCTGGAGGAGGAGCGCAAGGAGGAGTGGCAGGCCAAGCAGAAGGCGCGCATGCAGGCGGTGGCGCGGAAGATTCTGCAGCGCAATGAAGCAAAGGCGGGTACGAACTCTGAAATCAGCGTGAGTGAGGCGTTGCCGGACCATCTTGCCTACGCGCGGGCGGAGGAAAAAATTTCCGCTGAAACTTTTTCGCAGCACATGAACCAGGTGCGTGCCGATGCACTGGTGACCATGGTGGAGCACTTTTTAGCCACGGGGCCGGACTACAAGGGCTTGCAGGGCTTGAAGGGGGCAGAGCGATGCCAGGTTGTGATGCACGTGGACATCAACACCCTGCGCGAACAGCGCTCGGGCGTGTGTTGCAGCCATGGGCGGGCGCACTTCGAGGATAAACCGTGGCTGTCGCCCGCTACCGCGCGGCGGCTGAGTTGCGATGCGTCCCTGGTCACCGTATTGGAAGACGACGCCGGCAAGGTGCTGAACGTGGGCAGAAAATCGCGGATTGTGCCTGGGCCTATTCGACGCGCCCTGCGCGAGCGGGACGGCGTGTGCCAGTATCCCGGCTGCCAGGAATCGGAGTATGTGGATGCCCACCACATCCAGCACTGGGCGGAGGGCGGAGAAACGCGGCTGGACAATCTGGTGACGCTGTGCCGATTCCACCACCGTCAGTTACATCGCGGCTGCTTTGACATTCGCCTGAACGGGGTTTCCGCGGAGATTTTGGCGCCAGAAGATTTTTAGGGGCAGTGGGTTCCATCGGACCATGACCTGTGGGTTGCCGAAGTCGAGTTGTTGGAGCCTATCGCGCGCAAGGTGCGGCCGCCGTAGGTGGGCTGGTTTTGCTGCCCCCCGGTGAATGGCTGCAGCCTCAGGGTCATACCTCTATAATCAGTCGCTCGGATCACACGGCCAGGAGGCCCACCATGACCCTGCAAGGCAAGCATGTCCTGATCACAGGCCCCACCGCGGGGATTGGCCACACCACGGCGCTCGCCCTGGCCGCACAGGGCGCCACGCTGACCCTGCTGTGCCGCAGCCCGGAGAAGGGCGCGGCGCTGGCAGGGGAGATCACGGCCGCGGGCGGTGCGGCGCCGATAGTGGTGGAGATGGACATGGCCAGCCTTGCCAGCGTGCGCCAGGCGGCGCAGGAGTGCCTGGCGCTGGGGCGCCCGATTGATGTCCTGCTCAACAATGCCGGGGTGGTGAATACCAGCCGCCGGACCACGGTGGATGGGTTCGAGGAAACCTTGGCGGTCAACCACTTCGCGCCTTTCCTGCTGACCGGGCTGTTGCTGCCTGCGATACAGGAGGTGCCCGGCGCGCGCATCGTAAACGTCGCCTCCGCGGCCCACCATTTCGTGCGCGATATGGGCTTTGATGATCTCCACGCGGAGCAGGGCTACAAGACCTTCCGCGAGTACGGCCGCTCCAAGCTGGCGAATATCCTGTTCACCCGCAGCCTCGCGCAGCGGCTGGCGGATTACCCGGTGACGGTGAACAGCCTGCATCCGGGTGCCGTATCCACCTCGCTGGGCAAGCAGAACGGCGGCCTGGTGAGCCGCGTGGTGCCCCTCCTGCTCAAGCCATTTTTCCGCTCCCCCGAGAAAGGCGCGCAGACCTCCATCTACCTGTGCAGCAGTGATGAGGTAGCGGGGGTCAGCGGGGAATACTTTGTCGACTGCAAGCCGGTGCGGCCCAAGCCCTGGGCGCGGGATGATGAGGCGGCGGCGCGGTTGTGGCGCGTTACCGAGGAGAGTGTCGGGTTCCAGTATCCGGTATGACCGACAGAGCAGCCCAGGCCCGCCGCCCTAAGCTCTGGCTCCTCTCCGCCTATCGCGCCGACAGCCACGCCGCCTGGGCGGACTGGCTGCTGGCGTCCCAGACCCAGGTGGACTGGCAGCGGCTGGAGCTGCCCGGGCGCCACTTCGCCTGGCGCATCCGCGGCAACCCCCTGTCCTGGCTGGATGCGCTGCCAGCCGAGCCGCCGGACCTGCTGCTGGCCACCTCGATGGTGGACCTGGCGACCCTGAAGGGCCTGCACCCGCACCTGGCCGGAGTGCCGGCGCGCTACTATTTCCACGAGAACCAGTTTGCCTATCCACTCAGCGACCGCCAGAGCCACTGGCTGGAGCCGCGCATGGTCCAGCTCTACGGGGGGCTGGCAGCGGACCGGCTGCTGTTCAATTCCGCCTTCAACCGCGACAGCTACCTGCGGGGCGTCGCGGAGCTCTTGGCGCAAATGCCGGATGCGGTGCCGCCCGGCATTGTAGAACGGCTAAAACAGAAGTGTGCCCTGTGTCCGGTGCCCATCGAACCAGTGCCCGCTGCGGCGGAGCGGGATCCCCAGCTGGTACTCTGGAACCACCGCTGGGAGCACGACAAGGCGCCGGAGCTATTCGCCGAGGCAATGATCGAACTGGCAGGGGAGGGTGTGCCGTTCCGGCTCGCCCTGCTGGGCAAGCGTCCGCGCCGGGTGCCGCCGGCGCTGGCGCGGCTGCGCGAGGCGCTGCCGGAGCGAATTGTCGCCGACGGCCGGCTGCCGCTGGCGGAGTATCGGGCCTTGCTGGGCCGGTCGAGCATCGCTGTCAGCACCGCGCGCCACGAGTTCCAGGGGCTGGCGATGCTGGAGGCTGCGAGCGCCGGTGCCCGGCCGCTGGTGCCGGATGCCCTGTGCTACCCGGAACAGTATCCCCCGGCCTGTCGTTACCCCGAGGGCGACCAGCAGGCCCTTGCCGTGCGCCTGCGGGATTGGCTTGCAGGTGGCCTGCCGCCCGCCGTGGATGTCTCGCCCTGGTATGCCGACCGTCTGGCGCCGCTGTGGGCGGAGGCGCTTCGTATAAACACTCATTAGTCCGGAGGTCCGTACACTGTGAAAGACACACGTAAACACTCATCCCAGGTCGTGGATGGCATCGAGAAAGCACCCGCCCGGGCCATGCTGCGTGCGGTGGGCTTTACCGACGAGGATTTCCGCAAACCGCAGATTGGTATCGCCTCCACCTGGAGCATGGTCACGCCCTGCAACATGCATATCAACGCACTCGCCGACGAGGCCTGTGCCGGTGCGGATGCGGCCGGTGCCAAGGGCGTGATATTCAACACCATCACCATTTCCGACGGCATTGCCAACGGCACGGAAGGGATGAAGTACTCGCTGGTGTCGCGGGAGATCATCGCCGACTCGATAGAGGCGGTAGGCGGCTGCGAAGGCTTTGACGGCCTGGTGGCAATCGGCGGCTGCGACAAGAACATGCCGGGCTGCATGATCGGCATCGCCCGGCTCAACCGGCCTGCGGTGTTTGTCTACGGCGGCACGATCCAGCCCGGGGCAAATCATACGGACATTATTTCGGTGTTCGAGGCGGTGGGCCAGCACGCGCGCGGTGACCTGAGCCTGCTTGAGGTGAAGCAGATCGAGGAGACCGCGATTCCCGGTCCGGGCTCCTGCGGCGGCATGTACACTGCGAATACCATGGCGTCCGCCATTGAGGCGCTGGGCATGAGCCTGCCCAACAGCTCGGCACAGGAGGCGGTGTCCCGCTCCAAGGCGGAGGACTGCCGGCGCGCGGGGGCTGCTGTGCTGGCCTTGCTGGAGCGCGACATCAAGCCCTCGGATATCATGACCCGGGAGGCTTTCGAGAATGCGATCGCCACGGTCATCGCCCTCGGCGGCTCCACCAACGCGGTGCTGCATCTGTTGGCCATGGCCCATGCGGCAGAGGTGGAACTGAGCCTCGACGACTTCGTGCGGGTGGGCGAGAAAGTGCCCGTGCTCGCGGATCTGCGGCCCAGCGGCAAGTACATGATGTCGGAGCTGATTGCCATTGGTGGCATCCAGCCATTGCTGAAAATGTTGCTGGAGCGCGGGCTGCTGCACGGCGACTGCCTCACCGTGACCGGCAACACCCTCGCCGAGAACCTGGCGGAGGTGGCACCTTACCCGGCCTCGCAGGATATCATTCGCGCCTTCGACAACCCGATCAAGCGCAACAGCCACCTGATGATCCTGCGCGGCAACCTGGCGCCCGAAGGCGCGGTGGCCAAGATTACCGGCAAGGAAGGCCTGCGTTTTGCCGGCACGGCGCGGGTGTTTCATTCCGAAGAGGAGGCTTTGCAGGCGATTCTCGACGGCCGCGTAACAAAGGGCGATGTCCTGGTGATTCGCTATGAGGGGCCCCGCGGCGGGCCCGGCATGCGCGAGATGTTGAGCCCCACCTCGGCACTCATGGGCAGGGGCCTGGGCGCCGATGTCGCCCTGATCACCGACGGCCGCTTTTCCGGTGGCAGCCACGGTTTCGTGGTCGGGCACATTACGCCGGAAGCCAGCGAGGGTGGCCCGCTCGCCATTGTCGAGGACGGCGACGGCATTTTGATTGATGCGGAAACGTCGCGCATTGACGTCCAGCTGACTGAGGCCGAGATAGCGGCGCGCCTTGCTCGCTGGCAGCCACCGCCCCCGCGCTACACTCGCGGCCTGCTGGCGAAATTCGCCAAAACCGTGGCGTCGGCATCGGAAGGCGCGGTCACTGACAAATACCTGTAAGGAAGAGCGCATGAAAAACGAGGCAGACACGCGGAGCTACCGGCTGATCAACGGGGTGTTTTATCCGGAAGAGGCCAACCAGCTGTTGATGACGCTGATAGAGGACAAGATCAGCTTTCATCAGCGCAACAACTGGAGTCGCCGGGAGCGCTTTGGTGAAACCGACCCCGCGTCGGCCAGGCGCATCAGTGAACTGCGCCAGACCAAGGGGGACATGGCCGCACTGATTGCCGAGGCCGCAGCCGCCGGCATGAAACTCACCATCAGCGGCAATATCGAGATTACCCTGACCCCGGAGTAGGGCACCGGAAATGCCGGGTTCCGCATGCTAAACCCCCGCCAGCGCGACCTGAGCTGGCAGGGGAGGGTGTGCCGTTCCGACCCGCCCTGCCGGGCGGAGGTGCTGGGCGAACCTGCTACCCCTTGGGACCCAGCAGCGCCCAGATAATCAGCCCGACTACCGGTGCCAGCAGCAGGAGCAGAATCCACAGTACTTTGGCGAGATCGCTCGCAGAACTCTTCACCACCTTGATGATGGCCCAGATAACCAATGCCAGCCAGATCAGGCCCAGCAGGCCACCTACTTCTACATTCATGGATAGCTCCTTGATCAAAGTTTCGGACCGGCGCTCCGGTCCAGTGGCCCTCGTGGCGCAGGCTTTACTCTACGCAACTCTTGCACGCGTATCCATGTAAATCATTCGGCGCACCATACCTCCACCGCCAGTGACAGGTACATGCCGGAGGCGACCAGCGCCGGCACGCGGCCGCTGGCGCTTTTGTGGCAAAGGTGTTGACCCGGGTGTGAAGCCGGCGTCAAAAAGTGACAACGACAGTGGAAGAACAGGTCGTGGTGCCGGCTTCGCAGACCGAGTAGTTATAACTGCCGCCGCCGCGCTGATTAATGTTGTCTGTGTAGGCTCCACTGTTGGATGGAGTAGCGACGATGCTGCCATCACGGTAGATAGCGACCATCTCTGTGGTCGCACCGCCCCAGGTGAGATCAGCCTTCTGGACGCCACGTTGCTTGTAGCCGGTGGCTGTCAAGTTGATACTCGCGCTGCTCGCTGCACTGACAGTGACCTCCTCACGGGAGGTGCCGGTTGCACTTTCATTATCCACGACCGTCAGGACAACGTTGTAGGTACCTTCGGTACTGTAAGCGTGGGTCACGGACTGCCCGTTGGCAGTATAGCCATCGCCGAAGGTCCATTCATAGGCCGTTATGGAGCCGTCATCCGTGGAGGCCGAGCCGTCGAAGCTGCAGCTAAGGTCGCTACAGTTTGTGCTGAAGCTGGCAACCGGATTGCTGTTCGGCTCCTCGGGGCTGCTCGGCTCGTCACCACCGCCGTCGGTTGCGACGAAATCGGGCGTGAAGTTGCTGATTGCCAATAGTGGCTCTTTTACGCCATCTCCGGAATCATCGACCCAATTATAGTTGCCGCTGGTGAGCAGAGTCGTACGGATGGCGGAAGGCCCCTGACCGTTGCTGGCCAGGATGGCGGCAGCACCGGCTACGTGCGGCGCTGCCATCGATGTGCCGCTGATCGTCCCATAACTGCCCTGCTCAACGGGAATGGTCGACAGAATACACACACCGGGCGCCGCGATATCCACCGCCCCCCAGTTGCTGAAGTCGGCGAGAGAGTCGTCCCGGTCGGACCGACAGGTCGGAGCACTCAGTGCGCCCGGCAGGCCGTCAAAGTCGGCCAGCGCGGATACGGTGATTGCGTCGGGCGCATTGGCCGGGGTGAAGCCTGCGGCGTCCGCATTGCTGTTGCCCGCGGCAACAACGACAGTCACGTTGCTCTTCACCGCATTGGCGACGGCCTTGTTCATGGCATTGCTGCTGCCACTACCGCCGAGGCTCATGTTGATAACTTCGATTCTGCCCTGGGCGACGACCCAGTCGATGCCGGCGATAATGCCGGATAGTGTTCCGGACCCCTGAGAATCAAGCACCTTGATAGCCCACAAACGGGCGCCCGGAGCGATTCCTGCCACACCAATACCGTTGTCCAGCGCGGCGATCGAGCCTGCGACATGTGTTCCATGGTAATGGTCATCGTCACCGGTTTCCGCATCCTCGCAGTACGCCGTGCCACCGCCCGTCGTGTAGAGGCAATTGGCGCCACCCACGATATTCAGATCCGGGTGGTCCACGTCTATTCCGGTGTCCAGAACTGCCACATCCGCATCTACCCGGTAGTCATCGGTAGAGTTTAGGGAAAGCGCCTGATAATTAGCCAGACTGCGATCTATGCCGGTCGGTACAAGCTGGTCGAAGGTCGTTACGGCCAAGTCCGGTTCAATGCTGAGTACATTCGGGTTGCGCTGGATGCCCGCGACAGCGGCGGCGGGCACACTGATGGAAAAACCCTGCAGGACATTTTCATAGACATAGCCGACGCGACCGCCACTGTTTCGGGCGATCCTGGCTGCGACGCCACCTGCAGCCGCATTTCCGGGTTTTAGCATGACGATATAGCTGGCGTGGCTGGTGTTGTTTGCGGGCTCGGCCATTACTGAGAGAGGCAGTGCAACTGCGACAGCAAGCGCTAGTCTTTTCATAATGTCGTCCTTTATAGAGGCCGTTGTGTACTGCTTCGGCAGACTGAGGTGTGTCTCGATAATTGGCCTGGGGTCCTGCGTATACAAGGCATTTGTTGCTGAATCTCCAGATAGTGAGTTTTTCGAGCGTGCTATACTGTTGGCTTTTGGCCCACCCCTGCGGGTGGGTTCGCTGAACACCATCCGGAACCCGCATGACCCAGTCCCAGCATACGCCGCTGGCGATCGTGTTTGCCCTTGGCTTCACCATGATGCTCGGGCCCTTCGCCATCGACACTTATTTGCCCGCGTTTCCCGACATTGCGGCCGCCATGGGCGTGAAAATCAACGTGGTTTCCCTGTCCATTTCGGTCTATATGTTCGCGATAGCCCTGGGGCAACTGGTGGGCGGCGCGCTGTCTGACCGCTTCGGGCGCCGCCGGGTGCTGGTCACGGGGCTGCTGCTGTTTGCCGGCGCCAGCTTCTTTCTCTCCCAGGCACAGACCATTGAATCGCTGCTGCTGGGCCGGGTGGTGCAGGCTCTCGGCGGCGGCTTCACCGCGGTCTCCATACCGGCCCTGGTCCGCGATCGGGTAAACGGACTGCAGGCCGCCAAGCTGTTCTCGATGATCGGCCTGGTGGCCATCGTGGCGCCGGCGATCGCCCCGACCATCGGCACGCTGCTGCTGCGCCTCGGTGACTGGGGGATCATCTTCGTCTTTCTCGGTATCTACGCCCTGTTGCTGCTGCCGCTGTTAACGGTCACGGTGTTCAAGGGGCCGCGCCGGCCGCCGGTTGGGCCGGGCGGTATCAGCATGGTGGCACGGTACCTGGGGGTACTGAGCGAGCGCCGGGCGCTGCCGCATATCGGCTGGCAGACCGCGGGCTTCGGTGGCCTGATCATCTTTGTAACCTGGTCCGCCTTCATCTATCAGGTCCATTACGGGCAATCGCGCGATGCCTTCGCCCTGTTGTTCGCCTGCAACATTGTCGCCATGTTCGGCTGCAACCTGCTGAACCGCGTGCTTCTAAACAGCATGCCTTCGCTACAGATCCTCCGTGGCGCTACCGTGGCCCAGGCAGCGGCCGCGGTCTGGTTGCTGGGGGTTGCCCTGCTGGATGGCCCGGTGTTCGCGTTCCTGCCGGGGATGATGCTTTACGCCGGTGCCCTGGGCGCCATGAGCCCCAACAACCAGGCCGGCTTCCTGGAATATTTCCCGGCCAGCAGCGGTTCGGCAGCAGCCCTGATGGGCACCGCCACTTTCAGCCTGGGTGGCATCGCCAGCGGGCTCAGCACGCTGTTACCGCAAACTCTGCTGGCCGTGACTCTGTGCATGTTCGCCTGTTCCCTGGTGAGCCTGGGGTTTATGGCCCTGCGCGGCACCAGTAGCCACGCCATGGCCTGAACGCTCTTCCCCTGACGGACCGTCACAGGTATTGTGCAGAGCGCGAGTATCGCAACTCCACCAGCACATAATCTATAACACTGCAGGGAGAAGCCGTCTTGACAGATATCCGCCCGGGTGCCGTGGCGCCGTCGGAATCCTTTGGCGCCGGCACGCGTCGCTACGTGCTGACCATTCTGGTTATTGCCTACACCTTCAATTTTATCGACCGGCAGATTCTCGGCATTCTGGTGGAACCGATCCGGTTGGAGCTCGGGGTCGGGGATACCGCCATGGGCCTGCTGACCGGGCTCGCCTTCGCCGTGTTCTACACGCTGATGGGTATTCCCATCGCCCGTTACGCCGACCGCGCCAACCGCCGCAACCTGATTGCCGCCGCAGTGGGCATCTGGAGCGTGTTCACCGCGGCCCAGGGCCTGGCCCAGAACTACTGGCAGTTACTGGCCTACCGCATTGGCGTCGGCGTGGGCGAGGCGGGCTGCTCGCCGCCGGCGCATTCCATGCTGGCGGACTACTATCCCCCCAATCAGCGCGCGACTGCGCTGGGCATCTACTCCCTGGGCATTCCTGTCGGCATTCTGTTCGGCTTTTTTGTCGGCGGCTGGATGAACGAGTGGTTTGGCTGGCGGGTGGCGTTCTTCGTGGTCGGCATTCCCGGCATCGTGCTGGCGCTGTTGATCCGTTTCACGGTGCGCGAGCCGGACCGGGGCATGTCCGAGCAGCGGGCCACGGCGGACCCAGGCGCGCAGCAGCCCGCCATCGGCGCCGTATTCCGCTACCTGCTGGGCCGCAGGTCCTTTATCCACATGGCCCTGGGCGGCGGTATCTCCGCGTTCGTCGGCTACGGGCTGATTTCCTGGGCGGCGGCGTTTCTTGCGCGCAGCCACGGACTGTCTTCCGGCGAGATCGGCACCTGGCTGGGCTTGATCTTCGGCATTCCCGGGGGCATCGGCATCGTCCTCGGCGGGCGGCTCGCGGACCGGTTCGGTGAACGCGACGCGCGCTGGTATCTGTGGGTGGTGGCGGTGGCGCTGTTGATCGCCGTGCCGGCCGGGGTGGGCGTGTTCCTTTCCGACTCGGTGACCTTTGCCCTGCTGTTTCTGATCATCCCCGTGCTGCTGGGCAACTTCTACCAGGCCACCACGTTCGCCCAGACCCAGACCCTGGTGGGTCTGCGCATGCGCAGTGTCGCGGCGGCCATTCTGTTGTTCGTGATCAACATTGTCGGCCTCGCCTTCGGGCCCTCGGTGGTGGGGGTGCTCAGCGACCTGCTGGCGCCGCATTACGGCGTGGATTCCCTGCGCTGGGCGCTGTTGATCTGCTCCATGGCCAATCTCTGGGCCGCGTTCCACTACTGGCGCGCGGGAGTGCATTTCCCGGGGGATCTCAAGCGGGTGGAGGATTGACGGACCATGTTCAGTTTTATGGAATGTAAACTTCGGTTTAAGTGTGATTTGCAAAACTTTGCGGCTAAGGTAGCCTTAAGTGGTGTGTGATATTGATACACGACACCTTTACCACTGGGCAAACAGACAACAAGTTCACTCGCATAGAGAGGCTTTGCAATGATGAAGAAGAAAACATTACCCCTGGTTGCGGCGGTGGCGATCGCCACCTCGTCGCTCCTGCACGCCGGCAGTTCACTGGCCATGGAACCCAAGCCAAACCAGTTCTGGTGGCCGGAACAGCTGAATCTGTCGCCCCTGCGAGCCCACGGCCCGGAGTCCAATCCGCTGGGCGAAGACTTTGATTACGCAGCAGCGTTTGCCAAACTGGATCTGGATGAGGTTAAAAAAGATATCGAAGCGCTGATGACCACCTCCCAGGACTGGTGGCCCGCGGACTACGGCCATTACGGCCCGTTCTTCATCCGCATGGCGTGGCACAGCGCCGGAACCTACCGCGTGGCTGACGGCCGCGGCGGTGCCGGTGGTGGCCAGCAGCGTTTTGATCCCCTCAACAGCTGGCCGGACAACGCCAACCTGGACAAGGCTCGCCGCCTCCTGTGGCCGGTGAAGCAGAAATATGGCAGCAGTCTGTCCTGGGCCGATCTCATGGTCCTTACCGGCAACGTGGCCCTGGAGTCCATGGGCTTTGAGACCTATGGCTTTGCCGGCGGTCGCGAAGACGACTGGGAGCCCGACCTGGTGTACTGGGGCCCCGAGACCGAATTCCTTGGAGACGAGCGCTACAAAGGCGACCGCAAGCTCGACAACCCCCTGGCCGCGGTGCAAATGGGCCTGATCTACGTCAACCCGGAAGGCCCCAACGGCAAGCCCGACCCGCTGCTGGCTGCCACGGACATTCGCGAAACCTTCGGCCGCATGGCGATGAACGATGAAGAGACCGTGGCCCTGATTGCCGGTGGTCACAGCTTCGGCAAGGCCCACGGCGCGCACAAGCCGGACGACTGTACTGGCCCGGAGCCCGCTGCCACGGGGATGGAAGAGCAGGGTTTCGGCTGGACCAACAAGTGCGGCAAGGGCAACGCGGAAGACACCGTCACCAGTGGCCTGGAAGGCGCCTGGACTGCGACCCCTACTCAATGGAGCATGCTTTACCTGAGCAACCTGTTCGCGTTTGAGTGGGAGCAGACCCGCAGCCCCGCCGGTGCCGTGCAGTGGGTGCCCGTGGACAACCAGGCGGCCAATACCGTGCCGGATGCCCACGTCGAGGGCAAGGCCCACCAGCCGATCATGTTTACCACTGATATCTCGCTGAAGGTCGATCCGAGCTATCGCGAGATTTCCCAGCGCTTCCTGGAGAACCCCCAGGAGTTCGAGGAAGCCTTTGCCAAGGCCTGGTTCAAGCTGACTCACCGTGACATGGGTCCCCGTGCCCGCTATGTCGGCGACAACCTCCCCGATGAAGACCTGTTGTGGCAGGATCCGGTGCCGGAAGCTGACTACAATCTGGTCAACGACCGCGACATTGCCAGGCTGAAGTCAGAGATCCTGAAATCGGGTCTCAGCACCGGTGAACTGGTCCGGACTGCATGGGCCTCCGCTGCCACCTTCCGCGGCACCGACATGCGCGGTGGCGCCAACGGTGCGCGCATTCGCCTTGAGCCGCAGAAAAACTGGGCGGTGAATCACCCGGCGGAGCTGGAGAAAGTGTTGACCCGTCTGGAGAAAATCCAGAGCGACTTCAACAAGGCCCAGCGCGGTGGCAAGAAGCAGGTGTCCCTGGCGGACCTGATCGTACTTGGCGGCGCCGCTGCGATTGAACAGGCAGCGAAGCAGGCGGGCCACGAGGTGAAGGTGCCCTTCATTCCCGGGCGTACCGATACCACCCAGGAGCTGACGGACGTGGAGTCCTTCGCCGTACTGGAACCCACCGCAGACGGTTTCCGCAACTACTTCGGCGAGGGCAACCACCTTTCGCCGGCGGAGATGCTGGTGGATCGTGCCAACCTGCTGACGCTCACGGTACCGGAAATGACGGTGCTGGTGGGTGGCCTGCGGGCCCTGGACGCCAACGCAGGCGACGCTGACCACGGGGTCTTCACCGACCAGCCGGGTGAGCTGAGCAATGACTTCTTCGTGAATCTGCTCGACATGTCCACCGAGTGGCGCAAGTCAGACGATACGGAAGGTCTCTACGTAGGCATCGACCGCAGCTCCGGCGAGCGCAAGTGGACCGCCACTCCGGTGGATCTGGTGTTCGGTTCCAACTCCGAGCTGCGCGCAGTCGCGGAATTTTACGCGACGGACGACGCCGGGGAGAGGTTCGTTGAGGACTTCGTGGAGGCGTGGACCAAGGTCATGACCCTGGACCGCTTCGATACCTGATCGAACTGGCAGCAAGCTATAACGGCGGCGCGTAATGCACCGCCGTTTTTTTATGGGCGGGGATTACTGCCGCTTGAGCAGCAGCCACGCTTCCGCATAGTCGCTGATCTGGCGGTTGGCCGCGTGGTAGTCGTCCCAGCCGCGGTAGTAGCCGCTGAGCCAGTCCAGCTGGTAGAGGTTGTCGTGGAAGGCGCCGCCGGTGTCGGCGAGCACGGTCAGGCGAAAGGTGGGCTGGCCCGCTTCCTCCGCCCGCAGCAGCACCAGGCGACCGAGGCCGAGCTGGAAAATATCGCCGGCCACGGTGACCAGCGGCCTTACCGGAATCTTGTAGTCCGCATCCTTGCCGTAGCCGAGGACCCCGGGCACTTCCTTGAAATACCAGTAACGCTCTTGCGCCTCGGGCTTGCGGCTGCGGTCGTAGGCCACGCCGTTGTTGCGGTGCACGTTGAAGTAGCGGCGCTGTCCGCGTTCGTCTTCGACCACCGCGGTACCCTGCAGCAAGGCGCCTTCCAGATCAGCGCGGCTGAGCCAGATCAGGGGCGGGGCCAGGGCAGCCATCTTGTTGGCGCTTTCGGGGCTGGTCTCCAGCGCCACCACGCGCTGCTTGCCGTAGCGATAGCGGGTGATGCTGTCGCGCTGCGCGTCGGCTTCCGCCAGCGGCAACTCGGCCTCATCGAAGGGCAGGCCGTAGAGTGCGTGGGGCGTGGCTGCGCTCTGTTGGGCGCTGCCATCCGCCACCCGCACGTAGTACTTGGTCAGCAGCAGCCGGTCTTCGGGCAGCCGCTGCAGCAGCGGTTTACCGGCCGCCAGGGTGGCGGCCCTGGCCCGGTCCGGGTGCCAGCGCAGGAGCTCGAAATGTTGTTGGATAAAGGCCGGGTCGCTGAGGCGGGAGGGTTGGCCGCGGGCCTGATCCTGCTGCTGCACTGCACAGACGAACTCCAGGGTTTCCCGGATCCGCTGTGGCGACGTTTGCAACAGCGCGCTGGTACCGCCGTGAATGGCGGCCGGGTCGTAGGCCCTGCCCCGCGCGAGGTAGTCCGCGGTTGCCGCGGCGACTTCACACAGTTCCGCGCTGTGCCCCGCCCATTGCCCCGCGGGTAGCGTGGTGGCCGGGCTGAAGGCCGGGCTGGCGCAGGCGTTGCCACCGGCCAGCAGCAGCGCGGCGATGGAGGCGAGGCGGTACAGTGACGTCAGGCGGGCACTCACCTACAGCGTTGCCGTGATGGCAAAGTACGTCATGCCCGCCAGGACCAGCGACGACACCAGGAACAGCAAAAAGCGCACCGGCACGTAGTTGATGGTGACCTGCACCAGGCTGTGGGCGATCCGCAAGCCGAGATAGGCCCAGGCCAGCTGCAGCGCCAGGCCGGTGCCGGCACCGCTGATGGCGAGGATGCCGCACAGGGCATAGAACACGGTGGGCTGCTCATGCAGGTGGGTATAGTTGTGCGCCTTCCAGTTGACGCTGTCCGGCAAGACGCCTTCAAGGTCCGCCCCGCGGCGCCCGCCGGGCATCGGTTTGGCCAGGTCGAGACCCGCCTTGCTCAGGGCGGGCAGGCGGGTAGCTGCCATCCAGGTCAGGATGACCAGAGACCAGGCTGCGAGCAGGGCGGCGGGGGCGAGGATTGCTGTTGTCATTGTTTCGTCCTTTGCTAAGTGGAGGTTCAGACTTGAGAGGTTTCGGCGGCCGGCGCGTTGGGCTTGTGCCAGTTCGCGGCCTTGTCCTTGAGTTCACGGAATTTGCCGGAGGCGCTGTCCAGTTTTGCTTCCCACTCGGGGTTGGCCTGCTGCCCCTGGGTGACCTTGAAAAACACCTGCATCAGCGCGGTCATGGCGAAGGGTTCAATCACCGCCTGCTTGATGCCCCAGGCAAAGACCAGCGCAATCACCAGGCTGAGCGGGCCGGCGGCGCCCGGGAACCAGGCGACCAGGGCAGCCACCGGAGCCAGAATCAGCAGGAAGATCACCAGGGTCAGGCCCCAGATCAGGAAGGCCAGCCAGAAGGCGTTTTTCAGGAAGGCCTTGTAGTTCTGCGCGTACAGAACCAGCGCCGTCTTGCTGCCGTCCCAGGGATTCTCCGCGCGGGTGTGAATGTTGTAGGCCAGGATCACTTCATCGAGATAGGTCAGCGACAGATTGAGCACGGTGTTCAGGAACTTGACCAGGCCCCCGGCGCCGGGAATCGGCAGCAGGGTGGCGACGGTGAAGAAAATCCGGTTGAAGGATTTGAGGATGCCCTTGATCAGCTGGTCGAGGCCGAACAGCACCGAGGATTCCGCGAACCGCTCGCGCACCACCTGCTGTGCGTGGTCGATCTGGGAGCGCCCGCCGGGCAGTTCCTTGCCTTCCAGCAGCTCCACCAGCACCGCGATATGCCCGGCCTTGACCATGTAGAGCAGGTATTCGCGCAGGAAGTACATGATCGCACCGGCGATGGCGAAGCCGGCAATGCCGCCGTACATGCCGCCGGCAGCGCTGTCACCGGCGATGGCGCCGATGCCATAGCCCATGCCCGCGCCGGTCCCGGTCACCAGGACGTAGCCCAGGGTAATGCCGAAGTAGATCAGAAAGCGAAAAATCAGGAACGGCGTGGTGCGCAGCAGCAGGCCGATGATTTCTCCGATATTGAAGTCTTTCATGCGCGGTTTTCCCCACAGGCTTTATTGGATTTTTCACGGAGTAGACCCGATGCCGACGCGGGGCGTCAAGCAGAGTTGTCCAGTGCTCATGGCAGACACACTTCGACCAGGCCCCCGGTGACGCCGAAATGGATCCAGGTTGCCAGCACCGGTCTGCCGCTGGCGCGGGTCACGCCCTCGGCGTAGGCCCGGAGCTGGCCGGAATAGCCGAGCGCGACCTCCTGCCAGTCGCCGCGGGCCCGCGGTGAAGCCTTGTGGTCGATGATGATGTAGCCCTCCGGGGTTTCCAGCAGCAGGTCGATCCAGCCGTCGACGATCTGGCCGTCGCTATTGATGAAGCGGACCGGGTGCTCGGGATAGAGAGCGGTCGGCTGGAAGCGCTTTGCCACCGCAGCGAGCAGGCGGTCGCTGCACTGGTCGGCGGCGGCGCTGGAAATGATTTCTTCCACCCCGTGCTCGGCGAGAATGCGCGCGCTGTCCGCGTGCCCCAGCAGACGGCAGGCGATCACCGCGTGCAGGGCCGAACCCAGTGTGGCCGGGTCAAAGTTGCGCTCCAGCGGCAGTCGCTCGCCCAGCGTTATTTCCTCGCCAATTCTCGCGTCCGCCAGGGGCGGGAAGGCGGACGGGCTCTGGCGCAGGGGCAGCAGCGTCGGCTCGGGGGCAGGGGTGTCCGGCCACTCGGGCTGGTAAGGGGATTGCAACGGCAGGTGATTGTCCGCCGCGAGTGCCAGAAAGCGCGCCGCAATGGTGGGCCCGTCAGGCAAGGGCAGTTCTTCGCAGGTGGGCAGCATCCACTCCGCGCCCAGGGTGTCCATCCACGGCCCGCCACTGCTCTTGCCCTCCCGGGTCAGGATCAGGGCATCCCGCGGCCGGGTCAGGCTCACGTACAGCAGCCGTTTCGCCTCCTGGATTTCCCGCGCCAGTGCGGCCTGCCCCTCGGGGCTGGCGTCGATGGTGTCCAGCACCGCGATGCCGGTGCTGTTGTTGCCGAAAAATGCCGGCCAGTAACGCAGGCTGCGCCCGGCCAGTGGATCATCCAGGCTCACCGGCTGCACCGAAGGCAGCACCGTCAGGCCCCACAGCCGCGGTTTCAGTTCACTGGCCAGATCCATGGCAATAACCAGCGGCCACTCCAGGCCCTTGGCGCCGTGGTGGGTGACCAGCTGGATGGCGTCTTCGTCGCCGCCGTTGGCCTGGGTATCTTCCTCGGCGTCCGCCAGCGCCTGCAGCCACAGCACCAGGCCGCTGGCGGTGGCCGGTTCGCGCTGGGCCCGGCACTGCTCCAGGTAGTCTTCGGCGTGGGCCAGCAGCGCTGCGAGGTTGTTGAGCCGGTGCTGGCTGCGCTGGCTGGTGGGCCCCCAGCGGTGCACTGACTGTGCCACCTCGCCCGCATCCAGCGCCAGGCGCAGGGTTTCCACCGGGGTCAGGAAACGCACCCGGGCGCGGGCTTCGGCCAGTGCCGACAGCGGGCCGGTAGTGCCATCTTCGCGCCAGCGGTGGGGCATTGCCTCCGGGTCCGCCAGCCAGGCCAGCCGTTCACTGAGCCAGTGTTCCGGGTTGCTGCACTCGGTAAGGCTGATGATTTCCGCCGAGGCCAGGGTGTCCGCCGGGTCGATCAGGCGCCGCAGGCAGGCCATGGCCAGGCAGCCTTCGGGGGTCGCCAGCAGCCCCGGGCGCTGGTAGCGGAGCGGCAATCGCGCCGTTGCCAGCGCCGCCGCGATGGCAGCGAGATTGCTGTGGGTGCGGCAGAGTATGGCGATATCGCGACAGCGAATGGCGCGCAGTTGCCGGCTGTCCTTGTCGCACACCTGGCGCCCGCTGGCCAGCAGCGCCTGCACCCCGGCCGCCAGTGCGGCGGCCCGTTCGGGTTTGTTGCGCCCCTCGAGGTGCCAGCATTCCACTGCGGGCCCGGGGGGAACCTCCGCCGCCGGCCGGGCGGGCTGCAGGGTCACCCGTTCCGCCGTCAGGGTGTCGGCAAAGGCGGGCGCAAACAGGGCGTTGCTGTAGGCCACCAGAGCGGGGGTGGAGCGCCAGGACTGGGGCAGCACCTCGGGCGCCGAACCCTGTTCCCCGATCCGCGCGACCACCGCATCCATCAGCGCCGGATCCGCACCCCTGAACCCGTAGATGGACTGCTTGATGTCGCCGACCCAGATGACATCGTCCGCCAGCGTTGACAGCTTCAGGAACAGCGCCAGCTGGATCGGGCTGGTGTCCTGGAACTCGTCCACCAGCAGTAGCTGCAACTCCTCGCGCAGCACAGCCGCCACCTCCGGGTGGTCCAGCAGCTGGTAGAGGCACTGCTCCTGGTCGACAAAATCGATCAGCCCCTTGCGGTTTTTCAGCTGCTGGTAGGTATCCAGGCTGGCGGCGGCAATGGCGAAGACCTCGCTGCAGAAGTCCCGCAGGTCCGCCTGCAGCTGCGGGTGCTGCTCAAATTGAGCCGCGACCGCGCTCACCGGTTCGGCGATGGCGCGGGATTTGGCCCCGGTCTTGCCCTTGGCCAGGCCGATCCACTCGGGCCAGGTCAGGGTGCGCTTGATCAACGCCGCCTGGGCCTGCTGCAGGCGCGACAGATAATCCGCTGTGGCCTGGGTACGGTCGTGGTCGGTATCGAGTTCGAACAGGGCGTGGTTGACCGCAGCCAGCAGCTCGGCGTTCAGGTCCCGCGCGGTCGCGGTGGGGAAGTGCGCCAACAGGGCGGCGGCACTGGCGCTGCCGAGGTCGCGGATATCCGCGGCGGACTGGTTGTTGGCCCGGGCCGCGTCGACAATCTTTTTGACTTCCTGGCGCCAGAGTTGCTGGCGACTGCGCTGGTCCACGATCTGCAGCCGGTGGCTCAAGGCGTTCATTTTACGCAGGCGCGGCCGGGCGCCGGCCAGGGCCTGCTCCATGGCCTGGTAGAACAGCACGTTGCCCTGGGCTTCGTCGATTACCTGCTGTTCCGGGGGCATGCCGGCCTCGAAGGCGAAGCGCCGCAGCAGTTCACCACAGACCCCGTTGACGGTGCCGATCAGGGCCTGCTCCATGCGCAGGGCAGTGCCGTGCTCGCCGGCTTCAATCAGCGCCCGGCGCACGCGCTCCTGCAGCTCGCCGGCCGCCAGCCGGGTAAAGGTGGTGGCGATCACACCGGCGGGTTGCACCTGCCCCGCGGCGAGGCGGTCGCGCAGCTCCCCGGTGAGGCGAAAGGTCTTGCCGCTGCCGGCGCCGGCGCTGATGAAGTGGATCCTGGCGCTCACGCGTTGTCATCCCAGCCGGTCAGCGCCCGGTAGTCGCTGAAGCTGTCGCTGGTGTCTGGTATGGGCAGCCCGTCCTCGCCGGGGCTGGAGCCGGCGTCGGGTTCGGTGCCGGCCACCGTGACTTCGACCAGGCCGCGGTCAAACTGGGCCCTGCGCCAGTGCCAGGTGTGCTCGAAGCGGTGCCAGTAGTCCGCGGGGCTGGTGTCAGCCGACGGTGTGACATTCTCCGCCCCGGGGAAGAAAGTGTGGTTCAGGCTCAGCATGTGCGCATCGCTGACGATGAAATAGCTCAGGCAGGGGCTGTGGCTGGCGCCCGCTGCCCGCCGCAACTGCGCGTATACCGCCAGCTGCAGGAAGCTGCCGTCGAGCAGGGACTGGCGCCGGTATTTGCGTCCGCCCCATTTGATGTCGACCACGGCCTCGCGGCCGTCGCCGGTGAGGGCCAGCAGGTCGATGGATCCGGTCAGCTTGCCGCCGGTAAAGCTGCCCTGCAGTTCCTGTTCCATTTGCACCGCCACGACTCCGGCCTCCTGCAGGTGCGCCACCAGCGCCACCAGGCCCTCCTGCAGCACGGTGATGAAGCGCTCGCACTCGGCCTGGCGTCCGGCTTCCAGCAGCAGTGCTCCCTCCTGTTCCAGCAGCGGGTAGCAGTGAGTGTCCACCCAGGCGGCGATATCATTGCCCCTGATTGTCTGCACCTCCGGGTGGGCCCGGAAATACAGTTCCAGCAGGCGGTGGGCGAGATTGCCTTTCAGGGTGGAACCATCGCTGACGCTGGCCAGGGAACCCGGCTGGATCCGTGCGCCGTAGCGCAGCAGCCATTGATAGGGGCTGTGAATCCAGGCGTCCAGGGAGGAATAGGATTCCGCTTCGCGCGCGGGTATCGCGGTGCCAGCGGGCAGTTGCCACCAGCGGGCCAGGGGCGGCAGTGTACGTGCCGGCAACGGACTGTGCGGGAGTTGCAGCAGCGCCGCGCTTCCCGGGTCCGCTGCCGCGAGTACAGGCAGGCCGTCGCAGATACTGCTCAACAGATCCCACACCGGGTGGTGCTGCGCGGCATCACTGTGCAGCACCAGGGTGCATTGCGCGCGGGCACTGAGCAGGGGCCGCTGCCAGGCCCGGCCCAGCCAGTCCAGCCGCGCCGCCTCGCTGTGCAGATTGACCCCGGCGGCCTCCAGGGCCGCGCACTCGCGCCGGGACCAGGGCCAGCGCTGGACCCGGTCGGAGGCCTGGCAGTCCCACCACAGCACCCGATCCACCGGCGCCGTGAAACTCCCGGCCTGGCCGGTGGCGAGGGCGTTGCCTGCTCCGGGCGCGGTCTGCGCACAGCGATCGGTCACCGCGCTGCCGCTGCCTCGCACGTCCTCGATCAGACGCAGGACATTGTCCCGGGTCAGCCGGTCGCGGCCGGCTGCCGCGAGACGTTCAATCGCCTTCACCAGTTCCTGGGCCTGGTTGATGGCGGTGTTGTACAGGGTGTGCTGGGCCGGGTCCGTGCTGGCTTCGCGGGCCCGCAACAGCCACTCGGCCACCCGCCGGGCGCGGGCCGCGAGCTGCGCCCCCGGTACCCCGCTGTCCGGCGCGAACCGTTCCGGCTGCAGCCAGAAGGCAATGGCTTCCTCCAGAATCTGGCCATCTTCGGCCGCCGCAAGGCAGTCGGCCACCGCGCTTTCCCAGGCCGGGCTGCCGATGCCGGGCACCGCCGCCACGGTGCGCGCCAGGGTCCGCCGCACGGGCTGCGGCAGTGGCCCCACTGGATGGGACAGGAACTGGAACAGGGCGGTTGGATTCAGCGGCTGCCACAGCAGTTCACAGGCCAGCGGCAGCAGCTGGAATACCGGCCGCCAGGGCGAGGCGCTGCCGAAACCCAGGCGTGCGCCGCCGCTGGCTTCCAGCGCCTCGTCCAACTGGTCACCGCGCTGTTCGGCGAGGACCGCGAGTGTGGCCCCGGGGTTGGCCGCGAGCTGCTGGCGGACCAGCCGCGCAACCAGCGGTGCGCTACCGCGGGGGGAATCCGCGGTCAGCACCCGCAGGCTGCCATCCCCGGTCAACCTGACTTTGGCGCGCTCGGAGCCGGCGGCCAGCAGCCGCTCCTGCACCCGCCTCAGGTCACTGCCCGCGGCTCCCTGGGCGCCGGGCTCGGCAGCCTCGGTCAGGTCTGTCGGCAGCGCCCGCAGCAGGCGCTGCCAGAGCGGCGGGAAATCCCCGAGCGGGTCCAGCAGGTGCACCGCCGCGATAGCCGGATTGTGCGTGGGCAGGAGCTCCAGCACCCGCTGCAAGCGCTGGCCCAGGCCGGGTTCTACGGCGCTGGCGGCCACTTCTTCAATGGCCGCCATGTCGGCCAGGCGCCCCGGCCCAGCGCTGGCAAAACTGCCGCTCCAGCCGGCCAGGTACCACTGGTCCCGCCACTGCAGCAGGCTGCGGGCCACCGCAAACGGGTCTGCCTGCCAGGAAGCATGGTAGAAAGCGGCGGGGTGGTCGCACTGATCGACGCAGGCGAGATACTGGATCAGGCGGGTGCTGAAGGGTGTGTCAGTGGCGGGAATGCCGAGCCGGGTTTCCAGCGCGCGCAACATGGCGCCGGGCCCCAGGCTCGCCCGACCCAACGCGGGCGCTGTGGGCACGGGTTGCGGTCCATCCCCCGCCAGGCTGAGCGTGATGACAAGCGGGCCGGGCGCGGCTGCGGCCATGAAAGGTTCTCGTTGCAGGCTGTGCAAGCAGTGTACTGGAATGCTCCCGTTGCTCAAGCAATGCGTTTATTCCGCCGCCCGACTGGCCTATTCTGTGCGCTTGTTCGCACAATACAGGTGAGATTCTGATGAAGAAATTGCTGGTGCTGATGGTGCTGGTGCTGACCGTAGCGGTGCTGGCGGCACCCTCGCTGCTGGGCTTTTCTCTCTGGCGTCTGGGGGACGCGCTGGCGGTGGCGACCGGTATGGGCGCCAAGCTCGGCTGCTCTGGTTACTTTGTCAGCGGCCAGGAGCACGGGCAGATCATTGACGATCTCGCCAGTTATACGCCGATCAACCGCCGGCTCACTCTGGAATTCGGCGACAACCGGGCCGAGGCCTCCCTGTTCGGCCTGGCAGCCACCAGCGCCACCTGGCGCCCCGGCCTCGGCTGCTCCCTGGATATCGGCGATACGGCGCCGCTGGACACGCTGGTTGCCAATGATGACTGGGCGGGCGCCGCGCCGGTATTGGCACCGGCGCGGTTGCAGGACACTGCGCTGCAGGCGGCGGTGACGGGGCTGCTGGCCGCGGATCAGGCCGCGGGCCTGCAGACCCGGGCGCTGCTGGTGCTGCAGGATGGCAAGCTGGTGGCGGAGAGCTATGCGGAGGGCTACGGGCCGGACACGCCACTGCTGGGCTGGTCCATGGGCAAGAGCGTGGTGGCAATCCTGCTCGGGCGCATGGAGGCGCTGGGCCGGTTGCCGGTGGACCCGCCGCTACCGTTGTTTGCCGCCTGGGCCGGGGATGAGCGCCGGGAGGTGACCCTGCAGCAAATGTTGCAGATGACCTCGGGGCTGGATTGGGATGAAACCTATGCGCCGGGCAGCGATTCCACCCGCATGCTGTTCCAGGCCCACAGCGCGGCCGCTGTAGCCATGGTTAGCCCCCTCGCGCACGAGCCGGGCACGACCTTCTCCTATTCCTCGGGCACCACCAACCTGTTGGCGAAGTATCTTCACGACCGGCTTGGTGGCCCCCAGGCGCAGCTGGATTTTCTCCACCGGGAGCTGCTGCAGCCACTGGGCCTGCGCCAGACGCTGTTGGAAATCGACCCCTCCGGTGTGCTGGTCGGCAGCTCCTACATTTACAGTTCCGCGCGAGACTGGGCGCGGCTGGGCCAGCTGTTGCTGGGCCGGGGCCGCGTCAACGGTGAGCAGCTGCTGTCCGCAGACTGGGTGGCGCGCGCAATCCGGCCCAACCCCAGCGTCAATGACCCGCGCTACGGTTACCAGCTCTGGCTCAACGCCGGCGGCGACAGCCTGCGCTGGCCGGACCTGCCGGCGGATGCCTACGCCATGCAGGGCAA
The DNA here is from genome assembly GCF_030649675.1 of Haliea sp. E1-2-M8. Taxonomy (GTDB): domain Bacteria; phylum Pseudomonadota; class Gammaproteobacteria; order Pseudomonadales; family Halieaceae; genus Haliea. The sequence continues at coordinate 37,686 of NZ_JAUTDR010000022.1, read as the reverse complement.
CCGGGGTCAGGTGGTGATGATTGTGCCCTCCCGCGGGGCGGTGCTGGTACGACTGGGCTGGACCGAGGGGGAGTACCCGGTTTCCGCGGGACTGGGGCAGTTGCTGGTTGCGCTACCTGCGGACCGCTGATCGCCCCGGCCGTCTGTCTGAGGTAACACTTTGCGGCAGGCCGGCTCCGGTAATTTTCACACTCTCCTGATCCGCCGCTTTATATTTAATAAAATTATTAAAAAACAGCTAGATAAGGCTGGTAACGAGAATGGGTCGAGATTTTTACCGTTCAATATCCGGCGCTTGTAAGAAACTGTTCATGATCCGAAATCCTTCCGTATGGGTATATGTGTTACCATGTGTGCAATGTCGTAACACACGGACGATTACAGGGTGGATAATCCGCCCCGTCGCTACCCTCAAGGAGAACAGTAATGAATACGTTGGCTGTAACAGTCAGATTGGCCACCCTGGCGCTGACCGCTGCCCTCGGCAGCACCGCTTTCGCGCAGACAGCCGGGCAGGATCAGGCCGGTACTATCCTGGCACTGAACGAAGCGCCGCTGATCGAGACCTGGGAGCCGACCCTGGCTGCCACCGGTGAGAAGGCTCAGGCACGGTCCGTGGAGCGTGAACTGGTGATTTCGGCCGAGGAGATCTCGGACAAACTGAACGAGAAACTGGAAGCCAAGATGGCGCGCAAGCTGGAACTCGCCATCTGAGCATCGGTCCCTGTTATGATCTGGCAGCAATTCCATAGACAAGGAGTTCTGCCATGCTCGAACCGTTGGCACCGGAGCAGGTCTACCGCACCTGCAGCGGAGAAGGGTTTCAGTTCGATACCACTACGGAACTGGAATCGCTGGACCTGTTGTACGGTCACGACCGGGCCCGGGATGCCCTGAGTTTCGGCACCGCGATCCGCAGTGACGGCTTCAACCTCTACGTGCTGGGTGATCCCGGCCACGGCCGCCACGAGCTGGTGGCGCAATTTCTCAACGCCCGCGCCCAAAACGAGACCCCGCCCGGGGACTGGGCCTACCGCTACAATTTCGATGACCCTTCGCGTCCGCTCCACCTCGCCCTGCCGGCGGGAATGGGGCAGCAATTGCATACTGATCTGAGCCAGCTGGTCGATGAGTTGAAGACGGCTATACCCGCCCTGTTCGAGAGCGAGGAATACCAGAACCGGCTGCAGGAAATGAACCAGGCCATGGGTGACCGCCAGCGCGACGCCATCGAGGCCATCCGCCGGGAGGCCCGGGAGCAGGATATCCTGCTGGTGTCGACGCCCAACGGCTTCACCTTTGCCCCGGTGGATGACAAGGCGGAAGGTGACAGCATGATGTCCCCGGAGGCTTTTCGTGCGCTGCCCAAGGAAGACCGTGAGCGCATAGAGGGCACGGTCGACATTCTCCAGCGCAAGCTTACCCAGGCCATCCGCCAGATGCCACTGCTGGCGCGCGAGCTGCGCCACCAGGCGGATGCCCTGAACGCGGAAATGCTGCAGGCAGCGATTGGCTCGCCGCTGGCGGAGCTGGAGGACCGCTATCGGGAGCAGGCCGGGGTGATGGCCCACCTGCAGGCCTGCCGCGAGGCGATTCTGTCCCACGTCAGTGTGTTCCTGGCCGAAAGCCCCGAGGTGTCACCGGAGGCGGTGTTCAGCCGCTTCCAGATCAACCTGCTGGTGGACAACAGCGACTGCCGGGGCGCGCCGGTCATTTACCAGGATCTGCCCAGTCACCAGCATCTGGTGGGTCGCACCGAGCACCACGTGCACAACGGCACCCTGGTCACTGATTTCTCCCTGATCCGCGCCGGCGCCCTGCACCGCGCCAACGGTGGTTACCTGCTGATTGACGTCCGCGGGGTGCTCACCCAGCCGGGCGCCTGGGAGACCCTGAAGCGGGTCATGCGGGCGGCGGAGATCCGCACCGAGTCCCTGGAGCAGGCCTACGGCCTGATCAGCACCGTCAGTCTGGAACCGGAGCCGATTCCGCTCGATGTCAAGGTCGTGCTGCTGGGAGAGCGCCTGTTCTACTACCTGCTTTGCGAGCACGACCCCGAGTTCCTGGAGCTGTTCAAGGTGCAGGCGGACCTGGAAGACGAGCTGGACCGGGACCCCGCCAACCAGGTCATGTACGCGCGCATGATCGGCACCCTGGCCCGGGAGGCGGGCCTGCTGCCGCTGGACCGGGGCGGCGTGGCCGCGGTAATCGAGCGCGCCAGCCGCCTGGCGGATGACCAGCGCAAGCTCACCGCGCGTCAGCGCGAACTGCGGGATCTGCTGCTGGAGGCGCAGCACTGGGCCGGCGAGTCCGGCGCCAGCGTTATTGGCCGCGCCCATGTGGAACAGGCGGTGACCCAGCAACTCTGGCGCGCCAGCCGCCTGCGCGAGCGAAGCCACGAGATGATCCACCGCGGTACCATCATGATCGACACCAGCGGCTCCGTCGTGGGACAGGTCAATGGCCTGTCGGTAATGACCCTGGGCGATTTTGCCTTCGGCCAGCCCTCCCGTATCACCGCGACCGCGCGCCCCGGCGGTGGCCAGCTGGTCGATATCGAGCGCGAGGCGCGCATGGGCGGGCGCATCCACTCCAAGGCGGTAATGATCATCGGCCGTTACCTGGCCAATCGCTATGCGCCGGATATTCCCCTGTCCCTGTCGGCGAGCCTGGTGTTCGAACAGTCCTACGGCGGTGTCGAAGGAGACTCCGCATCGGTGGCGGAAGTCTGTGCCCTGGTGTCGGCCATCGCCCGGGTGGGGCTGGACCAGTCCTTCGCGGTCACCGGATCAGTGAACCAGCGCGGCGAAGTGCAGGCGGTCGGCGGCGTCAATGAAAAGATCGAGGGCTTCTTCGACGTCTGCCGCGCGCGCGGCGCGGTCAGCGGGCACGCGGTGCTGTTGCCAGCGAGCAATGTGGAGCACCTGATGCTCAAGGCAGAGGTGCGCTCTGCGGTTGCCGAGGGGCGCTTCCGCATCTATCCGATTCGCCATGTCGACGAGGCCCTGGGGCTGCTCACCGGCACCGATACTGCCGTGCTGGAACGCCTGGTGGGGGAGCGCCTGGCGCTGTTTGCGGCGGCGATCAAGGCGGCCAAAGTCGATCACGACAGTGACGAGGAGCATCGGCATGAGGACGATGAGCACCGGCATGAGGACGATGAGCATGAACGCTGAACCCGCTCCGCGGCGCCGGCGCACGGATGTCCGGGTACTGACCCTGCTGGATGCCTCGCGCCACAGTCTGGCGGCGTTACAGGCGGCGGTGGAGCTCGCTGCACTGCGCCGGGCCGAGCTGGTAGCCCTGTACGTGGAGGATCAGGACCTGCTGCATTCGGCGGCATTCCCTTTCGCCCGCGAGGTGGGCGCCCGCTCCGGTCTGGCGCGGCCGCTGTCGCTGGCGCAGATGGAGGCAACGGTGGCGCGCCAGCTGCAGCAAGCGACCCGGGCGCTGGAGGCAGCGGTAGCCGGGCGCGATCTGGCGCACTCCCTGCAGGTCAGTCGTGGGCGGGTGGTCAACGCCGCCCTGGCCCTGGCGGGCCCGGGGGACCTGCTGGTGTTGGGCAAGGCGGGATTGTCCGCTCACTGCGGCGGGTTGCGCCTGGGTTCCAACTGCCGCGCCCTGATCCTGCAGGCGCCCTGTACCGTGCTGATTCACGATGAACGCCACCCGCCGCGCAGCGGACCCCTGCGGGTGTTGTCCGAACCGGTACCGGAGGAATTGTTGGCATTGCCCCTGTGCGACGGGGTCGAGCGCCTGCAGCTACAGGATGCGCTGAGTCTGGAGCGCTATCTGGCCAATGCCCGCAACGGCGCCCTGTTGCTGCACCGGGCGGAACTGCGGCAACTGACGGGCGAGGACCCGGATCTGCTGGCGCGGATCCCGGTGCCGGTTATTGTGGTGCCCGACCCGCGCTGACATCCGCCATGCGCTGCCGGTAGTCCCAGCTGAACATGCGCTCGGGGTACAAGGTGATCAGCGTTTCCTCATCCTTGCGCGCCAGCAGCCAGTTGCCGACCCGGGACTCCTGCTGCCCCAGGTAGCGGTCCAGCAGGGTTTCCAGTACATCGTGGTCACCGAGCGGTGCCAGGCTGACCCTGCCCTGGCCGCGCACCCCGTGGTAGGGCGGGGCGTTGGGGGAGACTTCAAAGCCTACCCGCGAATCCTGTTCCAGCAGCTTGACCAGCGCAGACTTGCGGTGCGACACACAGAGTAGTGCCCCGTCCACGTGGGCGTACCACACCGACACCACCCGCGGGTAGCCGTCGCGGCTGGTGCAGGCAAGGCGCAGGGGAAAGCGGGAGTCCTCCAGGAACTGCTCGATCTCGCGCCGGCTCCAGGGGCCTTTCAGGGTCGTGGGCATGGGCGTCCTCAGCCGGGGGGTTGCCGCAGTATAAGCTGGTCGCCGCGCTGGGTGAATTCAATGTGTTTCAGGAACGACATGCCGAGCAGGATTTCACTGGTCTGCAGGCCCGGCACAATCCCGGCTCTGACATTGCCCAGAGCGATCTCGCCGACACTGACCCGGTCCAGGCTGGTGGCGTAGGAGATGGCGACACCGTTGGCGGTCTGGGTGCGATAGGCCCGGCCCCGCACCAGGTTGAGGCGGCGGGCGACGGCCTCGGGTATCGCAACCCCGGTGGCACCGGTATCCAGCATGAACACAACCGGTTCGCCGTTGATTTGGCCGCTGGTAACGTAGTGGCCGAAGCGGTTGCGCTGCAGGACCACTTCACGGATGCCGCCCTCCGCATAGCGGGTTTCCAGCACCTGATTCGGGTTGTGTCGCCGTCCCAGCAGGTCGTTGAACCAGGCCGCGAGCAGGGCCATCAACACCACCCATGCCAGTACCTGCATGGTGGTTCCCAGCCGCTTCTGCTCTACAGTATCATCGCTCATGGGCTTACCTTAGCACGCGCCGATATATTGATCCTTGACAACGCAGCAATGCCTACAATCGTCCATAATTGTCCGGTGAATGCTGATAACGCGTAATCATAACCAGCAGGAGAAGAGAACATGAAAGCACTGCCTGGCTGTAACCCCTGCAAAACCCGGTCACCGCTACTCGCCGCCCTGGTGGTCGCGGGTTTTGCGGCGCCAGCGTCGGCGCTGACCTTCGACCTCGGCCCCTTTGAAGCGAATTTTTCCTCCAATCTCTCGATCGGCGCGAGCTGGCGGGCGGAAAGCCCCGACGCCGGCCTGCTGGCGCCGGGCAATACTGCCGATGGCAAGGGCCGCGCCTCCTCCAGTACCGCTGACGACGGCAACCTGAACTATGACCAGGGCGATCTGTTTTCGTTGCAGTTCCGGGGTATTCACGATCTGGAGCTGACCCGGGACAACTACGGCTTTTTCACCCGCCTGAAATACTGGTACGACCACGAGGTGGGCACCAGCGATGTGCCCCACGGCCACGCCGCCAACGGCTACATCCCCAACCGCAAGCTGGATACCTCCGACTTTGAGCGCCTGGCGCGCTATCGCGGTGTCGAGTTCCTCGATTACTATTTGTTCGGCAGCTTTGAAGTAGGCGAGAACCCGCTCGAGCTGCGCGCCGGCAACATGGTCCTGAGCTGGGGCGAGAGCACCTTCATCCAGAACGGCATCAACGTAATCAACCCCTTCGATGTAACCGCGCTGCGCAAGCCTGGCTCGGAGATCAAGGAGGCCCTGCTGCCGGTGGGCCTGGTCTACGCCAACTATGGCGTGACGCGCGACCTCAGCCTGGAGGCTTTTGTCCAGTACGATTGGCAGCGCACCATCCTCGATGAGTGCGGGACCTACTGGAACGCGGCGGATCCCTACGGCGGTGGCTGTGACTACCTGACCATATCCAACGCGGTGGCCGACGGTTCCGCGGAGGCTGCGGGCCTGATCCTGCCCCGCAGTGGCGATGTGGAGGCGTCGGATTCCGGGCAGTGGGGCCTCGCATTCCGCTACTATTCCGAGGCCTTCAATGACACCGAATTCGGCCTGTACTACATGAATTACCACAGCCGCACGCCGATTTTCAGCGCCAACAACGCCACCGTCGCCTTCGGCCTGCCGGTCAATTTTGGCGCCAATCCCGACTATTTCTTCGAGTTTCCCGAGGACATCGAGCTCTGGGGCCTGACCTTTGCCACCAATCTTGGCACCTGGGCCGTCTCCGGTGAGTTGAGTCACCGGCCGGACTTCCCGCTGCAGATCAATACCACCGACCTGCTGCAGGCTGTGGCCCTGGGTACCCCGGCGGAGTGGTCGCGGATGCTGCCGCGGGTACTGGCGGCGGGCCCGGGTGGCTACGTGGCGGGTTACGACAATGTTTCCTATACTCAGGCGCAGATGACCTTCATCAAGTTTTTCGAGCAGGTGTTCGGCGCCCAGCGGCTCTCCTTTGCCGCCGAGGTGGGTGCGGTGTTCCTTGGGGGCATGGAAGACGACATCAACTACGGGCGCTCGCCCAGCTTCGGGGTGGGTGACTTCGAGCCCTTCAGCAGCCAGTTTGCGCTGTGGCCCGGCTCCCCCGTGTCCTGCGACTCGCACCCGGCAGCAGAAGCGTTTGCCGGAATTCGACCCAACAGCAACAGCGACTACTGCACCAGCGAAGGCTTCACCGAAGACTTCTCCTGGGGCTATCGGGTGCGCGCGGGGCTGGAGTACACGGATGTCGTTGCCGGCATCAACCTTACTCCGAACGTTGCCTGGTCCCACGACGTCAAGGGCACCTCGCCGGCACCGAACTTCATCGAGGACCGCATTGCCCTGAGCATGGGAGTCACGGCGGATTACCTGAACGTCTACCGCGCTGATATTTCCTATACCAGTTTCTTTGGGGCAGACTATGATGAATTCACAGACCGGGATTTCGTTTCGCTGAGTTTTTCCGTCGCCTTCTAGACGTCAGATAACAAGGAGCACTGCATGAACAAGAGACTGATAGCCTTGGGCCTCGCGTCCATTCTGGGTCTGGGCGGCAGCCTGGCACTGGCGAAAGTCAGCCCCGAGCAGGCTGCCCGTCTGGGCGGCGAGGAACTGACTCCCATTGGCGCCGAGCGCGCCGGCAACGCCGACGGCAGTATCCCGCCCTGGGAGGGGGGGATAACCGAGTTTCCCGCTGGCTATACTGAAGGCGAGAGGCTGGTGAATCCCTTCGCGGAAGACGAGGTGCTGTTTACCATCACCGCGGAAAACGTCGGGCAGTATGCCGACAACCTCTCCCCGGGGCAGGTGGCGATGTTCCGCCGCTACCCCGACACCTACAAGATGCCTGTTTATCCCACTCGTCGCAGCGCCAACCTTCCCGAGAGTGAATACGAGCTGATCAAGGAGTGGGCGACCAAGACCGACCTGGTCGCCGGTGGCAATGGCCTGATGGATTTCCGGGCCAGCATACCGTTCCCCATTCCCGACAGTGGGGTGGAAGTGATCTGGAACCATATCACCCGCTACCGCACCCCGCAGGGGGTCAAGCGCCGTTACATCCAGGCGCCGGTGCAGGCCAACGGCGCCTTCGCCCCCGTACTGTTCGAGGAGGAGGCCATCTTCGCCAACCGCTTCCCGGGCAACCCCTACCCGAACCGCCTGTTCGTGTTCCTGCAGCGCATCCTGGCGCCGGCGCGGCTGGAGGGGGACGTCCTGTTGGTGCACGAGAACCTGAACCAGGTGAAGGAGCCCCGTTCCGCCTGGGTCTACAATGCCGGCCAGCGGCGGGTACGCCTGGCGCCCAGCATCGCCTATGACGGCCCCGGCGTCGCCGCCGATGGTCTGCGCACTGCGGACGACCTCGACCTGTTCAACGGCGCTCCCGATCGCTACAACTGGGAGCTGGTGGGCAAGCAGGAGCTGTACATCCCCTACAACGCCTATGCCCTGCGCCGTGGCGATCTCGATTACACGGACATCATCAAACCCGGGCATATGGATCCGCAGTACCTGCGCTACGAATTGCACCGGGTCTGGGTGGTGGAGGCCACGCTGAAGGAAGATGCCCGCCATATCTATGCCCGTCGCACCTTCTACGTGGACGAGGATACCTGGCAGATCGCGGTGGTGGACCACTACGACGGCCGCGGCGAACTGTGGCGGGTGAAGGAAGGCCACAAGGTCCAGCACTACCAGGTGAATGTGCCCTGGATTGCGGCTGAATCCCTGCACGACCTGATCTCTGGCCGCTACGTGGTTATCGGCCTGGACAACGAAGAGAGCGGCTACCAGTACGATTTCGGCTACGTCGGTGATTTCGAGGACTTCACCCCGGCCGCCCTGCGCCGGGCCGGCCGGCGCTAGGCATACCGCCATGGCTTGCCTGAACGCTCTGGCGCGGCCGCTTGGCCTCGCCGCACTGGCCCTCTGTTGCCTCCTGCCCGCGCAGCTGCGCGCGGCGGAGGATTTCGCTTTCCTGCCGGCGGTGACCTTTGACGATCCCACCAGCATGCAACTGCTCGATATCGCCCGTGCTGGCGACCGCCTGGTAGCCGTGGGAGAGCGCGGCGTGATTATCCTCAGCGATGACGACGGCGCCAGTTGGCGCCAGGCTCCGGTGCCGGTCAGCGTCGCCCTGACCGCGCTGCACTTCCCGCAGCCGGAGCTGGGCTGGGCCGTGGGTCATGGCGGCACAATCCTGCACAGCAATGACGGCGGCGAAAGCTGGAGCTTGCAGTTTGACGGCAACGACGCCAATCGGCAGTACCTGGCGTGGTCACAGAAGCGCGTAGGGATGCTCGAAGACGCGCTGGCGGAGACGGAGGACGAGGCGCAGCTGGAAGAGCTGGAATATGCCCTCGAAGACGCCAGGTTTGCCGTGGAAGACGCCTCGGATGCCATCGACATTGGCCCCGCCGACCCCTTCCTGGATGTGTTGTTCCTGGACGCCAGCAACGGTTTTGCGGTGGGCGCCTACGGCATGCTGTACCGCACGCATAACGGCGGCAGCGACTGGGAGATAGCGATTGCCGGTATCGACAACGCGTACCGCTATCATTACTACGCACTCGCCGCAGGTGCGGACGGGCGCCTCTACCTGAGTGGCGAAGCGGGCCTGTTGTACTACTCCGGCGATACTGGTAGCAGCTGGGAGCGGGTGGACGATCTCTACGACGGCAGCCTGTTCGGCATTGCCGTGCTTGGGGGAAAACTCTACGCCTACGGGCTCCGCGGTCATGTGTTCCGCTCCCTGGATGGAGGCGTGAGCTGGGAGGAAGTCGATAACCCCGAGCGCTACAGCCTGTACGGGGGCACAAAGCTGGCGGACGGCCAGGTCCTGATGGTCGGTTCCGGCGGCCTGGTGCTGGCCACCAAAGCCGACGGCGGCGGTCTGCGTGGCTGGCGCCATCCGTCCCGCTCCAGCCTGTCCTCTGCCGTGCAGACGGCCAGCGGTGACATCCTGCTGGTGGGCATGGCTGGCCTGTTACCCCTGAGTGAGGCAGAGCCCCTGTGACCGACCACGAAAGCATTCAGCTAGAACCGGAAGACGGCAAACTTCGCCCGCGGCTGGGCACTCTGTTGATAGGCGCGCGCCTGCCCCTGATTCTGCTGTTTGCGCTGGCGACCGCGTTTTTCGCCTGGCAGGCCAGCCAGCTAAAACCCGACGCCAGCTTCGAGAAGATGCTGCCGATATCGCACCCCTACATCCAGAATTTCCTCTACCGCCAGAACGACCTCAAGGGTCTGGGCAACTCGGTGCGGATCATTGTCGAGACCACAGAGGGCGACATTTTCACCGCCGAGTTCCAGGAATTGCTGCGCCGCATCACCGACGAAGTATTTTACATCAACGGCGTCGACCGCTCTGCGCTGCAGTCCCTGTGGACTCCCAACACGCGCTGGATGGAGGTTACGGAAGAGGGCTTTGTCGGCGGCGCGGTGATCCCCGATGACTACGACGGCAGCGAGCGCGCCCTGGATGAGCTGCGCCAGAATGTCCTCAAGTCCGGCCAGATCGGACGCATTGTTGCCAACAACTTCAAATCCACCATTATCGTCGCGCCCCTGATTGAGACCGACCCCACCACCGGCGAGCGCCTGGACTACGCTCAGTTTGCCGGCGACCTCGAGGAACTGGTGCGGGAAAAGTACGCGTCGGACTTCCGCCTTTCCCTCGACCTTGAGGACCGGGTGCGGAAAAAGTACGAGATGGACAACATCAATATCCGCATCACCGGCTTCGCCAAGCTGATTGGTGACCTCATTGCGGGCGCCACCCTGGTGGGGCTATTTTTCCTGGTGGCATTTGTGATCACCGCGGTGATGCTGTTTGCCTACTCCCGCTGCGGCTGGCTCACTTCCGCGGCGTTGCTGTGCTCCACAGTGGCCGTGATTTGGCAGCTGGGTCTGCTCAAGCTCATGGGCATGGGGCTGGACCCGTATTCGATGCTGGTGCCGTTCCTGGTATTTGCGGTGGGCGTCAGCCACTCGGTGCAGATCATCAATCGTTTTGGCAATTTGGTCTACCTCAAGGCGCCCCGGCTGGAGGCGGCGCGGCTGACCTTCATTCGCCTGTCCAAGCCCGGTTTCGTGGCCCTGCTCAGTGACGGCGTGGGTTTCTTCACCCTGCGGGTCATCGACATCCCGGTGATTCAGGAGCTGGCCGTGGTGGCCGCCACGGGGATTGCGGTACTCGTGCTGACCAACCTCATCCTGCTGCCGCTGGTGCTTACCTACACCGGTATTACCGACCGCTGCGTCAGCTACCGCTCCAGCAAGGAAAACAGCCACTACAGCCACTGGCGGCTGCTGGCCAAAACCACCCGCCGCGGCCCCGCGCTGACCATCCTCGCCGTGTGCACAGTATTGTTTGCCATCGGGCTGTACTTCGGCCAGTTCCAGAAGATCGGCGATCTCGACCCGGGTGCGCCGGAATTGCGCCCGGATTCACGCTACAACCAGGACAACGCCTTCCTCACCCGCAACTACTCCACCAGTACGGATGTGTTCGTGGTCATGGCAAGCACCGGCGTACAGCAGTGCGGCAGCTACGAATTCATCTCGGCAGTGAACTATTTTCAGGGGGTGATGGAAACCGTGCCCGGGGTGCAGTCCGCCATGTCTCTGGTGGATGTATCCAAACTCGCCATCCAGGGTATGAACGAGGGTAGCCCGAAGTGGCATGAAATCAGTCGCAACCGCTTTATCCTCAACAATTCCCTGAGCAGCGCGCCCAACATGCTGCGCAATACCGACTGTTCCATGGTGCCCGTTATTCTGTTCCTCGACGATCACAAGGCAGATACCCTGGACGGCGTGGTGGCCGCGGTGGCCGAGTTCGCCGACACCTACAACAGCGACGACCTCCAGTTCAAGATGGCGGCGGGCAATGCCGGCGTCGAAGCGGCGACCAACATTGTTATCCGCGAGGCCCAGACCAAGATGCTGCTGTGGGTGTACGGAGTGGTGATCGCACTGTGCCTGCTGAACTTCCGCTCCCTGCGCATCACTGCCTGCATTATTGTGCCGCTGATGCTGACCTCCGTCCTCGGCCAGGCCCTGATGGCCGCGCTGGGTATCGGGGTGAAGGTGGCAACCCTGCCGGTGATTGCCCTGGGTGTGGGTATCGGGGTGGACTACGGTATTTACATCTACTCTTCGCTACAGTCTTATCTGCGCAGCGGCGAGGCACTGGAGAATGCCTATTTCTACGCGCTCAAATCCAGCGGCACGGCGGTAGCCTTTACCGGCCTTACCCTGGCGGTAGGGGTGGGCACCTGGATATTCTCGCCGATCAAGTTCCAGGCCGATATGGGGCTGATGCTCACTTTCATGTTTTTCTGGAACATGCTCGGGGCGCTGTTGTTCCTGCCGGCGTTGGCCTGGCTGCTGTCACCCCGGGAAAACAGGGGGTCAGGTCCCGTTGGGACCTGACCCTTTATAGAATGGGGACAGGTCTCGCTGCGAGACCTGTCCCCCGCTATTGCCCGACCCGGTAGGCCAGCAGCAGGTTGCCCGGCAGCTGGCCAAACATGCTGTAGCCGGAGAGCACATACAGCCAGCCGTCCGCGACCACTTGCCCGCCCACATCTATCGCGCCACCGTGGCCCTCAAGCCCATTGCTGGCAGTGAGCGGCACTGCGGTGGCGGTTTCCCAGAGCACTTCGCCCGTGGCCAGGTCAAACGCCCGCACCCGGCCGTCCAGGCCGGCACTGAAGACCAGCTCTGGCGTCACCGTGGCCGCGGCTGAAAGCCCGTAGTAAAACGAGCACCGGTACTGTTCCGCCAGCGGCTGGCCGCCACCGGCGCGGACCTGGGCCAGACCCACCAGGGGCCGGTGCCCGGCAGGGAAATCGCAATCGCGGCTGACCGGATGCTGCCACTCCAGGGCGCCGCTGGTGCTATCCAGGGCGTACAGGCCCGGTGCCGGCGTATAGCCGGGAAGGTCCCGCTCCGGGTCCGCGACCGGCACCACCAGACGCGTGCCGGCGAGCCCCATGCCCCAGTGGATGCCGCCATTGGTGGTGCCCTGGCTGACACGCCGTGACCACAGACGCTCTCCCGCGGCACTCGCCGGGTCCGGGTTCAGGGCGTGGACTGCCCCCGATTTCTGCCCCGCCAGCAGCAGCTGGCTGCCGTCGGGGAGATCCGCGATGATCACCGAGGCGCCGAAGTCGAAGTCCGGTCCCGGCTGCTGTGGACAGTTGGCGCCAGCGTTCTGGCAGGCAGCATTCCAGACGTCATCGGCGGTGGCCTGGAAAATCCAGGCCGGCTCACCGCTGTCCAGGTCCAGGGCGACGATGGCGTCGCTGGTGCCGGTGGCGGGCCGGGACAGGTTCTGGCCGGTGCCGACGTAGAGCCGGTTGCGGGCGGGGTCGATGGCGGGGGTGGTCCATACCACTGCGCCCGAGGGCCCGTACCAGTCCACGCCGTCCGCATTCTGGCCCTGCAGGGTGGCGTCGGGGGTGGCATGCCAGGCCCACAGCTGCTTGCCACTGCCGGCGTCCAGGGCCAGCACCGCACCGTGGGATCGGCAGCAGGGGTAGTCCGGGCTGCCCGCCACCGCAACCTCGTAGGAGGACACCGGTACATACAGGCGGTCGTTGTGAAAACTGATGGAGCCGGTGACCACCGAGGTGTCGAATACCCGGGCCGAGCCCTGCCAGACAATGTCCAGGGTTTCCGGGTCCAGGGCGAACAGGTTGGCCAGCGAATCGGCGAATACCAGCAGGCGGCGGCCGTCCGCAAGCTCGGCGACGGTGATTGCGGAGCGCACGCCGGCCATGACCTCCGTATGCCTGCGCACGCAGCCGGTCTTCCGGTCCAGCGCATAGAGCATGCCGGCGCGGTCGCCCAGGTACAGCGTGTCGCCGATAATGGCGGGCTGGGAGCGCATGTCCGTGACCCGCGGCAGGGCGAGGCTCCAGGCCAGTTCCAGGGAACCGATGTTGCCGCGGTCGATGCCCGCCTCCGCGGTGCTCAGGAAGCGGCGGTTGTCCGGCCCCAGGCCCCAGTGGCCAATCCGCACAGTACGGTCGCTGGCGTCGGTTTCCGTGCAGGCAATACTGTCTATCCAGTCATACACGCCCTCGGCGGAGTCGGTCAGGTAGAGGGCGATCAGGCCCCGCTGCTGTTTGCTCAGGTGCGTCGCCATGGGCTGCATCTTGCCGAACTCCAGCGATACCATGATGCCTTCCCGCGAGAGGTTGCCCAGGGCCTGGCGGGTAGGTGCTTTCATGGCCGGATTCTGGTGGCAGTCGGCGCAGTGCTGCTGGTACAGGCGACCGCCGAAATATGCCAGCGGCAGCTTGTCGGCGTGGCGCATGGCCAGGGTCTCGACGGTTCGCGCCGGGTGTTGGAAGAAACCCTCGCTGCCGAGCCAGGCCGCGAGGCCGGCGCTCAGCAGCAATATAAGCAACAGTACTTTTTTCATTGTGGAAGCCCGAACGCGTAAAGGTAGTCGCCGCTGCCGCGGTTGAACATGTGGTGGCCGCCGGCGTTGATCACCAGGTATTGCCGGCCCCGATAGCTGTAGGTCATGGGCGTGGCGGTGGCATCTACTGGCAGGGTATGGCGCCAGAGGGTGGCGCCGCTGTCAGTGTCGAAGGCGCGGAATTGTCGGTCCATGGTGGCGCCGATAAAAAACAGCCCGCCGGCGGTGGCGACGCCGCCCCCCAGGTTGGGCGTGCCCCACTCGATGTGGAAGGGCGCCTTGACCGGGCCCATTTCGTGCACTGAGCCGAGTGCGGTTTCCCAGAGGATTCGACCGCCGTACAGATCCACCGCCAGCAACTTGCCCCAGGGCGGCGGATTGCAGGGCAAGCCCAGAAAGGATTGCAGGCTTTCCATCTCGACCGCCCAGGGAGTGCCGGCCATGGTTACCCGAAAGCGCTTGCCCGCCGCCGGCAGTTCGCGCTCGGCAGCGTTTTCGGCAGCGGGCAGCAGGCGGCCGGTAAATGCGACGTTGTTGACGTTCACCAGCAACACACCCCGGTCCGCCAGCAGGGCACCGCCACCCCAGTTGGCGCCGCCGAGGCTGCCCGGGTACATCAGGGTGAGGGTTTCACTGATGGGAGTGAACAGCCCCAGGTTGTGCAGCGCTTCGAGCTGGCGCCGACAGTGGGCGCGATCCACCGGGGTCAGTCCCCAGGCATCGTTGGGCATCAGGAAGCCGTCCACCAGGGGCGGCGGGGCGATGGGCTTGGGCTGGGTGAGCGCAGTGACCTCGCCCGGAATCTGCGACGGGGGCACCGGTTGCCCGGTGATTTCCCACAGGGACTCCCCGGTGAGCCGGTTGAGCACGAACACGAAACCCTGCTTGGTCAGCTGCGCCAGCGCGGGCACCCGCACCCCATCCCGCTGCCAGTCGAACAGGATGGGCTGAGCCGGGGTGTCGTAGTCCCAGAGGTCGTGGCGCACATGCTGGAAATGCCAGCGTCGGGCGCCGCTGGCCAGGTCCAGGGCGACCACACTGTTGGCGTAGAGGTTGTCTCCCGGGCGCGCGACACCGTAGTAGTCGGGGGAGGGCGCACTGGTGGGCAGGTACACCAGGCCGTGCGCCGCATCCACCGACATCGGCGCCCAGACATTGGCGCTGCCACTGTCGGGGTGACCCGCCAGGGGATCGAACTGCCATAGCGGCGCGCCGCTGTGGCTGGCGAATGCCTGTACCACACCCCGCGGCGTGGTGGCGCGGGTAAAGTCGATCACCGTGGAGCCGGTGACCACCACGCCGTTGGCAACCACGGGGGCGGAGGCATTGCTGACTTCTCCCGGTGGCTGCCCGCTGCTGCCGTACAACGCAACCCGGCCCTTGTCGCCGAACCCGGCACAGGGTTTGCCATCGCCCGCATCCAGCGCCCACAGCTGGCGGTCGTGGGTAGCCAGGAACAGGCGATGCCGGCAGTGAGCGCCGGCGGTTACTGCCGGGTCCTCGGCGTAGCTGACGCCGCGGCAGCGGAAGGGGCGGTCGCCGCCGCGGTTGATCTGCGGGTCGAAATCCCAGCGCTGCTCGCCGCTGCCGGGGTCCAGCGCAATGACACGGTTGAAGGGCGTGCAGTACACCAGGCTGGCGCCCGCCGCCTCGGGCAGCAGGATGGGCGTGCTCTGGGTAGAGGTCTGCGCCATGGCTTCGTCGCCGAAGCTTGCACTGTCGCCGCTGCGAAATACCCAGGCGACCTCAAGCTGGGCCACGTTATCGCGATTGATCTGGTCCAGAGCGCTGTAGTGCCGGCCCCCGGCGTCGCCGCCATACACCGGCCAGTCGCTGGCTGCGACGCTGCTTGCACACAGTGCCAGCAACAGCCCCGGCAGTCTCGTTGCAGCCACTGCCACTACTCCGCCAGCGGTGTAATGCGCAGCAGCGTCGGCACGCCGCCCTCGGTCTGCCAGGTGGGGAAGTGGGAGTTGCTGGTGTAGACCGCGCCGCTGTCCTCCGCCACCTCGATATCCCGGGTAAAAAAGCGCTGTCGCGGCATCGGGAATACGCGCCAGGCCTCGCTGGCGATGTCGAAACTCATGACGGTGTCGGACTGGTTGCCGTTGACCCACACCACTCCCCGTTCGCGGTCGACATTGAGAGCGTAGGGTATCTCGTTGATCACCGGCAGCGGGTAGTCGGTGAAGATGGCGGTCGCCGGGTCGTACTTCACCAGCAGGGAATCCTGGAAGGCGACGATCCACAGATTGCCCTCGGCATCTGCCCGCAGGCGTCGCGGGCCCGCAAAGGGGAAGTCGATCATGGTCACTTCGTCGGTAGCGGGGTCGATGACCGCCAGGTCATTGGCATAGAGCCGCGCGACCCAGACCCGGCCATCCGGCGCCACATCGATGCCATAGGGCATGGGCAGGCCCGTGCCCTCGCGGTCCGGCGCCGGTTGCGGGCGCCGCTCCGGATCCATCCAGAAAATGAGCGGCAGGGATTTCAGCACCAGCCACTCACGGATGTTGCGGGCAGGGAGGTCGTAGAGCGTGAACTCGCCGCTGTCGCGGTCGAAGCGGGCCACCTGGGAGGACAGGGCCAGGGTGAACCAGACCCGGTCCTGGTCGTCGGTGCGGATGGTGTGCGGATAGAAGCCTGCGTCCATCTCGTGAATGGTGAAGGCCTTGGTCTCCGGGTTGAACTCCAGCAGCGCCTGCTGCATGGACGGGGTGATGAAGATGTTGCCGTCGCGTCTGGAGTAGGCAAAGGAGTGCACGCCCATGGTGTTGTCCATCTTGGGGAATACCGTGAAGCGGTTGCCGAGAATGCCGCCGACGCTGTCGCCCTCCCGGTGGGGCACCTTGTACACGGTGTAGTCACCGGTTGCCGGGTTGACTTCATAAATGCGGTCGAACAGGTTGTCACCGACATAGACCATGCCGTTGGGGTGCAGCAGGAAGTCGTGCATCTGCGAAAAGCCGTCGCCGATGGGCCACTCGGTCATCCTGTAGTCCGCGAGGTAGGGCTCCCACTCCCGGGGCTCGGGTACCTGTTGCGGATTCTCGCGCAGCTCCCGCAACTCCGTTTGCAGCAGCTCCGCAATGCGCTGGTGGTCCTCGTTGGGAAGCCTTGCGCCATAGCCGTTCATGCGCTCGAATACGCTGAGCCACTGGGCCACTGTGCGCTCGTTGCGCATGAAGGGCGAGGCCTGCTGGTGGCAGAAGGCGCAATTCAGCTGGAACGTCTTCTTCAGTTCCGCATCGCCGCCGAAGTTCAGCTGTGACAGCCAGACGTTGGAGGGGAAACTGGCGATCAACTGCTCGCGGGACATGGGCTGCAGGGTGACGGCGGTTTCCGCATCCTCCGCTGCAACGGTCACGGTGGCATCGACAAAACCCTGGGCGCGGACCCGGATGCTGTGGTTTTCGAGGCTGGTTGCAAAGCTGGCGCGGCCTGCGCTATCGGTAAAGCGGGTGAGCGTAACCGCGGCTCGATTAGTGACCCCATGGGGCGCGTAGCCATTGTCACTCAGGTCGCTCTCTGGCACCGTCAGCGGGCTGGCGGTAATCATCGCGGGACCGACAGGCTCGCCAGTGGGGTCGGTAACGACAAAGCTTGCCGCGTGACTGTAGCTGGTGACCAGCAGAAGCAGTGTCAGGGCGGCCCGTTTAATGGTCATTGTTTGCACCTTTGGAGATCAGAACCGCTTTGTAGCACTTTTGGGGTTTTGCCACAAAGCGGGCGCTTGAGGGATGATTGCCATGGAGTTGATCAACAGCTCACCTTTCTACGAATGGGCAGCCCTGTTGGCACTGGCTGCCTTTGTGGGCTTTATCGGCCTGCAGCTGCGCCAACCCATGGTGGTCAGTTTTATCGCGGTCGGCGTGCTCGCCGGGCCATCGGCGCTGGATATTGTGCAGGAACACGACAATATCGAGCTGATGGCGGAACTCGGTATTGCCGTGCTGCTGTTCCTGGTGGGGCTCAAGCTGGACCTGAAGCTGGTCCGCACCCTCGGCGTGGTGGCCCTCGCAACCGGGCTGGGGCAGGTGCTGTTCACCTCGCTGTTTGGCTTCCTGATTGCCCTGGCCCTGGGCATGAGTGTGACCGCCGCGCTCTATGTGGCAGTGGCACTGACCTTTTCCAGTACCATCATTATCGTCAAGCTGCTGTCGGACAAACGCGAGGTCGATTCCCTGCACGGGCGCATCGCCATCGGCTTCCTGATCGTGCAGGACCTGGTGGTGGTGCTGGCGATGATGGTCCTGTCCTCCTTCGGCATCGGCGCCACAGAGGGCGACAACGGCGACGCCCTGGCACGGGTGGCCGGTATCCTGGTCAACGGCGCAGCAATGCTGCTGTTGGTGCTGCTGTTTATTCGCTACCTGGCGACACCGCTGGTGGGGCGCATCGCGCACTCGCAGGAGCTTATGGTCACCTTTGCCATTGCCTGGGCCGCGCTGCTGGCGGCGGCGGGCCACTACCTCGGTTTCAGCAAGGAGCTGGGCGGCCTGCTGGCGGGCATTTCCCTGGCCTCCACCCCCTATCGCGAGGCGATCGTGGCGCGGCTGGGGTCCCTGCGCGATTTCCTGCTGCTGTTTTTCTTCATATCCCTCGGGACCCAGCTGGACCTCAGCCTGCTGGGTGCCCAGATTGGTCCGGCACTGGTCTTCTCGTTATTCGTCCTGGTAGGCAACCCGCTGATCGTAATGGTGATCATGGGTGTGCTGGGCTATCGCAAACGCACCGGTTTTCTGGCAGGTCTGACCGTCGCCCAGATCAGCGAGTTTTCCCTGATTTTCATGGCCATGGGGATGACCCTGGGGCATGTGGATGCCGAGGCGCTGGGCCTGGTGACCCTGGTCGGCCTGATCACCATCGCCTTGTCCGTGTACATGATCACCTGGTCGCATCTGCTGTACCGGTTGCTGGAGCCGGTGCTGGGAATCTTCGAGCGTGACAACCCCCAGCGGGAGGCCTCGTTGGCGGACCAGGAGGTCGACGACCGCGGCTACGATGTCGTGGTGTTTGGCCTCGGGCGCTACGGCATGGCCATCAGCCGCTTTCTCGAAGAACAGGGTTACAGCGTGCTGGGGGTGGATTTCAACCCCGAGGTCGTGCGCCGGTTTCGGGACTGGGGCAAGCAGGCGCTTTATGGCGATGCCGCAGACCCGGAGTTCATGGCCAGCCTGCCGCTGCAGGGCGTCAAGTGGGTCGTCTGTGCCTTGCCCCAGCACGATCTTGGCGTCACCCATGAAGACCCGCGGCTGCTGATTCTCAACGGCCTCAGGGGCCGCCAGTTCGAGGGCCGGATCGCGCTGGCGTCGCATTACAGCCAGGATATTGAGGGCCTCCACGACAAGGGCGCAGACCTGGTGCTGTCTCCGTTTACCGACGCGGCCGAGCTTGCGGTCGCCAAGCTGGTGGCAAACATGCGGCCCTGATACGGGTGGTAGCAGCCTGCGCGGCATAAATCTATACTCACTCAATTATTGGCCCGCCAAGTGGCCGAAAGCAGTAACAGGGGAGCGTGCAGTTTGGGAGACAGTGACAACAGGCAGGATCCAGATTCCGGCAAGAGGGCCGGGACGCCAGACGCCGATGCCACCGAGATCAATCCAGAGGGTTCGCTCCCGGGTGAACAGGCACCGGAGCCCGAGGCCCCGGCGGGCGACTACACCGAGTACCAGAGTGCCACCCAGACCTCGGCCGGATTTGACCAGGCCCGCCAGCTGGCGCAAAAGGCGCGCTCCGAAAGCGGCCGCCTGCTGAAAAAACGCTTCGTGCTGGAAGATGTGCTGGGCGAGGGCGGCATGGGGCTGGTGTACAAGGCCCGCGACCTGCGCAAGGTCGAAGCGGAGGACCGCAACCCCTATATTGCGGTCAAGGTCCTGGGGCAAAATTTCAAGGATCATCCCCAGGCGTTTGTCTCCCTGCAGCAGGAGGCGGTGAAGTCGCAGAAGCTGGCGCATCCGAACATCGTCACCGTGCACGACTTCGACCGTGACGGCGCCACCATTTTCATGACCATGGAGCTGCTCAAGGGCGACCCGCTGGACAGCCTGCTGCGGCTGGAAGCGCCGTTCAGCAAGGAAGTGGCGATGCGCTACTTCAACGATCTCTGCTCCGGCCTGGACTACGCCCACAAGCGCGGCCTGATCCACTCCGACTTCAAGCCCGGCAATATTTTTGTCACCACCGGCGGCACGGTAAAGATCCTGGATTTCGGCATCGCCCGGGCCGCCAACAAAAGCGCGGTCAGCCACGACTATGACGCCGGCGACCTGGGCGCGCTGACACCCGCCTACGCCACCGTGGAGATGGCCAGGGGGGAGCCGCCCAGTTTCAGCGATGACGTCTATGCCCTGGCCTGTGTGCTCTACATCATGCTCACAGGTGAACACCCCTACGACCGCAAGAGCGCGGCGGACGCGCTGGCGGCAAACATGAAGCCGGCGCGTCCGGCGCTGCTCAACAACCGTGAATGGCAGGCCCTCAGCGCGGCCCTGAGTCCGGAGAAGAGCCGACGCCCGGCAACCATTGACGCCTTTCGCAATGCCATGCTGCCAGCGAAGCGCGGCGGTAACATCAAGGCAATCGTTGCGCTGGGGCTGGTGCTGGTAGTCGCCGCCGGTGGCTGGTTGTACTACCAGCAACTTCAGGCCGAGGAGGAGCAACAGCGGGCGATCGACAGCCGGATGCAGGTTGCCAAGGATTGTTTCTACAGCGACGACTACAAGTGCGCGATCGAGAATGCGCTGGTGGTACGCAGCCTGGCGCCGCAGAATTCCGAGGCTGGCCAGTTGCTGGCAGCGGCGGAGGAGGCCCAGGCAGAGGCCCAACAGGAGCAACTGGTCAGCACCCGGTTGGCCGATGCCGAGGCCTGCTTTGAGGCGGCCGATTACGACTGCGCCGGCAGCCGGCTGCGCGCCCTGCTGGATCTGGTGCCGGGTCAGGCCCAGGCTATTCTGCTGCTGCAGCGGGTGGACCGGGAAGTCGCTCGCCAGACGATTGCCAGGCACCTGCAGGAGGCGAGCGCCTGTATCGCGGGGGATGATATCGACTGCGCCCGGGCAGGCCTGGCCAGCGCCCGCGAAGCCGGAGCCGAGCCCGGGGAACTTGCGGAGACCCAGCGCCAGGTGGACGGCATGGCCGAGGCGCTGATGGCGGCCGCCCGTGATCGCGAGGAGCGCCTGGGGCTGCTGTTGGCGGAAGGCCGCGCCTGCCTGCGGATGAACGACTTCGCCTGCGCCGACGACCGGGCCGCTCAGCTCAAATCGGCAGACCCCGGCAATGCCGGCGCGCTGGAACTGGAGCAGGCAGCCGCCGCCGGTCGGGAACAGCAGCGCTTTCGCGAGCAAACCGTGGCCGCTTTCCTGCAAGAGGCCGAGGATTGTTTCCAGCGCAAGAACTACAGTTGCACCATTGCCAAGTCAGAATCCGCACTGGCCATCATCCCGCGGCATCCGGGCGCCAGCGCCCTGATCCAGAAGGCGGACGGGGCGCAGAACAAGGCGAAAATGAATATTTCCATACAATAGGCTATGGTTGCAGTCATAACAGCAGTCCAGCCGGCTGCGAGGAGACACACAATGAAAACGCTTACCAGAGTTGCCATCACCATCGGTCTCGGCCTGGGTGTTGCCAATGCCAGCCAGGCCAACTTTTTCAAGGACCTGGTGGATTCCGTACAGCGCACTGCGGAGAATACCGCCAAGGATGTGGTGATCCAGACCACCCGTGACACGGTGCGCAACATGATCATTGGCTACACCACCGTGCAGGTGAAGTCAGACCGCGAAGTGTCTTCTGAATTCGAGAAGGAGACCGGCAGCCTGCCGGTCAACCCCAAGGTGAGCGCCTACCGCAGCGAGGTTCTGCCGGGAACATCCGTGCGTCCGGGCACCGAGGTGCGGGTCAAATCCCACATCGAGGTTGTGCCGGGGACCAGCGGTACCGGCGCCAATATCGAAGAAAAAATGACCATCTGGGATAACGACGACAACAGTGTCGCCCTCAACAGCATGACCAAGGCGCCGGGGTCCAGCACCGCCAACGGTGGTGCCTTCACCAGTGAGTTCACTTTCAAGTTGCCCGAGGGTCTGCCCCAGGGTGTCTATCCGGTGAGCACCCATCTGCTGCTGAATGGCGAGCAGGTCGGTGACCAGAGGCACGGGCTGCAGCTGGTGCTGCAGGTGGATGTCAGCGGCGCAATACAGCTGGCGCAGGCCGGCTACTAGTTCTCCGGCAGCTCGAAGCGCTGGCGCAGGAAGCGTGCGATGCCATCCTCGTCGTGGTGGCCGATTACCGCGGTCGCCACATCCTTGACATAGGGTTTGGCGTTGTCCGGGGCATAGGACTCATCGGCCAGGGCGAACATGCTGAGGTCGTTGTCGCTGTCGCCAAAGCACAGCACCCTGCTTACCCCCAGATCCTCCTTTAACTGCGTCACGGCGTTGCCCTTGCTGGCATTGATGTGATGAACGTCGATCCACTTCAGTGCCGAGCCCTCCAGCGCATCGCCGCTGTAGGCCACGAGATTGTCCGCACCCTCCACCATCCGCGCGACCGCCGCGATGGCGGCAGGCTTGCCGAGGGCGCTGACGTTGGTGATGTCCGCATCCGCCGGCATCATCTCCGCGGGCAGTACATCCACCTCGGAGCGCTTGTTGAACGCCGCCGCCAGGCGTCGCTCCACGTCGTTGCGCAGCGGAGTGTGGTAGATGGCGTGATAGTTGCCGGGTGCGAGGGTAAAGATAAAGGGCGTCACATCCTGCTCCATGACGACCGTCAGGACGCGCTCGATTTCGCCCTGGGTCAGGAAGGTGGTATGGCTGTAGTCCGCCGCCTGCGGGCACCAGATCATGGCGCCGTTCTTGTAGACCTGTGGCAGGGTAAAGCTGTGCCCCTCCAGAATATCGCGCGCCGCATGCAGGGTGCGCCCGGTCGCCACGGTATAGGCGATGCCGTTTTGCGCCAGCAGGTGCAGGGTGTCCCGGGTGTAGTCGCTGATATGTGAGCGGCTGTTGAGCAGGGTACCGTCGAGATCGAAAACAACCAGTTCCAAAATGACTCCAGACTTGTGTCAGGGAAGGTCTTGCAGGCAAGCTTGGAGGATAGCGGTTCGCCGGGTGGAGGTCGAGAACGCAGTGACATTCAAGTCGACAGGATCGGGGCACTGGGGCCGCTGGCTGCTGCTGACGCTGGCGGTTTTTGCAGTGGGCTGTACTCAAGAGAGCCGCGACGCACCGCTGGCTCCCGGGAGCGTAGTTCGTTTAGCTGGCGGGGCCGAACGCGTATTCGCCGCCCTGCTCCAGGGCGCGCTTGTAGGCCGGGCGGGCGTGGATGCGGTCGCGGAAAGCCGCCAGGTTGGGGTAGGGCTCCAGCGTGTGCAGCAGGGGCGCGATTTCAGCGACAAAGGAGAGCTGGATATCGGCGCCGGAGAAACTGTTGCCAACCAGCCACTCGACCCCTTCCAGCGCCGCATCGATGTAGCCGAGATGGCGTTCCAGTTCGTCGTTGATCCGCGGCTGCAGCGCAGCGCCCTGGTCCGGCAGGCGCGACGTGTACATGCGCAGCATCAACGGCAGCATGGCGCTACCCTCGGCGTAGTGCAGCCACTGCAGGTACTGCTCGTGCTCGTCGCTGCCCGCTTTGGGCAGCAGGCGGCCACCGCCGTGGCGGCGCAGCACATAGTCGATGATGGCGCCGGATTCGATGATCACCCGGTCGCCGTCGCCAAGCAGGGGCGACTTGCCCAGCGGGTGCACTGCCTCCAGGTCCGGGGGCGCGAGATTGGTTTCGGCGTCGCGCTGGTAGCGCACGATCTTGTAGGGCAGCTCCAGCTCTTCCAGCAGCCAGAGGACGCGCTGGGAGCGCGAGTTGTTGAGGTGGTGGACGACGAGCATGGTGGAACTCCCTTTGGTGGTTGTTATCGGCGATGGTTGCAGGATAGCACGCCATTACCAGGTGATCGTCTGCCCGTCCCAGTCCAGGTAGGACAGCGTACCGTCCGCCCTGGCCGCGTCCATGATTGCCAGCAGCCTGCCGGCGACGAAATCGGGGCTGAACAGTTTCCCCTCCGGCACGCCGCTCTGGAAAGGCTTCGACAGCGGCGTGTCGGTGGTGCCGGGGTGGAAGGCGATGAGCTTGGTCCCGGGTGCGCGCCGGGCCAGTTCCACCGCGGCGGTTTGCAAAAGCATGTTGAGAGCGGCCTTGGAGGCGCGGTAGCCGTACCAGCCGCCCAGCCTGTTGTCGCCAATACTGCCCACCCGCGCGCTCAGGGCGGCGATCACACAGTCCTGCTTGCGCCCCAGGCCCTTCGCCAGGGCCTGCAACCACAGCATCGGGGTGATGCTGTTGGCGTTGAACAGTTCCTGCATCCAGGCCGGGTCCAGCTGTTCCAGGGATTTTTCCGGGCCCTGGTCGCCGTCGTGGAGGATGCCGCTGCAGATCACCACCCGGGCCAGCCGGCCGACAGCATCGTCCAGTTGTGCTCGCACCGCGGCAATGTCAGCGGCTGTGCCACTGCAGGGTAGCCAGTTCAGGCGCAGCGCTCCGGCCAACGCTGCCGGCGGGGTGGTGGCGCGGCTGACACAGAACACGGTGCTGTAGCGCGCATCATCCAGCAGCTGCCGCGCCACCGCCGTAGCGATGCCGCCCGAGGCTCCGATGACCAGTGCGACGTTTTCAGTGGTCAAGCCCGAGTTCTCGTTTGATGAGGTCCAGCACAACGGGTTGCCATACTGGACCGGGCGGCAGATTGCCCCAGATCGGCTGCGGCCAGCAGCGATCGTCTTCACTGCGGCCGACAACGTGCAGGTGCATCTGCGGCACCACATTCCCCAGCGCCGCAAAATTGACCTTGGGGTAGCCCTGCACCTGCTTCAGCCAGTGGGACAGCCGCTGGCAGTCAGCGAGTACCTGCTGCAACTGTGGGGGTGGCAGGTCCAGCAGATCCGCCATCTCGGTATCCGGCACCAGGATAAACCAGTGCAGGCCGCCATTGCGCGACAGTAACAGCTCGCCGCTCGCCATCGCGCCCAGGCGATGGCAATCGGCCAGCAGCTGCGGATGTAGCTCAGGCATCGGTGTAGCGCTTGATCACCATCTTCCCCAGGGCCATCTGGTGGACCTGGTCCGGGCCGTCCGCCTGGCGGCACCAGCGCGCGTAGTTGAAGGCCTCTGCCATCATGTAGTCCTCGGTGAGGCCACCGGCGCCGTGGATCTGCATGCAGCGGTCGATTACATTCTGCATCAGCAGTGGCACCGTGCTCTTGGCCGCGGCGATATAGTCCAGCGCGCCCTGGGGCGTCAACTCGTCCATCTTGTGGCAGGTTTTCAGCAACAGCAGCCGGCCCATCTCGATTTCCGAGAAGCAGCGCGACAGGTCCTCGCGTACGGACTGGTGCTGGCTCAGCTTGCGGCCAAACGTGGTGCGGCTCTCGGCCCGTTCGCAGGCCAGTTCCAGCGAGCGCTGGGCGGCGCCAATCAGGCGCATGCAGTGGTGGATGCGGCCCGGCCCCAGGCGCCCCTGGGCAATCTCGAAACCGCGGCCCGCGCCCAGCAGCATATTGCCGGCGGGCACCCGCACGTTCTCGAACAGGATTTCCGCATGGCCCAGGGGGGCGTCGTCGTAACCCAGGGTCGAAAGCGGGCGCACCATGGTCAGCCCCGGAGTGTCCTTCGGCACCAGGATCTGGCTCTGCTGCAGGTGCCGGTTGGGGTTGTCCGGGTCCGACTTGCCCATGACGATGAAAATCTGCGTGCGTTCATACATGGCGCTGGTAATGAACCACTTGCGACCGTTCAGCACCCAGTCATCCCCGTCCTGCTCAATGCGCAGTTCGACGTTGGTGGCGTCGGAGGACGCAACCTGGGGCTCGGTCATGGCATAGGACGAGCGGATCTCGCCCGCCAGCAACGGCCGCAGCCAGCGTTCCTGCTGCTCGGCATTGCCGTAGCGCATCAGCACTTCCATATTGCCGGTATCCGGGGCGTTGCAGTTGAACACCTCCGGCGACCACAGCACCCGGCCCATCATTTCCGCCAGCGGCGCGTAGTCGAGGTTGCTGAAACCGTCGTGGTCGGCGAACTCAGCCTCGTGGGGCGAGATGAACAGGTTCCACAGCCCGGCCGCCTGCGCCTTCTCTTTCAGCTCGTCCATCAGCGGCAGGGCGGCAAAGCGCGAAGCCGCGTGGTGCAGCTGCTCGGCATAGGCGGTTTCGTTGGGGTATATGTGCTCCGCCATGAAAGCCTGGAGGCGTTCCTGGTAGGCGATGGACTGGGGACTGAAGCTGTACACGGCGTTCTCCTGGGCTCATTTTCCGAGGCGCACAGTGTAGCCGGTGCCGGGGAGCGACGGAAATCGCATTTCCGACTCCTGACTGCTTCGTTTGCGAGGCGGCCTGGCGGCCGCAGCGTCGCTATGGCGCTGCGCGACCCGGACGCTGCGTTCGAGTGGCGGCCTGGCGACCGCGGCGTCGCTCCGGGAACCGGGGGCTCCGAATCCACGCTTGGTGCAGGGGTCGGTCACTATCGACTTTGTCTCAGTGACGGTCAGGCGAGGCATTCCGAGCTGGATCTTGCCCACTGGTCTCTGGTCCTTTGTTCCGTTCCGCTCGACAACGTGCCTGGTCACCAGCCTACCCGTGGCGGAGCGACGCAGCAGCCGCCAGGCTGCCAACAGAACGAAGCGGTATTAGGCGCGACGCACCGGCCGCGAGACCAACTGCACATTGCGGCCAAGTACAGTTGACAGCCACAACCGCCGCTGAGTAGTGTGCGGGGTCGCACAGGAGCCATTCATGAGTGAGTCCATCAACGCGCTGAGTGCCATAGCGCTGCTGCAAAAGTACAGGCTAGGCGAGCTCTCTCCGGTGGAGGTCGCCACTGCCGCCCTGGGCCGAATCGAAGAAATCGATGCCGATATCAATGCGTTCTGCCTGGTGGATCCCGAAATCACCCTGCGCAGCGCCGAGGAGTCCGAGCAACGTTACCGCCGCGGCGAGCCCAAGGGCATTTTGGATGGTGTGCCAGTCGCGATCAAGGATCTGTTCCTGACCCCCATGTGGCCCACCACCCGCGGCTCGAAGACCGTCGATCCCAACCTGCATCTGGGCAAGTCGGCGCCGGCAGTGGCGGCGCTGGACCGCCACGGCTACGTCCCCCTGGGCAAGACCACCACACCGGAATTTGGCTGGAAGGCGGTGACGGACGGCCCCCTGCACGGCACCACCTGCAACCCCTGGGACCACCAGCGCACGGCGGGCGGTTCCAGCGGTGGCTCGGCGGCGGCACTGGCCGCGAATATGGCGCCGCTGGCTCTGGGCACCGATGCCGGTGGCTCCATTCGTATTCCGGCGGCGTTCTGTGGCGTTGTCGGTTTCAAGCCCTCCTTCGGCGAGGTTCCCCACTGGCCGCGCACTCCGTTTGGTACCCTGGCTCACGCCGGCCCCATGGCGCGCACGGTGGAGGATTGCGCGCTGCTCATGAACGTCCTGTCCGAGCCGGATGTGCGCGATGTGCACGCGGTGCCGCGGCGGGGTATTGATTACCTGGCGGACCTCGGCGCTGGCGTCAGGGGGATGAAGATCGCGTTCAGTCCCAACCTCGGCCATGTCGACGTGAGTCCCGAGATAGTGCGCGCGGTCGCAGCTGCCGCCGCGGTGCTGCGGGATCTCGGGGCGACGGTTACCGAGGTCGACCCCAGCTTCAGTGATCCACTCGGCGCCTTCGGTCACCTGTTCTACAGCGGTACCGCCCATGCCCTGCGCGACATCGGTACCCGCAAGCGGGAGCTGATGGACCCGCAGCTGGTCAAGGTTGCGGACAAGGCGTCCCGGCTCACCGTGCTGGATTTCCTTGCCGCCAACGATGAGCGCGGCCAGCTCTGCGAGCGGATGGCGCAGTTTCACCTGAAATACGATCTGCTGCTGACCCCGACCCTGCCGCTCACGGCGTTCGGCTTAAACCGCGAGGTGCCCGAAGATTGGCCCAGCACCCGCTGGCCCACCTGGACGCCCTTTACCTACCCGTTCAACATGACCGGACAACCGGCCCTGAGCGTGCCCTGCGGCTTCTGTCGCGAGGGCCTTCCCATCGGCCTGCAACTGGTGGCCGCCCGCTACAACGATGCTGTTGCCCTGCGCGCGGGCCATGCCTACCAGCAGGCTGCCCCCCAGGCGAGGACTCTGCCATGAGCGACATGGATATTGATTTTTACGAGTCCGAGGACCCGATCTGGAATCCG
This sequence comes from Haliea sp. E1-2-M8, assembly GCF_030649675.1. Classification (GTDB taxonomy): domain Bacteria; phylum Pseudomonadota; class Gammaproteobacteria; order Pseudomonadales; family Halieaceae; genus Haliea. The sequence goes on along the minus strand of NZ_JAUTDR010000022.1, from coordinate 9,607 downwards.
GCGCTACTGGCCATTCCGATGCCGGGTATCCGCAAGATGGTCAACCTGGCATCGACCATGGACGATGTCATTCACCTGTCCATTGGCCAACCCGACCTGCTGGCACCACGCCATGTGGTCGATGCCACCGTGGATGCGTTGCATGCCGGTCAGACCGGGTACACCATGGATGCGGGGCTACCCGAACTGCTGGAGGCACTGGCGGAATACTACGGGGAACGCTACCAGCGCGCCCTCCTGCCGGAGAATATCCTGGTCACCACCGGCGCCACTGAAGCCATCTATCTGGCCCTGACCTCCACCTCGGCCCCGGGCCGGGAGTTTATCGTGCCGGACCCTGCCTTCATGCTGTATGCGCCGCTGATCCGCATGAACGGCGGCACCGTCAAGAGCATTGCCACCCGCGCCGAAAACAATCATCAGCTCGATCCGCAGGAAGTGATCGACGCCATGGACCAGAATACCTGCGCCGTGGTGCTGAATTCTCCCAGCAATCCCACTGGCACGGTGTATCCGCGGGAGACCATCGAAGCCATCGTCGAGGAGGCCGCCTATCGCGGCATCTACGTGATCAGCGACGAGGTCTATGATCATCTGGTGTACGACGGCAAGACCTTCCCCAGCGTCCTGTCCTGCTGCTCGGACCTGGACCATGTGATGGTGGTCAGCAGTTTTTCCAAGACTTTCAGCATGGCCGGCATGCGGATTGGCTGGCTGATTGCAAGCCAGGGCGCGATCAGGAAACTGCGCCGCTACCACATGTTCACCACTACCGTGGCCAATACGCCCTGTCAGTGGGCGGGGGTGGCGGCGCTCAAGGGCGAGCGTACTTTCGTCAATAACATGCTGGCGGAGTACAGCCGCCGCCGGGACCGGGTGATGGAGCTCGTTGACCAGACCCCGTACCTGACAGGCTACAGGCCGGAGGGTGCGTTCTACATGTTTCCCTCGCTGCCAGAGGGCATTAATGGCAACAACGTGGCGCTGCGCCTGCTCAGGGAAACCGGTGTCTGCACGATTCCCGGGCAAACCTTTGGCGATTCCTGCGGCAACGCCCTGCGGATCAGCTACTCAACTTCCATCGACCGGATCGAAGCGGCTTTTGAGCGTATGATCCCGTGGATGGAAAAGCAGGATTTCGCCTGACTCGGGTATAGTCTCTCGTTTATCAGCTGCAGGTGGGCGACGTGGGTAAAGTGTTGGGGGCAACAACTCTTGGTTTGGCGGTGGTGCTCCTGGGGTCCGTGCCGCTGGTAGTGGCGGAGACACTGTCGGTACAGCTGACCGGCAGCGATGGCAAGCCGGTCCCGTTTGCCGTGCTCACGCTGCCCGGGGTCGAATCGGCGCCCGCGCCACCGCTGCAGGGAGCTTCCGTGGACCAGCGCGAACGGCGCTTCTTGCCCCATGTCAGCGCCATCAGCCCCGGCACCGAGGTCAATTTTCCCAACAGTGACGATACCCGGCACCACGTCTACTCGTTTTCCGAAGGCAACAGTTTCGAGCTCAAGCTGTTCCGCGCCAATGATGCGCCGCCCGTGGCTTTCAACAATCCCGGTATTGTCACCCTGGGTTGCAATATCCACGACAGCATGAAGGCCTATCTCTATGTCAGTACCGACGCCACCGCTGTGGTCAGCGATGCCCGGGGGCGCGCCACCCTGAGCTGGGATGGTGCGCAGCCCGCCACGGTGCTGCAAGTCTGGCATCCCCAGCTGGACGCCGCCATGGCTGTGCCGCTGGCCGCGCCACCCGGTGCCACCCTCGCCGTGGATTTGCCCCTGGCCTGGGAGGATCCACAGGTGAGCAAGAGCAATGCTGAACTGGAGAGCCTGCTGAAGCGCTTTGCCCGTGATGCGAACCAGCTTCCGCAATAAGCTCCTGCTGCTCATTGTGGGCCTGCTCGCGGTAACGCTGGCGAGCAGTCTGCTTGCGGTCATGCGCGCCTCGACCAATGCCGTGGAAGATATCGTGCGTGCCGAGCTTCAGGTCGTGGAACGGGTGTTTCGCTCCCTGTTGCAGGACGACCGGGAGCAGCTGCGCAACCGTGCCGAGCTGGTGGCCGGAGATTTCGCGTTCAAGCGTGCGCTGGCCACGGGGGAGGAGGCCACCATGCTCAGCGCGCTCGCCAACCACGGCGAGCGCATCAACGCGGACTTCGTGCTCATGTTGTCCCGGGAGGGCGAGGTGCTGCTGAGCACCCACCCGATCGAGCGCTTGCCCGACAGCGCGCGCGCCGTGGTAGAGGCTGGCAGTACCCAGGCCGCCGCCACTTTGGTCCTGCTCGACGAGCAACCGTTTCAGTTGGTACTGGTGCCCGTGCAGGCGCCGGACCTGCTGGGCTGGGTCGGGCTCGGCACGGCGGTCGACAGCTCCATGCTGGAAGAGCTGCGGTCCATTACCAATGCCGATATCACCCTGGTGGGCTACGCTGCCGGGCGCAGTGCCAGGCTGCTGCAGTCCACCCTGCCGGCCAGCCTCACAGGTGGTCTGCAGCCTCGCGATTCCTCATCCGACATGGCAGTGCAGCTTGCCGGCAGTCTCTCGCAGCAGCGTTGGCTGAGCCGGGAGGTCGACCTGCTGCAGGAAGACGGGCACCAACTGGTGGCATTGTTGTCGCAGTCCCTGCAGCAGGCGCTGAACAATTATCAGCCCCTGCGTCAGCAAATGCTGATCATCGGTTTTGTTGCGCTGGGCCTGGCCGGCTTGACCGCACTGGTGATTGCCCGCAGCGTCACCCAGCCGATCTATACGCTCGTCAACGCCGCCCGCCGCATTACTGACGGCAACTACTCGCGGCGAATCGATCTGGCGGCGGGCGCGGAGTTTGGCATGCTTGCCGATACTCTCAATTTGATGCAGGACACCGTGTCCGAGCGGGAAGCGCGCATCCGCCACCAGGCCCAGCACGATATGCTGACGCAGCTCCCCAATCGCTATTACATCAACTCGGTGTTCAACAATCGGCTGAGCGAGAGCCCCCAGCGCAATCAGTTCGCGATGGGGCTGCTGGAGCTGGAGAATCTGCAACAGCTTACTGACCTCTACGGCAGCGGGTTCAGCGATAGCGTCCTGCAGCAAATTGCCGAGCGTATCAATGCCAGCCTGCGCCGCGGCGACATCGCGGCCAGAGTCGCGGACTCGCAGATCCTGCTGTTTTTCGATGACCTCACACACGCCGGGGTGGATACCGTGGTGCTGAAGCTGCGCGGTGACTTTGCCGCGCCGCTGCTGATTGATGGTGTGCCCGTACGCCTGGAGCCGCTGATGGGTTTTGTATTCGCGCCCCAGCATGGGCAGCAATTTGACGAATTGCTGCGCCGGGCGCAGATTGCATTGGGCTACGCCCGCAGCGCCAGTGAGGGCTGGTCCGTTTATCAGATCGGCCAGGATGAAATACACCTGCGCCAGATTACCCTGGCCCACCGCCTGCAGGCCGCAGTGGAGGCTGAGAACTTTACCGTGTTCTACCAACCCAAGTACGACCTCGGTGCACACCGGGTAGGGCAGGTCGAGGCACTGATGCGCTGGACCGACCCCGAGCTGGGCGAAGTCTTTCCCGATGAATTCATCCCGGTCGCCGAGCAGACCGGGATCATCACCGACATCAGCGTGATTGTGTTGAAACAGGTATTGCGACAGCTGCAGGACTGGGAGCGTGCCGGCATTGAGCTCGCCGTCTGTGTCAATCTCTCCGGGGCTGACATCCTGCAGGCAGGATTTGTGCGCCACGCCATCGACTCCCTGCAGGCTTCGGGCCTCGACAGCTCGGCGATAATCATCGAGGTGACGGAAACCATGATGATGGCCGATATGGACGTTGCCCTGGCCAACATCCGCGAATTTGAAATCGCCGGCATCCGCCTGGCGATCGACGATTTCGGTACCGGTTTCTCCTCCCTGGCCCAGCTCAAGATGTTGCCGGTGCAGGAACTGAAGATCGACAAGAGTCTGATTCTGCGCCTGGACCAGGACAGTGACGACCAGAAAATTGTCCGCTCCACGATCGAGATGGCCCACTACCTGGGTCTCAAGGTAGTGGCTGAAGGGGTGGAGAATCTCGCCTCCCTGCGGCTGCTGCAGGAGATGGGTTGCGATTCGGTGCAGGGCTACTACCTGGCCCGCCCGATGACGGCCGCGGCCCTGCAGGTTTGGCTGGCCGAACCCCCGCCCCAGGTGCGGGCGCTGGCGGAGGAGCAGCATGCCTGAGTGGATTCGAAGCGGCCTCGCGGCCCTGCTGTGTCTGTGCCTCCCCGCGGTAACCCTGGCAAACAGCAAGCTGCTGGCAACCGGGGGAGCGACCAGCTTCGAGGGCCAGACCGGCGGCGGCATTGTGCCCTGGGCGGTGATCAGCGGTTATGGCGACAGCGGCGAGTGGGGCGGCGCAGCGTCCCTCACGCGGGTCGGTGTCGATGACTTCCAGCTCGACGTGCGCTCGGTGAGTGTCGGCGTCGAGAACCGGCTGGAGTTCAGCGCCAGTCGCCAGCATCTGGAGGTGGAGCCGCTGGATCTTACCATAAGCCAGGATGTGTTCGGCGCCAAAGTCCGGCTCGCGGGGGACCTGGTGTACAACCGCCTGCCCCAGTTGAGCCTGGGTATGCAGTACAAGCGCAACCGCGACATGGCGGTGCCGACCGCGCTGGGCGCGTCTGCGGACAGCGGTGTGGATATGTATCTGGCCGCCAGCAAGCTGTGGCTCAACGGTCTGCTTGGGCGCAATCTGTTTGCTAACATTACCCTGCGTTCAACTTCTGCTCACCAGACAGGTTTGCTGGGTTTTGGCGACGAGCGGGAGCTGGAGCTGGAAGCCTCTGCCGGAATTTTTCTCAACCGGCAGTGGGTTTTGGGCGTGGAGTACCGGCAGAAACCCGACAATCTCGCTGCGGTGGCGGAAGACGACTGGTCGGATGTGTTTGTGGGCTGGTTTCCCGGCAAGCGCTTTGCCGCAGTGCTGGCCTGGACCGATCTCGGCAGCATTGCCGGCTTGCCCGGGCAGGGTGGCTGGTATCTGTCGCTGCAGTTGAACCGCTAGGAGAAGCCCATGTGGGTAGTACGCACGCTGCTGTTGTTGGCGACTCTGGCGCTGGTCGCTTGTGGCACCGTGGCTCCCGGCGAGCGCACCCTGTTCGAACGCCTGGGTGGCATGCCGGGTGTCGATCGTATCGTCGCCGGCCTGCTCTGGGAAATCGCCGAAGATCCGCTGGTGCTGCCGCTGTTTGCGGATACTGACATCGAGCGCTTCCGCAACAAGCTGGTGGAACAGCTGTGCGAGGTTGCCGATGGCCCCTGTCGTTACAGCGGCGATTCCATGACCGAGACCCACCGCCGGCTCGGGATCACTTCGGCCCAGTTCAACAGCCTGGTCGACGACCTGATCCGGGCCATGGAGCGCGAAGGTGTCCCGGTGGGTGCCCAGAATGCGCTGCTGCAGCGCCTCGCCAGGATGCACGCCGATATTGTCGCGGGCTGAACGGCTGCGGCGGCCCGGCTGCCCGGCTGCCAGGCTGCCAGGCTGCCACTTTACTCCAAACGCATTGCTGTGTAGTCTCAAAGCGTCCTCTCGGGACACGACGATACAACCAATTTAAAGGGGTCATTGTATGAGTACGAAAAAAATAACGGGCGCAGTACTGGCAGCGCTGATGACTTTGGGTCTTGCGGCTTGCAGCAAAGACGACACCCAGGAAGCACAGGAGTCCGCTTCCGATGCCGTGAGCACCATGGGCGAAAAAGCCGAAGAAGCTGGCAGTTCATTGTCTGCAGCGGCTGATGACGCCATGGATGCAGCCGGCGACACCTGGGACGATGCTACTGACGCCGTGGACGATGCCATGCATGACAGCAAGCAGGCCGGCGAAGACATGATGCACGAGTCCAAGCAGGCGATGGAAGATGCCGAGCATGAGGCAGGGCAAATGGCGGACGATGCTGAGGACGCCGTCGACGATTCCGTAAACAACCAGTAGCTCACGGGGCAACGCTCACCAGAACGAAAGTTTTTGGGGCGAGCGTTGCCCGGTTATATCCGGCTGCGTTTGCGTGCGGCTTGCCACTTCAAGCGGAGTCCGCCGGCGGTTCTGGGGGCTCAACCTTGGGTGAAGTCGCTGACGTTATCCCCAGCTGCCGGTTTCTGTGCTCGCCCAGTCTGCGCGCCAGCTTTTGCAGATCCGCAGTGCGGTCAATTTCATCGACGATTTCCCTGCCTACCAGCGTTTCGACAATATCCTCCAGGGTGATGACCCCGTCGACGCCGCCGTATTCATCCACTACCAGCATCATGTGCGTGTCCTTCGCCAGTAGTTCCTCGAAGGCCCGCAGCAAATCGATGGCGCCGACCAGCGCCGGCAACTGGCGGCGGAACTCGCGGAGGGTCCTGTCCACCTCACCCTTGGCCTGAGCCTGCATCAACTCACCGCGCAGGACAAAGCCGGTAACCTCGTCCTGGTTGTCACCGTAGATGGGGATTCGTGAGTAGGGCTGGTCGCCGTGCTTATTGAAAAATTCCTCCACCGGCAGGTCCTGTGGCAGGCTGAACAGAACCGGCCGCGGTGTCATCACCGAGCTCACGGTCTGATCCCGCAGGGACAGCAGGTTGAGCAGGATGCGCGACTCATTGTCGGCCAGTTCACCCTCGATCTCACCCAGTTCCGCCATTACCACGAATTCCTCGCGGCTCAGGCCGCGGATGGGTTTGCCGCGCGCAATCAGGCTGGTCAGCCAGTTGGACATCAGCACGAAGGGATAGAGCAGAATAATCATGCCCTGCAGCAGAATGGCGACCACCGGTGCCAGCTGGCGCCAGTAATAGGCGCCCAGGGTTTTCGGGATGATTTCCGAGAACACCAGGATCAGGAAGGTCAGAACCGCGGAGAACACCCCCAGCATATTGCTCCCCAACACGATTGCGGCCTGGGCGCCAGCGACCGTGGCACCGGCCGTATGGGCAATGGTGTTCAGAGTGAGGATCGCGGACAGGGGGCGGTCCACATCCTGCTTCAACAGCCGCAGACGGCGCCCTGCAGGGCTCCCTTCCTGCTCCAGAACCCTGGTATACGCGGTGGTCACGCTGAGCAGCACCGCCTCGGCGATCGAGCAGACAAAGGAAATGGCGATGGCCAGGAAGATGGCGAGTAGCAGTAGGCCCATGGCGGGTGCTTGTGCTCCGATTCTGGTGCCAGAATTTGGCGATAGGTACGCGGGATCTGCAGTACTGGAAAAACTGCGCTATCATCGCTGGATTGCGGCACCGCAACCCTGATCGCACGATACTGGAGAATACCATGTCACGTCTCGCCCGTAGCCTCTGTTTTTGCGCCGCCATTGCGATTGCGCCCGCCGCGCTGGCACAGCCCGTGAGTTCCGAAACCGGCTGGCTGGAACTGGTCAAGGGCCACCTGGACCCGGAGTCCGGTGCTGCAGTGCACAAGGTGGAACCCGGCGCGATGGAAGGCGAACGCAAAATCACCCTCGCAATACCGAAGGAGCGAGTCGGGGTGGCCTCTGACGGGCTGGAAGAGGTGCGCGTCATCGGCCGCCGGCCCGAAGCGGTGGACATCCTGCCTGACTTCCGCTACGAGTGGGTGGCGGATTACGACAACGACCACTACGGTCTGATTATCCACCTGCGCGACGATGGCAGCCTGCCACTGCGCCTGTACATGGATTCCGCAACCGGCTTCACCCGCTAGCAGGCGTGCCGATGCCTGAGTCACTCGCCCACCGCCGGGAGCTGCGTTTCTGGGGCTGGGGTTATGTGGACGAGGAGCTGGCCCCCGCTGAGGAGACCCGGCTGACGGAGCTGGTCGCCCTGACCACCGGGGGTTCCGCCGCCGTCACGGCGCCGCGGCTGGAAGAGTTTTCGCTGCCTGCCCCCCGCGGCCGGCCGCCGGTTGCGCTGGCGTCGATCTGCTCCGCAACACCGTATGATCGCCTGACCCACGCCTACGGCAAGTCCTTCGCCGACGGGGTGCGCATGTTGCAGCGCGCCGTGCCGCGGCCGCCGGACTGGGTGGCCTTCCCGCGGGACGAAGCCCAGCTCGAGGGTCTGCTGGCCTGGGCGGACAGTGCCGCAGCCGCGGTGATTCCCTTCGGCGGCGGTACCAGCGTTTGCGGCGGGGTGGAAACGGCGGTGCAGGGCGACTATGGGCTGGTGCTCTCCATCGACCTGCAATATCTGAACCGGGTGCTGGAACTCGACCGCAGTAGCCGCGCCGCGCTGATTGAAGGCGGCGCCCTCGGTCCGGAACTGGAAGCCGCGCTGAAGCCGCACCAATTGACCCTGCGCCACTTTCCCCAGAGTTTCCAGTTTTCCACCCTCGGCGGCTGGATCGCCACCCGCGCCGGGGGCCACTACGCCACCCAGTACACCCACATCGACGACTTTGTCGAGAGCATCCGCATGCTGACGCCCAGTGGCCTGCTGGAAAGCCGGCGGCTGCCGGGCTCTGGCGCCGGGCCCTCGCCGGACCGGATGCTGCTCGGTTCCGAGGGCACCCTGGGCCTGATCACCCGGGCCTGGATGCGGGTACAGGACCGGCCGCGGTTCCGCGCCTCCGCCAGTGTCCGCTTTGCCGATATGACCAGCGCCTGCAGCGCTGTGCGCGCCATCAGCCAGGCCGCACTGTTCCCCAGCAATTGCCGCTTGCTGGATCCGGTTGAGGCGCTGATCAACGGTGTCGGCGACGGCACCAGTGCGGTGCTGGTGCTGGCATTTGAGTCCGCGGACCATCCGCTGGATGCCTGGCTGACCCGGGCGCTGGAACTGATGGCCGACCACGGCGGTGAGTGGGATCGGGAAGCGGCGCAGCGCTCCCTGCGCAGCGCTGGCGCAGAGGAGGGCGAACACCGCCAGGGTGAGGCCGGAGCCTGGCGCAACCAGTTCCTGCGCGCACCCTACTATCGCAACTACCTGACTCCGCGCGGGGTGATTGCGGATACCTTCGAAACCGCGATTACCTGGGACCGGTTCGAGGCGCTTTACCAAGGTGTACAGGAAGCCGTCGGCCGCGCGATCCGGGAGGCAACCGGTGCCGAGGGCATGCTCAGCTGCCGCTTCACTCATGTCTACCCGGACGGCCCGGCACCCTATTTCACCTTCTACGCGCGCGGCACCGGCAGCGGCGACATGGCCGCGATGCTCGGCCGCTGGCGCCAGATCAAGCTGGCGGCCAACGAGGCTGTCACCGCCCTCGGCGGTACGGTAACCCACCACCACGCGGTGGGCCGGGACCACCGCCCACAGGGCTACGACCGCCAGGTGCCGCCCCTGTTCCAGGCCGCGTTTGCCGGCGCCCGGGCGGTGCTGGACCCCCGCGGCATGATGAATCCGGGCGTACTGGTGGATACCCCGGGGCGGGGCGCTGTTGGCGGCGGCGTACTGGGCGCCTGACCGGATTTTTGCCCTGCAAGCCCTTGACTAACAAGGATTCGCTACCTATAGTACGGCCCCTCAACGCGCCTGTAGCTCAGCTGGATAGAGTACCTGGCTACGAACCAGGCGGTCGCACGTTCGAATCGTGCCAGGCGCGCCAAAAACTCGTGGTCTGTACCGGAGACATCCTTTACAGATCATACCGGACACATGGTTTACAGTTCCGGTAGAAATGGATTG
>NZ_JAUTDR010000021.1 GCF_030649675.1 Haliea sp. E1-2-M8 | reverse complement strand
GTCTCACTGACCGCCCCCTCCTTGAGATTTAGAGTGCAAAATGGACACGACATCTATCCTGACAGAGGGGGGAAGCAGTTGGTCGGGTGCTTTGTTCACTGCAGAACCCAGGGCGCCGCTGGAGCTGTCCACATGCTCCAGCGCAGGCCAGAGCCTTTCGATCAGGCGAACGGCACCTTCTGCAGCCAGATCAGGTTCTTTCTTCGCCACCTTCTTTATTTCGAAAACGGCTTCGCGAAGTCGCTGGCAAGCCAATCTGGAGGATTTCCAGCTGTAGACGTCTGCGCGGAAGCGTGCGGGGAAGGTCCAGTTATAGCTTTTTTGAGCTGCCATATGAAATCTGCCGTCTTCTCTCTCTACAATTCTTGTACCTGGACTGACCCGTTCACTTTCTTCGACTGCTCAACAACCCGCGAATGATGCGTAAACAGAATGACTTGTGTCCTCTCAGATAATTCAGCGAGTGCATGCAATGCGGCTTGTGAACGAGCGTCATCAAAGTCCACAAGTATGTCATCCACAATGAAAGGCATCGGTTCGGACGATTCCATGTACTTCTCTAAAGACGCGAGACGCAACGCCAGGTAGAGCTGGTCCCGCGTCCCTGAGCTCATGCCTTCCACAGTCACACGCTCTCCCCCTGGACGAATGCCAGCAAGGATAGGTTCATCTCTTTCATTGAAATCAGTCATGAGGCCATCGAACGAACCAATTGTCAGTGCTGAGAAATGTTCGCTGGCGCGCTTGACCAGCGGTCCTTGGTTCTCCTGGCGATAACGCTCAATCTGATCACGCAATATCTTGCCAGCCAACTTCACCTGAATATAGCGCTCAGCGTCTGAGCGAATACCTGCAAGCGTGGCCTGGGCCTGATCGGCGAGCGTGGCTGCCTGATCACTGCCATCCATAAGTTCCAGTTCCTTTTCTTCACGCCCCTTTGCCGATGCGAGCTCAGTGCGTTTGGGTTCGAGTTGATCCTCAATCTTATTGTTCAATTCTGTGATTCGTCCCGGCAAACTATCCGGATCGATGCCCTCCGCTTGAGCTTCCAACTCCGCAATGGTACTGCCCTCACCGGCATCTAGGATCTCCTGCTCTATCGAATCAATTGCCGCCTTGATGCGAAGATAATCTGCCGAACGGCGTTCCGCCTCCTCAAGTTGATCGTGGCTCTCACATTTTGCTTCCACACATAATGTATCCAGACGATCCGTCATGGTCTTTATGGAGGCGTTCGAATCCTGTATCTCCTGCGTTGCCTGTTCGATCTGTTCTTCAATCTGTTGCCGCTTTGTCTGCCTTGATCGGTTTTCAGAGAGTAGTGCGTTGAGGCGCACAACCGCATCATCGGCTGGCAACTCACCCATTTCGGGGGCAATAGTGGCTACTATAGCCTCCACCTGGGCTCGGAATGCGGCTGCATCATCGTCGATGGCACTGATCCTTATCCGCAATTTCTCCACTTCCCCCAGCTTCGAAAACAATGCTCTGAGATTTTCAAAGAAATCATCAACCTCCGATGGTGATGTCTCGCTTCGCAAACCAATACTCTGCATCTGCGCTGCCCACTGTGCCTTCCATGCTTCGAGTACCTCTGTTGCCAATCGATGCTCTTCATTCAATGATTCAACGTCAGATTTCCGATCCTTAACTTCCTTACTCAATGAATCCCGTTTGCGTTTGGCTTCATCAAGCTGACCGGCTAACGCCTCGCATTCCAGGAGTACGATTTCAAGCTCGTTTGATGTAGACGCCGCGCTTTCCAGTTGTATCAGTTGTGCATTAAGTCTCTGGAGGTGCATGCTACGATTCTGCTCAAGCTCAGTCGCTTTTTGGCGCAACAGGTTAAGCTGCACCACCTGATCACGAAGTTTTTCAAAGGCATCCAGCCAGGCTCTCATCTCTCGCGGAGTGCGTGGATCAATTTCACAGGGTGCCCACAATTCCTGCCAATCCGAATCCAGTTGAGCTTTTTCAGCGCCTGTTGCCTCAAGCTGCTCGGCTAACTTCTGAGCTTGCTGTTGCCCTCCCTCCTGCTTGGCCTGAAGGCTTGCCAGTGCATGAACCCGGTCTGCTTCACGGCGCAGCCGATCAGAGACCTCATCGGCGCTTGCAAGGCGATTTTCGAAGGCATCAGGCAATGTGCCTTCACTCTGGTATTCACTCGCTTCGACTGATACGTCTTCACTACCTATCCACTGGCGACGCAGCAACTGCCAGACCGTATCTCGTTCTGATCGAGCTTGTTTGAGAGCAACCTCCGTCGGCACCTCTCCGACTCGCTCGATTTCATCGAGCCTCTGCGATGTATCCTGCAAAGCATCGATTAGCTCGTCCTTTTTTTCTTCAAGCCGTTGAATACGTTTTGAGAGATCAGCGTAGCGCTCTTCAAATTGATGGATGCTTTCCCGGTTGGGTAACGCCAAGCGAGCCATTTCATCCAACTCACCTTGCCAAAGCGTGAGTCTTGAAAGGTCGGCAACACATTCTGCTTGCTGGCCTGCGAGTTGACTCTGAGTGGACTGGATCGATGCGTCTAACTCCCCTTGTTTTCTTGCGGCGGTTACTGCCCGGTGCAATGTATCCGTAGAACCTGATTCGGCGATTTCGTCACGTTCCTTGCGGGCGGCCTGCAGGCGCCTTTCTGTCTCGCGCAGACTGATCTCGGCCTGTTCTGCCCGAGCATTCAGGACGGCTTCTTTATTGCCCAAACTGGCAATAGGCTGCCGTTTTGCCACTACGGGACGTAATTGCTCAATGTCCTTGAGTTCGAGATCAGGGCGATTCTCTTTGAGTATTGACTCAGCATCCGCCAATAACTGCTTGGTTTCTGCTTCAAGATGCGGTCGGTCTTGCTGTGCTTTTCGATGACCACCCAAGCGCGCATGAAGATCTTCAATATTCTCTGCCTGTTCCAGCAATGCCTGATTGGTGGATAACCCTGCAAATTGCTGTTGTAATCCTTCGAGGCGAGGAGTTGCCTTGCCCACGATGGCTTGAGCTGTCTCCAACGCATTGACTGCCGTCCGACGACGTCCAGAAAAGTCATCGTGAAGGACGACAACTTCGCCCAGCAATTCCAGCTCCTGAAAAAGCTCACGTCGCCTTGAGAGTTTCGGTAAAACGCGCTGGATACGCTGTAAACGATTGATCTCTGTCCGGTTGTCTGCCAGTTCAGCCTGAATTCTCTTCAGCTCTTCCTCTGTACGTCCCAATGCACGACGATGCTCATCCCACTCTCTGGACGAGAGCGAGCACTTTCTAATCTCAGCCCTCAGATCCGTATGTGTTCGAATGGCTGAGTTAATGATCGGCTTTGAACCTGCGGGAAGAAAAAGATTTTTCGCCGAATCATCCAATTCTCCAAGTACGGCGTGCAGTGCGTGACTACCAAGCGACGCGGAGAACAGTGCCTGACCGACCTCTCCTTTCTGCTCAAGGATCTCATTCCCTCCCTGCACCAATGCCTGATGATCAATCCCGAAAAGCGATTCGAAGAGTTCCGGTGTGACGCCCTGGAGAAAAGGCGCCAGTGCCTGTTCATCAAGCGCTTCACCATCGGGAGACAACAAGGTATTTTTCCGGCCTTTGCGTCGGCCGAAAGTGAGCTCACGATCATCATTATTCCGTAAATGGCCGTGGATACGGAGCTTATCATTGGCGTGAATGAAGTTATCAAGCGTACGCTCATCAATACCATAAAGCAGAGCTTTTAAACCGCGCAGAGCCGAGCTCTTTCCCGCCTCGTTAGGGCCATAGACGATATGTAACCCCACCTCGTCAAACACCAGCTCCCGCTCAGTAAAAGGCCCGAATGCTGTCAGATTCACTGTCTGAATCCTCATGACCTATTTTCCGTGGACAGCAAGCGATTGACGAGAAGCTCCTTGATATCCGCCAACGTCTCTTTGAGGAATTCCGGATTAGCTGGATCAAAGGGGTCATCGCCAGCCAGCAGTTCCGTGGGGAGTTTCTGACGAAGCACGGACATTTCATCTGCCAGTTCGTCCAGAACCGAGGAGTCCAGTTCCATGTCGTGGATGGCACGCAGCAGGCCACTCAATGCATCATCACGCTCAAGAACTTCATCCGTAGAAATGGCGGGCTTCGTCTTGATGGAAATCTTCTCTAACCAGATACCGGCACCGCCGAGTCCGGTTGCCAAGGCTCGATATTCCTGGATCCAGCGTTCACGATCAGTATGCAACTTAACGTGTGCAGAGCAATCCCCGTGCAGAACCAGGCGCACAGCCACTGGCCGCCCCTCAGCGGCATCCAATGCCAACTGCAGCCCCTCTCGCACTTGCTCATAGATGTCATCGACCGTCTCTGTAGCAGAGACATCAAGCTCGCAAATAGACCAACGCATTACATCAAGGTCGCGGTGTTCTACCGCCACAATCTCTCCACCATCCACCGTGACCAAAGTACAGCCCTTTGGCCCTATCTCACGAATATGTCTTCCCTGGATATTGCCTGGAAATACAATCCATGGGTCCCTGCTCACCTCTTCGCGTTTATGAACATGGCCCAACGCCCAGTACTGGTATCCTTTAGAGCGCAGCCCATCAACCGTACAGGGCGCATAGGGCTCATGGCCTGGCTTACCGTCAAGGCAGGTATGCAGCAAGCCGATATTCAGGAGTTGTGGATCACCCTGCGGGTAGCCTTGTGAAATATCGTCCGTGACTGCCCTTGTTGCGAAACCCTGTCCGCAAATGCTCACACCCAGGTCGTCCAGGACAACCCGTTCAGGCTTCCTAGTTGAAAATAGAGTAACGTTGTCCGGCAAGCGAAGGTGCTTTGTAATCTGGCTGGCTGCGTCATGGTTGCCAGCCACGATAAAGACACGGATACTGGCGTCGCGTAGCCTTCCCATGCGCTCAACAAAATAGAGCCCGGTGTTGTAGTCTTTCCAGTCCCCGTCATACAGATCCCCGACCAGTAACACGAATGCCACCTGCTCATCAATCGCCAGCTCAATCAAGTTGTCGAAGGCACGGCGCGTGGCACTGCGGATTTCCTCTACAGGGGCCCCCACGTATCGTTCTAATCCGTGCAGAGCACTGTCGAGATGGATGTCTGCTGCGTGAACAAAGCGAAATAATGATTCATTTTTCATCAAGATCTTTCCAGTTGTCTTTCAGAAGTGCGGAGAATATTTATAAGCTATCACCTGTATTCATACATGCAGATCACGCACTTCTTGATAAAGGTTAACAAGATGATCCACTGTCAAATCCAGAATCGGTTCGTACATGAATGAATTGAGATGAATGTTAGAGCTAACAGTAATGCTCACCTTCTCCAAAGTTCGCCTTTCCGGTGCAGCTGGCGCCAATGATGCGTACTCCTTCATAAGAGAACCGAACTGATTATTGGCTTGGCACCAGTAGGTTGCGTCGTTTTTCAGCACACGCAATTCCTTGGTCACAAAGATCTCAGCCTGCAGACGTATCGCCATGGAAAGTAAAACTTTATCCTCCAGATTCAAGCCGTCGTGGGCATTACGGACACATATTTCCCCGGCTTTCGTGAAGAGAAGATCTTTTACCGACTGCGTATTACAGGTGTCGTGCGTTGTGCCAAAAAGACGATTGTATATGTCCAGATAATCACCAACAGTGACTTGCTCTGTATTATCCTTCCAATGAAGAAGGCTGGTGAGCTTCAGGTAATGAGGATCTTGCTCGCCCTTAGTGTATTCGATTAGATTTCTCGTAAAAGGAATGGTGGCGCAGAGAATACAGTCATTATCAGCTACGTTGTCTTTCCACTTTCCGATGAAGTAGTTTTTAATACCCTCCGCTTTGGCAAGCCCTATAGAGCCACTTCCACGATTTGCCATGAGGCATCTATCATAGGGAACGAAAGCCAAGCATAGAGTTCTAAAAAAATCAAAATTATGGGTTAGTATGATCTGGTAAAAAAACTCCGTTTTACTCAAATCATCTAGATATTGAACGATGGCATGCTTGTTTTTGTAGTCAAAGGAGTCAGCAACATCATCAATAATGAAAAGTGTTTCCTGGTTGGCGAGCTTGCGGGCTTCGACCTCAAAAATAAAGTTAAGAAGGTAAAGCGCTCTTTTTTCGCCTTGGCTCAAGGTTCTTATTTCAGCGCGTGACCATTCGACCGTATCAGCTCCGTCATTGCACGTGAATTTGAGTCGCGCATTTTCCTTGCCAAGAGCGGCTTGAGTCTGATTGGCCACAGAAAGTGTAAATGGCATATCCACGAAACGGTCGTTGAAAAGCCTGACCGTCTCCACCCATCTTGGGGCGGCCTGTGCAGCGGCAGCTTCAATGCTCTCGATTTCGTCTTTGCTTGCGGTGTATGAATCCAGATAAAGCGTAGTATCTGCGCTATTTTGCACATAATAAACCCACAGCTCCTTGCGGAACTGCGCATGATTTTCCGGCTTCATTTTTTCAAGGAAAAACTCGATTTCACTCGGAGAAAGGCGTTCTATCAAGTCTGTCAAAGCCTGAGTCTGCGCATTTTTTGCAAGACTGGTGCGAAGTTTCTTTAGCGCATCGTCACCATCTATGCTTGCGTGGATTTCTTGCAATTTTTTATCCAGCTCCGCTTTGTCAATTGATGAAGCCTCCCCTCTCAAGTGAATGCGATGACCGCCCGCAAAAAACCCCTGCTTGTTCAGGGTCGAGAAGGATGTTTCAGCCTTTGTTGGGTTGAATACACCTTTCTGATAAATCGTCCCAGCTTGGTTAAAAAGATCTTGGTAGCGTTCGTTGAACTCGGTGGCGTTGGTTACGAATTCCTCACTCTTCAAAACGTCGGTCGCTTTAGGATCGAAAATAGTTGCGTATTCATAAGGTGTTAAATCATCTTCGCTAACCATAGCTTTTATTTTGCCAAGGCAAGTAGGAAAATCCGTTTCACTCCAATCTTTCAGGATTGTTCGTTCGATGTCGTCCTTCTTGATTTTTGATGCTTTCTGAAGTGCATTGAATAGCTTGCTTTTCAACTTATCAAGGCTGACGAGCAGCTCATCATATTTTGCCTTGTTCTCTGGGTTGA
This sequence comes from Haliea sp. E1-2-M8, assembly GCF_030649675.1. Classification (GTDB taxonomy): domain Bacteria; phylum Pseudomonadota; class Gammaproteobacteria; order Pseudomonadales; family Halieaceae; genus Haliea. Next base: position 67,316 of record NZ_JAUTDR010000021.1, on the reverse strand, counting down.
CAAGGATATCAGTGATGGCCGGACTGTCTGCACTGATGTCAATTTCTGCTTTGAGGACATAAATTGTCTCCCTTGGAATGGCGACTCCGTCCGATTCGACCACGCACGTTGAAGGGCGGTTGTAACGCTCCTCTTTTGGCGATTCATCTTTTGATAGAACATCAAAGGTCTTGGCGAAAGAAGACTTCATCAGTCCATTTGGTGCGTAGACTGCATAGGCTTTGGTCTTAGGTTTGGCTGTATTAGAACCAATGCCGAAATCAAATACATGCTCCATCGACTGGATGCCGTAGCAGTTTTTGAGATTGACGTTAAGCTGAATCATCATTTTTTCTCCTCAGATTCCTGCCGCTAGAGTGACGCAAAGTCTGCAACGATGCTGTCTGATCGCACGGCGCTCACCAAGAGTTGAGTCGCAGTGATTTGGAGACACTTAGTCCGCTTGGAGGACTGCTTGGAATTTAATGCCAAAGACTCCATCAAGTCGTAGTCGCTCCCATGCCTACAATCTCCATCAATTTCCCATAGCTGGTTACCACGTCATACCTCACGTGTTCGGGATCAATCTTGCGGTTGATCTCAGTGAAGAATTTGCGGGCACATTCAATTTTTGTATGCTCGATGGCGCGTAGCTCCATGGTGGACATGGAGCCTTTGGTTTCGGCCACGAAGTAGATGTGCTTGACGGAACCTTCCTTGAAGGAAATGGCCCAATCCGGGTTGTAGTCGCCGACGGGAGTCGGAATCAAAAATCCGCGGGGCAGCTTTGCGTACACCACTACTTCGGCGCTGGTATCCAACTCTTTGACAAACTCACGCTCGACCTTGGAATCGGTAATTACATAGTCGTAAATATGGCTCCTGAGCTTTTCGCTGGCTTTGGTAAAATCCTGACTACTCTGCCCAGCAGTGAAGATGTCGATATCGTGAGTCTCTGCGATACCGTCATAGGACAGTCGCTCGATGATGATGGTCGCCTTTTGCTCGTTGATCAGGCGAGTGGCCTCTGCCAGAAAATGTTCAGGGTTCTGCTTGAACTGCTTAAATACGGTCGGTTGAATGCCACTCAGCATTTCGGCTATGGTTCGGCGGGTTAGCTGCGTGCTCTCTGCAAGCTTGCCTAGAAGATCGTAATTGACTGAGGAATGAATCGAAGCTTTGTGCTCTTCCGTAACGGTTTCACGAACCTCAAATCCTTGCCCTGCCTTAACCTGATCATGTGTTACTTGTCCGACTTGCTCACCGCCCTGAATGGTGTATTGCAAGGGCGTCACCCTCAGTTCATTGTCCATTGCCCCAATGCTGTTACGGATGAGCTCATTAGAATCGAACTCCACACGATAAACCGCTTTCCGGTTTATACGGTTCCAGAGTTCCTTAAACTCCCTCTTCTCGAAGTTTGCGTTCAGCGGATTGGTCTTGGGCTTGCGATCGTCACCCACATCGGGCAACTGGGATTCGCTGAATACGCTGTCGATCAGCCTGAAGATATGCTCGGCATGCGGCGCAAGTTCGGGTGGTAAAGCGGCCAGACTGCCGCTGGTTTTCGCAGCATGATAGGCTTCGGCCACCTGGTCCGCGTCGTCTGTGTAATCGTTTTTCAGCAGATATTTGTAGATTTGCTTGGCTAGACCTGCGGTAATTTCCAGCGGCCCGGTTTCAGTCGAGATAACCTTACCAGTGAAATAGACCTCATCGGCCTTTCGCGGTCGTGCCGATAGAGCGTCACTGATCTCGCGTTGCAAGTTCGCCACAAAATCCTTGTAGCTCTCGCTCGCGACGACGGTCAACACATTTATGTCATGCACCGTGGCCGCGTGGTCCATACGGTCACCCTGCTGATTAACGGACAATCGCAGCCCACGACCTACCTCCTGACGGCGTGAAATCGTGTTGTCACTGTGCTTGAGCATGCACATAACGAAAACGTTGGGATTGTCCCAGCCTTCGCGCAGGGCCGAATGCGAGAAGATAAAGCGGACAGGCTCCTCGAAGGAAAGTAGCCGTTCCTTGTCTTTCAGAATCAAATCGTAGGCATCGACATCATCCGACAGTCCCGCCTCTTCACCACGCGTCTTAAAACTTGGATCGGTGAGCTTCTTTGTTTTTTTGTCAATCGCGAAGTAACCGTTGTGCGTGCGCCCAACGCGTATGTCGGCCAGATACTTACGGTAGTGCTCGTTGTCGAGCGCCAACTCGCCCAGGTACTCGTCCTTGAGCTGCTCGTATTCCTCTTCAAAGATTCGGCCATACTCACCTTGCTCATCGGGCTGACTGTAGTCCCGGTACTTGACCACTTCGTCGATAAAGAAAAGCGAGAGGACTTTGATACCCTGTGCAAAGAGCCGCTGCTCCTTTTCCAGATGCGCCCTGATGGCTTCGCGGATCTGGATTCTCCGCATTGTCGCTTCGGTCACATCACCGGTTGCATCCCCGGCCGTCAACGCCTGACCATTGGTAAACTCAACTGTGTCGTTGTTGGCGTCGATCTGGGCGATGGTAAAACCGCGATACTGGTCGAGTTCGTTTGACTCGACAAACAGGTCCTTGCCTTTCTCCAGACGCTTCACGATACGCTTGATGCCGTTGCCCTGGCGCACTTCCATCTCAATGCGGGCGACCGGGGCTTTTTTGGAAATCTCGATGGATTCCAGATAGAGGTAGGCATTGGTTCCGGCCAGGCCTTTCACGGCGATGCCGCGTACCGCAATCTTCTTCACCAGCTTCTGGTTATAGGCGTCCAGGGCATCGAGACGTTGGATCTTGTTGTGAGTGGTGCGATGTGTGGCCGAGTAGCGCAGGATCATCAACGGCTTGAACTTGGAAAGCGCATCCAATGTCTTTGTGCCTTCCATTTTCTGTGGTTCGTCCAGAATCACGATGGGCCGGTTGCTGCTGATGACATCGATGGGTCGGCGCGACTGGAAGTCGTCCAGTTCATCATAGATGCGCCGGTTATCCTTGCCCGTGGCATTGAAGGCCTGGATGTTGATGACCATGACGTTGATGCCCGCATCCGATGAAAAGCTCTCCAGGTGGTGTAACTGCCTGGAGTTGTAGATAAAACATCGGACCTTCTTGCCGTAGCTTTCGGTGAAATGTTCAGCGGTAATATCCAGGGATTTGAATACCCCTTCACGGATGGCGATGCTGGGCACCACGACGATGAACTTGCTCCAACCGTAGCGCTTGTTCATCTCAAAGATGCTCTTGATGTAGCAGTAGGTCTTGCCGGTGCCGGTTTCCATTTCGATATCGAGGTTAACCTTGCACCCTGCGCTGGTCACCAGCGTGTCTGACAGCGGAAGATTCTGCCGTCTCTGGACGGCATGGATATTTTCGATGAGTTGAGTATCGGTCAGTTGGATATCGGAATTTTTAAAACCCGTATCGGTTACTACTGTACTGCCGATAGTGTTTCCCTTGACGACCCGACCCGGATCAATCCGATATGCAATGCCAGAGGTATTGACCTGCCCAGAAAAGCAATCGACGACGGACTCAACCGCGCTGGTCTGATAGGGCTGGACTTTGAACTTCAGCTTCATACCAAGAACCCCTTATATCGACTTCACGTCGGTGCCCGGAGACATCTGTTTGAATATCTGCTCGACGTTGATCTTGACGGCATCGGACACAAAGCCGTTGTCACGGAAGACGACACGCAGAGGTTCAAGCGCGGCCAATTGCTTGACCAGCTCTTCATTTACGCCGGTATCGAAGCAGGCCACCAGCGCGTTTTCATCGACAAAGAACACTGGTTTTCCCTGGAGGGTTTCTTTGTGGATAGGCAGCGACAGATCAACGCCCCAATCTAGCAGCACCTGGAAGAGCAGGTCTTCAGGACTGCGGTCCGATTTGATGTTGTCGACAAAGGCATCGACCTGGGTCTGGTCGATGGCATCCGGTGTGTAATAGACATCGGCCATGTTGGATGAGTCGATCTTGAGGACACGGAAGCCGACATCCAGGGCTGAAGGATGAGGGATGAGGGATGAGGGATGAATTTTCGGGATCTGAAAACAATGTACCTCCCTTTGCTTCTTTATCATCCTTCATCCTTCCTAATTCATCCTTGATTTTCTTGCCAGCGCGCCGGATACGCTCTTTGCTGATCTCCGTAATGGTTTTATAGCCTGCCTTGAACGCCTCAGACTTTTCGTCGCATGGTTCGGGGAGCTGCACCATGATGAAATGGCGGTTACCCCAATCAATAGAGTTGGCAGAAAAGACAGCATGGGCTGTAGAAGAAGAACCGGCAAAAAAATCTAGAACAACTTCTTCACCTTTGCCCCTTGTTCCTACATCGATAAGTCGCTTTACGAACGCTGAAGGCTTAGGAAATGAAAATGTCTGAGCGTTGCCAAAAAGATCGATTATCTCGTTTGTTCCATGCTGTGTATAAATATCATCAATAATTGAAAAAGGCTTCCCTTGCCTAATACTTCCATTTTCGTCTTTCAGGTACTGTTTTGTGTGTACGGTTACCTTGCCGTCACGCCCCGTTACAAATTCAAGCTCTCCTTTTGCAAGAGCTTCGTAGGCTCTTTCTTTTGACCAAAGCCATTGCCTTTGAGGAAGAATATCTTCTCCATCTGGACCGGGTATAGGGAAAACGAGATTTTTTCTTTCCCCCATGCTTTTTGTTGCTTCCAGCGGGTGAGTTCTGTATGGGCCTCTCTTGTCGAAATTATCATCTCTCTGGGTATAATATCGCTTGATAGAGTCTTCGGTTAATGGGATGTAAAAATTGTCAAGACAGCCAATATTTTTGGCAAATACAAGTGCATATTCATGAAGGCTAACTAAAAATTTCTCCTTAGCGCCTCCACCATATCGCTTTTTCCATATCACATTATCAATAAAGTTATCTTCTCCAAATATTTCATCACACATCTTCCTTAGGTTTTGGTATTCACCATCGTCGATTGAAATAATGATTACCCCGTCATCCCTTAGAAGGTTGCGAGCTAATTTCAATCTTGAATAGAGCATACTCATCCAGTCTGAATGAAATCTTCCATTGGCCTCAGTATTAGTTATCAGCCGATTGCCTTTTTCATCCTTCTGGTTCGACCTTTTCAGGAATTCCTCTGCGTTCTCGGCAAAATCATCTTCATAGATGAAGTCGTTACCCGTGTTGTACGGCGGGTCGATGTAGATCATCTTGACCTTGCCGAGGTAGGTCTCCTGAAGCAGTTTCAGCGCCTCCAGGTTATCGCCTTCGATAAACAAATTCTTGGTGGTATCAAAGTCCACACTCTCTTCACGGCAGGGGCGCAATGTCTTTGCGATGGGTGCATTGGCAGTCAGCAGTGCCTCCCGCTTGCCAGGCCAGTTGAGGTGGTAGCGTTCCTGCGGACCTTCCACGATGGATTCGGACAATTCCTGCCGCAACTGATCAAAGTCCACTGCCAGTTTCAGTTGGCCTTCTTCGCCCTGGGCTTCAGTCACACAGCTTGGAAACAGCTCGCGTATGCGCGCAATGTTTTCCTGGGTCAGGTTCGGCGAGTGTAATTTCATCTTTTCCATCATGATCGTCCTTTACGGTGTGACTGCCGACCCACTTACAGAAATGGGCCGGGTCAGCGTTTTAATTTCTTGTTTTAAGGTGCGAAGCTCGGCGTTGATCGCCACTTTGCGATTGAATTGTTTTTCTTTGCGCAGGCGAGCCTCGCATTTGTCCAGTTCACGCTGTCTGGAACGTATTTGCTCCATTCTTTCCACACAGGCTTGCAAGCCTTCACCTGGATGAGCCGGAAAAGGCAACAAGGGCGCCAGCAAGCGCGCGTACACGGCTTCAAGATCAAACACTACCGGCAAGGCGGTTCGAGGCGTCTCGCTCTGCAGCCAGGTACTTTCAAAGTAGTCGCTCACAACCCATTTAGAGCCGTCCGCATCGCTGGGGCGCTTGAAGGCCGCGATGACCCGGGTCTTTCCCTCATACCGAAGCTCGAAGAAGATCGGAAACGGGATTGCCTGATCAATGCAATGCAGTACGTCGTATTTCAGCTCACCCGTTTTGAGAACGATGCGGAAAATCTGAATCTCGGGCACTGCCCGCGATGGCTTCAAATTGACCGTCTCGGGAGCAAGCTTGAACTGCCAGACGATCTGCTCAACTTGGCGGACAAACAGATTTTTGACGGCAGTGCTCGGGCTTGCATGCTCATAGACTTTATTCTTGGGCAGTACGCGTCCGAAGGCGGCGCTCTTTGGATAGTCGAAGAGCACAGCTGTCATTCTTCCTCCTGCCCACTTTCTTGAACAACAAGAAAGGCGACGAGTTCGAAGTCATCGAGTCCTGCGATGGTGTTCACCAGCGCCGTGGTCTTACCCCCGGAGAACAGGCTGTCGAGGTCCTTTTCCTCCTTGACGTCGATCATCGAGCGAATGGCGGTGCTTAGCAGGTCGGAGCAGGCTTTCATGTCACGGCCTTCGTCAGTCAGCTGATTGAACAAGCGACAGACCGTTTGAATGGGTTCCGACTGCCCCTTGCAACTGGAGCGCACCAGGTCGAGCAGTGATTTGACCTCGGTGTGATTGGCAATGACCTGCCCATCGCCGGCGATATAGATCAGGTAGTAGGGATGCAGTCTGTTCTGCTGGTTGATGTTGATGCCGTGGTTGAGGTTGCGGAGTGCAAAGATGACACCGGGATGCAGTCCCACTTCGGGTTTGGCCGGGACAACGGCATGCATGCCATTAGGTACGTTGGCGAGATCGCGATTGGTTTTGACATAGTTCAGCAGGTCCATGCGGAAGTCGTTCAGGCCAAGGTCGGTGATGGATACACCGGTTTTCAGATCTTCCAGTTCGATTACTTCATCTTGCAGACGCCTGAGTTGTTCTTTTCGGTACGAGACCTCGCTACTTTTTGCGGTAAGTACGTTGTCGTCACCAGTAGCTGTCACGTCGGCAATGACCATCCGGTTTTCGACCCGCTCCTTGAGATTGATGTATTCATCAAGGGAAATATCAGGCCAGTAGTTGACCAGCTGGATAGTTTTGTTGATGGAGCCAATGCGGTCGATACGACCAAAGCGCTGGATGATGCGGACCGGGTTCCAGTGAATGTCGTAGTTAATCAGGAAGTCGCAATCCTGAAGGTTCTGGCCTTCGGAGATACAGTCTGTACCAATGAGCAGATCCAGCTCTGCTGGCTCATTAGGCAGCACTTGGCCCTTCTCTTTTGAGCGCGGCGAAAATAGTGTCAGTAACGACTGGAAGTCATAGTTTTTCCTTTGTGTTGCAGCCTTCAACGTCGATTGAGGTGCATCTTTTCCGGTGACCTTGCCTGTGTGCAGACCCTTGGTTGCCAAAATTTTTTCGGCCAGGTTGTTGTACAAGTAATTGGCCGTATCGGCAAAAGCGGTAAAAATCAGGATCTTCTTATTGCCCTCATTGATGGGGTTTTCAATCTTGTCCAGGATAAGCGCCTTGAGGTGTTGTAGCTTGGCATCTTCATCGGGTGTGACCTTTGCCATAGATGCTAACAAAGCATTGATGACTTCCAGATCAACCTTCAGGTCATGTTCCCAAGAGGGGAGATCCATGTCGGCAAGATTAATCTTAACCTTGCCGCCAATTTCGTCATCACCCAATCCTCCGTTGTTACCAAGCGCATCATCGTCTTCAGCATCAAGCGTTTCCAGACCATCCGTCCAATCAGAAACACTCTCTGCGCCACCTGCAATATTGAATGAATCGATCTTGCTCAAGGTACGAGTGTGGTTGTCTAACAAGCTTTGCAGGGTAAGACGAAAAGCCTCGACAGAGCTTTCAAGGCGCTTGAGCAGGTTGGTCGTCATCAATGCCTGCAGGCTGCGTTCACGGTCAGCCTGCCTGAGTTTACCTTTACCACCCTCGACTTGCGTATCGTACAAGTCTTCATAATTTTTCAGCCGGCTAGGCAGGATGTAGCTGATCGGCGCATAAACGGCGAGCTTGAGCAGCGAGAGATGTTCAAAAATCTCGTTGAAGTTCATGACATCCGTGCGCCCGGTCAGTGGCGAATGGAATGACAGGGGCTTGCGGCGCTCAGGAAACTGGCCTATGTCGCTCGTATCGTAAAAGGTCTGGATATGCTTACGCGAGCGAGCGATGGTGACACTATCGAGCAATTCAAAGAAGTCGAAATCAAGGGCCTCAAGGATAGATTTTGAGGTGCGTTGCTCCGGAGGCTGTTTCGACCAATGGTTAAATACCGCCTGTGCATGACGGAATATTTCTTCTACCGTTCTGCCCGTGCGCATTTTCTTGCTGAGATTTTCAGAGTCGCCTTCGTAGGCCAGCGCGAGTTGGTTGCGCAGATCATTGAACCGATTGTTGACTGGGGTGGCAGACAACATGAGCACCCTGGTTTTGACACCCTGGCGGACAACCTGATTCATCAGTTTTTGATAGCGGGTCTCTCTATCCTTTACTGCATCGTTGTTACGAAAATTGTGTGATTCATCGATGACAACCAGATCATAATTGCCCCAGTTGATTCGATTTAAAGGGATGCCATACGACTCACCCGAGGTGCGGGAAAGGTCGGTGTGGCACAGCACATCATAATTAAAGCGATCCTTTGCAAAGATATTGGTTGTCAGGTTGCTGTTGTAGTTTAACCAGTTGTCGGCGAGCTTCTTGGGGCACAGAACAAGCACCGAACGGTTGCGCAGTTCGTAATATTTCACAACGGCGAGCGCCGTGAATGTTTTACCAAGCCCCACGCTGTCGGCCAGGATGCAGCCGTTGTAGGTTTCCAGCTTGTTGATAATGCCGATTGCAGCATCATGCTGGAAGTTGAAAAGTTTGTTCCATACCAACGTATCCTGGTAGCCCGTGAGGTCGTTGGGCAGCACGTCTTCGTCGATATCGTCGAGGAAATCACTGAAAATATTGTAGAGCATCAGGAAATAAATACGCTCGGGGGAATTTTCCTGATAAACCGATGCAACATGATCACAGATCGCGTTGGTTACATCTTCAAGCTTTGCGGGGTCGCTCCAGATCTGGTCGAAGAGCTGAAGGTATGTCGATGTAAACGCTGGCTCATCGACACGGTTAACAATATTGGAAACGGCGTCCCCTTGCTGATACCCCAGATCGACGGCAGTAAAACCATGCAGGGGCATGTATGCAATTTCTTGCTCAGCACCCTGGACACAGACGAACTGCTGCATTGGAGATCGAGTTTTGTTTGAACGGAACTTGGCTTTACGGCGCATCCACTCTGCACATTCACGTGCGATGGCACGCTGGTTGAGCTTATTGCGCAGCTGGATTTCAAACTCAGAGCCATACAGACTCCGTTCGCGGTTGGCCTTGGGGATGAAAAATTCTCGCCGTTCTTTTTTGAGCTTGTCGGTGACCTCATTGGGAACGAAGGTGGGTGCTGTGAAGATAAATTCCAACGAATCAATCTTTGAGAGTTCTGCCTTCAAGGCTTCATAGGCATAGATCGAAAAGCACGATGCAGCGATCTTCAACTTGGCATTGGGATTGATGGAGACCTTCAGGTCATCACCCAGCAGAGAATTGATGTTGTCGATAATTTTCATTTGCCAGAACCCTTATCGCCAGATTCCGCGGCCCCGCCGGCCTCGACCCATGCATCCACCTGTTGTTTCTTGAATTTCCAGAGACGGCCGACGCGATGGGCGGGCATATCATGTTTTTCAATCCATCTGTAGACGGTGTCATTGCTTACGCCGAGGTAAGTGCAAATATCTCCTACGGACAGCCAGCGATCTTCCATCTCAGCCATTGCTTAATTACCTCATAGGCTTTCGGGGGTAAGTGCCAGGCGCACCGTAGGGCGACAGAGGGCGCGAATCCTTGGCGCGCCTTTGACAACTTACTTAATGGCTCAAATATATTGGGGTAAAGGCCGATTGTCTACCGATTTTTACCGTTTAGACCCGCATTTTGCAGGTGGGAGCCATAAGCCCATGAAAAATGTTTTTTGATCCAAGTAGTTGGCTGACGAGATCCAATGAATCTTCAACCGCCGGAGATCTTTTCCGTCCGTGCGTACGAGCCTACGAGCCTGATGAGATCACCACTTAGTGTTCATCCAGCAATCGGGGGTGTTCCGATATCTCACCATCATCTATTATTAAATTATGAATAAGTATGTGCGTAGCAATCGAGCGCGGCTGGCAGATGTAGGACGTGTCTTACGTAAATCTGGAGTATTTACGGTGGGACTAGCTACAGTCGTACTCGGCGTTCTGCGAGAGCTATTTGTCTCGACAGAAATTCGGCAGGACGAGGAGCGCCGGCTACACGATTCAGATCTGTCGGGTGAGCTGAATCAGGCGGCCAGGGTCATTTGTGACTTGCGGAAGCGCCGGGGATTGGCCAATCCCACAGCCCTAATACGTCATTGCCTTAATACGTCATGATGTAGGCTCCAACCGAATCGTCTATACTCTGACCATGCTTGCAGTAACAATCATATACAACGGAGTCGAATGGGCAGCTGCAGCCCAATGTTCCGGCATCACGATACGCGGATTCGGTCATACACAGACACACGCCTGTAAGGATTTGTTGCTTGCTTACAGACATATCACAGGTGCTGAAGCCCGGAAATATGGGGAATAAACATGAAGAGCAGTATCCAAGAATATCCGGCAGCTCGGGCCGCTCTTAGCGTCCTTAAGTCACTAAGCCGGGGCCTCGCAGTCGTGGCGGGTGGACTGTTTTCTGTGTTCGTAGCCGTACTTCGCGCTGGTGTCAGCAATGATGACGCCAGCCATCAAGACAATAACGGTGCCAGTCTTCCTGGGTCATACCGTTGGCCTCACGACACCCCTAGCGATGTTCACGACTATAACAGCTAGGGATTAGCCACACCCCTAGCTTTTTCCTTTTGTGACTGCCGACTGCGCTGCTTGTCCACCGCTCGCACCAATCGCCCCTGCCTTGCCACCAAATCCAGATAGCTCTCCCATAGCTGAACCGGTGTGAATCCCAACCCAGCCAACCGCACCCAGATACAAAATCGGAAAAATGATGTAGAGGAACCGGGTGACATACCACATGATCAAGGTCTGGGTCACCGCGCTGGTGGAGGCAAAGACACCGAGGCCACCGGCACTGGTCAAGAGACCCATCATCTGGTTGTCGAACCAATAGGCCACCGCCCAGATGAACGTCAGGAAGTGGAAACCGAAATAAATGATCGTCAGCGTCATCAGGGCGCCGAGCTTGTAGCTGCTAAAAATCAACAACAGTGGCAGTGCCATGACCATCATCATCAGCGCCAAGGGCTGAAACAACGCCACCCCGTTGCGGATGGTATAGCCCTCCCCTATCGACCCGCCGGCCTTTAATGCACCACCGATACCCGCCAGGGCCGTTCCGCCCGCATCCTTGGCGGCGGCATACTGCCCTCTTAGGGATCCGAGGACCGAATTGCCTGTCTGCGCTAACCACGAATCGGCGGTAAGCGCCTCCCGCTGCTGCGACAGTGCCTTTTGCATCGCACCATCGGAATAGCTGGTGGAGAGAGGACCGTGAAAGACAACGCTTGCTGACTCGCGCTTCACCGCCAGATATTTCCGCAGAAAAACATCCTCGCGTTCCGCCAGGCTCAGGTTCACTGTGGAGGTAACCTGCACCAGATTGTTGGCGTCGTACACCATTTCGTTCAGGAGCGCCGGGTCAAGGTTGTCCAGGATACGTTTACGCAGTCCAACGGTGCCGCTGGCCCACCACTGGCTGCAGGTCGGAAACCCGCCTTCGGCGCTGTAGACGTCATAGCCCGCATCCCGCACATTATCATAGGTCCAGCGGTTGTTGGGTTGCCTGGCCGTGTACTGGTCATAGAGGCCCGACGACAGGAAGTAGTCGGAGCCCAGCCAGTTCACACTGGCCCGTTGTGCATCATTCATGCCGGATTTGTCCTCCCGGGAGTACCGGGAATACGCGCGCCGCCAGCAATCCTCGGTGAATTGACCCAGCTCCCTGTTGAGATCGGGATCTTCAATGTTGGCCTCCGCCAACGTGTATTCCACCGCGGCCACATCGTAGGAACAGGGAATACCGGCAACCGACGCCGCGGTGATTGCCTTGCTCAACCAGTGGCTCAGCGCCCACCAAAGCGGGATGCGGCCCTCCTCCTCGCCCAGGGTGGTAAGCGTTGTGTCGTAGGTCGTTCCCGTATCGGTGCCCCGGACGGTTTGGGCAGTGTCGTTGCACCGCAGGGCCGGTTTGGCGTATTCCATATCGGTCAAGCGCACGTCCAGCATGGGAATGCCCGCAAAGATCAACACACCCAGCATGGCAATAAAGTCGGCCTCGATTTTCTTGAGCGACTGCAGGGCGGCGCCGCCCTCGTCATCACCGCCCTTGTGGCTGTCCAGGATATTGCCTATCACCATGGCAATGATGGGGATAAACACGATGCCCGTGTCCACCAGGATGGCCCAGATCCGGTCGTACAGGATCCACCCGAACAGCGTGGTAACAAACTCAAAATAGCTGGACACACCCATGGGCTGGTCTCACAGAAGGTGACTGATAAAAATCAGGATTTCACAGGTCAGCAGGCCGCCGATCACCCGGCCTCGCAGCGACCACCAGGCCGCCCGGCGGTCAGCCTCCGCCGCGTCTTCCCGCTGCGGGACATAGCGATACAGCGCACCCCAATACCAGCCAATCCCACACCAGAGCCCTACCCGAAGGGCCTGCATCCCATGCCGCCAGGGGGATAGCGCCGCGTCAGCCGCCGTAATCCAGGCACCGGGCGCCTGTGGGTCAAGGCCCAGCTGCCAGGCGAAGACGGTCAACAGAAAGACCAGGAACGTAACGCCCAGGATCCACAGCACCGTGCGTGCTAACACAGGCAGGGTCATGGCCTTACGGGGTTTCCACCGCGCCATCTTGCAGGCGACTGGCGGGCACCGGATCCACCATGGGCACTTGCTCGCGGACCTGAGCACGCGCCAAGAGCGTGGCGGTCATGCTGGAAGCGACCCGCTGACGGATCTCCATTTCATACATCAGGCTGTCGATTTCGCGCTCCAACTCCGCGACGAAGTTGGCAATCTCCCGCTGACCAGCCTCATTATTGGCCACGTTGGGTTCCTGCCGACCGGCCAGCAGCGCACGCCTAGCAATCACCGCACGTTCCAGGGTGCGCGAGAGGGCCATTTCAGAGGCCAGGCGCTGAAGGATCGCCGGCCGCTCACTCGGATGCTCCTCCCGCAATGCCTCGATGACCCCGCGGGTGATTTTCATACCCGGACCACCGGACACTTGTTTTAGCTCGTCCTGGGTGGGCGCCGCCGTGCGGCTGACCAGAATGTCCAGGTACGAATCGATTTCGACCGCTTCTCGCGCGACTTCGTGATTCAAGCCCATGCCGGATTTCACCCGTATCTTTTCGCAGCCGTTGCAGGTGCGTATCTGCTTGTCGCCCACCACCTGCACCACCCAGTCTGAGAGTCCCTGGGGCGATGCCCATTCCTCACACAGGGCCGCACCCTGACAGGTGCTCGTCATGCTGGTGGCGTTGGTCGGGCTGCGCTGCATCAGCAGGTTGTAACCCGCCTTGGCGGTATCTTCGACGATGGCGATCGGGGGCTGGTTGCGGCCACCCTTGGGAACGCCTCCGGTCCAGACCACGCCGCCATCAATGCCATCGGTACTGGCGCGATCCCGCGTTTCCAGGATTTCACCGCCGCTGTTGGATTCCCGGCCCCACCAGCCCCCGCGGGCCACGGTCTCCCAATCCTTGGTATTGAGTACCCCTTCCATCTTACCCACCATCTCCTCGCAGGACGTCCTGGCGATGTGGAACTCCTCACTGGCCTGCAACACCCCGTTCTGCAGCAGGTCATACAGCGCCGGGTTCACCTTTTGCAGTACCAGGGCCGGCAATGAGGCGACGGCGCCGGTGGCGGAGTTGATGACATTGCCCATCAGTTCGGAAAAGGCACCCTTGATGCCCCGCAACTGCTCAGAGACCGAGAGGTTGATATCGAAATTGCCGCACATGAGATCCGTGTTCCAGGCCACATCGCCGCCGAGTACGATCGTCGTACTCCGGTTACTGGCTGGCCGGGTGATCGCTTCACCGCCCCCAATCTGGTAGTAGAGTGCGTCATCCATGGCCTTCGCGGCGCCGGCAGAGACACCCAGGCTGAACCCCAGTGACAGGGCTGTGATAGCCCGTAGCGCGGTGGTGCGTAACAACATCCCGAGACCTCCTCTAAAAATACATGACCAGGGCCGTGCCCTTGCGGGGGCAACAGCGGTATTCCCGCCAGATCTGCCAGCTATTGCCGTAGGTCTGGTTAACCCGGCCGCGGTAGGGGTCGGTGAGATACACGGTGTCATCGATATCCGGCAATTGTTTGCAGCTCTGCACCGTGGGCGTCAGCTGCTGCCAGTGTCGCTGCGTACTCGCCGTTGGCGGCCACTGGCCTTGCGCGCGGGTCGCGTTGGCATTCAGCGGCAGATAGACATGGGGCTGACGCGCCTGGCGTACAAAATCCATCGCCCGGATCGCCGCGGTTAGGGTCGACTTGTAATCGTGGCTTTGTTTGACAAAGCCGATACGCGGGAACAGCCCGGCAAAACGGCTAGACCCTTTACCGACGGTGTTGAACAGGTTGGCCAGCGTCAGCGGGGTTTCAATGGTGGGATCACGCCAGGCCGGATCCAGTGTGCTGATAAAGTAGGGCGTCATGGGGTAGGTGACCGGGCGACAAAAGGGCAATGTGTCGCTGGCTTGGGCCGCCGACCAGTAGCCCAGCAAAGCGGGACTGCCGATCACGTCCACGTTCTTGAATTTGAGTGTCTGCTCGCGCCGCATCGACCCGCCCTCATCACTGAAACCGCCGTCCTGGGCAAAGGCCGTCGGACGCACCAGCCGGTTGGACTCCACCCAGGGGCTCTTGCCCAGGAACGGGTACGAGGTGACGACCACCTCCGGTATCTGGTGTTGCACCCGGATGGATTCATCAAATTCGCAGCCTAAAATCGTGCAGGTCATCCACAGGCAACCACCGATCACCTGATAATCCAGACAGGCCAGGTCCAGGGATTCCTGGATGATCTGCTGGGAGGTAATGGTGCTGCCGCGGGCATGGGTCGGTGTCGATATGGTCATTACCGCCAACAGACCGCCGAGAACCAGAGCCCTCCACGGGCCTGCGTGCGCGCTGTATTTATCGTGCCTGGGCATTCTGGTAGACCTCGATGCGATGGATAGCCTCGGCGACATCAAACACGCCGTACACCACCAGACCCGGCGGCATCCAGACTGCGGGCAACTGCTCGACACCCATCAGCCAGGCCATCGCCGCGGCATTGGCCGCCGTTCGGATCGATTGCAGCTGCAGTTGCCCGGGGGGCGCATTGAGCCGGGCGCGCGCCTGCTCCAGAGCCGCTGCGTCGTCACCGGGATAATCAAAGCGCAGCGCATCCAGATGACGCTGGAGGTCATCCAGCACAAACACCTGATCCGCGCGTTCCAGACCCGACAGCGGCGGCAGACCCTCAGCGGTAAACACCACTACGTTGTCAGCCCGCGCAGTCAGAACACACAGCCCTGCCAGCCAGAGGGCCCGCGATAGCCTAGGCATCAGCAATCCCCCGGAGTCGGTCAATCTCTTCGGCGACCTGGATAGCGGCCTCCAGCTCCGTGCTGCCGTGCGCTTGCATCAGTGCGTTGCGGTGGGCTTTTTCATGCTTCTCGGTTTGCGCCAGGGCCAGCATCAGCGAGGGCGGCACGTTACGGACGATGTACTCCGCCTTCTCGGACAGGATCACGCCCTCGGTATACTTGCCCGGCGCCTTGCTGGCCGAGAGCAGCATGTCCCGCTGGGCGTCATCGATCTGCCGAAAGCGCGACAGGGCTTCGACCTCTTCCTTTGGCATCACCAGGCACAGCCACCACTCGACCATGTTCAGCATCTTCTTGGCCGCAGCGGGGTAATCGTCCATGTTCTGCGTCGCGCTCCACAGCCACGCCCCGAGCTTGCGCCACATCTTGACGATCTTGACCAGAAAGGGCGCCAACAGAGGATTGGTCGTGATGATGTGCGCCTCGTCGATCGTCACGACGATCTCGCGGTCTGTGAACTGATCACGCTCGGCAATGTAGTTGATCATGTTCAGACAGCTAATGACCGAGATGGCCAGGTTCGCCTCGTAGCCTTCCCGGGCGAAGGTAGCCAGATCGATGATCGTCACATCGACCTCGTCCCAGGCACTGCCGGCGCTGTTGAACACCTCGCCATTGAAGCCGTGACAGTACAAGTCGATGGCCTTGCCCATATTGCGCAGCTTCTCGGCTTCCTGATCTGTCTTGGCCTCGCCGGCGAGGACATGAAAGGCATCTCGCACGTCCTCGGTGAGGGTGACCCGCGATGCCGCATAGGCCTTAACCGCAGCATGCAGGATCGCCCGCCGCACCATGGAGCGATCGGCACGGCGGATGTCATTGGCTTCCTGCTCCTCCCCGCCGGTAATCATCAGTATGGCGACGATTTCCAACTCACCCATGATGTCTCTGGGTTCATCGTCCTCATCCTCCGCCGCCACCTCAACGAGGGCATCGGCCACCGGCGGCGCCTCCTCCACCAACACATACGCATCCCTAAACGGCGCCAGAGACACGCCCGAGCCTGGCTTGAGTGACAGCTGATTCACCGTCAACCCCAGACTCGCAAACCACTCACCGAGCAGCCCAAAGCCGTTACCGGCCTCGAGAATGAACAGCCGAGGCCGATGGATCGCCACCACCTGGGCCAGCATGCTGATGACCGCCGCGGATTTGCCGGCCCCGGTAGGGCCTAAAATGAGCATGTGGGCGTTTTTTTGCCGGTCGGCGGGATTGAGGGGATCGAAAAATATCGGCTCTCCACCCCGATTGAACATCGCAATCCCCGGGTGTCCCGTCCCCCGCGTGCGCCCAAAGAAACAGGACAGATTGGCGATGTGCTGAACCAGCGTGATCTGTGCCCCGCGCCATCCTTCGCTTTGATCCAGGGCAGGGTCATAGACCATGGGAAGATTACGAATGGCGGCATCCAAGCCGGTAAAATCGTCTTTCGGAGCAATGGCACGAAAGCCGTAGTTCAACAGGCGGGAGCGTACGGCGGTGGTGCGATCATTCAATTCCTCGACACTCTCGCCCCGGACGTACACCGCGTACTGTGCGCGGTAGAGTTTGTGGCGTTCCGCAAGAATTTCCCGGGCTTTCAGGCAGTCCTTGCGGACCTGCATGGATTCGCTGTTCTCACCGATTGCCGCGTCGTCAATCGCCTGGATATGCGATTCCATGGTGTCCTGGGGTACCACCACGATGGTGCTGACGAACACGCTGCCCGCAGGCAAGGTGTCCAGCAGGGTATTGGTGGCATCACCTCGCTGGATTTCTCCGGTCACATGCCCCACCGACGGCCGGCGGCGGATGCCATCAATCGAGACACAGCGCAGGGCGGAGCGATCGAGCCACCAGCAATTGTTGACCTGGTCGCTGCGCGGGTAGCAGTAGAACATCGATTCCGCGAACTGGTCCCCATAGGGCAAGGCATCCTCACCCTGCGCGGTGGCCGTGACAAATGTCTGGATGTCGCCGCCAAATAGCTCTGTCGAGGGATTGAAAAACGCGGTCATCCACTGGTGAAACTCGGTACCCGAGAAGCGCCGCAGGCGCACGCCGACAGGCTTGATGGCGTAACCGAGCTTGTCCACCACATCGGACAGGTTGAGCAAGGCCACGTCCCGACTCACCTCCTCGTCCTGTTTCCGGCGTTTGCGCTGGGTGTTGTATTTGCGGTAGATCACCAGGATGTTGCGCCGCACAACACCGGACCAATCGGTGTGCGTCACCACGTCGTCGTAAAACAGTCCGCCGGGCTTGCTGAGACCGGCATAGTGGCGCCGCATCATCGACAGGTAGGCCTCGGTATAGGCCGTGCCGCGCGCCCTAGGTTTGACATAGGCCGCCATCTGATCTGCCGAGGGTGCCAGATTGTTCTCATCAAAGGTGTAGGTCTGCATGACCCAGGGCGCGCTGTCATACTCATCGAAGCAGTCCTGCAGCGCATCCTGCAGCGTGTCACGTGCCTCCGCCAGGCGTTGCTCGCTGCGCCCGGCCGTGCCCATGGGCTCGATCTCCAGCACGGCGCCAACCGACACCCCGTCCTGCAACAGGATCGCTTTGTGCTCGGGCAGGTACTCGACCCACGGCAGAAAATCCACAAAGGAGCGCCGCCGGCGATAGCCTGAGTGTTGTTCGCGCCTAGACAAGGGCCGTTTGCTGACCGCCTCAACCCGCGCCAACGCCTCTGTGCTCTGCGGGACCGTCATTCGCCCTCCCCCGTCTCGATGGCTACCGGGCTTGCCGGTGTCAGGCCCGTCGGAACCGGCGTGACCCTGAGTGATTCGCCCGGCAGCCGGTATTCCACCCGCTCATACAAGGGAATCACGGTGCTGTATCCGGGAATCGGCGCCCGCGTGCGGGTCGCCAGATGCGGGTAGACGTAGATCACCAGATCCGGGTTCGCCAGGCGCGGAAACAGCGCCTCCAGTTCGTTGTCGACGGTGCGGGTATAGGGGAGGTAGTCCAATGGCTCGGGCAGCGGCTGGGTATCCAGTGCGCGATACACCTGCTCTGCATGCGCGCGCACCTTCGCCTCGCAGGCTGCCACGCCCTCGTTCAGCACCAATCGGGCACAGACAGCAGCGGGATCGAGGCTGTCCACATCACCGGCTTGCACCGTGTTCAGGGCGCTCCGGTAGATATCCGCCATCGTCTTCTCCGACGCCGGTAAAATGCTGTCCTGTGAGGCGCAGCCTCCGCTCAGTGCCAGAGCCAGTCCCAGGCCCATCCATCCTGATGGTCTAATCAAGTTCACGATACCCTCCTCGCGTAAAGCCGGCGTACGTGGTTTTGCGACCGGCCCTGTCGTAATCGATTTCCAGCTGCTCCGTGATGTGCAGGCTCACACTGGCACCCGGTTGTACATAGATCGCATCGAACTGCTGCGCTTGGCGTTCGTCCAACCACTTCGCCACTTCCATGGAACTGTCTGCGAGGGTCCGCCCCAGAATGAATTCTCCCGTGGAGCCATCGATGGTGGTGGTTGATCCCACACCGCCGCCGCCCACGGACACGGTTTGTGTCGTCTGACTGGCCGCTGCGGCCTCGGCCGCCGCCGCCACGCCCACCACACCGATGCGTTGGGCCAGGTAGCTGTAGGCGTTGGTGATCCGTTGCCCCACCACGCAGGGGTTCCCGCGTGCATCGGAGAGTTCACCGATCTTGATGTCCGCCTGAGAGCCGCCGCCCTCGTAAATGGCCTGAGGCTTGGGCACCGTGCGGATGGTGCCGTCCTCGAACACAAAGGTCAGGCTGTAGAGGTCCCCGCGCACGCACCCGAGTGTCCAGTCACCGACCGCCCGGCCACTGGCGATGGCGTAGGCGACACCGGGGATCTCGACCCCGTTCGCGGCCAGATTGTCCTCGCCGAGGATGACTTTGAAGCTGTAGGGGTCTGTGACCTTGCTCCCCAGAGGCACCCGGCCCACCAGGGCGGTTAACGCCGTGGCGTTCACTAGCGTCGCGTTTTTAGGCAGGGTGTAACGCGGGAGTATCTGCGGTTCAGCGTGCTGAGCATCGCGCCTCGTGCCTGCGCCGGGCAGCTGGTCCGCACCGATGCGATTGCTCAACGTCGTGCGCGCCCCGTTGAGACTGCCGAGAAGGCCGGCGTCAGCCCCGGCGCCTTCCCCCAACGGCGATACCCACACCACCTCCCGGGTGAGTTCACCGGTCCCGCTCCCGCCTCGGACACTAGCGAACGGCTGCTGCGCCAACTGGGTCGTCTGCTGCTCAATCGCATTCAGCCGTTGCTGCAAACGCTGAAACTCGCCCTCCATTTCCGACTCAACGCGCTTGCGCGTTTGCTGAATGTCGTGCTCAAGGCCCTTGCCAATGCGGCCCTCCATGTTGCGCAGCTCATCGTTGTTGTTTCTGAGCGCCTTGTTCTCCTCGCGTATCGCAGCATTCTCTTCTCGCCACTGCTTCACCTGCGCGATCAGGGTCCGCACCGTATCGCCCTCGGTGTCAGCCTCCACACCCAGGGCCGCGGCCAGCTCACCATCGACGGGGTTGCCGCCTGACAGGTCCATGGCCTGTTCTGTTGTCCGCGGCCCCCGGTCGCAGCTTTTCAGGGCCAGCACCAGCGCCACCACCAGCAGTATCACGCCGCCGTACTGCGCAATCTTGTTTCGCTCCATCGCCATGCCTATATCCCCCGAATCACCGACCGAATCGGGCGGTCCGTCACCACAAACAGGATGGTCCGATTGTTGCCGGCGCTGCGTGCTGGCAGTTCGCTGTCGTAAAACGCGCTGGCGATGAAATGCGGGTCCACACCCGTGCGGTGCGCATAGGGACTGTGGCGGACCTTGCGGTTATCCAGCGTGACCGGCTGACTGTGCTCATTGGTCACCACAAACGTCGTGACGTACAGCTCGCCCGATGACCACGCCTGCAAGGGCTGGATCACAAGCCCAGGGAGATCCCCCTGGTCATACAGTTGATTGAAATTGCCCGACAGCCCCACCGGCACCCCGGTCACACCCGGCACTGCGGCAATCAGCCGCTGGGGCGAGTAAATCGACTGCGCGGCATAGCGGATCAATTCAAAGATCGTGGCAGTGGGGGGCGCCTGCGATGCTCCCGGCGGTTCCGGGGCAGTGTCGCCTTCCATCACAATGCTGAGCGTGCTCACCTTCGCGGGGGGCGCCTTCACCGTGCGCGCGGTGACATCAAACAGCAAATACTCACCGGTCTGCAGGCGGACCTGGATACGTTCATTGTCGAAGGGCTCCAGGGCCATCCAGTACACCGCCCCACCCGTTGCCAGTGTCCGAAACACATTGGCATTCGCGAGCATCGGCGGTAAGCTCACCGCGCCATCGGCAGGCAGGGTTACCATTTGCTCCACGCCGACAATCAGCTCCACCGTGATCGGCGTTTTGCGCCAAATGCGCGTTTCCGCACTGGCGGTTCCTGCGCCCGCCAGCAACACTGTCGTCAGTACGACCATGACCAACCCTACGCGAGCGTTCACTCTCTCCCCTCCCCGTTCGTTTCGATGTCAATTGCCCGAGGAGCGTCCGCCAGGCAGTCAATCGCCAGGCCCCAGGGGTTTGTTTCCGGGTCCACGTCATAGGCGACGATTTTTATGGGGAAATGGATCAACAGATCCTTCACCCGCTCACCGCGGTAGGTTTCCCGGATATGCAGATCCAGACCGACCAACCAGGAGGTGGCGGAGGTCACCTGCACCCGCTGGTTGCTAAAACCTCGGCCCGGGATCTCCCAGACCGAGCGTTGCCGCCCGGCAATGTTGCGCTGACGCGCGTCATGGTCTGCCAGACGATCCTCGTAACAGGCAGGCGTCAGGTAATTGCGCAAGGTGTGAATGCGGTCGTAGTAGTCCGCTCGACCGTCGGTCGGCCAGCGGTACAGTTGCTGGAAGATATAGTAGGCAAAGGTGTAGATCGTCACCTTGGGGATATCCCCCAGGTTCTGCACCGCGCCGCGACTCAGATCCGGTGGATAGTGGAGACGGATGTTGTCAGGGGCACGACTCCAGCCCAGCAACGCCACCAACAGGAGCATGGCGAGCAACGCCACCACGCCATACAGCAGGCGTATCATGGCCTCCTTGGAATGCACCAAATTATCGTATTGGCTCACCGCTGCCTCCATCGTTTGATATCCCATACCCGGCTTTCCCGGATCAGGGTGTTGGGTAGGAGTCCGCAATCCTGTAACCGAGCCTTGATCGCCATCACGTGGTACTGCTTGGGTTTGCCCCGCTTGATCACCCGCAGCCGCTTCCCGGTGAACCACAGACTGACAAACACCATGCCGAGCGACAGCGCGAAACCCAGAAACACCTGCCCAACCACCAACCCGAGCAGCGTGCAGAGGGGTATCCAGACCGCCAGGGCCAATAAGGCCCCGACTTTGATTTCGGAATTGGTCATGCTGAGGAACACGATCGGCTCCTCGTTGAGCCGGTCGGGGATGAAATCGACTTCCTGGGGACCGGGGGCCATTAGAGAATGGACGCCGCTTCCGTGAGCAGAAACACTGCAAAGATCAGCAGCAGTGCGCCGGCCCCGAAGTTAAGGCCTACCTGACCCCAGGTACCCCTGCCGTCCTGGACTTCGCTGTAGGCACCAATCGTGTTTTTGGCAACCACAAAGAACGCCAGGGTGGCGATCACCAAGCCAATAAAAATGAACGCGTCATAGGCGTAATTCTGCATCAGCTCGATGTAGTTGCCGTCGCTGCCGCCCCGTGAGGGTGCGGCCTGGGTTGGCAGATCCGCGCTGGCCATCGGCGCGAACACGGCCATGGCGAAGGCGGTGGTTAGGGTCTGTTGTGCCCGGTCAATGACCCCGCGCCGGAAGCCCTTTACGTGATGTGATTGCATCGTGTCTCTCCTCTCGTTAGTTCCATGCACCGGTTGCGATCCCCATGATCACCAGCGCAACAAACACCGCCCGACCGATCTTCATGACGGCGTCCTGGGGCCTGACCCCGGGACTTCTCAACATCTGGTAACTGCCAAGACACACCCACACCAGCCAGGTGAGCATCAGCGCAACCAGGATCGATACCACCAGCACGTTGACGTCAGCCGCCTCCTGCCCCGAACTGTTCGCAGCGTTAAAGGCGGCTTGCTGCTGTGCTGTCATCTGTGGCATCGGTTGTCGTGTTCCTACACAAACTTTTTAAATCGGCTGGTGGCGACGTACACCATGACGCCTGCCAGCAGCATGGTCGGGGCGAACACCACCGCCGGTGGCAGTGAAAAAGGCACCATCAGATACAGGGTGACCGTCAGGACGACAGAGGGAATCACCCAGCGCTTGGCCTTGTGAAAGATGTAGGAGCTCTCATGCCCGCCGGTGTACCTGCGGATATCCCTGGCCACCAGGCCCTCAAAAAATGCCGCCAGGGCGATGAGCAGAAAGCCCGGCAAGGCAAACAGCGACAGCACCGCCCGCAAGACCACCAACTTGACGGCATTGATCGCAGCCAGCACGTAGAGACCCGTATGCGCCGTCAACCCCAACCAGGACAAGCCGTCATCCAGGTACTCGGTGACCCAATCCGACACAGCCACCGGCCCGAGCGGCGTCAGTGGATACTGCTCAATGGCCTCAATGTAGCCGCGCTCGACAGACAGTAACTCCAGGGCGTGGCTGGGGCCCCACCAGCCGATCGCGATGCCAAGCCATTCCAGGACCACGCTGAGCGCCAAGGCCATCACCATGGCACCGAAGACCCCCGTCACGATGGCGAACACGGTCGCCATCAGGCCTCGGCGCTGGGGTTCTCGAGCCCTCGCGGTATCGCGGTGGCGCGCGTCGCGGGTCAAGCGGACCACCCCAGGGGCTGGGTGTACGCCCAGTGTTCGGTATTGGTGCCCTGGTATTGACGGCGCATACTCTCCACCATGGCCTCCAGACCCGAGGGCAACTCGGCGTCATCGTCAAACAGTGGCAGTCGCAGCTTGTAGAGCTGGCCTGCCAGCAGCGCGAAGGCGTGGCCTTTCGGGAGCGCGTCCAAGTCGCCGGTGTGAATCATCGGCACACGCTGGCTGGTGATCCGCTGGCGGGTGTTGGAGACAAAATGCACGTCACTGTCCGGGTCGGAACTGTCGGTAGACCCGGACTCCAGCATCATGTGGTTGATTTCCACGTCTTTTAGGCGGGAGGTCAGCAATTCCGCGGTGGCCTGCTCCTTCACCCGGAGCATGATCAGCGTACCCAGGTTGCCAATCACCTGACCGGCACGGGCCGGTGAATCAAAGCGGGCCACGATATCCGACAGGGTTTGGGTGTAGACCGTGACTTCAAACCCCGCGCCGCCGGCCTTGTTTAGCATCGGGATAAACTCGCGCCCGGCAAGCTCATTGAACTCATCGGCGTGGATGCAGACATTTTTTTTAAGTCGCTCGCCCGCCTGAGCGTCCTTATACAGACTGCCCGCCACCGACGTCAGATCCGCAAACATCGCGTTACCCACCGCACTGGCCACATCCGGATCCGACAGGGCATCGAGGCCAACGTAGACAATGCCGCCGCGCTCTATCACCCGCTTCCAGGAGAGCCGGTCTGCGGGCGGGTCGTCATCACTGCGGATGCTCTCCGGCGACAACAGCCGGGCGGCCGGCCCGGAGGTCAGTTTTTCCAGCAAAGGAAACAGGCTCGCCACCAGTTTGTCGAAGTGGCTTTTGTCGTGCTCGAAGGTCTTGATCAACGACATCGCGGTCTGGTCATTCAGGGCCCCGTTGCGATAAATCTCGACACAGGCCCAGGCCTGGCGATCCCGGCCTTTGAACTGGGCCGGCATCCTGGCCTCACTCTCGACCAGCTGCGCGACCTGTTCAGACCACTGATCCAGTCCCTGGGCCTCGGCCACATGGGTCAGGTAGCGGATCAACAGGCCATCGATATTGGAGCCCATTGCCAGCAGATTCTGGTAGTTGATCGGGTCGCCCAGCTCATCCAGGGCTTTGGCAATCACGTTGACGTAGCGCCAGGCGAACTCCCGAAAGGCCGCCGAATTGCCTTCGTTGGGCAGCTGGCCCGCGATCCGGCTCGCCACCTCGGTCACCCGGGAGAAGCTGCCCACCGGGTTGTAGCTCACCGACTGCTCCGGAAAGCCCAAGTGGAAGACCTGGAACTCACTCGCCCGGCCCGCCCGTTTCGCCTCGGTGTAGAGTCGGGCCAGCAGATCGCCGTCCCCCTTCGGGTCAAAGACAATCACCACCTCGCCGTTGTGGATGTCCTGGGTGGCCATGACTTCCAGCAGACGTGTTTTGCCCACCCGCGTCGTGCCGACCACAAAGGTGTGGGCTACCCGCTCACTCTGCTGCACGGCCACCGGCTTTTCCTTCTCATACAAGCCAACGCCATGCAGTTCGGGGCTGCCCTCAACGTAGGGCCGGGGCGGGAAAGGGTTGATCAGCCACTGGCTGTTAAACGGGGCCATCAAGGGCCGCAGGGGCGTGCCGGAAAGACCGTCGATGGCCCGGCGGACCAGTCGGTAGAGAGGGCCGCGCGCATCAAAGCCTGCAAATTCCGTGCGCTGAATATCGGCAAAGCGCTGGGTGTGTTTGGCGCCCCAGTGGAAACCCTGGCCCAGGAATAGGGTGCCAGGCTGTGCCCGGATTTTCCGGGGATTGATGACATAGGGCGGCAGCACCCGTAACCGGCGCTGATACCGCAGCAGCTTCGCTGCCTGATACGTCAGTACACCGGCACGGAGAAAGCAGAGCCCGCCAATCGCGTAGCCAATACCGCCAGACACCAGGAGGATCTGAGGCGCGGTCACGCTGAGCAGCCCCACGGCCACGTTCGTGACAATGGCCCCCTGCTCCACCGGCGGGCGCAACAGCGCTTCTATCGGTTGACTCACGGCGCCCTCTCCACCGGCGCATCCTCAAGCAGCGCTGCGTGAGTCGGTGACAGGACGAGCACCGGGTAGGTGGTCACCGCGTACAGGTCGGCGAGACTGTCCGCTCGGAAGAGCGACAAGGTAATGCCGGCCTCACTGGCCGCCGCCTGTAGCGCCAACCAGTCCTGCCGGTCGGAGGCTTCCACCACCAGACCCTGGGCGCCGAGCGCTGCCAGGGCAAGCGAGGCGCCGACCAGCCAATCCAGGGACTGCGGATCCATGCCCATAATAAACAGTGGGCGGATCATGCCCTCGCGGAGCACATAGTGTGGCGCGCCTGGCACGAGCGGGCTGGGCGCCAATGGCAGCGCTTCTTCCAGTGGGCGAACGCCTTCCGACATCGGCAGCGCCGGCACCGATGCGCCGTCCCGCCCCTGCAGCACCCGGGCGATGTAGGGCTGGGTGGGTATTGAATCCCCGCCCCGGTACACCACGTCCGGCGCTATCCGCGGAGGCTGCTGTGACCAGCAGGCTGAGGCGGCGATCATCCCGAGGACTATCCCGATGGCGTTAGTCCACATGGGCGAGCTCTCGGATGAGCGGCTTAAAGGCACTGTCTTCGTCCAGGAAGGACCAGACCCGTTGCCGGTATTTTTCGGCAATCAACCGATGCTTGGCACTGGCCTCGGATGGCCGGTGATAATGACCCACCGCGATGCGCCAATCGCCCGATCGTTCGTAGTGGTCCCGCAGTACCTCCGCGGCCACTTTGATATTGATCACCGGGTCGGTGATGCGCCACGGTGATTGCAGGCGGTCGAATTGCCACGACCAGTTCAGCTGCATCGGTCCCACGTCGACGCTCAGCTTGTCACCCCGCAGTGCGGTCATCATGGCGTCGAACATGGCTTCTCGATCATCGAAATAGTGGCCGTTGCCCTCGATGTTGAGCGTCCAGGGCCAGGGTTCAATCCGCCCTGCGACCGCGCGGCCCGATTCCGCCTGCGCCATGGCGTAGAGCACATCATTGGGTACCCCGACATACCGCGACACGAGCTCGTAGACCTCACGTTCAGCCGCGACGACCGAGGCCGAGTACGAGACCAGCAGCGTCATCATTACTGTTCTCGCACCCATTGGCTGGCTCCATTTTTGCGGTACACCGCCGGCAGTTCGGTCACGGCGGTTCCCTCCTCACCGTGGTTGATCGTCGCCCTCCCCTGCCGGAGCGCCGTTTCCAGCATCGGGAAACGGGTGACCCAGTCACGCAGAGCGGCATCGTTGCCCTGGGTTCGCACCACGTGCACATCCACCCCTTCGGGTGCCTCTGCCAGCAGGCTGTCCAACCGCTCCGACATCAGCTCCATGCACGCCGGACACTCGGCGCCGACAATCAGTGCATAGCGCTGGGCCTTACCCGCGTCCGCGGTCGTCGGCGCATAAGGCAGTACGGGGGGCGTATTGGCGTACAGACGCTTCCAGGCGTCATTCACCGCGACTTGAAAGGCAAGCTCCTGCCGGGTGCGCTGAAACTCGGCCCTAACATAGAGTTCGGCATAGCGGCGCCGCTCGGCTTCGGTGTCCGCGCTGACGCCCAGCGCAGTGATCGGATCAATGCCCGGACTCCACAGGCCTCGCCTGCCTGCCATCAGCGCTTGATACTCGCGAAACTCTTCCTCTGTCAGGTCCCAGTGCTCGGCTGCAAGGCGCACGTCCACGTGCGGTGTGTCGACTGACTCGGAGGGCACGGTGGTCATGGATTCGGCCCATACCGGCCCCGCAAGCAGCCAGGAAAGCACCACGACAGAGGCCCGGGGTCTCACGCCAATGATCCTGCGTTGGCTTCAACCTCATAGGCGTTGCGCCGGGCACACCTGTTGGCGATGGCGATGTAATCAAGCTCAGGATCAAAACTATCGGCGATCAGCTGTCCGCCGGTTTTTACCTGGATCTCGTACTGTCGGCAGCGGGGTATCCTGCCGTCGCTGATCCAACCGCTGATATTTTGCGAGGTGGTATCCAGGACTTCGGCCAGCCTTGCCGGCCTCCAGATTTGCAGTACTTCCTCAATTGTCATGACTGACCTCCAGCAAACAGGGTGTTCATTTCAGATGCGGCGCGCATCTTTTAAATTAACTTACATATACTTTGACTATCGGTTTATAATACTTAACGATATTTATAGGTATGTCAACAACCTGTATAACTTCCGGGTGACATTTTTTGCGGAGACCTCAAAAACCCAATGATCGGTTCCAAACTGATAACTGAGAGCATGCTTCTGGACCTGGAAGCGATGTCTCAAGAGAACACGGTGTTTCGGGATCGACTGGAAGCGCTGCTGGATGCTCTGGACGTGCCGCCCCATGGCGAGGGCCGGTCGACCTGGCTGGTTGAGGCCGCTGGCATCCAGCCGGTGGCCGCGGGACGGTGGTTCAAGGGCACCAGCCCGCGGCGCAATAACCTCAAATCCCTGGCAGCGTATATTGTGAAAAATTACCCAGTGAACGTGACCCGGGAAGAATTGCTGGATTACCTGTCCGGCAAATACATTAAATTTGACGTCGGTGCTGAATTGGCCAAATGTGGCCTATCCTCGCCGGAGCAGGGCCTGGTGCAGACGGTGGTCACGCGGGCGATGCAAGGGAAAGACTTAAATCCCCTCGACGAGGACAACCTCCTCCTGTGGACCAAAGTCGTGATTCGCGTTGCCCGCTTCTATGCGTTAAAAATTGGCAAGGGGAAGGCCCCGGATGAAAGCACCATCCATGCCGCCGCGGTTGCCTTCCTGGATCTGGCCATACTGGACGCTATTTAGATGAGCCAAGGACACTTTTTACGTCATCACTGGCGGCGGCTGTTGGCCGCGCTTTGCGTGAGCCCGCTGCTCGTCGTTCTTTCCATCAATCTGCTGATCCTTCGCCCTCCCCTGCCGCCCGAGCCCTCAGAGGCGCCCACCATCGCGTACTTCGCCTATGGGTCCAACATGAACGAGCGCTACTTGACCCGCGTGCGCGGCGTCGCGAGAGTCTCCAGCGAGGCCGGCGTCCTGCGCGGTTACACCGTCAGCTTTGATCTTGATGGGATACGGGGTGTGGAGCCCGCTTTCGCCAATCTGGCCCTGAGTCCCGGCTCAGTCGCCCATGGGGTGGTGCACCGCTTAACCGCGGATGAATTCGACAAGATCGTTGGCAGTGAAGGCACCAACTACGCTGTCCAAGACGTCGAAGTACAGTTACCGAGTGGATCGGCCGTGATCGCCAAGACGCTGATATCGGCCCCCAGCCTGGCAGCACCCCAATTACCCTCTCGACGCTATCTGGGCTATTTACAGGAGGCTGCGATCACCTATCAATTTCCAGAGCAGGTGATTGAAACCTATAACCCCGACCATGGGGCCTACATTCCGGTGCTTTCCGAAATCACCGGTGCCGGCATTCACACCGTAGTGTGGTTAACTGCGCGGCTCTAGCGATCGCCAAGCAGCCCGACGCTACCGAGACAGGGACGACTCATGAAAACAGTACCCCCATCGATGACGTCCTGGCTCACCACCACCTTGAGTATTGCCGCCACCGCTGGAGCGCTTGCCGAGGATATCGAGCTGGCAACAACCGCTATTGCCAGCGAGTATGATCCGGTGGAGCGGGTCATGTATGTCTCCCCCGCCCGCATGGCCTCCTCGTTTCTCGACTCACCCAATGCGGTGACCTCGCTGGATAGCGTTACCCTGCGCAAGCTGGGTATTACCGAGTTGGTGGACGCCCTTCGCCTTGTCCCGGGCATGACCGCCAGTGAGACCCACGGCTCGGACGTCTCCGTTGGCTACCATGGGGCCAATGTGAATGTCCCCAGGCGCAGCGAGATACTCTATAACTCCAACCGCCTGCACCGTCCCGGCTACGCGGGCGCACACTGGTACCGACTGCCCATCGACCTGCAGGATCTGAATTACATCGAGGTTATTCGTGGCACCAGTCCCGAGTACGGCACCAATTCCATGACCTCCACCGTTAACTTGATCCAGGACACCATTGCGACCCGTGGCATGTCCGCATCCGCCCGGGTCGGCGACGCGGATACGCGCGACGTGTTTGTCCACGGTGGCTGGCTGATGGGCGACACTCAAATGGGCCTGCGTTATTTTCACCGGTCTAACGGGGGTTTTGATGGCGCACAGGGGCAGCTCGGGCCCTACAATAACGATGTGTCTACCGACTCCATCATGGTGAACCTCGAGCAGCGTCTCAACGACACCTGGCTGCTGGATATCGCCGGCGCCTATGCCGACTCCAGTTATCAGCTCCCGGGCTTTGACCAGCTGCAAGCCGACGACGCCTTCGTGGATCTCGCGTTAAGCCAGTTCCGGATTTCACCGGACGCCGAGGAAACCGCAGGATTCTTATCCACCAAGGTGCATGGGATCGTACATACCGCGGGTGCGTCCCATGAAGTGGTCTTCGGCTTCAACGCGAGTACCTTTTCCCGCGACCAGGCCATCAGCCTGTGTGGCAATAACTTCACCTTCGACCCCCGAGTGGCCGACATTGATGCACTGCCCTCCGTGAATTTTTCCGTCTCTGACAGCGGGGCCGTTATTGCTGCCATGATTACCGGGGATTTGCGCCTGGATGGGTCGATCGTGCAGACACCGACCGCGGCAGAGCAGGCCAAGATCGATGCGCTGGGTCCCTATCTACAGAGCTGGGGGCTGTCCCTGCTGCAACCGCGATGCGGTATCACGGATCAGGATCTGGACGAATCACGTTACGAACTGAATACCCACGTGGTCTCCCAGCTTACCGACTCACTGAAAAACTCCTTCGGCGTGTCCTATACCCTCAACGATATTACCGCCGAGACCTACCTCGGTGGCAGCGTGGATCAGCACTCTGTGCAGCTCTACGATACGCTGCGTTACACGCCAGCCCCCCGGTGGGTGTTCAACGGCACCCTGGCCGTTGAGACGGCCAGCAATACCGATGTCTCGGCGGCCTGGTCCTATCGGCTGGCCGCCAACTATCAGCTCCAACAGGACGTTGTGCTGCGACTGATGCACTCAACATCCGAACGCTTGCCGGATGTCTACGAGACTGATCGAGACTGGCGTTACTTCGTCACCTACGATGCCGGTGAGGTTGATCATCTTGGCAGACAGGCGGGGTATCTGACGCGCAGAGCCCTGTCGCCGGAGAACCTAAAACCCGAGGAATTGGCAACAACGGAGCTGGGTATCACGGTCAGCCGCTTCAATCAGCTCCAAGCCGATGTGAAGATTTTCTACGAGGACTACAGCCAACTGATTTCGGAACCCTTCAACTACGTCGACTTCCGACTCTCCAACAACGGCCAGTTGCGCAATCAGGGATTTGAGGTCGGCATTCGCCACCAGACCGACCGGGGCTTTGAATGGGGCGCATCGTATCTCTACCTGGATGCCGAGACGGATACTCCCTTTGAAGCCACGCTACGGCCCACCCACTCCGGCTCGCTGTGGGGCATTGTGCCATTAAATCGGGATACTGACCTGTCGGCCGTCTATTACGGGGCCTCGGAGATTGCGGACGGATCCTACGATCGATTCGACGCGACACTGTCTCACCGCATCGCGTGGTCCCATGGGGATCTCGATGTGCAGTTAAACTACCGACATTACCCAGCCGGCATCCACGCCTTTACGGAACTGTCCGCGGTGAACCCCAATATCGCCCTGGTAGAAGGCCGGGACCGGATCTTTTTGACCGTCAAAGCCTCCTTCTTTTAGTCGCGGTTGGGGTCCGATCGAGCGCCCAGCTTATCCAACAAGCCGTACTCAACCCCCGCGACGCGTGCCACGGTTACCTTTCTTACCAGGTTGAACAGGTCCTTTTTGGCGACAGGTTTTGCCAGCATCCAATAACCGGACGTGGGCTGGTCGGCTTCCTCGGTGAGGAGTCCTACCAACACCTCAGGCCGCCATTTCTTTGATTCGGTGGCAAAATTGTCAACATCGATGTCGTCCACCCACTCATCGAGAATGACAATATCGACCGCGTGCTCTGCCTGCAGGGCCAGGGCTTCAATGGCCGTATCGGCACACAGACACAGCATGTTCCAGGACGTCAACAGGCCTTCGATCACTCGGGTATCCCGTGTGGTCGTCCCGACCAGCAGCGCGGTTTTGCCGCTGAGATCGAGCTGTTCAACCGCGGCTTCGGCACCGGCCACCACGGGCAGCGTTAGGGTGAATTCGCTACCCACCCCGCGCTGGCTGCGGACGGTCAGGGTTCCGCCTTGTCGTTTAAGGAGTTCCCTGGCGATATACAGACCAAGGCCGCTTCCCGTCCCGCCGCCGTCTGGCGTTTCGCCGCGGGTGTAGCGTTCAAAAACCCGCTCTTGATCGTCTTCGGCAATCCCTATCCCGTTGTCTCTGACAGAGACCAGCAGCTGCTGACGTACAGCATCCTCCTCAATCTGCCAGTTGACCCTGATTTCACCCTCGGGGGTATATTGCAGCGCGTTATCGAGCAGCTTCTCCAGCACGATATCCAGCGTCCGGATATCAAACTTATAGGTACTGCGACAGGGTTCACCCTTGGCATCCACCACAAAGGCCAATTTTCTGACCTCGCAGCGTGGTCGGAAGCGCTTTTCGAACCTGTAGAAGTACTCCACCAAGTCGCCCTCGATATCCGCGAGGGTATCCCGGTCATCATTGAGTTTTCCCAACATGGCCAGCACAGACAGCTTGACCCGTTCCGCGTTATCCAGCACCACATCCAGGGACACCGGTGTGGAATCGGCTTCCTTGTGTAACGTGAGCAGCTCCACGACCCGCATCACGGGCTCGGCAATTTCACGTGTCGCCATCTCATAGAATGCGCGCGTATCGCGGTCGGATTGCTGGGCTCGTGCCGCCGCCATTTCCAGGTCTAGCATCGCCTTCTCTTGCTTGACCCTGGCCAGATCAATCTTGTCCGACAAGTGATTGACCCCACGGGATATCAGGCTGAATTCCGCCACAAAGGAATCGTCCTCGACAATGACGCCACTTTCGCCATCGGCTATTTTTCCGAGGCCGTGTTTAATGGTGCCCACCGAGCGCCACAATATGCGTGTCGCGCCGAAGATGAGTGCCAGGCCCAGCGCGAGGAACACACCGATCAATACCCGGTATTCACTCACCAGCCTTTCTTTTTCCATCGCCAAGACATGGGGCGATAGCTGGTACAACACCTGACCCACATAGATGCCTGGGGTGCTGTCATCGCCGCGCACCTCGTCTATATCCATCGCTTCGATGTAGAGATCTTCGCGGTATTCAAGAATGCGCACTCCGTCAGCAATAGGCAGGCTAGGATTTTGTTCTCTCGCGAGGAGTCTCCCCTCGGAATCCGCCACCTGAATGGCAAATACCAGCTGGTTGCTTGCCATCGCGGCAGCGAGTCGCTGCACACCTGCCTCATCGCCAATGGCCAGTGGATAGCGCAGGGATTCACTCCCCGTGGTCCTGATCATATCCTCCATCATCTGCAGGGCCACTTCCGATGATCGCTCGACCGCGGGGTCAAACAGTCGCCACGAGATGGCACTGATCAGCATGACACCCGCCAGTGACGGCAGCAGTGTGATCACGAACAGCGACAGTTTAAGTTTTCGCTTAACCACCGTTGACCTCGTTTTCCAGTGCCCGCAGCTCCTCTGCGGTGATAGTCCGTCCGTACAGGTTTCTGAGTACTGTTCGGTTAACGGTGACATTGACCCGCTCGGGAGTCGTTGCTTCGAGCACCCCGTCCGAGAGGTAACGCTCTAGGGTCAGGAGCAGCGCGTGGTCGAGCTGACTCTGCGAGTAAAACGTAGCCGCGATCGCACCCACACTGAGCAGTGAGTTGATCGACACGATGGTTGGCTTGCGGTGTCTAAACAGCGTCTCGATGACCAACCGATAGTCGGCACCGGAGAAGACCTCGTGATCAACGGGCAGTAGGAAAACGTCCCATCGACCCTCTTTGACCAGTCGTCCCAAGCCCTTGGCAACGCCAACCGACGGTATTGATAAGGGGGTGTCTACGGCCTGTTCGCTTAGGGGCGTTGCGTCGCTACGCACTAGCATCGCCGTGCGGCTTCTCGGAAACAGGGCCTGTGACAACTGTATTTGGTAGGTTAGGGGTGGATCGGCCGGAATGGCCGCTATCGGCACTCGGCAGTTTGCTGTGCTTTGCCGGTAGTGAGAGGCATACAGGTGAATCGCCAGCACGGGACCCATCGATTCGCCCACTGAACAGTAATCGTCCAATGCATTGGCGCCAATCGTGATGGTGAGATCGATCGCGGCGAGCTCATCACCCGGCCACCGTGTGCTGACCAGCTCAATCAGCCGGCCCCTGACTTCGCTATCGCCCCCAACAAACCGGACATCGGCAGCCGCATTGCCGAGCAGCACCAACGGGCTCAACAGCACGATCGCGACCTGGTTCAGGCAGCGGATGAGTGCGCGTTTTTTTAAACGAAGCATGGGTCTCGGTTAACCGGAGCAGATGCCCGTGGAAAGGCGCTCAGTCAACATCGCATTACTGACCCAGCTTGGCGCTACAGGCCCGAGCGATCTCGACGTGGACCACACAGGGCATACAGCGGTCTGATATGCTCAGACTGTGCTTGCCGACATTGTGGGTATTAACAGCGAGGTGTTCATGTCGCGTGAGCATGAAACGGGTGTCCAAAGAGCCAAGCGCCCCAGTGTAACCGCTCTTGAACGGCATGCAATCCAATCATGCCGATGGTGATTGTTCAGCCGCAATAGACGGCCACGATGGCCAGGCGCTCATGGCCCAGCGCCCTGGAGATCTGTTCTCTGGCTGCCTTGTCGAGGTTACGTTGATCGCCACTCAATGCCCTGCGGTTCGGCCCCCCCGCAGCCGGGCATTTCCAGCCGGTAAGCTCCTCGTAGCGGCGCTGGGCGTAGGCATGGCGCAAACCGTGGTTTTTATCCAGACCCGCTCGCATGCTCGAGCGCTCATAGGTTCTCAGTTGCTGGATGTAATTTTTATTGACGGGAATCAGTGAGCCCAGGCCGGCTATGCGCCGGGCCTGGTTAAGCAGTTCCCGCTGTTGAGCGTTTGTGATGGGGATTTCCCGGCTTTTGCCGCCTTTGGTCCAGGAGGCCTTGAGTACGATCCGGTCTCCCCGATCCGCGTAGACTGGCGAAAACTTGATCGACTCCTCGCGGCGCAGCCCAAAGGCCGCCTGCAGTTGCAACGACAACTTCGTGTGCTCATCCCGGACCCGGCCCAATTTTTCACTGTCCAGTGATTTGGACTTATCCTCGCCCGTCACATAGCGTCGGCGGTCGATACCATAGTGGTCGTTGTCCCTGGCGACGACAGCCGGCTTCTGCACCTGCCCCGCCCACCAGCGCACCTGTGACAGCCGATTCTTGATGGTGCCGGGCGTCAGCTTCTGTTCCTTCCAGTGCTCCACCAAGGCCTGCACGTGTTTGGGTTTGATGCTCTCAGGCCGCATCTTGCGGTAGCCCAGCTCGTGCAGGGTCTTGGCGGCCTGCAGCAGAATCGCCTGGCGCGCTGCCCGGGTGCCAAAGGAGCCTTCACGGGACTGCTTCACCATCTGCTGCAAGCTGTAGTCTAGGTCGCGCACTGCCCTCCTCCGGACACAGTCTCCTGATGCCATTACCGCGTGTTCGTACCCACCGTGCACCGATACGCCGCGATGCTGCGACTGACAGACGCCGGTCTGTTCCGCTGTCCAAACCGGGTCGTTATTAGTACTGACTCCGTTTGGTAAGTTTTCGTGCTCTCACACAGGCCGTAGCGCTATGTGATCCTGCGAAGCAGGAAACGAGCCGAAAGCGTTTTCTATGTGCCTGGCATCCCCAGGCGACGACGGCATACCCTGTGGGGAATCGCCAACCGTCTAGCGGTCCGGGACATGTCCCTGGACAGCGGACTTATGCTGCCTTGCGGCGCAGCAGACCGTGTTGCTGTTATCGTCGATGACACCTCCTCTGCATTCACTGATTACAACGAATGGTGAAGCGCGCCCCCAGAGGGAGTTCGCTTCAACCCCCTGGGTTTGCGTCGGCGTCGCCGACCTGGATATCGCCGCTGGGCGCCGATACCACTTGCTGGTTTACCAGCCATGCGGGCGTAGCCCGCGTGCTTATATGCTGTTGGCAACAGCCACTAAGCACAGCCATTAGGCCGTGCGGGGTGGCTTGGGGTCAATATTCAAGTTCTTTACGTCACTAGCGTGTCACCAGCAAGGCGGGCGTGTGGCGCCCGCGCGAGCCCAGTGGTTACCGGGCTCGCCCACGCCAGCGGGCTGGCGTCACTACACCACTTCCGCTGCGCTCCACTGCTCGTAGTGACGCCAGCAAGAGAGGAATGCTCACGGAAGTGACAACGGGTGCCTTCAAATCCTGGCCCTGAAGCGTGTTGATCCTGCCGCCACGTCCAGCCGCCCTGCGGTCAGACCACCTCGTAACCGATCAGCCGGCCGGTTTGGGTGAGGATATTGGCCATCACGGCATCCCGGAGCTCTCGATGAAAGACCGGGCGTGCTGGAATGGCCCGCGCCCCGCGCTCGAATAACGCGATAGCGGGTGCATTGCCGTACATGGAGGCGCAGTACAGCAGGCCGTCAATGTTCGGGTAGGCGTCATAAAGTTGCTGCGCCCAACGCCGCGCGCGCGGGCGAGGCCCCGCATGCAGGGCCATCGAGGCGCCCATGGCGGTAGCAAAGGGTCCGGTCAGATCGAGCAGGGTCAGGTCGGTTGCGAGCGCGAAACCAGCCAGCACCGGATCCCGGGCATGACGGTCAATCAGGCGGGTCGCCTGGAAGACTTCGGCCAGGCAGGTCGGAATCGCTTCCGGGCCGGCGGCCAGGTACATGATGCCCCGGTCCTGCACGTACGCCCTGCCCTGCCCGTCCGGCAGCTGGTGGTCGAAGCGGCTGTTGGTGGGGCCAAAGTAACGAAATCGATCCCAGGAGCTCGGGTGATCACCGCCGGCAAAGCACAGGCGGGTTACCGTGACACCGGCCGCCACCGTGTGCAGGACGGGCGTGATTGCCCGCAGGGCCGCAAGGCCCGGCGGTTCAGGGAACTTGGGCATCAGACGTCGCTGGCAAGGGCCACGACGGCGGCAACCGGGTGGCCGGTCAGTAGCCATTCCTGCGGGCTCAGGGCGCGGTTCAGGGTCTCGGATTCGAGATCCGGGTGGACGTTCCTAAAAAAGCGCTGAACCGCCACCGGGTGCACCTCGGGGCGCAGGGCCCTCAGAACGGCCTCCAAGCCCGGTAGCGCGCCGGTCGGCCCGAACTGAAACGCCGGACACACCCGCCCGCCCGTCGAGCGTATGGCGTAGAGCTCAGCGGCTTCGAGCTTCTGACGAATGCGGCTGGTGCCGACCCCCAGCAGGTCCGCCACGGCCTTTTGGCTCAATGCCGTGGTAACCATCTGAGCAAATTCTCCGGCGATCACCGCGACGTTGTCGGCGGCGGCGCCTTCCGACCAGGTGCCGACACCCCGGGCACCCGCGTCACGGAGGAAGGTCTCCTCGGTTTGGGACAAGGCGTTGATGACTGGCGCCGTCTCATAGATGGGATGCGCGCGCAAAAATGCCGCGGCGGCGGCGGCCAGGCGGTCGATATCGGTAATACCGGCCCGGGCCAGTGTGCTGCGATCGGCTTCGGTTAACATGACTAACTACCTCTAACAGAGATAATAATAGTTAACTATAGAACAGGCAACGGCCGTTGTCACGCCGTGCTATCGGCCGGCATCTCTCAGGATGTCCCGAACCCATGCTGTGTCAGGCGTTTGATATAGAAGTGATCCGCAGGGGCATTACCCTCCCAGAAGATCGCCGGGTCCTCTACGACGAAGCCTCGCTGATACTGTTTCTGGTTGCGGCGGCCGCCCCGCAGGATATTTTCGCCCTGCCGCGTTTTGGTGCAGATATTCAATCGACCGAAGCGGTTGATCAGGGTTTTGGCGGTATCATCGCCACCCAGTCGGTGCTGACACCACTCGAAGACCTCCGGTACCTGCAGGAAGGTACGTCCCTCCCGGTCCACCTGCACCCAGTCGGCCTTGCCGTTGAAGGCCAAGGAGCCATCACGCAGGCCATCGCGGATGGTATCGACCAGCTGCCAGCCCGCGGCCAGGGGCCCCGCCCACTGGTTTTTATGGGGCGTGATGCACTGGCTATCGACTGTCTCGTTTCCGAGCGGTTGAACGGACTGGGCGCAGGGTGGTGGCCCTGGTAGGACAGCGTTGACGGGCTGATGCGACTCGCGGTTATCTGCCCTGCCCGCTCCTGCTTTGTCGCCCATGGTCCACTCACGGCCTGCCAGGCGCCGCAGGCCACCGTCGTCGCCGTCCGTAAAAAAGGCCAGCCAGTCGTTCCAGACCATGGGATCGGCTTGCAGACGCTGCAGGCCTGCAGGGGGAATCAAAGATAACGCCAGTGGCTCGTGAGCGCCCCGCGGCAACCCGGCAGCCTCCATGTGCCAGGCCACCGCCATTGCGGTGATCAAGGCGTAGTTGTAGACCGTCTCGTAGCGGCGGTAATCGGATCCCGCACGGCCCTGCGGCATCCGGGTATCACATGCCCGCCGACAGGCTACGGCCATCCTCATGATTACATCAGCCAGGCCCGCATCGGCGGTGCCCTCCCCTACCCTGTCCACGGCCTCGGAATGCATTTTTTTTAACAGGGGCAGCGTCAGGGTGGTGAAGTCGGCTCGTGAGAGTGTGCCGTCAGCCTGTAAAAGCGCAGACAGCGCCTGATCAAGCGCATCCGTGCATCGACCTGGGGGTTCGCTTGCGGGAGGCTGTTTTGGACCGTTGCGGAACAGGTGCCACACGCGAATCACCTTGCCCGGTGGGTGACCCACGCCTGGAATGTTTGATCCCAGTCAGGGGAACATTTGTGCTGGTGGTGGTGAATGAAGGTCTCGATGTGCGCCGTGATCCAGTCGGGCGGGTACCGCCCTGCGTCGATAAGCTGTTGAACGGTGGACAGCCGAGGAATCCAATCACTAGGCATCGGCCCCGCCAAGGCCGACGGGCGGCGCCGACAAAATGCCAAAAACGCCGCGTCGGGATAGCGCAGTGCCCTGCCCTGCTCCCGGGTGTTGATGACAAACAGGTCCCGGTAGTGGGCAATGGCCTCTGGTTGGTAACCCGCCGAGCGAAGCTCGCGGCGGGTACCCTCTTCGGGCTGCCAGCTGACGGGGATGCTGGCCGTCTGCTGTAGGTGCTGGTCCAGCAACGAGGATGTCAGCTGATACCGTGCAAAGCGCATAAATTCCCTGTCGGTCTTCTCGCCTTCCCGACCCGTATAGTGATCAACCGCCTGGGTAATCTGCGCCTGTGACAGACCCAACTGTTTTAGGGTGAGCCGCGCGTTGGTCGAGGGTGTCCAGGCCAGCTCCATCGCCGCTAGACCAGCATGTCTGCCGCCTGGCGACGCAGGGCTTTGTTGTGATCGCTGTTGTCACCGACATAATAATCGCGGATATCGCGCCAAATAGTGATCAGGGGGTAAAGCTTGGCGGATCTGGAGCGCAGACGGCGCATCCGGCGATGCTCGCGGATCCTCTCCTCGTTCCATTCCACCTGGTAGTAATAACCGTAGAGCCAGCCGATATTGGGCCCATCCTGCCGCCAGCCCGGCGTTGCTTCCTCGTGCAGCGGCTGACCCTGCTCATCGACCTCCTGGCATTGGCGCTGGATGAGGTTCAGAAAATCACGCTCGAAATTATCCATCCGCGCCGAGGGGATCACCCGCTCGCGGAATTCGTCCAGCGTGTAGGTGAACGGCCTACGGGTGGGCTTAGGGCGTACACCGATCACCGCTTTGGCCCAATTATTCAGGCGATGCGCCAATCCGGATCGTTCGGACATCAGGCCATCATGGCTGATAAATGAGCGGCCACCGGAGACCAGGTTGGCCAGGATCGCCGTGTGAAATTTAACCATGTAGAAGCGATCGGCGGTGACAACGCGGTTGCCGGCGCCATCGTCATCGTAGTCTTTTTTCGCGTAAAACTCGGTGATATAGCGGTAATGGGCGGTTTCCGCGCCGAAGGTGAAGTTGTCCATAAAATACGGCGACTGGCTCGCGTTCACTTTGAATTCCGTATCGCGCAAGCGAGCCAGCATGCCCCGCACAATGCTGCGGTTCTGATCATTAGGCCGCAGTCCCATCCGGCGGCACAGCTCATACAGATCGAAAAAGAAGTATTCGTCTTTAAGACCCAGATCCAGGAGGCTTAAGTCGTTTAGCGAGCCGAAGCGTGATTCCAGTTGATCCAGCAGTATGCCGTTCAGCGCGCGCATCGCGCGCTCATCAGACAGGAAGGCGATGTCACTGTCGTCACGTGTCTGTGTCGACGTCTGGATCTCAATCCAGTCATTTTCAAAAAACTGGTACTTGCACTGGATGTCCTTGCGTTTATCACGACCGGAGAGTTTCATACCCGCGTCGAGAATACAAAAGAGGCTTTCGATCCTCGGTGGCACATCCTCCGAGAGGGACAGGTAGCTCCCTTCCCTCTCCAGCTGATCGATCGCCAGTGAGAGTTGCTTTTTTAGGGGCCGGTGTGAGGGGATCAAGGTTTTGCGCTCACTCTGGCCGAAGTGAGCCAGGACCGGCTGTAGGCTGGTCAGTTCCATTACGCGGCAGGCCTTGCCAGCGATATAAGTATCGGCTTCTGTTAGAACACCCAGTTGCTCCAATTCCTTGAAGCGCTTGCCAATGAGCCCGGCACTGGCGGCATGACCTGCGGCTTCCAATGCCGCAATGAAGGCCTGCCGGCTGAGGCGCTGGTCGTGTGCATCCTGACAGGC
Source organism: Haliea sp. E1-2-M8 (assembly GCF_030649675.1). Taxonomy (GTDB): domain Bacteria; phylum Pseudomonadota; class Gammaproteobacteria; order Pseudomonadales; family Halieaceae; genus Haliea. The sequence goes on along the minus strand of NZ_JAUTDR010000021.1, from coordinate 27,021 downwards.
ACCTATCAGCACCATCAGGAATTCACGGAGCTTGAATTTGAGCGACGCGTCCTTGATCAGCAGGGGTAACTGGGCTGATGTTTGGGGTGAGACGCAGTAATAAAGGGGTTTAGCCGCCATGTATGGATTCTTTTGAGGAAGAAAACCATGTATCTCAGGGCAATTTATTGATAAAAACACGGGGTGTCAACGGTAAATTTACTTACGTTGCTTCCTAATGCGCTGATTTGACATTTTCACGCACTTAAGTTGCTGAAAATATCAACTGGACCCATTAGTGAGTAGCATACCAATAGTAGTGAGTAGTTTAAATCAGGTGAATATACCTGAATATAGCGGAAAAACGCCTTTATTATCAATGTGATAGCGCCCTGTTACTACAGTTTGCTGTCCTTAAGGGATGTCTCACTGTCGAATTGGCTTTGTTCCCTGTCCTTCTCGCCATGATTCGCTGTTCTTTCAGATCGTTCACTGTTTTAACGGGATGTGTCACTGTCCTTACCCAGAGTTTGCTGTCCTTTTAGTGATGGTTCCCTGTCCTTTTCCCCCGCTCAATGCGCTTATGTCATGGTTCACTGTGCTTTTGCCGGGTGCCCCGCCCTCTTTTTATCCACAGGCCTGCGGTTTCAGCGCCATTGTGGCCCTACGTTAACGGGTGATGGGCCGTGAAACGACCTCTGGCCCACTTATCGGACGATTTCGGCATGCGTTGAGGCATCAGAGGAAAGCCGTGAATTCATTTTTGTTACGTTGCAGGTGGAATTGATATTTTTCCTTGATTTTTTGCTCTAGAATAACAATGACAGATTTCACCAGGGGAAGAATATCAATATGCCGATCAGCCAGGAAAATTTCAATAAGCTGGGCCGGTATCTGGAGACCGGTCATCAACTGATCCGTGGGATCAAGACTATCGCAGAAGACCAGATGCCGCCAAGGCGCTACAAGGGTGAGGAATTGGTCGAGCTGGTCGGTGCCAAATCCAATACCATCTACATGGCCGAGAAAGAAGGCCGCCTCCCTCCCCCGGACCTGGACCCCAAAACTCACCGCCGCCTGGGCGCGACCCTGGAGCAGGTGCTGGGGATGCAGGAGTATTTTGGTACCCGGCCTTGGCGCAAGCCCGACGAAATCCCGATGGTGATGTCGTTTACCAACTTCAAGGGCGGCTGCTGGAAGACGACGACCTCCTGGTATGCAGGTTCCTACTACGCCAACTTAGGCTACCGAGTGCTGTTTGTCGATCTGGATCCCCAGGCCTCACTAACCCACAACTGCGGCATCCTCCCGGATTTTGAAACCTGCCACGAGCAATCACTGGGCCCGTTCATTCTGGAAGAGGAAGGCTTCCCCGCCAGCTGGGCAAAAAATGTCATTCGTGACACCCATTTGCCCAATCTTAAAATCATCCCCTCCACGCTGCAGCTGGCCGGCGTGGAGTATGCCCTGTCCAATGCCATCATGGAGGCGCGTTCTGAAACCGACCGGGTGGCAAAAATGATGCACTGGTTTCACCGGGTCAAGGACACCATCAGTGAAATCAAGGAGGATTTCGATATCGTCATTATGGATGGGACACCGTCCCTGGGGTTGTTGCCACTCAATATCATTTTCGCGTCCGATGCCGTGATCGTGCCGGTGCCTACCGAGATTACGGATTTTGCTTCGACGCTGTCTTTTGGTGATCTGTACCGGGAGCAATCCGAGACCCTGTACAACAACTTTGGTGATGACATCGTACTGCCGGATATGTTGTTCCTGCCGACCCGGTTTTCCGCCTCGGAAAAGACCGCAACCCTGGGTAGTGAATTTGTATTGGACCAGATTCGCAAGACCTTCGGTGTGGATTGCATGCAGTCGGTGATCAAGAAGCACGAGGCGGTGGTTAGCAATTTATCGCTGATGCGGCGTACGGTTTTTGACGTCAACGCCGGGGATGCCAACGTGAATCGGGAAGCCCGCAAGCGGGCGATGGCTAATTTCCAGACGGTGTTTGATGAGATTCTGGCGCGGGTGGTGTATCCGCGTTGGCCGAGCAAGAAGGCGGTGCTAGAAGAGAAGGGGATCTACTGATGACTGAAAAGAAGAAATTTGGTATTCGCTCACTCTCCGCTCAACTCGATAGCGCGCCGGCGGAGACAGAGGAGGTGGCGGCCACGACGGCCGCGCAAAAGCGGGTCTCCTCGCCGATTAACTCGCCGGCGCTGACAACCCGTGGCAAGCGGCAGCAGCGCATCTATCTGGATTTGCCTGTGTCCAAGATCAAGGTCGAGTGCGACCTGATCGAAATCGATCCCAAACTCTGTGTGGCATCACCCCTGAACAAGCGTATTCAGACCCTGCTGTCGCCCGACGACCATGCGGTGCAGCAACTGCTGCGGTCGATCCGGGAAGAGGGGCAGCGGGACCCCGTACTGGTGCGGCAGCTTAAGAAGCCGGCTGGTGAACAACAGTACGAGGTCATTTACGGCACCCGGCGGCGGTACGTGGCGGAATTGCTGGCAGAGGCAGGGGAGGGTGGTGGCCTACTCAAAGCCTGGTATTGCGATCAGATCACGGATGCCGATGCCAAGCGGCTGGCTGACAGCGAAAATGACGACCGGCAGGATATTTCCTCCTGGGAGCGGGCGATGTACTTTGCGAGGCTGCGTGCCGAGCAGCCCCAGGTGACGCTGGAGGTTTTAGCCGGTATCGAGGGGGTTGACCGGACTCTGGCGGGGAAATACCTGAAATTGGCGGAGCTGCCCGAGGATGTGGTTCTACTCGTGGCGTCTCCGGTGGCCATCAGTTTACGGGCGGGGCTCGATATCCAGAAGGCGCTGGCGGCATTGGCGCCAACAGCCCGTAAGCAGATAGTGAGGGAGTTTGCGGAGCAACCGCGATTCGAGGATGGGGTGGCGTTGCTGAAGGCCTTACGCAGTGCTGCCATAAAACCCAAGAAGTCGCGTACGCCGCAGGCGTGGGACATTGTGGATGTACAGGGGCGGAAGCGGGCAGTGATCGGCGCTCATCGAAGCAACAAGGGCCAGTACAAAGTGGATCTCTTTGAGCTGACTGAGCGGCAGATTAAAGCGGTTGAAGAGGCGATCCGCGCGGCCCTGAAACTGTGAATGTGCACGGTTCCCATTTTAAGATAAGTGATTGATAAATAAGAATAATAGACTAAAAAATCTGCATTTTTGCGCGCTCTCTCGGCTGGGCTTGTGGTGTGCACATGGCCAGGGTGTGTCGCGGCAGCCTTGATGGCATTAATCCAGCATGGGGTCGGTGTTAGCACCCAACTCAAGCAGGATGGCGTTGGCCTCCCGGGTGTTGTCGAGGCGGAAGGTCAGGTGGCCCCGAAGTAACGTGTCCGTCTGTACTTGGCGCTCCAATGTTGCGAGGAGCCCCTTCAGTTCCGACAGGCTGTGAAAGTCCATCTCCACCGTGCCGGTGTGGCGGGCAGCGTCCAGTACGATACTGGTTGGGGTGCCGAATCGCTCCGACAGCGCACGTTCCATCGGGCCCACATCTCCCAAAGGGTTCGGTTTGCTGCCCCGCGGCTGTGCCACGGTCTGTGGCGGCTGGTAATCGGGGTGTACCAGGCGGTACAGAGCGCGACTCGACATCATGCCCTTCGCGGCCTGCGTGGCCAGACGTTCCTGCCGGCCGGGGGAAGACTCCGCCAGCAGGATCTTGGCAAACTCCGGCTTGATCAGTCCCGCCTGGAGCAGTTCCCGTGTTTTGGGGGCCAGGCCTTTCAGCAGACGAAGGCGATTGGACAGCGTCGGGCGTGCGATACAGAGCGCATTGGCGAGGGTCTGGATTGTCCAGGGCAGGCCCGGTTTCCCAAAATGCTCCTTGGCCGTGAGGGCCGCCGCCGCATAGAGAAGGGGAGTGCTGATGAACCCAGCAGCTTTCTGGTCCTGCGCCGCGAACTCGATGGCATAAAAGGCTGCCTCGGCGGCATTGCATTCAAGTACGCCCATGGGTATGGCCTGAGCTCGGGGGAAGGCGTCCTGATGTAGGTAGGCTTGCAGGCGCTCCCACCCTAAAAGCACTTCCACCGCGTGGCCATCCCGGGTCGCAATGCTGCGGCCAATGACCGCTCCTGGCGGACCAGCAAGCTCAATAGCATGGTCAATGAGCGCTTTATGCTGCGCCTTGGGTACGTCGGCGCGAATGGCGTAGGGGGCCTGGCGGACCTGATCTCGAGGCACATTCTGCATGGCCGGGGCCAGTTGCCTGATTAGCCGGGATCTTCGCGATTCGTTGGACTGTCGGGTAGGACGCATCATGTAACTACTATAGCGTTCTTCGAAGAACGTTATCTAGCAAAAAGAGGTATTCCCGGACGACCCCATTGAAGCCGCTGCCGAGTATGGCATCCAGATACTGGCACAGCCCGACACCTGCGACGCGATTGTGCTGGCCGTGGCCCACTGCGAGTTTCGTGAGCTCGGTGTGGCCGGTATTCGGCGTTGGGGCAGGGCGGAGCACGTGTTGTATGACCTGAAGTATGTGCTGCCGAAGGACGGGGTGGATTTGCGGTTGTGAGGAGGGTGCCTGGCGCCCCATAAAAAAGGGAATCCGAAGACTCCCTGAATGGGGTGAAGCAGCAATATGCTCGACCTACAAGAGGCCCATTTCGGCGAAGGACATCGTATCCTTGTGGGATACGATGATGTGATCCAGTACTCGGATATCCAACAATCGCAGTGCCTCGACCAGGCGAGTCGTGATGTGTCGGTCGGCTGAGCTGGGCTCTACGATCCCGCTGGGGTGATTGTGGGCAAAGATGACAGCAGCAGCGTTATGCTGTAAGGCCGTTTTGGCCACTTCCCGGGGATAGACAGCAGCGCCATCTATCGTACCCCAGAACATCTCCTCCGCGGCGATCAGTGCATGCTGGGTGTTTAAAAAGTACACCAGAAACACCTCTCGGTCCCGATCGGCAATGCGCAGACGTGCATCTACCCTGGCCTCTCGCGGGTCGGTGAAAGTGGGCTGTCCATCATAGGTTTTTGCCCTCTCTTCCAGGAAGCAGATAGCCGCGTCGATCACATCATCCTTCGTCGTATATTGCAGTTGCAAGGTTTCCATCTTTTCGTACCTCGTTCAAAACTAGCTCCCGGAGTACGCCCAATGGGACGTATCCCATCAGGAGGTTGCCTTGCGGCGTTATTTTTAAAACAAGGACCNTATGAGGCGGGCCACTGACAGCTAACTACTGCTGGACTCAGGCAAAAAGGGCGTTTATTCTTCTTATACTTGGAAATTCCGGTAATTGCCAGCTTGAACGGCGTCACCGCTGGCGGCTGGCTGGAGTGCGCCCTGGCGATACAGGACGCAGGGGCCGATGCGCTGGAGCTGAACGTGTACTACGTGCCTGGCGACAGCAGTGAGACCGGAGCCGCGGTCGAGCAGCGCTACCTCGACATCGTTGCGGCACTGCTGCCGAAAGTCAGCATCCCGGTGGCGGTGAAACTCTCCTCCCAGTTCAGCGCGCCGCTGGATTTCATCCGCACGCTGGAGCAAGGCGGAGTACAGGGGGTATGCCTGTTCAACCGCTTCTACCAGCCGGACATCGACCTGGACACGCTGGCGATGGTGCCGACGCTGAACCTCTCCAGTTCCATCGAGTCACTGCTGCGGGTGCGCTGGGCGGGTATGCTCTACGGCCACACGGACTGTGGCATAGCCGTAACCGGCGGCTTCCACACCGCCGCGGATGCGCTCAAGGCGCTGCTGGCCGGGGCCGACGTGGTGCACCTGTGCAGCGCCCTGCTGCAGCAGGGGCCGGGACTGATCGAAACCCTGCTGGCCGACATGCAGCGCTGGCTGGAGGAGAAGGAATACAGCTCCGTGAACCAGCTGCGGGGCAGCCTGAGCTGCCGCCACGCTCCGAATCCCGCCGACTACGCGCGCGCCAACTACATCGACGTGCTGGACAGCTATTCGGTGCCGGACGGCGTGGAATTCTGACGGCTCCGAACACCGTCTACTTCCAGCGCCGCCGCGAACCGGCAACTCATCGTGGTTGCAGCATCACGTCCCGCTCGGCAAGCCAGCGCTCATCCAGCTGCCAGCGCACCCCGTCCACCTCGGGGCTCGCTTGTACCAGAGCCGCGGCGCGGGACTGCATGTCCCCCAGCTGCGACTGGGCCGCTACCATCTCCGGATGCTGCACGTCCTTGCCCTGTAGCTCGGGGAAGGCCGCGTACAAGAAATGCATTACCGACATTTGAGCCGAGCGAGGGCTGCTCATCACTGCCACCCTGTTTTCGATCTCCAGCAGCCGAAACGGGTAGGGATACTCCGCCAGCAATTGGTCTGCAGCCAATTGCGCGTTCAGCTCTCCTACCCGCCCGTCCCGCCCGGCCAGCCAGATCACCAGGACAAGAACCAGGATACCCCCGAGCAGGTAAAGATAACGGCGCGTAAAACTGTCCATCGCGTACTTCCTTTGTCTCATTAAGTGGTCGCAGCTGGCACTACCCTGACAGCCGGTAGTCGCTGATCTGCACTTCTTCGCCGTAGTCACCGAAATCCGCCGGTACAATTGTAGCGGGATCGACTTTTGACCTTCGCAACCAGCTCTCTATACTGGCTGCACACAGCGAAGAGATAAAGCGATGCAGGCCTTTTTCCATTCCGCCCAGGACCAGCACATTCCCAAGACCTATTTCACCCGCGGCCAGATGCGCCAGCCACAGGAAGTACCGGACCGCACCGGGCATATGCTGGAGGGGCTGCGAGAGCTGGGGGTGAAGATCTCCGAGCCGGTTGATCGGGGCGCCGGCCCCATTTCCCGGGTGCACGACCTGAGCTATCTGCGTTTCCTGCAGTCGGCGCACCGGCACTGGATGGAGATTCCCGAGGACTGGGGCGATGAGGTCATGTCCAACATCTTCGTGCGCGAGCCCAATGCCCTGCGCGGAATCTGCTCGCTTCCGCTCACGGCCCTTGTCGGCTCTGACTATTCGTCAAAAAAGTTGCTCACCTCGTCCTTGGTCTTGGGTGGGAAGGCCACCAGATTACCACTGACGGCGATGCCCTCAGTAATCTGGATATTGAAACCTTCGCCCTTGGCGTGCGGAAACACCTTACCCACTCGGGTATAGCTTTTCCGTTTCTCGCCATCAGCTTCGAACTCAGTCACAACATACACACTCAAATGATTTGACATGATTAATCTCCTTTGAAATAGATCAATCCGCCAGAGCCTCACCCCGCCGGGTCAGAAACCCCAACGGGAAATGCGGATAAGTCCGCCACTCAATGCTGCTGAGAGCAGCCACTAAGCCAATTCAGCATACTGTTTGTGCTGGGCTCGTCAATTTAATGTTCTTTACGTTTAAGCAGGCATGATTTCGTGCATGGAGCAGCAGAAAAACTGCCCCGGTAGACCGGGGCAGGGTAGTGGCTCTTAGTCGATGGCTCTCAGGATCTCCCGGCATTCAGGATGCTGAATGGCCCAGTCCCGCAGGCCATAGAAAAGATCGCAGAGGCGCTCGTCACGGGTTGACCAGGTGAGTCGGTTGAAGGCGACCAGGCAGGATACAATCCCCGCGGCATCCGCGGACATCGAGCCTTCATACTGATTACCGGGGCAGCGCATGATCACGTCGCTGTCCGATAATTGAGGGCTCATTGCATATTCCGGCCCATCGTGAACACCTATTCTGGACGAACGTGAACACCCATTCCGGGTTGAACGTGAGCACTTTTCGGAGATTTCCGGAATGGGTGTTCACCATCCCGGAATGGGTGTTCACGTTCAACCGGAATCCCTCTCAACGCATTGATCTTTAAATGATTTGGTAAGCTCCCACGCTTTTTGGGGGCAGCCATGCCAGGCAAGAGAACTGCAATGCGTAAAATACGAGACGTCCTCAGGCTCCGGCTCTTTGCCGGCCTGTCTATCCGCGAGATCAGTCGCAGCACCAAGCTCAGCGTCGGCGGCATCCAGAAGCTGCTCACGCGGGCCCAAGCCCTGGAACTCGGCTGGCCCCTGCCCGACGACCTGGATGACAACCAACTCGCCAACCTGTTCTACCCAGCCGCTGATGCCCGCAGTTCGCGCCGCCACCAATTGCCGGACTGGCCGGTCATCCACCAGGAGCTCAAGCGTCCCCATATGACCAAGCAGTTGCTGTGGGAGGAGTACACCCAGAAGTACCCCAACCGCAGTTACAGCTACTCCCAGTTCTGCGATCGGTTCCGGCGGTGGCAGGGCAAACAGAAGCGCTCGATGCGTCAGCACCACCGGGCCGGCGAGAAGTGCTTTGTGGATTACGGCGGTTCCACCGTACCGGTGATCAATGCCATGACCGGCGAGATCCGCCAGGCACAGATCTTCGTCGCCACCTTGGGCGCCTCCAACTTCACCTTCGCCGAGGCCACCTGGACTCAGCAGCGTAAATCGGGAGTTCCTTTCCGCCCAAGGAACTTCGACCTGTAAGACGCCATGCTCATGGCATTGAGCCCGGGGCACAGCGCCATGGACAATGGTCTGGAACTGGCAAGTGTCCAGATGTCGCCAACGCTTATCACGGGTGTCGTAACGAGGACATGCCGAACCGCACGCAGGGCAGAGGGTTTCGGTATTCCGATCGTACTCGATATACACATGAACTACCCCATCCTCGGACAGTTCGACATTTTCAACAGCCCAAGGATCACGCAGCCCAAGAATGCGTTCGTAAAGTGACAATTCATCCATTGGCTAACCAGGCTCCCTCCGAGGATGTGGAGCCTGGAATTTTAGGGGGAGAGCAGAGAAATGGCTATGGATCCACCCGAATAGGGGAAGACCCATAAAAACACAGNTTCAGGATGCTGAATGGCCCAGTCCCGCAGGCCATAGAAAAGATCGCAGAGGCGCTCGTCACGGGTTGACCAAGTGAGTCGGTTGAAGGCGACCAGGCAGGATACAATCCCCGCGGCATCCGCGGACATCGAGCCTTCATAATGATTACCGGAGCAGCGCATGATCACATCACTGTCCGATAATTGAGGGCTCATGTAGAAACTGCCATTGGACAGTTCCCACATAGTCCATAAGCCGCCCTTATAGTGCTCGCAATACTCTCCCATCACTTTGAAAATGGTGCATTCCAAGGCTAGGAAATGTTTGCCAGCATATTTAGGCAGAATGCCAAAACGGCGATCGTCCTTCACGAGGTGGCGCACGATCCGTTCTGGCATTGTCGCCTCGGCTGCGGTCTCCTCTTGGGTAACATGGTGCATCGACATGGATCTATCTCCTTTGTTGAGTGATCCGTCAGAGCCTCGTCCCGTGGGGTCGAAACCCCAACGGGACATGCGGAAATTTCCGCCGCTCAATACTGCTGAGAGCAGTCACTAAGCACCCCAAACGATGGCGATTGAGCGCTATCGTGTCAATTTCATGTTTTTTACGTCGCGGGAAGTCTGCTGAGTAGTGGCGAGGTTGCCTGACGACCGGGTGTAAACAGGCGATTCCTGCTTTCGTGATTCCAAGGAGGGCAGGGGTCTGCGCGCTGCCAAAGCCTTCGCTGCGCATGGAGGGCCGGCATTGCCAGATGATTTCGCATTGGTGCGTAGTGCGTTAGGAAAAAGGAGCCCTGGGACTCCTTTTAGAGGGATGACCTACGAGAACAGGTACTAGCGCGCTATTGCGATAATTCCATAACCTTGATGTTTCCTGATCAACGCTATGAGGCCTCGATCATCGTCGATTGGGGCAAGTCGATGTGTATGACCTTGTGATCCTCGTCCGGACCTACCTCAAAGGCCTCGGACGCATCGACTAACCTCACCGCCAACATTCTTACCTGGTTGCCTCTTGGAAAACTGAGTAGCGTCTGAAACTGGAGGTACTCGATTTTATCCTCGAAGCGTGATGCCAGTTCGGCCGCCGAAGCGGCGTCCCTGACAATCTGGCGACGGTCTGCGTTACCACAGACTCCCACCAAATAGGCCAGCTCCCCACCCATGATCACGGGGCAGTTGAACCGCGGGATCGGCTGGTCACCAGGGCCGTAGGTCGTTCCAACGTACATTGCGATATTGCTCATGGAAATCTCCTGAAAGAAAACCATCGAGCAACATCACCCGCCGGTGAGTTACCCGACGGGGTGATACAACTGCCAAGCCTGAGCTCGACAGACACATGCGGACTGGCCGCTGCTTAGACGCTACTGTGAGTAGCCACCAAGTGCTGATAACGATGGACTGGTGGGCCAGGGCTCGTCAATTTAATGTTTGTTACGTTGTCTGTGGTCTGTGACGTTAGGTAGCCAAGCGTATGTGGCCGATAAATGGCGCCTGCTGCGGCTTGATACGTGTGGGGACAACGACAATGCACCGCAGATTCTGTTGAGCACCGCGGCGACCACCCGGCGAGTACCGGTACTTCACCCAGAGGTGGGCACTACCGGCTTGGGGAGCGGGGGAGGGCAGTGGGGGGTTTGCATTCTATCTGTATTGTATGTATGTTACATACATACAATACAGATAGATGGGGGGTCAGATGAAGATAAAGCCGGACATCAAAGACAAGATCGCCGCTGCCGCTAACGCCCTGGCCGCCGAGGGCAACGACAACCCAACCAACGACCAGGTGCGTGAGCGTATGGGCGGTGGGTCCCTATCCCACATCTCCCCGGTCATGCGTGAGTGGCGGGAAGCGCGCAAGGCAGACGTGGCCGCTGCGCTGGAAATGCCCGCGGGACTCAAGAAAGCCATTGAAACCTCGGTAGGACAGGTATGGACCGCCGCCAGCAAACTGGCATCGATGACGGTCGATACCGTTCAACGAGAAGCGGAGGCGGCTATCACCGCCGCCACCAGCGAGCGCGACGAAGCCCTGAGTGAGATCAGTCGGCTGGAAGTGTGTATCAGCGAACTGCGACAGCTCCTGGCTGACAGGGATAAGGCGGTAAATGATATCCAGTCGATGCTGGATAAAGAGCGGACTCATAGCGCCAAGCTGGGCAGCGAAAATGCAGCGCTGACGATCCGGGTGAGCGAGCGGGATGAACAACTCAAGGGCTTGAAGGCGGAGTTGAAAGAATCCAAGAATGATATCAAGGCACTGCAGGCGGATCTTGTCCAAATTGCCCGCAAGTCCAGCGAGAAAAAGTAAGCTGGTCTCATACTGCAAAAATATGCGCGCGGATCTTCTGTGCCGATGCCCCGACCCTAAATGCCATAGTGCGTATACAACGGCTCTTTATGCGACGCCTGTCGCCACTAACGGTGTCCGGGATTTCGAGGTTTGGGTTCTGGAACAGACCTGAGAACGCGGACCATGCGACGCCAGACCCCTCAGAGGTAGGATAGGCGCAGGCCGGTGGAACCTACCGCCCGAGATGCCCAGACACCATTACCGTTCACCCTGCTTTGGCAGCCGCTCGGTTGTGGAATAATTCTCTGACCGCCTGAGAGAGGGTGATGTTCTTCTCCTGAGCATACTCTTTCAGGAGGGCCCAAGCGTCGTATTCAAGGTGTAAGCATACGGGCTTTTTCTTCTGTCGATGCCGAACTTTTCTGGCCCTTGCCTTGACGGCCTTAAGTGCCTCTGGATTCAGGTAGGTCACCATCTTGTGCATCAGTCCCTCGGCTGTCGGGAGATCGTCATCACGCTCTGGTGGCTCTTCCAGGCCTAGAATCCCTCGCTCAGTCCATGGCCACTCCATTGAGGTGACAACTGCGTACATCGACTCGTAATACAGACGCACATCGTCTGGTTTTATAATAAACGGTCGGCCGCGTTGGGAAGGCATTGGTGATCCACCCTTTATGGTCCAATGGAATGGAGATAATAATAGTTACGTTCCAATGGCATGTAAATAGGCGCCGCCAGAATATAGAGAATGCGCAGTCGCGGCGGATGCAAGAGAGGGGGTCAATCTGAGATTTCGTGCTCGGTTGCATGCCGCCTGGACGAAGCCCCGTCATTCCATTTTTGTGAAAACACGAATCTGATCTGGCACACTATGCCTCGGGCCTATGTCTTGACGGTCGTCATTCAGCCAATCACGGCGTTATGGGCAACTTTTGTTAAGGGTTGGAAGACGCCTGCTCGCAGAGTGATGGCGTTGAAGCTACGCGGTCATTCGTTGAGCAGGTGTCTTCTAAGCCTCGGGGGAGGAAACCGCGGGATCGATGCGCTGATCTATGGGGATAGTAGGAAACCTCTTGGGGGTCGAGAGTATTTCTGGCGTCAGAGATGAATCACAAGGCCTGCCAAGCGTGTGGTGCCGCCTCTGCATTATTCCATTTCTGACGGTTGGTAGTTGCAGAGAACGTGACTCTTGTGCCTCCAAATAACGAGACACACAAAGCAGTACCAGCGCTCGACATTGTGGCGAACGCACGCGAACTGTTGTTATCGATAAACTGTTGTTCATGGCGTGTGTACCGGCGGTGCCCGCACGGGGTGATCTGGCGGGACCGTCTCAATGATCATCATCGACGCACCGCAGGACCTACACACATAGATGGCTGCGACAGGGGGTTCAGGATCCGGTGGGGGGTTGATTGTCGGTGGTAGCGACAGGAGCTTCCGAATACGGCCCCGTTGCCTGGCGCGACCCTGATTCGCGAAGAATCCGTAATGTCGTATCCGGTGAAAGCCGCTGGGCAGAACGTGGATGAGGAAGCGACGGATAAACTCGCCGGTGCTGAGCGTCATGGTCTTGTGCCGGGTTCGACCTTTAGCGCGGTAGTCTTTCCACTTGAAGGTAACCCCGCGCTCATTACAGGCAATCAGGCGGCTGTTGGCGATGGCCACGCGATGGGTGTAGCGGGACAGATAGTTCAGTACGGCCTCTGGGCCAGCGAATGGGCGTTTGGCATACACGACCCAGTCGATCTGGCGCAGTGGCTTGAGGAAATCGGCGAAGGCGCCCGTCTCGGCAAGTGCTTGATGTTGCCCGAAGAAGGCGAGCTTCCCGTCGCGATGAGCATCAATGAGTCGCTCCAGAAAGCGGCGCCGGAACAGTCGCGACAGGACCCGCACAGGCAGAAAGAACCCAGGTCGGCACGCCACCCAGCGTTTACCGTCCAGTGACACGCCGCCGCCCGGTACGATGCAATGGATGTGGGGGTGGTGAGTCAATGCCGATCCCCAACTGTGCAGGACGGCGGTGACACCAATATGCGCCCCAAGATGCTTCGGGTCCGCGGCAATCGTGAGCAGGGTCTCGGCTGCGGCTTTGAACAGGATCGCGTAGATCACGGCCTTGTTCTGATAGGCGATGTCACTGATGGGTGCGGGCACGGTGAAAACCACATGGTAGTAGTCGACCGGCAGCAACTCTGCCTGGCGATCTTCCAGCCAGCGATGAGCCGCTCCCGTCTGACACTTGGGGCAGTGCCGGTTGCGGCAGGAGTTGTAGGCGATCTGCGTGGTGCCACAGCCCTCACAGCACAGCCGGTGGCCACCGAGCGCGGCACACCGACAGCGTTCGATGGCTGACATCACCTTGAGTTGCCCAAGGCTGAGATGTCCGGCCTGTTCTTGGCGCCACGCTGCGCCATGGTCGCGGAAGATGTCCGCAACCTCCAGAGTGTGTCGAGTCACGACTGCGCTGGATCAGGCAGGCGAAGCGAACTGAAGATACTCCAGAGGGCCTTTTACCTCGCTCAACAACTGGGTAGCTACGTGGCTATAGCGAGCGGTATTCTCAAGCTTCTTGTGCCCGAGGAGCACCTGAATCACGCGGATATCCTCGTGGCGTTCCAGCAGATGGGTGGCGAAGGCGTGTCGCAATGAATGCAATGAAACGCGCTTGCGGATCCCGGCTGCGTCGCAGGCCTGGTGGAAAATACGGTTGAGTGATCGGGGTGTCAGAGGGTTGACCGGGTTCTGCCCCGGAAACACCCAGCCCCCGTGCAACAACTGCCCCTTGGCACGTCCATCGCGCCACCAGGCGCGTAACAGCTCCAGCAGCACGGGCGAGAGAATTGCATAGCGATCCTGTTTGCCCTTACCCTGCTCGACGCGCAGGACCATCCGTTTACTGTCGATGTCCGGGATCGTGAGGTGGCAGACTTCACTGGCGCGTAGGCCGGCGCCATAGGCTACACCGAGGGCCGCCCGGTACTTCAGGCAGCCGGCATATTGCAGCAGGAGGGCGACCTCATCCACACTCAGGATCTCCGGTATCCGGCGCGGCTGGTACACGTGGCTCATCTTCTTCATCGCCTCGGGGTGATCGAGTGTGACGTCAAAGAAGAACCGCAGGCCGGTGATCGTGGCATTCAGTGTGACACTGGAGGTACCGACATCGACCATGTGTAGCTGGAAACGTCGCAGATCCTCTGCGGAGGCCGTATCCGGAGAGTGGCCCAAAAAGTGGGCCAGCTTCTCCACGGCTCTGAGATAGGCGGCCTGCGTCTTTGGATTGAGTTTGCGCAACCTCATATCGCCGATCATGCGTTGACGCAGCGGGCTGATGGTATGTGTGGTTTGATTCATGACGATTCTCCTTGCATTGAGCGAGGCGGGCTGCCTCAATACTCAGCATAGGAAAACACTTGGAGTCTATCGTCTGGTACCGCACCTCAATCGGAGCACCCCTACCGCGGTAGCGGTTTAGTCCTCCGACCCAAAGCGGGCCTTCGCTGAGTCATTGGGAAGGGTCGCTGGTGGCACATTACTTGATTTAGTACAATTTAATTCTGTGAACACAATGGCGCAAAACATATGATCGATGAAGCTAAAAATAGTCAATGGATTGTATGTTTTGAAAATATATAAATAACCAATTAATGCCTGAGCCAGGTGATCATCTGGCTCAAAACTGCCTGTAATTTACCAAGGAATCCAGCAGGCTTTTGTCCTTTTTCCTCATTGACCTTATTGAAATAAGCTTCTTTTAGTACTTTGTCCCAGTCTCGTCCTTGCTGAATCTCTGTCTCGCTCAAAGCGTAGGACCAGATGACCTCACCATTTCTGATCCAGTAGTGGGAGCGGCAGGCAAAGCTCCAGTTACCTATGGAAGGATTCAGGGACACGCGGCCGCCTTGTATCTTCACTTTCCAGTCGGTGGGGTTAAGAGGCGTGATGACTTCCTCGCCGCAGCTGCAGGCACATTTATGGGCTGCTGTCTTATAAGGCTCTGAAATATACAAAACCCCATCCTCAAGCTTCTCGGGAATAAATTCTACTAACTCATAATCTATTCTTGTCGTTTTCATGCGTCTTCTGTTTCTGACATTTCATCCCGTGAAAGCCCGTGGGCGTTGAGAGAATAGACAGTGTGATGTTCTTGAGCGAGGTCCTGATAATACCCGCAGAATTTCTTCCATTTCACGACGGCAAAGGCCGCATTCATTGCATTCATTTCGGCAACCTGGATATTGGCATCATAAATATCATCGGCTATCGTATCCCTGACCGATACTCGTTTGGGTAGATGGCCAGTCTTCGAGGGCGTGCAAAGCGTGGTTCTGCAATCACCGATAAGACATTGCTGTTCTTCAATATATTCAAGTTCCATCCCCACATCGATAAAGGGAATTTTTCTGTCGATTAAGAATTCAAAGGCAAGTTTGCGGACCGGTGGCTTATCTACGCACATGAAGACAAAGTCGCAGTCTGCAAGTAGTTCTATGGTCTCACTATCAAGGAAGGTGTTATGGGGGATAATGCCACGGCGCATATTGCTGTAGATGCCCGCATAGTAGTCCACCTTTGAAGGCATTTTTTCGAGCGTTTTCAGGGACGCAGCGCCCGGTGCCCTGAAAGCATTGTGCTGGACAAACTTATCACCATCAATCAGGTGAATTTCCTTGACGTGAGTCTTGGCAATCAAGTCCAGTATATAAGAGCCTGTCCCGCCAAGGCCGACTATCGCGGCCTTGTTCATGGCACATTGTTGAGAAAGTCCTGTCAGTCCATAGCGGCTTGAGGCTGTGTCCATATACAGGAAGACGCTTTCCTCTTCGTTGCCGATAACAGGTTTGAAGGTATAGGCCGTGACGTTAGGGTCAATGGCCCGCGCCGGATTTTGAATAATCTCGACATGGCGCGTCATTTTCTCGTAGTAATCCGGATAATCGTCTTGGGGTTTGCAAGAAAAACGGTGATTTGACACTACATCGTCACATAGGGTCTGCGGTTGGTCGGTATGACGAAGCGCCTCAATCGGCTTCCCGGCCTTAAAGTGTGGAAAGCTGCCCGTAAACCAGACCTGATGATCTTTGGGTTTGAGTGTTCTTTCATTATTGATGTTCAAATCTGTGACGAGTGCGCCGAAGGCAATATCGCCACCCGCATTCACATACGGAACAGAATGAACGATGAGATAGCTGTGTTTGATCTCAAGCTCCAGACCTTGGTCACGGAGCTTTTTGAGATCATGGCTAAGACTTATCAGTTTTTCGGACATTGAAGATAATCCCATCCTTGATGACTTGGGTGTCACCTTCTACCATTGATCCGTCCTTGCCGTGCGGATTGGAAAAGGTCACGGTGAATACAATGCCGTCAGCAGGTTGTTCACCAGGGTAGGCGAGCTGCACTACTGCAAGGTAAGTCAACTTGTGATCGGTCACAGTTTTGGGGCGACCATTAACAATGATGTCGTAGGTCTTGTTTTGGCCAGGGGCCTCTTCTTTGCTCATAACGTTTCTCCTTTATGAAGCGGTTTAAAAACTTGGATTAGTGTTTCTTGTCACGCGGCGGACACGGATCATTGCCTGGCGGAACAGTATCCGAATCCCGCCATTTACCCTGACGGTTCTGGATGCGGACTTCACCGCCGCCGAGATTGTGAACAATCTTCTTGGCCCTTGATTCCGCTTCCTTCTGGGTGCCGTGAACGCTGCTGGCTTTGGAAGCCCCAGGTCCTTTCACGGCCCAACCATCCGGATGTTTCGTGACATAGCGATCGTTCTTTGACATCTTTACCTCCTTCAAGGTATGGTTTACATCAGTTGACAAAATCAGCGTACATGGTTTACAATTAAAGTATAAGAATAAGAACTGTAAACTGTCAAGTCCAAAGGAGAAGAAAATGTTTGCTGACCGATTGAAGCTGGCCAGAAAGAAGGCGGGTTATTCTTTGCGCGGCCTTTCTGACGCATTGGACAACAAGGTGAGTGCACAGGCTATTGGCAAGTATGAGCGTGATCAAATGATGCCCGCCTCCGATGTACTGACTGCTATGGCAAAGGTTCTTGATGTTAATCTTGAGTACCTTCTTAGCAATCAGGTGAAAGAACTAAGCGGCGTAGAGTTTCGAAAGAAATCAGGAACTTCCGTTAAGGACCGTTCTCGCGTCGAAGCGACTGTCATTGAGCGTGTCGAGCGCTATTTGTCCGTGGAAGAGATTTTGGAGCTGGATAGTGCCGAATGGCACCAGCCCTTTGATCCCGTGCGACTTGAAACTCTTGAAGCGGCAGAGCAGCTTGCGGAAAGATTGAGGGAAGAATGGGATCTCGGTATTGATCCTATCCCCAACATGACCGAATTGCTGGAAGAAAAAGGGATTAAGGTCCTTGTGATCGAATTGCCAGAAAAGGTTTCCGGTCTGACCTGTTTGGTTGATAGGGGGGAAGGTAAAGCTTTGGTCCCCGTTATTGTTGTAAACAAGGACTTCCCGCTTGAAAGAAGACGCTTCACTTTGGCCCATGAGCTGGGCCATCGTCTCATTGATGAATCTTCCCCTATAGATCATGAGAAGGCCTCTGACATCTTTGCCGGTTCCTTTCTGGTTAATTCCGAGCACCTAAGGGGAGAAATCGGCAGTCAGCGGCATAGTGTCAGCTTTCCCGAACTCATAGACCTCAAAAGGCTCTATCGTGTATCTGCCGCCTCTATGCTTATGCGTTTTAAGCAGGCAGGCATATTGAGTGAATCTGCCGTTGCGTATGCGTTCCAGACTTTTGCCCGTTCCTGGCGGCGCGAAGAACCAAGGCCGCTAGAAGCCGAGAATCAGAAAGGAACATTCGAAAGACCCAAGCGATTTGAAAGACTTTGCTATTGGGCTCTGTCTGAAAAGCTGATTTCGCCTGCTAAAGCATCCGAATTTCTACAGATTCCATATTTTAAAATGGAACAAGTATTACAGGGAAATGTAGAAGAATATGAGAATAATAATTAGTGACAGCTCCTGCCTGATTGATTTGCACAAGGGCGGTCTTCTCGAAGCTATTTTTGGCCTGCCTTATTCTTTTGCAATGCCGCAGCCGTTATTTGAAGAAGAACTTCTCTCAATATCAGACGAGGAAAAGGCCATGTTGATAGCTTCCGGAATGGAAGTGACGGTACTCCCTGGCGAGCATGTTACAACGGCAATGGATTACTACAACGAGAATAGGCGGCTCAAGCTCAATGACTGTTTTGCACTCGTTCTTGCTGAAACGACTGAAGAATCCATTCTCTTTACGGGAGATCAGCCGCTCAGACAGCTTGCTGAAACCAAAGAGATCGAAACGCATGGGGTCCTATGGGCGATTGACGAGATATTGAAACATACAGATATTGACCGTCAGCTCATACTTGATGCCCTTATTCTGTTTTATGAGGACCCTTTGGTCAGGCTGCCAGAAGATGAGCTAAAAAGAAGAATCAGGCGTCTAAAAAAATCGTTGAAGGATAACGAATAAGATACTCTTTAGATCTGGCGAGGTCAGATTCAAACTTTAAATGTCTGCTCTTGGCACTTAGCTGCCGGTGTTTGAGTCAAATCTACCCTTGAGCGACGTCCGTCATAGGCAAGGGGATCAAATGTCCCAACACATCGATACTTGACCGAAAACAAGGGTTAGTAGACAATATTGGCGGTTCTATTAATCCCTTTTATATCAATATGTTAGTGCGCATAATGTGCATTATGTTAAATAGCATATGCTAGCTGCGAGACATCCCGCCCTTTTCAATGAGACTGATAGAAAGTAGGATAAAGTAGTACATTCTCTTTCTTATTGGATGGCTTCTGATGGCAATGGTCAAAAAAAGCATTACCGTAACTGACCAACAAGACCGCTGGATACAAGCGCAGATGGAGACGGGCAACTACGGCACGGATAGCGAACTGATCCGAGAAGCCTTGCGGGAAAAACAATTGCGCATGAATGAAATTGATGTGCTTCGCGCCAAGCTGATTGCTGCAGAACTGTCCGTTGAACAGCACGGATGGGTCAAAGAATCACCGCAGGAAATGCTCGAAGGATTCAAAGAGAAAGCGCGGCAGGATGGTAAGCTATAGGCTCGCCCCAGAAGCTAAAGCCGACCTGGAACGCATATGGTTCTATGGCCTAGAAAATTGGGGTTTGGAGGCAGCGGACAAATACTACGCCGCGTTTTTCACCATTTTAAACAGCTTGCAGAGCAACCTCATTTGTACCCTGCAGCTGATATTCGTGAAGGCTACCGGCGCAGCGTGTGTGGCTCCGAAAGCATGAATTATCGTGTGGTCGGCGAACCCGTCGAGATCATGGCAGTCATCGGGCGGCAGGAAGTAGATGACTGGCTTTAGTTGTCTTGTTCATCCTGTACGATGACAGGGTGCCGGTCTGAGATGAACCGGCCATTTACACAGAAATCTTTATACCCTCCTGGGTCAGGAATTTTTCATTGGCCGTCATCTGTTTTAGTATCCGGCTTCTTTCTGATGTCGCACAGCAAGAATGATTGCTGTTTCACCATCGAAACGATATAACGCTACATAGCCGCTATTTCCGAAATCAATCGGCCATTCCCGAAACACCGGATCCATGTCTTCAACAGGACGTCCTGCCTCCGGCTGGTGTGCGAGTATTTTCACGCCTGCCCGTAGTGTTTTGATGGCACGTCGGGCTGCTTCTTGATCTTTTATGACAAGGAAGCGATAAAGTCGCTGCACGTCAGTCAGCGCTGAAGGCGACCAAATCAGTCGTGGCACTTAGGCAACTCCACATCGTCACCTGCTTCAAGCTTATCCAGCCAAGCATCGGCTTCTTCAAGCGTCAGGTGTTGTCCATTTTCCTGGTACGATTCCCAGGCGCGTAATGCATCCTGCTTGAAAGATTCGCGCTTTTCTTCACGCTCAACATATTCACGGATCGCTTCCCGCATAATCCAATGCGATGAACGATGCCGCACTTCAGCCAAGTGCTGGATCCGGCCTTTCAGGTTTTCGTCAAGTTTTACTGATGTTGCCATCTTGCCACCTCAGTATTCAAAGGTATTACCATTGGATACTGTACCACACGATATCCTCTGCCTCCTACTGTCGACTAAAGCGCCGCCGGTAACTGTCGCCCCTCTATCAATTTCCTCCGCCCTTTATGCTGTGCTTATTTCAGGAAAAACAGCCTTTTTTTCTGAAAACGCAAGGTGCGCATATATCATGCAACCCATTGAAAATAATATAATTTCCCGAATATATGGCCGCGGCAGGGGGTGGGCCTTCACCAAGACTGATTTCGCGGCGGAGTTCGGGGAAGACAACATCCCCCAAGCCCTCTCGAGCCTGTGCAAAGCAGGACGTATCCGGCGCATATGCCGGGGCGTGTACGACTACCCCCCTTACAGCGACCTCCTGCAGCAGCCGCGCGGTAGTGTCCCGTCAAGTGGTGTAATTCCGGTCTCCAGATTCATCCCTCAGGCGGCCTCTGGTTGTGCCAATAGGTTCGCCTGGTCTTCGTCGCCCAGCACGCGCGCCAGCGTTTCCTGGCTCATGTAGCGGCGAGTCACTTGCCACTCATCTGTTTGCTCAGCCAGCAATGTTCCCACCAGCCGCATGATGGCGGCGTTGTTCGGGAAGATACCGACCACTCGCGAGCGACGTTTGATTTCCTTGTTCAATCGCTCCAGGGAATTCGTCGAGGCCAACTGCGGCCAGTGCTCCTTCGGGAACCGCATGAAGGCGAGCACGTCCTCCTCGGCCTGATCCATGAGGTCCGCGACCTTGGCGAAACGCTCTCGCAGCTTGTCCGCCGTTTCCCGCCACTGCTGGCGCGCCTCTGCCTGGTTTTCCTGAACGAACGCCGTGCGGATGACAGCTGCCACCATGGAATGCTGCTTGCGCGGCACGTGGGCCAGCGCATTGCGCATAAAGTGCACCCGGCAGCGTTGCCAGGCAGCGGCTGACACGACCTTGGCAATGGCCTGCTTCAGGCCCTCGTGAGCATCCGAGATTACCAGCCGCACGCCCGTCAGGCCTCGCCGAACCAGGCTGCGCAGGAATTCCGTCCAGAAGGCTTCTGTCTCGGCCGGACCCACAGCCATGCCCAAGGTTTCCCGGCGTCCTTCGTTGCTGACGCCAACGGCAACGACCACCGCCTGGCTGCTCACAGCACCACGCTCGCGTGATTTCAGATAGGTGGCATCCAGCCAGACATAGGCCCAGGGGCCGCTCAGCGGGCGATTCAGGAACGCCTCTACGCGCTCATCCAGCTCCTCGCACAGCCGTGAGACCTGGCTCTTGGAGATACCGCTCATTCCCATCGCCTGTACCAGGTCATCGACCTTGCGGGTCGATATGCCTTTCACATAGGCCTCCTGCACAACAGCAACCAGCGCCTGTTCGGAGGCTTTGCGGGGTTCAATGAAGCTCGGCAGGTAACTGCCTGTGCGTAGCTTCGGAATACGTAACTCCATTGTCCCTATTCGCGTCTCCAGGGTGCGCTCGCGGTACCCGTTCCGCTGGTTGACCCGATCCTCGCTGCGCTCATGCCGACCGGCACCGCAACGCTGTTCCGCTTCAGCATCCATCAGTCGCTGCAGGACCAGTTGGCCCAGTTCCCTCAGCAAGTCATCGTCCGCATGCTTTTCAGCCAGCTCAATCAATGCCATCCTGTCCTCGGTCATCGTGGTGTCTCTCCGTAGTTGGTGAAGGTTTCGCAACCTCCAGTTTACGGAGACCCACGGTGGCCGCCACCACCGTGAAGATTTACACCACTCATGGGGACACTACCAGCCGCTCAGCCCCGATATCGATCAGGTGGCCCATGCTTTGGGTCGCAAATTTAACTGGCGAATACAGCCCTCGGGCGATGCAGCCCTCAACATGTTGGGCTTGTCCACCCAGGTCCCCGGTCGCTGGGTGTACCTCTCCGACGGTCCCAATCGGGAGTACACCATCGGCAAAACTTTGTTGGTGTTCACGCAGACCGCGCTGAAGGAGGTGGGCTTCAAGCACCCCAAAAGTGGTCTTCTGGTCCACGCCCTCAAAGCTCTGGGGCAGGAACGCGTGGACACTGCGGTCATGCAGGCTATTCGAGCCCGGTTATCGGATAAGGACCGCGACCGAATCCCTCGGGACACTCGTCAGATCACCGGCTGGGTCCACCACCTGATCAAGCAAATCTGTCAGAAGGCCGACTAATGGAGGCGGTTGCTCGGTTCAGTATCGAACAATGCCGGGAATTGTTCAGCGAAACGGCCGCGGCGCTCGCCACTACGCCCGCCGTGGTGGAAAAAGACTTCTGGGTCACGCGCACACTGGCGCGACCCTTCGAAGGAGGGAGCGTTATTAAATTGATTAAACATGCGTACAATACCCAGCAAATTCCGCTAACGGCTATCTGGCCAACCCGGTGCTTGCGATGACAATCAGTCGAGGCGACTTTCAGCTGACACCAGAACAACGACGTTTCCGGGACCTGATACGGCCCTATGATTACCTAAGCCGTTATTGGGATTGGGAGAGCCGCTGTCTTGATGAGGCTAGCCTGGACCACGCCATGGCTGTCTTCTCCCACGGACAGCGGATCATGGCCGCGTTTTTCCGCGCCGTTTGGACAGGAAGTGATCAGGCACCGCTGAGCATACTCGAGGCGGTCCGTACCCTGGACACTGATGATCTCGCAATCATTACCGGCTGGATGCGGGATCCCTTCTTTCCTTGATAACGTTGTACATGGAAACCTATGAGTGAGCGTAAACCCCGCCGGGAGATCGACAAGGCCATCAAGCACCTCATGGACTATACCGGGCCGAACCATGAGTGGGCGGGACGATGGGACCAGGTTCAGGACGAGTTGCTTGGCCCGCTAGCCAAGAAACTCGAGGTGAGCGTCGACGAGCTGAAAGCGTTCTTCTATTCCGGACCTTACAGCCACATGGTCATCGGCTTCGGTTTTGAGGAATATGCCACAGCCCTGTGGGATAACGAGCAGCACAATCTGATCGAGGCCTATCTTGCCCACCGCGGCTGGCGGGAAGGTAGCGCAGGTCGTCGGTATTTACGGGCCCTCGGCGAATCTGAACTGGGTTTTTGGGAGATTACCGCGGTCAAGCCCGGCGCGTACGCGGAGATTCGCCCCTATGGCACGCAGGACGAGCCGATACGCGTCAAGGAGAAAGCTGCGACGGAGAGCCTCCACATCTGGGACGGGTTGGTTGCTCGGGTGCTGCACGCGGGGAACAGCCCAACATTCAGCGGTGCCATGCTGCCCCTGCGTCCGGAGTTGGCCGCGCGTGTCCAGCGGATACTCTCTGCCATACCCGAGGACACCCGACAATTGATGCAGGACCTGCTTGAGCAGGGCGAGATCGACCTGATACCCGATAATCTCGACGATATCATCCGCCAGACACAGGCGTCGGACCTGGCCGGCGTGGCTTTCCTGATCTGGGCGATGGACGCCTACCTTCAGGCAACAAGGCCGCCCCCGATCCTGCAGAACAGGGACGCGGAGTCCATTGTCCCGAGCCGGGTACGGCTGCCACTGCGGGGCACTCTCGAAGACATCGCCCTTACCCTCGATATCTCGCCAGTGTTGTACAGAGAGGGAGAGGCGCTGTCATGGACCTGGTTTCCCAAAGCCTACGAGGACATCGGCGCTGACGAGCCCGTGAGCGTATTGGGACATATTGCGTTGGATGAGACCGCACTGGAGCTTGAAACCAACTCGGATGAGCGAGCTGAACGAGGCGCCGCCCTGCTAAGCACGCTCCTCGGTGACCTTGTCGGATCCCCCCTGACAGTTCACGAAAACCTGTCGCGAATGGCGGATCACAGTGACAAACCGATGCCGAGACCCGATATTCCCGTCGAGGCTCAGGCGGCGATCACAGCACAACTGACCCACCACTACCGCACTACCTTGGATGAGCCGATCCCCATGCTCAAGGGCCTGAGCCCGCGGCAGTGCGCGGCAGATCCCGCGCTGCGCAGCGAGGTTATCTGCTGGCTCAAACACCTGGAAAACACCAATGGTCGCGGCTCAGGTGTCGGCTATGACTTCAGCTGGATGTGGGACGAACTTAACCTGGAACGCGAGCACTGATAAGGAGCACCGACCCCCATGGATGGCACCTCACCCACAGCCTGGCAGCACCTCCTGACAACCGGGACCTTGGTCCCGTTTCGCCTGTTAGATGCGCACACCGAAGCGGCTCCTGACGGCGAAAATGTTGCCGTGCGCGCTGATCTTGTCTTTATCGGGGAAGACGTGGATACCGAACCTGCAGAGATTGCTGAATGGGGGGCCCTGGGCTTTCTGTACACCCTCGCGGTACTGTCATTTAACGATGCGCAACCACGCGGGAACTCGCGGCAGGAGTTCGCAGCCAACGACCGTTTTACCGTGAGTGATTTCCTCCAAAGTCTGAGCTTTGACCGAAATGGGCTGCACCTGCGCGCTGACTATGTCCGGGGCCGCTGTATGAAAACCGATATTACGGTACGGCCGGATGGAACAGCCACACTTGAAACCTGGGGACGGGGTCAGTCAGCTCTGCGCTGGCTTGATCAGCTCCAGGGGAAGAAGCGAATCAGCCTGGTGTAAGTGGCCGCTGGAGTGCGTCAAATGAAGCGTAAGGATGGAGACGGCGTGCCCTGGCGAATTGGTAGGTCAGGCAGGCAGGGGTCGAGTGATTCAGCAGCAAATTCGCCGATGAAAACCGTTAAAGCTATTTCCTTGTCCCTCGGCGAGCGTTCTAACCCGGTCATTATAAGAAAAGCTCTTCAGGAAAATTTATGGGTAAAAAATAGCCCGGCGTGACCGGGATACGACTAAAAGCAGGCTGAACAGGAGAGAGTGCATCCTGCCTCCCCCCTCCGTCAGGACAGATGTCGTGTCCGGAAACCATGTGTAATGGATCAGCTTTGGTGTAGACCTCTACAACTTTACACCTTGAATAGCAGGATGTCTCTCAATCACAAAGACGAGCCAACAAGGAGAGGCCGAGGGCTGGGATTATGATACCGGAAAAATTACGGTTCCGGAGCACACAGAGTTCCATGCGGCCATCCTTACTCTGGGCGGTTTTACTGGCATCCATTAAACCACTTCACATGGTTTTCATGATTATATCGATCACCCAGTGTATCCTTTAGGTTCTGGCCTAGTACACTTGGAAACATGCGCGTAAATTAGCCAGGTAGCGTTCAAGCCGAAACTGGTCAGCTGAGAGGGTGTACGCTCCTGGCGGGTGGGATCAATCGAGTTAACCCATTGTAAATGGGTTTGTTTTAACAGCAGATCAAAACGCAAACTATGTAGTAGCTGAAAATACTTTATAAAAGCTCGATTTTTCCTGAATATCAATCGGAAGATGAAGCTTTCGCGAAATATCACTGGCCGAAAAAATGCCGCGTACTCGATGATTCCTCTGGTCCACTACCAGACAATGCTGCTGCCCGCTCTGCTTCAGCACGGCAATCACATCGGAAATCTGAGCTGACACGATCTCCTCAAAATCAAGTGCTTTCATTGTTTTCTTGTGCGCCATGAACTCGCGAACTTGTAGGGCCTCTCTTGCGTAGCCTTCAGCAACCTTCATGACGATTTTGCTCTCGACTAGGTCATCCGCAGACACTACACCGACGAATTGTCCGAGATTATCTACGACAAATTTCATACGCACATGGGTTTGCCGCATCAATTTGAGCGCGTCAACCGCAGTCATAGAGTCAGGAATGATCAGGGGTGTTATGTCGTGAAAATCCGTAAAAAACTCCAGTGCCGAGGAGTCGAGTGACAAGCTGACTCTCTCCTTTGGGTACTCCAGCTCATCAATGTCTAGCGTGGGATACAAGTGTAGTTTCTTCATCAAGGTTCGCTCCATAGATCGAATGTCAAACCGCATCAATTAAATGGGAACTCAATCCCACATACAGTTGGTCACTATCGCTGCTCGAAAATCCAAGTGGTGATTGAAGTTCTGCTACGCAAGGGCGATCAATGGCGACATCCCACGCTGTGACCTGAACCCCCTTAATCCAGATATCCATAGTCAACGTGCTCCTCCATAAGATCGCCCTAGTCTGCACACCAATAAAGAGGAGCTTATGTCTCGCAGGGCAAGCTGATGCCGAAACACTACAAAATCGACAACGTGTTATAATCGTATATTATATAATTATAATTGTATACTATTCGTGTTACGCTTAAAGATGACGCCTCCACATTATGGACAGGCACGTTGTGAGTCGGTGTGGTGTAAGAGGCTTTCATTACCGCTAACACTGACGCCGCCACAGTAAGGTCGGTCTCTCAATCCACCGCTGGAGCAAGCACATGGCTGACGCATTCATTGTCGACGCACTGAGAACCCCTACCGGGAGAAAAAACGGTTCGTTAGCGGCGATACATCCTGCCGACCTCGGCTCTCATGTCTTGAAAACCATCGTCGAGCGCAGTGGCATCCCTGATGATGAATACGATGATGTGATCTGGGGTTGCCTGGACACCATCGGGCCGCTTGCCGGTGATATAGCGCGTACTTCCTGGCTTGCTGCAGGACTGTCGCAGACTGTTCCGGGTACCACCATCGACCGTCAGTGCGGCTCCTCGCAACAGGCCGTGCATTTCGCGGCACAGGCAGTGATGTCCGGCACAATGGATGTTTTGATTGCCGGCGGAGTACAAACAATGTCACAGATTCCGATCTCATCGGCAGTTATCTGTGCAGAGGCGATGGGATTCACCGATCCATATTCTGGCTCAACAGGCTGGGTAGAAAGGTACGGCACCGAACCGCCGACGCAGTACAAGTCGGCACAGATGATCGCCGACAAATGGGGCTTCTCCCGCCGAGATCTCGAGGTCTATTCACTGGAGTCGCACAACCGGGCACTGGGTGCCATTGCCGAGGGCCGGTTCAAGCGC
>NZ_JAUTDR010000020.1 GCF_030649675.1 Haliea sp. E1-2-M8 | reverse complement strand
TCGCGCATTGTGCCGGAACATATTCGCCGTGCGCTGCGCGAGCGGGACGGAGTCTGTCAGTATCCCGGCTGCCAGGAATCAGAGTATGTGGATGCCCATCATATCCAGCACTGGGCCGAAGGTGGAGAAACACGGCTGGATAATCTTTTGACGCTGTGCCGATTCCATCACCGGCAGTTGCACCGCGGGTGCTTTGATGTTCGTCTGAACGGCGTCTCCGCGGAGATCTTAGCGCCAGAAGATTTTTAGGGGCAGTGGATTCCTTGGGGAAAGAGCCCCCTTGAAAGTAGTAAGGTTTTTCTCGTTCCCGGGGCCGGAATCGATGGTCCGGCATTCCGGCGGGTACGATCACAGTGATTGGGTTGACTTGCCCGACCCCGTGACATCGGCTACGTCAACTTCTGAACGTCACGTGCGCCTCTTTCGCAATGGGCGCAACCAGGCACTGCGCATCCCTCGCGAGTTCGAGTTCGAGGGCGATGAAGCAATCATCCACAAGGAGGGGGACCGACTGATCGTGGAACCGATCCGTAAAAGCAGGCTGCTGGCACTGCTGGGATCCCTTGATCCCTTGACTGACCCCTTCCCGGAATTTGATGAACTCGCGGAACGCGTTGACATTATCCTCTCGGCACTGGAAATCCACCCAGCCGTAGACGCCAGGCATCGCGGCGACCGGGCGCGTGGTGTTGAGAAGCCGGCACCAGACCTCAACGCAGGCGCATCAGCCCCTGCTGGACCACCGACGCCACCAGCACCCCATCAGGGTTGTAGAACTTGCCCCGTGCCAGTCCGCGCCCGCCACTGACCCGCTCCGCTTCGACAGTGTGCAACAGCCACTCGTCGGCACGGACCGGGTTGTGGAACCAGAGCGCGTGATCAAGACTGGCGATCTGGCAATCGTCCAACAGGAAACTGCGCCCGGTTGCTGCCAGGCACACGTCGATCAGCAGGATATCCGACATGTAGGCCAGCAGGCTGGCGTGCACGGCCTGCGCCTCTGGCACCGGCCCGGTGGTTTTGACCCAGGCTTCCAGGTGTGGGGGCAGCGGCTGAGGATTGCGCCAGTCAACCGGGCTCACCAGGCGGACATCCAGCTCCAGACCGGTAGTCACCATGAAGCTCTCGTCCATGGCACCCGTCGCCAATGCCCGTTCACGCTCGGTGGGTAACGTTTCCGGCGCCGGTACGGGTGGCAGCGGTTGCTGGAATTCATCGCCCCGGCCCGGGCGCTGGAAAGATACGGACGACACCAGAATCGGCTTGCCCCGCTGCAGGGCCACAACCCGGCGCGAACTGAGACTGCCGCCGTCCAGGGCCCTGTCTACCTCCAGCAGGATATCCTCACCCGGGTCACCGGGACGCAGGAAATAGGCGTGCTGGGAATGCACGGCCCGCTCCGGGTCGACAGTCTCGGCCGCGGCCCGCAGCGCCTGGGCCATCACCTGGCCCCCGTACACCCGAGGGGTCCCGGGATGCATGTTGTGGGCGACGAAGACGTCCTGGCCGGCAGCGCGGGGAGAGAGAATCTGCAACAACTGGTCGAGCATGAGGGGAATCATCTATGATGGCAGGCAAGCAAACATTATCCCGTTTTCCGGGCGCGGCCTCCAGTGGCCGGGCCCGCACATTGCCCGACGAGGTTTACCATGGCCAGCATTTCCACCCCCGCCGAACTGCGCCGCCGCATCCGCAGCGGGGAACACACCGGCAACACATCAGGTCTCGCCGCCGGTTTTGTGCAGTGCAATTTGGTGATCCTGCCCGAGGCATGGGCCAATGACTTCCTCCGCTTCTGCCAGGCCAATCCCAGGCCCTGCCCGCTGATCGCCATCTCCGCGGCACCGGGCGACCCGGCGCTACCACTATTGGGGGATATAGACATTCGCTCTGACGTGCCAAGCTATCGGGTTTTCAGGGATGGCAAGCTGCAGGAAGAGCGCAACGACATCACCGGCCTGTGGCAGGATGACTTGGTCACCTTCGCCCTGGGCTGCTCGTTCTCTTTCGAAGAGGCCCTGCTGGCCGATGGGCTGGAGGTGCGCAATGTGACCGAGGGCGTCAATGTGCCGATGTATCGCACGGATATCGACTGCCAGCCGGCCGGACCCTTTGCCGGCAAGATGGTGGTCAGCATGCGCCCCTTCAGGGCAGCGGATGCAATCCGCGCGATCCAGATATGCACCCGCTTCCCCTCGGTTCACGGCGCCCCGATCCACCTGGGCGACCCCGCGCAGATCGGCATCCGCGATCTGGAACGGCCGGACTACGGCGACCGGGTCAGCATCAAGCCCGGGGAAATGCCCGTGTTCTGGGCCTGCGGTGTGACCCCGCAGGTAGCACTGGAGCAAGCGCGCCCGCCGTTGGCGATTACCCACAGCCCGGGCTGCATGCTGGTGACCGACCTGCGCAACAGCCAACTGGCTATACTCTGAACACAAGCGTTCCAGGCACAGGATTCAAGATGCTACTCAATTGCGATCTCGGTGAAAGCTATGGCAGCTGGAAGATGGGGATGGATGCCGAGGTCATGCCCCACATCGACCAGGCCAACATAGCCTGCGGTTTCCACGCTGGCGATCCGGTCACCATCGACAAGACTTTGTCGCTGGCGGCCCGGCACGGCGTCAGCGTCGGTGCGCACCCCGCCTATCCGGATCTGGTCGGCTTCGGCCGCCGCTCCATGCAGCTGGATGATCAGGAGCTGGGTAGCAGTCTGCGCTACCAGATCGCCGCCCTGGACGGCATGGCGCAGTGCCACGGCCTGCAGCTCGCCTACGTCAAACCCCACGGCGCGCTCTACAACGACATGATGGCCAACGGCCCGCTGCGACAGGTGGTGATGGCGGCGGTGGCCGCCTGGCACCGCCCGCTGGCACTGATGCTGCAAGCGACACCGCAGGCAGAGGAGCACCGGCGCGAGGCGCAGGCAGCCGGCCTGCCGCTGCTGTTCGAGGCCTTCGCCGACCGCTGCTATGACGACGACGGGCGCCTGCTGTCACGCAAGCGACCCCACGCAGTGCACGATCGCGAGCGCATGCTGGCGCAGGTGGACGAGCTGTGCCGGGAGGGCACGATCACCACCATCAGTGGCCAGCGCCTGCAGCTACAGGTCGACACCGTGTGCGTACATGGCGACAACCTGGAGGGTGTGCGCGCGATAGAAGCAGTGCGTGCGCTCATCAAAGAGGCCTGAATCGCGCATGCAGCTGAGCTACGCCGGTGACAATGCGGTAATCCTCTATCTGGGTGAACGCACCGGGGCGGACGTAGCCGCCCGGGTCCAGGCTGCCGCGAACGCGGCTCGCAGGGTGCTGGGGGCCGACCTGATAGACCTGGTGCCCTCCTACGCATCGCTGCTGGTCATCTACGATCCCCTGCGTACCGATCACATGCACGTTATTCACCGCCTGCACGGTATCCGCGAGGAAGTTGACACCGCCAACGTCAGCGAAGCGGGCCGGGAAATCGTGCTGCCGGTATATTACAGCGCGGAATCCGGCGCCGACCTGGAGCGGCTTGCCCAGCAGTGTGAACTGTCAGTCGAGGAGGTGATCGCCCTGCACAGCGAAACTGAGTACCGGGTCTACGCCATTGGTTTCGCTCCGGGCTTCGCCTATCTCGGCGAGGTGGACCCGCGTATCGCCGCACCGCGGCTGGCAACGCCCAGGTCCAAAGTGCCGCGGGGCGCGGTGGCCATCGCCGATCGCCAGACCGCGGTGTACCCGGCCGTGTCGCCGGGCGGCTGGAACCTGATCGGCAACTGCCCGCAACGCATGTTCGACCCGGATGCGGAGCCCAGCATGCCGGTTGCAGTCGGCGACCGGGTGCGCTTTGAGCCGATCAGCCGGGCGCGCTTCCTGGAACTCGGCGGGGAACTGGCGTGAGCCTGGTTGTGCGCCAGCCGGGGCTGCTGAGCCTGCTCCAGGACCCGGGCCGCTTTGGCCAGCACGGCATCGGCCTCACCACCGGCGGCCCGCTGGACCGCGAGGCCTTCGACCTGTGCCAGCGCCTGCTGGGCAACGATTCCGCCTGTACTGCGATCGAGGCGAGCTTTGGCGGGCTGGAACTGGACGCCCACACCGATACCTTCATCTGCGTTACCGGGGCGACCATGCCCCTGGCGATCAACGGCCAGGAGCGGGACTTGTGGACGGTACACAAGGTCCAGGCTGGCGACCACATCACCCTCGGCTACGGCATGGACGGCTGTCGCAGCTATCTCGGTGTGGCGGGCGGTTTCAGCATTGCGCCGCAGTTTGGCAGCACCGCCACTGTGGTGCGGGAACAGCTGGGTGGCCTGCGCGGCGACAAGCTCGCACCGGGCGATGTCCTGCCCTGCCCCCGGGTGTCCGAACACCGGCGCCTGCAACTGCCCCGGGACCTGCGTCCCCATTACCAGCGACAGTTGACGGTCAGAGTCATACCCGGCTATCAGCAACATCACTTTGACCGGCTGCAGCAGCGGCGCTTCTTCAGCAGCGCATGGACCGTGTCACAGCGCTGTGACCGCATGGGCTATCGCCTGGAGGGACCCGCGATCCGCTGCGACATCGAGGGCATCCTGTCGGAGGGCATCTGTTTTGGCGCCATCCAGATTCCCGCCGACGGCCAGCCCATCGTGCTGCTCAATGACCGCCAGACCATTGGCGGCTATCCCAAGATCGGCGCCGCCCTGTCCCTGGATGCGGGTCGCATGGCACAGCTGCAGCCGGGCGGCACGGTGCACTTCGCGGCCATCAGCCCCCACGGCGCGCACAATGCACTGCATCTCAATCACTGGCGTATACAGCACATGCCCTTGCAGGAATTGCCCCGGGAGCGAGACCGGTGAATGACCAGACCCTGAGTGAAACCATCGAGGCTCTGCTGGTCGCGCGCAACCCGCGCCACATGCAGACCGCTCGCGCCGCACTGCAACCGGGTTATTACCTGCGCGCTGCGGAGCTGCTGCGGGATATCCGGGGCACGGTGCTGATTGGTACCGGCTTCCCGGTGGGAAACACTTTCGAAACCGACGGCCCGGTGGGCGCCATCGCGCTGTACCAGAGTCTCGAGGCCCTGGGCGCTGAGCCGGTCATGGCCTGCGCCAGTCCGCTGGCCGAGAGCCTGGCCGCGGACTACCGCGTCCTGCCGCTTGCCCTGGCTCCCACCGGTGGCGGCGAGCCGGACGCCAGCGCCTGGCTTGCCGCGAACAGACCGGCCGCCGTAATCTCCATCGAGCGCCCGGGCGTGACTGCGGACGGGCACTACTACAACATGCGCGGCGAGGACATCAGCCCGCGCTGCGGCGTCTTTGACCCGTTTCTGACCCACGCAGACTGCCCCACCATAGCCATCGGTGACGGCGGCAACGAGATTGGCATGGGCAAGATCGCCGACGCGATCAGGGCGCTGGATATCCGGGTGGCAGTCACCGGTTGCGGGGAACTGCTGGTGGCGGACGTATCCAATTGGGGTGCCTATGGCCTGCTCGCGTTCCTCGGCCGGTGGTCACAGCGCGACCTGCTCGGCGAATTTTCGCCGCTGGCAGCGCTGCGCTACCTATCCGAGCGCGGCAGTGTCGACGGAGTCACCCGGGAAAACACGCTCACCGAGGACGGCATGGCGCCCAGCGAAGGCGAAGCCGTGATCCGGGAAATCCGGCGCCTGACCGGCTTTGCGCCCGACTGAACACGAATCAACACAGGATTTGAACATGAGCATTGTGTACCTGAACGGCGACTACCTGCCGATGAGCGAGGCCCGGATCTCGCCGATGGACCGTGGCTTCCTGTTTGGCGACGGCATCTATGAGGTAGTGCCCTCCTACGCTGGCAAGCTGGTGGGCTTCGGCCCGCACATGCAGCGGATGCAGCAGGGCCTGGATGCGATCGAGATCAAGCTGCGCGTGGACGAGGCCCAGTGGCGCGGCGTCGCCGAGGAACTGATGACGCGCAATGGCAAGGGCAACCTCGGTATCTATTTCCATGTCAGCCGCGGCGCGGATACCCGGCGCAACCACGCCTATCCCGAGAATATTGCGCCCACCCTCTACGGTTTCGCCTTCGAAATCCCGCCGGCGCCGGTCGCAGACAAGGCGGCAGCAAGCTGCTACCGGGTGTCAACCGCCGAAGACCTGCGCTGGCGCCGCTGCAATATCAAGTCCACCGCCCTGCTCGGCAACGTCATGCACTACCAGCACGGCCACAGTCGCGGCCACGGCGAGACCATTCTCTACAACGAGGCCGGTGAACTGACCGAAGCGGCAGCCTGCAATGTATTTGTGGTCAAGGATGGCGCGGTCGCCACGCCTGAACTGGACAACCAGAAGCTGCCGGGCATTACCCGCCTCATGCTGCTGGATATCCTGCGCCGGCACAGCGACATTCCGGTGCAGGAGCGGGTCGTGACCATGGCCGAGGTCCACGCTGCCGACGAAATCTGGCTGACCAGTTCCAGCAAGGAAGTGGCTCCGGTCATCGAGATCGATGGCCAACCGGTAGGTGATGGCGGTGTCGGCGATGTCTGGCTCGCCGCCGAAACCCTGTTTGCACAGCATCGCTACGACTACTGATGACCCGCCCCAGCCAGGCTCGCCTGGACTTAAGCGCCTTGCACCACAACGTCGCCCTGGCGCGGGAACTGGCACCGCAGGCGCGCCTGATGGGAGTGGTCAAGGCCAATGCCTACGGCCACGGCGCAGTGACCATGGCACGGGAACTCGAACCCCGGGTGGATGCGCTGGCGGTCGCCTGTAGCGAGGAAGCCCTGGAGCTGCGCGAAGCCGGTATCCACTGCCCAATCCTGCTGCTGCAGGGAGTATTCGAGGCCAGCGAGCTGCCCATTGCCGCCGAGGCAGGGTTCTGGATCACCATTGATAACGACCTCCAGCTCCGCTGGCTGGAACAGGCGACCTTGCCCAAGCCCATTGGCTGCTGGCTGAAGATCGACACCGGCATGCATCGCCTGGGCGCGCTGCCAACGCAAACCACCAGCTTCTACCAGCGCCTGCTCGCCTGTGGCAAGGTAGCTGACCTGCCGGTGCTGTCCACCCACTTCGCCTCTGCCGACGAATTGCACAACCCCCAGACCTGGCAGCAGATCGAGTTGTTCGAGGCTGCCACCGCCGGTCTGGAAGGGCCCCGCAGTGCCGCCAATTCCCCCGCCACCCTCGCCTGGCCCCGCGCCCACTACGACTGGATCCGGCCGGGCTTCATGCTCTGGGGCAACTCTCCGTTCGCAGAACCCCAGCTCCAGGCCGACCGCTTGCGGCCGGTAATGACCCTGACCTCAGCTGTGATCTCCGTGCGCGAGATCGCAGCCGGCGAATGCGTGGGCTACGGCGGCAGCTGGCAGGCACAGCGCCCGTCGCGGGTTGCGACGGTAACCATAGGCTACGGCGACGGCTACCCGCGCACAGCCAGCAACGGCACCCCGGTTCTGGTCAACGGCAGGCGGGCGGCACTGGCGGGAAGGGTCTCGATGGACATGATTACCGTCGACGTGACCGACCTGCCACCGGTCGCGGTCGGCGACCCGGTAGTCCTCTGGGGTGAGGGCTTGTCCGTCGGCGAAGTTGCCCGCCACTCCGGCACTATCGGCTACGAATTGCTGACCCGTATGCCCATGCGAACACCACGGGTAATCACTGCGGATTAAAGGGCGCTGTACCTTCCGCTGGCTACAGAGCAGACAGGAGCTGTGCTTTTGCGGTATACTGCGCGTCCGTTCAGCCGCAAGAGCACTCAGCATGTCCGCCGCCAAGCCACAACGCGCCCCCGCCAAGAAGAAGCAGCCCGCAGCCGTTGAAACCTCCACCTCAATTGAGGAACAGACCAGGAATTTCCTGCAATCGGGCGGCAAGATCGAGAACATCAAGTCCGGCATCAGCGGGCAGCAGGGCGGCTACGCGGCACGTCCATCGGGCGCCGCGCGCAAATAGAAACTCCACCAGCTGCATCCGGCGGGCCGTTGTTTGCGTAAATCCGTTATCAGTCTCGCCAAGAGGCCACGGCCATGGATAACGCAATCAATGACTCCGCACCGGTTACCGCCAGCGCCAGCGGAATAAGCACCGGCCTCGTTGCGCTCGCCCACCTTGTTATCGTCCTCGTGCTGCTGGGTCTGTTCTCAGCGGCAGATAGCTGGTACGCGCTTTCCAACCGGCCGCTGGTTGCTGCTCTCAGCGTAGCCAGTGGCCTGATCGCCGGTGCGATAGTCACCACCCTCGTCCATGAGTGGTTCCACTTCGCTGGCGCGTTCGCGGTGCGCGGACACTGCAACCACGTCAAGCGCGTCAACCTGTTCGCCTTTGAGTGGAATTTCAAGCGCAACAGCCGGGGACAGTTCCTCACCATGAGCTACGCTGGCACCCTCGGCTCGGTTGTCGCCATCGCTGTGTTCCTGGCTACCATTCCCATCGACGCGCCAGGCCCGGTAGCCCTTCTGGCGGCGGCCTTCGGCAGCCTGGCATTCGCCGGCGCCATCGAATGGCCCGTGCTGGCGCGGGTGCATGCCGGCGGCGACCCGCTCACCGAGCTGTCCAGAATCACGCCCAAAGTGCTGCTGCTCAGCGCGGCCACCAGCCTGCTGACCGTGCTTGTCGCCGCCTGGCTGCTGGCCTGAGAAGGGGCCGCGGCAGGCCAATCTCCGTGCGTCCGGGCAGGCTATCGTTTATCATCGTCGGTCGACGGCAACCGCGAGACCGCATTCATTTTGGAACCCCAAACACACGAACCCCTCCCCGACGGCAGCCTGCTGGCGGCGGTTGACCTTGGCAGCAATTCCTTTCACCTGATCGTGGCCCGCGTAGAGCACGGGGAGATGCGCCCGGTGGAAGTGCTGGCGGAAAAGGTCCAGCTCGGGGCGGGCCTGGTCGACAACCGGCTGTCGCCGGAAGCGATTGAGCGCGGCCTCGACTGCCTGGCACGCTTCGCCCAGATGCTGGGCAGTGTCGAAGCGGAGCGCATCCGCGTCGTCGGCACCAATGCGCTGCGCGTGGCCGACAATCGCCGCGAATTCACCAGGCCGGCGCAGCAGATTCTCGGGGCCCCAGTGGACGTGGTCTACGGCCGCGAGGAAGCTCGCCTGGTGTACCTGGGCGTAGCCCACTCCCTGGCGGATGACGCACAGTCGCGGCTGGTGATCGACATAGGCGGCGGTAGCACCGAGCTGATTATCGGCCAGCGCTTTGAACCCCAGCACCTGGAAAGCCTGCAAATGGGCTGCGTCTCCTACTCCGACACCTGCTTCCCCGGCGGCAAGCTCAGCAAGGACAACTACCGGCACGCCTACAACCGGGCCCGACTGGAAGTTTCCCATATCCGCTACCACTTCCACTCTGGCCACTGGGCCGAGTGCGTAGGCTCCTCCGGCACCCTGCAGGCGATAGAGGCCGTGCTGGCCAGCCAGGGCTGGAGCGACGGCGGCGGCATCAACCGCAAGGGCCTGGAGAAGCTGGAGAAGCGGCTGCTGCGTTTCAAGCGTTTCGACAATATTGCCCTCGCGGGGCTCAGCAGCCAGCGGCGCAACGTTATCGCCGCCGGCGTGGCGATTGCCAGCGCCATGTTTGACGAGTTGGGTATCAAGCAGATGCGCACCTCTCGCGGCGCCCTGCGCGAGGGCGTCATCTACGACCTGATGGGGCGTTTCAGCCACGAGGATGTGCGCGAACGCACGATCAACGCCCTGATGCAGCGCTATGGAGTCGATACCGCAATGGCGGAGCTGATGGCGCGCCGCGCCCGCACCCTGTTCAACGCCACCCGCAGCGGCTGGAAGCTGCGCGGGACAGACGGCGATCTGCTGCAGCGTACCGCCCTGGCCCACGAAATCGGCATGGCCATCTCCCACAAGCACTACCAGCGCCACAGCGCCTACCTGTTGCTCAATACCGACCTGCCGGGTTTCTCCCAGGAGGAACAGGAACAGATGGCGCTGCTGGCCGCCACCCAGCGCGGCAAACTGGACGGCCCCGCCTGGGCCGCCGTCGCCGACAGCGAGCGCCCGCGCCTGCTGCGCCTGATTACCCTGATCCGGCTGGCACTGATTTTCAAGTACGTGGAACAGCTGGAGGCGCTGCCGGATTTCGCCGTAGCCCCCGACGCTGACGGCCTGCGGCTGGAGTTTCCCGCAGGCTGGCTGGCGCAACATCCCCTGACCGCCCAGGAACTGCAGCTGGAACAGGCGGTACTGGCGAAGCAGGGACTGGCGCTGGCAATCTGTTAGCGACGGCTGCGTCATCACTTCCGCCGCAGCACAACTCCACTAGCGTTGCAGAGAAGTATCCACCCAAGCGGCGTCTTTCGGCCGGTCATGCCCGCACTGCCAACAGATTTCGAAGGAGGGGTCATTGTGCTCCCCGCAGTTCGCGCAGCGCCAGGATGGGGCATTCCTCGCGCTTAGCGAGCTATCGAGCAGTCGGATGGCCCGTTCGTAGTCACTGTCCCTGGCGACCCACAACTCCGGCCACACCTCGAATGGCGAAAGCTCGCCGACGCCCCCCGCGGCGAACTCGTTTTTCATCGTTAGCTCAATTCCCGCGGCCTCGAGGATGTTCCTGACATTGGCGACGATGAGCCGGTTTTCGTTCGTGTAGATCAATCGCATTGATCAGTTCCCGACACTGGCGTTGCAGCGTCCCGCTTTACAATGCAGCCGAATATCCTCAAGAAACTCCAGCAGAATCGAGTTCACCTCCGCAGACGCCTCCAACTGCACCATATGCCCGGCCCCGGGGATCATGCGTACCTGACGCAGCTCCGGGAAAATCCCCCGCATCTGTCCGATCGGGTCCTCGCCGTGAAACCCCTCCAGGTCCACATCGTGCTCGCTACCGAGAAAATAGGCCGGTACCGCACTCTGTACTCCCTCGAAAGGTTTGCGCTGGGCCCACTTGAGGTCGAATGACCGATACCAGTTAAGGCCGCCGCTAAAGCCGCTGCGACTGTACTCGGAGACAAAGAATTCCAGTTCCAGCTCCGACAGCCAGGGCCAGGGCAGCGGTGGCGGCTCCTCCATGGCGTCAATATAGGACGTCCCGGGTGGATGACGAAACATGTCGAAGTAATTGCAGGCACCGCTCAGGGTATGGAACACCTTGTGCAGGAAACGTCTCGGCGCGGCGGCCAGTTCCAGATCCGCCCGCGGCGGCTCGCGGAAATACTCGATGTGCA
Organism: Haliea sp. E1-2-M8; assembly: GCF_030649675.1. Classification (GTDB taxonomy): domain Bacteria; phylum Pseudomonadota; class Gammaproteobacteria; order Pseudomonadales; family Halieaceae; genus Haliea. The sequence continues at coordinate 72,496 of NZ_JAUTDR010000020.1, read as the reverse complement.
GGAAGTGCTGCTCGCCCATGCGCCGGTATTCGGCGAGCGGAGCTTCGTTGGGGTTGTGCGGCGCCGCCGGGTTTTCCAGGCCGATCAGCGCAATCACCCGCTGTGGACGGCGCAGCGCCAGGTCGTAGATGGCAAAAGCGCCGAAATCGAGCCCGGCAAAGACCGCCCGCTGCTCGCCAATATGGTCCAGCAGGCCCAGCAGGTCGGCGGTTATGTGGTCGATATCATAGGCCTCCACTGCTTCCGGCGCCTCGGTCTGGCCCATGCCGCGCATATCCGGCGCAATCACCCGGTAGCCGGCCGCTGCCAACGCACTGATCTGCCGGTGCCAGCTGAACCAGAGGTGGGGAAAGCCGTGGCACAGCACCACCGGCATGCCCTGCCCCTGCTCCACATAGTGCATGCGGATGCCGTTGATCGTGGCGTAGTGGTGAGTCCAGTTCATTGCCGTCATGGCGTTGCTCCAGGAAACCGGATTGCAGTGACATCGGCGAGAAAAAAAGGAAAATAGGCGTCGGTTCCGAACATGTTGCCCGCCTCGACCCGGAACGGCAGGCGATAGCCGCCGACCTCGCGGAAATCCGACATGGAGGCGCCGAAGGGCTGCAATCGATGTACCTTGTCAGGGTTGGCGTTGCTCCAGCGCTGGAACGATGCAACGACGGGCCTGCCGTCGCTATCGACGGTCACGTCCACCGCCTGGCTCAGATCGCCGTGGCGGACAGTCACCCGCGCGGTGTCGTCGTCCACTGCCGCCCAGGTGACCCCCGGCCCGGGCAAGAGGGCCGCGGGGGTCCAGACCACGGCCTCGGCAACGTAGCGGCCGAACGCCGACCGCGTGTGATCCGGGGTGCCACCAGGCCGCGCGACCGGAATCAACCCGAAGATACGAAACCGTGTCCACAATCCGGAGTCCGACCCCGAGAGCGGCATCCAGCCGCGGGTGCGCATGGACCAAACGAAGCCATCGGGAGCGGCGAGGATCTGGCGCGCCACCATCGGCTGATAGGCCGGGTTGTCCTTGTTCCCGAGACTGAACTGGCCGGTCATCGCAATTTCGACGACTCGCAGCAGCGGCGTTCCCGGCTCGATCATGAAGCTGAAGTAGCGCCGTGCAGGTTCGGGCAGGTCCGCGACCAACTCGCCGGAGAAACGTTGCGGAGCCTCGGGCTGGAGCGCGGCGAGACGCTGCCATTCCGCCCTGTCCGCGCGCAGGTCCCACCAAAGAAGGGCACCCAGAACGAGGACGGCAAACAGAAACAGGAGAGCGAGGGCGATGATAAATCTCATGATCTCGATACCGGATGCCTTACCTCATTTTCTCCAAGCACTTTTTCACACCACCGGTTCCATGCGTCATTACAGGTTCACCCAGCTGTTGAGGGCACGCAAACGAAACTGCTCCCCAGCATGGCTCAACACCACCGAATCGGGCAGGATTTCCTCGACGGTAACGCCGCGACCGACGCTTTGCCCCGCCCGCGCCTGCTGGCCATTGATGGTGACAGTCGACTCTCCTTCAGACCGGTAATCGTGCTGCAGGTACATCAGGGTGGGGACAGCGTCCTTGCGCTGCTGGGAAAGGTCGCCAAGGAACGGCGCCGAGTGCTCAGTCAACCGCACATCTTCCAGCGCTTGTTCCGCGGCGGTCACCAGGCTGGCAATGTCCACGGGCTCCTCGCTGGCGGTTGCCGCTGCCGGGGCGGGTTCAGAGGCCTCCTCCGGCGCAGTGGACTGCTGGTACAGAGCGGCGACCTCCGCACTGGTTCCCGTGCCAGCCGTCGAGGGCGGTGGCTGCGCGGGGGATGCGGCCACGACAGGTTCAACCATTTCAGGGTCTGTCTCCGGGGCTTGCTCCGGGACCACTGGCGTGTCTTGTGCCTCCTGTGGCTGCTGTGCCTCCATGGCTGGCTCGGCCTCCGGTTCAGGCGTTGCAGGCACCGGAGGGGGCGCAGCAAGCGATTCCGGGGTTTCCGTGACCACAGGCTGCCGCTCAGCTGGCGAGACGGGCGCTTCAGCCCCGCCGCGGCTGAACTCCCGACCCAGCAACACGCCGATCACCAGCAGAGCCAGAGCCAGGGCGGCCAGCATACCGCGCTGCCGCCAGGGACTCTGGTCGACAGAGGGGTAATAATGTTCGCTGTCCACACCCGGTACCGGCGCCGCGTTGTGCTGCTCGCGCCGGGCGCGATTCAGCGCTTCAAGAATCAGCGACATGCCCATACCCCGATGCCCGTCACTTTCAGGGCTGTTGTTGCCATCATGGCGTGGGCTCCCCTGTGGCTGCGGTGTCCGCCCTCAATGACTCCAGGGCGGCCTGAGCGGATAGATCGCGGCCCGCCAGCAAATTGAGACGCAACAGGGTCTGCTCCCCCACCACGCCGTCCGCCAGCAGTTGTTGCTCGCGCTGGAACAGGCGCACGCGGTCGGCCAGGGCCGCAGTATAGCGATTGTCCGCCAGGGGCTGGGGCTGCCCATCCAGACGCGCGAACAGCGTCGCCACATCGGCCACCGCGGGGCTGACCTCGGCGCGACCTATGGGGCCGCTGAATCCAGCCGGCGGCCGCCACAGCAGGCGGTAGCCGCCGCGCCACAGCGCTGCCACCTCGGTGAAGGGAACACTCTGCAGGGCATTCCCGGACCACAGCAGGGCGCGGCCTTTTTCCTCACCCAGGAACAATGCCGCGGCGGCAAAGCGCGCCGGCGTCACCAGATCCAGCAGCAGCGGGCGCTGCAGCGCCAGCAGTTCCTGCCAGGTCTCGGCGCGGCCGCGCAAACAGCTCAGGGGAAAGCGGATCGCATCGTCACAGAGTTGATCCAGCTGCGGCGCCGGGCCCTCGGCCTGCAGCTGCCAGAGATGCTCCAGCGCCGCCTGCGGGGCCAGCTGCCAGCTGCTGTCGGTTGCTGCCGGCTCCGGAGCTACCACCGGAGCCGGGGCTACCGGCGCCGCGGGTGCCTCTGCAGCTGCAGGAGTGGGCACCGCCGGCACCGCTTCCCCAGCGGCCGGGGATATCGCAGGCTCGACGGCGGGTACAGGCCCTTGCGACCATAGCCACCACAGCAAAAATAACAGCGCGGCCAGCAGCACCGCGCCGGCACCGAACCACAGCGCACGGCGTGAACGACTGCGGCCGACGCCCTCTTCCCCCATGACCTCGGCAGCCGCCACCGCCAGCATATCCCGGTCGGCACGGGGGCGATTGCGGCCATAGGTCCCCAGCAGAATGCGGTCACAGAGCACGTTGATCAGGCGCGGAATGCCCCGGGTCGTCCGGTGTATACCACGCACCACATCCGGCGGAAACAGTTCGCGCCCGGGTGCCAGCCCGGCCACCTGCAAGCGGTGGCGGATGTAGGCGCCGGTTTCTTCCGGGCTCAGTGGCGCCAGGTTATAGCGGGCAGTGATGCGCTGGTTAAGCTGGCGCAATTCCGGGCGCTGCAGCAGCTGCGCCAGTTCCGGCTGGCCGATAAGAATGATCTGCAGCAGTTTCTCGCTGTTGGTTTCGAGGTTGGTGAGCAGGCGGATCTGTTCCAGTACGTCGACGTCCAGGTGTTGGGCCTCGTCGATCATCAACACCGTTTTGCGCCCGTCCGCGTGGTTCTGCAACAGAAAACGGTGCAGGCTGTCGGTCAGGGTCTTCAGTGTGGGCTGCTGGCCGTCGTAGCTTATCCCCAGCTCATCGCAGACCGTCGCCAGCAATTCCAGTGCGTTCAGTGCGGGGTTGAGGATAATGGCGACCTCCGTTGCCGGCGGCAGCTGTTCCAGCAGACAGCGGTTGATAGTGGTCTTGCCGGTGCCGACCTCGCCGGTCAGCAGGATAAAGCCTCCACCTGCCCCGACCCCGTACAGCAGATGGGCCAGAGCATCCCGATGCCGGGGGCTCATGAACAGATAGCGCGGATTTACCGCGATGGAGAAAGGTGCTTCGTTGAGGCCAAAATACTGGTGATACATCTGCAACCGCGCTGCCCGTGCCCCGAAATCAGGCACTCATTATGCCCAAGGGAAGCAGGGGGCGCCATGCCGCAAGTACTGACCATGGTCTGCCGTTGACCGCAGCCCATTCGCAACGTTCAATAGGCCTGACGATAGGCGACATACCTGAGGAGAACTGCCATCCATTGCCTGCACCCATTGAAGCTCACCCTTTGCAGCCATCTGGCCGCGCTCTGCAGCAGCCTGCTGTTACTGCTCTGTGCGAGCCAGGGCTGGGCCGCCTCCGGCGGCGCCATCGCGATGCCGGACCGCTACTCGGCAGACGCAGCCGCGCGGGTGCTCGAGGACGGCGGTAACGCAATCGATGCCGCGGTCGCCGCGGCATTCGTGCTTGCGGTGACCTACCCGGAGGCCGGCAATATCGGTGGCGGCGGCTTTATGCTGAGCGTCATCGACGGCGACGCGCAATTCCTCGACTTCCGCGAGCGTGCACCGCAGGCGGCGAACCGCGACATGTATCTCGATGAGGACGGCGAGTTCGTGCAGCGGGCGTCGCTCATCGGCGGCCTCGCTTCCGGTGTGCCCGGTACCGTACGCGGCCTGCAGCTGGCCCATACCCGCTATGGCAGCCAGCCCTGGAGCCGCCTGCTACAGCCGGCGATCACCCTGGCGCGCGAGGGCTTCGAAGTCCCGGCGGGTCTCGCGGCGATGGCCCAGGGCAAGATTGAAGAAACTGCAGGGGAAACCAATTTCGCCGCCCACTATGGCGGCATGGGCACCGGAAAACCGTTCCGGCAAGCCGCACTGGCAGCCACTCTGGAGCGGATTGCCGTTGACCCCGAGGACTTCTATCGGGGAGTCACCGCCCGCTTGCTGGTAGCGCAAATGCAGCGCAGTGGCGGCTTGATCACGCTGCAGGACCTGGCGGATTACCGGGCGCAGTGGCGCGAGCCGCTGCAACTGCAGTGGCGGGACTACACCGTGCTTTCCGCGCCGCCCCCCAGTTCCGGCGGCATCGCCCTGCTGCAGCTTCTGGCCCTGCGCGACGCCATCGCTCCCGCAATTGCAGGCCTCGAGCACAACTCGGCGCCCTACATTCACCTGCTCGCTGAACTGAAAAAACGCGCATTCGCAGACCGCGCCGCGTACCTGGGTGATCCGGACCATGTGGATGTACCCGTAGCCGCTCTGCTGGCCCCGGATTATCTGGCTGCGCGGGCCGCGGGGGTCGATCCGGCACGCATTTCAAGCCCGGCCGCGGTGCCGCCGGGCCTGGAATCACCGGATACCACCCACTTCTCCATCCTCGATGGCGAGGGCAACAGCGTAGCTTTGACCTACACCCTCAATTGGGATTTCGGTTCCGGTGTCGTGGTGGAAGAGGCCGGTTTTCTGCTCAACAATGAAATGGACGACTTCTCGGCCAAGCCCGGCGTGCCCAACGCCTTTGGCGTCATCGGCAACGCGCGCAATGCGATCGCGCCGGGCAAGCGCATGCTGTCCTCCATGACCCCGACCATCCTGCTGCAGGATGGCAAACCCGCCCTGATCATCGGCACCCCCGGGGGCAGTACTATCTTCACCTCGGTGTTCCAGGTGATTCTCAACCTGTACGACTTCGACATGTCCCTGCAGGCCGCGGTAGACGCCACCCGTTTTCACCACCAGTTGCCCGAGGCCCGGGTGCTGCGCCACGACCAGCGCCCGATCAGTGCAAACCTGCGTCTGGCGCTGGAAAAGATGGGTTATACCGTGGTGCCCAACGACTGGGGCGACCTCGGCGATATCCAGGCTATCAAGGTGACGGAGAAAGGCGTTGAGACGGCTGCCGACAGCCGCGGCAGGGGGGTGGCGCGGCGGGTAAACCGGACCCCTGAGCACAAGGACTCAGGGACACTTGTAGGCGCTGTACTCGCCGGTGCCCTCGCTGATTGATTCACGCACTATGGTGTTGCCGCCCATGCCAAACGCGCGGTCGCGAGCGAGGTTATCCAGCTCTACCCGCACCTTGTTCTCGCTGCGTTCGATACCGGCCACCTTCCAGGCCACGCTGGTCGACACTTTGCCGAGACGCTGACAGTTGCCAACGGCACTGGCTTCAACCAGCTCAACCGCCCGCGCGTCGTCCGGGATCTTGACCCAGGTGCAGGCTGGTAACGCGAGCGTAAAAGCGGCCAACGCGGCCACCTTGAATACAGTATTGCGAATCATGATTCACCCCTGAAGCTGCTCGGTAAAGCTTATCACAGGGCAGGCGAGCCCACATACCCCGGACCGCGGACAGCGCGCCCCGGCATGGCGCCGGTATGCACTCCGTCGGCCAGCACCTGCTCCCCGTTGACGAACACATGGCGTACACCGCTGGCCAACTGATGGGGCTCCAGGTAAGTGGCATGGTCCTGGATGGTGTCGGGATCGAAAATAACGATATCGGCGTAATATCCCGCCGCCAGCACACCCCGGTCAGCGAGCCCGAGATGCCCCGCAGGCAGCGAGGTCAGCCGACGCACCGCCTCCCGCAGCGTGAGCACACCATCCTCGCGAACATACTTGCCCAACAGGCGGGCGAAGTTGCCGTAGGCACGCGGGTGAGTACTGCTGTTCAGGAACACGCCCTCCGGGGCGAGTGCCGCGGCGTCGGATTGAAAGCTCATCCAGGGCTGGGCAATCTGCTTGACCAGATTCTCTTCCGACATCATGAAATAGACGGCATCGACCCGGCTGTTGTCCTCGATCACGAGGTCGACCATGGTCTCGGCCGGAGTGCTGCCGCGCATGGCGGCGATTTCCGCCAGGGTCTTGCCGGCAAGTGGCTTCAATGCGTCGCTGCGAAAACCCACCAGCAGGACGTTGTCGGCACCGCCGGAGGCCAGGTAGATGTTCTCCCAGGCATCCGTTGGTGTCTCGATTTCTTCCAGCACTCGGGCGCGGATTTCCGGATCCCGCAGTCGCGCCACCCAGGCATCGAAACCGCCCTCCTGTACCCAGGGTGGCATGGCGGCGTTGAGGCCGGTCGAGCCCGCCGTATAGGTATACATGTTGGCGCGGATATCCACGCCTTCGGCCCGGGCCGCATTGATCCGGTCGATAACCTGGTCCATTTTCTCCCAATTATCCTTGCCCGCCGCTTTCAGATGATAGATTTCCACTGGCGCACCCGTGGCCTCGGCAATGGCCAGCACTTCATCCACCGCTTCCAACAGCCGGTTCCCTTCCGAGCGCATGTGGGTGATGTAGGAGCCACCGTAGTCGGCGGCCACGTCCACCAGGGCAATCAGCTCCTCCGTGTCCGCGTAGAAGGCCGGCATGTAGATCAGCGAGGAGCCGACGCCCATGGCGCCCTCCTCCATGGCCAGCGCCACATCGTCGCGCATTCCCTGCAACTCGTCCGCGGTCGGCGGCCGGTTCTCGTAGCCTACATGCTTGATGCGTAGCGTGGTCGCACCTACGAACGAGGCGACATTGGGCGAGACCCCGCGCTGTTCGAGGAACTTCAGGTATTCGCCCAGCGTGGTCCACTCAATGTCATAGCGAAAGTCGGTCTGGCGCTGGCGATCCTCGTCTTTCATCGCCTCGGTGAGCGGCCCCATGGACCAGCCCTCGCCGAAAACCTCCAGGGTCACGCCCTGCGCGATGTCGGAGAGGCCACGCCCGTCCTCGATCAGGGACTCCGTGGCCCAACTCAGCATATTGATGAACCCCGGAGCGACCGCCAGCCCCCCGGCGTCCAGCCTGCGCTCAGCGACAGCGCCCTCAAGATCACCGACAGCGACGATGCGGTCGCCGTTGATGGCGATGCGGCTCTGAACAGGGGATGTTCCCGACCCATCATAGACAACGCCATTGTCGATAATAAGGTCGTAGCGCGGAGCAGAAGCATCCGGCGCCTGCTGGCGCTCGCTGCAACCCGCAGCCAGCAGCAGTGCCAGCAGGGTGGTGAGTATTCGAATGGAGAGCGACATGGGCGAGGTTCCTTCTAGCCAGTAATCATGGGCCAGGTGTGGTACAACCGGGGCACCGTTGTCAGCAGCTTGCGGGTGTAGGCTGCCCCGGGTGTAGCAAGCACTTGCAGGATCGGCCCGCTTTCAACCAACTATGGCGTAGTCTCGGGCGCAAACGGCACAAACCGCCCAAGCCTCTGCTCGGTTATCGCTCCGTGCAGCAGCGCTGCGTCACCGTTGATGAACACGTGTTCCACGCCCTCGGCGTACAGCGTGGGCTCCGCCCAGGTAGCGCGGTCAATAACTGTCTCTGGATCAAATACCACAATATCGGCGACTGCACCTTCGCGCAGGACACCCCGATCGGTCAGCTTGAGATACCGCGCCGGCAACCCGGACATCTTGTGTACGGCATCTTCAAGGTCCAGAACACCCCACTCCCGTACGTAGCGGCCCAGTACCCTGGGGAATGTTCCTCGACCCCGCGGATGTTCCGGGTCGACTTCGGCACCATCGGAGGAAATCATCGCCCAGGGCTGACGCATGACAATGCGGATATCGTCTTCCTGGATTGCACCCAGCGTGACCATGGCGTTGTCACCTTCCGCGACGATCAGCTGACGATATAGTTCGAACGGGGTGACGCCCAGATCCTCCGCCAGATCTACGACCATCCGTCCTTCATACTCCTCGTTTTCGCTGACGACGATCCGCATCGACTGGTAGCCCACTACTTCGACCCAGCTATACAGGCCCTCGGGCGGTTCCTCGGTGATTGCCCTGGTCTGTGCCAGAACCTCCGGTTGCCCGGCAGTGTCCCGCCAGTACTGACGCAGATCCTGCGTCAGTTGCTCCATGGTATCCCCTGCCGCAGGCTCGTCGCGCATGATGCCTGCCATACGTTGCCTGAGCGCCTTGCCACGCTCGTCGTCACCGGGATAAAGCAGCGCGATCACCGGGGCGGTGGCGGCGCCATCATAGGGGTACAGATCAACGGTTACATTCTGCCCGCGTGCAATACCGGCTTCTACCAGGCGAACAATAGCGGGGCCCTTGCCAAAGTTTCCCGCGCCCACCGCCTTGATGTGGCCCGGGTGCGGGTCCACACCGGCCGCGAGGCCAATGTCCAGACACTCCTGGTGCGATGCCAGCAGGTTTTTGGCGGGATCCCGCACGTGCGAGTCATAGACCCCGCCGTAGGGCGCGGTGACTTTCGCCAGTGCCACCACCTCCTCGGTGCTCGCGTAGCTGCCCGGCAGATACATCAGGCCGGTGGAGAGGCCGACCGCACCAAAATCCATGGCGGCCTTGACCAGGTCCTGCATGCGTTGCAACTCGGCTGCATCCGGCTCGCGATTTTCCAGCTCCATCACTTCCCGGCGCACGGCGTTGTGGCCGATGTAAGCCATGAAGTTCGTGCCCATGCCACCCTGCTCGCCAAGCGTTGCGTAGCGCTGCATGTGCTCAAGGTCGAGATAACCGTCCACTCCATAAACGCTCGTCGTCACGCCCTGCCGCAGGAAACCTTCGACTGACGCCGTGGACGGATCGTCCAGGGCCCAGTCGGCATGGGAATGCACGTCGATAAAGCCCGGAGCAACGACCTTGCCGCTGACATCGATCACCTGCCCCGCGGCTGCGCTATCCAGCTTGCCAATGGCAACGATTCGTCCGCCTTCTATCCCGAGATCGGCGGGGTAAGCTTCGCTACCCGTGCCATCAACCACGGTGCCGTTGGCCAGAACCAGGTCATACTGCTTTGGCTCCGCAACTGCGGCTGCCGCGGCGTGGGCCTGGTCAGCCTGGTCCGAGCATGCGCCGACCAGCATCAGCAAGGGGGCCAGGACGAGTCCCCAAAAATTCCACGTTGATTCCATGTTCACTGCTCCCTGAATGTATTGGGCCGGCATAACGGTGCTAGAAAGTCAGTCTCACACCGCCAAAGAAATAGCGGCCGACGACATCGTACAATTGAGTGTTGGTGCCCAGGTTATTGATGAAATCCACCGGCGCAACCGGCGGATCCTCGTCAAAGACGTTGTTGATTCCAGCATAAAGCTGCAGATTGCCACTCTCGCTCAAGGGGACATCATAGCGGGCGGCCAGGTTGACATAGTAGACATCGTCCACATCGTTGTCATTGATGTCTTCGGCCGTCTGATCGGCCAGGTAGTCGCCACCGCCGACGTAGCGCAATTGTGCGGTCACGCCAAGCTGCCCTATCCGGTAGTCACCGGAGAGGTTCCAGCGCCATTCAGGTGTCGGGTTGTCGCCCGCGGCATCCGGACCCACCACGCCAGCATCATCCAGCACGGTGATGCCATCGGGGGAGAACGATTGCTCCTCGACATAGCTCGCCAGCCAGCGCAGCGTCAGAGTACCGCCCACAAGTTCCGGTACTTCGTAGACCGCCTCCAGATCAACTCCCTCGACATTGCGCTGTGCCACGTTGACCAGGTTTTCCTGCACCCGGAACAATTCTCCGTTCTGCAGAGTCACCAACTCACAGAGAGCGCCGGTTGCAAAGCAGGTGTCGACAACGGTTTGTGCCGGCAGGCTGCTGATGGCGCCATCGATCTCGATCTGGTACCAGTCCGCCGACAGGCTAAACCGGTCCAGCCATGCAGGCTGGTACACGGCACCAAAGGTCACGGTATCCGATTCCTCGGGCGCCAGCTCGGTATTGCCACCGACCGGAACCTGGATCAGGCGGGACACCCCCCCGCTGAACGGGTCGACCAGGTTCTGGAAGAACAGGCGCGATGTCTGGAACAGCTCGCCAATATTCGGTGCGCGAATGTCGCGGGACACGGTGCCACGGAAGGTGAGATCGGTATAGGGACTGAAGGTTGCCCCCAGTTGCCAGGTATTCTCGCCACCGCTGGTGCTGTAGTCGGTGTAACGGATCGCGGCATTGACATCCAGGTTCATGCCGTTGGCACCCGCCAGCACCGGAACCCCCGCCTCCAGGAATGCTTCGGACACATCGAACTCGCCTTCCAGCGGCACCACATTGGTAATGAAATACCCGCCGTCAACGGCGGTCTTGTCGGGTGTGGTGGACGAGCTCTCTTCGCGGTACTCGGCCCCGAATGCCAGCGCGACCGGTCCAGCGGGCAAGTCCAGCAGTTCACCGCTCATGGATGCGGCAAACACTTTCTGCCGCACTTCCCACTGCAAGCTGGCGGTGCCGTGAATGTAATCGAGAGCGGCCTGGCTGGGAGCACCGTTGCCAAACAGATTCAGAGGCACACAGCCCGGCGCACCGTTGGCGCCACCGAGGTTTGCCCGGCACACGTTATTTCCTGTTGCGGGGTCACGCACTGCGTCAATGGCAAAGTTTCGGTTGGCCTTGATGACATTGTTGAACTGCAGAGCCTGGGAATCGGTGGTGCCGGTAGCCGCTGACAACTCCCAGCGCCATGCGTCGGCAAAGTCGCCCCTTGCCCCCGCAAGAAAACGCGTGGTCTCATTGGTGGTGTCCGAGGTAATTGCCCCGTGATCAATATTGGTGCGAGCCATTACCAGCACCGGAATGGCATTCTCTGTCATGACCTGCTGCAGTGGCTCCGGTATGAACGGGTTATCCGCGGCAATAATGTCCGGACCGCCGCCAATGAAGCTCCACGGGTGTACCGTTTCGTTTCTGGAGCTGGTCTTGCCCCAGGATGCTTCCGCGAACAGGGTAACTCTGTCAGTGAGATCATGGCTGCCAATCGCCATGAAGGATTTGCGATCGTAGGGCGCGGAGAGACTGGCAGGATCACCAAACGGAGTGCCGTCACCACCAACCTGGAAAGGTAGCGCGGCAAATGCGTTGGGAATCGGGAATTCGCCTATGTCGTAGGGCAGCCACTCACCAGCGGGACCAAAGCGGGTCTGGGCTACGGCGGGATGATTGCCCAGTGCCAGCGGCAGGTAACCACCGGGGGTACCCAGACCCAACACCACATTGCGAGTGATGAGTCGTGCTGGAACGCCATCATCGGGGCCCGTGTCTAGCGGGTTACCGACAATCCCCCAGCGTTCCCTGCCCCAGTCGCGGTCACTTTGGTTCACGACACCGTCGTGGTTCTCCATGTCGCCACCGACTACCAGGTGGCTGCGGCCGTCATCACTGGCAACCCCGAAGGCGAGGGAAACGAATTCTGTCTGGGCATCACCCTCGCCGGCCTCGCCATAGCGGGCATCGACCCTGGCTCCCTCGAACTCGCGATCAAGCTGGAGGTTCACTACTCCGGCCACCGCATCGGAGCCCCACTGAGCGGAGGCACCGCCAGTGACGACTTCCACGTTCTTGATCAGAGACTGTGGTATCACGTTGATGTTGATCGCCCCGGTATCATTGGTAGGGGTGAAGCGGCGTCGATCCACGAGAACCAGAGTGCGGTTGGGCCCCAGGCCGCGCAGGTCCAGCAGGTTGGCACCATTGAGGCTGGATGAAAGGGTGGTGGTTGCCGGTGTTGTGGTGCCAATGAAGGAAGGTATTTCATTGAGGAAGTCGGCTATATTCACCAAGCCCCGCGCGTCCAGCTGCTCCCGGCTGACCGTGGTAACCGGCTTGGGCGACTCAAACCCGGACTGCAGCCGGGTCGCCGCAGAGGTGACAATCACCTCCTCCAGAACACCGCCACCGGAACCCTGAGCATAGACGGCGCCAGCTGGCAGCGTTGCCATGGCAACGGCTGCCGAAAGCCTCGTCAGGCTACAGGCATGCTCGCGCACACAGTGGGCCAGCTTCGTCAACGTCAACATATTTCCCGCCATAGCTGCTCTCCATTCTCGTTATGGTGTTCTCCCGGGCCCGCCGGATACTCCGTGCCGGCAGCCGGGCTGGATGCGAATGGGAAAAAGGTAGCACAGGTTCGTTGTTATAACAACATACTGGATCCGGGCGCAGGGATACGCCGAAGACGGACCCGCCAGGGCCCCGGGCTAGATGCCCTGCTCAATCCGCACCTGCTCCACATGGTCTTTCAGTTTGTCCAGAAGACGGCACAACTCCCGCTTTTCCCTGTCGCTGAGGACATCGGTGAACAGTTCTGCCTGTTGGATAAACACTGGATAAATGCGATCAACCAGCTTGCGCCCTTTCTCTGTCAGCCAGATGTAGGGGCTGTTCTTGTGGGCGTGATTGGGAATCTTCCCGATCAACCCCTCTCGCTCCAGGCCGGTGATGGCCCTGCTGATGCTGCCCTTGTCCTGCTGCACCAGGCGCACGATGTCACTGGCTGTAGCCGGGCCTACCTGGGTGATGCACCCGAGTACCCGCCACTCGCGGGTCTTGATACCAAAACGCTTTACGTTACTGGCGCTGCTGCCAAAAGCCATCAGGTTGGCGGCAATCGTGATCTGGTAGCTGATATGGGAGGGCGGCTCCATACCCTCCGTCAGCTGGTCCTTCTTCGACCTGGGCAGTGGTGCTAGAGGCATCGTCTCTCCTTATTGCGGACCGGGCCGCGACCGTATCGTATAGCCTGCAGGCAACAATTCGCTCACTTCGTTGTCACGACAACATACTTGTGCTAACGTCTGATCCGCCTGAGAGCGGAGACCACGTACCGTCTACAGATTAGCATTGAATGAATTGCCGGGCATGTGCGCAGCTCGCACCCGAGGCCCCGCAGGTGGTCCCGGACAGCCGCCCGAGCCAGGCACCGACCCCACTGGCTGGAGGACAAGGCCATTATTACGTCAACAATAAGAACATGTACCCGGCGCTGTTGCTTCATTGCCCTGGCGACTCTTTCCAGCCTTTCCTGGTCCGGGGAGACGTGGAAACCTGACCCGGACACAATCGACCAGGTCGATTCCCTGTTGGCCATTGAGATACCCTGGCAGGGCCTCACCCCCGCCTACACCATCCTGGTGGATGTGGGGGGCGAAACATTTTACAGCAACAGCGTGGGCTTTGCGGATTTGGAGCATCAGGTCGCCGCGGGCAGCGATACGGTATACCAGCTCGGCTCCATCACCAAGTCCTACACTGCGCACCTGGTCCTGCAACTGGTTGCAGGGGGCGAGTTGCAGCTGGAGGGACGGGTAGTCGATTACCTTCCCGACTACGAGGGTCCCGGCCGTCACGCCAATCTGCAGCAGCTACTGACTCACACCTCGGGCATCGCCAATTATACCGCCCTGCCAACAGGGCAAGCGATCCTCACCTGGGTACCGAACCAGCGGGAGGATATACTGCGACTGTTCGCCGACACCCCGCTCGATTTCGAGTCCGGCAGCCATTTTCTGTACTCGAACTCTGGCTACTATCTGCTGGGCCTTATTCTCGAAGCTGTGACCGGGGAGGACTTCTACGCTCTGTTGCAGGAGCGGATCCTGGATCCGCTGGGGCTGACGCATACCTACAGCGGACGCCACGAGGACATTGTCGCCAATCGCGCGCAAGGTTACCTGGCCACCCCCGAGGGCTTCCACAATGCCGCGCCCACACCCTACCTCACACCCTTCGCCGCGGGCTCCATCCAGGCTACGGCAGCAGACCTCGCACAGTACCGGCGCAAGATCTTCACTTCGTCCGCGGTAGCAGAAAGTTTGCGTACCTTGATCACGAGGACACTCGCGTTTCCCGATGGGACACCGCAAACCTACGCTCTCGGCGCGCTGACCCGAAATGAAAACCACGGTTACACCGTGTGGGCCCATGGCGGCAGTATTACCGGCTTCAGTTCCCACCACGCCTACTACCCGGAACTGGACATGACTGTCGTTATCCTCAGCAATGCCGGAAATCCACCGGTGTCGCCGGCTGTGCTCTCCCGCAAGATCACCAGTCTGCTGTTGGGCAAGGAGCCGGTCATACCTGAGCCGCTGGTCAGGCAACCTGGTCCCGAGCGCCTGCGCCAATTGAGTGGCACCTACCTGATGACACCCTTCCGCCTCACCGCGGATGGACTGTTCTCCCTCGTGTACCACGATGGCACCCTGCTCGCCCGGCTGGGTGCCGCGGACGATGAGCAGGCCCCCACACTGCCGCTTACCGCCGTGGGGCCAGGGGAGTTCGTGGCCCAGGGTGGCATGGGCCTGCAGGTACGCCTGCGGGAAGTGGATGGAGTGGTAACGGGCGTAGATATCAGCATCCCGGCCATGGACCGGCCGCCCTTCCCCGCCATACCGACCAGCGGCCGCTGATATGGCCGCGTGGCGCGCCTACCTGCTCCCGGGGCTGATTTTCCAGTCGGTAATCATCGGCGGTGGTTACGCCACCGGACGCGAACTGGTGGAGTTCTTCGTTCCCTCGGGACCCGTGGGAGGACTGCTGGGCATTGTTGTCGCCGGCCTGGTCTTCAGTATCGTCATGGCCGCGGCCTACGAGTTCGCACGGGTAACACGTTCCTTCGACTACCGGACCTTCTGCCGGCATTTGCTGGGACCGGCCTGGATACTCTACGAGATCGCCTACATTGCCCTGGTCATCCTGATTCTCGCGGTGGTCGGCTCCGCGGCGGGAGAACTGGTGCTCACCCTGCTGGGAGTACCGGCGACAGCGGGCACGGTTGCCATGATGGTGCTGGTGGGCCTGCTGACGTTTCTCGGCTCGGCGGTGATCCAGAAAGCGCTGGCGTTCTGGTCTGTACTTCTCTACCTGGTGTACATCGCCCTGTTCATCATCACCTTCGTCAACTTCGGCGATGCCATCCAGCATACGCTGGACGCGGATCAGGGCGGGGAGAACTGGCTGGTCAACGGTGTCCGCTATGCGGGCTACAACATCAATCTACCGGCGGTACTTTTCTGCATGGTGCTGCTCACCAGCCGGCGCCAGGCCATTGGTGCCGGCATGATCACCGGCGCCATCGCCGTGGTGCCGGCGTTCATGTTTTATCTGGCGATGATGTCCCAGTACCCAGAGATTGCCGAGCAACCGGTCCCTGCCCTGTATCTCATGGCACAGCTGCAGACACCCTGGCTGCAGCTGCTGTTCCAGCTGGTAGTATTCGGCACCTTCGTCGAGACCGGCACCGGACTGTTGCATTCGATCAACGAGCGCATCGATGTGCAAGCCCATGAGACGGGCCACCGGCTACCGCGATTCGCACGCCCACTGATCGCGGCAGGACTCTTGCTCGTGTCGGTATACGGTGCCACCGCGATCGGTATTGTGGATCTTATCGCCAAAGGTTACGGGTTTCTGACCTGGGTGTTTATTGCCATCCTCATACTGCCACTGCTAACCCTGGGTATCTGGAAAATCCACCGGCTATCCCCGCCAGGATCCTGACATGCATCCAATTTCACTACAGTCCCCATACCTGATTTTCCTCGGCGACGAGTCGCGCAGGAAGTTTGTCAAGACCGGCGCAGGCCTGGTCGACTGGCGCCGCCAACTCTGCGCGGGTCAGTTCAGGCTCAGCGCCGACACGGCGGATCTGGGGCTGCCGGACATGACTATTGAGGAAGCCGTCGCGGCCGGGGTCAAGTCTGTAGTCATAGGTACCGCCACTGTCGGTGGCGCCCTGCCGGCAAGTTGGCAGCCAGCACTCGCAGCCGCCGCCGAAGCCGGCCTGGACATCGTCGCCGGTCTGCATACCCGCCTTGCCGACAACCGCGCCCTGTCCACTGCGGCCGCAGGCAGCGGTGCGCGGCTGGTCGACATCCGGGTGCCACCGCCGGAGCTGCCGGTCGGCAATGGCAGAAAACGCACCGGGATGCGGTTGCTGACTGTAGGTACCGATTGTGCCCTGGGCAAGAAATACACGGCCCTGCAGCTGGAAAGAGACATGCGCAGCGCCGGTCTCGACGTTGATTTCAGGGCCTCCGGGCAGACCGGTATCATGATCGCCGGACGAGGCATTCCGCTGGACGCGGTGGTTTCCGATTTTCTGAGCGGAGCCGCGGAAGTGTTGTCACCGGGCAACAGCCCCGGGCACTGGGATGTAGTTGAGGGTCAGGGGGGAATTTTCCACCCGGCCTATGCCCCGGTCAGCCACGGCCTGCTACTGGGCTCACAACCGGACGCGTTTGTCGTCTGCCATGAGGCGGGGCGGGAACAAATATCGGGCTGGGAGCACTATCCGGTACCAAGTATAGAGGAGGTCATTGCACGCACTGTGGCGGTCGGTTCGCTGACCAACCCCAAGATTCGCTGTGTGGGGATCAGCATCAACAGCTCGACTCTCCCCGCCGACGAGCGCGGGGCCTATCTCGCCGACCTCGCCAGGCGCTATGGTCTGCCCTGCGTCGACCCACTGGTCGAAGGAACCTCCGCTATCGTCGACCATCTTGTACAGCAATTCCGCCCCTGAGGAGCACGCCACCCCATGCAGATAACCATCGAAAAAGTCGCCTTTCCCATGGCCGCCCCATTCGCGATCACCGGCCATGTGTTCGAATCCAGCGAGACCGTAAGAGTCACCCTGAGCAAGCATGGCGTCCGTGGTCGCGGAGAAGCGCTGGGGGCCTATTACCTCGGGGAGAGTGCCGACTCCATGGCAGCGCAGCTCGAGACCGTGACAGCCCGTCTCGACGGGGATCTGTCCACCGAGAAGATCCAGAGCCTGCTACCTGCGGGCGGTGCACGCAATGCCCTCGACTGCGCTTTCTGGGACTATCGGGCGAAGGCAGCGGGCAAACGCATCTGGGAACTGCTGTCGATCACGCCGCGACAGCTGACCACAGTCTATACCCTGGGCGTCGCATCAGCGGAGGCCATGGGCGAACGGGCCAGCGAAGCCCGCCAGTTTGCCAATCTCAAGATCAAGCTGGATGCCAGCGACCCCGTTGAGCGGCTCGAGGCAATCCGTGCCGCCCGTCCGGATGCCAGGCTGATTGTCGACGTCAATCAGGGCTGGGACTTCGCGGCCCTGCAGGAGTACCTGCCCCACGCGGCACGACTTGGAATCGCCATGATCGAACAGCCCCTCCCGCGCGGCGAGGACGACGCACTCGAGGGTTTCACATCCCCGGTACCCCTGGGCGCCGACGAGTCCTGTCTGCACCTGGGGGAGTTTGCCACCGCCGCCAGGCGCTACGATGTGCTCAACATCAAACTCGACAAGTGCGGCGGGCTCACCGAGGGACTGGCGCTGGTGGATGCCGCCCGGAAGGCCGGGCTGGATCTGATGGTGGGGAACATGTGTGGCAGCTCCCTGTCGATGGCACCGAGCTACGTGATCGGTCAGTTCTGCCGGTACGTGGACATTGATGGTCCGCTGTTGCTCAAGTCAGACATCGAGCACGGCCTGGTGTATGGAGAAGGTGGCGTTGTGGGGTTCCCCGCACAGGCACTCTGGGGTTGATGCAAGCGCCCCTCGGGTTTCGCCTTACACATTGCTCGCCCGCCGCGGTCATTCCTGGTCGATGCAGACGCGGTCGCGTCCGTCGGACTTGGCCACATACAGTGCTCGGTCGGCGCGTGATAACCACTTTTGGGATTCCTCGTCAGCCTTGAGTCCGGCCGCGCCGATGGACACGGTCAAGGGCCCGTCGGGGCCGCGCAGCCGTTCGTGAATGGCGCCCTGCAACTTCTCCAGGGCTGGCACTATCCCTTCCAGCGGAGTGCCTGGCATCACCAGGACAAACTCCTCGCCGCCATACCGGTAGAAGCTGTCGCAGGCGCGCATTGTGTCACTTACGATTCCCGCGAGGTCGACCAGTACCTTGTCTCCCGCATCGTGACCGTGACGATCGTTTACCTTCTTGAAGTGGTCCAGATCGATAAGCGCCAACGCGGCCCTCTCGCTGCTCATCCGGGCGGCTTCCGCGCGTCTGGCCATCTCGCGGCGCAGGGCGCGGCGATTCCCGATACCGGTAAGCGGGTCGCGGTTGGCCATGACATGTAGCTGACGATGCTGATGTGACGTTCGCCAGGCGAACACGAACGAGAACACCGCGACCTGTACAGCGACCACGAGGAACGTGACCCGCTCAACAGGATCGGTGAAAACCTCCGTGCCGTTGCCGACGACAGCCACAAGCAACAGCGAAAGCGCGATACTGACAACTCTGCTGGCCATCAGAAACAACGCAATCATCAACGAGAACAACCACAGATGGGACAATCCGAGGACAAAAATCATGAACAGGGTACCGACGGCAAGCAGCGTGGCAACCAGGTTGCCAACCAGCGCGCTGCGCCCGGTTTTCCAGGCATAAACAAGGCCGCCGAGCATCGCCGCGACGAGCAGGCTATCAAACAGCGCCACGATGAATTCGCCGTGGATCAGGCGGTAGACGGCGAACGACCCGATGGCCAGGGACGCAATCGTGCTGAACACGCTCAGGATAGCCAGGTGGGTGTCGGACGTCACGCGCTCCAGCGCACCGGAACCAAAAGAGGTGCCGGTTCCGAACCCTTTCGCATTTCCTCCGATCATACTTTCACGATCGCGCGACCGGTTGCGCGCGTGATCCAGCCATGATGTTACCTCAGGTATTATTAATATAATTACCCTCGATAGAAACACGAGACATTGGTCAACCGCAAGCGGGAGCTGCGAATTTCATGCTCTCGGTCTAAACAGGTCAGTAGGCCCGGGCAGTTGATCCACGATTCAGTCAGTCTGTGGATGCCTCACTGCCATGTTCGAAAACGGTCTCGCCGCCGACGACCGTCCGCAGTACCGTGATGCCGGCCAGATCGGAGGCTTCGACTTCGAAGGGATCAGCGTCGACGATGACGAAGTCGGCCTGCTTGCCCAGCGTCAGGCTGCCAACATCCGCTTCGGCGAATCCAGCCCTGGCGGCTTCCAGGGTGAAGCCGTGCAGCGCCTGCTCCAGCGTGAGGGCCTCCTGCGGCCGCCAGCCCCCGGGTGGCAGACCGTCACGCTGGCGGGTAACGGCGGCGTGGACGCCCAGCCAGGGGTTGACCGGCTCGACCGGGAAGTCGGAGCCCAGGGCCAGGTGCACACCGTGTTCCAGCATGCTCGCCCAGGCATAGGCACCCTCGAGACGTTCCTCACCCAGCCGACCGCCCGCCCAGCGCATGTCGGAGGTGGCATGGATGGGCTGCATGCTGGCGATGATATCGTGCTCGGCCAGGCGCGGGATGTCATCGGGGTGGACAATCTGGACGTGCTCGATGCGGTGACGGCCCGGATTGTCCGCATGGCTGCCCTTGCCAGAGGCAATCGCGTCAATCACCTGTCGATTGGCGGCATCGCCGATCGCGTGGATGCCCAGTTGCAGACCGCAACCCAGTGCCCGGTCGACCAGGCTCTGCATCTCCGCACCGGAATTGAACAACAGGCCGGCGTTGCCCGGATCATCGCTGTAATCGTCGAGCAAGGCCGCGCCGCGGCTGCCCAGCGCGCCGTCGCCGTAGACCTTCAGCGAGCGTGCTGTCAGTCGATCGCCCTCGTGGCTACCGTTTGCGCACAGCCAGTCCAGCATTGCTGCGTCGCCGTCAGCGAAGGCGGTAATGCGTACGGGCAGTTTGCCGGCGCGGTCAAGCTCACGATAGTGTTCAAAATCCTCGAGGCTGGCGCCCATATCGTGGACGCCGGTCAGGCCGTAGCGCGCCATCTCTGCAAGTGCCAGTTGCAGCGCACGAGCGCGGCCTTGCGCATCAGCTGCCGGCATGGCTTCCTCGATAAAGCGCATGGCCGTGTCGATCAGGATGCCGCTCGGCTGGCCCGCGGCGTCGCGATGGACGGCGCCGCCCTGGGGCTGCCAATCGCCCGACAGGTCCCTGCTTGCCAGTGCCAGCGCGGCCGAGTTAGCCCAGCCGGCGTGGCTGTCGACGCGCACCAGCCACACGGGACGCTTGGGAAAGGCCTGATCAAGGTCGGCGGCTGTGGGAAAGGCCTGGCCCTCCCAGCGCGTCTGGTCCCAGCCACGACCGGTCAGCCAGACGCCCTCGGGCAGGGTCTCGGCATGCGCCTTGAGCGTCGCAATGGCCTCCTGCAGGGTTTCCGCGCCGGTCAGGTCGGCCTGCATTTTCGCCAAGCCCAGGCCCATGACATGTCCGTGGGCGTCGATCAGGCCGGGCAGGATCGTCTTCCCCCGGGCATCGAAGGACAGCAATTCAGGATGGGACGCGTTAAGTTCATCACTGCCACCGAGAAAGACGATACGACCCTCCTCATCCCAGGCCATAGCCTGGGCAGTCGGCGCATTCGGGTCCAGCGTATGAATTCGTGCATTGACGAGTGCGCCGGGTTCGGCCGCGACGACGGCAACGGAGAGCAGCGACAGTGCGAGCAGGACGGAACGGTACATGGCAGGATCCAATCGGGGGTCGGGGAAACGTCCGTCAGTCTCCACTGCCGCTATGGGTTCGTCAACCGCCTGGCGCCAGCCTCACACATTGCTGCCCTGCTGCTCCCGCGCCGCCGCCGGCATGTCACCCGGCCCCATGATAATGTCGCGATAAGTTCCGCCCGCCGGAATCATCGGGTACACGTTCTCCTCGGCAGCGACAATCACGTCCAGCAGGTAGGGTTCATCGGGGTCCGCCAGCATGCGTTCGAAGGCGGCGGCCAGCTCGGCAGGCGCCGACACCCGCTCTGCCCGGACCCGATAGCCCGCGGCAATCGCAGGGAAATCCGGGTAGATGTCGGTTTCGCCGGCGGCCTTCACCGCCATCGGGTCTGACAGGTCCGAGCCGGAGCGGTGGCCCTCGTAGATCATGTCCTGCCACTGCCGCACCATGCCCAGCCACTGGTTGTTGATGACCACCACCTTGACCCCGATGCCATAGCGGTGGCAGGTGCCGAGTTCGTGAATGGTCATGTTGAGCGAGCCGTCACCGTCGATGTCGATCACCTGGCGCTGGGGACAGGCAACCTTGGCGCCGATCGCCGCCGGCAGGCCGTAACCCATGGTGCCAAAGCCGGAGCTGCTGAGGAAAGAGCGCGGCTCACGCGGTTGATAGTGCTGCATGGCCCACATCTGATGCTGGCCGACCCCGAGGCTGACCACGGCGTCGCCACTCGTCATCTCATTGAGCAGGCGGATCGCGAACTGCGGACTGATCGCCTCCCCCTCCGGCACGTCGTAGGGAAACTGTCGCTTGATGTCCGCCAGGTAGTCCAGCCAGGCCTCATGCCCATCTGCGTGGAGATCGCAGTCGCAGAGCTGCGCCAGTGCCAGCGCGATGTCCGCGCAGATGGGCAGGGTGACAGTCTTGTTCTTGTTGAGCTCGTCGCGGTCGATATCGATATGGATAACCTTGCCCTCGGCGATAAAGGCACCCACCTTGCCGGTGACGCGGTCGTCGAAGCGCACCCCCGCGGCTATGACCACATCAGCTTCGTTCACCGCCACATTGGCAACCTTCGAGCCATGCATGCCCAAAGTATGCAGGGCAAGCTCATGCCCGGGCGGGAACGCACCGTGGCCCATCAGCGTGGTGGTCACCGGGCAGCGCAGCTTTTCCGCCAGCTGCAACAGCAGGTCCGCACAGTTGGCGGAGATGATGCCGCCGCCGGCGTAGATCACCGGGCGCTGCGCTTCCGCGATCAGGCGGCAGGCTTCCTCCAGCTGGTTGCCGGTGAGACCGCCGATTTCCGCTTCCGGGCGCTCTACCACCGCCGGAATCCGCGGCGGCACGTGGTTGCCGTCCGCGTCGCGCGGGTATTGCTGCTGGATATCCTTGGGGATGTCGATCAGCACCGGCCCGGGGCGGTTACCCCCCGCCAGGGCGAAGGCCTCCCTCACCACCTCGGGAATCTCGGTCACCTTCTTTACCAGGGTGCTGCGCTTGGTCACCGGCCGGGTGATGCTGACAATATCCACCTCCTGGAAGGCATTCTTGCCCAGCAGGTGCGACGGCACATTACCGGTGATGGCAACAATAGGCGTGGAATCGCTGTTGGCATCGGCGATACCGGTGACCAGGTTGGTGGCCCCGGGGCCGGAGGTTGCCAGGCACACGCCCACCCGGCCGCTGGCGCGGGCATAGCCCTGGGCCGCGTGTACCGCGCCCTGCTCGTGCTCGGTGCGGATGCAGCGGATACCGTAGTCCCTCAGCACATCGAATATTTCCAGATTGGCGCCGCCGGGGTAGCCGAACAGCACTTCCACCCCTTCCGCCTGCAGAGACTTTGCCAGCAGCTGGGCGCCGCGCAGGGCACCCTGGCGCTGCTCGGGCCGGATATCGGCCAGGGTGCCACCGGTGACCGTGGAGGTGTTGGCGTAGGTAACGTTGTCTGAGCTCATTGGTCGTATCCGGCAAGGTTGGCAGTACGCCCAATGTACTGCTTCCAGCGATAAATTTTATCCAAATTGTTTCGTGCCCGTCACAGATATCATATGATTCATGCGCAAAAAGACATGAGGTGAGGTTAATTAATGCAGGAAAAGCTCGACAAGCTGGATCGTCATATCCTTTACCTGCTACAGCGGGACGCTGGCCTCAGCGCCGCCGAGGTGGCGGACAGGGTCGGGCTGACCCAGCCTCCCTGCTGGCGCCGGATCAAGCGGCTGGAGGATCAGGGTATCATCCAGAAAAGGGTCGCACTCCTGGACCAGCGCAAGCTGGGGCTGAACGTCACGGTCTTCGCCCGGGTGAAGCTGTCTGCCCACGGCAAGCGCTCGCTGCCGGAATTCGAGGAGCAGATCCGCGATTTGCCGGAAGTGCTGGAATGCCACACGGTGATGGGAGACTACGATTTCCTGCTCAAGATTGTTACCCGGGACATTGATACCTACGAGACCCTGTTCCGGCAAAAGCTGTCACAGATGCCGACAGTACTGGAAATTCACTCCAACGCGGCGCTGTCGCGAATCAAGCTGACTACCGAGCTGCCCCTGGACGTCAACCAGATGACTACCTGAGGCCCGCCCTCGCCTGCCCGGCATGAATCATCCAAAATCCCCGGCCATGACCGCCGTGAACGCATAGTTAATTCCCGGGCCCTGAACTATATTTCTACTTTCCGGAGGCGTTATCGTCCCTCGGGAGCGCCCGCAGGTGCGAACCACTGCGCGGGCCCGCTTACAGTCACGCGCCGCAACCCGGGGCGAACACAGAAGCCGACGACGGCCCGCCACAAGCGCGGAAGTCGGCGGCGGAGGAATACACCATGCCCAAGACTGGCGGCAACCAGCCCGCCGGGGCACACAGCCACCCAGGCGCCAGCGGCGCCTGGGTAAGCAAGCTGCATGTGCCGACCGGCTCTTCACGCCCCGGTGAAGTACCCGATTTCAGCGCGCTGCACCTGGTGAGCGACGGCGCCCTGTTCAGGCCCGAGCCCGATTGCGAGGTCAGGGATGCGGAGCCCCTCGCCCGCGGCCTGGTCCGGGTGCTGGATGACGAGGGCGTGGCCGGTGGTCCCTGGCTACCCGAGCTGTCGGACGAGCACCTGCTGCAGGGCCTGCGGCACATGGTGCAAGTGCGCGCCTACGACGAGCGCATGTTCCGGATGCAGCGCCAGGGCCAGCTATCCTTCTACATCAAATCCACCGGCGAAGAGGCCGTGGCGGTCGCCCAGGGCATGGCACTGGACAGCGGCGACATGCTGTTTCCCGCCTATCGCCAGCAGGGGCTGCTGTTTGTTCGCGGACGCGACGTGGTCGACATGATGTGTCACTGCATCTCCAATGCCCGGGACAACTGCAAGGGACGCCAGATGCCGGTGTTCTACACCTGGAAGGACGGCAATTTCTTCAGTATATCCGGCAACCTGGCGACCCAGTTCAGCCAGGCCGTGGGCTGGGCCATGGCCTCCGCCTACAAGGGCGAGGATCACATCGCCGCCACCTGGGTCGGGGACGGCAGCACCGCGGAAGCCGATGTGCACAACGCAATGCTGTTCGCCGCGACCTACCGGGCGCCGGTTATTCTCAATATCGTCAACAACCAGTGGGCGATCTCGACCCCGCAGTCCTTCGCCGCCGGCGGCACCACTTTCGCCGCCCGGGCGCTGGGCTACAACATTCCCGGCATACGGGTGGACGGCAATGATTTCCTGGCGGTGCATGCGGTAACCGACTGGGCGGTCCAGCGCGCGAGACAGGGGTTTGGGCCTACCGTGATCGAGCTGGTGACCTACCGGGTTGCCGGTCACTCCACCAGCGACAATCCCGACGCCTACCGGGCACATAACGAAAGCGATGCCTGGCCCCTGGGCGACCCGGTGACGCGGCTCAAGGACTACCTGATTGGCCGCGAGCTCTGGAGCGAGCCACAGCAGCAGGCGCTGGAGGCCGAGCTCAAGGAGGCAGTCAGCCGCGACTGGAAACAGGCATTGTCACACGGCTCCCTGGAGGACGGTCCGCACTGGCCAGTGGCAACGATGTTTGACGATGTGTTCCAGCACATGCCCGCGCATCTGCTGCGCCAGCGCCAGCAACTGGAGGAAGAGGAATGAGCCGCAGTGCCAGCACGGCCACGGAAACGGAGCAGCGCGCCGCCGACCGGGAGACCATGAGTATGGTCCAGGCCATCAACTCGGCGCTGCACTGCACGATGGCGGCCGATCCCGCGGTACTGGTGATGGGGGAGGACGTGGGCTTTTTCGGCGGTGTATTTCGCTGTACCGAGGGTCTGTATGAGAAGTACGGCGCACACCGTGCGCTGGATACGCCGATCACCGAAGGCGGTATCGTCGCCGCCGCCATCGGCATGGGAGTGAATGGCCTGCGTCCCGTGGTAGAAATGCAGTTTGCCGACTATATCTACCCGGCCATCGACCAGATTATCAGCGAACTGGCGCGGTTGCGCCACCGCAGTGGGGGCGAGTTCTTCGCCCCGGTCACTATCCGCGCGCCCTGTGGCGGCGGCATTCGCGGTGGCCAGACCCACTCCCAGAGTCCGGAGGGGATCTTCACTCACGTCTGCGGCCTGAAAACCGTTATGCCCTCCAATCCCTATGATGCCAAGGGGTTGTTGATCAGCGCCATCGAAGATGACGACCCGGTCATGTTCTTCGAACCCAAGAGAATCTACAACGGCCCTTTCCACGGCCACGACAACAATGGCGGCGGCAGCGGCAGCTGGAACGACCACCCGCTGGGCCAGGTTCCCGTCGGTCACTACCGCATTCCGCTGGGCAAGGCAGCCACCATCCGCGCTGGGCGCCAGGTCACTGTGCTGGCCTATGGCACCATGGTGCACGTGGCCGCGGAAGCGATCCGCACCAGCGGCATTGATGCGGAGTTGCTGGATCTGCGCAGCCTGCTGCCCCTGGATATCGAGGCGGTGGCAGAGTCGGTGCAGAAAACCGGCCGCTGCGTGGTCATCCACGAGGCCACCCGCACCAGCGGCTATGGCGCGGAGCTGGTGGCGGAAGTCCAGGAAACCTGCTTCTGGCACCTGCGCGCCCCCATCGAAAGAGTCACCGGATGGGATACCCCCTATCCGCACGCGTTCGAGTGGGAGTACTTCCCCAGCCAGCGGCGCATTGTCGACGCCCTGCAGCGCACCCTGGCATACCACTGAGGCAGCCGGCGACCGATTATGGGTACATTCAGTTTCAAGCTCCCGGACCTGGGCGAAGGCATCGTCGAATCCGAGATCAGCAAATGGCATGTCGCGGTCGGTGACACGGTCAGCGAAGACCAGCATATCGCCGATGTCATCACCGACAAGGCAGTGGTCGAAGTCAGCGCCCCGGTCGACGGCGTGGTGACAGCGCTGGCTTGTGCGGCCGGCGAGATCCTGGCGGTGGGCCGGGAATTGATCCGCTTCGAGGTGGAGGGCAGTGGCAATGTCCCCGCCGGGCAGCCCGGCGCGGAAGCAGCCCCCGAGCCGGCGCCAACCGCGGAGGCTGCGCCCGAATTGGAGCAAGGAAGCAGCGATGACCGCGAAGAGCGTGATCAAGACCTGACCGTCGCGGATGCCACAGACAGTATTGCAGCAGCCCCTGCCCCTGCCCCTGCCCCTGCCCCTGCTGCGCAGACTGCAACCGGCTTTCCGCAACGGCAAGAGATTACCCCCGCCCTGCCTCATCGCACCGTGCTGACCTCACCCTCGGTGCGGCAGCGGGCGCGGGAGCAGGGCATCGACC
Organism: Haliea sp. E1-2-M8; assembly: GCF_030649675.1. Taxonomy (GTDB): domain Bacteria; phylum Pseudomonadota; class Gammaproteobacteria; order Pseudomonadales; family Halieaceae; genus Haliea. Next base: position 45,713 of record NZ_JAUTDR010000020.1, on the reverse strand, counting down.
TCAGCCTGGTCCCGGGCAGTGGCCGCGAAGGCAGGATTGACAACCGTGATCTGGACGCTTTCCTCGAGGCCATGGGACGGCTGGCCGCCACGGGCCAACGACACCCGCGCAGCGGCAGCAGGGAGACGCCGATCACCGGTCTGCGCCGGGTCATCGCCCGCAAGATGGCAGCGGCGAAACGGACTATTCCGCACTACTCCTATATCGAGGAAATCGACCTCACCCAGCTGGAGGAACTGCGCACGCAGCTCAATGGCAACCGCACCAGCGAACAACCCAAACTGACCCTGCTGCCCTTCATCATGCTGGCGCTGGCGCGGGTGCTGCCGCGCTTCCCGCACTGCAATGCGCAGTTCAATTCCGAGACCGAGGTGCTGACCGAGCACGAAGCGGTCCATATTGGTATCGCTACCATGACCAAAAACGGGTTGCTGGTACCGATAGTGCGTCACGTCGAGGCACTGGACCTGTGGCAAGCGGCCGGTGAACTAGCCCGCCAGACAGAGGCGGCCCGCGAGCAGCGCGTCCCGGCCGCGGACCTGCAAGGGTCCACCATCACCATCACCAGTCTGGGAGCAATCGGCGGCATTGCCACCACCCCCATCATCAATGCACCTGAAACAGCCATCATCGGTATCAACAAACTGCAGCAGCGGCCGATGGTGCGCCATGGCAATATCGAAGTGCGCACCATGATGAACGTGTCGGCCTCCTTCGATCACCGCATTGTCGACGGCTACGACGGTGCGCAATTGATACAGGCCCTGAAACAACTGCTGGAGCAGCCGGCGGCGATTTTTGTACCTACTTTCCCGGGGCCCGATCAGACATAGCACGGCTGGAGGGTCGGCAGTTAGAATACCTCGTCGCTGTCAGCCAGCTGCCGATACTCCCGGGGCAACGGCACCATCCAGCCAAAGGGGTCTTCTGCCCGGCCCTCCTGGATATCCAGCAGGGCCGTGCGCAGGAACGCGGTGACTTCGCCCTCCGCCTGCGGCAAGGCATAGCGGGTACCGTCCGCCTCCCCCAGCTCACGGACCGGGGCCACTATCGCCGCGGTGCCGCAGGCAAAACACTCGCTGCAGCGCCCCGTTTCAATCCACCCCAGCAGTTCGTCAATGGCAATGGCCACTTCATCCACGACCAGTCCCCGGGCTCGGGCCAGCTGTATCACCGAATCGCGGGTGATGCCCGCCAGGATCGAATCGGACAGCAGCGGCGTCAGCAGGCGGCCATCGACCACTGCAAAAAAGTTCATGCCGCTGAGCTCCTCGATGTCGTGGCGCTGGTGCGGGTCCAGCCACAGGGTGAGGTCATAGCCGAGTTCAGCGCAGCGGGCAGCCGATTGCAGGGCGCAGGCATAATTGCCGCCGACTTTGGCAGCGCCGATGCCACCACCCGCAACCCGGGATTCAGCGCGCTCGACCAGCAAACTCATGCTGCCGGCATGATAGGCCTGGGATGGGCTCGCAATCACCATGAAGCTCACCTCCCGGGACGCGGCCATGCCGAGGTCGCTCTCGGTGCCAAACAGGAAGGGGCGCAGGTACAGGGACTGGCCGCTGGCGTCGGGAATAAACCCCTCGTTGAGCGCGGTCACACCGAAGACCCCGTCCAGGAACAGGGATTCGGGCAACGGCGGCAGACACAGCCTGGCGGCGGAGGCATTCAGCCGCCGCCAGTTCATCGCCGGACGAAACAGGGCCGTGGGCTGGTCCCCAACCCGGTAGGCCTTCTGCCCTTCGAATACCTCCTGGGCGTAGTGCAAAACCTTGGCCCCCGGATCAATGCTGATCGGACCGTAGGGCTGGAGCTGGCCAGGCTGCCAGCTGCCATCGCGGTAATCGGCCCGGAACATCACCGGCGCGAATACCGAACCGAAGCCCAGGATATCGGGCAGGCTGAAAGTGGCGATGGCCTCCGCGAGACCCTCATGCAGGGAAAAGCGTTGACGCGGGTTATCCCCGACTGCAGGTGTATGGCGCATGCTGGCTCCTTGTTTTATACGGTAAACAATAACTGGGTGCAGTAGTAGTAGAACAAGATCAGGAACAAGCCAGGCAGGCGCATGAGCGCCTCGACCCTGGTAAAGCTGCCGCGATAACTGTTGCAGGTGCCGGCGTATTTGTGAGCACGTTCGGCAAAATCCTGCGGCGGCTCCACCACCGGCTGGGCCGGGGGTAAAGAAGTTATCGTAGAAAGTCCTGATTGTCTCGTTTTCGAAATAGAGAGTCGCTGTCGGCTAGCCCTGCCAGATCTCGCCCAGCACGCGACGGAAATTGCCACCCAGTACCAGCTCGATGTGCTGGTCGGTATAACCCCGTCGAATCAATGCTTCCACCAGGTCGAAGGTGCGCCTGGGATGATCGAAATCATCCACGTCGAGCTTGTCCCGGAAGGCATAGCTGGCCTTGTAGCCGGCCTTCAGCTTACTGGAGGCGGGCTCTGGGATGTCATCGTAGCCATCCATGTCCATGTCCGAGCCGACGCCGACATGCTCGATACCCACCAGCTTGGCGACATAGTCGATATGGTCGACCATATGTTCGATATTGGTGGGCTCGCGGTCGCGAATGAAATTCCTGACCCCGGTGATGCCCATTACGCTGCCGGCCCGGCCCATCGCCTCAATCGCCGAATCGGGCTTGCAGCGGACGTGACCGCCGGCCAGGCTGCGGACGTTGGAGTGGGTGATCAGTACCGGCTTGGCGGACAATTCGAACGCATCCAGCGTGGTCTGGTCGCCGCAGTGGGATACATCCACGGCCATGCCCAGCGCGTTCATGCGCTCGACGACCTGTACCCCGAAATCACTGAGACCACCATCACTGCGATCGGTGGCACCGGTGCCGATCAGGTTGCGGCTGTTGTAGGTGAGCTGACCGACCCGTTGTCCCAGGTGGTAGTAGAGGTCGACATCATTCACCTCCCGGAAGTGATCCGAATTCTGGACCCCCACAATGAAGCCCACCCGCTCCCCTTTTTTCAGAGTCTGCAAGTCCGCTATCGCGTCGATGCGACGCAGATGTTGCGGGTGCTCCGCTACCAGCGCATTGACGCGGGCAATATACGGAGCCACCTCGTCCGCAGACAGGCCTATCGCCGGGTGCAGCACATCGATACCGGAGGACAGCACGGTCTGCAGATACTCTTCGCTTATCGCGAAGCCATCCTGCCGCTTGGGATGATCGGAAAATGCCGCCAGCATCATCGGCCCGAACGGGAACGGCGTCGACAGCATATCGAACACCTGAGTGCCGTTAACCAGGTCGACGGCGCGGCTGCTGTAGCGGGTATCGCTGCCCGCAAAGACACGGTAGGCGCCGAAATTGAGCATTGGCAGCGTCACTACCGCCGCGCCGCCGGCGCGCAGCAGTGAGCGTCTGTTATAACGTTTTTGCTGTGGTTTCATCATTTTTCTCGTCCTCGTGGTGTAGGTATTACCGGGTTAGCTGCGGAGCCTGTGGCACCTATAGCAGGCGTTCAATCAGGGGGTCGGTGCCGCCCTGCAGCGGGTCGACGCAGGGCAAGCCCAGGCTGTCCGCACTGTAGCCGGGATGGAAGATGCCGCCCTGCCCCTCGATCATGTCCCAGTGGTCCGCGCTGTTGTCCGGCGACAACAATTCAGCCGCGCCGGACAGAAAATCCGATACCACTGCGTCCATCGGCAAGCCGCTGCCGGCAATCATGATGCCGGTCTGGCCACTGGCGCGAAAATCAGCATTCATACCGCGCATGCGCATATCCCGTGCCAGGGCCAGGGCGGTGTACTTTTTGCCCACGGCGCAGTCCGTACCCACCATCAGCACTCGCTTGCCGCTGCGTTTGCGGCCAGAGCCCACCGGCAACTCGGCGGGAGGCACCCGCACGTTCACCAGCCGCGCGCCGGACGCCGTGGCGGCCTGCTCCAGCCGCGGAATAGCCTCCAGGCTACCGTGCAGGCCGGCGACGACATCCATGCCCAGCAGGACCGCCTGTTCCAGCGTGTCCAGCCATTCAGGGGAGATACCGCCACCCACTGATGCGGTACCGATCACCAACGAACCGACGCCGGCAACAACCGCCTGCTCCAAAGTCATCTGCGGCAGGCCCAGGTCAATGCCGTCCGGTATCAGATTCAGTTGCCCCCGACACAGTTCCCGGCGCCATTCCACCAGCCCCGCGCCGGTCTTGGCGTAAGTCAGGCGGGTTTCGCTGCCCAGAAAAATCAGATAGGGCGGCTTCAATTCAATCGTGTGCATAACTCTCGTTTCCGGTGACGTTCAGGTAGTGGTGCCGCGGTCCTCGGCACTTGCGACAGGGCGCTCACTGGTCCGCAATCCAGCACGAGATACCCGCCAGAGCCCAATAGTCAACAGCGGCACTACCAGCACCGCCATGAACACAAGGGTCAGCGCGCCATAACCGCGGGCAATCAGGTCGACAATGCCAATCTGCTCTCCGGCATAGATAGCAAACAGTAGAATGGCCAGCGCCACAGCCGGGCGCAAGGACCGCGGCAGCTGTCGGCCACGGGCGGCAAAGCCAGCGTCGATGCGTTCATTGACCGCGTGCAACAAGGCCGTGCCGGTTTCGATAAAGGTGCCAAATACAACGATCTGGAAAATCAGCTCGAGCCAGCCGATCCTGAGCTGGGCAATCAGATAGCTGGCAGGGACCGGCTGGTCGCCGATTTCCGGGTGGCGCGCCATCATTGCGACGAAGAACAGCAGCGCGGGGATCACGGCGATGGCACCTGCCAGCAACCCCGCGCCGACTGTTTGACGCCGGGTGCGGAGCCCTGCGACCGCGAATAGTACGGCGGGCAGGATCGCGAGGTTGTAGCCCGAATACAGAACCCCGCTGGAGACCCAGCCCCGGGCCGCGGGCGCCTCCCGAAAACTGGCCGTGATATCCCCGCCGAACAGCTGAAATGCCAGCACGAACAGAGTCGCGTAGACCAGGTACAACAATAGCGACCAGCCGGCCAGCACCCGCTTGATGGTCTCCGACCCGCTGAAGGTCAGCACGGCAATCACCAGCATCAGGCTGCTGGTACCCCACAGTGAGGACATGCCAAAACCGGTGGCCAGCGTACCGGCGGCGGAACCGATTACTGAAAGTATCAACAACAGCAAAGTCAGAAATGCGATCTCGAATACCACCCAGCCGGGGCCCAGCAATTCGCGACAGAAACGCTTGTAGTCATAGGCGCCGGTGACCCGGGCAAACTCAAATCCAGCCGCCAGCACCACACCGAATATCACACCGGCAACCACCAGGCCCAGCACTCCACCGAGCGGACCACTGGCAAAGAAAAATTCGATCAGCTCACGGCCGGTGGCATAACCACCGCCAATCAACACCGACTGGAACACGAACCCGGGTAGCAGGTAGTTACGGAAAAAATTCATGACCCCTTCGCCTCAGCGGCAGCCATATTCCAGTTCGCCGCGAGCACGTCCCATTCAGCGCCGCTCATTGCGCATCGGCCGACCGGGCATCACTGCGGTATCGAGCCGCCCCTCCGCCACCAGAAGTTCGCCATTGACCAACACATAGTCGATGCCGCCGGAAGGCTGGGCAGGCGTGGCATAGGTGGCGTTGTCAGTAATCCGGGCCAGATCAAACACCACGATATCAGCGTCCGCCCCCGGCTGGATGCGACCCTTTTGGCGCAGCTGGGGCGCCGACTCCTGCATGATCGCCGCAGGGCCGAAAGTGATCCGTTCGATCGCTGCAAGCAAGGTGAGTGACTTCTGTTCGCGCACGTACTGGCGCAGAAAACGGGCAAAAGTACCGGCCGAGCGGGGGTGGCTCCAGGCCCCCTCCGGCAGCGGCCAGGTTGCCGGCGGCAGCGGCTCGCCCGCCACTGTCCAGTCACCTCCGTCGGAGGCGATTACGCCGCCGGAAAACAGCACAGCCTGATCCAGCAATTGCTGATCCCGCGGGTTTGTAGTGTCCAGAAAATGCAGCACGGTCTGGGTCCCGGGTGCCTCGCGCTGCAGGCGCGCCAGCTCGTCTTCGCTGAGCCGCTCGCCGTCGACATCGAAACTGCCGGCGGTGACCCCGCCGATCCGCTCGCGCCAGTCGGGGCCCCGGAACATGGCGGCGCCAATACCCGTAGACCCGGCGCCATAGGGATAGGCCTCGGTGGTGACGCGAACGCCGCGCTCTCTGGCGCCGGCGATCATGGAGGAGACAATCCCGATATCGCGCAGACTGATGGAATTCAGATGCACAATATGAACCTGGGCACCGGTGCCCGCGGCAGTGGCGATGATCTCCTGCGTGCCTTCGAAGGAGCTGTCTGGCTCAAGCATTGACAGAAAGCGGGCGTGAGTGAAGGTGGGCACGCTGTTGCGCGCGGCCAGCTGCGTCATCCGGTAGTATTCCTTGCGGCCGGTGCCCGGGGCGTAGCCGAGCAGGAAGCCGACGCCGAGCGCACCCTGGTCCAGGCCTTCCTGTACCAGCTTGGCCATCTGCTCAACCTCGGGCTCGGTGGCCAGCCGGCTTTGCCAGGCGGGATTGGAAAACTGCTGCATGAACCAGCTGATGTCTGCTTGCGGCGACTTGTTCATCAACACAGCAATACGGGCGCTGGCCCAGTTGACCGCGGTACCGTAATTGATGGGCCTGCCCTGGTCTGCGCGTTGTGCATAGAAATCCTCCACCGGCAGCACACCGGCTTCGAGTTCCAGTGCGGTGGTGACGCCGTCCAGCGCCTGCATGCGGGCGGCGAGTACGGTCTGCCCGTGAGCGTGCAAATCGATAAAGCCGGGACTGACCACCCGTCCGCTGGCGTCAATGACGGTGGTCGCCGTCATCGCCGCCTCGGCGACCGCCACGATCCTGTCACCCCGGATACCGACATTGCGGATCGCGTCCAGGCCAGTTTCCGGGTCGATGACCCTGCCGCCGAGAATAGCAATATCATAGTGGGCAGGCTGGGGATTGGCAGCGGCACCACCACAAGCCAACGCCAGCAGTGCACCAATGCCAAGGATCATACTGTTGCTCACTTTGAGACTCCCCCTTTTGGATTCTGTAGCAGGGACGGGCCCGCCCGCCGCCTGTGGTATCGCGCCAGTGCCAGAAATACACCCGGGCACCTCGAGCAGCACGTCGCTGTAGTAGTTCGCCTCGATACCCTGCTGCAGATACTTGCAGCGCCATTCGAGCTTATCCGTGGGCAGGAACCAGGTCCGCCGCAAAGCCTTCGGTCATGCCGCCATACTTAAATCCAGCAACAGCATGGCGTCACCTTCCGCTCTTGCCAGACTCAACCGAGAAGCTTCGCCACCCCTATCCCCAGAAACGTCCCAATAGCGTAGCCCAGCATGCCCACCATCACCCCGGGGGCGATCAGCGTATTCCAGCCGCGGCTGGCGGCCATCGCTGCGGCAGCCGGCGGCCCGAGAATACAGGCGTTGGACGCCACCATGACTTCCGCCAGGTCGAGTTTCAGCAACCAGCCTGCCAGTAGCACTATCGCCAGATGCACCAGCACCACCAGCAACACGAACATGACCAGCGGCAGGGCGCTGCCGAGCACCGTTGCAAGCTCGGCGCTGGCGCCAATGATGGCAAAAAACAGATACATGAAGAAGCGGCCGATTTCGAATTCCTGCGCAATGTGCCTGACCAGAGGGCGTGCAGTGTTGGCCACCACCAGGGTCAGCAGCGTCACCAGCAGGATAAACAGCGCTTGCTGCCCCAATGAAGCCGCGACAGCCATGCTAATGGCGCAGATCACGAAGCTGAGAGCAAGGCCGTTAACCATGGGGAGCAGGGCAAAAGGCGCCGCGCTCTCTGGCTCGTCACTGGGCGGCGCTATGTCTGCCGGCAACGAATCCCCGGTGGCGGTATCGAGAAAGCGTGAGGGCAGCGCCAAACGCAACAGGCTCGACAGGGGCAGCAGCATCAGCAGGAGCAGGAAAAACACCCCGCCCAGGGCATCAGCTGACAGGGCGGAAACATAGAGCGAGGAATCGCGCAGACCGATGGCCTCCGCTGTAGCGACGAAATTGAGGGAGCCGCCAATGTAGCTGGCGGTGATGGTGCCCGCAAGGGCCGCGGTTTCCGGCCCAAGGTCGACCAGCTGCACCGCAACCAGCACGCCCACTAGCGTGGCGAACGTAGCCAGTCCGAACAGTAGCAGTATGGGGCCGGACTCGCGCAGAATGACGCCGAGGTCGGCCCGCAGCAGCAGCAGCGGAATCGCTAACGGCACCAGCAGGCCCATAACGTCGCCATACAGCGGTGCGCTATGGGGAACAACGCCGAGGTTGGAGGCCAGCATGGCCAGCACCAGCAGGACCAGCGGTCCGCCCAGGTGCTGGCCCAGCTTGCGGGTCTCAGTCCACAGGCCGAACGCGACCAGGGTGACGAAGAACGCGCTCAGGGCAAAGGTCTGGTCACCCTCGATCAGCGGCATCAGGCTCTGGTCTGCCGGCTCAGAGGAAATGCCACTTCAGTACGGCACCAACGGTCCGTGGGCGGGACCGCATCCGCTGCCAGTTCTGCGTTGGTGAACGACAGGGTGGAGCGCAGGGTCAGGGCGTCGGTGGCGGCGAAGCTGAGCGAGGCTTCAAGGCCCTTGCTGACCGCCTTCTCCGCGTTGCTCGCCACGGCCACTCCGCTGCGAACCACCTGGATCTGGTAATCTTCCCAGTCGATGTAGAATGCGGCGAGATCATAGACCAGGCGGCCGTCGGCCAGGCTGCCCTTGGCCCCTATCTCGTAACTCCACAGGGTGTCGGGTTCAAAGAACTCGCGTGTCAACGGTGCCCCAGTGGGGTCCAGCAGCACGAAGTTGGCCCCACCGGGCCGATAACCGCTGGCGGCACGGGCATAGAGGGCGAGCTGGTCATTGGGGCGGTAGCGCAAGTTGAACAGGTAGCTGGTGAAGTCGTCGGTGATTTCGTTTAGCGCCAGCGGTGCCAGCAGGGGGCCGATCGCCTGAAGTTGAACGTCGTTCTCGTAGTCGGAATAGCGAATGCCCACGCTGGTATCGAACTGGTCATTGAATTCGTAGGTGAGGTTCCCGAACAGGGACACCTCCTCGTAATCCGAAGGGAAGTTGCCGAAGTAAAGCGGCGCACTCGGGGTCACCTGCAGGTCCTGAATGTTGAATCCTTCCTCCTTGGCGTAGAAGGCGCCGAGAATCCACTGCAACTGCTGGTCCGAGCTGGAGGTGAGGCGCAGTTCCTGGGTTACCTTGTCGAATCCCAGTTCGGCGGCCAACACGGCGGAGCTGTGAGGGGCCGTCTCGGGGAAGAAAAGGTCAGCGAAGCCGGCAAAGGGAATGGTCAGGTCAATTGTTTGCCCGAAAGTCAGCTCCTGGGTGCTGGTGACCGAGGTGAGCGTGGCGAAGTCCAGATCGTAGTTGATGGTCAGGCCCAGCATACGGGCTTCGAATTCGCTGGGGTTGATCTGCTCCTGGCCGGTCTTGTACTCACCGAACCAGGGCTCACCCTTGCCGACTCCGGGCAGGAAGGTGTCGTCCGCGTGATTCGCCTGGACGGTTGCCAACCCGTCCTGGGTGGATTTCTGGTACAGGCCCTGGAGCTTGATATCAAGGCGGTCACTGGCGGCCCATGGCGCTCGCCCCCCACAGCGTTCCCTGGGGCCCTTTCATCACATCCAGGGTGCCGAGGTCGAGCAGGGTACCGTCCAATGGTGCCGGGTTCGTGTAGATAGTGGAGGAGCCGAAGGGAATGTCATCGACATAGGTCGCCACCCCCGCGGCAAGCACGGCATTGATCCCCCGCATATAGACAGAGTTGCTGCAAGGACCGCCAGTATCCACGATTGAGACTCCGGGCACGATTTCCGGCAGGCTGGTGAAGCCGGCGTCCGCCAGGTTGCCCGTATCCAGTACACTCATCGCCAGGGCGACATCCTGCAACGATTCATCGCGGCGAGAGGCGCTGACCACCACTTCTTCCAGCGTGAGCAGCCGGTTTTCCTGCGCCTGCGCCGACGGCATGGTGAACCCCCCGGCCACCGCGGCGAGCATCCCCACGCCAGCCGCTATCCTGTTTCTGCTGAACTGTGTCGCTCTCTTCATGGCAACTTTTCCCCAGTGCATAAGTGCGGCGGTCCCAGGCAAGCCTGTTTGCCGAATGATGGTTTGGACTCGATGTTACGCCGGCCGGCGCGGCAGCCTGTAGTCAGATTCGGCAGATTACTGTGCAGATCCGGTTACCGCTGCCAGTCCGACCTTATGCTGTCAGCGACTCCATGTGCGGCGCCACTCTTGCGGGCTACAGTCATTCAGGCGACGAAAGGCCCGGGAAAAAGCGGAGTGATCCTCGTATCCGACAATATCGCCAATCTCGGAAATGGAATGTCGGTTGTCCTTCAGCAACAAGCGCGCCGCCTCTACACGCTTGTTGATGCAGTACTGCATGATGGTGGTGCCGTTCATGGATTTGAAACCGGTTTTGAGCTGGGTCTCGGAAATCCCGAGCATGCGCGCCAGCTGGGGCAGTGACGGCGGGCAGGCGTACTCGAGGCTGAGGATGCTGCGCGCCTTGCGGATTTTTTCCGCCCAGGGAAGATCGAAGTCCAGCGGCCCCCTATCCACCGAAGCGTGGCTGTTCTTCAGGATCTGCAGACCTATGCACAGTAGCTCACCGAACTTGGCTGCCATCCAGGGGCCGAGCAGGGAACCGGAAACCGGCAGGTGAAAACAGGACCAGATGGGTTCGCGGTAAATGTCCTCCAGGAAGAAGACTCGCTGCTGGGTCTTCCGCTCTGATCCCGCCAGCAACTCCGCCAGCCAGTCCGGGTAGACCTCCCGGGACTCGCCCATGCGCTCCAGTATGCTGGAAAGCGTGGTATATATTGCGACGTGACGAATCGGTACTTCGGTTTCCGGTACCCGGTAGGTGACTTCCTTCTGCGGAATTGCGGTGACAATGAGTGCTGGCCCCAGGTCGTGCACGTGGCGCCGCTTGCCGAGGAATTCCGATCTGCGCACCATGGACACGAACTGAAAGCTGACCAGGTCCGCCATCTGGTTGCGGATAACCATCGGCCGATTGATCGTGGAGTTGTTGATCTCAATCATGCTGCTATCGTCGACGCGGTAGCACAGGGGCTGGCCTTCGAAACAGTCCAGCGCTTCATCCTCGATGAAGCTTCGGTCCCCTGCCGAGTCGAAGCCGGTCAACCTGTGGGCATTGCGAAACAGCCTGCCCAGGGCGGCAGGAGTCAGTCTGTCGAGGTCGAGCGGGCGGTCACAGACAATGCCGTACTCGTCTCCATAATGCATAGTGAGGGTCCCGGATGTTTGGTGGCGCGGCGCGGTGATGCGGAGAGTATAAACAAGCTCCGCCGCCGAATCTGCACATAATTGCGACGTTTTGGCCTAGCCGCTCCCCGGGATAGGCCGCTAGTATCGTTCGCAGAAGGGCATTCTGCCCCGGGGGAGCTGAAACCAATGCACATAATATTCAAATGTCTGGCCACACTATCACTGGCCCTGGTTACCACTCAGGCGGCTCATGCCGACGAGGGCCGTCTGGATCCGGCCGAGTTGGAAGCTTTTGTGGATGGCCTGGTGATTCCGCTGATGAGAGCCAATGGCAGCCCTTCCGGGACGGTTGCCATCGCCCTTCGTGGCGAGCTGATAGTGTCGCGCGGCTATGGCCACCAGGATCTGGAGCGCCGTGTGGAAGTGCAGCCAGAGAAGACGCTGTTCCGGCCTGGCTCCGTATCCAAGCTGTTTACCTGGGTAGCGGTCATGCAACTGGTAGAACAGGGCCGGCTGGATCTCGATACCGACGTCAACGAATACCTCAGTGGCTTCAGCATCCACGATACCTATCCCGAGCCCGTAACCCTGCGCCACATACTCACCCACACCGCCGGCTTTGAAGATGGCGTGCTGGGTTATCTGATTGTCGAAAATCCGGAAAAATTACTGCCGCTGGCGGAATCCATGGAAAAGTATCAGCCGGCCAGGGTCAACCCGCCCGGCGCGCAGACCGCATATTCCAATTACGCGACATCACTCGCGGGCTTGATCGTCGCCAATGTGTCGGGGCTTTCCTTCAACGAATATGTGCAGCGCAACATCTTCGATCCGCTGCAGATGCAAAACTCTTCGTTTGAAGAACCGCTTCCCTCCAGGCTGGCAGCCAATATGGCGGTCAGCTACGAACTCGACGCCGGTGGTTACGTCGCTCGCCCCTTTGAACTCGTGGCCAACTTCGGCCCCGCGGGCGGAGCATCGGCAACCGCCACCGACATGATCCGGTTTGCCGAGGCCATCCGCAATGGCGGTGAGCTGGACGGCGCGCGTATCCTCAAGGCTGCCACAGTGGAGAAAATGCTTGGCGACGAATTTTCTCATGACTCGCGTTTACTGGGCATGGGGCTGGGATTTTACGCGACGGAAATCAACGGCCACCGGGTCATGGGTCACGGCGGTGACACCCAGTGGTTCCACTCTATCCTCGGGATAGACCGCGACAAAGAGCTGTCAGTCTTTGCCTCTTTCGGGGCCAGTGGTGGCGGCGCGGTACGCACGGCACTGCTACCTTCACTTTACGACCGTTTCTATCCGCTGCAGGAGCTACCCCCAGTGGTGCCAGAGGATTTCGCTGAGCGTGCCGGGCGCTACGCCGGTACCTATGGCTTCTGGCGTAGCAGCTTCACCAAGCTGGAAAAGGCCTTGTTGGGCATGGGTGGTGGCATCACCGTGGCGCCGGGCCCGGACAATACCCTGGTCCTCGTCATTGGCGATGGCGCCAAGCAGTATGTGGAGGTGGAGCACAACCTGTTCCGCGAGAAGCATCCGGGGGTGTCCCTGCTGGGTGGCATGGCACCGCGACTGGTGGCCTTCCAGGAGGATGCCAGCGGAGAGATTACCGGCTTCGTGCTCGATGGTTTGCCCTTCATGTCCACACGCAAACTGCCCGCTTTCGCCACACCGGGGTTCAACTTCACCCTGTTGGGGCTGTCGGTCCTGGTGTTCATTGCGGTCCTGGCGCGACGTTTCTATCAGCGTAGAGAGATACGCAACTGGGGTAGTTCCGATCGCGCCGTGTTGCGGGTTGCGGTGTTGACCAGCGGAATCCAGTTGTTGACCCTGGTGACTGGCGTGGTGTTGATTTCCACCTTGATGGAACAGTTGTTCGACGGCATTCCGCTGATCTTCAAACTGTGGCTCTGGCTGCCGATACTAACCACCCTGTGCACGGTATGGCTGCTGTATACCACCACCCGCGCCTGGCGGGGCGGGCTGCTCGGAGGTGTATTTGCCCGGTTGCGCCTTACCGTGATTGCCGGCGCGGCGCTGTTCATGGTCTGGTTCTATTACTACTGGAACATACTTGGCTTCAACTACTTCTGAGGGTGGCTGCCGGGATGAGCCCGTGCCGTTACCAGAATTCCCGTTGCCGGTAGGAGAGCCGCGTGCGCGAGATGCAAATATCTGTTGAACCCTGGCCCCTGAAGCAACCTTTTCAGATTACCGGGTACACCTTCACCGAGGTCGAACTGGTCTACGTCACGATCCGTGACGGCGACCACGTCGGGCACGGTGAGGGGGCTGGCGTCTACTATCTGCAGGAAACCGGTGCAGGGATTGTGGCGCAAATCGAAGCTGTGCGCGACGCAGTGCTGCAGGGCGTCACGCGGGAAGACCTGTTACGTCTGCTGCCTGCAGGCGGTGCCCGCAATGCGCTGGATTGTGCGCTCTGGGACCTGGAATCCAAGCAGGCGGGCCGGCGGGTCTGGTCGCTGCTGCATATGACGGTCCAGCCGGTGACGACCGTCAATACGGTCGGTATCGCCAGCCCCGAGCAAATGGCTGCAGCCGCCCGCGCGCTGGACACCGACCGGATCAAAGTCAAGTTGAGCGCGGAGGAGCCGCTGCAGCGTATATCGGCGGTCCGCGAGGCGCGGCCCGATGCGGAGATTGTGGTAGACGTCAACGCGGGCTGGACCTTTGCACAACTGAAGAAACTTGCGCCGCAGTTCCGCGACCTCGGCATTGCCATGATTGAGCAGCCCCTGCCGCGCGGAGCCGATGCCGAGCTCGAGGGTTACAACCCTCCGCTGCCCCTGTGCGCCGACGAGTCCTGCCTCGACACCACTGAGTTCGACCAGGCTGCACGCCGCTATCAGATGATCAACATCAAGCTGGACAAGACCGGCGGTCTGACCGAGGCCCTGCGCCTGGCGGACCTGGCCCGGCAACGGGGCATCGGGTTGATGGTCGGCAATATGGTGGGTACGTCGCTGGCGATGGCGCCAGGGTTCGTGGTGGCGCAGCTGTGTCGTTTTGTCGATCTCGACGGCGCCCTGTTCCTGACCCGGGACCGCGATAATGCCATGAACTACGAGGGTGGCGTGGTCATGCCACCGGAGGTTGAATTATGGGGATGACGTCACGGTTAAAATCGCGGGCATGGCGCGCCCCACTTGCCGTCGGCCTGTTGCAGATGAGCTTGTACGCCGCCGCGGCCAGCCCACCCTCGGTGGAAGCCATCGATGCCGCTGTCGCGCGCACCCTGGAGACTTTTGCGGTGCCGGGCATGACAGTAGCGGTAGTCCACGCCGGCAATGTCCATCACGCAGCTGGCTATGGCATCCGCGACATGCACAGCGAGCTGCCGGTGACGGCGGAGACGCTGTTCCAGATCGGCTCGGTGTCCAAAGCCTTCACCGCCGCCAGCCTGGCTTTGCTCGTGCAGGAGGGCAAGGTGGGCTGGGACACCCCGGTCATCGACTACCTGCCGGAATTCCGCATGCATGATCCCTGGGTGACCCGGGAGTTCACTGTGCGTGATCTTCTCACCCACCGCAGCGGCCTGCCTCTGGGTGCCGGTGATCTGCTCATGTTCCCCGAGGGCAACGCCACGCGCGACGAGATTATCTACGCCCTCAGGCATCTACAGCCCAGCAGCAGTTTTCGCTCCCGCTACGATTATGACAATCTGCTGTATATCGTCGCCGGCGAGGTGGTGGCGCGGGTGGCGGGGCTACCTTTCGAGGAGTTTCTGGAGCGCCGGCTGCTACAGCCACTGAACATGGACAGTTGTGCGGCAACCCTGGAAAGGGCAGCTCCCAAGGCGGCGCATGCCACGCCGCACCTGTTGTTGGAAGGGGAGCTGCAGGTCACTCGCGCCGGCACGACCGCGGTGATCGCCGCGGCCGGTGGTATTACCTGCAGTGCGGCGGACATGGCGAAGTGGATGCAAATGCTGCTGGCAGGTGGCGCTCTGCCCGATGGCACGGTCCTGCTGGAGCCGGAGCACTTTGCCGAACTGGTGCGCCCGGTAACACTGATGTCGCCGCCGGGATACCTGGTCGAGCACGCGGGCGCGCACCTCAGTGCCTATGCGCTGGGCTGGAATGTGTCCACTTTTGACGGTGAGCTGGTGCTGTCGCACGGCGGCGGCCTGTGGGGAATGACCACCTTTATCGCCCTGCTGCCGGAGCGGGAGCTGGCTGTCTTCGCCTCCAACAACCTGATGTCGCCCGCCCCCCGGGCGATCGTCAATCATATTCTGGCGGCATCGATTGCCGGCGCCGATACCAGCCCCGAAGCCGACTGGATCGAAATTGTCGCTGGCCTGATGTCGCAGCGCGCGGCTGACAGTGAAGATACCGTAGCCACGGCAGCGGCAGCGCGGGCGGCAGACAGTAAACCCAGCTTGCCCCTGGACCGCTACGCGGGTCGCTATCGTGACCCCTGGTATGGCGAGATCACCATCACGCTGAAAGATGACAATACACTCTGGTTCGACTCCTCCCGCAACGCGCCGCTGAGTGGTCCGCTGGAGCACTTTCAGTACGATACTTTTGTCGCGCGCTGGACCAACCGCCAGTTGCTGGCGGACGCCTATGTTTCCTTTACCCTGGACCCACAGGGCGGCATCGAGCGCATCCGCATGCAGGCGGTGTCACCGGCCACTGACTTCTCGTATGACTTCCACGACCTGGATCTACGTCCAGTGGAGTAATCTGATCTCAGCAATCCCGGCTCACAGCCTCACACCAGTCCCGCAGCCACACCGCCAGCGAACGGCAGGCGAGCAGCAGAAAGCCGTCGCCGCCGCTGGGGGCCAGCAGTACGGACACTCCCGCAAAGCGCGTGACCGCGCAGCGGTCGCCGCCAAAATGCGCCGGGTGCAGATCCAGGGCGCAGCCGCGGGCGAGCACGTCGCGCACTCGCGCGCCGTCAAGGACCAGCATTACCTGGCTGTCAGTGATGGGCGTTGCCACGGCCCACATTCCCGCAGTTGCATCGCGCAAGGTCTTCAGTGCAGCGCTGCCCTCCCCCGCTGGCACCGCCAGCAGCCAGTCACCGGGTGCCGACCATAACCAGCGCCAGCTGCCCTGACGTCGTGCTTCGCCGGGAGCGGGCAGCTCGAAACCCAGCGCTGCGGTCAGTGCGGGGAGCAACGCCCGGTCGCGATGGAACACCTGTAGGCGAATCAGCTCGCAGGCCGTTTCATGCCGCAGCCGGAATTCTTTCCTGGTGATACTGTTGGTGCCAGCCATGGGGCTACACACGGCAAGAATTTGCGGCACATGTAGGGATGCAGCCGGCTGAGGTGCGGCCGGCTGAGGTGCGGCCGGCTGAGGTGCGACCGGCTGCGGTGTGGTGGCATCGGCCTGCAGACGCGTGCCCGCCGGATCGACCTGGCAGGGCGCCACCAGCCGCGCCGGCTGGATCTTGCCCTCGTAGTACACCGATACGATCTCACCGACCCGCGCCCGGGCGCCGGCGACAATACCCAGCGCCACGGCGCGGCCCAGGGTCGGGCTGAAGCAGGCCGAGGTGACATAACCGGCGCTGCTCTTGCCATCCCCGGAAAGAACATGAGCGCCGCTGACTGTGGTTGCGGACTCCTCCAGCAGGGCAATTCCCGTGAATTGCAGGCGCTCCGGATCCTGCCCCACCTCCAGCGTCAGGGAGCGGCGACCAATAAAATCGACAGACTGTTTGGCAATGGCTCCACCCCAGCCCAGGTCCTGGGGCATGGTGTTGCCGTCGGTGTCGGAGCCGACGTGCAGGAAGCCTTTCTCGGTGCGCAGCACCATCAGGGATTCAATGCCGAATGGGGTGACACCGTGCGACGCGCCCGCTGTCATCAATGCCTCCCACAGGGACTCGCCGCAAGCCGCGGGGACGCTGATCTCGAAGGACACTTCGCCGGTGAAGCTGGCGCGCAGGATGCGTACCGGCACGCCGCAAAGGCTGCCGCTGCGGAACTGCATGTGGGCAAAGGCGTCACCGCCCAGGTCGATATCACCGGACAGCTGCGCCAGCACTGCGCGGGCCCGGGGGCCACTGAGCATGAACGTGGCCCACTGCGTGGTGACATTGGTCACCAGCACCCGCAGCGCCACCCACTCGCATTGCAGCCACTCCTCCAGGGCGCGGTGCACGGAGGCGGCGCCGCCGCTGGTGGTATGCAGCAGGAAGTGGTCCTCCGCCAGGCAGACCACCACGCCGTCGTCCACCACAATACCCTGCTCGTTGAGCATCAGGCCGTAACGGGCCGCACCCACCGGCAGGGTTGCGAGATTGTTGACGTACATGCGGTTCAGGAGCTCGCGGGCGTCCGGGCCGTGAACCTCAAGCTTGCCCAGCGGGGAATAGTCGAGCAGGCCGACAGCGCCGCGCACTGCCAGCACTTCGCGGGCAATGGCCTGTTGTTCGCTCTCCCCCGCTCGCGGGTAGCATTCGGGGCGCTGCCAGCCGCCCATGTCCACAAACTGGGCGCCCAGTGCGGCGTGGCAGGTGTGCGCGGGCAGGCGCTGAAACGGCTGATACAGCGCGCCCAGCTCGACACCGGCCCAGGCACCAATGGTCACGGGATGGTACGGCGGCCGGAAGCGGGTGGTGCCGACCTCGGGAATGCTGCGGTTGGTGGCCAGCGCCAGGATACCGAGACCGTTGACGTTACTGGTCTTGCCCTGGTCGACGGACATGCCGTTGGTGGTGTAACGCTTGACGTGCTCCACCGAAACATAATTTTCCCGAGCCGCCAGCTGGATGTCCGCGGCGGTGACGTCGTACTGGAAGTCCACCCACTGGCAGTCGGAAGACACCCCGGGCGTGAGCCAGTGGGCCTGTGTGTGCAGGGGTTGAGGGAAGTCGCCATTGGCGCGCCCGACCGCGGTCACCGCCTGGTTCGCGGTTCCGGGCACCAAGCAGGTGTCCTCTTCCCGCCATGCGAGCTTGCCGCCGGACTGGGAGTACAGGTGCAGCGTAGGCGTCCAGCCGCCGGACATCGCCAGCAGGTCGCAGTCCAGGGTTTCCCGCGGCCCCTGCAGGCCGCCCCCGTCCTCGGTCAGGCGCTGTATCAACACCTGGCGGAGCGCTCCCCGGCCGCGGGTGTGCACCACGCTATAGCCCAGCCGGTCCTCGATCCCGGCCGCCGTGGCCCGCCGCAGCAGTTCCGGCGCCACCCCGAGCCGCACATCAATGATGGCCGTTACCGGTACACCGTGCGCCACCATCTCCAGCGCGGTGTGCCAGGCGGAATCGTTGTTGGCAAAGAAGACGATGCGCTCGCCCAGAGTCAGGCCGTAGCGATGGGTATACTCCCGCACCGCGCCGGCAAGCATGATGCCGGGCCGGTCATTATGGGGAAACACCAGCGGCCGCTCCAGGGCGCCGGTGGCCAGCACCACCCGCCCGGCGCAAATTCGCCAGAAGATCTCCCGCGGCGCTGCACTGTCTGCCTGCGGGCCGAGGTGGCTCCCCACCCGCTGTAGGGCGGCCAGCACGTTGTGATCATGGTAGCCGTTGACCGAGCTGCGGGGCATCAGGGTGATATTCGGGCACTGCGCGATACGCTCCAGCATGCTCGCCAGCCACGTCCGGTCCGCCGGATCCGGGCTCGCCAGCAGGGCGCCGCCGGGCTCCTCCTGCTCATCCAGCAGCAGCACCCTGCAGGCGGGATCCTGCGCCGTCGCCAGGGCCGCCTCCAGCCCCGCGCGGCCGGCGCCCACGACCACTACCTCGGCGTGCACGGTCTGCTTGAGATAGTACTGCGGATCCGGCGCCGAGGGCGCCCGTCCCAGCCCCGCCAGGCGCCGCACCAGGCCTTCCCAGTTTTTCCAGTTGGGCCAGATGAAGGTCTTGTAGTAGAACCCGGCGGGCAGCACTTTTTTCAGCAGGCCGAGTGCCGCGAGCAAATCCCAGTCCGGCGACGGCCAGGCATTTTGGCCCTTCGCAACAAGGCCCTGATACAACGGCACCAGGGCGGCCCGCGCATTCGGCTCGGACCAGGTGCCGCTCTCCAGCTGCACCAGTGCGTTGGCGTCTTCCCGGCCGGCGGCGAATACGCCCCGGGGCCGGTGCAGCTTGAAACTGCGCCCGACGATGCTGACTCCGTTGGCCAGCAGCGCCGAGGCCAGGGTGTCCCCGGCGTAACCGCGGAAGGTCTCGCCGTCGAACTGGAAGGTCAGCGGCTGCCCGGTGTCCACCCGTGCATGGGGCAGGCGCTGGCGGCTGCGCTTCACGCTTCACCTCCATTCGCATCCGGCAGTTCGGGTTTGGGGGCGGTCATGGGGTAGCTGGCCAGGATGTTGTGGCTCACGGTGTCCCGCGCCACATTGAACCACTGGCCGCAACCGAAGCGGTGCAACCAGCGCTCATGATGCAGGCCCTTCGGATTGTCGCGCTGGTAGAGGTAGGCTGCCCACTCCGCATCGCTGGCAGTGGCCGGCTCCGGGCGCGCGATATGTGACTGGCCGCCACAGACGAACTCGTCTTCGCTGCGGCTGCCGCACCAGGGGCATTCAATGCGCATCACGCCGGTGCCACCCTAGTGCGCCACGCCGGCCGCGGCGCCTTCATCGATCAGCCGGCCGCGGGCAAAGCGGTCCAGGGAGAAGGGCTCCACCAAGGGGTGCGGTGCGTCGTGGGCGATGGTGTGGGCGAGGGTCTCGCCGCCGGCGGGAATGGCCTTGTAGCCACCGGTGCCCCAGCCAGTGCTGATGTAGAAACCGGTGACCGGGGTCTTCGATACGATGGGGCTCGCATCCGGCGCGATGTCGACTATGCCGCCCCACTGCCGCATCAGCTTCATCCGGCTCAGCATCGGATAAAGCTCCACCGCCGCATTGAGTACCGCCTCCGTCGACTGCAGGCTGCCGCGCTGGCCGTAGGATGGATGGGTGTCGGCGCCGCCGCCAATGACGATCTCGCCGCGATCGGACTGGGAGATGTAGCAGTGCACCATGGGCGACATGACAACATGGTCCAGGCAGGGCTTGACTGGCTCGCTCACCATCGCCTGCAGGGTCTGGCTGACGATGGGCAGTTTCACCCCCGCCATTGCCGCGACCACCGTGCTATGCCCCGCCACCGCCATTCCCAGCTTGTCGGTGCGCACGCTGCCGCGGCTGGTCTTGACCCCGCGCACGCAGCCGTCGCTCACCTCGATGCCGGTGACCTCACAGTTCTGGATGATATCCACCCCGAGGCTGCTGGCCGCGCGGGCATAGCCCCAGGCCACCGCGTCGTGGCGAGAGATACCGCCGCGGCGCTGGATAAATCCCCCGTGCACGGGATAGCGGGCGCTGGCGCTCATGTTCAGCATCGGCACCATGGTGGCGATCTGCTCCCGGCCCAGCACCTCGGAGTCCACCCCCTGTACCTGGATCGCGGTGGCCCAGCGGCGGAAGATTTCCAGTTCGTGGCGGCTGCAGGCCAGATTGATGATGCCGATCTGGCTCAGCATGATATTGAAATTGAGCTCGCGCCCGAGGCTTTCATAGCCCTTCAGGGAGTACTCATAGAAGCGGGTGCTCTCGGGGTAGAAATAATTGGAGCGGCTGACCGCCGTATTGCGACCGGTGTTACCGCCCCCCAGCCAGCCCTTTTCCAGTACCGCAATATTGCTGATGCCGTGGACTTTCGCCAGGTAGTAGGCGGTCGCCAGGCCGTGGCCGCCACCGCCGATGATCACCACGTCGTACTGCCGCTTCAGCTCCGGGCTGCGCCAGGCCTGGGGCCAGTGGCGATGGCCGCCAAGGGCGTTTTTAAGCAGGGCAAAGGCGGAATAGCGTTCCACGGGCCTAGAGAATCACCGTGCGCTGACCGTTCAGCTGCACCCGCTCCTCGCAGTGCAAACGCACGGCGTGGGACAGGGCGGTGGCTTCGGTGTCATGGCCAAGGTGGATCATCTGCTCGACGGACACCTGGTGGTCGATTGCCTTCACTTCCTGGGCGATGATCGGCCCCTCGTCGAGATCAGGGGTCACGTAATGGGCAGTGGCACCAATGACCTTGACCCCGCGATCATAGGCCTGGTGGTAAGGCTTGGCTCCCTTGAAGCCCGGCAGGAACGAATGGTGGATGTTGATCGCGCGCCCTTCCAATTCCCGGCACAGGTCATCCGAGAGTATTTGCATGTAGCGCGCCAGCACCAGCAGGTCCACCTGCTGCTCATGGATAAGCGCCAGGATCTGCGCCTCCTGCTGCGGCTTGGTCTCTGCCGTCACCGGCAGGTAGTGATACGGCAGGCCGTACCATTCCACCTGGCTGCGGCAGTCCTCGTGGTTGCTGACCACGCCTACAATTTCCGCCGGCAATGCGCCCGAACGCCACTTGGTCAGCAGCGCCACCAGACAGTGGTCGTAGCGCGACACCGCCAGCAGCACCCGCGGCAGCTGGTCGGCGGGGCGCAGGCGGTAGCGCATGTTCATTTCGGTCGCGAGCTCGGCAAAACGATCGCTGAATTCTTCGAAGGTGACCGTCATCGCCCGATCGTCAAATACGCAACGCAGATGGAAGGTCGCGGTCACCGGGTCGCTGTAGTTGGAAATCTCGGTGATGAAGGCGCCCACCTGCAGGAACAGCTGCGAGTAATTCGCCACCACGCCGAGGCGGTCGGGGCACTGGAAGGACAGGATGTAGGCGCGAGGCGTGCCGGAGTCTGCTGTGGTCATTGTTGGGCCATGGCTGCGAGGATTACGGCGAGGGTCCTGCCCTGCCGGCGCCAGCAGCGGGTCCGGCAACCGGGCCGCTGGTCTGGCAATACTGGGGGGAATACTAAAGCATGACGCCGGCGCATTACAGCACCGGCGCCATTATCGCAGCAGGAACGGGCTAGAAATTGAAGCCGTTGCCCGTCACCACCGGCACATTGGTCCACAGGTCATTGGGATCCCGGTACCAGCCCGCCGCCGCCAGCGCGCCGCCGTCGAGGTTGATGGTGGTGCCCGTCACCCAGGCCGACAGTTCGGAGGCCAGGAACAGCGCACAACCGGCGGCGTCCTCAGGAGTACCGAAACGCTCCAGCGGTATCCAGCGCCGGGTGTGTGCCTGGTGCTCGGGTGCGATCAACTCGGATGGGCGCACCTGGGCGGTCTCGGTGGTCTCCGGGGCAATGGCGTTGACCCGAATGCCGTCCGGCCCCAGTTCCAGCGCCAGGCTGCGGGTAAAGCCGGTGATCGCGTGCTTGAAGGCGCAGTAGGTGGTGACCATGGGAATACCGCGGAAGGCTTCGATGGAGGAGATGCTGATAATACTGCCGCCCTTGCCACGCGCCTGCAGCAGGGGAATGGCCGCCCGGGTGACGGTGAAGATATGCCTCAGGTTGACGGCGTACAGGCGCTCCAGATCCTCATCGGTGCAGGCAGCGAAGGGCTTGATGATGCCGAGAAAATCGCCGACGTTGTTGACCAGCACATCGAGGCCGCCAAAGCGCTCCTGCACCTGCTGCATCAACGCGTTCACCGCGGCGCTGTCGCAGACATCGGTGCAGGACACCAGGGCATCCACTCCCTGCTGCGCCAGCGCAGCCTCCAGTTCCGAGCAGCGCTGCTGATCGATCTCGGCAACTACCAGCGCCGCGCCGCGCGCCGCGAAGGCCTCCGCGATCGCCCTGCCGATACCGGCGCCGCCGCCGGTGACCAGTACTGTCTTGCCGCTGAAATCCAGGTCCTGCATGGTGTCCTCTCCTGTCGGGAACGTGGGGGAAACCGGTGGTATACCACGGCATCGGCGGCCATGCATTGCCGCGGCCGCGCCAGCATACAGGCGGGGCACGGGGGTTTGATTTGTCAGGCTCCTGCGGCCGCCGGATGCGGCGCCGTGCTACTTGTAGGTCACCACCAGATAACCCTGCAGCGCCACCCTGCCGGTGGCGCGAATACTGTGTTCGACATCGGCCCGGTAGTGCGCGGAATCCCCCGCCGCCAGCTTGCACTCGGTTCCCCCGGCAACAATTTCCGCCTTGCCCGCGGTGACCGTGAACAGCTCGCGGGTGCCACTGAAGTGGGCCGAGCTGTCGAGGCTGGCGCCGGGCTGGATCTGCAATTCGTAGAACTCGACGCTCTTCTCCATGTGCAGCGGCGACAGGGTACGGATCTGGCATTCGCTGTCGGCGCGGAACAGGCTGGCGGGGTCATCGCCCCGCACCACCTCGATCAAGCCACTGGCGAGGGGGTCATCCACCAGTTCACCTATACTGAGGCCGAAGGCCTGGGCAATGCGAAAGGTCACCGCCAGGGTCGGGTTGGCCTGGCCGCGCTCGATCTGGCTCAGCATGGAGCGGCTGACACCGGAGGCAGCGGCCAGCTGGTCGAGAGTGAAGCCGTGGTGCTGGCGTAGCTCGGTTACCCGTTCGCAGAGGACCCGGCTGGCGGGATCAAGGGCGGATTTGGACATGGCGTTCTTCCACAATAAAAGAATTTGTTCTTGTATACGGGATAGTCGCCGTCTACTATACCGGAATATTTCCACAATGGTGAACTGGATATGAAAGCACTGGTAAAAAAGGAAGCGGCCCCGGGCCTCTGGCTGCAAGACGTGCCCGAGCCCCGGATCGGCATCAACGACGTGCTGATCAAGGTCAAGCGTACCGCCATCTGCGGGACCGACATGCACATCTACCACTGGGATGCCTGGGCCCAGAAAACCATCCCGGTGCCAATGGTGGTGGGCCACGAGTTCGTCGGCGAGATCGTCGAGGTGGGCTCGAACGTGCTTGATTTCCGCCCCGGACAGATTGTCTCCGGCGAGGGCCACGTGGTCTGCGGCCGCTGCCGCAACTGCATGGCGGGACGGCGCCACCTCTGCGCCCGTACCAGCGGGGTCGGGGTCGACCGCGCCGGTGCCTTCGCCGAGTACCTGGCCCTGCCCATGTCCAACGTCTGGGAACACACCGCTGGCATCGACCTCGACGTCGCCGCCCTGTTCGACCCCTTCGGCAACGCGGTCCACACCGCCCTGCAGTACGACCTGCTGGGAGAGGATGTCCTGATCACCGGTGCGGGGCCCATCGGCGCCATGGCGGCGGCGGTATGCCGGCACGCGGGCGCGCGCCATGTGGTGATCACCGATGTCATCGACAAGCGCCTGGAGCTGGCCGCCACTCTGGGCGCGACCCGCACCGTCAACGTAACCCGCGAAAGCATCGCCGAAGCGCAGAAATCCCTGGGCATGCACGAGGGCTTCGACGTCGGCCTGGAAATGTCCGGCAACCCGCAGGCGTTCCGCGACCTGCTGGCCAACATGTGCCACGGTGGCAAGGTGGCGATGCTCGGCATTCCCAGCGAGAACACCGCCATCGACTGGAACACCGTAATCTTCAACATGCTCACCCTGAAAGGCATCTACGGCCGCGAGATGTACGAGACCTGGTACAAGATGTCGGTGATGATCGAATCGGGGCTGGACATCTCACCGGTGATTACCCACCGCATGAACTACCGGGATTTCCAGCAGGGGTTCGACGTGATGAGTGCCGGCGAGGCCAGCAAGGTCGTGCTGAACTGGGAAGAGTAGCCCAACCGTAGGTCAGGATTTCTCCACTGTCGCCAGCATCTCCAGCGCCTCGTCACACCAGGCCAGGAACTGCTCGCCCTGGCGGATACCGGCTAGCAGCGCCAGGTACACGCCCTTGCGCCGCACCGGCAGGGATTCCGGGCTGGCGTAGTGGCGGCGGCGAATCCGTTCGTACAGGTAGAGGCGCTGCATCATCTTTTCGCGGCGCTGCTTTACTTCCGCAGCGAGGTGGGCGGCATTGTCCTGCCCCAGGTTGTAGAGCTTGACGAACAGGTCATCCTTGCCTTCCTGCACCCGGCCGCCACCCAGAACCCACTCCGACAGAGCCTCCTGCCCCGCGGCGGTGAGGCCGTAGACGATCTTGTCCGGCTTGCCCTCCTGGGCCACGGTTTCCCGGCGCAGCCAGCCCTTGTCCGCCAGCTTGTGCAACTCCTGGTAGATCTGCTGGTGGCTGGCACGCCAGAACAGGCCCAGCGATACATCGAAGGCTTTCGCCAGCTCATAGCCGGACATCTCGTCTTCCAGCAGGGCGGTCATGATAGCGTGGGACAGGGCCATGGCGGCGGTGGGCCTCCTTCCAGGCAATTTGGTCCAGCTTACCCCCGACGCCTTTTTTATGCAAAAGGTTGCATATAATTGGGCTATGCAATAAATTGCATAAACCAATTTTGACCAAGACTACGGAGACTGCTCACCATGACACTTCCCGCCTCCCTCCAGGGCCGCCTGCGGCTGCCCGCTTTTGCCGCCCCGATGTTCATCATTTCCAACCCGGACCTGGTCATCGCCCAGTGCAAGGCCGGTATCGTCGGCTCCTTCCCATCGCTGAATGCCCGGCCCGCGGAAAAACTGGAGGAGTGGCTGCAGCAGATCACCTCCGAGCTGGCGGCCTGGGACGCGGCCAATCCGGACACCCCCGCCGCGCCCTTTGCGGTCAACCAGATCGTGCACGGCTCCAACGACCGCCTGCAGCACGACCTGGAACTGTGTGTGAAGTACAAGGTGCCGATCGTGATCACCTCCCTGGGAGCCAAGGAGTCTGTCAACGAAGCGGTGCATTCCTACGGCGGCCTCGTGCTGCACGACGTCATCAACAACCGCTTTGCCCACAAGGCCATCGAGAAAGGCGCCGATGGTCTGATCGCGGTGGCCACCGGCGCCGGCGGCCACGCCGGACCGATCTCCCCCTTCGCCCTGGTCCAGGAAATCCGCGCCTGGTTTGACGGCCCGCTGCTGTTGTCCGGCTCCATCGCCACCGGCGATGCCATCCTCGCCGCCCAGGCCATGGGGGCAGACCTCGGCTACATCGGTTCCGCCTTCATCGCCACCGTGGAGGCAAACGCCGAGCAGGCCTACAAGCAGGCCGTGGCCGACTGCGGCGCCTCGGATATTGTCTACAGCAATTTGTTCACCGGCATCCACGGCAATTACCTGCGCCCCTCCATCGAAGCGGCGGGGCTGGACCCGGACAACCTGCCTGACAGCGACCCCTCGGCCATGAACTTCGGCTCAGGTGGCGACAGCGCTTCCAAGGCCTGGAAGGATATCTGGGGCTGTGGCCAGGGCATCGGCGCGGTGAAGAACATTGTGCCCGCGGCGGAACTGGTAGCGCGACTGCAGCGCGAATATGCCGCCGCCCGCCAGCGCCTGCTGGCGGGCTGAGTCTGCCGCTACGGCGACGTCATCCGCCAGGCGTCATACCGCAGCGGCGTGTATCTGGACCACAGCCTGCGGGTTGTGGAAGCGATGCAACAGACCCGCCCGTTGCTCCTGATAGCGGACCACGGACTCCGCCTTCACCGGGCCGTAACCGCGCACCTCCTCGGGTAACCGAGCCAACTCCCGGGCCTGGTCGAGATTGGCGGACGCAAGCCCTGCCAGTACTTCTTGCACCAGCGCCCGGTAGTCCGCGATCAGGGCCCGCTCCTGGCGCCGGTCCGGGTGGTAGCCGAAGGGGTCCAGCCGGGTACCGCGCAGTCCACGGAACCGGGCCAGCACCGCAAAGGCCTGCAGCATCCAGGGCCCGAACGTGCGCTTGCGGGGCCGACCCTGCTCGTCCAGGCCGCGGCTGAACACGGGCGGCGCGAGGTGGAACTGCAGGGTATAATCACCTTCAAAGGTCGCCTCCAACTGCTGGCGGAATTTGTCGTCGGTATAGAGCCTGGCCACTTCGTACTCGTCCTTGTAGGCCATCAGCTTGTACAGGTTGCGCGCCACGGCCTCGGCCAGGGCGGTACTACCCGGCTTTACTGCCTGCTCCCTGGCCTTCACCCCGGCAATAAAGTCGCGATAGTCACGGGCCAGGGATTCACCCTGGTACTGCACCAGCAGCCCCGCGCGGTGCTCGACAATCTCCTCCAGGCTTGGCGGCAGGGACAGTACCTGCACCAGCCCGGCGACCCGGCCCACGTAGTCGGCGTCCACCGCCGCTACCCTGCCCCAGGCGAATGCCTGCAGGTTCTCCGCCACATTGACACCGTTGAGGCTCAGCGCCTGTTCCAGAGCCTGTAGCGAAACCGGTACCGCGCCCTGCTGCCAGGCGTGGCCCAGCAGGAACACGTTGGCGTAGACCGTGTTGCCGAGGATGCGCTCCATCAGTTCGTTGGCGGGCACCGTGTGCAAGTTGTCGACGCCGACCGCGGCGGTGAGGGCGGCCTCGCGCTCGCGCATCCTGATGTCTGCATTGCGGTTGCGCACGAACTGGCCCGTGGGCACCTCGCTGTGATTGATCAGCACTCGTGTCCGGTCTCTGGCCAGCACCCGCACGGTGCGCGGATCCGTGCCGACAACAATATCGCAGGCCACTACGGCGTCGGCACAGCCATCGGCAATCCGCACCTGGTTGAGGGCGGCCGGACTGCTGCCGATACGGATATGGCTGATTACCGCACCGCCCTTCTGGGCGAAGCCGGTAAAATCCAGGACGCTGGCGCCCTTGCCTTCCAGGTGGGCGGCCATCGTCACCAGCGCGCCCACGGTGACCACGCCGGTGCCGCCAATGCCCGCCACCAGCAGGTTGAAGTTGTTGCTCAGGTCGGCCTCCGGCGGCGCAGGCAGTGCCGCCACCCGGCTCTCAAGTTCATCGCCGACGGGGTCCGCCTGCGAACGCCGCAGGCGACCGCCGAGTACCGAGACAAAGCTGGGGCAGAAGCCCTTGACGCAGGAATAGTCCTTGTTGCAGGAGGACTGGTCGATCTTGCGCTTGCGCCCGAGTTCGGTATCCACTGGGTAGATGGACAGGCAATTGGACTGCAGCGAGCAGTCGCCGCAACCCTCGCACACGGCCTGGTTGATAAACATGCGCCGGTCCGGGTCCGGGTAGGCGCCCTTCTTGCGCAGCCGCCGCTTCTCCGCTGCACAGGTCTGGTCATAAATCAGCACGGTGACTCCGGGGGTATCGCGCAATTCCCGCTGCACACTGTCCAGCTCGTCCCGATGGTGAAAACTCGCACTGGGGGGAAACAGCGACTTGTCCCGGTACTTTTCCGGCTCGTCACTCATCACCGCAATACGCTGCACCCCCTCGGCGCGAACCTGGCAGGCAATTGCCGGCACCGTGATGACCCCGTCCACCGGCTGGCCGCCGGTCATGGCCACGGCATCGTTGAACAGGATTTTGTAGGTGATGTTGGTGCCTGCGGCCACCGCCTGGCGGATCGCCATGTAGCCGGAATGGAAGTAGGTGCCCTCGCCCAGGTTCTGGAACACATGGCCGTTGCCGGTAAAGCGCGACTTGCCGACCCAGTTCACGCCCTCACCACCCATCTGGATCAGGGACTCGGTATTGCGGTCCATCCAGGAGGCCATGAAGTGGCAGCCTATGCCGGCCAGCGCCTTGCTGCCCTCCGGCACCCGGGTCGAGGTGCTGTGGGGGCAGCCGGCACAGAAATAGGGGGTGCGCTTGACGTCGGTCGGTACGCTGACCGCCACCTGCCGCGCCCGCAGGGCCGCCAGTTGCTCGTCAAAGCGCACCTCCGGGTACTCGTGGGTGATGCGGGCGGCGACAATGGGCGCCAGCAGCGCCGGGCTCAGCTCGCCAGTCCAGGGCACCAGCGGCCGCCCCTCCTCGTCGTACTTGCCCACCATGCGGCTGGGCTTGTCGCTCTGGTAATCGTACAGGGCTTCCTTCAGCTCGCTTTCAATGATGCCGCGCTTTTCCTCCACCACCAGTACTTCGTCCTTGCCCCGCAGGAAGGCCCGGGCACCCCGTGTTTCCAGCGGCCAGACCATGCCCACCTTGTAGATGTCTATACCCAGCTCGCGGGCGCGGCGCTCGTCGATACCCAGCAGCCGCAGCGCTTCCATCAGGTCCAGGTGTCCCTTGCCGGTGGTGATGATGCCGAAGCGGGCATCGGGGATATTGTAGATCGCCCGGTCGATGGGATTGGCCCGGGCGAAGGCCCGCACCGCCTCCAGTTTGGCCACCAGGCGCGCTTCCACCTGAGGCCCGGGCAGGTCCGGCCAGCGGTAATGGAGACCATACTCCGGTGCTTCGTAATCGGTCGGGGTGGCGAATTCCCGGCTGTAGTCCAGCGTCACCGACGCCGCGCTTTCCACAGTTTCGGAAATGGCCTTGAAACCGACCCAGGTGCCCGAATAGCGGGACAGGGCGAAACCGTACAGGCCGTACTCGATGTATTCCGCCACCGACGCCGGGTTC
Organism: Haliea sp. E1-2-M8; assembly: GCF_030649675.1. Lineage (GTDB taxonomy): Bacteria > Pseudomonadota > Gammaproteobacteria > Pseudomonadales > Halieaceae > Haliea. The sequence continues at coordinate 16,299 of NZ_JAUTDR010000020.1, read as the reverse complement.
AGGGTCGGCATGAAATAGGCCATGAAGGCGACATCCGACTGGTGTGACATGCTGGAGGAAACGCAGCCGTGATCGTCACCGGCGACCACCAGCACCCCGCCATGGGGGGAACTGCCGTAGGCATTGCCGTGTTTGAGCGCGTCGCCGGAACGGTCAACCCCCGGCCCCTTGCCGTACCAGATTGAAAACACCCCGTCGACTTCGCGGTCGGCATCGGTTTCCACCTGCTGGGTGCCGAGGATGGCGGTCGCCGCGAGGTCCTCATTGATCGCCGGCAGGAATTCGATATCGTAGTCGCGCAGGAAGCGCTCTGCCCGCCACAGTTCCTGGTCGTAGGCACCCAGCGGGGAGCCGCGATAGCCGGAGATGAAGCCCGCCGTGTTGAGACCCCGGCGGCGATCCAGGGCCCGCTGCAGCATGGGCAGCCTGACCAGGGCCTGGGTACCGGTCATGAACACCCGCCCGGTCTCGCGCCGGTAGCGGTCCTGCAACTCATAGGCATCCAGGGGCGGTATCACGGCGGGCTGGTTCATGAGGTCAATCCATTGGCTGGGAAACGTAGAACTATAGTCCTTCGCACCAGAAATGTGCTTCCTTTTTCTTTGAACAAACTCCGCTTTAGTGGATAATCCTTGCGTTATTTACAGGTATTCGAAATTTTATTTCACTAACAGAGAGAAATCGTGGACCGCATTGATATCCGGATACTGCAGGCCCTGCAGCGCGATGGCCGTATCAGCAATCAGCAACTGGCGAGCGCGGTGGATATTTCTCCGGCCGCCTGCTGGCGGCGCATGAGGGCACTGGAAGATAACGGCGTGATCGAGCGCTATACCGCTCTATTGAACCGGGAAAAGGTCAATCTCAACCTCTGCGCTTTCATCCATATCACTCTGGCGCGACACGTACGGGAAAGCACCGCGGAGTTCGAAGCCGCTGTACTGCAGCGCCCCGAAGTCATGGAGTGTTTCGTCACTACCGGGGACGCGGATTTCATCCTCCGGGTGGTCACCGAAAACATCGCCAGCTTCGACGCCTTCCTGGAGGGCTTCCTGTTCGGCCTCCCCTGGATTTCCCAGATCAAGTCAAATATTGCGCTGCGGGAAATCAAGCTGGAGACGGCCCTGCCCCTGGACCCGGAGAGGGCATAGGCAGAGCCGTCCCGCTCAAACCCGGTCCAGTTCGCTGAATTTCACCACCCGGGCGTGTACCGGTGGGTGCTCGCTGGCGCCAATCCAGCGCCAGCACAGGGTGCCGCGGTGGTGGCCGGCGGTTTCCACCCAGTTGGCCTGGGGCGGTTTCTGATGGGCGACCACGATCACCACGGCGCCGTCCGCTTCGTACTGCGCCGTGTGCTTGTTGAAGTGAATCTGGTGGTAGCGGTAGTCCAGGGATTCCATCCACCAGTTCTGCAGCACGAAGTTCCAGGTCTGGCAGGCCGGCACCTCGGGAGCGTGGATCAGCAGCGCCTCGTCCTCCGCCAGCTCCCAGCAGCTGTGGAAATAGTAGATATTCGGGTCGCCGCCGATCGCCTGGCAGTAGGCCTGGTCCGCGGCCGCCACCTCGTTCACGGTAGGCAGGAAGCTCTCGGCCCAGCCCTCGAACAGGCCGGTGGTGTTGCGCATGAACTGGACCGCACCCTGCAGGGCGCGGTCCAGTTTTTCGGGGCTCAACGGTGCCGGCCTCTCCTGTTCTGCGCCTATGCGCTCGATGCGGATTTCCGCTTTCGTTTCCCGGCGCCGGTCCTGGAAGGTCTGGCGCACGTTGATGGCATTGGTTTCCGGGCCCATGGGCAGCCAGTTGCCGGGCTGCCGGGTCTGGCTGACGATAATTTCCAGGCTGCCGTCGGGGTTGAGCTCCAGCTCCCGCGAGTCCAGCCAGCCATCGGTCTTCATGCCACCGCCGCTGCTGTAGCGGTTGATGACGGTACCGAAACCCAGATAATCCACCGTGCCGCGGTTACCGGTGATGCGGTAGTCGTGGTTGGGGTCGATGCTGGCGGTCTGGTAGTGGTTGTCGGGGTTGTCTGCGCCCAGCTTGATGGTCTCATGAGCGGGACAGCGCAGCTCCGGGAACAGCGGGTCGCCCGCCTCCAGGAAACTTTCCAGGCCCGCGCGCAGCATGCGGCTCAGATAGCGGTAACCTTCGGCGCGATTGAAAGCGTCCTGCGGGGCCAGCTCCGCTTCCACCAGCTGGCCCGCCGCTTTCAGGGCATCGCAAAAGTCGCTCCAGCTGCTGCCGTCCAGAACGCGCTGCTCTGCGGTTTTGGGTTCATTCATGCTGCTCTCTCCTCATCCATATTCAATCCGTAGCGGCCGATGTAGTCCCCGAACAGGGCCTCGACTTCGCCGCGATCAATACTGTAATCCTGTAACCGGTAGCGGTGCTCCCCATGCTGCCCGCGAGGGTGTGCGTCCAGCCAGCCCTGCATTCGTTCACGTGCAGAAGCATCCAGGGGCATGCCCCGCAGGGCGTAGAGTTGCTCCAGCACCGACCAGGGGTCGCGCAGGAAGTCATCGTGGTGCAGATCGATAAACTGGCCCGGATGCGCAGGTTCCAGCGCCGCCCGGTCGGCCTCGAAGGTGCGGGTGTAGGCGGTGAGCATGTTCATCCAGTCGCGGCCAATCTCCGCCCGGTCGACTACCTCGCTGCCGCTGCGCCGCAGCACTTCACTGAAACTGCAGCCGGAGCCGACAAACGCCATCGGCGCGCGATGGGTCTGGAGAATGATGGCATCCGGGTAGACCCGCAGGATTTCCCGCAGGCCCAGCTGATGGAACGGCGCTTTCAACACCCAGCGGCCCGGGTGGTGCGACTGCAGCAACTGCAATTGGCGCCGGTGGTAATCGTAGCTGTCGGACCGGCACAGGTTGGCGTAGAACCAGTTGGCGTAGCTGGGGATATGAAACAGGGCCGGGTACTCCACTGACATGAAGTTCCGGTTGAGCAGCATATAGCACTCATCCGGCTCCTGGGCGTCGATCAGGTGGGTGCGCTTGAACCCGGGCAGGAAGGTCTCGGTAAGGGCCACACTTTCGGCCTGCGCGGCAATGCGCGGGTCCGTGGTGTAGGTGGCGGTCTCCGGCGGTGGCACCGGGTTCTGGGCCTCCCACAGGCGCAGGGTACGGTTGCGCGGATCCTGGTTCAGCAGGTGATGCAGGGCGGTGGTGCCGGTGCGGGGCAGGCCGATGATAAATACCGGCTGGCGCACGGGCTCATCGGCGACTTCCGGGTGCGCCGAGAGATAGTCCTGAATCTGCAGGCGCCTGCTGAGGCCCGCCAGGATTGTCATCTCCGCGCGCATCTGGCCAAACTCGTTGAGCCGCGCCTCGGTCAGCAGCGCGTCCAACAGCCGTTCCAATGCCTCGTAAAACGCCGGATCGCCAAAATCCTCCAGCCCGGTATCCAGCATGGCCTGCTGGCGCAATGATTCAATCTCAAGCACGGGTCACCCTTTCAGTCGTTATTATTGTGCTGACAGGCCCTGCGGCCCTGCCCAGAGTACCACTTTACAGACCCGGCAAGAGGCTGGCATCTCCCGTTCCCGCGCGCATTCGCACTGGTATAACAAACGAGACCGTGGCGCGCGCATTGCTCCCCGGCAGCCGCAGCTGCTAATCTCCCGCGTTTGCCACAGGACTGATCCCATGCGACTTCCCGTTTCCACCTGGCCAGACATCGACGCCTGGCTGAAGAAATCGACGACCATCGTGATTCCCATCGGCTCAATGGAACAACATGGGCCCAACGGCTTCCTTGGCACGGATGCGCTCTGCCCGGAAATCATCGCCAATCATGCCGAAAGCCTGGCCCCCGATGACCTGCTCGTAGGACCAACCTTCAACGTTGGCTGCGCCCAACATCACCTCGATTTCCCCGGCACCATAACGCTGCGACCCTCTACCATGATCGCAGCCATGGTGGACTGGACCGACAGCCTGCTGCGCCACGGCTTCGACCGGATCTACTGGCTCAATGGCCACGGCGGCAACATCGCCACCATCGAAGCGGCCTTTGCCGAGATCCATGCCCGGCGCAGCTTCGACCCCCGCGGCGCCGAAACCCGGCCCGACCTGTGGCTGAAACGCCGGGACTGGTGGGATTTCAGCAAAGTTCTGTCTCTCTGCGGCCAGCTCTACCCGGAGGGCCACGGCAGCCACGCTACCGCCTCGGAAGTAGCCGTGACCTACTGGGCGTACCCGGAACGGGAACGCCAGCATACCGCCATGAGCCCGAAGATTGCGCCCAACGGCTCGATCAGCGATGCAGTGCGCTACCGCCGCGACTTCCCGGATGGCCGCATCGGCTCAGACCCCACCCAGGCCAATGCCACTGACGGCGGCAAGATAGTCGCGCTGGCGGCGCGGTGCCTGCTAGACGATCTGGCACGGTTCAGCGGTCACTGATCGCTATCCAGCTCCATCAGGTGCAGCGCGATCTGGTGCCAGATCAGGGGGCCGTGCACCTCGTTGGATTCGCCCTCGGCATCAGGGTGGGCTGACTGTTTGACGATCACCATGTCGGCAACCTTGTCGAGGTAGATGAACTGCCCGTGCACGCCGATGGCGGACACCGCCCGGTGCGCGTTGTTAAAGCTCCACCACTGGTCGTGGTACCCATAGGCAATGTTTTCGTACCACTCGTCCTGATAAAGCACGTTGAAAACCTCGCGGTTGCGCGGCGTGAGGATGCGCTGGGCCACCGCAGAGGGCAGCACCTGGCGCTGGTTGTAGTGCCCTTCCTGCAAAATCATCTGGCCGAACCGCGCTGCATCCCGTGCCGTGATGTTGAGCCCGCCGCCGGCCATCGGCACGCTCCCCCGATCCAGCCACAGGTAACCGCTGCGCTCCGCGCCCAGGGGCTGCCAGATACGCTCGGCGATCAATTGCTGCAGGGGCTGCCCGGTCACCCTGCTCAGGAGCCAGGCAAGCACATCGGTGTTGGGGGTGACGTAGTGAAACGCTCGCCCGTGCTCCGCATCCCGGGATGTCAGCGTAGGCAGATAATCGTACATTGATGCAGGACCGGTATAGGGTACGGCAGGGTCGTAGCCGATCCAGGCAATCTGCCCGTACTGCCAGATATCGGCGGCGGGGTCCTCGTAGTCCTCGCTGAAACTGACGCTGGTAACCATGTCCAGCAACTGCTGCACGGTGGCACTGCCAAAGGCACTGTCCGCCAGTTCGGGGAGGTAGCTCGCAACCGTTCGCTGCAGATCAATCGCGCCCTCCTCCGCAAGCAGCAGCACGAGCGTGCCGACAAACGACTTGGTCGCGGAAAACATCTGATGGGGCAGGTGCGGCTGCATGCCGTGCAGGTAGCGCTCGTACACAATGCGGCCGCGGTGCAGCACCAGGAAGCTGTCGGTGCGTGACTCCTCCATCCAGGCCGCCAGGTCAAGAGTGCGATCTTCACCGACGTTGAACACCAGCTTGTCCAGGTCCACCGGCTGGCTCTCCAGCGGCGAGGCCGGGCCGGGGCCGGCATAGATCTCCGCAGTCGGCGCCAGCTGCCGTATGTGCCGGAAGCCCCAGCGGCTGTAGGGCTCCTGCATGAAATTCTGCAGCGTGACGCGCCTGTCGGGGGACACCGGTGCCCCCCGCATGAGTTCATCCACCGCGGGCGGTTGCTGCGCGGCGGCAGCGCCAGCGGTGACCAGGATCGCAATAAGGCCGGGGCGAAGCAGGGCCAGCAAAAGTGTTCTCATCCCGTGGTCTCCTTCTCGGTTAAATCGGTGATCCGGGCGGCGCCGGCAGCGCTTCCAGACCCTGCAGTGCGGCCGGATCATCCACTACGCGCCGAATTTGTGCAGCGCCAAACAGGTAGTGCGCGCGCCACTGTGACGAGGACGCCGGCGCCTGCTGTTCCAGCCAGGGCGCGAGTGCCAGCAGGGCGTCGAGACTCTCGGCCCGCACCTGGGGCTGGACTCCGGCGCCGCCAGCCAGGCGCAATAGCCGCTCCAGGGTGGCGCTATGAACCACCCGTTGCAGGGCGCCGGCATTACCCCCTTCCGGCGGCGCGTACAGGGTCGCGGCCAGCACCTGGTCGAGCAAATCCGGGAACCCGGGCTGGGCGGCCGAGCGCGCCTGATTGTTGTTCATGCGTGCTGCCCGCGTCGGATTCAGCAACATGTCGAGACTGAGGCCGGCAGCCGTCGCCGCTGCGGCGTGGGGGTCGAAAACGTAGCCGGTGTGACGCGGAAAAAGCTCGCGTGAATCCCCGGCACCCGGCGGGCGCGGGGGAATCAGGGCAACCAGCTGGGGCGCCAGCGCCAGGGTTTCGGGTGCCAGAGTCTCCAGCAGCGTCGCAATCGCCTCGCGCTGGCGCGCAGGGAGAATCATCGCCGTGGGCACCTGGCCGTCGCCCCGCAAGGCATACGTGAATTCCTGGCCGCCAATGACAGTGGCCGCCGCCTGCAGTTGGTAGCGGTGCAACAGGTACATGGGAACCAGCGCGTCCTCGATCTGCGCCATGGGCCGGCCCAGGCGGATAACACGCTCGGAGAATCGCTCCAGAACCGTCCTGCGCAGAGCGAGCAGGCGCTGCAGTTCAGCCACCGGGTCGGCGCCGTTATCCCAGAGGCTGCCGAGGGGGTGGGCGGGGCCCGCAGTGACCGCAAAGGCATCTCCCCGGGCATGGGCATCGGCCACGTAGTGCAAGCCTGAGGCATACGTGTCGCGGATGATCTTCTCTCGTGCCCGGGGAACATCAACGCCGTCGGGGAAGTCCTGGTAGCCGTAGAGAATGGCGCGCTTGTCCCAGCGGCCCATACCTTCCGTGTAGGCCTGCGAGAGGTCAGGGTCGCCGTTGGCGTCCAGGGTCACGTAGGGATGAGGATAGTCCATCACCGAGGCGCGGTCATCGGCGCTGGCGGCGAAGTTGTGTTCCAGCCCCAGGGTATGCCCCACTTCATGGGCGGACAACTGGCGAATACGTGCGAGGGCGAATTCCAGCAATTCCGGGGGCACCACGCCGTCATCGCCGTAGGGCGCCAGCAGACCTTCCGCCAGCAGGTAGTCCTGGCGCACCCGCAGCGAGCCCAGGGTGACGTGACCCTTGATGATTTCCTGGGTGCGCGGATCCCGCACGCTGGAGCCGTAGGACCAGCCGCGGGTGGAGCGGTGCACCCACTGGATCACGTTGTAGCGCACATCCATCGGATCGGCGCCCTCGGGCAGCATCTCCACGCGGAAGGCGTTGTCGTATCCCGCCGTCTCGAAGGCCTGGTTCCACCACAGGGCGCCCTCGATCAACGCGCTGCGCACCGGTTCCGGTGCGCCGCGGTCAAGGTAGTAGACGATGGGTTCAACCGCTTCGCTGCGCTCGGCAGCGGGATCCTTTTTCTGCAGACGGTGACGCCAGGCATAATTCCGCCTGACCGGCTCGCCTATCGGAGTTGCGTAGTCGAAACGCTGGGCATCGTTACCGGGGTCGATAAAGCCCGACCGCGGATCATAGGGGAGCGGCTCATAACCAGGCTTCGGCAAGCGCACAAAGGAGTGGTGCTGGTGCACCGTTACCAGCCTGGGGTCGGGCACGACCGTGCCGATAATCTCCCCCTGCGGCTCACCCTCCAGAGTCACCATGGCATCCACTTCAGTGTTGTCGGGAAAACCCCGGGTGCGAGGCAGAAATATAGCGGAGCACTCCGGATCCGCCTGGTAATCACCCTGCCCTGCATCCTTGAGCCGCCTTGCAACGCCGTGCACATCCGCCAGGAAATAGTCCGTGCCATCCACCAGCAGACGCTGGCCAGTGGCCGCAGTCACTGTGAAACCGGCAATGACGGAGCGGGCAAAAGCTTCCTCCACCGCCAGACGTTCGTCGGAGTTATCGGTACTGGCAGTGAAAGCCGGATTGTCCGCCAGCAACAGGACCTTGTCGCCGACGCGGGTAAAACGCGCCAGGCGGGTTGCGCCCAGCTGGCCGCGATCCAGGCCCAGGTCGTTGGAACCCACGCCCCGGGACAGGCCGCTTACATAGATGAATGGCTGCCCCGGCTCGGCAATTTCCAGGTACAGCCGCCCGCGCTCATCGTCCCAGTAAAGGTCCTGAAACCCGGGCAGATGCTGCATGCCTTCGGTGTGGGTGGCGATATCCGGCAGGCCTGCTGCGGTGTCGGCCTGCCTGTCAGTGCCGCAACCGGCAACAGTTATAGCCAGTAACAACAGCCACCAATAGCGCATCAATCACCCCCTGAGAACCCTGAATTGTGTTCAGTGTAACAGCAGGATTTACCGCCGACACACGGCTTCCATATGCCCCTTCAAAAATTGTAGGCCACTTCGACACCATAGAATCGCGGCGGAGCAGCAATGAACGTGGGCGTGCCGAAGGCGCCGCCGGTGTTGCCGGCATCGATGATGTATTCCTTGTCGAGCAGGTTATCGGCGTAGGCGCCGACCCGCCAATCGCCGTCCGCTGTGGTGTAACCTATATTGAGCCCGACAAGGCTGACCGCATCCTCGGCGATATCCTGGCCAGCGATGGGTGTATTCGCATTTTCGAAGTAAACCTTGCTGCGCCAGGTATATGACAGCATGGACTGAACGCCGGCACCGCCTGCCAGCGCCAGTTCGTGCACCAGGGCGAGAGATGCCGTCGTTTCCGGTTGCAGCCGGAAACGGTTGCCACCGAAAAAGAAGTAGGACAGATCAAAGCCGAGGCGATTGTCCAGCCACTGCGACTTCAGACCGATTTCATAGTTCCAGATTTCCTCGGCGGGCAAGATGCTGACAATCGCAAAGGGATTCTCTGCCCCGCCCTGCCCTTCCACATCGATCACCGGGGCGACGCGCCCTTTGCCAACGTTGGCCTAGATGTGTAAGTCATCGGAGAAAAATAGCTCAGTGACAGACGCGGCAGCCAGGCGTCAAAGGTCTCGGTATCTGATTTCACTACCTGACCACCGGTATTGCCGAACAGCCCACCCAGGAAGGGACCACCAAACAGCGCCGACGTATTGCCGGTTGCGAAGGCGCCTCCCTGACACTCGTCTTCCAGATAGCGGATGCCGGCGGTCGCAGTCAACTGCGGTGTGACCTGCCAGGTGGCGTCAGCATAGACCGACCAGCTTGTGTTCTTGCCGGTATTGCCAAAACGTTCGTTGAAGATCACAGGAACCGGAAAAATCGAGTTCACGCTGCCGTCAGCGTTGATGCAGGGAACACCGGGCGCAAGCCCGAGGCAGGCGGCAAATACGCCCTCATCGGTCGCAAAGGGCACAGCCTGGGAACCGTCTTCCCAGAAATAGCTGGCGCCGAAGAAACCGCTTACTGCACTGCCGTCATTGAAATTGGCACGGATTTCCTGACTCCACTGGTCGCTCTCTGCATCTTCGGCAAACTCCAGCCAGAACGCTGCGGTGCCGTCGGCATCAAAGACTTCCAGCGAATCGAAGCTGCGGGCATTGCTGATCGAGTTGACCGTCCAGGCATCGCTGAGATCGTAGGCAATGTTCAGGGTTGTGCTGTGCACCTTGCGGTCGATGCCCAGGTCACCGCCCAGATAATCGTTGCGCAAGCTCCCATGCGGGCCCAGCTCCGCAAAGCTGTTCGGGTCGGTGCTGCCGCCGGTCGGAGGGATAGAGCCGCTTTTTAGAGCCGCTTTTAAAGGAACTCCCCGGACGTGTATCCCTTTGGTAATTCAAAATCAGGTCTGCCTGCAGCCTGTCCGTCGGCTGCCATGCCAGAAACCCGCGCACAGCCAGGGTCTCGGTACCGTTCAGTGCTTCCGCGGGCCTTCCGGGATTCTGGGATTCGGGGCGCCCGTCGATATTCTCTATGAAACCGTCGCGCTTCTTGTAAGTGAACGCGAGGCGCGCGAACGGCTGATATCGACCCGTCCTGGTGGATGGAGACCCGCGGCGCAATACCGGCGGAGCCGCTGTCCGAGGTAATGCCACGAATCACAAAGCCCGGATTGTTGACACTCTGCTCCTGCACCACCAGCCCCGGCACAGATTACCGCGAGAGCGCTGCGGCGCCAGTTGGGCAGCACTGTCTGGCTGCTGGTGGGGGTCAACAGGGATGAGTAGATCACGGCGCATCCTCGCTCGTTGCTTGTCAGAGAAGGCAAGGACATTAGCGCTCGCATGTTGCGCTGAGGACGGGAACAAGACGGTTTTATGTCGGCGGGATGTGCCCGCGGGCACAAGCTGGACAGCTGAGGCCCCGGTTGCCAACCGGGGATATGCGGCGAAGCCTCAGACGGTCGCCCCCTGGCGCCGCGCGCGCACCGCGGCGGCAAGTTCTTCGAGCAGGATCTCGGTATCATCCCAGTTGATGCAGGGATCGGTGATGCTCTGGCCATAGGTCAGAGATTGGCCAGCCACCACATCCTGGCGCCCTTCCACCAGGTTGCTCTCTATCATGATGCCGAAAATGCTGCGGCTGCCGCGGGCGACCTGATTGCCGATATCGCGGATCACGTCCCGCTGCCGGGCGGGAATCTTGCGGCTGTTGGCGTGGCTGGCGTCGACCATGATGCGAGCCGCCAAGCCCGCTTTCACCAGCATGGCACCGGCATCGTCAACCGAGAACATGTCGTAGTTGGGGTGCTTGCCACCACGCAGGATGATGTGACAGTCCTCGTTGCCGGTGGTCTGGAAAATCGCCGAGTGGCCGTACTTGGTGACCGACAGGAAATGGTGCGGCTGGGAAGCAGACTTGATGGCGTCGATGGCGACCTGGATATCGCCATCGGTGGCGTTCTTGAAGCCAACCGGGCAGGACAAACCCGAAGCCAGTTCCCGATGGGTCTGGCTCTCGGTGGTGCGGGCGCCGATGGCACCCCAGGCAATCAGGTCCGCCAGGTATTGCGGGCTGATCAGGTCGAGGTACTCGGTACCGGCGGGCAAGCCCATGTCGGCCAGGTCCGACAGCAATTGCCGGGCCAGGTGCAGGCCCTTGTTGATCTGGAAGGTATTGTTCAGGTCCGGATCGTTGATCAACCCCTTCCAGCCCACCGTGGTACGCGGCTTCTCGAAATACACGCGCATCACCAGCAGCACATCGTCCGCCAGCGCATCGGCCACGGCTTTCAGGCGCCGACCGTAGTCCCGCGCGGCCGCCGGGTCGTGAATGGAACAGGGGCCGACCACGGCGAGCAGGCGGTCGTCCTCGCCGGCCAGAATGCGGTGAATGCCGTGGCGGGCGGCGGCCACGGTGCTGGCCGCCAGATCGCTCACCGCAATGTCACTGATAAGTTGCTGCGGTGCGACCAGCTCGTTGGTGCGCTGAATGCGCAGGTCATCGGTATTGGTTGTCATGAAGCTCTCGGACAGGTCCAGAATAGCCTGCCAATATACCACTCGCAGCGGCGAGGGTGGAGCGCAGTTCAGGGCTGCGGGGACCCCAGAGCCCGAAAATCCGCCGGATAATCCACGTCGCGCAGGATACCGGGGTCCGCCAGCGACAGGCACAGGCGCCTGCTGCCCGCCCGGCTGACCAGATCACGGGCACCGCGGTCACCGTCCAGCCTGGCGAGGGCGGGGAAGAAAACGCGCCCAAACCCCACCGGGTGACCAGGCTCTCCCTGAAACGTGGGCGTGACGATGGAATCCGCCGTCAGGGCTTCTGCCACAGCGCGAAACGTACCCGGGCGGATGCCGGGCATGTCCGCGAGCGCTACCAGCAGCCCCTGCCAGCCCCCCAGCTGCGCGACCGCATCCGCCAGGGTTGCGCCCATACCTTCGGCGGCGCGCTGACACTCCAGCACCGCGACCTCCGCCGCCAACAGACGCTCCTTGATCGCGTCATCACCGGGTCGCAAGCAAACACGCAAGTCCAGCCCACTGCGCTGGATCGCGGACACGGCCGCGAACAACAGGGGGCGGCCATCGGGCAACAACGCGAGGCGTTTGTCGCTGCCAAAACGTCGGCTCCAGCCAGCCGCCAGCAACAGCACACCGACATTCACCGCCGCGCCCGCCGCAGCTGCACCAATTGGGCCATGATGGACACGGCAATTTCCAGCGGTGTCTTGCTACCGATATCCAGCCCTACCGGGGCGTGCAACACGGCCAGACGGTCCTCGGGAATATCCAGCTGACGCAGGCGCTGCAAGCGTTTTTCCGTGGTGCGGCGCGACCCCAGGGCGCCCACGTACCAGGCGTCGGTGGTCAGGGCCTCCATCAGCGCCATGTCGTCTATGCGCGGATCGTGGGTGAGGGTGATCACGATGCTGTGGCGGTCGCTGGCATGCTCGCGCACGGCGTCGTCGGGCATACCGGCGAGCAAGGGCACCGCGGGGCCCTGCCACTGCGCCAGCATGCGCTGCCGCGGATCGACCACCAGCACCTCGTAGTCCATTGCCAGGGCCAGTTCCGCCAGGGACTGGCCGAGTTGCCCCGCCCCCACCAGCAGCAGACGCATCTGGGGGCCGAAGGTTTGTTCCAGGGTGCGGCCAGCAAAGTGCAGGGGAGCGTGATGCTCCTCCGCTGTTGTCACCGTAGCGCCGGTGTCCACGGCGACAGAGCGGCGCAGGCAGCGCCGGGCCGCAATCGCGTCCAGTGCCGCCCTCAACCAGGGCGGATCACGATCCGCCTGCAGCCGCTGGACCAGCACCTGTAGCCGACCGCCACAGGGGAGGCCCAGGCGTTCGTTCTCTTCCGCGGTGACCCCGTACTCAATCAGCTCTGCCTGTGCTACCGGCAGAGCGCCGGACTGCAAACGCTGCAACAGGTCTTCCTCAATGCATCCCCCGGACAGGGAGCCCACCTGTTCGCCGCGACCGTTGCAGGCCAGCAACGCGCCGGGAGGACGCGGCGAGGATCCCTGCGCTGCGACGATGGTGCACAGCCAGACCGGTGGCGCAGCGGCTTCTGACAGCCAGTCAAGAGCGCTGCTGAGAATGGACTGATCCGGTATCTGCATGGTTAGAGAGCCGCCCAATGCAGGTCCAGCAAACCACCGATGGTGTTGGGCACCACCAGGTGGGCCGCATACCAGGTGTGCAGGCAGCGGATACGGGTGAAGTCGGCGATACCGCCGATACCGCGCTGTTGCAAAACCTCCGCAAAACCCGCTGCCTGCAGGGCCCTGCGATCCTCGGCCGCAAGGAAGCTGTCGCGCAGCCGGATATGGGCCTCGTGATCCGCGCGCATGGACGCCTGCAACCCGGGTTCGGCATTGACCCGGGTCTGCAGGTCCTTGATCAGTCCCCGCGCCTCTTCCTGGTCGATGCGATAGTTCAGCACCGGATCAACCAGCCAGAACAAGGTGGGAAACGGTTTCCCCTCCACCAGCGAAGCGACCCGGATCACCCGGGGCTGGCCGCAGTCGTCGACCACCGGGATATCCTCCAGGCCGCGGGGCTCGCGGCCCAGCAGGGTCGCGACCTGCGCCCACTGAGTTTCGGTAAATGTCATTGCGCTTTCCGTAACCGGGTATCAGGCGCCTATTCTACGGCAAACATGCATCCGCGTAAGGCGCGGGAACTTGTCGACAAAATCTGGACAATTGACAGCTACAGCCTCAGTCACTACAGTGCGTCGCGTACCAGGTGCCTGCCGCCGGTGTCACTTGACACGGCTGGGCCGGTTAAATGGGAAGTGTGGTGAGGCCCCGTGCCGATGCCACCGCTGCCCCCGCAACGGTAGACAGCAACAGCTGTGAGCCCGATACCTGCCTGGCACAAGCAACGATGGAGCGGAGGGCTTCATTGAAGGTTGCCTGATGCCGTTTCCCGCATTGCGTTCCCTGGATCCCCTCCCTCAATCGCCAACATTTTCTGGCATTGAGGTACCACATGAAACCACACGCACTCGCCGGCGCCGTCGCGCTGCTGACCACCCTGCCCGCCTGGGGTAACAATACCGCTACCTACCCGCTGGAAGAGATCGTGATCAGCTCTTCCAGGATCGCCATGCCACTGCGCGAGGTCGGCACCTCGATCTCGGTGATTGACGCTGCGGATATACGCGCCCGGGGCTTCACTTCACTGCAGGACATCCTGCGCAGCCAGCCCTCTGTTGCGGTGAGCAACAACGGCGGCCCCGGCAAGATATCCTCCCTGCGAATTCGCGGCGAGGAGGCCTACCGCACCCGGATCCTGATCGATGGCATCGACATCTCCGACACCTCGGCGCCCCAGGTTGGGCCGCGGGTAGAGCAATTGCTCAGCAGCGGCGTGCAGCGGGTGGAAATCCTGCGCGGCCCCCAGGGCCTGATGTACGGCGCGGACGCCGGCGGGGTCATCAATATCAGCACCCGTACCCCGGGTGACGGCTTCGGCGGCGACGTAAGTGCGGAGACCGGCCGCTACGGCAGCCAGCATTATGCCGCCAACATCGGCGCCGGCAGCGACACGTTGGATGGCAACCTGTCGCTGGCGGACTACCGCAGCGACGGCTTCAATTCCCGTACCAATGACATCGACCCGGCCGACGACGACGGCTACAAGAACACCACCGTACACGCCCGCGGCGGCTGGAATATCAGCGAACAACTGCGCCTGGAACTGGTGGGCCGGGACGTCGATGGCGACAACCAGTTTGACGGCTGCTTCACCAACGACACCTTTGCCCCCAGCAACCGCTGCAGCGACAGTTTCTCGCAGCAGTCCTGGCGCACTGCCGCCAGTTTTCGCGGCGACCAGCTGCAGCACGAGCTGGCCTACAGCCACAACCGGACCGAACGCCAGCTCTTCACCGAAGGACTGCCCGGCTTTGGCACCGAAGGTACGCTGAGCCGGGTCAGCTACCTCGGCAGCTACTCACCGGCGGCAGCCCTGCAGCTGGTGTACGGTGTGGACCACGAGGAGCAGACACTGGATGATGGCACCTTCGATACCGAACGCGACCAGACCGGTGCCTACCTGGAATACCAGGGGCGCCTCGGGGACAGCCTCTACTTCACCGCCGGCGGCCGCTACGACGACAACGAGAATTTCGGCAGCCACGATTCCTACCGGGTGAGCGCCGCCTACCTGGTGCCGGTGGGTGCCAGCGAACTCAAGTTCAAGGGTGCCTGGAGTACCGGTTTCCGCGCCCCCAGTCTGTATGAAATCGCCTACAACCGCAGCTTCTTTGCCTCCCCGCCGGCAGTGGATGTCAGCCTGCAGGAGGAACGCAGTGAAGGACACGAGTTCGGTGTGGCATGGTTCGGGCCCGCGGGCCTGGTGCTGGAAGCCATCATTTTTGAGCAGACCGTGGAAAACGAAATATTCTTTGACCTCGAAGGCTACTCTGGCTACCTGCAGGGTAGCGGCGACAGCGACTCCAAAGGTGTGGAATTGATCGCCGAAGTGCCCCTGCCCATGCAACTTCAACTGCAGGGCAACTACACTTACAACGATACCGAAACCGCGGCCGGGGGCCACCGGGTCTATCGCCCTCGGCACCTCGCCAATGTCGGCCTGCAGTGGCAGGCGCCATCCAGCGAGCTGGCCCTGGGCCTGCACCTGCGGGCCTCGCGGGATGCGCGCGAGTTCGATGGCAGCGCTCTCGACAACTACGAAGTGCTGGACCTCAATGCGCGCTACACGCTGGCAGCGGGCCTCGAAGTCTACGGCCGCATCGAGAACCTGCTGGACGAAGACTACGAAGAAATCCCCAGCTACCGGACCAGCGGCAGGGCCGCTTACGCTGGTCTGCGCTTTTCATTTTAGGAGCCAAACTGGATGACCGACAACGAGCGCAAGAACGAACGTCACAAAAAGGCCATGGCCAGGCAGAAGGCCAGTGTCGACGCCAGCATCAACGCCGCCAACACCGAACGCGGCGTGGCGATCCTGCTCACGGGCAACGGCAAGGGCAAGTCCAGTTCAGCTTTCGGCATGGTGATGCGCGCCCTGGGCTATGGCTACAAGGTCGGGGTAGTGCAATTCATCAAGGGCGAGCAACTGTCCGGCGAGGAAATCTATCTGCGGGAGCATTGCCCGCAGGTAGCGTTCTACCAGATGGGCACCGGCTTCACCTGGGACACGCAGGACCGCAGCGGCGACATTGCCGCCGCAGTGCGCACCTGGGAACAGGCCAGCGCCATGCTGGCCGATCCCGCCTATCATCTGGTGGTGCTGGATGAACTCACCTACATGCTGGCCTTTGACTACCTGGCCGAGGACACGGTGCTGACCGCGCTGGCCAACCGGCCGCCGGAGCAGAGTGTGGTGGTCACCGGCCGCGGTGGCGGCTCGGCGCTGCAGGACATCATGGACACGGTGTCGGAAGTGAAAGAGATCAAGCACGCCTATAACCACGGCATCAAGGCCCGCCGCGGCGTTGATTACTAGTATCATAAACCATTAATTACGAAACATAATGTCGAGACATTTTGAGATCTGCATCTTGCCGAGAGA
>NZ_JAUTDR010000002.1 GCF_030649675.1 Haliea sp. E1-2-M8 | reverse complement strand
CAGGTCCTTTATGAAGCATTCTGGGGAATGCTTCATAAAGGACCTGACCCCATTTAACTGACCCCATTTAGCGGTTCTTCTCGGAGATCTGCCCGTTCAGGGTCAGGAAGTCGTAGAGTATCCCCAGCCCGAACAGGCCGAGGGTGAACAGGTAGAGCAGGCCGGTGATGATCTTGCCCAGGTAAAAGCGGTGGACCCCAAAGATCCCCAGGAAGGTCAGCAGGATCCAGGCCAGGTTGTAATCGACCGGGCCCTCGCTGTAGCGCCGGTCCGCGGACCGGGACATCCCGGGTATCAGGAACAGGTCGATAATCCAGCCAACGAACAGCAGCCCCAGGGTAAAAAACCAGATAACGCCGGTAATCTGGCGGCCGTAATAGAAGCGGTGCGCTCCCATGAACCCGAAGATCCAGAGCAGATAGCCCATGAATACCGAATGTGTCTCGTTGGGTTCCCGCACTGGTCTGAACTCCGTACACTGTGTTCCTTCTATCGTCTGCCGGCGCCGGCCGCGGGTCAAGGAATATATGACGCCCCGGGCGAGTCCTCTGGATAGCCTGATCTGGATCATGGAGCATGCCCCGCGGTTGCACTATGCTGCGGCTGTGGCAAAGCCAGCCCGATTCACAAGGAGTTACCATGTCAGTAGAGCATCATGATCTTGTCCACGAATTCCCGGAATTTCGCGAGCGCATCCACGAGCTCAAGGTTGCGGATGCCCACTTCCGCAAGCTGTTTGACGAGTACCACGAGCTGACCCGCAGCATCGAGAACATGGAAAATGAAGTGACGCCAGCGGCGACACACACGGAAGAGCAGGCCAAGGTACGTCGCCTGCATCTCAAGGATGCCCTGTACTGCATGCTGAATGCAGCTGAGTGAGTGCCCCAATTGGATAGTAATGGAGGTGTAAAGTGACGGAATCGTCGTCAACCCGGGCCCAGCTCGAGGAAAAACTGGCAGTCCTTGAGCAGCGTCTGGCCAGTATCAAGCGCGACGTCACCCGCAGCCATTCCGGCGACTCCGCCGAGCAGGCCCAGGAGCGCGAGAACGACGAGGTCGAGGAAGCCATTGGGGTAGAGACCGAACAGTCGCTACGCGATGTCAGGGCGGCCCTGGCGAGGCTGGAGGAGGGGCTTTATGGTCTCTGCGAGAGCTGTGGCGAGGAAATTGCCCCGGGCCGCCTCGAGGTGTTGCCGGAGAGCGTGTTGTGTGTGAAATGTGCCGAATAAAGGGCACCTTCCCTCAAAATAATCCCGGTGTCTGCTTGACAGGCAGGTAGCCGCTCTTTAGAATTCGCGTTCCTTTTTCGGGGGCTCCATAGCGGACCCCTGGTTTTTTATTGATTGGAGTTAGGTCAGGTGCAGAATCAACGCATTCGTATTCGCCTCAAGGCTTTCGACCACCGTCTGATAGATACGTCTACTCAGGAAATCGTCGAGACAGCGCGCCGTACAGGCGCCCAGGTCAAGGGGCCGATCCCGCTTCCGACCCGGAAAGAAAAGTTCACCGTGCTGGTTTCACCGCACGTTAATAAAGATGCGCGTGACCAGTACGAAATTCGTACCCACAAGCGTCTGTTGGACATCGTGGAGCCCACGGAAAAAACTGTGGACGCCCTGATGAAACTGGACCTGGCAGCAGGTGTGGAAGTACAGATCAGTCTTGGTTAACTACAATTTGTAGCAAGACCTGCCCGTAGGCCCACATGGCCTGCGGGTGTGTAACGCCCGGTTCTTTAAAGCAAGGCGGGGCGGCCATAGAGGGTAAGCCCCGTACACTGAGAGGTTAGCAAAATGACTATTGGCTTAGTCGGCCGTAAGTCCGGTATGACTCGTGTTTTTACCGAGGACGGCGCATCCATCCCAGTAACCGTAGTGGAGGTCTCTCCAAACCGGGTTACTCAGATCAAAGAGCTCGAGAGCCACGGCTATCGTGCTATCCAGGTGACTGCGGGCAACCGCAAGGCCTCGAAAGTGAGTAAATCAGAAGCCGGACATTTCGCCAAGGCGGGTGTCGAGGCGGGCTACGGTTTGTGGGAATTCCGTCTCGGCGCGAGCGACGAGGCTCTTGCTGTCGGCTCCGAGTTGACCGTAGAGCGTTTCGAGGCCGGGCAGAAGGTTGACGTGGCAGGCAAATCCAAGGGCAAGGGGTTCCAGGGCGTTATCAAGCGCTGGAACTTTTCCATGCAGGATGCCACTCACGGTAATTCCCTGTCCCACCGTGCCCCGGGTTCTATCGGCCAGTGCCAGACGCCTGGTCGCGTTTTCAAGGGCAAGAAAATGTCCGGGCACATGGGTGCGGAAAACGTAACTACCCAAGGGTTGGAGGTCGTGCGCGTTGATCTGGAGCGGAATCTGCTCCTGATCAAGGGCGCTGTCCCCGGTGCACCCGGCGGTGACGTGATCGTGCGTCCCGCGGTCAAGGCTTAAGGTTAGGGGGTCTCTAACGTGGAATTGAGTGTAGTCAAGCCAGGTAACGCCACAGCGGGCACGGTTTCCGTGTCTGATGTCGCCTTTGCCCGTGAGTATAATGAGGACCTGGTTCACCAGGTAGTTACTGCCTATCTGGCCGGCGCCCGTCAGGGTACCCGTGCGCAGAAAACCCGCTCCGAAGTGCGCGGTGGTGGCAAGAAGCCCTGGCGCCAGAAAGGCACCGGTCGTGCCCGTGCGGGAACCATTCGTTCCCCCATCTGGCGCAGCGGTGGCGTGACCTTTGCGGCCCGCCCGCAGGATCACTCCCAGAAAGTGAACCGCAAGATGTACCGCGCGGCCATGCGTTCAATCATGTCCGAGCTGGCCCGTCAGGGTCGCCTGTTGGTGGTCGAGAGCGTGGAGATCGAGGCGCCCAAGACCAAGCTGCTGGTTCAGCAGCTGGGTGAATACGGTCTCGACAGCGTGCTGATCGTGACGGCGGAGCTGGGTGAGAATCTGTATCTGGCGGCGCGCAACCTGCACAAGGTTGATGTCCGCGATGTCGATGGCGTGGATCCCGTCAGCCTGATCGCCTACGACAAGGTGATGGTCACCGTGGATGCGGTGAAGATGTTTGAGGAGATGCTGGCATGAACCAGGAGCGAATTTTCCAGGTGCTGGTCGCCCCGCACGTGTCTGAAAAGGCCGCGGTGCTGGCAGACAGCAACAACCAGTACGTGTTCAAGGTAGCGGTAAATGCTACCAAGGCCGAAATCAAGAAGTCGGTTGAGCAGCTGTTCAAGGTCAAGGTTGATGCGGTCCAGACCCTCAAGGTCAAGGGCAAGGTCAAGCGGAACAAGTACGGTCAGAGCGCCAAGCCGACCTGGAAGAAGGCATATGTTCGCCTGGAGCAGGGTCAGGACATCGACTTTGCCGTGGCTGAATAAGGAGTAGGTTCGAATGGCAGTATTAACAAGTAAGCCCACTTCACCCGGACGTCGTCACGTCGTCCGGGTGACGACTGATGACCTGCACAAGGGCGCCCCCTATGCCCCTCTGCTGGAAAAGCAGACCCGCAATGGCGGCCGTAACAACAACGGCCGGATCACTACGCGGCATATTGGTGGCGGCCACAAGCAGCATTACCGCGTCATTGACTTCAAGCGCTCCAAGGACAGTATTCCGGCCAAGGTCGAGCGTATTGAATATGACCCGAACCGCACTGCACATATTGCACTGCTGCTGTTCGCCGACGGTGAACGCCGCTACATCATCGCGCCCAAGGGCGTGAAGGCTGGCGACACTCTGCAGTCCGGCGCCGCGGCACCGATCAAGAACGGTAACTGTCTGCCGCTGCGCAACATCCCGGTGGGTTCCGTGATTCACGCGGTGGAGATGAAGCCTGGCAAGGGGGCGCAAATGGCGCGTTCGGCGGGCGCCTCGATCCAGCTGGTTGCTCGCGAAGGTCAGTACTCGACCCTGCGTCTGCGCTCCGGCGAGATGCGCAAGGTGCTGTCCGACTGCCGCGCAACCCTGGGCGAAGTGTCCAACTCCGAGCACAGCCTGCGCAAGCTGGGTAAAGCCGGTGCGACGCGCTGGCGCGGTGTGCGCCCGACCGTGCGCGGCGTGGCAATGAACCCGGTGGATCACCCACATGGTGGTGGTGAGGGTCGTACTTCCGGTGGCCGTCATCCGGTCAGCCCCTGGGGTACCCCGACCAAAGGTTACAAGACGCGCTCGAACAAGCGCACTGACGGCCTCATTGTGCGCCGTCGTGGCAAGAAATAAGTTCGGTCGACAGACTAGAGATTAGAGGAAGACACTGTGCCGCGTTCACTGAAGAAAGGTCCATTTATCGACCTTCACTTGATGAAGAAAGTTGAAGCTGCGATTGAGAGCAACGACCGTCGTCCGATCAAGACCTGGTCGCGCCGTTCCATGATATCGCCTGATATGGTTGGTCTGACGATCGCCGTTCACAATGGCCGGCAGCACGTGCCGGTGTTGATCAACGAGGACATGGTTGGTCACAAGCTCGGTGAATTTGCGGTGACCCGTACATTCAAGGGCCATATTGTGGACAAGAAGGCGAAGCGCTGAGCGCTGGTCTATAGCGAGGTTTAGGAAAATGGAAGTTGCAGCAAGACTGAAAGGCGCGCGGATCTCGGCCCAGAAAGCCCGTCTGGTCGCGGACCAGGTACGCGGCAGGCCTGTGGAAGAGGCGCTGAGCCTGCTGGAATTCAGCACCAAGAAAGCGGCCCACATTGTCAAGAAGATTCTTGACTCTGCGATTGCCAATGCGGAAAACAATGAAGGTGCGGACGTAGACGAGTTGAAAGTGTCCAGCATCTTTGTGGATGAAGGTATGACCATGAAGCGTCTGCGGCCACGAGCCAAGGGTCGCGCCGATCGGATATTGAAGCGCACCTGTCATATCACAGTGAAAGTGGCAGACGGCCAAAGCTAAGTTCAGGAGAAGACCACATGGGTCAGAAAGTACATCCGGTCGGCATACGGTTGGGGATCGTCAAGGATCACAATTCGATCTGGTATGCGGATAGCAAAAACTATGCGAAGACGCTGATCACCGACCTCGCTGTGCGCAAGTACATCGAGAAGACGCTGGAGCACGCTAGCGTCAGTCGTGTCGTGATCGAGCGCCCGGCGCAGACTGCTCGGATCACCATTCACACTGCCCGCCCCGGTATTGTCATTGGCAAAAAGGGTGAGGACGTGGACGGGCTGCGCAAGAAGCTGGCCGAAATGATGGGTGTGCCTGTGCACATCAACATTGAAGAGATCCGCAAGCCGGATCTGGATGCCAAGCTGGTTGCGCAGAACGTGGCGCAGCAGCTCGAGCGTCGGGTGATGTTCCGGCGGGCGATGAAGCGGGTGGTACAGAACGCCATGCGCCAGGGAGCAGAGGGCATCAAGATCCAGGTTGGTGGTCGCCTGGGTGGTGCCGAGATTGCCCGCACCGAATGGTACCGCGAAGGCCGTGTGCCGCTGCACACCCTGCGCGCGGATATTGACTACGCCACCTACGAGGCGACCACGACCTACGGCATCATCGGGGTCAAGGTATGGATCTTCAAGGGTGAAGTGATTGGCACTGAAGGCCATTCCGACGGCGCCAAGAAGACAGCAACTAATTAAGGGTTACGCAGATGCTTCAACCAAAGCGTACTAAATTTCGCAAGATGATGAAGGGCCGCAACCGCGGCCTGGCCGAGCGTGGCAGCAAGGTTAGCTTCGGCGAATACGGTTTGAAGGCGACTGGCCGCGGCCGTATCACTGCGCGGCAGATCGAGGCGGCTCGTCGTGCAATGACGCGCCACATCAAGCGTGGTGGCAAGATCTGGATCCGCGTCTTCCCGGACAAGCCGATTACCGGCAAGCCGCTGGAAGTTCGTCAGGGTAAAGGTAAGGGTAACGTTGAGTACTGGGTGGCACAGGTCCAGCCCGGAAAGGTGCTGTACGAAGTGCAGGGCGTCTCCGAGGAGCTTGCGCGTGAAGCATTTGCGCTGGCCGCTGCCAAGATTCCGGTAGCTACAACATTTGTTAAACGGTCGGTGATGTGATGAAAGCTAGCGAAATGCGTGATAAGTCCGCTGAGGACCTGAACAAGCAGCTGCTTACCCTGCGTGAAGAGCAGTTCAAGCTGCGCATGCAGAAGTCAACTGGTCAGCTGGGGCAGTCACACCTGCTGCAGCAGAATCAGCGCGACATCGCACGCGTCAAGACTGTACTGAATGAAAAGGCGGGTAACTGAACATGTCTGGTGCAGAAAAGCGTATACGGACGGCGACCGGGAAGGTTGTCAGCAACAAAATGGACAAGACCATTACGGTGTTGATTGAGCGTCGGGTCAAGCACCCGGTGTACGGGAAGTACATCACCCGCTCTTCCAAGATCCACGCGCACGATGAAGACAATGTGTGTGGTATTGGCGACACCGTCAAGGTTACCGAGTCGCGGCCCATTTCCAAGAGCAAGACCTGGAAGCTGCTCGAAGTCGTGGAAAGTGCCCCACAGGTATAAGCGCTGTATTTTGCGGCCACGCCGCAGTTTGGAGTAAGAGATGATTCAGACAGAGTCGTATTTGGATGTCGCCGACAACAGCGGCGCCCGCCGGGTGATGTGTATCAAGGTGCTGGGTGGCTCCAAGCGTCGCTATGCGCGTGTGGGCGACCTGATCAAGGTGACCGTCAAGGAAGCGATTCCCCGGGGCAAGGTCAAGAAGGGCCAGGTCATGACCGCGGTTGTGGTTCGGACCCGCAAGGGTGTGCGTCGCCCCGACGGCTCACTGATCAAGTTTGACGACAACGCGGCGGTACTGCTGAACGCCCAGCAGGCGCCTATCGGTACCCGTATTTTCGGCCCCGTAACCCGTGAGCTGCGCGGTGAGAAGTTCATGAAGATTATTTCCCTGGCTCCGGAAGTTATCTGATTCGGCCCCAGGAGGAGAGGAAAGGAAATGTCCAAGATCAAGCGCGATGATGAAGTGATTATCCTGGCCGGCAAGGACAAGGGTAAGCGCGGGAAGGTTCGCAAGGTGATGACTGACAATCGTGTGGTTGTCTCCGGCATCAACATGATGAAGAAGCACACCAAGCCCAACCCGCAGATGGGTGTGGCTGGCGGTATTGTTGAGCGTGAGGCCCCGATTCAGGTCTCCAATGTGGCGATCTACAATCCCGCCACCAGCAAGGCCGACAAGGTTGGTTATAAAGTTGATGGGGATACCAAGGTGCGTATCTTCAAATCCAGTGGCGAGGCGATTGACGCCTGAGTCGGGGGTCAAGGGTAAAAGACATGGCAACGTTGAAAGAAAAGTACAAGAGCGAGATGGCTCCCCGGCTGCAGGAAGAGCTGGGTCTGAAGAACGTGATGGAGATTCCGCGCATCACCAAGATCACCCTGAACATGGGTGTTGGTGAGGCCGTGGGCGACAAGAAAGTGCTGGAAAATGCGGTAGCGGACATGGAAAAGATCTCCGGTCAGAAGCCGATCATCACCCTGGCGCGCAAGTCCATCGCCGGTTTCAAGATTCGCGACGGCTGGCCGATCGGCTGCAAGGTAACCCTGCGCTCGGAGCGTATGTATGAGTTCCTTGAACGCCTGATCAGCATCGCCATTCCGCGTATTCGTGACTTTCGCGGCATCAGCCCGAAGTCCTTTGATGGTCGCGGCAACTTCGCCATGGGCGTGAGCGAGCAGATCATTTTCCCGGAAATCGAGTACGACCAGGTAGACACCCTGCGCGGGATGGACATTACCATCACTACCACGGCTCGTACGGATGATGAAGGTCGCGCCCTGTTGCGCGCTTTCAACTTCCCACTGAAAGTTTGAGAGGCTTAATTCATGGCTAAGAAATCGATGATCGCACGTGAGAAGAAGCGCGCGCAGATGGTAGTGAAGTATGCCGCCAAGCGTGCTGCTTTGAAGGCGGTCCTGAGCGATCAGGACGCCTCCGACGACACCAAGTGGGAAGCACAGATTGCGCTGCAAAAGTTGCCCCGCGATGCCAGTCCGGTGCGCAAGCAGCGTCGCTGCCAGCTGACCGGCCGTCCTCACGGTGTCTATCGTAAATTTGGCCTGTGCCGCAACAAGCTGCGTGAAGCAGCGATGCGCGGTGATGTACCTGGTCTGGTTAAAGCCAGCTGGTAACGGAGAGATTCGAACATGAGCATGCAAGATCCGCTGTCAGATATGCTGACCCGCATTCGCAACGCCCAGATGGCCGGCAAGCCCCGTGTGGAAATGCCTGGTTCCAAGCTCAAGGCCGCCGTTGCGGAAGTGCTGAAGCAAGAAGGTTACATCGCCGAGTTCGCAGCTGCGACCGAAGCCGGTAAGCCGCGCCTGAGCATCGAGCTCAAGTATTTCCAGGGCAAGCCGGTTATTGCAGAGATCGACCGTGTCAGCCGTCCGGGCCTGCGCAATTACGCAGCCAAAGGCGAGTTGCCGACGGTTCGTGGCGGTCTGGGTGTGGCTATCGTGTCCACCTCCCGGGGTGTTATGACTGATCGTGCTGCCCGGGCTGCCGGCGTCGGCGGCGAAGTGCTCTGCACCGTTTTCTAGAATTACTGAGGAAGGGCATTCAACATGTCTAGAGTCGCAAAATTTCCGGTACAACTGCCCAAAGGGGTGGAAGTCAACCAGACCGGTCGGGATCTCACTGTCAAGGGTGGTCGGGGTACATTGGCGTTTGGACTGGGTGAAGGCATTGCTATCACCCAGGAAGACGGCTCGGTAACCATTGTCTATGAGAGTGACAAGTCGAGCGCACTGGCTGGCACTACGCGTGCACTGCTGAACAATATGGTCATCGGTGTCAGTGACGGTTGGGAGAAAAAACTGATTCTCAACGGCGTTGGCTATCGTGCCAAGGCGGACGGCAAGTCGGTGAACCTGACCGTGGGCCTGTCCCACCCGGTGGATTACACCTTGCCGGAAGGTGTCAGCGCCGAGACCCCGACCCAGACCGAGATTGTCGTCAAGGGTATAGACAAGCAGGCTGTTGGCCAGGCCGCTGCCGAAATTCGCAGCTTCCGTCCGCCGGAGCCTTACAAGGGCAAGGGTATTCGTTACGCGAATGAAGTTGTTCGCCGTAAAGAAGCCAAGAAGAAGTAGGTAGGTTGAGATGAGTGCAAAGAATGAATCAAGGCTGCGTCGCGCACGTCGCGCTCGCAACCGGATGCGTGAGCAGGGCGTCAACCGCCTGACCGTGCACCGCACCCCGCGCCACATCTACGCGCAGGTGTTCGCCCCTGCCGGTGATCGTGTCCTGGCCAGCGCCTCAACGCTGGACGGTAGCCTGCGCAGTGGCAGCACCGGCAACCAGGACGCCGCCGCCGCGGTGGGCAAGCTGGTGGCCGAGCGGGCGAAAGCTGCGGGTGTCGACAAGGTCGCGTTTGATCGCGCGGGCTACAAGTACCACGGACGTGTCAAGGCGCTTGCCGACGCCGCCCGTGAAAGTGGACTGGAATTCTAGGGTAGGGCTATGGCGTTTAACGATCAGAAGAAGCAGCAGCAGGACGGTGACCTCCAGGAGAAGCTGGTGCAGGTCAACCGGGTTGCCAAGGTGGTCAAGGGTGGCCGGATCTTCAGCTTCACCGCCCTCACCGTGGTCGGCGACGGCAATGGCAAGGTAGGCTTTGGCCGTGGCAAGGCGCGCGAAGTGCCTGTGGCGATCCAGAAGGCCATGGAGGCGGCCCGCCGCAACATGATCCAGGTCGAGCTGAACCAAGGCACTATTCAGTACGCGGTCAGGGCCAGCCATGGCGCCTCCAAAGTGTACATGCAGCCCGCTTCCGAAGGTACCGGCGTTATTGCCGGTGGTGCGATGCGTGCCGTGCTGGAAATCGCCGGCGTGCACAACGTACTGGCCAAGTGCTATGGCTCTACCAACCCGGTTAACGTGGTCCGCGCTACCTTTAATGGCTTGCGCGACATGGTTGCTCCGGATGATATCGCCGCCAAGCGTGGCAAGACCGTTGAAGAAATTCTGAACTAATTATTGGGTTTGCTAGTCATGGCTAAAGCAACAATCAAGGTTACGCAGGTCAAGAGCGTCCACGGTCGCCTGAAGAACCATCGCGCCTGTATCGCAGGCCTGGGTCTGCGCCGCATCGGTCATACCGTCGAGGTGGAGGATACGCCTTCCGTTCGCGGCATGATCAACAAAGTGAACTACATGGTTCGGATCGAGGAGTAAATCATGTCAGATGTGTTGCGACTGAACACCCTGAGCCCGAGCCCGGGTTCCCGCAAGGACGTCAAGCGCGTCGGACGCGGCATTGGCAGTGGCCTCGGCAAAACAGCCGGCCGCGGACACAAGGGGCAGAAGTCCCGTTCCGGTGGCAAGGTTCGTCCAGGTTTCGAGGGCGGTCAGATGCCGCTGCAGAAGCGCCTGCCGAAGTACGGCTTCACCTCACGTGTCTCGCGGACTACCGCGCAGATTCGCCTGGGTGAGTTGAACGCGGTGCAGTCCGATGTGGTCGATCTGGATGCGCTGAAGGATGCGGATGTGATCCGCCAGGATGTACTGCGCGTGCGCGTTTTCCTGTCCGGGGAGATCACCAGGCCGTTGACTGTCAAGGGTCTCGTAGTTACCAAAGGTGTCCGCGAGGCAATCGAGCAGGCCGGCGGGAAAGTAGAGGAATAAATGGCACAAGGTCAGCTGCCAGGTAGCAACAAGCCCGGACTGGGCGAGCTCTTTGCTCGCCTTCGGTTCGTCTTGCTGGCTATTATCGTCTATCGGATCGGTACCCATATTCCGGTCCCGGGTATTGATCCTGCCCAGCTGGCCGCCCTGTTCAACCAGAACCAGGGCACCATCCTTGGCCTGGCGAACATGTTTTCCGGTGGCGCGCTGGAGCGGATGAGCATCCTCGCGCTGGGGATCATGCCCTACATCTCCGCGTCCATCATCATGCAGTTGATGTCGGCGGTGACTCCGCAGTTGGAAGCCTTGAAGAAAGAGGGTGAGTCCGGCAGGCGCAAGATCAGTCAGTACACGCGGTACCTTACGGTGGTGCTGGCGATTGTGCAGGCAACCGGCATGACCGTGGGCATGGCCAACCAGGGCATGTCATATGACACGTCAATAGTGTTTTATGTCATTGCCATCACCTCGCTGGTCACGGGTGCTGTGTTCATGATGTGGCTGGGGGAGCAGATTACCGAGAAGGGCGTTGGCAACGGTATCTCGCTGCTGATCTTTGCCGGTATTGTCGCGGGACTGCCGTCTGCTATTGGTCAGTCACTGGAGCAGGCGCGACAGGGTGAGCTGAATATCCTCATCCTGCTGTTCGTCCTGACCCT
This sequence comes from Haliea sp. E1-2-M8, assembly GCF_030649675.1. Taxonomy (GTDB): domain Bacteria; phylum Pseudomonadota; class Gammaproteobacteria; order Pseudomonadales; family Halieaceae; genus Haliea. Next base: position 296,059 of record NZ_JAUTDR010000002.1, on the reverse strand, counting down.
GGCGATTGCCGTGATCTACCTGATCGTGTTCATTGAACGCGGCCAGCGGCGGATTACGGTGAATTACGCCAAGCGTCAGCAGGGACGCAAGATGATGCAGGCGCAGAGCTCGCACCTGCCGCTGAAGGTCAATATGGCCGGGGTAATCCCCGCGATCTTCGCCAGCAGCATCCTGCTGTTCCCGGCCTCCATCGCCCAGTGGTTCGGTTCCAGCGGTTCCGCCGACTGGCTGCAGGATCTGGCCCTGGCCATCGGGCCGGGACAGCCCCTGAACATCCTGTTGTTCACCGGGTTTATCGTGTTTTTCTGCTTCTTCTACACGGCGTTGATGTTCAACCCGCAGGAAGTGGCCGACAACCTCAAACGCTCTGGCGCCTTTGTCCCCGGCATCCGTCCCGGACAGCAGACCGCCAACTATATCGACGGCGTACTGACGAGGTTAACTGTTTTCGGGTCAGCTTATATCGCGCTGGTCTGCCTCATGCCCCAGTTCCTGGTGGTGATGTGGAACGTACCGTTTTACCTGGGAGGTACCTCGCTGCTGATCGTTGTGGTCGTAGTCATGGACTTCATGGCCCAGGTACAGAGTCACCTGATGTCGCACCAGTACGACTCGGTGATGAAGAAGGCGAAACTGAATACTTATGGTGCTTCCGGCCGCTGACAGGCTGGCCGGTCCTTGGAGAAAAGAGAGATGAAAGTACGTGCATCAGTAAAGAAGGTCTGCAGGAATTGCAAGATCGTCCGCCGCGCCGGTGTCGTGCGTGTGATCTGCAATACAGATCCTCGCCACAAACAGCGCCAGGGCTGATCCCGGTTCCGGTTGCAGACTATTGATTTTTAGTAAACATACCGCTAGAATGCTGCGCCTTTCGCGCCCCACCCCCCGAGCCGAGCAGGTATCAGGGTGCGGCTTGTTTGCCCAGCGCGAAGCGACGATTTGAGTATTTGGAGAGAGTTGGATGGCTCGTATTGCCGGCGTCAACGTACCCGATAACAAGCACGCTGTTATCGCTTTGACCTATATCTATGGTGTCGGTCGCACCCAGGCCAAGCGCCTCTGCGCAGACTCCGGTGTTGCTGAAAACAGCAAGATCGGTGAGCTCAATGAGGAGCAGATGGACTCACTGCGGACCAGGGTGGGCGAGCTGACGGTAGAGGGTGACCTGCGCCGGGAAGTGTCGATGAACATCAAGCGTCTGATGGACCTGGGTTGCAACCGCGGCCTGCGTCATCGCCGCAGCCTGCCGCTGCGCGGCCAGCGCACCAAGACCAACGCCCGTACCCGCAAGGGTCCGCGCAAGCCGATTCGCAGGTAGGGCCAACCGCCCCCAGCGAGTCCTTTTAGTGTAGCTGCACCCGAGTGCAGTGTTGATATTAAAGCAGGAAACAGAGTATGGCCAAGCCAGGTGCCAAGAGCACTCGCAAGAAGATTACCAAGACCGTGGTGGACGGCATTGCACACGTGCATGCGTCTTTCAACAACACGATCATCACCATCACCGACCGCCAGGGCAACACCCTGAGCTGGGCGACATCCGGTGGCTCCGGCTTCCGTGGTTCGCGTAAAAGCACCCCCTTCGCGGCCCAGGTGGCTGCGGAGCGCGCGGGTGAAGCAGCCAAGGAATACGGCCTGAAGAATCTCGATGTGCAGGTGAAGGGCCCCGGCCCGGGTCGTGAGTCAGCAGTGCGCGCGCTCAACTCCTGCGGCTACAAGATCACCAATATCACCGACGTGACGCCGATCCCGCATAACGGTTGCCGTCCACCCAAGAAACGTCGCGTCTAACGCTTACAGGAATAACTGACATGGCTCGATATATTGGACCTACGTGCAAGCTCTCCCGTCGTGAGGGAACAGACCTGTTCCTGAAGAGCGGAGTGCGCGCCCTGGAAAGCAAGTGCAAGCCCGAATCGGTTCCCGGCCAGCATGGTGCCCGTCGCGGTCGCCTGTCTGACTACGGTGTGCAGTTGCGCGAGAAGCAGAAAGTGCGCCGTATCTACGGCGTTCTGGAAAAGCAGTTCCGCAACTACTACAAGGAAGCGGCCCGTCTCAAGGGCGCTACTGGCGAGAACCTGTTGCAGCTGCTGGAAAGCCGCCTCGACAACGTTGTTTACCGCATGGGGTTCGGTTCAACCCGCGCCGAATCGCGGCAGCTGGTCACCCACAAGGGTATCCTGGTCAACGGTGCCCTGGTCAACGTGCCTTCCTATCAGGTACAGGCTGGCGACATTGTCTCCCTGCGTGAGAAAGCCAAGAAGCAGCTGCGGGTGCAGTCCGCCCTGGCCCTGGCCGCCCAGCGTGGCGAGCCCGAGTGGATCGAGTTCAATGGCGAAAAGCTGGAAGGAGTTTTCAAGTCAGCCCCTGAGCGTCAGGACCTGTCTTCCGAGATCAATGAAAACCTGATCGTGGAACTCTACTCCAAGTAATCCGACGCAGGACCAACCTACTCATACAGGTGCCAGAATGCAGATTGCAGTAAACGAATTTTTGACTCCGCGCGTGATCAACGTCGAAGAAAAGACCAGTACCCGCGCCCAGGTCACCCTGGAGCCACTGGAGCGTGGCTTTGGCCACACACTCGGCAATGCCCTGCGTCGCATACTGCTGTCCTCCATGCCCGGCTGCGCGATCACTGAAGTGGAAATCGACGGGGTCGAGCACGAGTACAGCGCCATCGAAGGTGTGCAGGAAGACGTCATTGAAATCCTGCTGAACCTGAAGGGTGTTGCGCTGGTCATGAGTGGCAAGGAAGAAGCCGAGCTTACCCTGAGCCGCAAGGGCCCGGGTGTAGTCACCGCCGGCGACATCCAGGTTGATCACGATATCGAGATCCGCAATCCCGATCACGTTATCTGCACCCTGACCGGCAGCTCGCACGTAAGCATGAAGCTGACCGTGGCCCGCGGTCGCGGCTACTCCCCGGCAGATTCCCGCGAGAATCCCGAGGAAGAGACCCGCTCCATTGGCCGCCTGCACCTCGATGCCACCTTCTCGCCCATCAATCGCGTGTCCTACGTGGTGGAAGCGGCCCGGGTCGAGCAGCGCACCGACCTGGACAAGCTGGTTCTGGATCTCGAGACCAACGGCACCATCGATCCCGAGGAAGCTATCCGCCGCGCCGCGACCATTCTCCAGCAGCAGCTGGCGGTGTTCGTGGACCTGGAAAGCGAGAGTCACAGCGAATCCGTGGTCGAGGAAGATGAAGTCGACCCGATCCTGCTGCGCCCCGTGGACGACCTGGAACTGACGGTCCGTTCCGCCAACTGCCTCAAGGCAGAGAATATTTACTACATCGGTGACCTGGTCCAGCGTACGGAAGTGGAGCTGTTGAAGACTCCGAACCTGGGCAAGAAGTCACTGACCGAAATCAAGGATGTTCTGGCCTCCCGCGGCTTGTCCCTGGGTATGCGCCTGGACAACTGGCCGCCGGCCAGCCTCAGAAACGACGACCGGGTGCTGAGTCTTTAAGCTCCCGAGTTAACAGTTGGCAGTGCTGAGATAGCACAGACAGTATAGGAAAGGAAAAATGCGTCACCGTCACAGCGGACGTCAGTTGAACCGGAATGCCTCCCACCGCAAGGCCATGTTCCGGAACATGACCGTGTCTTTGGTAGAGCACGAGTTGATCAAAACCACCCTGCCCAAGGCCAAGGAGCTGCGCAGCTACGCTGAGCCGCTGATAACCCTGGCCAAGAGCGACAGCGTCGCGAACCGCCGCCTGGCGTTCGACCGCATGCGCGACAAGGCTGCCGTTGGCAAGCTCTTCTCCGAGCTGGGCCCACGCTACCAGGCGCGCCCGGGCGGCTACATCCGCATCCTCAAGTGCGGCTTCCGCTCCGGCGACCAGGCCCCCATGGCCTACGTCGAGCTGGTGGATCGTCCGCAGGTTGATGATTCGGACTCTGACGAGTCGTAAGTTCTCGTCGAGATGAAGAAGCCGGGCCAGTCCCGGCTTTTTTGTGCCTGTGCCTCGGCATTCTTGATGCTTCGTGCGTGAGGTGCCTGGTCGCCGCCTGGAGGTACTGTCAGGGGCTGGCCGGACACGCCGTAAACCCGTCCATGGGGGCTCGGTGACGGCATCCTTGCCGTCAACGGTCCGGCCAGCCCCTGACAGCACCTCCGGGCTGGGTCCTCTGCCACGTCAAGATCGAGGCAGCGCGTCGTCATAGCTTTGTAGGCCTCTGAGTGCCCTGATATCTGGGCGGCCCCATGCCTCATGTCTCATTCGCAACGCTGAACGTTTGCAGCATCACCACAGGGCCGAGGGCTCAGTAGCGCGTCGTCGAAGTGGCATTGCAAGCCCCGGGGAGTGCGGGTTGAGGTTGCCCGGACCGTAAGCGGCCAGGACGGCCGCTTACGAGCCCCCATGGAAGGGTTAACGGCGAGTCCGGGCAGCCTCAACCCGTGCTCCGCGGGGCGATGTTCAGGGTGCCGAACCCATAGTAGCCTACCCCTATGCCGCCGCGCGCTTCCCGGCTTTGGGCTTGGTAGGTTTTGGCTTCCCCGCGGCATCCCTGGACGCCTGCCGCTTCAACAGCGGTCCGAGGAACTGCCCGGTGTAGGATTTCTTCACCTTGGCGACGTCCTCCGGGGTCCCGGTAGCGATGATCTGCCCGCCTCCCGAGCCGCCCTCGGGCCCGAGGTCGACGATCCAGTCGGCGGTTTTGATCACGTCCAGGTTGTGCTCGATGATGACCACCGTGTTGCCGTGGTCGCGCAGGCGGTGCAGGACTTCCAGCAGTTGGCGGATGTCCTCGAAGTGCAGGCCGGTGGTGGGCTCGTCGAGGATGTAGAGGGTCTTGCCGGTATCGCGCTTGGACAGTTCGCGGGAGAGTTTTACCCGCTGGGCCTCGCCCCCGGACAGGGTGGTGGCGGCCTGGCCGAGGCGGATGTAGGACAGGCCCACGTCGATCAGGGTCTGCAGTTTGCGGGCGATGGAGGGGACCGGCTCGAAGAAAGCGAGTGCGTCCTCCACGGTCATTTCCAGCACTTCGTGGATGTTCTTGCCCTTGTAGCGGATCTCCAGGGTCTCGCGGTTGTAGCGCTTGCCTTTGCAGACGTCGCAGGGGACGTAGATGTCCGGCAGAAAGTGCATCTCGACCTTGGTCACGCCGTCGCCCTGGCAGGCCTCGCAGCGGCCGCCCTTGACGTTGAAGCTGAAGCGGCCGGGTTTGTAGCCCCGGGAGCGCGCTTCCTGGGTGCCGGAAAACAGTTCCCGTACCGGGGTGAAGATGCCGGTGTAGGTGGCGGGGTTGGAGCGCGGGGTGCGTCCGATCGGGCTCTGGTCGATATCAATGCACTTGTCGATGTGCTGCATGCCCTTGATCCCGTTGTAGGGTGCCGGGTTCAGTGTCGTGGCGCCGTTGAGCTCGGTGGCGGCGATCGGGTACAGGGTGTTGTTGATCAGGGTGGACTTGCCGGACCCGGAGACCCCGGTGATGCAGGTCAACAGCCCCAGGGGCAGGTCCAGATCCACGCCCTGCAGGTTGTTGCCGCTGGCCCCGGACAGCTGCAGCATGCGTTTCGGGTCGACCGGGGTGCGCTTGCCCGGCAGCGCGATGCTGCGCTTGCCGGAGAGGTAGGCGCCGGTCAGGGACTGCTCGTTGTCGATGATGTCCTGCAGGCTGCCCTGGGCGACGATACGCCCGCCGTGGACTCCGGCACCGGGGCCGATGTCGATAATATGGTCGGCCTTGCGGATGGCGTCCTCGTCATGCTCCACCACCAGTACGGTGTTGCCCAGGTCCCGCAGGTGGGTGAGGGTGCCCAGCAGGCGCTCGTTGTCGCGTTGGTGCAGGCCGATGGAGGGTTCGTCGAGGATGTACATGACGCCGACCAGGCCGGCGCCGATCTGGGAGGCCAGGCGTATGCGCTGGGCCTCGCCGCCGGACAGGGTTTCGGCGCTGCGGCTCAGGGTCAGGTAGTTCAGGCCCACATCCACCAGAAAACGGTAGCGGGCCCGCAGTTCCTTGAGGATCTTGCCGGCGATTTCGCCCTTGCGACCCTCCAGCTCAAGCTGGCCAAAATACACCTCGGCCTCGCCCACGGGCATCTCGGTGATGCTGGGCAGGTTGCGGTCGTCCACGAACACGTGGCGCGCATCCTGGCGCAGGCGCGTGCCGTGGCAGTCGGGGCAGGGCTGGGTAGCGAGGAATTTCGCCAGCTCTTCGCGCACCGACTGGGATTCGGTATCGCGGTAGCGACGCTCCATATTGGGGATGATGCCCTCGAACGGATGGGTGCGTTTGTAGACGTCGCCGCGATCGTTCATGTAGGCGAACGCCACTTCCTCGTCACCACTGCCGTGGAGGATGGCTTCGCGGTGGCCCTTCTTCAGTTTCTGGAAAGGAGTGTCAATGGAGAAGCCGTAGTGATCCGCAAGGCTGGTGAGCATGTGAAAGTAGTACACATTGCGGCGATCCCAGCCGCGTATCGCCCCTTCGGCGAGGCTGGACTCCGGATGCAGGACAATGCGATCGGAGTCGAAGTACTGTTTTACTCCCAGGCCATCGCAGCTGGGGCAGGCGCCTGCGGGGTTGTTGAAGGAGAACAGACGCGGTTCCAGTTCGTCGATGCTGTGGCCGCAGATCGGGCAGGCAAAGCGGGCGGAGAACATGATGTCCTCGCCGTCACCGTCCATGTAGTTGATTGTCGCCAGGCCGTCGGTCAGCGCGAGCGCGGTCTCGAAGGACTCGGCCAGTCGCAGGTTCAGATCGGCCCGCACCTTGAAGCGGTCGACCACGACGTCGATGTCGTGCTTCCGCTTCTTGTCCAGTTTGGGCAGGTCGTCCAGGTCGGTCACAATGCCGTTGACCCGGGCGCGGACGAAGCCGGAGGCGCGCAGTTCCTCGAAGATGTGCAGGTGCTCGCCCTTGCGCGTCTTCACCACCGGCGCCAGCAGCATCAGACGGGTGCCCTCGGGCAGCCCCAGCACGGAATCCACCATCTGGCTAACGGTCTGGGCCTGCAGGCTTTCACCGTGCTCGGGACAGCGCGGTTCGCCCACGCGGGCATACAGCAGGCGCAGGTAGTCGTAGATTTCGGTGATGGTACCGACGGTGGAGCGTGGATTGTGCGAGGTGGACTTCTGTTCGATGGAGATGGCCGGGGACAGGCCCTCGATATGGTCCATGTCCGGCTTTTCCATCATCGACAGGAATTGCCTGGCGTAGGTTGACAGCGATTCGACATAGCGCCGCTGGCCCTCGGCGTAGAGCGTATCGAAGGCGAGGGACGACTTGCCGGAACCGGACAGCCCGGTAATGACCACCAGTTGGTCGCGGGGGATGTCCAGGTCAATGTTCTTGAGGTTGTGGGTGCGTGCACCGCGGACGTAAATAGTGTCCATGAGTCTCCGGTCAGGGCTTGCCAATCGAACCCGGCAGTATAGAGGGTCGGTTAATGTCTAGGCAAAATATACCGGGTTTTACGCAGCCCTGTGTGTGGTGGATGCCACAGAGGGAGGGAAGCTGTTAACATTAGGGTTTTTGCGAAGCTGCCCGCCTGTGATCACCGAACACCCCATGACTGCCCTGGAGCGTCGCTCCGTGACGTCCCTGGCCCTGCTCTACAACTTTCGCATGTTGGGGCTGTTCATGGTCCTGCCGCTGCTGGCCCTCTATGCAATTGATTACCAGGCGGCGACCCCGACGCTGATCGGCATTGCGCTTGGCGTCTACGGCCTGACCCAGGCCTGTCTGCAGATTCCTTTCGGCTGGTTGTCCGATCGGGTCGGGCGCAAGCCGGTGATTATCGGTGGGCTCCTGATTTTCGCCTTTGGCAGCATTATTGCGGCGCTGGCCGACAGCATCTACGGGATCATCGCGGGCCGCGCGCTACAGGGTGCCGGCGCCATCGCCAGCAGCGTGATGGCCCTGGTGGCTGACCTCACCCGGCAGGAGCAGCGGACCAAGGCAATGGCCATTGTCGGTGCCAGCATCGGCCTCGCCTTCGCCCTGGCCCTGGTGCTGGGGCCGCTGCTGGCCGCGTATGGCGGCCTGGAAGCGGTATTCGGGTTCACCGCCTTGTTGGCCCTGTCCGGGATCGTCATTGTCACCTGGCAGGTGCCGGACCCGCCGCGCACCGGCACAACCTATGCGGAAGTCGGCGCCCGGCCCGGGCTGATGGGGCTCAGCCTGCGCAATCCCACCCTGCTGCGGCTGGACGCGGGGATATTCACCCTGCACTTTGTCCTCATGGCCAGCTTCCAGGTTGTTCCGGGGGTACTGGAAAGTACCATTGGCGTTGCCCGTGAGCAGCACTGGCAGGTCTATCTGCCGGCAGTGTTGCTGTCCGTGCTGGGCATCCTGCCGCTCATGCGCCTCGCGGAAAAGGGCGGCCGCCCGCACCTGGTGTTTCTCAGCAGCATCGGCCTGCTGTTCCTGTCGCTGGCGTTGCTGGGCCTGGTGCGCGAGCCCTGGCTGTTCTATGCCGCCCTGTGGCTGTTTTTCGTTGGTTTCAATTATATGGAGGCGGTATTGCCGTCCATGGTCAGCAAGGCAGTGGATCCCGGCGGCAAGGGTACCGCCCTGGGTATTTTCTCCACCGCCCAATTCCTCGGGATTTTCGCCGGCGGCGCGGCAGGCGGCTGGGTCCTGCAGCAATTCGGGGTGGTCGGGATCACCGAACTCTGCCTGGGCGTGGTCGCCCTCTGGTTCCTCGTTGCCCTGCCGGTACCACCCTCCGAGTCGGTGGCGGTTGGCGGAATCTCCCGGCCCTGACTCCCGTGCCCGCCTCGCTGCCGAGCGCCTGAACGCCCTGCGCGGCCGGGATTGACGGTTTCTGGCGCTTATTGCTGGTGCATTTGCAGGAGGGGATTGCTATAGTCCTCGCCACTATTTTCATTCCCTGAACCGTCCATGACAGAGGAGTTGCCATGTCTTCACGGGGCGTAAACAAAGTCATACTGGTCGGTAATCTGGGCGCGGATCCGGAAACCCGCTATATGCCGTCCGGCGGTGCCGTCACCAATGTCAACGTGGCCACCTCCGACAACTGGAAGGACAAGCAGACCGGTCAGCCCCAGGAACGGACCGAATGGCACCGGGTGGTGTTCTTCAACCGCCTCGCCGAGATAGCGGGCGAGTATCTGAAGAAAGGTTCCAAGGTTTATGTCGAGGGCTCCCTGCGCACCCGCAAGTGGCAGGGCCAGGATGGCCAGGACCGCTACACCACCGAAATCGTCGCCAACGAAATGCAGATGCTGGACAGCCGCAGCGGCGGTCAGCAGGGTGGCGCTTATCCGCAGGACGAATACAATCAGGGCGGCCAGGGCGGCCAGGGCGGCCAGGGCGGCCAGAGCGGTGCCCCCCAGCAACAACAGCCGGCAGCTTCTGGCCGGCAAGCAAGCGCACCGCCTCCGGGCGATTTCGGCGACTTTGACGACGATATCCCCTTTTGATTGCGGGGTCGGCCTCCTTAACTGTGCCGCCCGGCCGGAGACTTCGCCTTGCGCGTGTTGTTGATTGGATCCGACACTTCACTTGGCCTGGCCCTGGTGGACCATCTGCGGCGCTGGGGCAGGCATGAGCTGGAGGCTGTCTCCAGCTCCACTTCCCGCTGGAAGAGCGAACGTCACGCCAAGAAGGTAGTGCGCCGTGTCCGCGCCGACATCGTGGTGGATGCGCGCCTGCAGGGCGCCATCGATAGCGGCGAACTGATCAACGAGCTCGATATCGAACGCAGCCACTGGTTGGCGAAGGCCTGTCAGCGCAGTAGTGGCAGCTATTTCCTGCTGTCGACAGCGCGGGTTTTTTCCGGTGATGCCGGGCGTGCCTACCGCGAGCAGGATGTGCCCGACAACACGGAAACGGTGGGTCAGCTACTGGCCGCCGCCGAGGCCCGGACCCGGGAAACCTGTGCCCGGCATGTCATCCTGCGGCTGGGACCGGTGTTCGCCCCGGGTGGGACCAACGTTTTGTCGCACATGCTGGCGCAGCTCGTGGCCGGCGGCAAACTGGTGCTGGACAACCAGTTGCGCGGTTGCCCCGTGGAATCCGCGGACGCCGCCCGGGTGGTTGCCGGGATCCTCGACCAGCTCGGCGCCGGAGCGGAGGCCTGGGGCACCTACCACTACTGCAGCCCGGATCCCACCAATTGCTACGAGTTTGCGGAAGCGCTGCTGGCCTCGGCTTCCCAGTTTTCCGAGTTCGCGACCGACGCAGTGCAGCTACAGCCGGTCGGAGCGAACAACCTGCCTCGCAATCGAGCTTTGCAATGTGGCCGTATCCGCGGCGTGTTCGCTATCAAGCAGGTTCCCTGGCGCGGCTTTGTCGCCGATGCGGTGCGCCAGTACTTCTATCAGCATCAGCAGCAACAAAGCCCCAAGGAGGCCTGAGCTGTCCATGTCTGCTCCCGACGATGAAACCCAGGTAGCGCTCAGCATTGCTGTACTGACCGTTTCCGATAGCCGCACTCCGGACACGGACACCTCCGGGCAGTATCTGCAGGATGCCCTCCTGGCTGCGGGTCATACCTGCAGTGACCGCCAGCTAGTCAGGGACGATATCTACAAGATTCGCGCTGTGCTTTCGCGCTGGATAGCGGACGAGTCGGTGGAGGCGGTGCTGGTTACCGGTGGCACCGGTTTCTCGGGGCGGGATTCCACGCCGGAGGCCGTGGCGCCATTGTTCGACAAGGCCATTGACGGTTTTGGCGAGGTGTTCCGGGCCCTGTCCCTGGCGGAAATCGGTTCCTCGACAGTCCAGTCCCGCGCTCTCGGCGGGTTGGCCAATAATACGGTGATTTTCTGCATTCCGGGTTCCACCGGAGCCTGCCGCACCGCCTGGACCGGGATCATTCGCGACCAGCTCGACAGCTCCCATCGCCCCTGCAATTTCGTCGGCGTACTGAGGACCCGGGCCTCCCAGCCGTGAGCGGGCTGCTGCCGGTTTTTGATGCGCTGACGACGATGTTGGCGCGCGCGCCCGCACCACCGTCAGTGGAGGTTCGCCCCCTGCTCGCGGCCCGCGGCGCGGTACTGGCCCGCGACGTGGTTGCCGCCATTGCCGTGCCGCCGGAGGACAACAGCGCAATGGACGGATACGCCCTGCGCGCGGCAGAGGCAGGGTTGCTCCTGCCGGTCAGCCAGCGCATTGCCGCGGGTGGCACGGCTGCGCCACTGGCGCCGGGCACGGCGGCACGGATTTTTACCGGCGCAACAGTGCCCCCCGGCGCTGACGCGGTGGCGATCCAGGAGAACTGCCGGGAAGTTGACGGGTGTTTACAGGTGCTGGAGCCGGTCACCCCTGGCGACAACATCCGTGTCCGGGGACAGGATATCGCCGACGCCTCGCGGGTATTTCCCGCCGGACGGCGCCTGCGCGCGCCGGATCTCGGTTTGCTCGCCTCGCTGGGCCTGGGCGAGGTGCCGGTCTATCGTCCGCTGCGGGTCGCGCTGCTGTCCACCGGCAGCGAGCTGGTGGAGCCGGGCAGCGGTTTCCTGGGTCCCGGCCAGATCTACAACTCCAATCGGGTGACACTCAGCGCCCAGCTGCAGGCCCTGGGCCTGGAGGTAGTGGACTGCGGCATCGTTGCGGACAGTGCGGAAGCGACAGCCGCGGCGCTGGAGAGCGCGGCCAGCAGTGCGGACTGTATCCTCAGCTCCGGCGGGGTCTCGGTGGGCGAAGAAGACCATGTTCGCGGGCAGGTCGAGCGCCTGGGTTCGCTGACGCTCTGGCGTCTCGCCATCAAGCCGGGGAAACCGCTGGCATTCGGCGAAGTCAGGGGAGTCCCCTTTATCGGCCTGCCCGGTAATCCTACCTCAAGTTACGTGACCTTTTGCCTGCTGGCGCGCCCTTTCCTGCTGCGCGCCCAGGGCGCGGTCGACGTGGAACCCATCCGCTTGCCGGCGCGCGCGAATTTTTCCCGCCCCCGTCCGGGCAACCGTCAGGAATACCTGCGGGTGACGCTGACAGTGGGCGCCGACGGCCTGCTGGCCACGCCTTTTGCCAACCAGAGCTCGGGAGTGCTGAGTTCGGTGTGCAACAGTAATGCCCTGGCGGTGGTGCCAGTGGGCGCTACGGTGAGCAACGGTGACTGGCTGGACGTGTTGCTGCTGGAAACCCTGGAGTAAGGCTGTTCAGGTGGCTCCCCCTGAGGGGAGCCTGCTAGCCGCTGTACTTCTGAAAAACCAGGGAGGCGTTGGTGCCGCCAAAGCCGAAACTGTTGGACATCACCCGCTGCAGGTCCACGTCGTCGTGGCGTTTGGTCGCAATCGGCAGCCCGTTGGCCTCTGGGTCAAGGGTTTCGATATTGGCCGAGGCGGCAATGAATCCACGCTGCTGCATCAAAAGTGAGTAGATGGCTTCCTGCACCCCTGCCGCACCCAGGGAATGCCCTGACAGCGACTTGGTGGAGCCGATTACCGGAATATGGTCGCGGTCGCGGTAGGCTTCGCGCACGGCCTTGAGTTCCTGGATATCCCCTGCGGGGGTGCTGGTGCCGTGGGCATTGATGTAGTCCACCGGACCCTGAACGGTGGCCAGCGCCTGCTGCATGCAGCGGACGGCACCCTCACCCGAGGGCGCGACCATGTCGTAGCCGTCGGAGGTGGCGCCATAGCCCACCAGCTCGGCATAGATTTTTGCGCCCCGGGCGAGGGCGTGGTCCAGTTCCTCGAGCACCAGCATGCCGCCGCCACCGGCGATGACGAAGCCGTCGCGGTTGGCATCGTAGGCCCGGGAGGCGCGTTCCGGAGTCTCGTTGTACTTGGTCGACAACGCGCCCATGGCGTCGAACAGGCTGCTCAGGGTCCAGTGCAGCTCCTCGCCGCCACCGGCAAAGACCACATCCTGCTTGTTCATCTGGATCTGTTCCATGGCGCTGCCGATACAGTGGGCGCTGGTGGAGCAGGCTGAGGAGATGGAGTAGTTGAGCCCCTTGATTTTGAACGGGGTCGCAAGGCAGGCGGATACCGTGCTGCCCATGGTCTGGGTAACCCGGTAGGGGCCGACCCGGCGCAGGCCCTTCTCACGCAGGATGTCCGCCGCCTCGGTCTGGCTGGCGGAGGAGGCACCGCCGGAGCCGGCGATAATGCCGGTGCGCACATTGGACACGTCCTTGTCGCTGAGCTCCGCGTCGGCGATGGCCTGCTGCATGGCGATGTAGGCGAATGCGGCTGCATCGCCCATAAACCGCAGCTGCTTGCGGTCGATGTGCTCGGCGACGCTGATCACTGGTGCGCCCGCGATGTGGGAGCGCATGCCCATGTCGATTTGTTCCTGCCGCAGGCTGATGCCTGAGCGCCCCTCGTACAGGGCCGCGGCGACTGTCTCTGCATCATTGCCGAGGCAGGACACGATGCCGAGCCCTGTGATGACTACCCTTCTGCTCATAGGACTAGAACGACTCCGTTGATTTGAACAGCCCGACCCGCAGGTCGCCGGCGTTGTAGATTTCACGGCCATCAACGGAAACCACCCCATCGGCGATACCCATGATCAGGCTGCGTTCGATGACCCGTTTCATATGAATGTTATAGCTGACCTTGCGCGCGCTGGGGAGCACCTGTCCGGTGAACTTGACCTCACCGGAACCCAGCGCCCTGCCGCGCCCGGGGTTGCCGCGCCAGCCCAGGAAGAAGCCCACCAGCTGCCACATGGCGTCCAGGCCGAGGCAGCCGGGCATTACCGGGTCGCCGGGGAAATGACACTGGAAAAACCACAGGTCTGGATGGATATCCAGTTCCGCGATGATTTCGCCCTTGCCATAGCGGCCGCCTTCCGAGCTGATATGGGTGATGCGATCGAGCATCAGCATATTGTTGGTGGGAAGCTGGGCGTTGCCAGGGCCAAAGAGTTCACCAAGGCCGCAGGCGACCAGCTCCTCTTTGGCAAATGCGTGTTGTGCGGTCATAGTGTGTCCAATTGGGCCCTGCAGTGGGGTGGGGCTGCACCGGGTCTGCGCGGTGTCCATCCGGTGGGGCAAACAGGTTCAGGCCGCCCATTCTAATCCCTGCGGGGCACAAGTCCAGCATTGCGGGTCGGCGCGCTGGCAGCGGTTGCTGGCCTCTCCATCCGTCCATCAGCTAATATGCAGCTTTAAAGTGACTGGAAATATCATGCTAACGCCTGTTTTGCTCTCTGGTGGTGTCGGTAGCCGACTTTGGCCGGTGTCCAGGGAGTTGCACCCCAAACAGTTCCTGCCGCTGGCCGGCGAGCTCACCATGCTGCAGCAGACCCTGGAACGCACCGGCAACCTCGAGGCCAGCGCTCCGGTCGTGGTATGCAATGAAGAACACCGGTTCATGGTGGCTGAACAGTTGCGGCAGGTGGGCATTGCGCCCAGCGCGCTGATCCTCGAGCCCGTCGGTCGCAATACGGCCCCCGCGGTTGCCCTGGCGGCGCTGCAGGAGCTGGCGCGGGATCCGGATGCGATCCTGCTGGTGCTGCCGGCGGATCATATTATTCAGGATGCAGCGGCCTTTGCCGGGGCGGTGACCCGAGCCCTGCCAATGGCGCGGGAGGGTCGCCTGATGACTTTCGGAGTGGTGCCGCAGGCAGCTGAAACCGGCTACGGCTATATCCGCTGCGGCGCTTCCCTGGGGGAGGATCTGTACGCTCTGGAGGCCTTCGTCGAGAAGCCGGACGCCGACACCGCCCAGTCCTATCTCGACAGTGGCAGCTATCTGTGGAATAGCGGCATGTTCCTGCTGCGGGCAGCGACCTACCTCGAGCAGCTGGGGGAATTCCAGCCGGATATGCTGGCCTGCTGTCGAAGCGCCATGGACAGTGCCACCGTGGACATGGACTTCATCCGCCCACAGGCGGTGTCGTTCTCCGCCTGCGCTGCAGACAGCATTGACTATGCGGTGATGGAGCACACCCGCGCCGGCGGCGTGGTCGCGCTGGATTGCGGCTGGAGCGATGTCGGTGCCTGGTCTGCCCTGTGGGAGGTTGCCGCGCGCGATGAGCACGGCAATGCCAGCCAGGGCGACGTCATGCTGGATAACTGCCGCGACAGCTATTTTCGCAGTGAGTCCCGCCTGGTGGCCGCAACCGGCGTCTCCAACCTGGTGGTGGTGGAGACAGCCGATGCCATCCTGGTCGCCGACCGCGACCGGGTGCAGGATGTGAAGCGTATCGTCAACAGGCTCAAGGCGGAATCGCGCCCGGAGGCTTCCCTGCACTCCCGCGTCTATCGACCCTGGGGGTCCTATGAATCCCTGGTGACCGCCGACCGCTTCCAGGTCAAGCGCATCATTGTCAATCCGGGCCAGACCCTGTCCCTGCAAATGCACCACCACCGGGCGGAACACTGGATCGTGGTCCACGGCACCGCCGAGGTCACCTGCGAGGACCGCGTGTTCATGCTCGCGGAAGATGAATCAACCTACATTCCCCTGGGCCGCAAGCACCGCCTCGCGAATCCCGGGCGCATCCCGCTGGAATTGATCGAGGTGCAGTCCGGAAGCTATCTTGGCGAGGACGACATTGTCCGCTTTGAGGATGTCTACGGCCGCGACCGGCCCGCCGCCAGCGAGGAGAAACCCCGATGATCAAAAAGTGTCTGTTCCCGGTAGCCGGTTACGGCACCCGCTTCCTGCCCGCCACCAAGAGCATGCCCAAGGAGATGTTGCCCATCGTCAACAAGCCCCTGGTCCAATACGGGGTGGAAGAGGCCATTGCCGCCGGAATGACCACCTGCGCCATGGTGACCGGGCGCGGCAAGCGCGCGATCGCCGACCACTTCGATATCAGCTTTGAACTGGAGCACCAGATCTCCGGCACCGGCAAGGAGGTGTACCTGGAGAGCATCCGCGAAGTTCTCGACAAGGGCGTTTTCACCATGGTGCGGCAGCGGGAAATGAAAGGCCTGGGGCACGCCATTCTCACCGGTGAGGTGCTGATCGGCAACGAGCCCTTCGGCGTGGTGTTGTCGGACGATCTCTGCCTGAATGAGGGCCCTGGGGTTCTCAGCCAGATGGTCGAGCTGTATCGCCAGTTCCGCTGCTCGATCGTTGCCATCCAGGAAGTGCCTATGGAGGACGTCAACAAATACGGTGTCATTGCCGGTGAGGGCCTGAAAGAGGGGATCTACCGGGTCGATGAAATGGTGGAAAAGCCTGACCCGGCGGCGGCGCCGTCCAATCTCGCCATCATTGGCCGCTACATCCTGACCCCGGACATCTTCGACATTCTGCGGGAGACTCCGCCCGGTGCCAACGGCGAGATACAGCTCACCGATGCGCTGCAGACCCAGGCCCGGCAGGGCTGTGTCATGGCCTACCGCTTCCAGGGCCGGCGCTTCGACTGCGGCAGCGTGCCGGGCTTTGTCGAGGCCACCAATTTCGTCTACGAAAACCTCTATTGCCACGCCTGAAGCAGGAGCACCGCATTGCAGCCACTGGATTGTTTCAAGGCCTACGATGTGCGCGGCCGGGTGCCGGACCAGCTCAACGAGGACATCGCGCGCCGCATTGGCCGCGCCTTTGCCGAGGTGATTGAACCGCGCACGGTGGTCCTTGGCCACGATGTCCGGCTCAGCAGTGAGGCGATCAAGGGCGCCCTGGCTGCGGGCCTGCGGGAGCAGGGGGTGGACGTCTACGATATCGGTCTCTGTGGCACGGAAGAAATTTACTTCGCGACCTCCCATGCCAATATGGACGGCGGTATTGTGGTCACGGCCAGCCACAACCCGAAGGACTACAACGGGATGAAGTTTGTGCGCGAACTGTCCCAGCCGATCTCCGGTGACAGCGGCCTGTTCGCGATCCGTGACCTGGCGGCCCGCAATGAGTTCACGCCCGCGGCAGCAGCGGGCGGCTATTGCCCCCTGGACACTTCCGCGGCCTATATAGAACACCTGCTCAGCTATGTGGATGTCGCCGTCCTGCCGCCCCTGCGGATAGTCGTGGATGCCGGCAACGGCGGTGCCGGTCGGGTGATCGACCTGCTGGAGCCGCACCTGCCCTTCGAGTTCATCAAGCTCAACCACGAGCCGGACGGCCACTTTCCCAACGGCGTGCCCAACCCGCTGCTGCCGGAAAACCGGGCGCTGACCAGCGCCGCGGTCGTCGCCCACGGCGCCGACATGGGCATCGCCTGGGACGGGGATTTCGATCGCTGCTTTTTCTTTGATGAGCGCGGCGAGTTTGTCGAGGGCTATTACCTGGTAGGTCTGCTGGCGGTGGCATTCCTGCAGCAGGACCCCGGGGCCGCGATCGTGCACGATCCGCGGCTCACCTGGAACACCGTGGACCTGGTGCAAGCCTTCGGTGGTCGCGCGGTGCAGAGCAAGACCGGCCACGCCTTTATCAAGGAGCGCATGCGCAAGGAAAATGCGGTCTACGGCGGTGAAATGAGTGCGCATCACTACTTTCGCGACTTTGCCTACTGTGACAGTGGCATGATTCCCTGGCTGTTGGTGGCGGGGCTGATCGGCAGCCGCGGCCTGCCCCTGTCAGCGTTGGTGGCGGAGCGGGTAGCGGCGTTCCCCTGCAGTGGCGAGATCAATCGCACCATCGCCGATCCGCAGGCGGTGCTGGCTCGAGTCGCGGAGCGTTACACAGAAGAAGCGCTGCTGGTGGAGGCGGTAGATGGTGTCAGCATGGCGTTCGCCGACTGGCGCTTTAACCTGCGACTCTCCAACACTGAGCCGGTGGTGCGCCTGAACGTGGAAAGCCGCGGTGACGCGGCTCTGATGCGCGCGCGCACCGAAGAGTTACTGACGCTGATTGACGCGCAGGCCTGAGCGCCGGGAAGCCGCAGCTACTGAGCCGCAAACCACTGGGCCAGCAGCCGCTCGGTGGCGGCGTCCATGTTCTTGCGACTGTCCGGGTTCTGCAGCCGGTTGAGAATGTCAGCGCCGATTTCCTTGCCCAGTTCGACCCCCCACTGGTCAAATGAGTTGATCCCCCAGAGCTGGCCGCTGCAGAAGGTCCTGTGTTCGTACAGGGCCAGCAGGGCGCCGAGACTGTGCGGTGTTACCGCATCCATGGTGATAACGCTGCTGGGCCGGTTGCCGGGCATGGCCAGGTGCGGCGCCAGCCGATTGGCTTCCGCAGCGTCCAGGCCCCGCCCCAGCAGGCTGGCCCGGGCTTCATCCTCAGTGCGCCCGATCATCAGGGCGCGGCTCTGGGCGAGGCCGTTGGCGACCAGCATTCTGTGCCGGGCAGCATCCGCGAGTGGCGTTGTCAGCGGCAGAATGAAATCCGCCGGACACAGTCGCGTGCCCTGGTGCAGTAGTTGGTGAAAGGAATGCTGCCCCATGGTGCCGGCCGATCCCCACAGCACCGGCGCACTGTCGTAATCCAGCGGTTCCCCGTCCCGGGTGATGCGCTTGCCGTTGCTTTCCATGGTCAATTGCTGGAGAAAGTCCGGCAGGCGCGCGAGACCCTGGTCGTAGGGTAATACGGCCTGGTTGCCGGCGCCGAAGAAGTTGCAGTACCAGATCTCCAGCAGGCTCATCAGCATGGGCAGGTTGTGGGCGCAGCTGGCGCTGCTGAAGTGGCTGTCCATCTCCTCGGCGCCCGCCAGCAGGGCACTGAAGTGCTCCCAGCCAACCGCAATGGCGGTGCTCAAACCCACCGCGGACCACAGGGAATAGCGCCCGCCCACCCAGTCCCACAGCGGCAGGCAATTGTCGGCGGGTACACCGAAAGCGGCGGCCGCCTCCAGATTGGTGGTGATCGCCAGGAAGTGACGGTGTAGATCTTCCTCTGGCGCGCCTGCCGCCAACAGCCAGTCGCGGGCAGCGACACCGTTGGCCAGGGTTTCCTCGGTGCGGAAGGATTTGGAGCAAAGTATGAACAGGGTGGCGTCGGGATCCAGGCCCTGCAGGGTGTAGTGCAGATCGGCCGGGTCGACATTGGCCACGTAGTGGCAGCGCACCGGCCCGTGGCAGGCGGCCAGGGCGCCGGTGACGAGGCGCGGCCCCAGGTCGGAACCACCGATGCCGATATTCACCACATCCCTGATTGCCTTGCCTGAATAGCCCTGCATCTGGCCGCTGGTGATACGGTCACACCACAGGCGCATGCGCTGGCGGGTGTCCTCGACCGCGCTGAACTCTGCCTCGAGGCCAGCGGGAGCGGAGCGTGCCCGCAGCAGGGTGTGCAGTGCCGGCCGCGACTCCGTGTTGTTGAGCGGTGCACCGGCCAGCAGCTGCCCCGCGCGTTGCGGCAGCTGGGCCTGCTCCGCCAGCCGCAACAGCGCCGCACGGCTGTCGCGGCACAGCAGGTGTTTGGAGTAGTCCAGGGTCAACCCCGCGGCACTGGCGGTGAATTCCGTCGCCCGCTGCGCGTCCTTGCTGAACAGGGTGGTAATGGACGTGCCCTGCATCTGTGCCGCCAGGGCCTGCAGCTCGCGCCAGGATGGAAAGTCTGAGAGACGCAGGGTTTGGGTCATTGCGGGCACCGCCAGAGTGGTTGTGCAGTATAGGCAGGGTTGCGGCGGGCTGCAATTTGTAGTGCTTGAAGAGGGCTAGTGGTCCCGCTCAAGCGACAGACGGGTGAGGGCGTGCAATGCGTCCAGGGCGGGCCCCGGTGGCAGCCCGGTGAGCGCTGCCAGGGCCAGGTCGTGGTGTTCGCGGGCCCGTTTGCGGGTGTAATCCGCGGCGCCGCAGCGGCCGATCGCGGCGACAATGCCAGCGATGTCTGCTGCCGTCTTTTCCGTGATTGCGCGCCGCACCAGCGCCTGTTCTTCGTCGTTGCCGCAACGCAGTACGTGGATAAGGGGCAGGGTGAGCTTGCCCTCGCTCAGGTCGTCACCGACATTCTTGCCCATGGTCGCGGCATCGCCTTCATAGTCCAGCATGTCGTCGACCATCTGGAAGGCGAGGCCCAGGCGCAGGCCGAAGGTAGCCATCTGCTCTGATCTGGCCGTATCGCTGCCGCCGAGGACCGCGGCGCCATAGCAGGCGGCGGCAAACAGCACCGCCGTCTTGCGGGTGATAATGTCCAGGTAATCCTGTTCGCTGGTGTCGGGATTGCCGGCTCGCGCCAACTGCAGGACCTCGCCCTCGGCAATGGTGTTGGTGGTGTCTGCCATGTAGCGCAGGATGTTCATGTCCTGCAATTCCACCATCAGCTGGAAGGCGCGGGTATAGAGGAAGTCGCCGACCAGTACGCTGGGCGCATTGCCGAAGGTGGCGTTGGCTGTGGGCCGGCCGCGCCGCAGCTCGGAGACATCGACCACATCGTCGTGGAGCAGGGTCGCGGTGTGGATGAATTCGATGACCGCGGCGAAGGTGATGTGCTCGGAGCGGCAACCACCCAGGGCGGCACCGGTGAGCAGGGCCAGCAATGGGCGCAGCCGCTTCCCGCCCGCGTCGACAATATAGTGGCCGACGTTTTCGACCATGGGGACATTGGACTGGAGCTGGTCGATGATCAGCCGGTTGACCCGTTCGAATTCCCCTGAGACGGTGGCGCGAATGCGTTGCATAGTCTGCTGGCTTGATAAGTGCCCGGGCATGCTAGGGTGCACCGGCAAGGGTGTCAAGCTGCTGCTGTGAGAGGGAAATAAACCTTGCCCACAACGCCGGCTTTGAGTAAAATCGCCGCCCTTCGGAGGCTATCGTGCATTGGCCAGATATCTCCGGGGTTCATCAACACTGTTAGTGCCTGGCTCTGCCCCCTTGATTTAACAGGGTTTTTTTGAGACCGCGAGCAGGCTAACTCAACGGAGAGTACAATGTACGCAGTAATCGAGAGCGGCGGCAAGCAGCACCGCGTGGTTGAGGGCGAAACCCTCAAGCTGGAAAAAATTGAAGCGGCCACCGGTGACACGGTTGAATTCGACCGGGTGCTGATGGTTGGCGGCGACCAGGTCAGGATCGGTACCCCCCTGGTCGACGGTGGCAAGGTGACGGCCGAGGTGGTCAGTCACGGGCGCCACAAGAAGATCAAGATTGTGAAGTTCAACCGCCGCAAGCACTATCGGAGAGAAACCGGGCATCGCCAGTGGTTTACCGAAGTGAAAATCACCGGCATTACGGCGTAACGGAGGCTAGCGACAATGGCACACAAGAAAGCAGGCGGCAGTACCCGCAACGGACGCGATTCCGAAAGCAAACGCCTTGGCGTCAAGCGCTTTGGCGGTGAAGTGGTGAAGGCAGGCAACATTATCGTGCGTCAGCGCGGCACCCGCTTCCACCCCGGCGACAACGTTCGCTGCGGCAGGGACCATACTCTGTTCGCCACGGCCGAAGGCCGGGTCGAATTTGTGGTCAGGGGTCCCAACAGCCGCAAGTTCGTTCAGGTTGTGAGCGCCTGATCGGGCGGTTGCATAGAGTGGATATAAAAGCCTCGTCAACTGACGGGGCTTTTTTTTTATACTTACAGGCAACCCGCGGGCGCGATGGCGCGCCCGGCACAGGGTGCAATGGCAGGGCCATGAAATTTGTAGATGAAGCAAGCATCAAGGTGTTTGCGGGCAACGGCGGCAATGGCTGCCTCAGCTTCCGCAGGGAAAAGTATGTGCCCCGCGGCGGACCCGATGGCGGCGACGGCGGCGACGGCGGCAGTGTCATCATGGAAGCCGATGAGGGCCTCAACACCATGGTGGACTACCGCTTTGTGCGCAGCTACCGGGCCGAGAACGGCGAATCCGGCAAGAGCCGCAACTGCACCGGCAAGGGCGGGGAAGACCTCGTGCTGCGGGTGCCGGTGGGGACTACCATCATCGACGAGGACAGCGCCGAGGTTTTGGGGGATCTATCGGAACACGGCCAGCGCCTGGTGGTGGCCCAGGGTGGCTGGCACGGGCTGGGTAACGCCCGCTTCAAGTCCAGTACCAACCGGGCGCCGCGCCAGACCAGCCCGGGCACCGAAGGCGAGCAGCGTTCGCTGAAGCTGGAGCTCAAGGTGCTGGCGGACGTCGGCCTGCTGGGCCTGCCCAATGCCGGCAAGTCCACCTTCATCCGCGCGGTGTCCGCCGCCCGGCCGAAAGTGGCAGACTATCCTTTTACCACCCTGGTGCCCAACCTGGGCGTGGTCAAGGTGGATTCCCACCGCAGCTTCGTGGTCGCGGACATCCCCGGCCTGATTGCGGGGGCCTCCGACGGCGCCGGCCTGGGGATCCGCTTTCTCAAGCACCTGACCCGCAACCGGATTCTGCTGCATCTGGTGGACATGGCGCCGGTGGATGGCAGCGAGCCGGTGGACGCGGCGGTTGCGATCGTGCAGGAGTTGCAGCGGTTCAGCCCGACCCTGGCCTCGCGCCCGCGCTGGCTGGTATTGAACAAGATAGACCTCGTGCCCGAGGGCGAACTGGCCCCGCGTCGCGCAGCGCTGCTGGAAGCCCTGTCCTGGGAAGGACCGGTGTACGAGACGGCGGCGATCAGCGGCGAGGGCACCACACGGCTGTGCCAGGACCTGATGGTTGCGCTGGAGCAGCAGAAGGCCCGCGAACAGACCGACCCGGAGGTGGCCGAGGCCGAGGCCCAGCAGCAGGCGCGCATGCAGCAGGAAGCGCGGGAGCGGATCGAGGCCCTGCGCGCCCAGTATCGACGTGCCGCCGCTGGCGACGACAGCGACGATGATGAAGACGATGACGACGACGTGGAAGTGGAATACGTGCACTGATGAGCACCGCTGCGCGCACAGAAATTGTCGCTGCCCGGCGCTGGGTGATCAAGGTTGGCAGCGCCTTGCTGACCAACGACGGCCGCGGCCTGGACGGCGCCATGATCGGCAGCCTGGTGGCGCAGATTGCCTCTCTCAGGGCCGGCGGCGCGGAGGTGGTGCTGGTCTCCAGCGGCGCAGTCGCCGCGGGCATTGTGCGCCTGGGCTGGCCTCGCCGCCCGTCGCAATTGCACGAACTGCAGGCTGCCGCCGCGGTGGGCCAGTCAGCGCTTATCCAGAGCTATGAAACCGCATTTCGGGGCTATGACATCGCCTCGGCGCAGATACTGCTGGGCCACGATGACATCACCGCGCGCGACCGCTATCTGAATGCCCGCGGTACGCTGACCACCCTGCTGCGCCTGGGAGTGGTGCCCATCGTCAATGAAAATGACACGGTGGTCACTGATGAAATCCGTTTCGGCGACAACGACACCCTGGCGGCCCTGGTTGCCAACCTGATAGACGCCGACGCCCTGTTGCTGCTCACCGACCAGCAGGGTCTCTATGAGGAAGACCCGCGCATGAACCCCTTTGCCGCGCTGGTGGAAACCCGGGATGTTCACGATGTCACCCTGGACGCCATGGCGGGCGAGGGCGCTGCGCTGGGGCGCGGCGGCATGATCACCAAACTGCGGGCTGCCCGGCTGGCCGCCCGGTCGGGTACGGAAACCGTGATTGCCAGCGGCCGCCACCCGGACGTGGTGGCTGAGGTGGCTGCGGGGGGCATCGTCGGCACCTGGCTGCGCACCGGCAAGCAGCCGCAGAATGCCCGCAAGCAGTGGCTGGCGGGAATGGTGCAGATTGCCGGCAGCGTGGAGCTGGACGCGGGTGCGGTGCGGGTATTGCGAGAGTCCGGCCGCAGCCTGTTGCCCGTCGGCGTGCGCGGCGTGTCCGGCCGCTTCCAGCGCGGAGACATGGTTTCCTGTCGCTGCCCGGAGGGACGCGAAGTGGCTCGCGGGCTGGTCAACTACGGTGCCGACGATACCCGCCGCATCATGGGCCAGCCCTCGGCGGCGATCGAGCAGGTACTGGGCTACCAGGGCGATGAAGAACTGATTCATCGCGACAACCTGGTGCTGTGCTAGGCCATGCTGATGAGCCCTGAAATTCTCCTCACCGTCTACTGTGTCGCGATCGCCCTGCTCTCCCTGGCGGGTGGTCTGCTACCAAACTGGGTGCGGATGACGCACACCCGCACCCAGCTGGTCATGAGCTTTGTGTCCGGCCTGATGTTGGGGGTGGCGTTCTACCATCTGTTGCCGCACAGCATTGCGCTGCAACCGACGGCGCAGGGTGTGGACCGCTCCGTCTGGTGGCTGATGATCGGTCTGATCACCATGCTTATGCTGCTGCGCATGTTCCATTTCCACCAGCATGATTTCAGTGCGGCAGAGGCAGGGCATCACGCTCAGCACGCGCATGGCGACGAGCACGGTGGCGAAGGCCATCACCACCCTGACGCGGCAACGCCCGCCGCCCACCGCCTGAGCTGGGTCGGCCTTGCCCTCGGTCTGGGGGTGCACACCCTGATCGATGGTGTCGCTCTGGGGGCCGCCATGCAGGGGGAGCTGGGGCAGACGGCGGGCTTGCTCGGAGTGGGCGTGTTCCTGGCGATTCTGCTGCACAAGCCGCTGGATGCCATGTCCATTACCACAATCATGGAGGCCGGGGGTTGGAACCGCCGCTCCCGGGCTCTGGCCAATATCGGTTTTGCCCTGCTGTGTCCGCTGGGGGCGCTGCTGTTTTACTTCGGGGTGGACCTGCTGGGCGATGCGCGCCACTATACGGTCGCGATTGCGCTGGCATTTTCCGCCGGCGCATTCATCTGCATCGCCCTCAGCGACCTGCTGCCGGAAGTGCACTTTCACAGTCACGACCGCGGCAAGCTGACGCTGGCGTTCGTGGCCGGTATCATGCTCGCCTACGCCATCGGCGTTATTGAGCCCGCCAGCGCCCACCTGCATGGAGGCTGAACACTAAGGAGGAATTGGTGGTAAAGCGTATAATTTATCCGCCCATGTGGCTGGTTTTCGGCATCGTGGCAATTTTCGCTCTCAATGAGTTCTATCCGGGGCTGCGCTTCACCGGTCTGACCAGCCAGCTGCTTGGCGGTGCGATCCTGGTGGCGGGTCTGGCGCTGCTGGTATTTGCCGGCGGCCTGTTCAAGCGCGCCGGCACCGACATGATCCCCTTTCGCGACGTTTCAGCCCTGGTCACTGGCGGGGTTTACCGCTATACCCGCAACCCCATGTACCTCGGCATGGCCGCCATCCTGCTGGGCTCTGCGGTGACGGTGGGTGCCGCCACGGCGCTGCTGATACCGCCGCTGTTCATGGCCATTGTTGAGTGGCGCTACATACGCCCGGAGGAAGAGCTGCTCGCGGGTTTGTTTCCGCAGGAGTATCCCGCCTATCGGCAGCGGGTGCGGCGCTGGCTGTAGCGCTCTGTTAGCGGCTGGCGCCCATGGCAACCGCCCGTGACTGGGTGGCATCGGGATCGACGCTCAATGGCAACCAGCCACTGATCTGCTGGTCAATAATGGCGGAGAGGGCATCAATATGGCCCGGCTCGCTGTTCAGGCAGGGAATATATTCGTAGCGCTCACCCCCCGCCCCCAGAAAGTAATCCCGGTTTTCCACCCCGATCTCTTCGATCGTCTCCAGGCAGTCCGCTGAGAAGCCCGGACAGATCACCTGCACCGAGCGGATACCCTTGGCAGGCAGTTCCTGCAGGGTTTCATCCGTGTAGGGCGTCAGCCAGGGCTCGCGGCCGAAGCGGGACTGGAAGCAGGTCAGGTAATCCTCGCCGCTCAGCCCCAGGGCCTCGGCCAGCAGGCGGCTGGTCTTGTGGCATTGACAGTGATAGGGGTCGCCCTGCTCGAGGTAGCGCTGGGGTTCACCGTGATAGGACATCAGCAGCCGGTCCGCGCGCCCGTGCTGCTGCCAGTGGCTGCGCACGGATGCGGCGAGGGCATCAATGTAGGCGGGATGGTCGTGGTATTGAGCCACAAAGCGCAGCTCCGGGAGCCAGCGCCGGCCCCGGAAATCCGCCGCCAGTGCATCGAATGTGGAGCCCGTGGTGGGGCCGCTGTACTGCGGGTACAGGGGTAGCACTACCAGGCGCTGGACACCGCGCGCAAGCAGGGATTGCAATTGCTCCGGGATGGAGTGGGAGCCGTAGCGCATCGCGTATTCGACTTGCACCGTGTCACCGTACTGTGCGGTCAGCCTGGCCTGCAGCGCCTCGGCCTGGGCGCGGGTATGCAGCAGCAGTGGCGAGCCCTCCGGGGTCCAGACCGAGCTGTAGGCGGCTGCGGAGCGCGCCGGGCGTACATTGAGGATGATGCCATGCAGGATCACGAACCAGATCAGGCGCGGCACCTCCACGACTCTCGGGTCCGACAGGAACTCACGCAGGTAACGCCGCAGGGCACCCTTTTCCGGCGCATCGGGCGTGCCCAGGTTGGTCACCAGGACGCCGATCCGCGGCGGCTGGCGGTGATTGTAGTCGTTGGTTCCACGATAGCGCATGGGGCCGCATTATCCTGTGAGTGCTGCTTAAAGCCAAGCAAAGAGATGCGCCGGAGCGGATAGCCAGTGATTACGCGAACCGTTCATCGCTGGATTAGTGCAGTTCGCCGCTGCTTTTGCGCCAGTCACCGAAAGCCGCTTTCGGTGACCTCCCGTCTTACCTAATCTCTGTTCCAAGGACAACGATTAACGACCGGATCGTCAGTCCCGCAGCACCACAACCACACTATCCGGTAAGGAGAGCATCATGAAAACTCAAATCAACAATCGTATCGCAGCCCTCGTCCTCAGCCTTGGCAGCTGTCTGGCAGCATCCGCCATGGCCGGCAGCTATCAGGAAGCCACCCTGGTGCAGGCGCACGGCATGGAAACCCGCACTGCCAGCGTATCCGTCGCGGACCTCAATCTGTCTTCAGTCGAGGGCCGGGACGCGCTGCATGGCCGTCTGAGCCAGGCCGCCCGCGAAGTCTGCGGTCCGACAGATTACCGCGTTGCCGGGAGCATCCGGGTCGCCGCCAATAACAGGGCTTGCCAGAAATCAGCCGTGGCAGGCGCCCTGGCCCAGGTGAACGCCGGCCAGATCGCCAGCATAAGCAAGTAAACGCTGTTCTCCCGCTACCCCTGGCGGGATTTCCAGGGAGCCATCCCCGGGTGGCTCCCTGTTCCTGTTACAGCAGGGTGTCGAGCACAACCCCGAGCAGGAACAGAGGCGTGAAGTGGCGGGTGTGGCGGAAGCAGGCGGCGGAAAACCAGAGTGGCCAGAGCTTTTCCGGGTAGTGCCCGGGGCGACTTTCCGGCTTGGGGTGGCGCAGCAGCTGCAGGTTGCGATGCAGGCTGGGCAAGCTGGCAAACACCAGCAGCAGTGGCCAGCTGAAGGTGCCCGCGAGCACCAGCCCCAGGGTCAGCCCGTACTGGGCCAGTAGCAGTCCCATCGTTGCCCGCCGTGCCCGGCGTTCGCCGAGAATGACGGGCAAGGTGCGCACGGACTTGTCGCGGTCCGCGGCCAGCTTGTCGGTGTGCTTGCCAAACAACACAGTGGTTGGCCCCAGGGCGAACACCAGGCTCAGCCACGCCACTTCATTGCTCCAGCTGCCTGCGACCACGAAATAGGTGCCGCCCACCATCAGTGGACCCCAGACCAGCAAAACCGAGGGCTCGCCCAGGCCGATGTATTTCAGAGGCCAGGTGTAAAACAGCACGAAGAAAGTGCCCGCCAACATCAGGGCCAGAGTCGGTCCGCTGCGCACACTGACCAGCCACAGGCCAACGCCCAGGGCGATCGCGGCGGTAAAGGCGAAATAGCGCCAGAACTGGGGTTCGCTCATCAAGCCGTCTTCCAGTACATGCACGCCGTACTGGTTGCGGTAGTAGTTGTTGCGGTCGATACCGCGGCGGGAGTCGGTGTAATCGTTGAGAAGATTATTGCTGGCGTGGGCAAACATCAGGCCCAGGGCGCAGGCCAGCCACAGCAGGACATCGAACTGCCCATCCCTCCAGGCCAGCAAGCCGCCCAGCATGGCTGCGGTCAGGGTCATGAACAGCACCGAAGCCCGACAGGCCAGCAACCAGCGTGACACGGGGTCCAGCCGCTGCCACTGGGTGGCGTTGACTCCGGGCATTCCATTGAGCGCAGCCGCCCACAGCTTGATGTCTGGCACTGACAGTGTCCTGATCGTTTCCCCCTGACCTGCGCAGCATAGCAGGCATTCGCGGTCAGGCGATGGTAAGGTGCTCATCTGAGCTGGACACCGAAGGTACTTTGTATGACACAGATATTGCGAGCACTGGCCCTGAGCCTGCTGTTGTTGCCCGGCGCGGTGATGGCGCTGGACGACGAAGACATTCTCGCCTGGCTGGACCGGGAACAGGAGCAGTATGCCGAACTGGCCCTGGCGCTCTGGGACAAGGCGGAGCTGGGCTATCAGGAGACCGAGAGCAGTGCGCTGCTGCAGCAAACCCTGGAGGCGGCTGATTTCCGCATTGAGACCGGGGTGGCTGGCCTGCCTACGGCGTTTGTGGCCAGCTATGGCTCGGGTGAGCCAGTGATCGGAATCCTCGCGGAGTTTGACGCTCTGCCGGGTATTTCCCAGACCGCGGCGCCGCGCCGTGAGCCCCACCCGGACAAGCACAGTGGCCACGCCTGTGGCCATCACCTGTTCGGTGCCGGCTCGACCGCGGCGGCGGTGGCGGTGCGTCACTGGATGGAAGCGAACAATATCGAGGGCACCCTGCGGCTCTACGGTACCCCGGCGGAAGAGGGTGGCTCCGGCAAGGTGTATATGGTGCGCGCCGGTTTGTTTGATGATGTCGACTCCGTGCTGGTCTGGCATCCGTCTGACCGCAACGCCGCCGATATCGCGACCACGCTCGCCAACAAGTCGGCCAAGTTCCGGTTCCGCGGCGTCGCTTCCCACGCAGCGGTGGCGCCGGAACGCGGGCGCTCCGCGCTGGACGCGGTAGAGTCGATGAATTTCATGGCCAACCTGATGCGGGAGCACCTGCCGCAGGAAGCGCGTATGCACTACGTGATCACCAGTGGTGGCTCGGCCCCGAATGTAGTGCCGGATTTTGCCGAATCCTTCTATTACCTGCGCCATCCGCAGGCCGACATTCTGAAACAGCTCTGGGAGCGCCTGGTCGCGACGGCTGAGGCGGCGGCGCTCGGCACCGGAACCGAGCTGGAGATGGAAGTGATACACGGCAATCACAGTGTGCTGCCCAATGAGACCCTGGCAACGGCCATGCACCGGCGTCTGACCGAGGTGGGCGGGGTTGCCTATGACCCGGCGGACCTGGCTTTTGCCAATGAGCTGGCGGAATCGCTGGCCAGCCGCGAAACGGACCTGGCCGCTGCCGCTGCACGGATTGAACCCATGAGCCAGGTGCAGGGCATGGGCTCCACCGACGTCGGCGATGTCAGCTGGACGGTCCCGACTGTCGAGATGCGCGCCGCAACCTGGGTGCCGGGGACTGCGCCCCACACCTGGCAGGCGATTTCGGCCGGGGGCACCGCGATCGGTACCAAGGGGATGCTGGTGGCGGCCAAGACCATGGCGTTGACCGCTACCGATCTGTTCCTGCAGCCGGAACTGTTGCGGGCAGCCCGCGAGGAATTCGAGCAGCGCCGCGGAGCGGACTTCGACTACGAGGCGCTGCTGGGCGACCGCGAGCCACCGCTGGACTATCGTCGCTGAGGTCGCGCCACTTTCGGGCAACTGGTTACTTTTGAAACCAGTTGCCCGCAGGGCTATACTCGCACGACACGTCTGTTCCGCAGGGCCTGCATGCAACCCGCTCTAAGCCTGACCCGATTTCTCCCCTACCGCTGCAACACGCTGGCGCGCAAGATCAGCGTGTCGCTGTCGCGCATCTACACCGAGCGCTTTGGTATCAGCATCGCGGAGTGGCGGGTGCTGGTGACCCTGGCGGAGTACGGCGAGCTGCAGGCAAAGCAGATCGGTGAGCTCACCAGCATGGACAAGGTGCGGGTCTCGCGGGCGGTGGCCGGCCTGCAGGGTTGCAGCCTGTTGCAACGCCGGCCCTGTGCACGCGACAGCCGCGCCGCACTGCTGAGTCTGAGTGCCGCAGGAGCCGATCTCTACCGGCGCATTGAGCCCGAGGCCCTGGCCTGGGAGCAGTCGCTGCTGGCGCCACTTGCGCCGGCGGAGCGGGACACCCTGTTCGCCCTGATCGACAAGCTGGAGCTACAGCTGGCCGGCATGCCGGAAAAACCGGCTCTCAGCGACCGGAACACGCCATGACCCAGCAGGAGATTGTCGCCAGTCTGCCGGCCCATCTGCGCCCGTTTGTGCAGCTGCAGGAATACGCTCAATACACCCCCCGGGACCAGGCAGTCTGGCGCTTCATCATGCGTCAGCTCACCCGGCGCCTGCGCGACACTGCCCACCCGGTTTACCTGGAGGGGCTGGCCCGCACGGGCATCGCTCTCGATCACATCCCGTCCGTAGATGAAATGAACGCCTGCCTGGCGCAACTGGGTTGGCGGGCGGTGGTCGTGGACGGCTTTATTCCGCCGGCGATCTTCATGGAATTCCAGGCGCTGAAAGTCCTGGTGATCGCGCTGGAAATGCGCAGCGTCGAGCACATTTTCTATACGCCGGCGCCGGATATCGTGCACGAATCAGCCGGCCACGCCCCGTTTCTGGTCGATGTCGACTACGCCGAGTTCCTGCAGCGGTTCGGCGAAATCGGCATGAAAGCCATTGCCACCCACCAGGACTTCGTCCAGTACGAAGCCGTGCGCCACCTGTCGATGGTCAAGGAGGCCCCCGCCAGCACCGCGGCAGATATCGCCGCGGCGGAGCTGGCGCTGGAAGAGGCCATGGCGGTAACGGAGGAGCCCTCCGAGGCTGCCCTGCTGACCCGGCTGCACTGGTGGACGGTGGAGTACGGTCTGGTGGGAGAGCTGGAGGACTACCACATATTTGGCGCCGGTCTGCTGTCTTCCCTCGGCGAAAGCCGCCACTGCCTGGATGACCAGCAGGTCAGAAAGCTGCCGTTGACCGTGGACGCGGTGACCGTCCCCTACGACATCACCCGCGAGCAGCCGCAACTGTTTGTCAGCAAGAGCTGCCGTCATCTGAGCCAGGTGCTGGAGGAATTTGCCGCCGCCATGTGTTTTCAGCGCGGCGGGGCGGAGTCCCTGCGCAAGGCGATTGCAGCGGGCACCGTCTGCACCGCCCGCTACGATTCCGGAGTTCAGGTCAGCGGTCAGTTCGTGGAAGTGCTGTGCGACTCGGTGGGCAAGGCGGTATATTTGCAAACCACCGGGCCCACCCAGCTGGCCTGGCGGGATACGGAGATCTACGGCCACGGCACCGCTGCCCATGCCGAGGGCTTCGGCTCGCCGGTGGGCAGGCTGAAGGACTTCAGTCGCTGTCTCTCGGAGTATTCGGTGGACGAACTCAGGGCTCACCATATCGTGATCGGCGAGCCTGTGGTGCTCGAATTTCTCTCTGGCATCACCGTCCGGGGTCGGCTGCAGCATGTACTGCGGCAGGACCAGCGGAACCTGTTACTCAGCTTCGCCGACTGCACGGTCACGGACCTGCAGGGCCGGATCCTGTTTGAGCCGGCCTGGGGGCAGTACGACATGGCGGTGGGCGCGTTCATTGACTCTGTCTATGGCGGCACCGCGGACCGGGAGCGGTATCAGCTGTACAAGGCTGTACCCGTCACGGCCGCGGTGCGGCCGGCGGCGGATGCCACCCTGCAGGAGCTGTACCGACAGCTGGCCGACCTGGCGGCGGGCGCCGGGGCTGCGGACCTCGCCACCGGGCTAGCCGCCTACCCCGACGAGTGGCTGTTGCGGGTTGAGGTGCTGGCCGCCGGTACCGCGGTGGACGGGGCTTTGCGCCAGGGCGCACTGGCAGATCTGCAGCGCATCGCAGACGCACGCGAGGATCTGCGGGAGGTGATTGGTCTGGCGCTGGAGGCCGCGGCCTGAACATCCCGCGGCGCCCCCGGCGCCGCCGTTTTACGCATGCATCCCGTGCCAGCTTCCACTAAGATAGGCCCCCGCACAAAAACACTACCCAGAGAGGGACCATGTCACTGGATTTTGACAGTGCACGCCTGCCTAACCCCCACATTACCGCGGAGCACGAGGCCTGGCGTACCCAGCTGCGCCGTTTCATCGATGCCGAGATCATGCCGCATGCGGACGCCTGGGATGAGGCCGGCCATATTCCCATCCAGCTGTGGCCCAGGGCGGCGGCGATCGGGCTGCTGGGTCTGGGTTATCCAGAGGCCTATGGTGGCACTAGAGAGGGTATCGACAGCTGGCACAGCTGGATCACCCAGGAGGAGCTGGCCCGCATCGGTGCCGGGGGCATTCCCGCCAGCCTGATGGTGCACGGTATCGGCCTGCCGCCGGTAATCAACTGGGGCTCCGAGGCCATGCAGCAGGCGGTGGCGCCGGCGGTGCTGGCGGGGGAAAAGCACATCGCCCTGGGTATTACCGAGCCCGGCGGCGGCTCCGATGTGGCCAGCCTGGCCACCACCGCGGTGCGCGACGGCGACCACTATGTCGTCAACGGCTCCAAGACCTACATTACCGGCGGCATGCGCGCCAACTGGGTATCCACCGCGGTGCGCACCGGTGGTCCGGGTGCCAGGGGCATCTCCATGCTGCTGATCCCCACCGATGCCGACGGCTTTTCCCGCACCCCGCTGGAGCGCAAGCAGGGCTGGTGGGCCTCGGACACCGCCACCCTGTACTTCGACAATGTACGGGTGCCGGCAGACCAATTGATCGGTCCGGAAAACCAGGGCTTCCTGGTCATCATGACCAACTTCAATGGCGAGCGCATGGCCATGGCCGCTGGCATGGAGGCCATGGCGCGGGTCTGCCTGGAGGAGGCGGTGGCCTGGGCGCAGGAGCGCCAGACCTTTGGCAAGAGGTTGGCGGACCACCAGGTGATCCGCCACAAGATTGCCCAGATGAAGCAGAAGATCAACGCCACCCAGGCTTATATCCGGCTCTGTTTCGAGTCGATCGAAGCGGGCAATCCCAACCCCGGGGATATTGCCCTGCTCAAGGTACAGGCCAGTGAAACCGTGGAATTCTGTGCCCGCGAGGCCATGCAGATCCTCGGCGGCATCGGCTTCATGCGCGGCAGCCGGGTGGAGCGGATCTACCGCGAGGTGCGGGTCA
This sequence comes from Haliea sp. E1-2-M8, assembly GCF_030649675.1. Lineage (GTDB taxonomy): Bacteria > Pseudomonadota > Gammaproteobacteria > Pseudomonadales > Halieaceae > Haliea. Next base: position 263,282 of record NZ_JAUTDR010000002.1, on the reverse strand, counting down.
ACGCCATTGGCGGTGGCTCCGAGGAAATCATGCGTGACCTGGCCGCCCGCCAGTACGGAGTCTGAGATGAAACTGTGGCACTGCGCCGGGGCCCGCTCCCTGCGCCCCCTGTGGACCCTGGAGGAGATGGGTCTGGACTATGAACTGGAAGTGCTGCCCTTCCCGCCGCGGGTGATGCAGCCCGACTTTTTGCAGGTCAACAGCCTGGGAACGGTACCGTTCTTTGTCGACGGCGCCACGGAAATGACCGAGTCCGCGGGTATCTGCCAGTATCTCGTGGACCGCTATCCAGACCGGGCGGGTGACCTCGCCCTGAGGCCGGAGGGCGTGGACTACGGCGCCTACCTGAACTGGCTGCATCACAGCGACGCCACCCTGACCTTTCCCCAGACCATTGCCCTGCGCTATTACTTTTTCGAGCAAGATCCGGCCAAACGCGCAGTCGCCGACGATTACGCAAAATGGTTTCGCGCCCGCCTGCGCCGCGTTGATGACCGGGTTGCAGCGCACGAGTACCTGGTGGCGGACCATTTCACCATTGCGGATATTGCGGTGGGTTATGCCCTGTTCCTGGGCTCCATCCTGCATCTGGACAAGTATTACCAGCCCGCGACCAAGGCTTACCTGGAGCGCCTGATGGCACGTCCGGCCTTCCAGCGCGCCAACGCCCACGGCGAGCCATTGGTGCTGCCGGATGTGGTGTGACCCGAATGACTTTCAGGACAAGGAGTAAGCTGTGAGCACGGTTTCCGAACAGGACAAGCAAGCCTTCCGCCAGGAAGTTTCGGCCTGGCTGCAGGCCAACAAGCCGGCGGATCCGGGTTTTCTGCTGCCTCAGTCCTTCATGGAGGTCGGCAGCGAGCAGCAACTCGACTTCCTCCGCGCGTGGCAACACAAGGTCTGGAATGCGGGCTACCTGGGTATGGCCTGGCCCAAACAATACGGCGGCCAGGGGGTGGACCCGGTATTCCAGTCCATCGCCGATCAGGAAATGCGCCGCCAGGCGGTGCCGATCTGCTTCAACGTTATTGGCCTCGGCTGGGCTGGCCCGCTGATCAATGACATTGGCACCGAGGAGGAGAAAGCCCGCTATCTCAAGGGCATCCTGACCGGCGAGGATATCTGGTGCCAGGGCTTCTCCGAACCGGATCACGGTTCCGACCTGGGCAACGCCCAGACCCGGGCGGTGCGCGACGGTGACGACTATGTCATCAACGGCACCAAGATCTGGACCACCATGGGCAACTTCGCCAAATACATGATCCTGCTGGCCCGCACCAACCCGGCGGCGGAGCGCAAATACGATGGCCTGTCCTTCTTCCTGGCGCCGATGCAGGTGCCGGGAATCGACCCGCGGCCGATCCGCAAGCTGACCGGGGAATACGGTTTTACCGAGACCTTTTTCACCGACGCGCGCATACCCGCCAGCTGTCTGATGGGCGAGGAGGGGCAGGGCTGGAAGATTGCCATGAAAACCCTGCAGTACGAGCGCGGCGCCGAGGCCGGTGCTGCCGGCGGCCTGGCCTTCGTGCGCATTGTCATTGACGACATGATCCAGCAGCTGGCGGACGTGGAGCGTGACGGCGCGCCGGTGCTGCAGGACCCGGCGGTCCGCGACCAGCTGGTGCAGCTGATCATGGAGGAAAAGGCGGTTGTCCTCGGGGACCGGCGTGCGGGTATCGGCCCGTTGACCACGGACTATCCGTTCTCCCTGCCCCTGTCCAACAAGCTGCGCTTTACCGAAAGTACCCGGCGCATGCGCCAGCTGGCGATCAACCTGCAGGGTGCCGACGGCGGTCTTTATGTGGGGGACGCGGACTCGCGCCAGGGCGGGTTCTGGCAGCGCGCCTACCTGAACAGCTTCTCTGCCACCATTGGCGGCGGCACCAGCCAGGTGCAGGCCAACATCATTGCCGAGCATATCCTCGGCCTGCCCAAATAGGAGCGCTGCGCATGTCTGTGAGTGGATCTGTTCTTGGCAGTACGGCGCTGAGCTTCAGCGAAGACCAGGCCATGGTCCTGGATGTGGCGCGCTCCTTCTGCCGCGACAAGTCGACTATTGCCGCGGTGCGGGCGCTACTGGAGTCGGAGCAGGGCTTTGACCCCGAGATCTGGCGGCAGATGGTCGACATGGGCTGGCCGGGCATGGCGCTGCCCGAAGCCGTGGGCGGCTCCGGTCTCGGCATCGCGGCGATGGTGCCGGTCATGGAGGCCATGGGCAGGTCCCTGCTCGGTGGTCCGCTGCTGAGCAGCGTGTTGGCGAGCCAGTTGCTGCTGCGGGCGCGGGAGTCGCCGGCGGAGGATGCGCTGCTCGCGACCCTGGCGGCCGGTGCGCCCGCCACCGTGGCCCTGCTGGACAGCCACGACTGGGGCGCCAGCCGCATTCGCTGCGAGCTGGGGGCCGACGGTGTGCTGCAGGGCAGCAAACAGCAGGTCATGGACGCGGCCGTGGCGGAGTGGTTTGTGGTGGTGGCACAGCAGGCCGGCGAGCCGGTGCTGGTGCTGGTTGCCGCCGCGGATGTGCCCGTCTCGGCACGCCGCGACCACAGCCTCATCGATTGCACTCGCCGCGCGCAGGCCATTGATTTCAGCGCTATCAAGGTGGCGGAGGCTGCGGTGGTGCGCGGCCCTCGCGTGGCCAGCGCACTGCGCGACCTGCGCCTGCTGGGCGCCCTGCTGGTGGCGGCCGAGGCCGGTGGCAGTGCGGCGGCCTGTCTCGACACTACGGTGGAGTACCTCAAGACCCGCAAACAATTCGGCAAGCTGATCGGTTCCTATCAGGCCCTGAAGCATCCCTGCGTGGACATTCTGATCGGCGTCGATTCAACCCGTTCCTTCGTTTATCACGCCGCGACCCTGCTCACCGAAGACGCACTCGACCGCGATGCCGAAATCGCCTGCCGCATGGCCAAAACCCAGGCCACCGAGACGCTCAAGTTCGCCGGTGATCGCGCGATCCAGTTCCACGGCGGCATGGGCTTCACCTGGGAGTGCGATGCCCAGCTCTATGTGCGCCGGGCCCAGTGGACCCAGCAGGCCTTTGGTGATGCCCAGCACCACCGCAAACAGCTTGCCAGTTTGCTCCTCGACCGGTGACGTCCACCGGCACCGGCGCTGCGTACCAAGGGCCATGAGCAAGAAATCATCCAGCATTCGGCAGGGTAGCTTCGGGCGCGGTTTGGCCGTGTCCCTGGCCGGCTTGCGCGCGGGCGGCGCCTTTGCCATTGACGGTGCCCTGCAGCGGCTGCGCCCTCACGGGCAGGAGGAGCTGCCGGCGGATTCCCCGTTTATCCGCAGGGAAGCGCGTCGCTTCGTGGCGGAGCTGGGTAGGCTCAAGGGCACCTACGTCAAGATCGGCCAGATGTTCGCGCTCCTGGGCGAGCACTTCCTCCCCCGCGCCCTGACCGAAGCCCTGCAGGAACTGAACGCCGCGACGGAGCCCCTGCCCTGGGAAGAGATAGAACCAGAGCTGCGGGCCAGTCTCGGCGCGCGCCTGGAAGAGCTCGAGGTTGAACATGAGGCACTGGCGGCGGCCTCCCTGGCCCAGGTCCATCGCGCTACCGTGACCGCGACCGGGGAGCAGATCTGCCTGAAGGTGCAGTACCCCGGCCTGCGCGAGGTGATCGACAGCGACTTCGATGCGGTGGTACGCATGTTGCTGCTGGCACGCTGGGTCAAGGCTGGCCGCGAGCTGGACGACTGGCTGGAGTCCATGCGCGCACACCTGCACCAGGAAATAGACTACCGGCACGAGGCGCAGATGGGCGACACCGTGGCGGAGCTGGTGGCGCGGGACACCGCGACCCCGAGCGGCAGCCCCTACTATGTTCCCAGGCGATTTCCGCGCTACTGCAGTGACGATGTGCTGGCGCTGGAATATATCGATGGCTACCAGGTCAACCGCCCGGAAGTGGCCGCGCTGTCGCAGCGCCGCCGCAACGCCCTGGGCCGCAACATGCTGGAGCTGTTGTTTCACGAGCTGTACCGCTGGGGCGTGTTGCAGACCGATCCCAATTTCGGCAACTACCTGATCCGCAGCGGCCGGCGCAGCGACGAACTGGTGCTGCTGGACTTCGGTTCCACCCTGAGCTGTGAGCAGACATTTTTGCGCCACCTCGGCAATGCCATCGCCGCCGGCCAGGAGCAGGACCGGGAAGCCCTGTTGGAGAGCCTGATCGGGCTCGACTGCCTGGATGCCGACAGCAGCGTCCATGCCCGGGAATCCTTTACTGACTTCTGCCTCGGCCTGCTGGAACCGCTGCGGCCCCCGGCCGAGCTGCCCGCTGAATACCTGAATGACAAGGGTGAATACTGCTGGGGCAGGTCCCGTCTGCTGCGGCGGGCCGGCAAGGCGGCGGCGAGTTCCGCGGCATCGCTGGACTTTACCACCCCGTCGCGGGATTTTGCCCTGATTGCGCGCAAGCTGACCGGGGTGTATACCTTTATCGCGGTGCTGGACGCCGAGTTCAATGCCCACGACCTGGTGCGCCGGCATATCCGGCACTGGCGGGAGAACAGCGAATGACGGAACAGTTCGATACCAGTGCAGTGCCGTCAGGGCGCCTGCGGCGGCTGGCGGGAATGGCGCGTCTGGCTGGTGGCGTTGCCGGCGGCATGCTGGCGGAAGGCGAGCGCCAGCTGCGCGCGGGCAAGCGCCCCAAGGCGCGGGACCTGCTGCTGACTCCGGGCAATGCCCGCCGGGTGACCAAACAGCTGGCGCGGATGCGCGGCGCCGCCATGAAGCTGGGCCAGATCCTGTCCATGGATACCGGCGACCTGCTGCCGCGGGAGCTGGCGGAGATCCTGGCGCGGCTGCGTGCCGATGCCGAGTCGATGCCGGTCAGGCAGTTGCAGCAGGCCCTGCAGCAGGCCTTCGGCCCGGGCTGGGACCCGGCGCTGTTCGACTTTGAGTGGCGCCCCCTGGCAGCGGCCTCCATTGGGCAGGTGCACCGGATCCGCGCGCCCGACGGCCGCGCCGCAGTGCTCAAGATCCAGTATCCGGGCGTCGCCGACAGCATAGACAGCGACGTCGACAACATTGCCACCCTGCTGCGGATGTCGGGGCTGCTGCCGCGGCACCTGGACCTGGAGCCGCTGTTGCTGGACGCCCGTGCCCAGCTCAAGGACGAGGCCGACTATCTCAAGGAAGCCAAATATCTCAACCGCTTTCGCAAGGCCCTCGCCCACGACCAGCGCTTTGTCCTGCCCGAGGTGTTGCCAGACCTGACCCGGCGCAATGTTCTGGGCATGACCTACGTCGAGGGCGAGTCCATCGAGACCCTGGCCCTGCAGCCGGCCGCCGAACGCGACCGGGTCATGAGCGCCCTGATCGAGCTGCTGTTGACCGAAATGTTCGAGTTGCGGCTGGTGCAGACCGACCCCAATTTTGCCAATTACCAGTATCGCGAGCGCGACGGCGCAATCGTGCTGCTCGATTTTGGCGCCACCCGCCCGTTCAAGGCCGCCTTCGTCCGCGACTACGCCAAGCTGGCGGCGGCCGCGATGGCGGGCGACCGGGAGGGCACCGCCAGGGCGGCGGAGCGCGTCGGCTACTCCATGGGCGAACCGGACTCGCGCTACCGGGAGCTGGTGCTGGACATGCTGCTGCTGGCGCTGGAGCCACTGCGGCAGGAGGGCCCCTACGATTTCGGCGCCTCCGACATGCCGGCCCGACTGATGGAAATGGGCCAGTCGGTGACCGGATTCCGGGACTTTTGGCAGGCGCCGCCCACCCATGCGGTCTATTTCCACCGCAAGCTGGGGGGCATGTTCGTGCTCGCCAATCGCCTTGGGGCGAAGGTGGATGTGCGGGCACTGATGGCGCAGCGGCTCAAGCCCTGACGTTCACTGTGGCTGTGCGTGGTCCTCGCGCTGGCCCGCGAGCCAGGTGGCGTTAACCTGCAGATCCGCATCCAGCAGCACCAGGTCCGCCCGCGAGCCCGCGGCGATCCGGCCCAGTTCGGGCTCGCCGATAAATGCGGCCGGGTACAGGGAAGCCATGCGCAGGCACTCCTCCAAGGGCAGTCCCACCACCTGGTGGCAGTAGCGCACCGCGTCTATCAGTCCAATCGCACTCCCCGCCAGGGCACCCTCCGCATTGAGCAGGCGACCGTCCCGCGCCGTGATGCGCTCACCGTACAGCGTGAACCAGGGTTGGCCGCTGCCGACGGTGGCCATGGCATCGCTGACCAGAAACAGCTTGCCGGCACCGGCGCAGCGCTGGGCGATGCGGATGCTGGCGGGATGCACATGGTGGCCGTCGGCGATGATGCTCAACCAGCAGTCGCCGCTGTCGAGGGCAGCGCCGGTCACCCCCGGCTCCCTGGCGGTCAGCGGGCTCATGGCATTGAACAGGTGGGTATAACCGCGCAGGCCCTCCTGCTGCGCCTGCCGCAGCTCTTGCCAACTGGCCGCGCTGTGGCCGGCACTGACAGTAATGCCGGCGCCGGCCAGTTGGCGAATCATGCCCGGGGCCATGGCTTCCGGCGCCAGGGTGGTCAGGCAGTGGATATCCGTGAGGCTGCACAGCCATTCGATATCCTGCTGCGAGGGCCGGCGCAGGCGATCCGCCCGGTGGGTACCGCGCCGCGCATCGGCAAAGAACGGTCCTTCAATATGTATACCGAGCACGGTCCTGGCTTCCGCCTGCGCCGAACTCCGCGCAGAACGTACCGCTGCAACTCCCGCCTCCAATACCGCGGCGGTATCGCTGAGCAGGGTGGGCAATAGCGCGGTAGTCCCGTAGCGGCGATGGGCGGCGGCGATGTGCAGAACGGTGTCGGCGCTGGGCGCGTTATTGAACAGCAGGCCGCCACCCCCATTGACCTGCAGGTCCACCAGGCCGGGCGCCAGAAAACCGTCGGGTATATCCTCACAAGGCAGCGCGGCGGGTATCGCGGCGGCCGGGATGAGAGCCTGCACCGAGTCACCCGCCAGCAGCACACCGCAGTCACTGTGCCACTGTTCGCCGTCGAACAGGCGGGTGGCGCGCAGGGCCCGCTGCGGAAGCGCGTTCTTCATATGCGGTCAACCCCGCTCAAGCGGGTTGTCCCAGGTGCCCTCGAAACAGGTCTCTGTCCAGTCCTTGCGTTCCCTTCTCTCCGCCTCGGTTCGCTGCTGTCTCTCGTTCAGCATCTGCGGGTCGCCCCGGTAGCCGATGGCTGCTGCAGCCAGTGGTAGAAAACCCTCGGGTATGGCGAACTTTTCTCTCGCCTTGTCCCTGTCGAAACCGGCCATCTGGTGCACGTAAATGTCGAACTCTGCCGCCTGCAGGCTGAGCAGGGACATGGCGGCACCAGTGTCATACGCGTGGTGATCATTGGGTTTGTCATTCGCCGAGAAGTGAGTCCTGGCTACGGCGAGAAGTAGAACCGGGGCATGTTTTGCCCACTCCTGGTTGAACTCAATCAACGAGTCAAATATTTTGCTGTAGGTGTCCCCAAGGCCTTTCAGGCCGAGGAAAAAGCGCCAGGGTTGCTCGTTGAAACAGGATGGCGCCCAGCGCGCGGCCTCAAGCATGGTGAGCAGATTGTCCAGCGGGGGAGCCTCTGCCTGAAAGGCTCTGGGGCTCCAGCGTTTTCTTATTTGGGTGTCGATGGGGGCCTGAGTCTGTGCGTCCTTGTGCTTCATAACATTCGCTTGTGTTATTGGGGCTTGACAGTTGAAGTAAGAGAGTGTGCGGATTCCCGATCCCGGCCTGGCAAATGACTATAGCAGGAACCTGGAATCCCCAACACTCCATACCTGATCAGGCCCCGGTTCGAATGCCTCTCTTCTCCAGTATGGGCAACACGTGCTCGGCAAAATACGGGAACTCGTCGGCGTAGTTCACGAACGCAAGGGTGGTGCCGCCAAAGCCGGTCTCGTAGAGCTCGGTAATTCCGTCTGCGACCTGCTCCGGTGTGCCTACCAGCGGGAAGCCGCCGTGCCCCGCCGCCATGCGGTCGCGGATAAGGCTCAGGAGGTCGTGCGGGAATGACTGGGCGTGGGCGAACTGCAGTCTTACCAGGTTGTCCACCGCGGCCCAGTCCGCATTCGTATCGGCGTAATACTTGTGGTAGTCCTGGGCTTCCTTCTCGCTGGGCCGGCATACTACGTAGGAAAACGTCAATACATCGAGGTCGCGGCCTGCGTTTTTTGACTGTTCCTTCAACTCTGCAAGCTCGTCGCGGGAGCGGGCCAGGTCGATCGCGGGAGTGAAGAGAAAGTTGGCATTTTTCACCGCGAACTCACGTCCCTGCGCGGACCCCGCCGCGTTGATGATGGGCGGTAGGTTCGAAACCGGTTTGGGGTCGGAATGCACGCCCTTGAGATGGAAATACTTTCCATTCCAGTCGAAGGCCCCGCTCTCGGTCCACAGTTTTTTGACAATATCGAACCACTCCTGTGCATAGCCGTAGCGGGTCTCGTGATCATCGGCTAGCTGTAGACCCATCGCATCGTACTCGGGCTGGTTCCAGCCCGCGACAATGTTCAGCCCAGCGCGGCCGGCGCCAATCTGGTCTATGGTCGCAATCTGCTTCGCCACCACGACCGGGTGGTTGAACGCCGTGTGCATGGTCGCGATCACCGAGATCCGTTCAGTGATCGCAAGCAGCCCCGCGGCCCAGGCCATGGTCTCCAGTACGTTGTAGTGAAAATTGGTCTCGCCACCGTAGCCGATCCAGCGGGCGATCGGCAGCATGAAATCGAGCCCGGCCTGGTCGCATTGGCGGACCAGGCGCGCATTGTTCTCCCAGGAGTTGACCCAGCGCTCAGGCACCTTGGTGACCGCCATGCCCGAGGAACAGTTTGCTGAAAAAGTGCCGAGCTTGAACTCGTTTTTCCGGAACATACGGTTTTCTGCTTGGTTCATGGCGATCTCTCCCTGGGAGTGTGAAATTTCGTTATTGAAATTAAAATTAAAATTCAATTGTATTTAACTACAAATAACCAGATTGTCAACCGGGATGTTCCGATCTATGAGAAACTTGTGAAGTGGCTTCAATTCGTGCAAAGCGCGGCTTATCGAAGGAGGGACGTTATGCCAAGAAGCAAAAAGCCCGGCTCCCCGGGCTTGCCAAAAATGTCGAAGGAGAAAGAGTCCACCGCGCCCGGTATTGCCAAGGTAGGCAATGACGAGAACGGCGGGCTCGCTCTGGACCGGCGCTGGCATCTTGCCGAGACGCCCCACGAGATCGCAGTCAGCGAGCTTGAGTACGCCATCATCCGCTGTAACGAGGCGTTTGTCCGCTGGCAGGCCGAGTGCCTCGCTGCGGTTAGTGGTATAGATGTGGGTGGCAGCGACAACGCACTTCTGCACGTGATCCGGATGAAGGAGCGAGCCAAGGGTGTCAAGGAGATTGCCCGATTGATGAATCGCGATGACATTCCCAACATCCAGTATTCTCTACGCAAGCTCCTCAAGGCGGGCCTGGTCGAGAAGAGCAAGCAAAGTTCACACCGACAGGGGGTTACCTACCGGGTCACCGCCAAGGGTTTCGAGATCACCGAGCGATATGCTGATCTTCGGCGCAACCTGCTGCTTGATTTCACCGGCACTGTCCACGAGTTCGTGCCGCAATTAACCGATTCGGCTCGTACTCTTGATCTGATGTCGGGGATCTATGAGCAGGCGGCGCGTATCGCGGCCACCCACCGCAGCGACCAGCCTGAGTGAGCTGTGCGTTCTGAGCGGATTCGCAGGAAGCGCGGGGTTCATGCTGCCTGTTCGGCGGCTGTGGCACGCACCCTGCCAGGGGCCTCGCTCAGAGGTCAGCCCCGGGTCTGATGGTCTACACCAGGTAGAGCGCGGTAGTCTTCATGCGCAATACCTCTACAGCGTCCTGGCGTTGCAAGGACACTTCTGCGGTTACTACGCCCCGATCCGGCTTGCTTTGACTGAGACGCGTTTCCAGGATCCTGCACTGCCCACTCAATATGTCCCCCGGTCGAACGGGTGCTAGCCAGCGAATACTATCCACTCCAGGAGCTGCTACCGAGCTCGAATCCGAGATGAAAGCGTCACACAACAGCCGCATTGCAATGGCACAGGTGTGCCAGCCGCTCGCTATCAATTCGCCCATTGGTGAGTGTGCCGCAGCCACTGGATCGGTATGCATCGGCTGTGGGTCGTAGCGGGTCGCAAACTCGATTATATCCTCTGCTGTCAGCTGATATTTCCCCAGCTGGATTAATTGCCCGGCCTCGAAACTATTGAAACGCCACATCTGCTGTCTCCCACTTGGCAATAATCGGACTGTTGAATCTTCTGTAATCAGGGTATTTACAACGTCGTCGATTGAACCTATTATCGAAAACACTTTAAGTCTAAAGTTTAACTTGAAAGAGGCCGCGTATGCGAAAAAAACCGATGCTCAATAATAATAAATTCAAGCTTGGATCACTATTCGCTGCGCTGATGGTCTCAATGCCCGGAGCCGCCCAGAACCTGCTTGAAGAAGTCACTGTTACGGCACAGAAGCGCGAACAGAATTTGCAGGATGTCGGTATCTCAATAACGGTATTCACCGGTGACCAGGCCCGTGCGCTGGGTGTACAGCAGAGTTTCGATATTGCCGGGTTTACCCCCGGAGTTCATATCAGTGGGAATATTGCCGGTCAGAACACCCAGTTCTCTATTCGCGGTGTAACCCAGAACGATTTCAACGATATTATCGAGGCGCCCAACGCGGCTTATCTTGATGAAGGGTATCTGGCGGTGGCGCAGGCCCAGACCTTTGCGGTCTACGATATTGAGCGCCTCGAGATTCTCAAGGGCCCGCAGGGGACCTTGTTCGGCCGTAACGCTACCGGCGGGTTGGTTCACTATATATCGAACAAACCAAATTTTGATGGCACTGAAGGATATATCGATTTCCAGGTCGGCGAATTTGACACTCCGGCCAATGCCAATCAAGTCGTGATCGAGGGCGCACTGGGTGGAGCACTGACAGACACCGTTGCGGGCAGGGTGGCCTTTCGTTACAAAGATCAGGACGGTTATCTGAAAAACCTCTATCCGGACAGTGCTTTCCTGGGCCCTCCGGGCCCCGGTGCCGGCGCTGATCTGGGAGGGCAGGAAGACAAGTCCGCACGCAGTACGCTGTTGTTCCAGCCCGATGACAGAATGCAGGCCATGGTGTCGCTCAACTATTCGAAGTCCGACCTGTCAAGCGGCCCCTACCAGAGCAAGCCTACCATTGGCATACTTGACAAAAATGGCGAACTCATCAACGTAATTGACATGCCGGCTGATGAAACTCGTTTCACCATCCAGGGTGATCAGGACGGCGGGGCCAACGCGATCGATGGCAGCAGCTTTCTCCCCGGTGCCGGTATTGGTTTGCCGAGTCGCCTGGCTCCCGGCGGTGACTTTTTTGGGTACATTGATCCCGACGGAGAAGACTTTACGTTTTCCGGCGACTTTGCGTTTGAGGACCAGGCCTTTACGGAAACCTGGGGTATCAATGTCAATCTGCAGTATGAGCTGTCAAGCGGTGTTCAATTTACCTCAATTACAGACTTCAAGGACTACGAGAAGCTGTTGTTCATCGATGTGGATGCCGCACCTGTAAATCAGCTCGCGAACTATGCCGGGGTTGACGCAACCAGTTTTACCCAGGAGTTCAGGTTAAACGGTGAAACCGAGCGCACTCGCTGGGTCGCCGGTGCCTTCTATCTGAATATCGATACCACTTCCGACAATGGCTTGAAGGCGCCGGTCAACAGTATTGCCGGCAGCCCGCCCTTCGCTCCCGTGGATATAGGTGTGGTCGCTGATCTGGAAACCAACTCCTACAGTCTGTTCGGTCAGGTCGATTACGACTTGACCGAGACGCTCACGTTCACCGCGGGCGCTCGACTGATTCAGGAAGAGAAAGACTTCGACCTCTTGATTGGCATCTTCCCTTCCTTTGACAGTTTCACCGTCAACCAGGGCGATCCCATTCCCAACGCTTTTGGCGCCGGATCACCGTATACCAATACCGATGACAGTTCCGATACACTCTGGACTGGCAAGCTGCAACTGGACTGGCGTTACACCGATGACCTCCTGTTATACGCCGGGATAAATCGCGGCGTGAAGGCCGGTAGTTTTAACGCACCTTTGTTGGGCGCATTTCTCGGTGCCGGGGGGGATGAAAGCCTGCCATACGACGAAGAGGTTCTGGTGTCCTATGAGGGGGGGTTCAAGAAGTCTTTCGCCGGTGGTATGACCCGTTTGAACGGCACGGCGTTTTACTATGATTACACCGATTACCAGTCATTCCTCTTCGTGGGTGTTGGTGGGGTGGTGCAGAATAACGATGCCCGCACCTATGGCGCAGAACTCGAGCTGCAGACATCGCCCATGGATGGACTGGATATCATGCTCAGCGGTGCCTGGTTTGATGCGACTGTGAAGGATGTACCTCTGCGCAGGGGGTCGCCACTGCCTCCACGTGACGTCAAGCCGACTTATGCGCCTGAATTGCAGGCCGCAGGGCTTATTCGCTATCAGTGGCCCGCTCTGGGTGGCAACCTTGCGGTGCAGGCGGATTTCTCTTACTCGGACGAGTTCTTCTACAATCTTCGCAACTTTGATGCCGACAAGTTCGACAGCTATACCATCTACAACACGTCAGTAAGTTGGAGCAGCACCGACAGCCAGTGGCAGTTGACCCTGGCTGCGCGTAACCTGACTGATGAAAGAGCAGGCACCCAGGGTTTTGACCTGGCGTCCCTGTGTGGCTGTAACGAAATTGCATTTCGCGACCCGCGTCTGTATTCCGTTGCCTTGCGGTATGAGTTCTGAGGGTGATGGAGCCGTTACAGCAGCGGCGCAGGTTTCTCAAGGCACTGCTACTCGCGTATCCGCTGGTATCGGGGGCGCTGCTGCTGTCACCAGCAGAGGCGCGACAGCGCAAGCTGCCACTCAGTGTGCTGGATGCCGAAGAAGCTGCAGACCTTGAGACTGTTATAGAAGCATTGGTGCCCGGTTCCGCCGGGGCTGGCGCGGTGCATTTTATAGATTACCAATTGGCGCGGCCCTCGGCGGATAGTCTTCTGATGCTTCGGTATCTGGGTGTGGCAGAACCCCATGTGAATTTCTATCGCAGTGGCCTGATGGCGCTTGCACGGCATTCTATTGAGCGTTACGGCAAGCGCCCCGCGGAATTGCCTGCGCCCGCGCTGGACCAACTGATTACCGATCTGATCACTGATGACACGCAGGATTGGGCTGGCCCGCCGGCATCATTCCTCTATTTTGTCTGGCGTAGCGATGGTATTGATGTGACCTATGGCACAGAGGATGGCATGGCGGTGCTGGATACGCCCTATATGGCTCATATCAGGCCGGAACAGGTATGGTGACAGTGCGCGACAAGGTTGACCTGTTGGTGGTTGGCAGCGGGGCTGCAGGTAGCGTATTCGCCGCTGAGGCGAGCGCAGCGGGCAAGCAGGTTGTGCTGCTGGAGGCCGGCCCGGCACGCACCCCCGATCATCTGGTCAGCTCCCAACTCTGGGCGCGTCGACACAAATGGGGGGGAGCGCATGTAGAAGAGGAGGGTGATCACCGGGTCGGGCACAACTTCAATGCAGGCTGGGGCACCGGCGGTAGCACCATGCACCATTACGGGGTATGGCCGCGGCTTCATGAAAATGATTTCCAGACATTTACCCAGTATGGTCAAGGTCTCGATTGGCCTTTGCAGTATGCGGAGTTACGGCCGTACTACGACCGGATACAGGGCACTGTTGGGCTCAGTGGCGATGCGATCCAGGAACGCTGGCGCCCCCCCGGTGATGCTTATCCCATGCCGCCGGTACCTGTGTTCGGCCAGGGGCGGCTGCTGGCTGAAGGTTTTTCCCGGCTGGATATGCATACGGCACCCCTGCCACTGGCGATCAACACGATTCCCTATCGCGGTCGTCCGGCCTGTTTGTATGACGGCTGGTGTGATGCGGGTTGCCCTATCGGCGCCCTGGGTAATGCCCAGACCGTATTTCTTGCCGAGGCCATGCAATCGGGTGCGGTGGTGCGAAACGAGGCGACGGTAACCCGGCTACTCACCAGTACGGATGGGAAGCGTATCGAGGGTGTTGAATATCGCTCGGCAGACGGTTCGGCCCATCGCCTGTATGCAGAGGTTGTGGTACTCGCGGCATTTACCGTCCAGAACGCCCGCTTGCTGCTGGCCTCTGCCAACAGTCGTCATCCGCGGGGACTGGCCAACAGCAGTGGGCTGGTGGGGCGTTATCTGATGACCCACCCTACAGTCAGCCTGTACGGGTTGTTCGACGCAGAAACCCAGCCTGCTCTCGGTCCAACCGGAGGGCAGCTGATCAACCAGGATGGTTACGACAACAAGCTGGCGGTCAAGGATGCCTATGGCAGCTTTCAGTGGATCATTGCCAATGCGGTCAAGCCAAACGGGTTGCTGGGAATCGCCAACAATCGCCCCGACATATATGGGTCGCAGCTCAAGCCTTTTTTGCAGCGAGCGGTGAAGCACCTCGGAGTGATGACACTCGTTGCAGAGGATATTGCACTGCGGGAAAACAGGGTCGAACTGAGCAGCAAACGCGATGTATTCGGTGTGCCGCTGGCCCGTGCAGTGCATAACCAGGGCAAGCCGAGCGCTGCGTTGGTCGCCCATGCTGTGCAGCAGGGGAAAGCAGTGCTGGATGCAGCGGGTGCCCGCGAGCAATGGCGCGGGCCGCAAGCTGGAATGCATATCATGGGGGGCACGGTAATGGGTGTGGATCCGGCTGGGTCCGTGACCAACAGCTACGGCCAGAGTCACGACATTGATAATCTTTATATCGCCGGCCCCGGCCTTTTCCCCGGTTCCGGCGCAGTCAACCCAACTTTCACTGTTCACGCTTTGGCCCTTCGCGCAGCCGAACAGATGCTCCGCAACTGGCCCTGACCAAACCCCGAGGAAAAACCCAAAACTTCGAGGGTCAAACCCTCGAGGATAGCCGCTACTGGAGAAACTGTGCACTATACTCCAGGGAAATTTTAGACATAAACTATAAGGAGAGAAGCTATGACTGAGCCTTCCATTCTGGGCGCACTGACCGCGGGCATGGCCGGCGGTACCATCAAAACCGTGGATTTGACTGCCACCCTCACTCCCGAATATCCCGTGATCGAGCTGCCGCCGGAATTTGGCCAGGCTGCACAGTTCCAGAAAAAGGAAATATCACGCTACGACGAGCGCGGTCCGGCCTGGTATTGGAACGACTTCACGCTCAATGAGCATACCGGCACCCACTTCGATGCGCCAATCCACTGGATTAGCGGCAAGGACCTGCCGAATAATGCGGTGGATACGATTCCACCACAGCATTTTATTGCCCCTGTCTGCGTTGTGGATGTCTCGAAGGAAGTCGCGGCTGATCAGGATTTCATCCTTACCCGCGGGCACCTGGAAAACTGGGAAGCCGAGCACGGCCGTATTCCCGCCGGTGCATGGCTGTTCATGCGCTCCGACTGGGCAAAGGTCGTCAGTCCAGACAATTTCAAGAACGAGCGTGAGGACGGTGCCCACCACCCCGGACCGGATGCAGGCTGCGTGCGTTTCCTGGTAGAGGAGCGCGATGTCATCGGCTTTGGTTCCGAGTGCGTCGGTACGGACCACGGGCAGGCGTTTCACTTCGATCCACCACTGCCCTGTCACTTTTACATGCACGGCGCGGGAAAGTACGGGCTCCAGTGCATGATTAATCTGGACCTGCTACCGCCCACCGGTGCTGTAATAGTTGCACCTCCGCTGAAGATCGAAGAGGGCTCCGGAAGCCCGCTGCGAGTGCTGGCGCTGGTGCCCGCCTGAGGCCGGCGATGTCTGGTCTCCTGTCCCTGTTGCGTCCGCGCTGCCGATGCCGGTAGATTTGCGGGAGGCTGTGTCAGTGGTATGCTCTTATTCCCTGACGTCGATATAACAAGAGGTAAGTCATGCGGCGCTATCTGTCCACCCTTGTTCTCAGTCTTGCGCTCGCTGCCTGCAGCGACTCCAGCGACCGCCTGCAAGTTGTACCGCCGGTGGAGCCTGAACCCGAGCCCGCGAGTACCTACTCGGCGGAAGTGCGGCGCACGGAGTACGGCATTCCCCATATCAAGGCGGACGACTGGGGCAGCCTTGGCTATGGCTTCGGGTACGCCTATGCCCAGGACAACTTCTGCGTCGCCATGCGCGAAATCGTGTTTGCCACCGGGCGCTCCGCGGAACTGATGGGCGAGGACATGGGCAGCGTGGAGTCGGACTTTCTGTTCCGTTTCCTCAACGGCGACAAGGAGGCTTTCGCCGAGGAGTTCGTTTCCGCCCTGCCCCAGTTTGCCCGCGACCTCGCCGAGGGCTATACCCGCGGCATGAACCGCTACCTGGAGGAGACCGGGGTCGACAACCTGCCCGAGGGTGACCTTGGCTGTCGCAACGCCGACTGGGTGTTTGCCTTCGACAGCGTCGATTTGTTCCTGTACCTGCGGCGGGAAGCGCTGCGGGGCAGCTCCGAGCAGGGTATTTTCCGCAGCGCGATCCTGGCCACCACCGGACCCGATGACGCCGGCGGTGACGCCTCAGCGACCAGCCTCGAGGAGGACGCCGCGGCCCTGTCCGAGGCGGCCGCCCAGCTTCGCGACCTGGACCGCGGCAGCAACGGCCTCGCCCTGGGCCGGGATGCCACCAAGGACGGCAGCGGCATGCTGCTGGGTAACCCCCACCAGCCCTGGTTCGGCGCCGGGGCCTGGTACCAGGCGCACCTGACCCTGCCCGGCACCTACGACGTCGCCGGCGCCGCGCTGCAGGGTTTTCCCTTTATCGGTATCGGCTTCAACCGCGATGTTGCCTGGACCCACACCGTATCCTATGCCAACCGTTTCAGTCTCTATGAGCTTAAGCTGAATCCCGACAACCCCCTGCAATACGACTACGACGGCGAGTGGCGGGACATAGTGCCGGAGACCGTCACCATCCAGGTCAAGGGCGAGGACGGCACCCTGGAAGATCGGGAGCAGGTGTTCTACCTGTCGCACTACGGTCCGGTGGTCAACCTCAAGGGCGTGAGCCCGGCGCTGGACGGCTGGCCCATGTTCAACGGCTCCGTGCTGGCCTTCCGCGACGCCAACATCCTGACCGGCATCCGCGGCATTGAACAGTGGATCAACAAGGGCCAGGCGGCGTCCATCGACGAGTATGTGGCAGCGCTGCAGAGCATCGGCAACCCGGTGTTCCACGAACTGGCGGCGGACCGCGACGGCAATGCCTTCTACGGCGAGCTGTCGGCGGTGCCCTTTGTCACCCAGGACCAGCTCGATCGCTGCATCAACGGCGTCGTCGGTCCGCTGCTGGCATCAGCCACCACCAACGTGATCATCTCCCTGGACGGTTCCGATTCGTCCTGTGAATGGGGCACAGATCCGGAGGCGCCTGCGGGCAGTAATCTCTATGGCCCCTCGAAGTTGCCCCAGCTGAGGACTACCGACTATGTGGGCAACAGCAACAACAGCTACTGGCTCAGCGACGCCAACAATCCGCTGGAGGGATTTCCGGTGATCATGGGCCCGCTGGGTTACGAGGGTCAGCAGCAGTTCCTGCGTACCCGCATTGGCCACATCATGGTCGCGGAGCGCAAGGCGGCCACGGACGGGCTCGATCCAGAGCCCCTGTTTGATCTGGAAAACCTGAAGGATATGATGTACGCCAACCGGGTCTACGGCGCCGAGATCGTGCTGGACGATATCCTCGCGATCTGCGCCACCGACGAGGCGGAGCCGGTGCTGGAGGCCTGTAACGTGCTGGCGAACTGGGACCGCAGGGTCAACGTTGACTCCATGGGAGCCCAGGTCTTCACCGAGTTCTGGAAGGTGATCACCAGCGAACTGGGCAACTCCTTCCAGAATATTGTCCAGAGCGACGAGTTCTGGGCAGTGGACTTCGATGCGGACGATCCCCTCAACACCCCCGCTGGAATCGACATCGCGGTTGCCGCCAACCACAGTCGGGTCATCAACGCCCTTGCGGTTGCCACCTCAAGGCTCGACGATGCCAACGTCGCGCTGAACGCACCCTGGGGCGAAGTGCAGGTGCTGGAACGCAACGGCGTGCGGGTGCCGATTCACGGCGGCTCAGGCTCCATGGGAGTCTACGGCGCCATCAGCGCGGGCCTCTCGGAGAGTGGTTACGTCAATCCCCGCGCCGGCAACTCCTATATCCAGACGGTGACCTGGGATGACAGCGAGTGCCCGATCGCGGATGTGATTCTGGTGCCCTCCCAGTCCACCGACCCGGCTTCGCCGCACTTTGCCGACCAGACCGAGCTCTATGCGGACAAGGAGTGGGTGCGCTTCCCCTACTGCGAGGCGGACATCGCTGCTGCCCAGATCGGTGAGACCCTGCTGCTGGAAGAGTAAACCTCCCAGCCCCGGTGCGTGGTCTGTCCCGCGCCGGGGCGCGTAGTAACACAATGTCTGATTCCGCGCTTATCCTGGTGCTGGGTGACCAGCTGTCGCTGGCCAACCCGGCCCTTATCGCCGCCGACCCCTGCCGCGACCTCGTGGTACTGGCGGAGGTCGCGGAGGAGGCCGGTTACGTGCCCCACAACCGGCACAAGATCGCGCTGATTTTTTCCGCCATGCGCCATTTCCGCGACCAGCTGCGACAGCGGGGCTTCCAGGTGCGCTACTTCAGCTTCGGCGACGGGCAGCCCACTCTGCAGGCGGCGCTGGCGCAGGCGCTGGAGGAAGTACCCTGCGGCGCTGTACGGGTCTGCGAGCCCGGGGAATATCGCCTGCGACAGGCCATGACCGGCTGGAAGGAGGCGCTGGGGGTACCGGTGGCAGTGCTGGAGGACAGCCGCTATCTCGCCAGCCATGCGGAATTCCGCGCCTGGGCAAAAGGCCGCAAGCAGCTGCGCATGGAATACTTCTACCGGGACATGCGCCGCAAGCACGGGATTTTGCTGGAAGTCGACGGCCAGCCCGCCGGTGACCGCTGGAACTTCGACCAGGAAAACCGTGTGGGCTGGCGCGGGCAGGAGACAATTCCCGCGCGACGCCAGCTGCTGCAGGACGACTGCACCCAGGCGGTGCTGGCTGAGGTCGCCGCCGCGTTTCCGGACAACCCGGGGGAGCTTGAACAGTTCAACTACGCCTGCACGGCAGCCGAGGCCCGCCTTGAATTCGACTGGTTCTGCCGCCACGCACTGCCCGGTTTCGGCAGCTTCCAGGACGCGCTGGTGGAAGAGTCGCCCTGGGTGTTTCACAGCAAGATATCCATGTACCTCAATATCGGCCTGCTGGAGCCACTGCCCCTCTGTGAACAGGTGGAGCAGGCCTTCCGGGACGGTGACTGCAGCCTCGCCGCCGCCGAGGGCTTTATTCGCCAGATCCTGGGCTGGCGCGAATACGTGCGCGGCGTCTACTGGCTGACCATGCCGGAGTACAAGACGCGCAATACCTTTGCCGCCAGTGAACCGCTGCCGGAATTCTTCTGGACCGGGGAAACCGGGCTGCGCTGCCTGCAGCAGGCGCTGCGTCAGACCCTGGATCTCGGCTATGCCCACCATATCCAGCGCCTGATGGTGATCGGCAATTTTGCCCTGCTGGCGGGGCTGGATGTGGAAGCGGTCTGTGACTGGTATCTGGCGGTCTACGTGGATGCCTTCGAGTGGGTCGAGTTGCCGAACACTCTGGGCATGGCGTTGCACGCGGATAACGGGCTGATTGCCAGCAAGCCCTACGCCGCCAGCGGCAAGTACATCCAGCGCCAGGGCAATCACTGCAAGGAATGTCAGTACAGTCCGGCAAAGATGACCGGGGAAGGGGCCTGCCCCTTCAATGCGCTGTACTGGCGTTTCATTGATCGCCACCTGGATTATCTGGCGGCCAATCCCCGCATGGGCCTGATTACCGCCAACTGGCGCAAGCGCGCGCCGGCGGAGCGCAAGGCAATTACCGACTGGGCGGATCGCAGTCTGGCGTTGTTGCTGGCAGGGGCCAGTCCGCGGCATCAGTGACGTAAAGCGGCTGGGGTGGGCGATTGCCGCCCCACTTGGCGGTAAAGGTGCCGTCCGGGTCGTGTTCCGCGGCCTGCTTCTCCAGGTTGAATCTGCGTCCCCCGCGCGGGTCGCAGCCCACGCCGGCGATGTATTGCCAGTTGCCGTAGTTACTGCCCACGTCGTAGTCGATCAGGTGCTTTTCGAAAAAGGCGGCACCATAGCGCCAGTCCAGTCCCAGCTCGTGAATCAGGCAGCTGGCGCTGATCTGGCGGCCGCGATTGCTCATCCAGCCTGTGGCCAGCAACTGGCGCTGCAGGGCGTTGACCAGGGGGTAGTCGGTATCGCCCTGGCACCAGCGGGCGAAGGCCCGCGGATCAAAAGTGCAGAAACGGTGTTTGCGGCCGTTGCCCAGGCCGCGGAAGCGAAACAGGCGCGAGCCATCCAGCAGTGCCCGCCAGTGAAAGTACTCCCGCCACAGCAATTCGAAGTAGAGCCACTCGGTGGATTCGTTGCGCAGCCGCTGTTGCTCGAAGGCGGCAAGGGTATGCGCGATTTCCCGTGCTGACAGCGCACCACTGGCCAGCCAGGGCGACAGGGTGCTGGAGCCGCTCAAGGGGTCGAGGCAGTTGCGGGTCAGCTTGTATTCGGCGACGCCTTCCTCGCCAAAGGTAAACTGCTGCAGCCGTCGATGGCCTGCCCGGCTGCCGCCGCGCAGGGGCAGTGAGGGATGCGGTGCGTTGTCCGCAGCCGGCAGCGGTGGGAAGGCGACGCCCGCGGGAGGCGGCGGCAACCTCGCTGGTGCCGGTAGTGGCTCAGCCAGGGCCAGGTGCTCGACCGCGCGCCGAAATGCAGTGAACTGGGCGGGCAGGTCCTCCAGGGCAAAGGGCAGCATCTGGCGCTGGAACAGGGTGTTGCCGCCGTGAACCTGCAGGGGCACCGGCAGGCGCTCGCGCAGTGCATCCAGTTGCCGCGTCTCGTAGTCCCCGGGGCAGCGGCTGGTGCCGACCCGCTCGATTCGCCATTGCCTGGCCAGTGCCGGTAGCAGTTGCTCGGGGTGGCCTTCGAGGAACAACAAATCCTGGCCCAGGGCCTGCAGCTCCTGGCGCAATTCCAGCAGGTGCTCCAGCTGCATGCGGCTGCGCTGTGCTCCGACGCCCCTGAGGTTGCACCAGGGACGGGGCTCCTGCGAGATATAAACGATCAGCAACTCCGACGCTGCCGCGTGGCCCAGTAGCCCCGGGTTGTCCTGTAGCCGCAGATCCTGTTGTAGCCAGTAGAGTTCGCGCATGGGGTCATTGTAGTGGAATGTGCAGGGGGTACGCAGGGGCGAGCCCGCCAGATCGCCATGCTGGCGCGAAGACAAGAGCTGGTATACGCTGCCGCGCATCAGCGTGCCAATTCCCCGGAGCCCCATGAGTCTTGACAACGCCCTTCTGCAACCCTTTGTCCTGGGCAATCTCAGCTTGCCCAACCGCGTTGTCATGGCGCCGATGACCCGCAATTTCTCCCCCGGTAATGTGCCGGGGGAAAACGTGGTGGAATATTACCGGCGGCGCGCGGCGGGGGGGACCGGGCTGATTATCACCGAGGGCACCTGCGTCGGGCACATCGCCGCCAGCGGCTACCCGGACGTGCCCTATTTTCACGGTGAAGAACGGCTTGCCGGCTGGCGCCGGGTGGCCGAGGCCGTGCACGCCGAGGGCGGCAAGATTGCCCCGCAACTGTGGCACGTCGGTGGCATGCGCCGGGCCGGGGTGCCGCCGGAAGGCGATGTGCCCGGCTATACACCTTCCGGGATGATCGTGCCGGGGAAAATGAACCGCCATGTCATGAGTCAACAGGACATTGACGACGTGGTCGCCGCCTTTGCCCGGGCGGCGGCGGATGCCCGCGCCTGCGGTTTCGATGCGCTGGAGCTGCACGGGGCTCACGGCTACCTGATTGACCAGTTCTTCTGGGAGGGCACCAACCAGCGTGAGGATGCCTACGGTGGCTCAATGGCCAATCGCGGCCGTTTCGCGGTGGAAATCATTGCCGCGGTACGGGGGGCGGTCGGCCCCGACTTTCCAGTAATTTTCCGGTTCTCGCAGTGGAAGCAGCAGGATTTCAGCGCGCGCCTGGCGCAGACGCCGGAGGAACTGGAAGCTTTCCTGGCGCCACTGAGTGCGGCGGGGGTGGACATTTTCCACTGCTCGACCCGCCGCTTCTGGGAGCCGGAGTTTGCGGGCTCTGCATTGAATCTCGCAGGCTGGACGAAAAAGCTTACCGGTAAACCGACCATCACCGTGGGCAGTGTCGGCCTCGATGTCGACTTCATCCCGGAACCCGGGGATTCCACCTTCCGCGAGGCGGATCCGGCCAGCCTGGATGAGCTGCTGCAGCGGCTGCAGGCCGGTGAATTCGACCTGGTGGCCGTGGGGCGCGCGCTGCTGGCCAACCCGGACTGGGTGGAGCTGCTGCGGTCGAACGCGCTGCCGCAGATGAAAGCGTTCCGCAAGGAAGACCTTGCGACTCTGGCCTGACAGGGGGCGGTATGCACAAGACCATTATTGTCGTCGATGAGGAAGATGCGCGGCTGGCCAGCGATACGCTTGAGGTCATATCCTTCGAGCGCTACCTGGTGGATTTTCCCAAGCGCAACGAGCCCAAGACCCGGCTGATCAATCTCTGCGATACCGAGTACTACCTGAGCCGCGGCTACTACTGCTCGCTGCTGGCGGAGGCGCGCCAGCACAAGGTTCTGCCCAGCATCAGCACCATCAACGACCTGCGGGACCTCGCCCTGGGGCCGGACGACGAAACCAACCTGGCGGCATTCGCGCCCAACCCGCTGCAGGAGGGAGAGGAGCGGGAATTTCTGGCTTACTTCGGCTGGACCGAGGATGAGCGCCTGCGGCAGCCGGTGCGGCGCCTGTTCGAGCGCTATCCCGCCCCGATCCTCTGCTTCAGTCTCTCCCTGGACGCTGGCGGCCTGCAGCTGAGCGTGCGTCGCCACGGTTACAACCGCCTGGCCGAACGCGAGCGCGACCTGTTCCAGCAGCGGCTGCAAATGTTCACCGAGAAGGTTTGGCGCAGCTCCGGCTCGCGCAAGCAGCTGCGCTGGGACCTGGCGATCCTGGTGAATCCCGACGAGGCCATTCCGCCCAGCGACGCCGAGGCGATCAAACGCTTCATCAAGGCCGCTGCCAAGGTCGGCATGCAGGCGGAGACGATTACTGCCGCGCAGGCCTCGCAGATTGCGCAATACGATGCGCTGTTTATCCGCGAAACCACGGCCATTGACCACCACACCTACCGCCTGGCGCGCAAGGCCGAGCGGGAAGGCCTGGTGGTGATCGACGATTCCACCTCCATTCTGCGCTGCTGCAACAAGGTGTTCCTGCACGACGCCTTCAGCTACCACCGGGTGCCTTCGCTGAAAACCCGCACAGTGATTGGGGTTTCCGAACCAGAGCTGGACGAGATAGAGGCCCAGTTCAGCTATCCCTGCGTGCTGAAAATGCCCGAGGGCTCGTTCTCCAAGGGTATCTACAAGGTTGCCAATCGTGACGAGCTGACATCCCGGCTGCGGGAGCTGCTGAGTGACACGGCGCTGGTGCTGGTGCAGGAGTTCATGTACACGGATTTCGACTGGCGGGTCGGTGTGCTGGCGGGGCGTGCGATCTACGCCTGCCGCTACCACATGGCCCGTGACCATTGGCAGATCTATAACCACGGCGCCAAGCGCTTTGCCACCGGCGGCTTTGAAACCCTGCCCACGTTCGAAGTACCGAAAGTGGTACTGGACGCGGCCCTGAAAGCCTGCAAGGTGGTCGGCAAGGGTCTCTACGGCGTCGATATCAAGCAAAAGGGCCAGCAGGTTTACGTCATGGAGGTCAACGACAACCCGAGCATCGAGCATCGGGTAGAGGACGCCTACCTGGGCAAGGAACTGTATATGCTGATCATGGCGGAGTTTTACCAACGCCTGGAGCAGCGCGGCCGATGAGCGCTCTGGTCGAGCTGACGGCCGCGGAGCTTGCCGCTGGCGACGAGCTGCTGTTTGCGCGCATTGCCCGCGATCTGCGCGAGCGTGGATTCACGGTCTGCCCCAAGGCCCTGCCTGGCTCCCTGGCGGGTGTGCTGCAGGCTCACCTCGCAGAGATGAATGCCGGGCGTTTTACCCGCGCCGGGGTGGGCCGCCAGGAAGCCCACACCCTGAATGACTTCGTGCGTACCGACGAGGTTTGCTGGATCAACGGTGAGTCCGCGGCCGGGCGCGCCTGGCTCGATTGGGCGGCCAGGCTGCAGCGCTTTCTCAATCGCGAGCTGCTGTTGGGACTGTTTTCCTTCGAGAGCCATTTTGCCCACTACCGCCCCGGTGACTTCTACCGCAAGCATCTGGATGCCTTTCGCGGGGAGGCCAATCGCGTCCTTTCCCTGGTGGTCTACCTGAATCCGGACTGGCAACTGGCGGATGGGGGCGAACTGGTGCTGTACCACGGGGATGACACAGGCTCCAGTCTCAAGGTGTTGCCCGGCCTGGGTACCATGGCCCTGTTCCTGAGCGAGGAGTTTCCACACGAGGTATTGCCGGCCACCCGCGACCGCTACTCCATCGCGGGCTGGTTCCGGGTCAATCAGTCCACCGGCCACCGCGTCGACCCTCCGCGCTAGGTATTGGACGTCGACACTGCGCAGGTCTAAGCTGTGTCTGGCTGACAGCGGAGGCCGGGATCGGCATCGACGGGACTGCAGCACCAACAAGGAGAAAAACAATGGTGAGTACACACCAGGCAGATGACCTCAACAGTTTCCTGGCGGGGGTCGAGCGTCGCAATCCGGGGGAGCCGGAATTCCTGCAGGCAGTGCAGGAGGTGGCGATGGACATCATCCCCTACATTGCCGACAAGCCTATCTACAAGGACCTGATGATTCTGGAGCGGATGACCGAACCCGACCGCATTGTTACTTTCCGCGTGGTGTGGGAGGACGATGACGGCAATGTCAGGGTCAATCGCGGTTTCCGCGTGCAGCAGAACAATGCCATCGGCCCCTACAAGGGCGGCATCCGTTTTCACCCCACAGTCAATCAGTCGGTACTGAAGTTCCTCGCCTTTGAGCAGGTGTTCAAGAACAGTCTTACCGGCCTGCCCATGGGCGGTGGCAAGGGCGGTGCGGACTTCAATCCCAAGGGCAAAAGCGACCGCGAGGTCATGCGCTTCTGCCAGGCTTTCATGACCGAGCTCAGCAAGCACATCGGTCCCGATACCGACGTGCCCGCCGGTGACATCGGCGTAGGCGCCCGCGAGGTCGGCTATATGTTCGGCCAGTACAAGCGCCTGATGAATCGCTTTGAAGGCGTGCTGACCGGCAAGGCGCTGGAATTTGGCGGCAGCCGCATTCGCCCCGAGGCTACCGGCTACGGCTGCGTATACATGATGGAAGAGATGCTGGCGCACCACAAGGAGAGCATTGAGGGCCGCAGCTGCGCGGTCTCTGGCTCGGGCAATGTCGCCACCTACTGCGCGGAGAAGCTGATCGAGCTGGGTGCCAAGGTGATTACCCTGTCCGATTCTGCGGGCTTTATCCACGACCCGAGCGGGATCACCCACGACAAGCTGATGTGGATCATGGAGCTGAAAAACAAGCGCCGGGGCCGGATCGAGGAATATGTGCGGGAGTTTGGCGGCGAGTACTTCGAGGGCGAGCGGCCCTGGAACGTGCCCTGCGAACTTGCCTTCCCCTGCGCAACCCAGAATGAGATTGACAAGTCCGATGCCGAGAAGCTGATCAAGAACGGCTGCAGGGCCATCGCCGAAGGGGCCAATATGCCCACGACGCCGGAGGCTATCAAGGTCATCCAGGGCAAGAAGGAGCTGCTGCACTCGCCGTCGAAGGCGGCCAATGCCGGCGGCGTGGCGGTGTCGGGACTGGAGATGAGCCAGAACAGCCTGCGCCTGCAGTGGAGCCGCGACGAGGTGGATGATCATCTGCACAAGATCATCCGCGGCATTCATGACCAGTGCGTCGAGTTTGGCACCGCTGCCGACGGCCATGTCGACTACTTCAAGGGCGCCAATGTTGCCGGTTTCAACAAGGTCGCCTCGGCAATGATTGCCTACGGTGTGATGTAGTCAGTCCTCCAGCCTGGGCACTGCGGCCAGCAGGGCCTGGGTATAGGGGTGTTGCGGAGCGGTCAGGATCTGCTCCGCAGTACCCTGTTCCATCAGTTTCCCCAGCTGCATGACGCCAACCTTGTGCGCAAGGGTCGGCACGATGGACAGGTCGTGGGTGATAAACAGGTAGGATACCCCGAACTCCCGCTGCAATTCCGCCAGCAGTTCCAGCACCTCGGCACGAATCGACACATCCAGGGCACTGGTCGGTTCATCGCAGATGATCAACTCCGGATCTACCGCCAGGGCGCGTGCTATCGCAATCCGCTGTAGTTGACCGCCGGAGAATTCGTGCGGATAGCGGCGGGCATGTTCGGCTCCCAGTTGTACCCGTGCCAGCAGTTCATGGATGCGGGCGTTGCGCGCGTCCTCCGTCAGCGCCAGGCCGAGGCTGATCATGCCCTCGGCGATGATGTCGCCGACGGTCATGCGCGGGTTCATGGAGGAGAAAGGGTTCTGGAAAATCACCTGAATCTGCTTGCGATAGGGCAGCATGGCGCTGCGGCCGATGCCCTGTATGGGTTCGCCCCGGAACAGGATTTCGCCGCCGGCAATCTCTTCCAGATTGAGAATCGCGCGGCCCAGAGTGGATTTGCCGCTGCCTGACTCGCCTACGAGGGCGAAGGTCTCGCCGCGGCCAATCGCCAGGGAGACGCCGTCTACGGCCCTGGTATAGTCGACGGTACGCTGCAGCAAGCCCTTGCGGATGGGGAAGTGTACCTTGACGTCCTTCAGCACCAGCAGCGGTTCTTCCGCTGCGGCGGCGCGGAAGTGCTCGAGGTCAGGCAGCGCATCGATCAGCTTGCGGCTGTAGGCCTGCTGCGGATCGTGGAAGAACTGATCGACGCTGGCGCGTTCGATCAACTCACCGCGATACATCACCGCCACTTCATCGGCGGTGTTCCTGACCACGCCCATATCGTGGGTGATCAGCAATACCGCGAGTTGGCGGGTGCGGGTCAGCTCGCGGATCAGGTTCAGCACCTGTAGCTGGATGGTGACATCGAGCGCAGTGGTGGGCTCGTCGGCAATCAAGACATCCGGTTCGCAGGCCAGGGCCATGGCAATCATCACCCGCTGCTGCTGGCCGCCTGAGAGTTGGTGCGGGAAAAAACCGAAACGCTGGTCCGGGTCGGGGATGCCGACTTCAGTAAACAGCTGGATAACGCGGTTACGCAGGGCAGCACCCCGCAGCGGCGTATGCAGCTTCAGTGTTTCGGCTACCTGGTTGCCCACGGTTTGCACCGGATTCAGGGCACTCATCGCATTCTGGAAGATCATCGCGACCTTGCGGCCACGTATCTCCTGCATCCGCGCCTCGGACAGGGCGAACAGGTCCGCGCCTTCCACATCGACACTGCCGGCGCTGATTTTCAGGGCGTCGGGCAGCAGCCGCATGGCGGCCAGCGAGGTTACCGACTTGCCGCTGCCGGACTCGCCGACCAGGGCAAAAATGTGGCCCGCCCTGAGTTCAAAACTGACACCCTTGACGATAGGCTCGCCGCTCTCTGCCAGGACCACGGTCAGGTCGGAGACCCGCATACAGATGCTACCGGCCGTCTGCTGCTGTTTCGGGGCGTTCATGCTTCCACCCTCCGCAGGCTGGTGCGGGGATCGAAGGCGTCACGGACCAGGTCGGAAAACAGGTTGGCGGCCAGTACCAGCGCGAACATGAAGAAAAAGGCGCCGGTCAGGGTCCACCAGACAGCCGGTTCCCGCGACAGCTCGGAGCGGGCGCCGTTGATCATGTTGCCCCAGCTGCCCATGGACGGATCCACGCCGACGCCGATATAGGACAGCACCGCCTCTGCCAGTACCAGGGCGCTGAACTCCAGGACGAAGGTGATGAGGATGATGTGCACCACGTTGGGCAGCACATGCCGCGCCAGGATGCGGGTGTGGCTGACGCCGAAGGCGTGGGCCGCCTGCACGTAGCCGAGCTGGCTGATTTTCAGGGTTTCCGCCCGGATCAGACGGCACAGGGTGGACCAGCTGGTGACCCCGAGGATGAAGCACAGGGCGATGAACTTGGCGTCCGCCTTCTCCATGCCGACGGCGAAGAAATCCGGGTTGAGGTCGATGTAAACCTGGAACAGCAGCACCGAGGCGGCAATCAACAGGATGCCGGGGATGGAACTCAGGGTTGTATACAGGTACTGCACCACGTCATCCACCCAGCCCTTGAAGTAACCCGCCATGACGCCGAGCGTTACCGCGATCGGCAGCATGATCAGGGTCGCGAGGGTGCCCAGCAGTACCCCGGTGCGAATACCCTTGAGCGACTGGTAGAGCACATCGGTGCCGCCCAGGTCGGTGCCGAGGATGTGGTAGTAGCGGCTCAGGCTGACCATCCAGACGCCGCTGCAGATAATGCTGCCCTGAGTCAGCCAGGAGGCGTGCCAGGGGTAGCGGCTGCGGCGCAGCAGCAGCCACTGGGGCCCTATCAACAGTGCCGACAGCAGCAGGCCCCAGAACAGTGCGGTGAAGGTCTTGCCCAGCACATCCGCGCCGCGCTGGGACGGGTCGGCCAGATGCTGGCCGGCATGGCGCAGGGGCGGGTAATCGCGGATGTCCTTGCCGGCCGCGTCCTTGAGGTTTTCCTTTTCAAAAGAGATCAGGGCAAAGGGCGCCGAATAGGTGCGCTCGAAACGCTCCCCCATGCCTCCGGTCAGCAGGTCAAAGACGCTGGTGACCTTGTTGTCATAGAACACCTCCTCCACTGCAACACCTTCCGGGTTTTCCAGCGCGCGGCGAAAGTGCAGGGAATCCAGCAGGGCGACCATGATATAGGCAGCTATGACCGTGAAGGCGACCATGCCCAGCCTGGAGCTGAACACTTCCGCCCAGCGCTCACGGGTCTGCGGGTCCTTGCGCAGCCGGTAGAAGAAGAAGGCCAGGGCGATCACCAGCAGATAGATCAGGGCGTCGGACCAGAGAACAACGGGTTTCATCAGCAACAGGCCTCAGGACAGCCGCACCCGGGGATCAGCCCAGGTGTAGGAAATATCGGTCAGCAGCAGGCCGAGGATGTAGAGAATGGAGCCGATAAAGACCATGCTGCGAACGATGGCAAAGTCCTGGGAATTGATCGCATCCAGCATGTAGCTGCCCAGGCCGGGAATGCCGAAGAACGATTCAATCAGCAGACTGCCCATGAACAGGGAGGGGATCAGCACCACGACCCCGGTCAGGATCGGAATCAGGGCGTTGGGCAGGATGTGCCGGAACAGGATAGTGAGCTCGCTGCAGCCCTTGGCGCGGGCGGTGCGGACGTAGTCCTGGTTGGCTTCCTCCAGGAACAGGGTGCGGTACCAGCGCGCGCCGGCGCCGATACCGGCGACCACCCCCACCAGCACCGGCAGGATCAGGAACTTCCACACCTGGCCCTCGGCATGGAAGCCGGAAATGGGCACCAGGCGCCAGGTCTTGGCCACCAGGAACTGGCCGCCAATGATGTAGAACAGGTAGGAAATCGACATCAGCGCCACGAACAGGAACACGGCGCCTCGATCCAGCCGGGTGCCGTGGAACATCACCACCATCAGCGCTACGCAGATGTTCACGCCGATGCCCACCAGAAAAGTGGGCAGCGCCACCGCCAGGCTGGGCCACATGCGGGAAGCGACATCGGTGGTGATGTCGCGGCCACTCTCCGAGCGGCCGAAGTCAAAGGCGAACAGGCGCACGGACTTGTCGAAGAAGATGGTGTCGGTCAGGCGCGCGAGCCCGGCGACATCGGGGTTCAGGAACAGCGGCTTGTCGTAGCCATTCTTCTGCTTCCAGTTCTCGATGGCTTCGGGAGTGACGTATTTGTCGCCGAGCTGGGACGCGGCCATATCGTCCGGCGAGTTGACCACGAAGAACAGGGTGAATGTCAGCAGGTTGACGCCAATCAGGATGGGAATGGCGTAAAGCAGCCGGCGAACGATGTAGGCAAACATAGGGGGGTCCTGTTATTGGCGCGCAGTTGCCTGAAGGCGGCGGCGGTAGGCGATTATTCCCGGTAGCAGCAAGGCGATCAGCAGCACCGCTCCCGCGTACAGCGGCCAGGTCACCGGCTGGTTCCACTGCGCACGCTTTTGTTCGCGCAGCGTTTCGTCGATGCGTACGTACTTGAGCGTGCTCTTGGAGATACCGTGGCGTTTGTTGTTGTGCACCCAGCTGTTGTTCAGGTAAATATCCTTGGGGTAGTAGGCGAACAGCCACACTGCGTCCTCCCGGAACAGGTCCACCATTCTGGCGACAATGGTTTCCCGCTCGGCGCCGGGGGGCAGCACTCGCATGGCGCGGAACAGCGCATCGTACTCCTCCGACTCATAGTTGGAGTTGTTGGCGCCGTCGCATTTGCAGAGCAGCGGGCTCTCCGGGCCGAATAGCAGGAACAGGAAGTTCTCCGGGTCGGGGTAGTCTGCCAACCAGCCGTGGGAGTAGATCTGGGTGTTGCCGGTGAGCAGTTTTTCCCGGGTCCGGTTCCAGTCCGCCGGCCGATACTCTACCTGCACCCCGATACGGGCGAAGGCGCGGTCGATCCAGTTCATGCTGGTATTGGAGATGGCCTGGCTCTGCACATCGATGAAAATCTTCAGCGGCTCGCCGGTGCGGGCATCGCGGCCGTTGGGGTAGCCGGCTTCCACCAGCAGCTGCTGAGCGTGCTCTATCGATTTGCGCTTTGGTCCACCGTCCACCCAGTCGTAGACGTAGGGGTTGATACCCGCCTCGCCGTCGACGAAGCCCGGAATGCCGGGCGGGATCGGCGTATGGGCGGCGATACCGTTACCCTTGTAGAAAATGTTCAGATACTCCTCGGTGTCAAAGGCGATCTGCAGCGCCCGGCGCAGCTTGCGCTTCTCCTCGCTGTAGCCGCCCACTACCGGGTCGCGCATATTGAAGCCATAGTAGTAGAGGGCCGGTTTTACATCGGGTGACACGCTGATATTGCGGTCCGCCATCTCCGCACTCAGCTCTACGCCGTCGGGGCCGACCACGAAGGCCTGGTCGAAAACCCGGTTGGTGTTGCCGTGGTTTTCCCCGGAACGGTCGTAGTAGCCTTGCAGGAATTTGGTCCACAGGGAGAGGACTTCCTTTTCCAGCCGGAAGACCGCCCGGTCCACCAGAGGCAGGCGCTTGCCGGCGTCATCCAGCAGGCCCTGCTCGGCGTCGCCCGGTGCGCCCTCGCTGGGGTAGTAGTCTTCGCGAAAATTGGGATTCCGCTCGAGTACGATTTCGCTGTTGGGGTCATTCTTCACCATCATGAACGGACCGCTGCCCACCGGCCACCAGTCCAGGGTCAGGTTGCGGTTGATAAACCCCGGGTTGCGGAAAAAACGGTCCACCTCCGGGGGAATGGGAGAAAAGAAGTGCATCGCCAGCCAGTAGCTGAACTGCGGGTAGCGGCCCTTGATGGTAATGTCGAAAGTGCGCTCGTCGATGACCTCCAGCCCCAGCATCGGGAACTGGTCAAGATCGAGCCAGCCGTCTCGCTGGATGTCCTGCAACTGGTCCGAGAATTCCTCCATTCCGACAATATATTGAGCCATAAAGCCGAGCATGGGCGAGCCGTTGAACGGGTCGGCCAGGCGCTTGATCGCGTAGACGTAGTCGTTGGCGCGGACCGCGCGGGAGCCGGTGTGAGGGAAGTCGCTGATCTGGGTGAAGCGGGATCCTTGCTCCGGCTCGCTGAAGACATAGCGGGGGGCTCCCGCTTCATCGACCGCAAAAGCGGGATGGGGCTGGTAGCGAGCGTCTGCTCGCACGGTCAGCCGGTAGCGGGAAAACGCCACTTCTTCCTGGTCCGGGTCGATTTCCTCCCCGCTCGCGTTCAGGTAGGTAATCCGGGGGAAATCCTCGACGCCGAGGGGAATCAGCTCATAGGGGCGTTTGAGGAAGTGGTAGCCCATGGGGGGCTCGTAAATCTGCATCAGGATCAGCGATTCGTCCGAGGCATAGGAAATGGCCGGATCCAGGTGTTTCGGCGGTGCCGGCGATATCATCGACTGGTAGGTCACCAGGCCTTCGGGCGTGGGCGGATTGGGGTTGTTCCAGGGCCCGTCTGTGCAGGCAACGAGGAGCAGGGAGCCGCATAGCAGGGCGGCGGCCCGGGTCCGGGCGGCCAGTCGAGGCAGCATGCTGGGTGGTCCGTTCAGCGGTAGGGGCGGCAATGTTAACAGTAAATACACCGGCGGTTAATGGGCCCGTTGCGCTCGCGAAAACGCAGGGGCGGCGTATAGTGTGGGCCGGGAGGACGGTTGATGCGCGAATGGTTGGGCTTGTTGTGTAGAGTGTGGTTTACAGTGCTGTCTGGAGTGTTGCTTGGATTGTTGGGGGCCTGTGGGCGGGTGGACGGAATACCGGTAGAGCCGGGGGTGTCGCTGGCACTGGCCGAGGAGCGTGCCGCGCGGCTGTCGGGGCTGCACTACAGGCTGTTCTTTGCTGTTCCCGCGGAGCAGTCGCAGCCGATTCGCGGTGAGGCGGAGATTCGCTTCACGCTCGCGGATGCCGCTACTCCCCTGCAGCTCGATTTCCGCGCCGGGCCCGGGGCCGTGCAAAAACTGGTAATCAACGGTAGCGCGCTGGCAGCGGTGCCAGAGCGCGAGCACATCCTGCTGCCGGCGGCATCCCTGCGCGCCGGCAGCAACACAGTGGCAATCGCTTTTGTCGCCGGCGACAGCGCCCTCAACCGCAACCCGGACTATCTCTATACCCTGTTCGTGCCGGACCGCGCCCGCACCGCCTTCCCGCTGTTCGACCAGCCCGACCTGAAGGCGACCTGGGAGCTCAACCTCAAGCTGCCCGCGGGCTGGCAGGCGCTGACCAACGGCCCGCTGCTGGCCGCGGAGCCGGGTGCGGAGGCAACCCTGCACCGGTTTGCGGTCACCGAGCCGATAAGCTCCTACCTGTTTTCCTTTGTGGCCGGGCGCTTTCAGGTTGAGCAGCAGCCCTGGGGCGAGCGCAGCATGACCCTCCTGCATCGGGAGACGGACCCGGCCAAGCTCGCCCGCAATCTGGACGCCATCTTTGCCCAGCACCGGGCGGCCGTTGCCTGGCTGGAAGACTACACCGGCATTGCCTACCCCTTTGCCAAGCTGGATTTCGCGCTGATCCCCGCTTTCCAGTACGGCGGCATGGAGCATGTCGGCGCCATCCAGTACCGGGCCGAGTTGCTGCTGCTGGACGAGAATCCCACCGATGAGGAACTGCTGGGCCGGGCCAGCCTGATCGCGCACGAAGTCGCCCACATGTGGTTTGGCAACCTGGTCACCATGCGCTGGTTCAACGATGTCTGGACCAAGGAAGTGTTCGCCAACTTCATGGCGGCGAAAATGGTAAACCCCGGATTTCCGGACATCGACCACGAACTGAACTTCCTGCTGCGCCACTACCCCGCCGCCTATGCGGTGGATCGCTCGGAGGGGGCGAACCCAATCCGCCAGCAGCTCGGCAACCTGAACGAAGCCGGGCAGATGTACGGGCCCATTATCTACAACAAGGCGCCGATCATGATGCGGCAGCTGGAGCGGATGCTGGGAGAGGAGCTGTTCCGCCGTGGTATGCGGGATTATCTCACCCGCTATGCCTATGGCAACGCCACCTGGCCCGCACTGGTAGAGATTCTGGATCCATTGACCGAGGTGGACCTGCAGAAATGGAGCGAGGTCTGGGTCCACGACAGCGGCTTCCCCGGCCGTTCCCTGCAGGTGGAGGATCCGGAGCTGTTCTACGGCCCGCGGCCGGCGCGGCTGGCAGAACTCGACGGCTGGGCGGACCTGGCGCTGGTGGACCGGGGTCGACTGTTGCTGGACCTGTACGAGGGCGTGCTAATCGGGGCGGACATCAATGCCGAGGCCTACGGCGATGCGCTGCTGGGTATCGTGGCGGGGGAGACCAACCAGCTGCTGCTTGCCACCGCCCTGTCCCAGCTCAGCCGCCTGCAACAGACACTGTTGCCGGACGCAGTCCGAGAGCGGCTGCAGCCGCGTCTGGAGGCTACCCTGTGGGCGGGCATCGCCGCCAGCGATGAGCCCGGGCGGACAAGATTGTTGTACGACAATCTGTCCCTGCTCGCTGCGCAGCCGGATTCGCTGCAGCGCCTGTTGGCCATCTGGCGGGGCGAGGAGTCCGTGCCCGGGCTGCAGCTGTCGGAAAACGACCGTATCCAGCTTGCCGAGCGGCTCGCCCTGCGCCTGCCGGAGCAGTCTGCTGCCATCGTCAGCGCGCAGCTGGCGCAGACGGAAAATCCCGACAGCCGGCGGCGATTGGCCTTTCTGACGCCGGCCCTGGCATCTGATACCGCTGTCCGCGATCGCTTCTTCGCCGGCCTGGCGGACCCGGCCAACAGGGCGACCGAGAACTGGGTACTGGATGCCCTGGGTTATCTGCATCATCCGTCTCGCACCGCCCACTCGGTACGCTATATCCAGCCAAGCCTGGAATTGCTGCAGGAAATCCAGGTGACCGGGGATATCTTCTTTCCTTCGGGCTGGCTGCACGCCACGCTGGAAAACCACGATTCGGCGGAGGCGGTGGCCACGGTGCGGGCTTTTCTGGCAAAGCGGCCTGACTACAACGGCCAATTGCGGATGAAGATTTTGCAGGCGCTGGACCTGCCCCTGCGAGCCCAGCGCCTGGCGCAATAAAAAACCCCGCTACCGGCTGCCGGTAGCGGGGTTACGGTGTCGGTTACTAGCGCTCAGGAACCGATAATGCCGCCGTCCTTGCGGGTGATTACGATGGTGCAGTCGCGGGGGATGGTCTTGCCGTCAAATTCCACCGGGAAGTTGGTCAGTGTGGGACTGCCGTTGCCGGGATGCTGAGTGTTGATAAACATGGTGCGCCGGTCCGGGGTGATGGCGATACCGGTGATTTCATCACCGGTCACGCCGCTGAACATACGCCGCACGTCCATGTCCGGGCCGCTGTCGTAGGTGCTGGCGACAACCATCTGGTTGTTGAGGCCCTTCTTCTGGCCGCCGTCTGTCTGGATAAAGATGCGACCGTCGGGGTCAATCCAGAGACCGTCGGGGTCGGAGAAAGTGCGCTCGTCGCCCTCATCGTGGGTATCTTTGGCGATGATGAAGATATCCCAGGTAAAGCTCAGGCCGGTGTGTTGGTTGCTGTCGTGCCAACGGATGATGTGGCCATCGGCGTTGGGTACCAGCGGGTTGCCGGGGCTGGCCTCGGTCCGCTGACTGTTATTGGTAAGAGCGCAGTAGACGTCGCCATTCGGGGCTACTGTAGTCCACTCGGGGCGGTCCATGGGGGTGGCGCCTGCCTTGTCGGCAGCGATGCGGGCGTAGGTCAGCAGCTCGGCCTCGGAACTAAAATGCGGCGCAACTGCTGGGTTGTTCATGCTGAGTTCCAGCCACTCGCCGCTGCCGTCCTCATTGAACTTCGCCGCGTACAGGGTGCCGTGATCCAGCGGGCTCATGCCCTGGGCGCGCATGGATTTCCAGTTGCTCTCGGAGACAAACTTGTAGATATAGTCGAAGCGCTCATCGTCGCCCATGTAGCCGACTATGCGGCCGCCGCGACCCTCCACGATCGCAACGCCCTCGTGCTTGAAGCGGCCCAGGGCTGTGCGCTTGACCGGCGTGGCATCCGGGTCGAAGGGATCGACCTCAACAACCCAGCCGAAGCGGTTTTCCTCGTTGTGGTAGGCGCTTTCGTCACCCCCCTCCCGGCCAAGATTGAACCTCTCATCAAAGTTGCCCCAACCGTAGCCAAAGCCAGTAGAGCGGAAGCCGTAGCGTTCCTGTTCATCCGTGGGGATCCAACCACCGGTGGCATCGTTGAAATAGCCGTTGAAGTTTTCCTCGCAGGTGAGGTAGGTGCCCCAGGGGGTGTAGCCACTGGCGCAGTTGTTGAGGGTGCCCTTGGCGTTATTTTCGGGATAGATCAGCGGGCTGTTGGCAACCGGACCACTGAATGTCACCGGCGTATTGCCGTGAACCCGGCGGTTGTACTCGCTATTCTTGACCAGATCCCACTTGTCGCCGCTTTTGCGGATCTCGACTACGGAGATACCGTGGGCGTGCTGGGAAGTCTTGACGTCCTCGATGTCGCCGGGGGCGGACTTGCCCAGGACGTGGGAGTTGCCGCCGTATTCATGGTTAAGCGCCAAAAGGCCGCGTGTATTGCTGCTGCGGAAGGGGAAGAACCACATCCCGTCGTGGCCGATGCCCACCTGTTGGGCCTGCTCGGATGCGGTGGGGCGCGTATCGGGGTCCCCCACGTAATCGGGCACCCCGTTTTTGAGAGAGGTACCCCAGGGAATCAGAACCTGATAGTCGTAGTCCGCGGAAATGGTTGGCATCGGACCTGTGCCCTCGGCGACCGGGACCGGGGTGAAATTGATCAGTCCGTTTTTCCGATCCTGACCCACCGGGCCATTGGGGCCCGGCTTGCCGCCCCTGGCTGCCATCGCCAGGGAGCTGCCAAAGAATGTACCGGCGGCCAGGGTCAGGCCACCTTTCATGACCTGCCGGCGGGAGGCGTAGCCGGTAAGGACTTCCTGGAATGTGCGGTTGCTGGAGGGATTGCTGCTGCCTTCGTCGTGATCCATGGTGTGTATCCTGCGCTATTGGATTGGAAGTCGAGCACGGTCCGCGGCTCGTTCCTTTGCCTGCCGTGCGCTCAGCGGCCCGCCATGCCAGCGGGTCCACTGCTATTCGAGCTTAGGGGTGGTGTATTGCAGCGCTGTGGCGGATCTGTGTCAGAACGAAGAACTTTTTGTTTTGGGTGGAGCGTGGGCGCAGGGGAGGTGCAGGACGAAAAAGGGCCAGCGCGAGGCTGGCCCCCCCATGGGGTCAGGTCTCTTTTTTCAAAAGGGACCTGACCCCATTTTCAGCTAGGCGCCCCCGGCTAGGCGCCCCCGGCTAGGCGCCCCCGGCTAGAACTGGTAGATCACGTCGAAGCCGAAGGTGCGCGGCTGGTTCCAGGTGTTGCCGGCATAGCCCAGGGTGCCGAAGTCGATACCCCACTCCCGGTACTCCTCGTCGGTCAGGTTCTTGACCCAGGCCGACAGGCGCAGCTCGCCATCGCCACCCACGGAAAGCTCATCCAGTGTGAGGCGCGCGTTGGTTACCGTGCGGGCGTCTGATGAATCAAACTGGTTGAGGAAAGGGTGGAACGTCATGCTGTCGGTGTAGCTGACGTCCACCCGCGCGCTGAAGGCGCCGATACCGGTGTTGGGCAGGCTGTACTGCAGGCCCAGGGCGCCGGTGTTCTCCGGGGCGCGGGTTACCGTAGTGATATCGGCAATGTTTTCGATTTCATTGGTGACCGGGTTGCGGGCGTTGTACTCGTCGAACTCCGCATCCAGGTAGCCGTAGGTCAGGTCCAGGGTGATGTTCTCGCTCAGCAGGGCGACGGCTTCCAGCTCAAAGCCCTGGTAGGTTGAGGCCCCGGCGTTGGTAATCCGGCTGGACGCGCCACCGCTGCCGGCCTCGAACACCGCAATCTGCATGTCCTGATAGTCGTTGTAGAACAGGGCAGCGTTCAGCCGCAAACGCTGGTTCAGCCAGTCGGACTTGATCCCCAGCTCATAGGAATCCAGCTGTTCCTCATCGTAGGCCTCTTCCCAGGCGGTTACGGTGGAGGCCCGGGAGTTGAAGCCGCCGCCGTTATAGCCAGTGGAATGGGACAGGTAGACATTCATATCCGGGGACACGGCGTAGTTCAGGGTGAGCAGGTAGCTCAGGTCATCCCACTTGTCGCTGTTGGTCAGCCGGTCGTCGATGCTGCTGTGGCCCAGGGTCTCGTTGAACAGGAATCCGTCGCGCTTGTCCTCGGTGTAGCGCAGGCCGGCGGTGAGGTCCAGGTCGTCGGTCAGGGAATAGGTCGCCTGCCCGTATACCGCGCTGGATTCCGTGGTCTGGCCATAGATGAAGTCTACCAAGCCGTTCATGTTCGGATCCGCCCCCGGGAAGGGGAACGGCAGCGGCAGACGCTGAGTGCCCTGGCAGACCGGGCCGGTGCCGAAATCGTTGCAGAAGCCGGCACCGATAAAGGCGCCGGCCAGCGGGCTGCCCAGCAGGAACTGGATCGGCAGGGCAAACGTCTGCGGGTTGTCCTGATAGATATCCTCTTCATAGTAGTAGAGGCCGACGGTATACTGCAGGCGGTCGTTCATGGCATCGCCGATGAGCTGCAATTCATGTGTCTCCAGATCGATCCAGCCCTCGGGAATTCCGGCCTGGAAGCCCTGGGTCGGGATGGACTGGCCGCCGCCGTAGAACAGGTCGCGCGCGGTGTAGGCACCGCCGTCCAGGTCTGTTGATTCGTAGCCGGAATCGGTCTTCCGGTTGGCGTAGATGTACTTGATCATGAACGGTTCCAGCTCCCAGGAGACCGTCAGATTGTGTCCGTCCACCTCCAGGTACTCGTCGCTGACGCCGTCCAGGGTGTACTGCTCGCGACGGTCATTCGGGTTGCCGACGGTGGCGGCCATCTGCTGGTAGAGCTCGCCCCCGAGAAAGGTGTAGGGGAAGGGTGTCTCGGTAAAGCCGTTGTAGATGCTGTCCTTCACCTTGGAGATCTGAAACGGCGTGGGAACGCCGCGGTTATCGGTCCTGTCGAAGACGTAGTCAACGATCAGGTTATCGGTGGGCTCCAGGCGCAGCGCCAGCCGGTAGGAAGTATTGTCTTCACTGCCCAGTTCCTCTTCACCGCCGGGCCAGTCGTTGGTGGCCCAGCCGTCATACTCCATTTTCGCCGCTGACAGCTTCAGCGACAGCATGTCGGCCATTTTTGGCAGATCCACCGAGCCGGAGAGACGGCGATAGCCGTCGTTGCCGACGCTGGCTTCAAGCTTGCCGCCCAGTTCGCCCGTGGGCTTGACGGTGGTGACGTTGACCGCACCCCCGGTGCTGTTGCGGCCGAACAGGGTGCCCTGTGGACCGCGCAGGACTTCGATGGACTGCAGGTCCACGATGTCGAAGACCGAGCCTACGGTCTTGCTCATGTAGACCCCGTCCAGATAGAAGCTGGTCTTGGGGTCTACCATGAGCGAGGTTTCGCCGCTGCCCACGCCGCGGATATAGATGGACATGTTGGAATTCGAGGACGGCTGCTTCTGGATATTGGTGTTGGGCGCGATGCTGCCGATGTCGGAAATGTCATGGATGCCCAGGTCCGCGATTTTCTCGGCACTGAACGCGGTGACCGCGATCGGGGTCTCCTGGAGCATTGTTTCGCGCCGCTGGGCGGTGACGACCACCTCTTCCAGGGCGAGGGTCTGGGCCTGTGCCACTGACCACACCGGGAACGTTGTGGCGGCGATTAATGCTGCTGCTATTGGAGTGCGAATGTTCTTCGGCATGGTAAGGCTCCGTAATCGTTATTGTGCGCGCCCCTGCGGGCCGCCTGGTCACCGTCCCAACACGTCGTGTTGGACTACGCGGATAAAGTATGCTTAAAGAATTCCGCAACCGCAGTTTAACTTTTCTTGCGCCTCCCTCGTCAAGCCCTGCTTGCAGTAAAAATTACGTTATGTTGCGGCGTGTCGGCCAGGGCTGAGATTCCGTGCGGGTCGGATCATCCCGGGCGCGGGTCATGTCCATATCGGCTGGTCATTGCCAAACCGCTCGTCGCGTGCTTAACATGGCTCGCAGCGATCTGTTTGGAATCGCTATCAGCGAGGCGGTTACAGCCATGGATGCAGGGTACAGGCATCGCTATGCCGGCGTTCTGCCAGGTCTTCTGGCTATGCTTGTGCTGGCGGTGGGTGTCGCTGCCAGCATGCTGGTCTGGGATCACAGCCGCGAGCGTGAACGCTCCCTGGTCGAGAGTGCCTTCCTGGCGGAGACGGATCGCCTGGTCGCCGTCATTGAGCGCCAGCTGAATACCTACGCCGTGGTCATGCGCGGCCTGCAGGGTTTTTTCCAGGGGTCCCGGGAAGTCGAGTATCACGAGTTTCTGGCCTATACCCGGGCGCTGCACGCAACCTCGGATGTCGCCG
Source organism: Haliea sp. E1-2-M8 (assembly GCF_030649675.1). Lineage (GTDB taxonomy): Bacteria > Pseudomonadota > Gammaproteobacteria > Pseudomonadales > Halieaceae > Haliea. The sequence continues at coordinate 223,208 of NZ_JAUTDR010000002.1, read as the reverse complement.
GCCTGCAGGGTGTCGCCTGGGTGGAGCTGGTGCGGCGCGAGCAGTTGGCGGCTCACGAGGCCAGAGTCCGCTCCCAGTTGCCGGTTAATTACTCTATCCATCCCGGCACTGAGGGCGACGTACTCGCTCCTATCATCTTCATGGAGCCGCTGGCTGGAGACAATCTGGCGGCAATAGGACTGGATATTTACCAGGTGCCGCGGGCGCGGGAAGCAGCTGAACGCGCCAGGGACAGCGGCGAAATCGTTATTACCCGCCCAATTGGGCTGGTGCAGGACACATTGCGCGCGCCGTCACCGTCATTTGTCATGTACCTGCCGGTTTACGCCGCGGGAAGTACCCCGGATACCGTGGCCACCAGGCGCGAACAGATTGTCGGTTTTGTCGATATCCCCTTCCGGGTAGCGGACCTGATGGCTGGCTTACGGAATGAGATCAACTGGTCTATCGACCTGGATATCTACGATGGGGATCCGGCTGACCCGGCCAATACGCTGTTTACCACTGACGCCGTATCTCATGCGGAGCGGCTGCAGGCCGGTGAACTGCAGCGGCGGCAAACCCTGACCGTGGGTACCCGCAGCTGGGCCCTGTTGCTGAGCACAACCCCGGAGTACCGGGCGGCTACCGTCGTTCCCGGACAGTCGCTGTTGGTGCTTTTGGCTGGCGGCTCTGCCAGCTTTGCCCTGGCGCTGCTGGTGCTGGTACTGGCCCGGGGCCGCGATCGCAGTGAACAGCGGGCGGCGCGCCTGAGTAATCTCTATCACGCCCTGAGCGAAGTGAACCAGGCTATCGTCAGGATGGACAGTGAGCAAGAGCTGATGCCCCTGGTGTGCCGCATGGCGGTTGAATTTGGCGGCATGAAAATGGCCTGGGTGGGCCGGGTTGATACCGCCAGCGGGCTGATTACCAGGGCTGCCAGTGCCGGCGAGGGATGTGACTACCTGGATAGCCTGGTGCTCTCGGCCCGCCTTGAACACCCGGACAGCAGCGGACCCACCGGGACCGCCGTGCGCGAGAACCGTCCGGTGATTGTCAATGACTACTTGGAGTCGGCCCTGACCCGGCCCTGGCAAGAGCGCGCCCGTAAATATGGCTGGCGGTCGGCGGCGGCGTTCCCGATCCAACGCGGCGGCAGGCAGTTCGCGGTGCTCAATGTTTACCATCACAGGCCGGATGCGTTTGATGAGGACGCCATCAACCTGCTGCGGGAGATGGCCACCGACATCAGCTTTGCTCTGGACAACTTTGACCGCGAGGCGCAGCGGACAAAATTCCAGAAGGCGGTAAGGGAAAGCGAAGCCCTGTTGTCGACGATCCTGGAGAATGTCGGCGCCTGCATCTACCTCAAGGATCTCGATGGCAAGTACCTGTTCGTGAACCAGCAGGTGCTGGATCTCTGGGGTGTCGAGCGGCAGGAGGTGATCGGTTTTGGCGACGACAAATTCTTCGATGAGCGCACCCTGGCACGGGTTCGGGAGTACGACAACAAGGTGCTGAATTCCGGCCAGGCGGAGGAGCAGGAAGAAGTCGATACCGTCTTTAACGGCAAGACCGTTATCTTCTGGTCGGTCAAGATTCCCCTACGGGATGCGGAGGGCAAGATCTACGCGCTCTGTGGTATTTCCACCGACATTACCGAGCACCACGACAATCGCGAGCGTATTCGTGTCCTGAGCAATTACGATTCTCTCACCGGCCTGCCCAACCGGGAGCTGCTGCGGGAAAAGGCCAGAATTGCCCTGAACGCGGCGCGGGCGGGGGGCGGCGAGGTTGCGCTGCTGTATATCGACGTCGACCGGTTCCAGATCATTAACGATTCCCTGGGCCTGGCGGTCGGCGATACGGTATTGAAAGAGCTGTCCAAACGTCTGACTGCAGAGCTGAGCCTGGAGGCGACCCTCTGTCGTTCGGGTGGTGACGAGTTTTTCCTGCTGTTGCCCAACACCGATGCGGAGCAGGCGGTGGCAATGGCGGAGCGCTTGCTGGAACTGGTGGCAGAGCCGCTGCAGGCCGGCAGGCACCGTCTCAATCTCACCGCCAGTATCGGCGTGGCCTGCTTCCCTGGCCATGGTCGGGATCTGGACCAGCTCAGCCAGTCCGCGGATGCGGCACTGTCCCGGGCCAAACGCGCCGGGCGCAACACCTACAGCCTGTTTGTGGAGGAGATGCGGGCGCGTGCCAACGAAACCCTGCTGATAGAAAGTGAATTGCGGGATGCCCTGGCCAACCAGGGCCTGAGCCTGCACTACCAACCCCAGGTCAGTTTTGCAACCGACGAGATTACCGGTGTCGAAGCGCTGCTGCGCTGGCAGCACCCCGAGATCGGCTATATTTCGCCGGCGCGCTTTATTCCCATTGCCGAAGAGAGCGGCCTGATTCTGGAGATCGGCAACTGGGTGTTGCGCACGGCCATTGCCCAGCAGGCCAGCTGGCGAGCGGCGGGGCTGCCGGTGTTGTCAGTCGCGGTCAACCTGTCCGCGGTGCAGATGTACCGTGACGACTTTACCGAGATGGTGTGTGGCCTGCTGGCTGAATACGACCTGCCCCCCCACATGCTGGATCTGGAGCTGACCGAGCGTATCGCGATGGAGAATTCCGGCAAGACCCTGGCGACCCTGAGCGATCTTCATGGTCGCGGTGTGGTTCTTTCCATAGATGATTTCGGTACCGGTTATTCGTCCCTGAGCTACCTCAAGCGCTATCCGGTACAGAAGCTGAAAATCGACAAGAGTTTCGTCGATGGGCTCGCCGACGACCCCGAGGACCAGGCGATAGTACTGGCGATCATCGGCATCGCCAGGGGGCTCGGCTTCGGGACCGTGGCGGAAGGCGTAGAGACCCTGGAACAGTGGCAATTCCTGCAGCAGCACGGCTGTAATGAATACCAGGGCTACTATTTCAGCAAGCCACTGCCCCCCGGGGAGCTGGAAAAGCTCGCCCGTGGGCGGGGTGCGTCAGAGGCTGGTCGTTAACAGCCAGGCGGTGTAGGCGCCGAAGCAGAGCAGCAGCACCCCGCCCTCCAGGCGGTTGATGCGTCCCGGTCCATTGCGGCGGTAGCCCAGCACGCATAACAGCGCCGCTAGTCCCGCCATCACGGCCACGTCCCGGGTGAGAACTTCCGGGGGCACGGTGATCGCATTGATGCCGCCGGCGATGCCCACAACCGCCAGTGTGTTGAACAGGTTGGAGCCGATGATATTGCCGAGGGCGATGTCGTTTTCGCCCTTGCGCGCGGCGATGACCGAGGAGGCCAGCTCCGGCAGCGAGGTGCCGATGGCGACAACGGTCAGGCCGATAACCAGGTCGCTGATCCCGAGGCCCACCGCAATGTCGATGGCGCCCCAGACCAGCAGCCGCGAGGCGGCAATCAGGGCGATCAGCCCCACCGCCAGCCACAGCAGGGCGCGGCGCAGCGGCATGTGGGCGACGGCGTCCAGGTCCTCGCTTACTTCAGTGCCGAGCTGGTCGGCCTTGCCGCTCATGCCCTCGCGGATGGTCCAGGTGATCAATGCTGCGAATACCCCGAGCAGCACGAACGCTTCCAGCCGGGAGACGGTGCCGTCCACCAGCTGCCAGGCCGCCAGGGCGGTAACCGCCAGCAGGATCGGTAGTTCCTTGCGCAGAATCTGCGAGTGCACCAGCAGTGGGCTGATCAGGGCGGTGATGCCCAGAATCAGCGCAATATTGGTGATATTCGACCCGTAGGCATTCCCCAGCGCCAGGCCGGGGTTGCCCTGGGAGGCGGCCATGGCCGAAACCACCATTTCCGGTGCCGAGGTACCAAACCCGATGATCACCATGCCGATCAACAGCGGTGGAACCTGAAAGTGCCAGGCGGTCGCTGCCGCTCCCGTTACAAACCGATCCGCGCTCCACACCAGAATTACCAGGCCGACGATAACGGCCGCCACTGCGATCATTCCCTTGCTCCTGACGATAGTCGCCACCGGGAGAAACGGCGGGCGAGGGGCTCACGATACTGGTCAAACAGCACCGCCGCTACTATCACCACGCCGGTAATAATGCGCTTGCCGGGCTCGGAGATGCCCAGTTGCGCCAACCCGGTCTGCATTACGGCGATGATCAGGACTCCGAGAAAGGTGTTGACCACCGAGCCCCTTCCGCCCGACAGACTGGTGCCACCGATGACCACCGCGGCAATGGCGGACAGCTCCAGGCCGATGCCCGCGTTGGGGTCCGCGGTCTGCAGGTAACCCAGTTGGAACACCCCGCCCAGGGCTGCCAGTAGTCCGGCCAGCGCAAATACCAGCGCTTTCCAGCGCACGGTATTGAGGCCCGAGAGACGGGCCGCCTCCTCGTTGCTGCCGATGGCAACCATGTAACGTCCGAACACCGTGCGCACCAGCACAAACTGGGCCACGGCGACGACCGCCAGCGCGGCCAGCAGCGCTGGCGACACCCCCAGCCCCGCCAGCGGCTCGCCAATCCGCCCGACGCTGGCGCCCAGATACCGGGTCTGGGAGTCGGTCACCAGGTAGGCGCCACCGCGGGCGATTTCCAGCATGCCCAGGGTGACCACGAAGGAGGGGATGGCCCAGCGCGCGCTGACCAGGCCGCTGGCACTGCCGCAGGCCAGCCCGGTGAGCAGGCTGGCGGCAATGGCCGGCAGCAGTGGCCAGCCGGCATCGGCCATCAGCACTCCCATGACCGCGGCGCACAGCGCCATGACCGAGCCCACGGACAGGTCGATGCCGGCGATCAGCAGCACATAGGTCATGCCCACCGCGATTACGGTGAGGGTCGGGATCTGGTTGGCCAGGGTGCGGAAGGTTACCGCGGAAAAGAAGTACTCACTCTGGTTGCTGAAAAACAGCACCAACAGTACCAGTACCGCGACCAGCCCGAGGGAATTCCAGGGCAGGCGAATACCCGCCAGGATACTGCGACTCATGTGCCGGTCTCCGTGCCGGGGGCGGGGTTCTGCCCGGGCTGGGCATAGTGGCGGAAGCTGGCGGCCAGCAGGGTCTCTTCGGTAACCGTCCGGGCGTCAAACTCCCCTGCCAGGCGGCCGTTGGACAGCACAAGCACCCGGTCTGACAGGGCCAGCAGTTCCTCGGTCTCACTGCTTACTACCACTATTGCCTTGCCGCGTGCGGCCAGCTCCCGGATCAGCTGCTGGATGCGCAGTTTCGAGCGTGCATCCACCCCTCTGCCGGGCTCGTCGAACAGCACTACGTCCAGATCCTGCAGCAGCCAGCGCGCGATCAGCACCTTCTGCTGGTTGCCGCCGCTAAGCTGCCTGACCGCCTGGGCGATACTGTCGCGCTTGACTTCGAGTTGGTCACAGAGCAGCTCACTGTGGCGGGTTATGGCCTCGTCATCGACCACGCCCAGGCGATTGTGCAACTGCGGCAACCTGCCCAGGCTGATATTCATGGCGATGGATTTGTCCAGCAGCAGTCCCTGTGCCTTGCGATCCTCCACCACGAGGCCGATACCTGCCGCAATGGCCTCCGCGGGGGTCTTGAACCGGTGTCTGCGGCTGAACCCATCGGCGGCCAGGTGCAGCCAGCCGCAGTCCGCCACATCGGCGCCGAACAGGGCGCGCAGCAGTTCGGTGCGTCCGGCGCCGATCAGGCCGCCGATGCCCAGCACCTCGCCGCGGTGTACCTCCAGGCTGATATCGCTAAAGGCGCGCTCCCGTCCGAAGCCCTCCACGCGCAGGGCCACCTCCCCAGCGGGCTCCGGGGCGCGCTGGTTTGCGGGTGCGGGTGCGGCGCCGGACGCCGGTATCTGCATCATGGCCGGACCCGCCATCAGGTGAACCAGGCGGTCAACGTGCATGTTGCTGGCAGTTTCGGTAGCCACCAGCACTCCGTCCCGCAGTACCGAGACCCGGTCCGCAACCCGCTGGATTTCACTCATGCGATGGGAGATGTAAACGATGCCGACGCCGGAGTGACGCAGGGCGTCCAGCTGCAGGAACAGCTGGTCGATCTGGGGGTCAGTGAGGGCGGCGGTGGGCTCGTCGAGGATCAGCAGCTTGACTGGCTGCGCCAGCACCCGGGCAATTTCCACCAACTGCTGTTTGCCGACCCCGAGCGCCGAGACCGGCAGGTCGGGGTCCAGATCGTCGAGTTTGAGCCGTGCCAGGGCGGTGCGGGCATTGGTTTTCAGCGTTCTCCGGCTGATGCAGCCAAACCGGTTGCCGAGCTGGTTGAAACACAGGTTTTCGGCAATGCTCAGATTGGGGAACAGGTTCAATTCCTGCATCACCATGCGCACGCCGGCGGCCTCGGCGTCGCGGATTGAGGCGGGACGGTAGGGGCTCCCCTCCAGCAGCAGACTGCCGCTGGAAGGTTGGTGAATTCCGGCGATGATATTGCACAGGGTGCTCTTGCCGGCACCGTTGCTGCCCATCAGCGCATGGATCTCGCCTCGATGCAGACTGAAGTCGACGCCCCGGAGTACCGGTGCCGCGAACTGCTTGTCCAGTCCCCTTGTCTGCAGCAGGGGGCTGGTGTCTGCGCTCACCACTGGCTCGCTAGCGGGCGCTGGCGACGACAACGTCGACCGCAGTGTTGCGGTCCTGCGGGGCCTGGCCGGTTGCCAGAATTTCCAGCGCATACTCAATGCCAAAGACTGCCAGCTGGTCGCCGTACTGGTCGGCAGTGGCAAGCATGGCGCCAGACTGCACCAGGGTGTTTGCGGCAGAGATGTTGTCGAAGCCAACCACCAGTACCTCGTCGGCGCGACCGGCCTGGCGCACGGCGGCGACGGCTCCCAGTGCCATGCTGTCGTTGGCGCAGAGCAGGGCCCTGAGCCCGGGGTGTTCGCCGAGAATGGCGCTGGCAACTGTCGCCGCGCGCGCCTGCTCCCAGTCCGCTGCCTGAATGGAAACCACCTCGATGTCAGCGCTGCGCATGGCATCTTCGAATCCGGCCTGACGCTGCTGGGCGTTGAATGCCCCGGGAATGCCGCCGATGATGGCGACCTGGTCGCCGGATGCAAGCTCTGCCGCCAGTACCTCGCCCACCTTGCGCGCGCCCTCGCGGTTGTCCGGCCCCACAAACGGAATCTCCACTCCCATTTCGGCGAGGACATCCCGGTCAAAGCGGTTGTCGATATTGACCACCACAATGCCCTGGGCAACGGCACGGCGGGCAACCGGCAGCAGGCCCCTGGAGTCTGCCGGCGCTATCACGATGGCGTCTACCCCGGTGGCCATCATCTGCTCGACCAGCGCCACCTGCTGCGCCAGGTCGCTTTCATTGCGGATGCCGTTGACAATCAGCTCGTACTGGCCCGGGTTGGCGGCCTGGTGGGCCCGTGCGCCGTCTGCCATGCTGGTGAAAAACTCGTTGGCCAACGACTTCATCACCAGGGCAATGCGCGGTGCATCCGCAGCGGCCTCCGCAGCGGGCCGGGTTGGCGCCTCCTGCCGGCCGCAAGCGGTGAGTGTGAGCATGAGCAGCAGGGCGGGCAAGAAGCGGCTGCAGGGCAGGGTTGTGGAGCAGGGCATGGATCACTTCCTCTCGGGTCAGGGCCAGAACTTGTCAGACACTACCGGGCGCGTAAAAAAATGTGCCGAATACCTTATTACGGACTAGTCTATATCAGACACAGCATAATAAAGGGTATGCGGATGGGCTATCCAGTTAAAGGCTTGCTTGCTCTCCTGCTGGCGCTTGGGCTTCTGGCCTGCTCCGAAAGCAGCGACCGACAGGCGACGCCGGAGCCGCCGCCGGTGCAGCCGGAGGAGGTGGATCCCAACCTGGTGGTAGTGGAGCCCGGAGAAGACTTCCAGAGGCGCTTGCTTGAGGCGTTCATCAACGCCGAGCCCGGGCAGACCATCGAGCTTCCCGCGGGCGAGTTTGAACTGGATGGCGCCCTCTCCCTGGATGTCGACAACGTCACTGTGCGTGGACAGGGGCCCGAGCAGACCGTGCTCAATTTCGCGGCACAGGTGTCAGGCGGTGAGAGCATTCTGGTTACCAGCAACAACGTGGTGCTGGAGAAATTTGCGCTCATTGATCCGCCCGCCGATGGCGTCAAGTTCAAGTTTTCCAACGGCGTCACCATGAAGTCGCTGCGGGTGGAGTGGACCTGTGGCCCCTGTGCCAGCAACGGTGCCTACGGCCTGTACCCGGTGCAGACCCGGAACGTATTGATCGAGGACAGCGTGGTCATCGGCGCCAGTGACGCCGGTATTTATGTGGGCCAGTCGGACAAGATCATCGTGCGCCGCAACCGGGTATCCCTGAATGTCGCGGGCATCGAAATCGAAAACTCCACCAACTCGGATGTCTACGAGAACATCGCCGAGAACAACACCGGCGGCATTCTGGTGTTCGACCTGCCCAACCTGGCGCTGGACGGAGAGCGCGCGCGAATCTACGACAACACCATTCGCAACAACAACACCCCCAACTTCGCGCCGGAGGGGAATATCGTCGCTATCGTGCCTGCCGGCACCGGTATTCTTGCCATGGCCTTCGATGATATCGAGGTGTTCGGCAACCGTATCGAAGGCAATCAGTCGCTGGCTATCGCCATCGTCAGTTACGCGATCAGTGGGCTGACCACCGAGGATGCCAACTACGACCCCGACCCGCGGCGCATCCATGTGCACGACAACCAATACAGCGACAACGCAACTGACCCGCAGGGCCTGGTCGCCGATATCGCCGGCCTGTTCACCGGACACGGTGGCCTGCCGGAGATCGTCTACGACGGCCTGGGGGAAGGGCAGGGCGCCTTCGCAGATCCCGATCGCATCTGTATAGCGGAGGCCGAAGCCGTGCGGCGGGGCGTGCTGTTCCAGCCCGGTGGCGGCGGCGCCAGTGCAGATCCCGCCTTCTTCGCCTGTGCCCACGCCTCTCTGGCAGAGGTTGTGCTGGATACACCCGAGGCGATTGCCGAGGGCGAGCGGCCACCGACCGAAGCCGAGATCGCCGAGCTCTGCACCCCCGCCGCTAACGAGGCCAATTTCGGCGCCGTGGAGGTTAGCTGTCGCGAACTGGCGGGATACAACCTGTTTGCGGATGCGCTGGATCCGCGCGGTGACGCCAACGGCGGTATCCTGTACGACCTGACCAGCGAGCTGTTTACCGACTACGCGGAGAAATACCGCTTTATCTTTCTCCCCGAAGGGCTGCAGGCAGCCTATGCTACGCGCGATGTATTCGACTTCCCGGTGGGAACGATCATCGCCAAGACTTTCACCATGCCCAACGATTTCCTCAATCCGGGAGCGGGTGAGATCATCATCGAGACCCGCCTGTTGATCCACCGTCGTCAGGGCTGGGCGACGCTGCCCTACATCTGGCGCGAAGATAGCAGCGGCGCGGATCTGACCGTCGCCGGCGGCCGTCGAACCCTGCAGTGGATCCACAGCGACGGCATGACCCGCAGTACCGAGTATGTTATCCCCGACGCCAATAGCTGCAAGACCTGCCATGGCGTCACCCGCGCCGAGACCGGCAGCGGCGTCAACCAGGAAACGGTGAACCTGCCGATCGGGCCCAAGGCGCGGTTCCTGAATCGCGACAACAGCTATGCAGGCAAGAGCCATAACCAGCTGACCTACATGGCCCAGCTGGGGGGCCTGGCTGGCCTGCCCAGGAATCTCGCGGTCGTCGACAGGGCGCCGGACTGGGAGGACCTCGCGCAGCCGCTGCAGGAGCGTACCAAGGCCTACCTGGATATCAACTGTGCGCACTGTCATAGCCCCGGCGGCTTCGCCAGCAACTCGGGCATGTTCCTGGAGTTCTGGCGCGAGGTGGATTCCACCTACGGTATCTGCAAGCCGCCGGTAGCCGCCGGCGCCGGTTCGGGGGGGCTGCAGTTTGACTTTGTGCCCGGCGATGCGGACGCCTCCATCACCGTGTTCCGCATGGATTCCAACGACCCGGATGTGCGCATGCCCGAGATCGGGCGCAGCATTATCCACGATGAGGCAGTGGAGCTGGTACGGGAGTGGCTGAACAGTCTGAGTAAAGGATGCCAGACATAACTCATGGGTAAAAAGGGAAGCGAGCGCTCACCACTTTGGGGAATGGCGGCGAGTATCACGTTCGTCGCCGGGGTGCTCGCCCTCCTGGTCTATTTTGACATCCACAAGCAGATCGCCAGCCTGCTGCTGTGGTTCGAGTCACAGGGCGCCTGGGCTGCCGTCTGGTTCATTCTGCTGATGGCGACGGCGGTTGTGCTGCTCCTCCCCGGGGTGCTGTTGACCACTGGCGCCGGATTCGTGTTTGGGGTCGCAAAGGGTACCCTGTACGTTGTGGTGGGAACCACACTTGGTGCAATACTGGCTTTTCTGGTTGCTCGCTACCTGTTCGGGGCTCGCGCCCGGCGGTTTATCACGGCCCGGGCGCGTTTGCATATGCTGAGTGAGGAACTGACTCACGATGGCTGGAAGATTGTCCTGTTGACACGGTTGATCCCGTTTTTCCCCAGCAAGGTATCCAACTATTTTTTCGGGCTGACCTCGGTGCCCCTGCGTGGATATACTGTGGGCTCGTTGCTGGGTTTCATTCCGTTCTCCCTGCACAGCGTATATCTGGGTTCGATCGCGGCCGATGTCACAACCCTGGGCGTGCGCAACGTTGGCCGCTCACCGCTGGAATGGACTCTGTACGCCGGCGGTTTCATCGCCACCGCGATTGCTGTGGTATGGGTTACCCGGCTGGCGCGCCGCGCCCTGTATCGCTACGAGGACGCGGGAGTCATTGCGGAGGATCTGCCGTGACCTGGCTGCGGTGGTTGCCCTGGCGCTATATAGTACGGCGGGTGGCGCGCAGTACGGGGTTTCTGGATCCCGTAGCATTGCTGGCAAAGTTGCACGGCTTTGCGCAGCCATCCGAGGTGGCCGAACCGATCGAATTGCTGCGGGCCGGTGTGGTATTCCACGCCCGCGGCCTGATCAACAGCCGCGTGATCCAGCACAACCTGGACTGGGTCTGGCCCTACTGGATTGAGCGCCAGTTTGACCCGCGTGATGTGTCGTTCATTCCGCGCGCATTTTCCATTACCCACATCAACCTCACGCACAGGAACTGGACCGCGATTGGTTATCCGGATTGCGCTGAACTGCCGATCGTGGATCCACGCGGCCTGCTGACCCCCCTCTATGACGGCTGGTCCCTGGACTGCTGGCTGCAGACTGCGGATGGCCGCTGTCTGTTACCGTCGCGCAGTCTCGATGCCCGCCAGACCCAGGAGATGCAGAATGGTGTCTGCGTCGTTACCGAAACTGCCATGTCCGGTGGCAGCCTCCGTAACCGGGCCTGGGTACGGCTTGAATCGGGGTCGGCGGTATGCGAGCTGCAAGCGCAGGCGCGCAGCGACAGCGACGCCTGGCTGGTACTGGCGCTGCGCCCCTACAATCCGGAGGGCATCAGCTTCGTGCACGAGGTCAGGCTGACCAGCGATCGCAGCGCCTGGATTGTCGACGAGGACCACAGGGTCGAATTCAGCGCGGCCGCCAGCCGTCACCATGTATCCAATTACCGCGCCGGGGACGTTTACATACATCTGGATGATCTGGATGATCAGAGCGAGGGGCGCTGCGATGTGGGTATGATAACCGCGGCAGCGCTGTTTCCGGTAAAGGCCGGCGAAGAAACGGCAATCACGGCGACAATAACCCTGCCCGCCAGCGGCTCCAGGCCGCTCGCCGCGGATGCCTGGCGCTCGGGGCACGAGGATCGCTGCAAGTTCAGCTGTCCAGACCCGCACTACCAGTTTCTCTACGATGCGGCGATCATGTCTCTGATTTTGCATTCGCCGAAAGATGTCTACCCCGGGCCGTTTACCTACAAGCGGTTCTGGTTTCGCGATGCCGCCTTCATGATCCATGCTCTTCTGTGTGCCGGCTTGACTGGTCGCGCCGAGCGGGCGCTGTGGCAATTTCCGCAGCGGCAGACTGCCCAGGGTTACTTCCGTTCCCAGGATGGTGAGTGGGACTCCAATGGCCAGGTGCTGTGGATCGTTGAGCGCTTCCACAGCATGACCGGGCGCACCCTGTCGCCGGACTGGGTACGGCCCGTAATCCGTGGTGCCGACTGGATCCTGCGCAAGCGCCTGGCGGATGATCTCGACGCTCCGCACGCCGGGCTGCTGCCCGCCGGCTTCAGCGCGGAGCATCTGGGGCCGAACGACTACTATTACTGGGATGACTTCTGGGGTGTGGCGGGTCTGCGCTCTGCTGCGGCTTTGCTCAAGAATGACGATCCCGCCCACAGCAAGAAGTTTGCGCAGGGCGCCGATGATTTTGCGCGCGCGGTGGAGCGGAGTCTGGCGCAATGCGCGCAACGACTGGGCCGCCCTGCCATGCCCGCGTCTCCTCACCGCCGCCTGGATGCCGGCGCCATCGGTTCTGTGGCGTTCGGTTATCCGACCCAACTCTGCGCGGCACGGGACCCGCGCCTGCTCGATTGCGTCGAGTTCCTGCTCGACCACTGTTTCGTTGCCGGCGCCTTCTATCAGGACATGATCCATTCCGGCCTCAACGCCTACCTGACCCTGCACGTTGCCCAGATCCTGCTGCGCGCCGGAGATCCCCGTTATCTCGACCTTATGGACACGGTAGCGGCCCTGGCCTCGACCACGGGCCAATGGCCGGAGGCTATCCATCCCCGCACCGGAGGTGGCTGCATGGGAGATGGCCACCACGTCTGGGCAGCCGCGGAATGGTTGCTTATGATCCGCAACTGCTTTGTCCGCGAGGAAGGCTCAGGCCTCATCCTCTGTGCGGGGGTTCCGCAGCGCTGGCTGGCGCAGGAGGCGCCAATACGGTTTGGCCCCGCCCCGACGGCCTTTGGTCGCCTCTCCATAACCATCATGCCGAGCGGCGATGGTGCACCGTGTGTCTCCTGGCAGGCGCACTGGCACCGGGGCGCACCGCCGATCGAAGTGCGTCTGCCGGGTTGTCAGCCCCAGCAGGCGGTGGACGGCACCACTGAAGTCGTGCTCGCCCGGGAACCGGGGGCAGATGCGTGAACATCCTCCTGGTCACCAACACCTTTACCCCCCATGTCGGCGGCGTGGCGCGTTCGGTGGAAGCCTTCAGCGCGGAGTATCGCAAGCGCGGGCACCAGGTGTTGATCCTGGCGCCAGAATATCCCGACAGGCCGCAGACTGAAACCGATGTGCTGCGGGTCCCTGCGATCCAGCACTTCAACGACAGTGATTTCTCGGTGGCTCTGCCGATGCAGGCAGGTCTCGGCCTGGACATCGATGCGTTCCAGCCCGACATCGTGCACTCCCAGCACCCGTTCCTGCTCGGGTTTACCGCCCTGCGTCTGGCGCGACACCGGCGCCTGCCGATTGTATTCACTCACCATACGCTCTACGAACAATACACCCACTACCTGCGCGGCGACTCGCCCGCCATGCGACGCTTTGCCATTGAGCTGGCAACGCGCTACGCTAACCTGTGCGATCATGTGTTTGCCCCCAGCGACAGCATTCGGACTCTGATACAGCAGCGGGGCGTCACCCGCCCGGTCACGGTCGTACCCACCGGGGTATTCCCGGAACGCTTCGCCCGCGGCGACCGGCATGGGTTTCGTCGTCAGTTCGATATTCCCCCGGAGGCCTTCGTTGTTGGGCACATGGGACGGCTGGCACCCGAGAAGAATCTGGAGTTTCTTGCCCGGGCATTGGTCAATTTTATTGCTGCCAATCCCCACGCGCATTTCCTGCTGGTTGGACGAGGGCCCGCCGAGGCCGAGTTGCGCGCGATCTTTGAGAGGGAGCAGCTGGGTGCACACCTGCATGTCGCCGGTATTCTGGGGCAGCCGGCGCTGGCAGACGCCCTGCATGCCATGGACGTCTTTGCCTTTGCGTCCACCAGCGAAACTCAGGGCATGGTGCTCACCGAAGCCATGGCCGCCGGGTTACCTGTGGTGGCGCTGGACGCGCCTGGCGCCCGCGAAGTGGTGAGGGACGGCGGCAACGGGCGCTTGCTGGCGGGCGCTTCGCCGATCCAGTTCGCCGCTGCGCTGCAGTGGGTTGCTGAGTTGGGAGGAGAGAAGCTGCGTGAACTGCAGCAGGCGGCGCGGGACACGGCCGATACCTTTTCCATGCCGCGGACGGCGGACAGGGCACTCACCTGCTATGCCAGCCTCCAGACCCATATCGGCAGACAGACACCGGGGCTGGAGAGCGGCTGGGACGACATGGTGAATTTCCTCAAGACGGAGTGGGATCTCCTGAAGAGTCTCGCCAGCGCGAGTGAAGCGTCACTCGACGCCGGGATGTTGTCGGTCGGGGAGCGCTAACACCGATGCTGGCCTGGCATGGCGCGCGCGTACCGGTCGGGGCCTGCCCACTGTGCTAGGTCGCCTGGAAAGCCTGTACCGCCGCCTTCGACGCAGTTTCAGTCGCAGTGTCTGGCTGGCACGCCTGCTGCGTCTGCCCGATTCCGCAGGTCCGGCAACCCGGCCGGGCCTGGTCATGATTCAAATCGACGGACTCTCGCAGCAACAGTTTGAGCGCGCGCTGGAGCGCGGCGAAATGCCATTCCTCAGGCGCTTGCTCAGGCGCGAGCACTATCGGGTGCATGCCCATTACTCCGGTTTGCCGTCCACAACTCCGGCGGTTCAGGCTGAACTTTTTTACGGCGTGGCGGCTGCCGTGCCGGCATTCTCCTACCGGGACCGGACTTCGTCCGCAATTGTCCGCATGTATGAACCCGAAGTGGCCGCGCAGGTCGAGGCCCGGCTGGCCGCTGAAGGCGGTGAGGCACTGCTCAGGGGTGGCAGCGCCTATTCCAACAACTATACGGGCGGGGCCGCGGAATCCCACTTCTGCGCATCCTCGATGGGGTGGGGGTCGACGCTGCGCGCCGCCAATCCCCTGGTGATGATGGCCTTTCTACTGGCCAACTTCTACAGTTTTGCCCGGGTCGGGGTCCTGTTGCTTTTGGAACTGGCTCTGGCACTGCGTGACTTCGGGCAGGGCCTGGTCAGAGGCCACGGTTTACTGGCGGAACTGAAGTTCATTCCCACCAGAGTGGGTATTTCTATCCTCCTGCGGGAGCTTTGCGTGATCGGCGGCAAGATCGATATCAGCCGTGGCCTGCCGGTTATTCATATGAATCTGCTCGGCTACGATGAACAGGCGCACCGCCGCGGCCCCGAATCACTGTTTGCCCACTGGACCCTCAAAGGAATTGATGATGCGGTTGCCCGGTTGTGGCGAGCGGCCGCTCATGCGCCGTGGCGGCAGTACGAGATCTGGGTTTATTCCGATCACGGGCAGGCGCTGGTGCGCCCTTATGCAGAGCTGCAGGGCTCCACCCTGGCAGAGGCGGTATCCGCCGCGTTCGCAACCAGCAGCGGCGCGCCGCTGCGAACACACATCGACGGGGTGGCCGGCGAACAGACCCAGCGCGTTCGCTTGCTTGGGGGCACACGGATACAGCGTCTTTTCGCCGTGATGGGGCTAGATGGGGGCGAGCATGAGGAGCCTCATCCCATGGTCGCTGCGCTCGGGCCCATCGCCCATGTCTATGCGCCGTCCGAGGTCAGCAAGGCCGAGCGCGACCGTATCGCACATACGCTGGCAAAGACCTGCAGGGTTCCGGTCGTGATCACTGTCCAAGCTCCAGGCCAGCTACGCGCGCACACAGCTACCGGAGACTTCCGCCTGCCCGGTGACGAAGGCGCCCTGTTCGGGACGCAGCACCCCTTTCTGCCCTCCATTGCAGAAGATCTTGTGCACATGTGCCAGCATCCCGACGCCGGAGATCTGGTGTTGCTGGGCTGGCGTCAGGGGCTGGAGCCCGTGAGCTTCGCTGCGGAGAATGGCGCCCACGGTGGTGCGATGCCCGCTGAGACCAACGGCTTTGCGCTGCTACCGATCGACACCCCGCTGCCGCAGCGCGACAGAAACTATCTGCGCCCCAGAGAGCTGCGCAACGCCGCCTTGCGCTACCTGGGTCGGGCGGAGCGGGGAGCCGCCCCGGTTCCCAGGCCGAGCAGCAGTGCCCGTACGGATACACTTCGAGTGATGACCTACAACGTACACAGCTGTGTGGGCATGGACGGCAAACTGGATGTCGAGCGAATCGCGCGGGTGATTGCCCGCGGCAGACCGGATGTGGTCGCGCTGCAGGAACTGGACGTCGGGCGTTCGCGCACAGATGGCATGGATCAGGCACATTTGATCGCACGCTATCTGGAAATGGAATTTCACTTTCATCCCGCGCTACACTTGGAAGAGGAGCTCTATGGGGACGCCATTCTGACACATCTGCCCCAGCGCCTGATCAAGGCCGGCGCCCTGCCGGGGCTGGCCGACAGGGCTTCGCTGGAGCCTCGCGGGGCGCTCTGGGTGGCGCTGGAGCTGGACGGTGTCGAGGTTCAGTTCATCAATACCCACCTGGGCTTGCACCCTCGCGAGCGGATGGCGCAGGTGCAGGCATTGTTGGGCAATGAATGGCTGGCACATGAACAGTGCCTTGGCCCGGTGATTCTTTGCGGAGATTTCAATGCCCTGCCCTCATCGCCGGTGTGTCGGCAAATTTCAGGGCGCCTGGTGGATGCACAGGCGCAGGCCCCGGGGCAGCCCCGGGGTACGTTCTCCGGCCGTTTTCCCGCGGTGCGCATTGATCACATTTTTGTCAGCGCCGAACTTGAGGTTACGGGAATCGAAGTTCCCGCATCGGCACTCGCGCGGGCGGCTTCCGATCATCTCCCCCTGCTCGCGGAGATACGTTTTTCTGGACAGGGGCGCAGGACCTAGGCATGCAGGACCATTTCATCGACACTGAGGTATAGTCTCTGCGCCAATGGAGCGGATGTTGCATGACCTACTACATCAGCAAAATCATCATCACGACAGCACTGATTGTGTTGATCTCCGAGATCGCCAAGCGCAGCTCGCTGGTTGGTGCGATTCTGGCGTCCATTCCCCTCGTGTCGGTACTGGCGATGATCTGGCTGTATGCCGAAACCAGGGATACGGCCGCTGTGAGCGCGCTCGCGTCCAGCATATTCTGGCTCGTATTGCCGTCACTGGCTCTGTTTGTGACCCTGCCTGTGTTGTTGGGCAGGGGGCTGGGATTTTACCCGGCCCTGGGTACTGCCATCGCACTGACAGTTGTTTGCTATTACCTCATGGTGTTGATATTGGGCTACCTTGGTGTGAAGCTGTAGTTGGCTGGCTCCGGGCGGTTAGCCGGCGGCCGGCTCGCTCTGGCAGGCCGGTGCTGGAAGGAGGTCGTTGATGAACAGGCAACAGCTGGGTTCCGTGGCGAAAGCCATCGTCGCCAGGCAAAAAGGTGTGTTGGCGGCGGACGAAAGCGGGCGCACGATCAGGAAGCGCTTCGAGTCGGTCAAGGTCGAAGCGACAGAGGAAAACCGCCGCCGCTATCGCGAAATCCTGTTCACTACTGATGGCATCGAACGTTACATCGGTGGTGTTATTCTCTTTGAGGAAACCTTGCGCCAGACCACCCGGGACGGCACACCCTTTGCCGAGTTGCTGTCGAGTCGCGGCATCTTGCCCGGGATCAAGGTGGACAAGGGGGCCGTAGCGCTGGCCTTGCACCCTGGCGAGCGGATTACCGAGGGTCTGGACGGGCTGCGCGAGCGCCTGCTCGAGTACCGTGAGTTGGGAGCGAAGTTCGCCAAGTGGCGCGCTGTGCTTGATAGCGATGAGCGCGATGTGCCGAGTGCCTGCGGTATTCGGGCCAACACCCACGCACTGGCGCGCTACGCGGCACTGTGTCAGGAACTGGGGATTGTTCCAATCGTGGAGCCGGAGGTGCTGATGGATGGCGCCCATACCATCGAGCGTTGCGAAGAGCTTACCTCCAGGGTGTTGGAGGCGGTGTTCATCGAACTGGATGCCCACGGCGTGTTCCTCGAAGGTATGCTGCTGAAGCCGAACATGGTGATTGCCGGTCTGAAATGCGAGCGGCAAGCCCCGGTGCAGGAGGTGGCCAATGCCACCCTGCGCTGCATGAGCCGCCACGTGCCCGCAGCTGTCCCGGGGCTGGTGTTTCTGTCCGGCGGGCAGAGTGC
The DNA here is from genome assembly GCF_030649675.1 of Haliea sp. E1-2-M8. Lineage (GTDB taxonomy): Bacteria > Pseudomonadota > Gammaproteobacteria > Pseudomonadales > Halieaceae > Haliea. The sequence continues at coordinate 205,206 of NZ_JAUTDR010000002.1, read as the reverse complement.
GGAAGACGCCACGGACCATCTCAACGCCATGAATGCGATGGGTCCCTGGCCCTGGCAGATCAGTTTTTCGTTTGGGCGGGCATTGCAGGCGCCGGTCCTGGCCGCCTGGCGGGGGCGGGAAGATAATCTGGCCGCCGCCCAGCGCATACTACTCAGGCGCTGCGAGCTCAACGGCCTGGCGCGCGACGGCAAGTATGCCCGGTCGCTGGAAGGAGCACCCTGAGTTTGACCGGGGTACACAGAACTTTGGATACGGTGATGACAAGGATGGAAACGGGGCACGTCGACGCCGCGCTGGCGGAGCACTGCATGCGCCGCGCCATAGAGCTTGGCCGTCGGGCCGCTGAAACCGGCGAGGGCGGGCCGTTCGGCGCGGTAATCGTGCGCGATGGCGCCATTGTCGGCGAGGGCTGGAATCAGGTTATCGCCAGCAATGATCCCACTGCCCACGGTGAAATCATGGCAATCCGCGATGCCTGCGATCGTGCCGGCAGTTTCGATTTGCAGGGTTGCCATATCTACACCAGCGGAGAGCCCTGCCCGATGTGTCTGGGCGCCATTTACTGGGCGCGTATCGGACACGTTTTCTACGGCTTCTCCATTCACGCGGCGGAGATCTGCGGCTTTGACGATCAACGCTTTTATCAACAGCTGGCGTTACCCCAGGAGCAGCGCGACGTCGGCCAGACCCAGGTGCTGGGGGAGGAGGCTTTCGCTGTCCTGCAGCAATACCTGGGCAGGCCGGACCGTGTACCCTACTGACATTCCCTGACAGAGCCCGCATTGATGGACCTGATTCTGCACCATTACGCCCTATCGCCGTTCGGCCGGAAAATCCGCAGCATGCTGGGCTATGCGGGCTTGACCTGGCAGTCCGCAATTACCCGCGAGATGCCGCCGCGACCGGTCCTGGCGCAGCTTGCGGGTGGCTATCGCAAGATCCCGGTGGCCCAGATCGGCGCCGACGTATTCTGCGACAGCCGCACGATCGCGGCCGAGATTGCCGCGCTGGTCAACAAGCCCCAGCTGGCGCTGGAAAATCTTGACGCCGAGGCTCAGGTCTGGGCGGGCCGGGCGGACCTGGACATGTTTTTTCCCTGTGTCCTGGCGGCCGGCACCCCGGCGATGCGCCGCAAGGCACGGGAGTTCATGTCCCTGCTGGACATGGGCCGTTTCATGCTGGATCGCATTGGCATGAGCCGCAAGGCGGCGGTGAAGATTGCCGGCGTCAAGGAAGCCCGGCCTCTGGTGCTGGCGCACCTGGCGCAGGTGGAGGCGCGCCTGGAGCAGGATTTCCTGTTCGGCGAGGCCCCGACTCACGCGGACTTTTCCACTTATCACGGGCTCTGGTTTATTCGCGATCTGGGTGAATCACCGTTGGTCGATGCTTTTCCCAATACGCTGGCTTGGATGGATCGCATCGCCGCTTTTGGCGAAGGTGTGCGCAGCGAGATCGCGCCGCAGCAGGCGCTGGAGGCGGCCGCCGGCGCCGAGCCGCGGCCGATTGCGTCGGCGGACCAGGCGGACCCCTGTATCGGCCAGCGGGTAACGATCGCGCCCTCGGACTACGGGCAGGTGCCAGCAGCCGGGACCCTGGCCGGCGCCACTGAGCACAGCTGGATCCTGGCGCGCGACGAAAGCGGGCTGGGAACGGTGCATGTGCATTTTCCCAGGCAGGGGTATTCCCTGCACACAGCGGAGCAGGACCGTGCCTGAGCAGGAGCCACAGCGCTCCACCCGGGTCCGTGCCAGCAGGGCCTATGCCCGGGCTACCAACCGCGCCAGGGAATATATCGAGGAACCGGAGAAGTTGAAATCGCTGGCGGCTGCCGCGGGGCGCAAGGCGGAGGCCCGCAGCGGGCCGCTGGCGGCCATCATCAAACCGCTCAAGGACGCTCTGCGTCTGGTGGGCGCCTACGCCAGGGGCTCCTACCGGGATATCTCCTGGCGTTCACTGCTGATTCTCGTGGCGGCGGTGGTGTACTTTGTAATGCCGGTGGATCTGGTGCCGGACTTTATCCTCGGCCTCGGGCTGCTGGACGATGCGGCCATACTGGCCTGGACCCTGCGCACCCTGAACCAGGATCTGGAGCGCTTTCTCGCCTGGGAGCGTGGCGAACAGGATCCGGCAGACCCGGCGGAGACGCCTGGCGACAATCTCGACTGACAAGGGTGCAACCGGGCTGGCGCCGGCCCACTATTCGCGGATGGATGCAGTATGGAGTTTACCGAAGTCATTTCCCTGCTCGCCCTCGGTACCGAGGCAGTTGGCGTGCTGGTTATGCTGGTTGGAGCAGGCTATTCCTCGGTGGTGTTCATGCGCCACTTCAACAAGGTGCCGGAGGGGGTGGCTTATCAGATTTTTCGCCGGCAACTGGGCCGCTCGATTATCCTGGGCCTGGAATTCCTGATCGCCGGCGACATCATGCAGACGATCGTTGTCGCCGCGACCTGGGAGAATGTGGCGGTGCTGGGCCTTATTATCCTCATACGCACCTTCCTCAGCATGATCCTGCACCTGGAAATCGAGGGCCGCTGGCCCTGGCAGCAGGCAGCGAATGATTCGGCCGGCAGTGCCCGCCCCGACGGGCGGTAATTGAATTTTCCGGTTGCGGCACTATACTGTGCAAAATCACAGTATTGAGGTGCGCTCTTGGCCATTCGGCAGCCGTCCCAAACCCGCCGCGGGCGTGGCGCTACCTTTGATCCCCACAATCGCTTCGCCCCGGTGGTCAGTGAAACCGTGGATGATGGCTGGTGGCGGGATGAGGCACCAGAGCGCATTGCCACGCAAGTCAGGGATGAGCCCGCGAAAAGTGCGCTCAGCTGGAACAGCTCGCCGGATCTGGGCTTCGACCGCTCCATCAACCCCTACCGGGGTTGTGAGCACGGCTGCATCTACTGTTATGCGCGGCCGAGCCACGCCTTTTGGGACCTTTCCCCGGGCCTGGATTTCGAAACCCGCCTGATTGCCCGCACCGGCCTCGTCGAACGGCTGCAGGCGGAGTTGTGCAAGCCCGCGTATCAGTGCAGCCCTATCAATCTGTCCGGCAACACCGACTGCTATCAGCCGCTGGAAGCCAGCCGCGGCACTACCCGGGCGCTGCTGGAATTGCTCCATGACAGCCGCCACCCGGTGACTATCGTCACCAAAAGCGCGCTGATCCTCCGGGATACGGCATTGCTGGCTGACATGGCCCGCGACCGGCTATTGCATGTGTTCATCAGCGTGACGACGCTGGATGACGATCTCAAGCGCAGCCTGGAGCCGCGCACAGCATCGCCCGCTGCGCGGCTGCGGATTATCCGCGAATTGAGCGCGGCCGGTATCCCGGTAGGGGTGCTGGCGTCACCGATGATCCCCGGTCTCAACGACCGGGAGCTGGAGGAGATCCTGCAGAAGTCCCGCGATGCCGGCGCGGTCATGGCCAACTGGATGCTGCTGCGCCTGCCACTTGAAGTGGCGCCTCTGTTCGAGGACTGGTTACAGGCGCACTACCCGCAACGGGCGGCCAAGGTCATGAGCCTGATTCGCCAGTGCCGCGGCGGGGCAGATTACGACGCCCGCTTCGGCCAACGCATGCGCGGCGAAGGCGTGTTCGCGCAACTTCTGGCCCGGCGCTTTCAACAGGCCAGCAAGCGCCTGGGCTTGAATGCGCGGCGCTACGATGAACTCGATTGCAGCCGGTTCCGGCCGCCAGGGGCCCAGGGCGATCTGTTCGCCAGCGCATGATTTGCTGCGGTATCCGCGTCAGTTGTCGTCCGCCCGCAGCATCAGCCAAACCAGCCCATTTTGCATGGAGTACCAGAAGGCCCCCTCAAGAGCGCCGCTGCCTGCCTCGGTCTGCCACATCTGGAAGTAGGCGCCGCCAATAGCCGAGAAGATTCCGAACCACAGGGCTACCGCCAGCCCGGTTCCCAGCAGGGCGAAGCGCTTGCGGGCATTGAATTCGGTAGCACTGGCGTTGCGTACCGACCACAGGTCGAAGGCCCCCTTGGCCGCCAATACACCCGCTGCAAATTCCAGGGCAATAATTACCGCCAGCATGGTCCAGATCAGTGACGGCGCCTGTACCGCTGGACCCAGGTGGTCCGGGTAGGCTGCGTGGCCCTCCATGCCCGCCATCAGGGCGACAAAGCCATAGGCTGCGTCCAGGTTCGCCAGGTTCTGCAGGCCATACATCAGGCAGAAGAATGCGGCAAAGGCGGCCAGGCTGATTTTCAGGTAGCGCATGATTCTGCCTCTCGTATTATTATCTCCGGCTACTTTAGCATGACGTCTCAATATTTCGACAGGAGTCTCCCGTGCATCATCCCTTTGCCGACCATATGAAATTGCAGATGCTCCGCCAGGAGCACGGCTATAGTAAATGCCAGATCGAAGTGGAGGCGGACCTGCACCACAACCCGCATGCCGTGGTTCACGGTGCCGTCCTGTACGCGCTGGCGGACACCGGTATGGGTGCGGCGCTGTATCCGACGCTGGAGGAGGGCCAATCCTGCGCTACCATTGAGATCAAGATGAACTACTTCCGGCCGGTTTTGGCAGGCACCGTGGTGTGCGAGACGACCTTGCTCAATCGTGGACGCTCGGTCGCCAACCTGGACGCGCGGCTGTTGTGCGACAACCAGCTGGTGGCCCAGGCCAACGGCAACTACGCCATCATCCGGCGCTGATTTCGGGAGTTGCGGGACGATTATGTGCGCTGGGTGCGCGATACCATGGGCTCTGGCCTCTATGTATTCCTCAGGCCCTGATGTCACGCGGCCGTGAGAACAGGCTCTCTGTGCCGGGTTTTGTGGAGGTCTTCTGGCGTTTCCTGCTGCTGGGTTGTGTCAGCTTTGGCGGCCCCGCTGCCCATATCGGCTACTTCCAGCAGGCTTTTGTCCAGCGCTTGCGCTGGCTGGATGACGCAGCCTATGCCCGCCTGGTTGCCCTGAGCCAGTTCCTGCCGGGCCCCAGTTCCAGCCAGGTCGGCTTTGCCATCGGCTACCGCCGTGCGGGGCTGCCCGGCGCCGTGGCCGCCTTCCTCGGCTTTACCCTGCCATCCTTTCTGCTGATGTTCGCCGTCGCGGTGCTGTCGGCGCAGGTTGCTGGCAGCGGCGGGCTCGAAGGCCTGGTACGCGGTCTCAAGTTGCTGGCGGTGGTGGTGGTGGCGGAAGCAGTGCGCACCATGGCGCTGTCCTTCTGCCGTGACGCTGTCACCACAGCCATTGCTGTGTTGACCGCGGCCTTGTTGCTGCTCGCAGCTGCGCCCTGGGCGCAGTATGTTGCCCTGCTGCTGGCTGCGCTGGCGGGCTTGGTTCTTCTGCCCCGGCTCGACACGGGCGCGGCGTCGCAAGCGCAAGCCAGAACCGGTATTCGCTGGCTGCCTCTGGGTCTGTTCACCCTGCTGTTCGTCGGGCTGCCACTCTATGCCTGCGGAGACCCGGTCTGGCGCCTGTTCAGCCAGTTCTACAGCAGCGGGAGCATGGTCTTTGGTGGTGGCCATGTAGTGCTGCCCCTGTTGCAGCAACATCTGGGGGATGCGGTCAGCGAAGACCGTTTCCTGCTGGGCTATGCCGCCGCCCAGGCGATGCCCGGGCCGATGTTTTCTCTGGCAGCATTTCTCGGCGCCGACCTGCTGCCGGCGGCCCCCTTCAGTGGCGCCCTGCTGGCTACTGCCGGCATTTTCCTGCCCGGCTTCCTGCTGGTGCTGGCCCTGCAGTCGGCCTGGGAGGCACTGGCGGCTAGGCCCCGGGTCATGGGCCTGGTGGCCGGCGTCAATGCGTCGGTCGTGGGCCTGTTGCTGGCAGCCTGGGTCAACCCTGTGGCGCTGGCGGCGATCAATGGCTGGCTGGATGCGGTTCTGGCAGTTGCGGGCTGGTTTCTTCTGTTCCGCTGGCGGCCTCCGATTCTTGCCCTGGTGGCGGGTTTTGCCGCCGTTGGTGTTGTGTTGAATGTTTGAGATGGGATTGGTCAATATTGGCGAAGCCGCTACACTAGAACACGGAATGGATTACTGAAGCTGCACAGGAAGGTATTTATGTCGAACGAAGGTTACCACGAGCCCGTTGCTGAACTCAGCGACGAAACCCGCGACATGCACCGCGCCATTGTTTCCCTGATGGAAGAGCTGGAGGCTGTGGACTGGTACAACCAGCGTATGGACGCCTGCAAGGATCCGGAGCTGAGGGCTATTCTCCGCCATAACCGTGACGAGGAAAAGGAACACGCGGCCATGGTGCTGGAGTGGATTCGGCGTCGCGATCCGGTTCTCGACGGAGAACTGAAGGACTACCTGTTCACCGACAAGACCATTGCGCACGAGTAACGTGGCCGTGCGCGCACTCGGGCTCGGCGTTTTGCTGCTGCTGGGCGGCTGTCTGGGCACCCCGCCGGGGGTGGAGCCGGTGGGGAATTTCGATGCCCAGCGCTACCTGGGTACCTGGTACGAAATCGCCCGGCTCGACCATGTATTCGAGCGCGGTCTCGATGGCGTTACCGCCACCTACAGTCTGAATGATGACGGCAGTGTGCGGGTGTTGAACCGCGGCTATAGCGCGAAGAAATCCGAGTGGTCCGAGGCGGAAGGCGTGGCCAGGTTTGTGGGCGACGATACCACTGGCCACCTCAAAGTGTCCTTTTTCGGGCCGTTCTATGCCTCGTATGTGGTGTTCGAGCTGGACCAGGAGAACTATGACTACGCCTTTGTATCCGGCTTCAACAACAGCTATCTGTGGCTGCTGGCACGCACACCAGAGGTCAGCGCCGAACTACAGCAGCGCTTTGTGCGGCGGGCTGGCGAGTTGGGGTTTGCGGTGGACGAGTTGCTGTTTGTCGACCAGAGCCGGAACCTCGCACCATAGCGAGGGCGCCGGCCCTGGCTCCTTGCCCGGGTAGAGGCTGTATTCCGCCAGGCAGGCGTGCCTACATGGAGACGCCCATCAGCTTCCATTCGCCAGCCTGGTTATCCTCTTCTGTGTAGCGATACTTGACCCTGGCACCGTCCGGCGCGTTTTCGATCATGGCATTCTTGGGTGCCTTGAACTCGACCCGGTTGCGGCGGTTCAGCTTGCACTCGCTGCCTTTTTCCGCGCGGTTTGCCGAGTGGAAGGCGACATAGACATCGCTGCCCATCTGCTCGGCTTTTTTCTTGTCCACCGTGCCCTCCAGGATGCAGTCCTGGGTTACTTCTGCCCAGGCGCCAGCGGCGAACAGGGGCAGGGTGGCCAGTATCAGTGCTCTCGTTATCGTCTTCATGGTACACCTCCGGTCTGGCGTCTCGCGACGCTTGTGTTCCAGGGTCAGGCAACCCGGTATGCGGAGCTCTGCCCTGGACTGTAGCCATCATAGGGCCATCTGCAGCAATTAATCTATCGCTGCAATGTAACTGTCACAATAAGTTCACAATAGTAGTGTAAAGGGGTGGCCGCTCCCCGAGACGCCGGCTCCAGCTCAGGCAAACAGGCCGTGGATATACCACTGCCGCCGCAGGCGGTCGTGGAACAGCCAGTAATACTGCCCCCTGGAGCCCCGGGCGATGTAGTAGTCGCGGCTGACCGGTTCCTGCCACCAGTTGTCTTCGATACGCTCTGGCCCGCCGACCAGTTGCAGCAGGCCCTGCCAGTGCAGTTGCCCCTGCTCCCGGTGAATCGGCTGTGGTTCCGGTAACAGCCAGAACGGGCGCCGGGCACAGGGTTGACCTGCGGGTAGGGCCGCGGCGGCTTCGCTGCCGACATGCAGGGCCAGCTCCGGCAGATGCTCATCCCGGCAGCCGATAGTGAGGATGGCCTGCAGGCCCAGGCGGTTGCGCAGGCGGTCCAGCAGCGCCTGCATGGGTTCGCGCTGGTTGTGGGGGCTGAACAGGTCGATGCTGGCGCTGCGCCCCGTCAGTAGCTGGCGGCACTCCAGCGCCAGACCTTCAATGCCCGTACGCAGTTGCAGGCGATCCAGCTGCAGCCGGGTGAGCTGGTACCAGTTCTCCCAGTCGCTGTGACGGCTGCTACTGCGCACTTGCAGGCACTGGACCTGACGGTCAACCGCTATCAGCTGCCACTCGATCTCCTCCGCCTGCAGTTGGGCCTGGCGCAGGAACCCGCACAGGGCCTGCAGCAGTTGCTGCACGGCGGGCAGCAATTCCGCGGTTGTTTTGACTTCATAGCCAAACCAGTGCTGATCACTGAAGTGGGCCGGGGGGTGATAATCCGGTTGCAGGTCAGTTTCCCGTCCCAGCATCTGTCGCAGCCAATGGACCAGGGGTTTGCCGCAGCGTCGCCCGAGAGCGGATTCGGGCAGTGCCAGTATGTCTCCCAGCCGCTGCAGACCGGCCCGGCGCAGGGCGGCAACCTCCCTGGGGAAGTCATCCAGCAGGGTCAGCGGCAGGGAGTTGAGCTGCTCCTGCCAGCCATCCGCGCCGCCGGCAGCCAGCTCCTGGGTGCCGAAGGACAGCAGCCACGCTGCCTTGGGGGTGGGTGCCAGGCCTGCCTCAACCCGGTAGCCGCGCAGCTGAATGCCGCAATGCACGGTTTGCAGCAGGTTCTCCAGGCTGCGGAACAGGGCCAGGCAGCCACCGACTTCCAGTTGCAGGCAATCGCCGCGCCAGGGATACAGGGTGGGGGTGATGCCATAGGCCCAGCAGCACAGCTGTTGCAGGCAATGCTGCTCGGCTTCCTGGTCTCGCGCCAGCAATTGTAGTGGCTCGCTGCCCGCGAGGGCGCGCACGGTGGCTGCCGCCATACCCTCGAGAATGCCGAGACTGGCAGCGCAATCATTGGCCCGCAGCACCCGTTGCCGGGCCAGTACCACCATGGGCTGCGCCTCGCTCAGTGTCTGGCACTGCAGGGGCAGCTGCGGAAATCGCAGGCACAGCCAGAGGCTCACGGCCCGCACCCGGGCCGGTTATTGGCGGCGGGCATTTTCCCCAGCCTGGCATGAATACTGTGCATATGTACAGTATCAGAGGTCGGGTCGCCGTTGTCCAGCGCTGCCCGCGCGGTACCGACCACAACTGGCAATCGAGACCAAAATACGTCATCATGCCAGCCAGTTCGGCTATAAAAAATGGCCAAATGATACGAAATGTCGCCAAATGAGGTAAAAATGTCATTAACCAAATATAAGTTGGCTCTGTTGCCCCTCGCGCTCGCCACCACACTTGCCGCCTGCTCCCGGGATGAGGCCCCCGCCGACCAGCCGGGGCCCAGCGCCGCCGAAGCCACCGAGACTGTTAGCCAGGCCGTGGCCGATAGCGCGGTCACCGCCGCCTTCCGCACCTTCCTGGAGGAAAACTATGCCGTGGACATGGCGCGGTATCCCTATACCGCCAGTTCTCGCGGCATCAAGCTGAACCACGATCAGTGGGACCCGGTTGCCGAGGAGTTCCAGGACGAGACCCGCAAAATCAACGAGGCCCGCCTGCAGCAACTGGCGGAGTTTGACCGCGCGGTGCTGGCACCGGCAGACCAGCTATCCTACGACCTGTACCAGCTCGACCTGGAGCGGCGCATCGCCAGCGATGAGTTCCGCCACCACCAGTTTGTGATCCACCAGTTCCGCGGCCCCCACACCCAGGCTGCCAGCAACCTGGTCAATATCCACCGGGTAAGCGATCTCGCCGATGCCGAGGCCTATATCGGCCGCCTCAATAACATTGGCTCCTGGTTCGACCAGGTGATTGAGCAAATGGAGATCCGCGCCGAGAAAGATCTGCTGCTGGCGGACTGGCAGTACCCGCAGATGCTGGAGTCGGCGCGCAATGTCATCAGTGGTGTGCCCTTCGTTGCCGAGGGAGAGGACTCCACCCTGTGGAAGGACTTCGGGGACAAGGTCGCGGCTCTGGATATAGACGCCGACACCCGTGACCGGCTGCTGGCAGAGGCCCGCGAGGCGCTGCTCGAGGTCGTGGAGCCCGCCTACGAGCGCCTGATTGCGGCCATTGAGGAACAGGCAGAACAGGCGGCCGGGGCCGATGGCGTCTGGAAATTTGCAGATGGCGATGCCTTCTACGCCGAGCGCCTGCGCTGGTTTACCACCACGGACCTGACGGCGGATGAGATCCACAACATCGGCCTGCGGGAGGTGGAGCGTATCCATGGTGCCATGCGCGCAATCATGGAAGCGGTGGAGTTCGAGGGCGACCTGGCCGGATTCTTCGAATTCATGCGCACGGATCCCCAGTTCTACTACCCCAACACCGATGAGGGCCGTGCCGCTTACCTCGCCGATGCCACCGCGGCCATTGACGCCATGCGTCTGCGCCTGCCGGAGCAGTTTGGGCTGTTGCCGGAGGCGGATATGATCGTGAAGCGCGTGGAATCCTTCCGCGAGCGCTCGGCCGGCAAGGCGTTCTACAACGCACCACCTGCGGACGGCTCCCGCCCCGGCATCTACTATGCCAACCTGTATGACATGAGCAGCATGCCCACCTACCAGCTGGAGGCCCTGGCCTACCACGAGGGGCTTCCCGGCCACCACATGCAGCGGGCGATCTCCATCGAGCTGGAAGGTCTGCCGGAGTTCCAGCGCTACGCCAGTTTTACCGCCTTCACCGAAGGTTGGGGGCTGTACACCGAGGAGCTGGCCAAGGATATGGACATGTACTCCGACGAGTGGTCTGACTTCGGTCGCCTGGCCATGGAGCTGTGGCGCGCCTGCCGCCTGGTGGTGGATACCGGCCTGCACAGCAAGCGCTGGACCCGGGAGCAGGCGATCGACTATCTGGTCGAGAACACGCCCAACTCACGCAACGACGCCACCAAGGCCATCGAGCGCTATATCGCCATGCCCGGGCAGGCAACCGCCTACCTGATTGGCAAGCTGAAGATCATGGAGCTGCGGGAGCGCGCCCGGACTGAACTGGGTGCGCAGTTTGATATCCGCGCCTTCCACGATGAAGTGCTGAAGCACGGCCCGGTGCCGCTGTCGATTCTGGAAGACAATATCGACCGGATGATCGCCAACACCCTGGCGGCNAACTGGGTGCGCAGTTTGATATCCGCGCCTTCCACGATGAAGTGCTGAAGCACGGCCCGGTGCCGCTGTCGATTCTGGAAGACAATATCGACCGGATGATCGCCAACACCCTGGCGGCCAAGGCCAAGGCCTAGGGCTGCCACCAAGCCGGGGTCTAGTACCCTGCCTCCTGGAGGCAGGGTACTAGACCCCGGCGTTCTCCAGCATCCAGGTAATGATCACCTTGATCAGGAAGCCGAAGATGCCCATTGCCAGGCCAACGTAGAGGATGATGGTGCCGAATTTGCCGGCATTGCTGCGTTTGGCGAGATCCCAGACGATAAAAATCATGAACGCGATCAGGGCGCCCACGCCCAGGGTCACGCCGTAATCACTCAGCCACTGGTCCACTGTTGCTTCCCGCCCGTTATCTCGCTGCCAATATCACGATGCCTTTCACCCGGCCTGGCCGACGCTGGCATGCAGGTGGATGGTGCTGTTCAGGGAATTGCTGACCAGACAGCTGGCCTCGGATTTTTCCAGTAGCTGTTTCGCTTTGTCCGCATCTGTACCCGCTGGCACGGTCAGGTGGGCGGTAACGGTCAGTTCGGTAAACCGGGTCACCCGGTCGATGCGTTCCAGCTTGCCTTCCGTGCCACATTCAAGAGCGGTCCAGTCCAGCTTGGAGGCGCGGGCGATGGCGCGAAAAGTGAGGATAAAGCAGTCGGTCACCGCCCCTACCAGCAGTGCCTCGGGTGACCAGTGGCCGCCGGGGCCGCCGAACTCCTTCGGTGGTGCTGTTTCCAGCGCCGGCACGTCATTGCCCTCCAGGGTAACGGTTCCTTCAGGCACCGCCTTCGCGGACACATGGTAGTGGTGGGGTAGTTCCTGCATGGCTGCTCTCCATTGCGATAAAAGGTCCCGTTGCCGGCTGTTGGACCGCCGTATCGGTGAGAGTCTCCATGCTAGTTCCCTTGCCCCGGCAATAACAATTGATTTGCCTCAATTCGCGCCCAATGCGTTGCCGGCAGGTGCGGCCGCCGGCCAGGCTGGCAGTTCCCACAGCTGCGGCTGGTGGGGCAACTCGTCTTCCGGCGCCAGGTCCACATCCAGCCCCTGGCGCCCGCCGCGCTGCTTGAGGATGTGAGCCTTGCGGTATTCGCGCATCTGCAGGCGCAGCCCCGCAGGTGCACTTTCGGTGGCTGCCTGTTGCGGCCGGAACAGGACGCACAGAGTATCGCTGGCGGCGGCGGCCAGTTGCAGCTTGCGCAGTTCACTGTAGCGGTATTGCCCCGCGCCCAGCCAGCTGAATACGACGCTGCAGGTGGTACTGCGCAGGGACTGCTCAATACTCCACAGCAGGTCTTCCCGGCTGCGGGGGTGAACCAGCAGAACCTGTTGCGTGTCGATGCCGCGGGCCGCGAGCAGGGGGGCGTAGGGCGTCCAGGGTGGGGCGATGAAGGCCTGCCAGCGGCCCTGGGCACTGAGCCGCTCCATGGCCGGCAGGAACAGGCCCATGGCGCCCATGCCGCAGCTGTCGCTGAGCACCTCGATGGCGGTGGCCTCGGGCCAGCCGCCCTGAACCAGGGCCGCGTCCAGGGCCCGGTAGCCGGTGCCCAGGCCGCCGCGGTGGGAATCGTTGTTGGCGGACAGCGGCAACCCGCTGAAACAGCGGCTGCGGCCGCGCCAGGTGTCGTGGCGGAGAATAACCTGTTCCAGTGCTTCGTTCATATTCGCGTGCCTCCAGAAAGAGTCTGTCTTTTGCTGTATGGATATACAGTAGTTGGCTCTTTCCCGGAATGCAAGCGGATACCCGCCAGCCTGGCGCAAGGCCGGAACTGACCTGCCTGTTCAGGCGACAGGTGAGCTCGTTACGGCAGGGGCTGAAACTCCAGATCCACCCACACCAGCCGGTGGTCCGAGGACTGGCGCGGGTCCCGCACCAGGCGGCCGAGGGGGTCGTCACTGGCGGGCCAGAATACGCCGGCGCCGGTGACCCGCCAGGCCGGCGAGGCCGCGGGCAACACGTAATCGACCCGCAGCCCGAAGCTCGCCGTATGCCCGGCCGCGTGGGGATTCTCCGGCCGCTGCGCGGCGCCGCCGGCACTGGTCGGTACTGTGGATGCCTGGACCCGCGGGTGTTGCAGCAGGCTGCTGATGGCGGGCGGGATCGCGTCGCCCTCCACCGGCGAGGCATTCAGATCCCCGGCAATGACAAACAGCTCGCCTTCGAACCCGCCGCGGCCATCCCGGTCATCGCGGATCCAGGCCCCGGCAGCGCCCGCTGTGAGGTAGTCGTTCCAGAAACGGATTTCATCGTGATTGCGCTTGCCGTTGCGGTCTTCCGGGCCGTCGAAGACCGGCGGCGTCGGATGGCTGGCGAGAATGTGCACGCTATGGGCTCCCACCCGCACCGGCACGTCCCAGTGTGATTTCGATGACAGCGGCAGCACGGCCCGCGCGGCCGGGTCATACCAGGGCTCACCGTCGGGCGCGCGCACCTCCTGCAACAGGTTGTGGGGCATGTCCCGCCAGAGCAGACGGCGGAAGCTGCGCACGGCGGCGGCGTCGATCGGGTAACGGCTCAGCAACAGCATCCCGTAATGGCCGGGATAGAGCCCGTAGCCGAGGGCGTCCTGACCCCGGCCCGAGGCGATGCCGTCGCGGTCCAGGTCGAGGCCGGAGTCGATCCCCGTGTTGACCGGCGCAGTATAAAACCAGGGGTAGTCAATGGGTTCGGCACCGCTCTGGGAGCGCTGCAGGTAGTTGGCCCGGAATGCGCTGACGCCGCGGCCCGGGTCCGGCGTGTAGTCAAACTCGTTCAGCAGCAGGATGTCCGGGCGTACCCGCTGGATGATCTCGGCAACGTTGCGAATCCGGGCATTGTCGCCTGTGGCCAGCTGGGCAAACAGCTCGCTGCCGGTCACGGGCTCGTTGCGGGCAACGTGTTGGTCCCCGGTCAGGCTGGCGTTGAAGGTGGCGACCCGCAGCGTGCTGGTGGCGGTGGCGCCCATTTCCGATGTCATCATGGCAGCGGCGACTACAAGTCTGGTTATGAGAACGCGCGGGCCCATGGGCAGTCTCCCCGGGATGGCGTGTCCCGGCTCTGTTCAAGGTTAGCGCCAGGGGCGCGGAAAAACACGTAAAAAAAAGCCGGCGCCAGGCGCCGGCAAAGAGGGTATTACTGGTCAGAAGTCGTAGCTGACCCCGATCCGCAATTGCCACAGGGAGGCATCGGCGACGCGGCTTTGCTGTGCCGGCGTGAAGAACTGCTCGAAAACATACTGGTTCTGCTCGTTGATGGAGGCGCCGACCAGTCGCTGCTTGCGCGGGAAGCTGGCCTCTTCCAGGACGCCCCAGTCATCGTTCAGGAGGTTGCCCAGGTTCTCCACTACCAGGAACGCCTTGCCGCGGTGTTCGGGGAGGAAACCGGGCACTTCCTGCTCGACTTTCAGGTCGAACTTGGTCCACCAGCTGCTGTTGATGCTGTTGCGACCCATGATCTGACCGCGCTTCAGACCCTCGCTCGCGACCAGATCGTCAAAGGCCGCCTTGTCGAAGGTATCGGCGTAAACCACCAGCGGATCATTGGCCCCGGGGATGTAAGCCAGGTTCTGGTCGATAAAGCCCACCGAGCTGCCGAGGGCGCCGCCCAGGTCGCCGGCGAAAACGTAGCTATAGGGGCGACCTTCATTGGCGCTGCCAAACAGGGTAACCCGGGTGGTGTAGCCAGCGATGAAGTCGCGGGCGTAGCTCATGCGCAGCGTGATCCGGTGCGGAATCTCGTAGTTGGAGGTCTCGGCGCCGGGGTTCTCAGGGTCTGCCACCGCGATGTTGGTGTAGTTTGAGAACGCCACCGAGCTGGTCATGGGGCTGACATCCTTGGCCTGGGTGTAGGCATAGGCGAGGGTCCAGTCCAGCCCAAAATCGTGGGACTTGCTCAGCGCCAGGGACAGGCTGGTGGACTCGCCCGAGTCACCGCGGGCATTGGTCAGCATGAAGTCCTGGGAGCGCCCGTTGACGCTGGTGTAGATCAGGCGTCCATCGGGGGCGGTGGCACCGGTGGGGGTACGCGTCAGGTCGCGGATGATTGCCGCATCCTTTTTCTCGGAATAGAGCAGATCGCCCAGCAACAGGTAATCCCGGGGCAGGGAGTAGCTGAAGCCCAGTGCGTACTTCCACTCCGAGGGAATGTCGAAGTCCGGGTCCTGTACGTTGATACCGCCGAGGCTACCCTCGCCCCGCGCTACCGCGTCAAACAGTTCCTGCGGCACATCGTAGAGGGGGCGCCCCTCACCGTTGAAGGGGATGTCAAACACCGAGGTACCCGAGCGGTCCTGCACTTCTTTCAGGATGATGCCGTTGTTCTGGTAGTTGTTGCCGATCCAGACATTGGGATTGCCACCCGAGAACAGGCCAAAGCCGCCGCGAACTTCCAGTTCATCGTTGACGCCCCAGTTGAACCCAAAGCGCGGCTGCAGCAGGTCCTTGCCGTCCAGGTTCTGGCGGTTGGAGAAGCCGTATAGCTCCTCGATCAGCGGGTTCTCCACCGGCTTGTCGCTGCTGGTGTACCAGTCGTAGCGGAGGCCGAGGGTGAAGCTGGTGTTCCAGGGCGTGTGGTAGTACTCGTCCTGCAGGTAGGCGCTGTTGATGCGGTAGGAGAATTCCGCCGCGCCGTCGTTGGGATTATTGGTAAAGGCGGCGTTCTCGTAAATGATTCGCCCCGGCGTGCCCGCGCGAAAATCATCGATCGAATCGAAGCGGTATTCGCCCCCGGATTCCTGCACGAACAGGTTGAACACATCCAGCTCTTCCATCTCAAAGCCGCCGGTGATGACGTGATCGCCGTAAACGTAGGTTCCCGCCAGCTTGAAGTTGTCGGTGCTGTACTCCAGCTTGTTGGAGTGGCGCGAATCGTCGGCACCCAGGTAGACAGTAGCAAAGGAGCCGTTGTTCTCGGTGGTAATCTGGACTTCACCGAACTCGGTGCCACCCAGGGGTGCGACGGTGGCCTCGAAGTCAGAGGTGCCGATACGCAGCTCGGTGGAGAAGTTTTCCGTCCAGTCGGAGAACACTGACACCACATAGGATTCCAGCTCGCCGATCTGGTCGTAGTAGTGGTCCGAGTACTCGAACTCGTCGGAGTCGCCGTCTGACTGGCGGACAACATTGCCTTCGTTGTAGTTGTAGATGAACGAGGCGCGGTGGTCGTTATTGATCTGCCAGTCGAGCCGTGCGATGAACTTTTCATCTTCTACCGGCAGGCTGCTGACCAGTCCACCTGGTTCGTAGTTGTAGCGATTGCGGGCAATGTCGAGGATTTCATCATACTGGGCCTGGGAGAAGCCCAGTACCGGTACCGCGGCATTGGAATCTGCAGGGCCGCGATCGAACAGGGAAACGCCCTCAAGCTTTTCGTAGGCGGTAAAGAAGAACAGGGTGTCGGCGATGATCGGGCCGCCGACGTTGAAGCCGTAGCGCTGCTCGTCGAATTCGCCCACGGTAATCTTGTCGCCCTCGAGTTCGTCACCGCGCAGGGAGTCATCGGTGTAGTCGAAGAACACGCCGCCGTGGAACTCATTGTCGCCGGACTTGGTCACCGCGTTGATATTGCAGGCAGTGAAACCACCGTATTGCACGTCAAAGGGCGCCAGCTCTACCGAGACCTGGGAGATCGCGTCGTAGGAAAACGGAATGCGCACGGTGGGATAACCGTTGCTGTTGAGGCCAAAGTTGTCGTTGGTGCGGATGCCGTCCAGGGTCAGGCTGTTGAAGCGCGAGTTGGCGCCGGCACACTGGATGGAATCGGCGAAGGCCTCATCGATATAGACCCGCGGGTCGATGCGGATCAGGTCCTTGATATCGCGGTTAACAGCCGGCGCTGACTGCAAGTCGTTCAAATCGAAGCTGGCGGTGGGGCCGAGGGTGGTAGCGACATCGGTGAGTGCAGACGCAGTCACTACGACGCTTTCCATTTCCCGCTGGCCCTCCAGCTCTACCGTCAGGTTAGCGGTCTCGCCCAGGTTGAGGTAGATATCCTCGACTGTGCGGGTCCCGCGCGCATCGCGCACCGTGATGGTATAGGGGCCGCCAACCGGCAGGCCGCGCAGGGAGAAACCGCCGGTCTCGGTGGCGGTCAGCTCGCGGGCGGCACCGGTGCGCGTGTCGAGTACAGTGACGCTGGCGCCCGGTACCAGCTCGCCAGCGGCGGTGGTGACATTGCCGCGAATAGCGGAGGTGGTTTGCTGCGCCAGTGCCGGCGCGCCCAGACCGACGGTCATGGCGACTGCCAGTGCCAGCTGCTTGCGTCTTGAACATATGCTCATCTGCTCTTCCCCTGAAATTGCAAACCCGGGGGCATCCTAGTGACGGGGAGTTACAGTAGAGTTACCGGGGGGTGACGGTAGTGTTGCAGTCGGGCGGTTGCGGGTAGGTGCAGCCCGCGGCATTGCGATAGCTGCTCGTGGAATAGCTGTCTGCCGGGGGCTTTGCCAGCTTTTGCCCCTGTGCGGTCAGGTCGCGCAGGTAGTCGATAAAGGCCTGGGCGTACTCGGTGTAGGTCGCCGTGTATTCTCCCCTGTCGTATTTCTGTCCAAG
The DNA here is from genome assembly GCF_030649675.1 of Haliea sp. E1-2-M8. GTDB lineage: Bacteria > Pseudomonadota > Gammaproteobacteria > Pseudomonadales > Halieaceae > Haliea. Next base: position 187,676 of record NZ_JAUTDR010000002.1, on the reverse strand, counting down.
CAGGGTGTAGCCATCCTTGCCCGCGGCGATGAAATCGTTGCTGACCACCGTGTAGCGTTGGTTCAGCTCCAGCGGCTGCCAGCTGCCGGCGAGCCGCGGGTTGATCTCCACGGCGGACAGGCGCCTGCCCGGCTCACGTGCAGCGTCTACGTTGTAGCGCAGGCCGGCGGTGTAGGGGTAGGCCCCGGCATTGGCGGGGCTGGCGAGGGCGTGTGCCAGCGCTTCCTCCAGCACGGTCAGAATTTCGCTCCCGGTCAGTTCCTGGGTGACCAGGGTGTTATTGAAGGGCAGCAGGGCGAAGACATCCGCCACGCTGATGCTGCCCCCAGCGATATCGCGCCGCACCCCGCCGGCGTTCTGCAGCGCAATGGCAGCCGTCGGGGTGGCTGCCAGCATGCTGAAACTCACCAGCTGGGTGATGTCACCGCCATGCTGCCAGGTGGTGGCGGCAGGACAGAGCTGGGAGCGGCCGGCCCCGGGCAGGTAGTCCCGGCACAGATCTTCCTCTGCGTGGGCGACCACCGTCCCGGCCAGGTTGCCGAGCTGGGCCCGGTACCCCGCCAGCGCGGCATCGGCCCCGGCATCGGCTGCAACCGGCAATAGGACGCCATGCTGGCGCAGCAGGTCTGTCACCCGCGCAGCATCCTCTGCAGGGAGGTTTGCGATATTGCCGTCTGCGGCTCTGTATTCGTAGCGCTCGGCGAATGGCAGCACCGGCGCGCCGCTGCAACGGCTCACCACGCCGTCGCTGTCAAAGCTGACGCTGAGGGCACCGAGCAGGCGGGCGTACTCCCAGGCCTGGACCACGCAGACCGGCTGGCCCAGGGCGTTGGTGGTGCGGCTGGGGTAGGGTGCCACGGGCCGCAGGCCGAACGCAGTCAGGCCGGCCCCGCCCAGCAGCGAGTGGGAATCGCCGCCGACGATGACATCGACACCGCTCAGCTGGCGGGCCAGCGCCAGATCCCGGGCGAGGCCTACGTGTGTCAGCAGAATGATCTTGTTGATACCGGCACCGGTGAGTTCATCAATGTGCTGCTGTGCGGTTGCCAGCTCATCGAGGAAACGGGTGCCTTGATCCGGGCGCGAGGAGCTCCGGGTCTTGTCGCCAATAGTGATGCCGATGACGGCAATCTGCTCAGCACCGCGTTCCAGGATGGTATAGGGCAGCAGGTAGCCCGTCGCCAGCGCCGAGCCCGGCCCCGGTGCGACATTGGCCGCCAGCACCGGAGTCTTGCAGCGTCCGTTCCAGAGCGCATCGATAAAGGTCGCGAAGCCGCTGTCCCCGCCGTCGAACTCATGGTTGCCTGCGACCAGGGCATCGAAACAGATGCTGTTCATCAGCGCGGCATCGGCCTCGCCCCCGAGCAGGCTGTAGTATGCGGTGCCCGTGATGGCGTCCCCGGCGTGCAGGGTGATCGCATTGGGTGCGGTTGCAGCCAGTTGTTGCAAAGCGCCCGCCAGCAGTGGGAAACCACCGTAGGCCACCGTGACAGCCTCCAGTTGCTCGCCCGATGCAGCGCGGGTCTGCAGGTTCAGTTCCCTGACATCCAACTCCAGGCTGTGCGGTTCCAGGTGTGAATGGTGGTCGTTGACATGCAGCAGGGTGAGTTCAAAGTGGTCGCTTTGATCTTGCGCGCCGGTGGTACAGCCCTGCAGCAAGCAGGCGGCTGCCAGGAGCAACAGGGTGGTGGTTTTCGCTGGCATGCTGCCTCCGGATGATGCCAGCGGCCGAGTATCCACCGCAATCATGACAGGCCGGTTACGGGCTGCCAGGGTCAGCGCTGTACAGCGCGCTCATGGTTCGGTCTGCCAGCCCCATTCCCGCCTGGTACATGGTCAGGTAGGTGTGGGTGGCCCCGGCCTCGGTGATGCGCGCCACATGGTCCTCGTGCAGGGCGTGGGAGACGATGGGGCCGGTGAAGCCCTTGGCGCGCAGGCTGCGTGCGGCAACCACTTTGGCCTCGATGTCATCCATGGCCAGCACCGCCGCTTCGAATGTGGTTACATCCACACCGCGCCAGAAGTTGCTGTCCTCGGCGTCGGCAAATACCACATTGCGACCCGCCTCCTGGTGGGCTTTGGCCTTGTAGGTGTCACCATCAAGGCCCGCCGGCATTCTGCCCAGTTCACGCAGGTGATCGTAGGCGGCGGTACCGGTGCGACCCATGCCGAAAATCAGGACGTCGGCCATGCCCAGATTGGTGGGCTGTTCATCCGGGTGGATGGTGCTGCGCTCAAAACGCTGCAGACGATCCTCCAGGCGCGCGAACAGGGGGTGGGCCAGGCGGTTCAGGGGCGCCGCGATGAGGAAGGAGATCGAGACTGCCAGGGCCAACGGCACCAGCCAGTCCTGCAGCACCACAGCGGCCACTATCAGGCCGAACTCGCTGTAGGCGGAGAGGCTGACGGCGGCGAGGAAGGAGGTGCGCGCGCGGAGCCGGAAGGCAATCAGCAGCAGGAAGAACAGGAGGCCTTTGAATGGCAGGATGAGGCCTACGCCGAGAGCGAACAGCAGTGCCTCCAGGTCCGGCAGGCCGGACATGCCGATCTCAAGAAAGAAGCCCACCAGGAAAATCTCCCGCAGGGGCCACAGGGATTCCGACAGTTCCTGGGCCCGGCGGTGGTTCGACAGCAGCACCCCCATAAGCAGGGCGCCAATCTCCGAGCTCAGGCCCATGGCCTGGAAGCCCATCCCGCCGATGACCAGCGCCAACATCATGCCCATCAGGACCAGAAGTTCATCGTGACCGGCAAAGTCCAGTAACCAGTGCATCAGCGGCCGCAACAGCGGCAGGCCGAACACTGCCAGGGCCCAGATGTTGGGTGTCTGGCCGCTCCAGATGGCCAGCACCACCAGGGCAATGACGTCCTGTACGATTAGTATCCCTATGGCGGTACGGCCATGGAATACCGCCAGTTCACGTTTCGATTCCAGCAGCTTCGCCGCCAGCACGGTGGAGGAAAAGGAGAGCGCAATTGCCAGTAGCAGCGCCGTGTTCCAGTCCAGTCCCACAAGGTAGTACAAACCGGGTGCGAACACCGCGACGCTGATGGCAAAGTGCAGCAGCGCCCCTCCCAGCACCTGCGGCTGGGCAATTTGCTTCAGCTTGAGTTTAAGTCCTACCGTGAACAGGAGGATCAACACACCCAGGTGGGCGACATAGTGCAGGATATTGCTGGTGTCGGAAGGCAGCCCAAGGCCCGGGCCAAACAGGTTGATAGCGAAGCCGGCGGCCAGGAATCCCACCAGCGGCGGCAGGCCGACCTGGCGCACCGCCAGGCCGAAGAAAAAAGCGAATGTGATACAGATGACTTCGAACACTACTGGCGCCTTGTCAGCCGCTGCCTTCCGGGCGGCGTCAGGGGGATGTTAGCGTACTTTCAGGAGACCGTGCTCCTCCAGTTCCATCATCAGCAATTGCTGCACGATGAACTCCTTGCTGCTGTCCGGGTGCATCAGGTGGATGCGCTCCAGCCAGGGGCGCGCGGCCTCCTTGTCGCCCCGGTGCAGCAGGGCGCGCACAATTTCCTTGAGGAAGTGCGCGGGTTCCTCGCTCAAAGCCTTGATCCGCCGCAGGCTCGCGCTGAGCGTCAGTTCTTCCGCGGTCAGCTGGGTGCCGAAGGGGTAGGACGGCAGCAGGCCGTCGGCGATATGGCTGCTCAGCGCGCTGGCGATGCGGTAGGGAGTGTTGTCCCGGGCCGCCGCCGGTATCTCGTAGTCCTCGGGCAGCTTGCCGTGTTCAATGGCCCAGTCTGTGAGTTCCTGCTGAAAACGGCTGTCGGCGATGGCGATCAGGCGCCGGATGATCTCGGCATCACTCTGCCCGCGCAGGTCCGCGATGCCATATTCAGTGACGATGATATCCCGCAGGTGGCGAGGGATGGTGGTGTGGCCATAGTGCGGCACGATATTCGATTGCACATGCTTGCCCTTGCCGCGGGTGGCGCGAATGCACAGGATCGAGCGCGCGCCCGGCAGGTCGTGGGCCATGGCCACAAAGTTGTACTGCCCGCCCACGCCACTGATCACCGTGCCGTCTTCCAGCGCGTCGGAGGTGACCGCGCCACTGAGGCTCACCATCATGCCCGTGTTGATGAAGCGGGCGTGGCGCCGCTGGGCGCAGTACAGTGGGTAGTTGAGCAGCAGCTGGTTGGTGCGCTGGACGCTGGTCATGCAGATCTTTTCGTGACCGGCCTCGTCCAGATCGCGCAGTTTCTGATAAAAATCACGGGGCCCGAGGAAGAAACCACCGTGCAGCACCCGGCCATGGCGCAGCTCGGTACCCGCTGTTGCCCGCAGCAGCGCGGAGCGGGTGTCGGGATCCTCCATGTCGTTGCACAGCCTTTCACCGTGCAGCTTCAAGCCGTCGCCCGCAATCACCAGAGCCTCGGGCACCAGGCCCCAATGGCATAGCTCGGCCAGCGCGGCCTCATCCAGCAGGCGCGGCATCAGCCCGCAGGCGCGGGCGTAGTCCAGCATCGCCGCGTCGATCGCCGTGGAGATGACGCCGTCGTTGAGACCCCGCTGCAGCGCCAGCTGGTCGAACACCCTGCGCTTTACCACGCCCGCCTCCATCAGGTGCAGCATGCCGTTGACGAACATTTCGGTGGAGACGTAGAGGCCCTCGCTGAATACGGTGGGTTCGGCGGCGCAGCCGCTGTCGATCCGGGTCAGGTTTTGCAGCAGTTCGCGCCAGGCATCATGGTGGCGGTGACGCAATATGCAGGCGTGGGCGACGGCATCACCGAGTGCGCCGATGCCGATCTGCAGGGTACCCCCATCCACCACCAGGCTGCTGACATTGAGCGCGGTGGCATAGTCCGCCGCGGGTATCGCAGCGTTGGGTACGGCAAACAGGGTGCGGTGGTAGTCGGCGTTCTCCACGACGCCGTCGAACAGGGATGCGGGGACCTCTGCGTCGTGGCGCATGAAGGGCAGGTCCCGGTGCACCTGGGCAAAGCAGAGAAAACCATCCTGGTCACCACCGCGGCGCAGCCGGATAACATCCAGCGCCACGTCCGGATTGCAGGAAAGGCTGAGCGACAAGCCGACATCGGTGTCCCGCGCCGCCACCAGCTGCACCAGCACGTTCACGCCCGCTGCCGCCATGTCGCGGGCGATGTGGGTGTAGTTGCTGGAGATGTAGTTTTGCTGGGCGGAGGGCAGTCCCTTCATTGAGCCCGCCTTGAAATACAGTTCGCTGACCTGGATGTTTGCCGGCATGTTGCCGGCCCGCAGGGCCTCCATGTAAGCCAGGGGCTCGTAGTCCCCGAACAGGCGCTCGACGATGGGGCCGGCCAGCTCCGCCTCGATGTGACTGGCGGGCTTGGGCACTTCGAGCGACAGCGCGGTGTAGATGTGCAGGTCGATTTCAGGGTCGAGGGCGGCGCGGCGGAAGAAAGCGTTCATGAGCTGCACCGGCTTGCCCAGCCCCAGTGGTGCGCCCAGGCGGATCTGTTTGCCGAGGGTAGCGATTGTGTGGTCCACACAGGCTTCCGCCGTTTCAAACATCCGGGTCATGGTCTGGCCTCTCCTGATCCTTTATTATAGTCATGTAATCACAGCGCGGTCCTGGCTGTCTTGATCTGACGCAATATCGGGCTCAGCTCTGGTCACCGTCGAGGGTGCCGTCGCCATCGCGGTCAAGTGCCATCTGCTGCCCCATGCCCGGCGGCACACAGGTGAAGGTGAGCTCCTGTCCGGGCTGGGTAGCAACGGCCAGCAGTTGTTGCAGCCCGATGCTGTCTTCGGCGCTGCGGTCGGTGCGGAAGCGGCCGTTCGCCAGCAGCAATGCGCCCCGTTGCTCGCCGTCCAGCACACCGTGCACCACGAGGTCGCACTCGGGGCGGGCGTTGCCTGCCCGCGCCAGCAGCAGATCCAGCCGCGCCCGGGCGGCAGCGTCCGGCTGGTCGCCAGTGGTCAACTGTTGGCCCACTATCGGCGCGAGGTTGCCGTCGAAGGCGAACATGAAGTCCACCACCTGCTCGCGCTGGGCATCACTGGCGAAGCCGAACACGCTGCTGGCGAGGAAGTTGCTCACGGTGTCGATACCGCCGTCGTGTAACAGACCAAAGCCGCGCACCTGGTCGCCGGTGAACCCGGCCTGTTGCCCCGGGCGCGGAACACTGGCCCCGAACATGCCGACCTTGTGGTACAGGTTGCGCAGGTGCGCCACCTTGAAATCCTCGGTAATGCCCGGCCCCTCGTTGGTCATCAACCCGGCAGTTCCGAACTGCCGCGCCTCCACATCCAGCACATGGCAGTGGTTGCAGGTCAGGGCGCCGCCGGTGGTGAGCTCTTCCAGGAAGACCCGGCGCCCCTCGGCCTGGTCCGGGGTGAGGCTGTTGTCGAGATTGCGGATGGCGTTGGGTGGCGGCGTGATCGCCAGGGCGAAGTCGGTGAAATCCTGCAGCAGGTTCGCGGGCAGAATTTCCTCCCGGCCCAGCAGTTCGACGAAGGCCGGGTTGAATTCCTTGAAGGCCGCCGCTTCCAGACTCTCCAGTTCACCGCGCACCACGGCCCGGTTCTGGCCGCTGCGATCTCCGCGCCAGTGCATGGGGCCGCTGTCCGCCATGCCGCGGAAGGTCTGGGTGGTCATGGGGCCCTTGAGGGGATGGAACACGCCCTGGGTGGGCCCGCGCAGGGGTACGAATTCGTTGCGATTCTCGAGCATCTCGCCATCCGGGTTGCCGAGGTCCCAGGCCAGGCCGTCGACGTCGCCGAATATGTGGCAGCTGGCGCAGGATGCGGTGCCGTTGGCGGAGGTCAGCTCCGCGTCGTACAGCAGGCGCCGGCCGCGTCGGATGCTCGCGGACTCCGGGTGAAACAGGTCGTGGCTGGCGAGGACATCGCCACTGCCGGCAGCAATGGCGCTAACGGTGTTGGTGTAGCGGGACAGGGTGTACAGCGTGTCGCCGTCGACACTCAGCGCCAGCCCGCCGGGGCCGCCGCCGGGCACCGGAATGTGGTGGGTGGCGGCGGGGTCATAGCGCCCTGCCTCCAGGTCGGCGGTCGGAATCGCGGCAATGCGGTTGGAACCGAAAGCCGCGACGTAGAGTGTCCTGCCGTCCGGGCTGACCGCCATCTCCTGGGGCTGGGCCAGGCTCAGACGCTTGTCGCTCGCCGGCAGAGATGCGCCTTCTGGCAGTGAGAAATCGACGTGGGGATTGAGGTGGTTGCTGGTCACCGCGCCGTTTTGGACTACGCTGATGCGGTGCTCGGCGATATGGCCGCGTACCGTGCTGGCCGAGGTTCCTGGGCCCTCGAAGCGGACCCGGTTGCGAGCCTCGGTGTTGCTGACATAGGTCGCCCCGGTGGCCGGGTTGTTGATCACATTGAACAGCACCGTGCCCAGCCCGCGCTGACTGTCCAGCAGGCGCGGTGTTTCGGCCATTGCATCCAGGGTGAAGAGATCGAGATCCGGCAGCTCGAAGAGCACCTTGTGCGACCAGTCGCGGCCGGATTCATCGACCCAGCGCTCGCCATCAAAACCTACGATCAGGCCGGTATCAGGTTGCCGAACGCCCTCGTGGTTTTCTGTTGGCCCCGGCTTGGCGCCGGCGACCTCCGCTTCGTTGAGCAGGGTAGTGGTCTGGTTGCCCGACAGGAAGGCGGCCGCATACACGCGGCTGCCGTCCGCGCTGCGGGCCAGGCCGCGGGCACTGTCGGCGAACAGGTTGACGATCGCCAGGGGCTCACCGCCGGAGCCGGCACCGGGCGCGGCGGCGTCGAAGACCCATACATCCGCCCGGCCCAGCCCCGGGGTTTTCAGATCGGCGGTGCTGAATCCGGGGTGATTCTGACCGCGGTAGGCGGCGGTGACGAATGCGCGCCGGTTGCCGGGCCCGGCGAAGACAATGTCCCGGGGCTCGTCGCCAACCCACAGGGTGCGGGCCACGCGGGGTGCGGCGCCATCCAGGCGGACGATACTGATGCTGTCCGAAAGATGGTTGACCACCCACACCTCATTCGCGCTGGCGGCGGCCAGCGCCACCGGTTCCAGGCCCACGGGCACGCTCCCCGCGGGAGACAATTGCCCGTCGCTGATGTCGAACAGTTCCAACCGGTGAGCGGGCGTGTTGAGCACAAACAGCCGGGAGCCGTCCGGCGCCAGCGCGATGGGGCGCACCTGGCCGCTTTCAAACAGGGTGCGCCCGATGGCTTCAGGCGGATCGGGGTCGGGGTCCGGAGCCGGTTCGGGTTCGGGGTCTGGCTCGGGTTCCGGGTCCGGGCCTGGCGCCGGGGTGACCGGCGTGTCGGGCTGCAGCACCGGGCCGCTGCCTCCGCCACCGCCACCACAGGCTGCCAGCAGAATGGTAGCGCACAGTGCAACAATCGTTCTTATCGTTCGTGATGCCACGAATTCCACCTCCGGAGTGGGTCGACTCTTCTCTCGGTCGGTTACCCTTGCTACGTAGCCAGTTCCAGCAGCAGCCGGTCGAGCTGATCCCAGGGATCGCCCTCGGCAAAGCCCTTGAGGCTACCGTCCACAGTCAGCGCCTGCCGCAGCAGCGCGCCCAGCGAGTTGCTGTCATGGCGCTGCAGGCAGGCCTGCACCGCCGCCGAGCGGCTCTGCCAGACGCGGTGGCTATTCAGTACCCGGTTGACTGGCTGGCCGGCTTCACAGTCCAGTTGCATGGCGTAGAGGCTGCGCACTTCGCGGGCCACAGCCCACAGCAGGGGAACCAGGTCGTTGCCTTCGCCGCGCAGGCCGTGAATCATGCGTAGGGCGGCGGTGGCATCACCGGCCAGTGCGGTATCGACCATCGCAAAGAGATTGTAGCGGGCGTTGTCGAGTACGGCGGCGGTAACGGTGGCCATGGTGACCTGTTGATTGCTGGCCAGCAGCTTCAGTTTCTCCACCTCCTGCACCGCGGCGTAGAGGTTGCCTTCCAGGCGTTCCGCCAGCAGCTCCAGAGCATCGGCGTCAATGTCGAGCCCGGCAGCCTGCAGGCGCTGGCGCAGCCAGCGGGGCATCTCCCGGGCACCGACAGGCCAGACCTGGAGGGTGGCTCCGGCCTTGTCCAGGGTCTTGTACCACTTGCTGTTCTGGGACTGTTTGTCGATCTTGCCGCTTACCACCAGCAGGATATCGTCGCCGCTGGCGCGGTCGATGTATTCACACAGGGCCTTGCTGCCCTCGGCACCGGGCTTTCCATCGGGCAGGCGCAGCTCAATCAGCTTGCGGTCACCGAACAGGGACATCTCCGCGGCGCTGTGCAGCAGCATCTGCCAGTTAAAATCGCGGGCGGCGGTATCAACAATTTCGCGGTCGGTACAGCCGGCCCCGCGGGCGGCGCCCCGGACCAGGTCCGCGCATTCCTGCACCAGCAGAGGTTCGTCGCCACTGACGAGATAGACCGGGAGGCACTGCTTCTGCAGGTGCTGACGCAGCTGCTCGGGCTTGAGTTGCATTACCGGGCGGCGGCGTGGAAACCGATCCGGCGCAGGATTTGCCGCGACAGCTCACCACGCATCTCTCTTTGCAGGATGCGGATTTCCTCTGCCTTGCCGACGACGTTGCGCGGGTCGTTTTCCATCTGCTTGACGATGACGGCGTCGGCGGGCTCCATGGCCAGGCTGCCGTCGACGGCCCTGACTGCGAAGCTGGCCTGCATGGTGAGCTCGAATTCGGCGGCCCGCGCCTCGCTGTTGAGCGAGAGGTTACGCTGACTGAAGCGCTCAGGCCCAAGCTCGAGGATGTAGGCGGCTTCACTGCGCTCGACCCATTCAATACCATTCGCGGAGAATCGCGACTGCAGGTCGCGGCTGAATTCGCTGTTCGGGTTTGCGGTTGCCAGATGGAGCTGCCGCCAGTCCTCCGGCAGTCCGGTAGAGCTGGCCGCGCCGCGCAGCTGGAAGCCGCAGGCGCCGAGCAGCACGGGCAGGGCCAGTGTCAGCAGCAGGGTGGTGAGGGCGCGCGACATGAGGCATCTCCCGGGCATCAGTTGGCTACTATGTTAACCAGTTTACCGGGCACCACAATGACCTTGCGTACGGTGACCTCGGCGAGGAAGCGCTGCACATTGTCCTGGGCCATGGCTGCGGCCTCGATGGTTGCCCGGTCGGCAGCTGCCGCCACCGCGATCTGGCCCCGGACCTTGCCGTTCACCTGCACGGCCATGTCGATGCTGTCGCGGACCAGGGCGGCTGCGTCGACTTCTGGCCAGGGGGTGTCCAGCAGTTCACCTTCGCCATCCAGCAAGGGCCACAGGTGATGGCAGATGTGCGGCACAATCGGGGCCAGCATCAGGACCACGGCGCGCAAGGCCTCGCGCACCACGGCGCGTCCCTGGGCGTCGCCCTGATCCAGGCGACCGATATCGTTGCCGAGCTCCATGATGGCGGCAATCGCCGTGTTGAAGGTCTGGCGGCGACCGAAGTCATCGCTGACCTTGGCAATGGTTTCATGGGTCTTGCGCCGCAGTTGGCGCTGGGCGTCGCTGAGCAGGTCCGGGTCCACGGCACCGGCTGCGCCGGCCTCCAGATGGCCGTGCACTGCCTTCCACAGCTTGCGCAGGAAGCGGCTGGCGCCCTCAACCCCGGCATCATGCCACTCCAGGGTTTGCTCTGGCGGCGCGGCGAACATGGTGAACAGGCGCACGGTGTCGGCGCCGTACTCCGCTACCGCCGCGTGCGGGTCGATGCCGTTGTTCTTGGACTTGGACATCTTGGTGACGCCGCCGGCGATGACCTCCTCGCCGCTACTGCGCTCCACTGCGCGCACTACCCGGCCGCGCTCATCGCGCTCGACGTCGACTTCGGTGGGAGCGACCCAGACCTTGCCGCCGCCGGTGCCTTCCCGGTAGAAGGACTCGGCCAGCACCATCCCCTGGCAGAGCAGGCGTTCGAAAGGTTCGCTGCTGTTGACCAGGCCTTCGTCGCGCATCAGCTTGTGGAAGAAGCGGGCGTACAGCAGGTGCAGGATAGCGTGTTCGATACCGCCCACGTACTGGTCCACCGGCAGCCAGTAATTGGCGCGCTCCGGATCCAGCATGCCCTGATCGAAGTCGGGGCAAGTATAGCGGGCGTAGTACCAGCTCGACTCCATGAAGGTGTCAAAGGTATCGGTTTCCCGCTCCACCGGCTGCCCGTCCAGCTCGTCCTTGCGCCACTCCGGGTCGGCCTTGAGCGGGGAAATCACGCCGTCCATCTGCACGTCTTCCGGCAACAGGACCGGCAGTTTGTGCGCTGGCACCGGAATCTCGCCGCCATCGGCCAGGTTGAACATGGGGATCGGTGCCCCCCAGTAGCGCTGGCGGGAGACGCCCCAGTCCCGCAGCCGGTAGTTGGTGGTGAGCTGGCCGCGGCCTGCGGCCTGCAGCCGTTCGGCGATGGCGCTGAAGGCGGCCTCGGAGTCCATGCCGTCGAATTCGCCGGAATTTACCAGGGTGCCTTTGGCGGTGACCGCGCCCTGCTCGAGATCGGCTTCGCTGGCGTCCTCCGGTGCGATGACCTGGCGGATCGTCAGCCCGTACTTGCGCGCAAACTCCCAGTCGCGCTGGTCGTGGGCGGGCACCGCCATGATCGCGCCGGAGCCGTAATCCATCAGTACATAGTTGGCGATCCAGACCGGTACTTCCTCGCCGGTGAGCGGATTCAGGGCCTTGAGCCCGGTATCGATCCCCTTCTTCTCCATGGTGGCCATATCCGCTTCCGCGGAGGACTGGGTCTTGCAGGCCTCGATGAAGGCCTGCAGCTCGGGGTTGTCCAGCGCCAGCGCCCGGGTGATCGGATGTTCTGCCGCGAGACACATGTAGGTCACGCCCAGCAGGGTGTCGGGGCGGGTAGTGTAGACTTCGAGGTGATCGATGCCCGCGACCGGGCTGGCCAGGTCAAAGCGGAGGTCAACGCCCAGGCTCTTGCCGATCCAGTTGCGCTGCATGGTGCGCACCTGCTCCGGCCAGTGCGGCAGCTGGTCCAGGTCCGCCAGCAGCTCCTCGGCATAGGCAGTAATCCGGATGAACCACTGCGGAATTTCGCGCCGCTCCACCAGGGCGCCGGAGCGCCAGCCGCGGCCGTCTATCACCTGTTCGTTGGCGAGCACCGTCTGGTCCACTGGATCCCAGTTCACCGTGGCCATCTTTTTGTACACCAGGCCCTTCTCGTACAGGCGGGTGAAGAACCACTGCTCCCAGCGGTAGTAGGAGGGCTGGCAGGTGGCCAGCTCCCGGGACCAGTCGAAGCCAAAGCCCAGGCTCTGCAGCTGGCCCTTCATGTAGTCGATGTTCTGGTAGGTCCACCTGGCGGGCGCGCTGCGGTTTTGTACCGCGGCATTTTCCGCCGGCAGGCCGAAGGCGTCCCAACCCATTGGGTGCAGCACGTTCTTGCCCAGCATGCGCTGGTAGCGCGAGATTACGTCGGTGATGGTGTAGTTGCGCACATGCCCCATGTGCAGCTTGCCGCTGGGGTAGGGGAACATGGCCAGGCAGTAGAACTTCTCCCGGCTGGCGTCCTTCTCGACGGTGAAGCTGTTGTGAGCCTGCCAGTGGGCCTGGGCGCTCTGCTCAAGGATCTGGGGCTGGTAGTGCTGGTCCATCGGCTGTGGAATCTCGTCCAGTGGTAAAGCAAAAAGGAGCGAGGATTCTACCAGCAATCAGATAAGGGGTCAGGTTTCGCATAGTGGCATTCTTCAAAAGGGGTCAGGTCCAATTTTGGACCTGACCCCTTTTTAGAAGCCCCTAGTGGAGGTATGCCCGCGGCAACTTGGGGTCCCGGACCAGATAGCGGTCGCGCAAGCGTGTCTGGCGGCTTTCCATGGACTGCAGCTTGCCGCCGAGTATCACCTGGTCGGCAAACTCGCTGACCTCCAGAGGGTCGCCACTCCAGATCACGAGATCCGCCGGGGCGCCCACTTCGATACGCCCGCCTGGCAGGCCGAAGATGCGTGCCGGATTTATCGTCAACGCCGCCAGCGCCGCGTCCTGGTCGAGGCCGTTGGCCGCGGCGACGCCCGCCAATTGCCGCTGCTTGCGGGCATGGTGGGTGCCGGCACCGGAAAAGCTGATGGTGACACCGGCTGCCTGCAGCAGGGCGGCGTTGTCCATGCGCGCACCCAGCAGGTCGAAGTTGTAGGGCAGGTTTAGCAGGGGGTCCAGCAGTACGGGCACCTCTGCCGCTGCCAGTTCAGCGGCCACTATCCAGGCTTCCGCGCCACCCTCTATCACTGCCTTGAAGCCGTGGCGTTCCGCGAATTGCAGGACCTGGAGGATATCGCTGGCCCGGTTAACGCTGAATACGATAGTGCCATTGCGCAGGAACTCTTTCATCACTGCCCGACCCTCGCGGGTCAGCAGATTTGAGTCTCCCGCCCGGGGGGCCGAGCGGCTTTCGCCCACCGCCTGTTCCAGCAGCATCCATTGGGCGGCGCGCGAACCGCCGGCCAGCTCGGCGGCGCCTTCTCCCAGCGCTACAAACAGCAGGGGTTCGCCGACCAAGCTGTCGTAGCCGCCGTCCAGCCGTACCGCCTGGCCCTGGCCGCCGATGATCGAGCCGGAGGCCAGTGCGCCCAGCACGCTGAAGCCGAAGCCCTCGATACGGGTGACCGGTATCAGGCTTGAGTGCGGGTTGTAGGCCGGGATGACGCTGAACTCCGGGCGCATTTCGGGAGAGCCGGTCTGGGTGACGCCGCTGTCCACGGACGAGCTGACCATGTTGACCTCGTTGAGGCCCAGGGCGGTAATGCCGGCGAACAGTGCCGGGGTGAGCGGCCGGCCCGCGGCATCGATTACCTCGGCGCCCGCCGGAGTCTCCAGGCCGCGCCCGATGGCTTCGATGCGCCCGTCGCGCAGCAACACATCCTGCTCTGCCTGCACGCCGGCGGCGGTCATGGTGTGTACCCTGGCATCCCTGATCAGCAGGGTTTGCGCCGCTGCCAGCTGTTGGCAGCACAGCAACGCGGCCGCAATGAGGACTGGAAAGCGTTTCATCGTGCCACCTCCTGTAACTGGCCCAGTTCAAAATCGGAGACCGGTTGCCGTGCCGGGTCCGCGCGGTCGTACATCAGTGCGCCGTCGACAAACACCAGGTCCGCCTTGCTGTAGACGCTGAAAGGATTGCCGCTCCACACCACAACGTCTGCCATCTTGCCCGTTGCCAGGGTGCCGGTGACCTCGTCAATGCCGAGAGAGCGGGCGGCGTTCTGGGTTATCCAGCGGATGGCGCGCTCCGGCGAGATATCCAGCCCGGCCCGGCGGCCCTTGCCCATGGCCTTGGCCGCTTCCTGATTGAGGCGCTGGATACCCTCTGCGGAATCGGAATGCACGATGGCGCAGCTGTTTTCCGGACGGTCGACCAGGGCGATGTTCTCCTGGATGCCGTCGTAGGCCTCCATTTTGAAGCCCCACCAGTCCGCCCACAGGGCGCCGCAAACCTGATTCTCCGCCAGTTCATCGGCGATCTTGTAAGCTTCCACCGCGTGATGGAAGGTACCGATGCGGTAGTCGAATTCCTCAGCCAGGGCGAGAATGGTCATCATCTCGTCGGCACGGTAGCAGTGCATGTGGACGATGATCTCGCCGCGCAGCACCCCTGCCAGGGTCTCGAGTTTGAGGTCGCGTACCGGGGCAACCGCCTCCTCGTCGCCCTCCTCGGCTTTGGCCCGATAGCGTTCCCACTGCGCGATATAATCCTGCGCCGCGATCCATTCGGCCCGGTACAGGGCGACATTGCCCATACGGGTAGACGGGGTCTGGTTGCGCGGGCCATAGACGCTCTTCGGGTTTTCACCACAGGCCATTTTCAGGCCGTGCGGGGCGCCGGGGAACTTCATGTCCTGGTAGCTGGTGCTGTAGACGTTCTTCAGGGTCACGCCGCGGCCACCGAACAGGTTGCCGGAGCCGGGGAGTACCTGCAGAGTGGTTACGCCTCCGGCCAGGGCCCGGGAGAAGCCGGGATCCTGGGGCCAGACGCTGTGTTCCGCCCAGATATTGGCGGTGACTGGATTGGTCAGCTCATTGCCATCGGAGTGGGCAGCCACCCCGGGGCTGGGATAGACACCCAGATGAGAGTGCACGTCGATCAGGCCGGGGGTCACCCAGCGCCCGCTGGCATCGACTTCCTCGGTGCCCGCGGGCACCTCGCCACTTCCCAGCCACTGGATAGTGCCATCGGCCAGCAGCAGGTCAGTGTTTTCCAGGCGCTGCCCGTCACCGGTCAGAATGGTGGCGTTGCGCAGCAGGGTGGGACTGTTGCTGACCGGTTCATAGGTGGAGGGGAAGGGGACTTCCGCGATGGCTACCGAGGACAGGAAAAACAGTATTGAAATGCTGGCGTTCCGCAGCATGGTAGAGCTCCGATATGTAAGAAGCCGTGCTTTGTACCAGACCGTGGTTCAATTTGCCAGCCTGCGGCCGTCAATCTGCCGCGGTCCCGGATTCGCCGCCCCGCCAGAAGGTGTGGTGCATTACCAGCAGCAGAAGCAGCAGCAGGGCGCAGGCGCTGATGACCGGGCGGGTGCCGAAGCTGGCGGCGGGGGTGCTGCCCAGCATCACCTGGGCCTCGCCGGTAAGTACCGCCTCTTCGAATTGCGGAGTCTTGGCCAGGATCTGTCCGCGGTGGTCGATGATGGCGGAAATACCGTTGTTGGTACCCCGCAGCAGGTAGCGGCCATTTTCCAGGGCACGCATCTGGGCCATCTCCAGGTGCTGCAGGGGCCCGATGGAGGCGCCGAACCAGCTGTCGTTGCTGATGGTAACCAGCAGGTCCGCAGCGCGCGCGCCGCGGGCCACGAGGTCGGGGTAGACCACCTCGTAGCAGATGAAGGGGGCGATCCGGTAGCCGTTCGCCTGCAGCAGGGCCTGGCCCGGCGCCCCGGCGCTGAAGCTGGACATGGGCAGGTCGAAAAAGGCGATCATCCCCCGCAGCCAGGATTCCAGCGGCACATACTCGCCGAAGGGTACCAGGTGCTGCTTGTGGTACAGACCCTCGCCAGCGCCCAGGGCGATAATGCTGTTGTAATAGTCCGGGCTGCCGGCCTCGCGCCAGGGAATCCCGGTAATCAGGGTGGCGTCGTCCCCCTGCAGCTGTCGGGCGATCGGGTCCAGATAGTCCCGCGCCTGCTGGTAGAAGCGGGGCAGGGCGGACTCCGGCCAGAGCACGATATCGTGGCCGTATTGCTCCGGCAGGGCGCGATCGAACTGGCGCAGGATCTCCGGGTACTGCTCCCGCCGCCATTTGAGTTGCTGGGGAATGTCGGGCTGGTACAGGGCGACGCTGAGGGGCTGCTCGGCCGCGGGTGCCACCCACTCCACCGGCTTCAGCAGGCCGCCTCCGCCCCACATGCCGGCCAGCAGGGTGGCATAGGTCAGCAATGCCACCGGCCGCGGACTGCGCCAGGCCAGGAACAGGCAAGTGCCGCTGACCGCGCAGATGAAGGACAGCCCGTAGACCCCGATAATCGGTGCCCACCCCGCCAGCCAGGTGTCGATGTGGGCGTAGCCCAGGTACAGCCAGGGAAAACCGGTCAGCAGCCAGCTGCGCAGCCATTCAAACAGGACCCACAGCGCGCCAAACCCGATCAGCATGCCTCCGGGAAGCGGTCGCACATGGCGCACGTAGGTCCAGGCAAACAGGCTGTGGAGCAGGGCCAGGCCGGCGCAGAACAGGGCGGTCAGGAAGGCCGCGAGGGGAACGCTGGCATAGCCGTAGACGTGAATGCTGACGTAGACCCACGATACGCCGCTGCCGAACATGCCGAGCCCGAACAGCCAGCCCCGCCACAGGGCCTGGCGCGGCGTGCAGGTACTCAGCAGGTAGCAGTAGAGCGCGCAGCTGGCGATGCCCGCGGGCCAGAGCCCGAACGGCGCCAGCGACAGGGTGACCAGCACCCCCGCAAGCAGTGTCAGCAGCAGCACCCACAGCGGGCGCAGGCCGGTGTGGGGCATGGCTCAGGCTTCCAGCGGCCGCATGCGCAAGCTGTGAATCTTGCGCTGATCGGCGTTAATGACCTTGAACTCGAAGTTTTCGATCTGGGTGACTTCATTGCGGGCCGGCATGTGGCCAAAGGCCTGAATCACCAGGCCGCCGATGGTGTCGAATTCCTCGTCACTGAAGTCGGTGCGGAAGTAGTCGTTGAAGTCCTCGATGGGGGTAAGTGCCTTGATGAAGAAGTCGTCGTCGCTGATCTTGCGGATGAAGTTGTCCTCGTCGACATCGGTTTCGTCCTCGATTTCGCCGACGATTTCCTCCAGCACGTCCTCGATTGTCACCAGGCCCGCCACCCCGCCGTACTCGTCGATGACGATGGCCATGTGGTTGCGGTTTTCGCGGAACTCCCGCAGCAGCACGTTCAGGCGCTTGCTCTCGGGCACCACCACGGTCGGGCGCAGCAGGGACTGCATGCGGAATTCGCTGTGGTCCTTGTTCAGCAACTCTGGCAGCAGGTCCTTGGCCAGCAGGATGCCCTGGATGTCATCGGGGCTCTCACCCACCACCGGGTAGCGCGAGTGGGCCGAGCGGATAATCTGCGGCAGGATCTCTTCCAGGGTGGATTCCGCCTTGATCACCACCATCTGCGCCCGGGGGATCATGATATCCCGGGCCTGCATGTCGCTGACCTTCATGGCCCCTTCCATGATGCTGCGGGCATCCTGGTCGATGACCTCGTTCTCCGCCGCTATCGCCAGCACCCCCTCCAGATCCTTGCGGTTGTGGGGTTCGGAAGAGAACAGCAGGGCGATTTTCCCGAGCCAGGAGCGGTCTCCCGGCTCGTTGCCAAATCGGTCTTCGCTCATGGGGTAGCGAGCTCCTCGTGGCCGTGGTCAGGATAGGGGCAGGGAAATCCCAGCTGCGCCAGGATGGTGGTTTCCAGGGCTTCCATGGCGACCGCGTCTGCGTCCTCGATATGATCGTAGCCCAGCAGATGCAGGCTGCCGTGGACCGTCATGTGGGCCCAGTGAGCCGTCAGCGGCTTGCCCTGTTCAGCGGCCTCGCGAGCGACTACCGGGGTGCAGATGACAATATCGCCGAGTAGTGGCAATGCCAGTTCCGGGGGTAGCCCGGCGGGGAAGGAGAGCACGTTGGTAGAGCCGGTCTTGCCGCGGTAGTCCCGGTTGAGCGCGGTCATTTCCGCCTCGCCCACCAGGCGCAGGCAGACTTCGGCGGCTTCCCCCGGCGTGCGCTGCTCGAGGGCGGTGCAGATCCAGCGCCTTAAGTCGTCTTCCTCTGGCGCGGGTTCACTGCAGGCAGCCTGAATGTCGACGTGAACGCTCATGGCTTGCTCTTGTCGAGCGGGGTCGCCTTTTCCTCGTGGGCGTCGTAGGCCTCGACGATGCGCTGTACCATCGGGTGGCGCACCACATCCTTGTTGCCAAACCAGGTGAAGCCGATACCCTCGACGTCGGCCAGGATATTGCTGGCGTGGGTGAGGCCCGAGGGGATACCCCGGGGCAGGTCGATCTGGGTGGCGTCGCCGGTGATGACGGCGGTGGAGCCGAAACCAATCCGGGTCAGGAGCATCTTCATCTGCTCGCGGGTGGTGTTCTGCGCTTCGTCGAGAATGATGAAAGAGTTGTTCAGGGTGCGCCCACGCATGAACGCCAGGGGCGCAATCTCAATGACATTGCGCTCAATGAACTTGTTCACGGTCTCGAAGCCCAGCATTTCATACAGGGCATCGTACAGCGGCCGCAGGTAGGGGTCGATCTTCTGGCTCAGGTCGCCGGGCAGGAAGCCCAGCTTTTCGCCGGCTTCCACCGCCGGTCGCACCAGCAGGATGCGGCGTACCCGCTCCTCCAGCAGGGCCTCCACGGCGCAGGCGACGGCGAGGAAGGTCTTGCCGGTTCCCGCCGGGCCGATGCCGAAATTGATGTCACACTGTTTGATGGTGCGCACATAGCCCTGCTGGTTCTTGCCGCGGGGCTTGACCGAGGCGCGTTTGGTGCGAATGACCTGGATGGCCTCGACCTGACCGCCGGCGGACTCCGCCATCAGGCTTTCCATGCCCGACTGCTGCAGCTGCAAATGCAGGGATTCCGGGCTCAGGCCGACCCCCTGGCACACCTCCTGGTAGAGATGGCCGAGCAGTTGGCTGCCGGCGGCGACGCTGGCGTCGGGGCCGGTCAGCTGGAACTGGTTGCCGCGGGCGGCGATGCTGATGCCGAGACGGCTCTCGATCTGCCGCAGATGGCCGTCGAACTGGCCACACAGCATGGCCAGATGGCGCGCGTCATTCGGTTCCAGGGTGAGATTTGCTTGTGTCGACGCGGAGGTCTGGGATTCGCTGTTCAATTCGCTCTTTGGCCGCAAGGGCATGTGGTTGAGGTTAAAAGGATATACCGCTTTGCGGGCTAGTCAACCGCGCGCCGCAGGGGCGCCGCGGTTAATTGGCCCCGCAGGGAGTTTGGCAGTGCCGCCAGAATGTCCAGATCGACGAAGTCGCCGATCAGGCCATGGTCGCCGCAGCTGAAATTCACCACGCGGTTGTTCTCGGTACGGCCCTGCAATTGTCCCGGATCTTTCTTCGAGACGCCGGTCACCAGGACCGTCTGCACTGTGCCCACCATCCGCCGGCTGATGGCCTGGGCCTGCTGCAGGATGCGCGCCTGCAGGATCTGCAGGCGCTGCTTCTTGGTCTCTTCGTCGGTGCTGTCTGGCAACTCGGCGGCGGGGGTGCCGGGCCGGGCGCTGTAGACAAAACTGAAGGAGGTGTCGAAGCCGATCTCCTCGATCAGCTTCATGGTGGCGGCAAAATCTGCCTCGGTTTCGCCGGGGAAGCCGATGATGAAGTCAGAGGACAGGCTGATGTCCGGGCGGATCTTGCGCAGGCGGCGGATTTTCGACTTGTACTCCAGCGCCGTGTGGCCGCGCTTCATCGCCATCAGGATGCGATCGGAGCCGCTCTGCACCGGCAGGTGCAGGTGGTTTACCAGCTGCGGGATCTCGGCGTAGGCGTCGATCAGGGCGTCGCTGAACTCCACCGGATGCGAGGTGGTATAGCGGATCCGGTCGATACCCGGTATGCGGGCGACAAAGTGCAGCAACTCGGCGAAATCCACGATTTCTCCGAGATGGTTGGCGCCGCGGTAGGCGTTGACGTTCTGGCCCAGCAGGTTGACCTCACGCACACCGCCGGCCGCCAGATGGGCGATTTCGGCGATCACATCATCTACCGGCCGCGAGACCTCCTCGCCGCGGGTATAGGGCACTACACAGAAGGTACAGTACTTGCTGCAGCCCTCCATGATCGAGACAAAAGCGGTGGGGCCGTCGATCTTGGGTTCCGGCAGGCGGTCGAATTTCTCGATTTCCGGGAAGCTGATATCGACGATGAGAGTGCCGCCCGGGCCGGTCCGCGCCTTGCGCTGCGCCATCATCTCCGGCAGCCGGTGCAGGGTCTGGGGGCCGAACACCAGGTCCACATAGGGCGCACGCTTGCCGATTTCCGCCCCTTCCTGGCTGGCCACGCAGCCTCCGACACCAATCACCAGATTGGGGTTCTTCTGCTTCAGGTGCTTCCAGCGGCCGAGCTGGTGGAACACCTTCTCCTGGGCTTTTTCCCTTATGGAACAGGTGTTTAGCAGCAATACATCGGCCTCCTCCGGATTGTCGGTGGGGACCAGGTCATGGCTTTCCTGCAGCAGATCGCGCATGCGCGCGGAGTCGTACTCGTTCATCTGGCAGCCATGGGTCTTGATGTACAGCTTCTTGCTCACCGTGCCTCGTTGGTACCCGCGGGTACCGTTTTGCCGTGTTGCGGAAAAGGGGCGTGGATTATACAGAGTTGGCAGCCTGAAACCTAGCCGTTGGGCGTGCAAGTAGTGGAATTCTGGCCCCAGAGTGATACCATTGGCGCCCCCCAAAATCCGGCGCACTTCCAACGGGGCTGCCAGCCGGAGCGCCCCACGAGGACTTCATGGCCAGCCAACCCGTCTACAAGGTGATTTTCCACAACGCCAACCAGGTGTTCGAGGTGTTCGCGCGCCAGATCTACCAAAGCGACATGTGGGGCTTTATCGAGATTGAGGAGTTCATTTTCGGCGAGCGTTCACAGATTCTGGTGGACCCCAGTGAGGAAAAGCTCAAGCTGGAGTTCAATGGGGTCAAGCGTAGCTATATCCCGCTGCAGGCCATTATCCGCATCGATGAGGTGGACAAGGAAGGGACCGGCAAGATCTCAGATGCTGCCCCGGGCAGCCGCAGCAATGTCGCCAACTTCCCCCTCTCGGGGATGCAGCCGCAGCACAGCCACGACGACTGACGCCCCGCGGGCCTGGTTGTAGGAGCCCGCTCAGCGGGCGATCGCGCAGGGACTGCGCTCCCACAAGGACTGCGCTCCCGCGTTTGGCTGTGGGAGCCCGCTCAGCGGGCGATCGCGCAGGGACTGCACTCACACAAGCCCCCGCTGAGCCTTCAGGCACTGAGTCTTTGTTTTATCGAAGCGATCTTCACACACAGGGCAAAAACCTCGGCGCAGGCCTGCACATCCTCCAGCGCCGGGAAGCTTGGTGCCAGGCGGATGTTGCGGTCTTCCGGGTCCTTGCCGTAGGGGAAGGTCGCGCCCGCCGGGGTCAGCTTGACCCCGACCCTGGCGGCCAGCTCAACAATTTCCGAAGCCAGGCCCGGCAGCGCGTCAAAGCTGACGAAATAGCCGCCCCGGGGCTGGGTCCATGAGCCCATGCCGGTAGCCCCCAGTTCCCGCTCCAGGGTGTCCAGCACCGCTTCGAAGCGCGGGTGCAGCAGTGCGGCGTGCCGCTCCATGTGCGCGGCCACGGTCGCCCCATCCTGCAGGAAGCGCACGTGGCGCAGCTGGTTGACCTTGTCCGGGCCGATGGTCTGGAACGCCAGGTGGGCCTTGAGGGTGGAGAGATTGCGCTCGCTGCTGCCGACAAAGGCGACCCCGGCACCGGCGAAGGTAACCTTGGAGGTGGAGCCGAACTGGAAAATACCGTCCATGGTGTCGAACTGGCGGGCATAGTCGCTGAGGCAGTCCAGCGGCGCCGCGTCAGCATAAAGTTGATGCACCGCGTAGGCGTTGTCCCACATTACGATGAACTGGCCAGAGGCGAGCTTGGGCAGTCGCGCCATGCGCTCTACCGTGTTGCTGCTGTAGACGCAGCCGGTGGGATTGGAAAAGCGCGGCACACACCAGATACCCTTGATATCGGGATCGGCAGCGACCAGGCTTTCGATCTGATCCATGTCCGGCCCGGTCTCCAGCAGGCGCACCGGTACCATCTCGATGCCCAGATATTCACAGATTGAGAAGTGGCGGTCATAACCCGGTACCGGGCACAGGAACCTGACCTCCTCGGCGTTGGACCAGGCTGTCTCCGCACCGCGGAGGCCCTCGCGCAGGGCGAATTCCATGACCTGGTACATCAGGGTCAGGCTGCTGCTGCCGCCGACCAGGGTTTCCTCCGGCGCGGTGCCGAGAATGCCGCCGAAGAGGGCCCTGGCCTCAGGCAGCCCGTCCAGCCCGCCATAGTTGCGCGTATCGGTGCCGTCCGCGGCGCGATAGTTGCCAGCGAGGATTCCGTCCAGGGCATCGGACAGGGCCAGTTGTGCCGCGCCCGGCTTGCCCCGGGTCAGGTCCAGGCTCAAGCCCCTGGCTGCCAACTGGTCGTACTGATCGTGTAACGTGGCGAGCTGTTCACGCAACTCGGCCTCGGCTGCCTGTTCTATATGCACCTTTAACTCCTGTGTCGGTCGTGCCGGGGGCCAGCCCTGGCCGGGCGCCCCCAGAGGAAGGCCCCCAGTATACCCGCTGCGCCGCTTGCTTGAAATTCCGCGCTCCGGGCCCATATCTGTCCAATCAATATTCAATGCTTAACAGGTAGCCACGCATGAGTGACGGCCAGCAGTCCCAGGACAACACCTCCGGCAACCGCGCAGGATCCCGGCACCCGCCCGCGATTGCCAATGATGTCCTGCCCGAGACCCTGCACCTGATTCCCATTCCCCACCGCCCGTTTTTTCCCGGCCAGGTGCAGCCGGTGGCGATCAACCCGGAGGAATGGGCTTCCACCCTGGAGAAGGTCGCCGCCGAGGGTCACGGCCTGCTCGGTCTCAGCTATGTCGACCAGCACAAAGCGGGCAGCGTGGACCGGCGCCAGTTCCCCGAAATCGGCTGCGTGGTCCGCCTGCACCGGCCCCCGGGGGTCGATACCCCAGGCCATTTCCTGGCCCAGGGTATCAAGCGCTTCCGCATTGTGCGCTGGCTGACAGATACCGCCCCCTACCGGGTGCAGGTGGAGTATCCCCGCAGCCAGGGTGATCGCGACAGCGACGAGGTCAAGGCCTACGGCATGGCTGTGATCAAGGAGATCAAGGAGCTGCTGCCCCTGAACCCGCTGTACAGCGAGGAGTTGAAGCAGTACCTGGCCAACTTCAATCCCAACCAGCCCAGCCTGCTGGCGGATTTTTCCGCCGCCCTGACCACCGCCAAGGGTGACCAGCTGCAGGAGATTCTCGATACCCTGCCGCTGCTGGCGCGGATGGAGAAGGTGTTGGTGCTGCTGCGTCGGGAGCGGGAAGTGGCGGAGTTGCAGGGAGAAATCACCAGCCAGGTCAATGAGAAAGTCTCCGAGCAGCAGCGCCAGTTCTTCCTGCGGGAGCAGATGAAAGTGATCCAGAAGGAACTGGGTATCTCCAAAGACGACCGCAGTACCGATGTGGAGCTGTTCGAGGAGCGCATGTCCGCCTTGCAGCCACCCGAACCCGTGCAGAAGCGCATCGATGACGAGCTGCAGAAGCTGTCGGTGCTGGAAACCGGATCACCCGAGTACGGTGTCACCCGCAATTACCTGGACTGGGCCACCCAGGTACCCTGGGGCGTGACTTCGGCGGACAATCTGGAGCTGAAACATGCGCGCAAGGTGCTGAACGCGCACCACGATGGGCTCGACGACGTCAAGCGGCGGATCCTGGAATTCCTCGCGGTAGGAGCCTTCAAAGGCGAGATCGCCGGCTCCATCCTGCTGCTGGTGGGCCCGCCGGGGGTCGGCAAAACCAGCATCGGGCGCTCGGTGGCGGATGCTTTGGGACGTGAGTTCTACCGCTTCAGTCTCGGCGGCATGCGCGACGAAGCCGAGATCAAGGGTCACCGCCGCACCTATATCGGCGCCATGCCGGGGAAGTTCGTACAGGCCCTGAAAGAGGTCAAGGTGTCCAACCCGGTCATCATGCTGGATGAAATCGACAAGATTGGCGCCTCTTTCCAGGGCGACCCCGCCTCGGCCCTGCTGGAGGCGCTGGACCCGGAACAGAACAGCGATTTCCTCGACCACTACCTTGACCTGCGGGTGGACCTGTCCCGGGTTCTGTTTATCTGCACCGCCAACCAACTCGACACCATTCCCGGACCTTTGCTGGACCGGATGGAAACCCTGCGCCTCGCAGGCTATATCGCCGAAGAAAAACTCGCCATTGCCAGGAACCACCTCTGGCCGCGGCTGCTCGAGCGCCACGGCGTAAAGGACGAGCAGTTGAAGATCAACGACGCCGCGCTGAAATACGTGATCGAGAGCTACTGCCGGGAAGCCGGGGTCAGGAATCTGGAAAAACAGCTGGCGCGCATTATCCGCAAGTCCATTGTCGACCTGGTCGAGGGCCGCGAGGAGCGCATCCGGGTCGGCAAGAAGGATATCGAGGCCCTGCTCGGCCAGCCCGTGTTCCACGCAGAGAAACTGCTGCGCGGGCCCGGTGTGGCTACCGGCCTCGCCTGGACCACCATGGGCGGCGCCACTCTGGCGATCGAATCTTCCCAGGTACACACCCTTAACCGTGGCTTCAAACTCACCGGCCGCCTCGGCGACACCATGAAGGAGTCCGCCGAGATCGCCTACAGCTATGTCGTCGCCCACCTCAAGGACTACGGCTGCGACCTCGACTTCTTCGACACCAGCTTGGTGCACCTGCACGTACCCGAGGGCGCCACGCCCAAGGACGGCCCCAGCGCCGGTATCACCATGGCCACCGCCCTGATCTCCCTGGCACGCAAGGAGCGCATCAAGCGCCCGCTGGCGATGACCGGCGAACTCACCCTCACTGGCCAGGTGCTGGCGGTCGGCGGCATCCGCGAAAAAGTGATCGCGGCCCGGCGTATCAAGATTCCGGAGCTCATCCTGCCGGCGGCCAGTCGCCGTGATTTTGAGGAGCTGCCGGATTATCTGCGGGAAGGGCTGCAGGTGCACTTTGCGCGGACTTATCGGGAGGTGTTTGAGTTCGTGTTCCACGAACATCGACGGGAGAAGGCACTGCACTGACCTTGCTCGTGTGCCTCTGTGGTGCCAGTCGTTCCGGCCGGAGCCAGGCCTGCCCCTGCTCGGTGACTCAGTCGACCTGCTCACCTGTGGTGCTCGGTGCCACTAATCCGGCCGGAGCCGTTCCTGCCCCTGCCTACCTTGGTCACGTTGCCAATTGCCGCTGAGGCAATGGCTCGGTGCGCTACAGTTTCAGCTAAGTGGCACCGAGCGAGTGGAGCACGATGCGCAGAGGCGCGAGCGCGGGGTGGGCCTTTGTCGGACCGTCGACGGCCAGGGACGGCCGTCGCCGAGCCCACATGGACGTGCTTGTGGCGTGTCCGTCAAAGGCCCAACGCGCGATCGTGCCGGAGCCAGCTAGAAGCACCGGGCACGTGTCAGCTACCCCGGTGCTCGCGCCGTCACAACTGCCCGCCTCGGCGCAGGATAGCCTTCAATTGTTCGACTGGAATCCTCAGGATCCAGGAAGTCCGCGAGTGATTGGAACCGCATCCAATCCGTAGCCCGCTGCTCCTCCGTGCTGGTCACCGAAACGTCAATTAGCGCCTCGTCGACAAAGCCCAGCTTGCGCAGCCACCCCAGCAGCGTATCGCAACTGGGCAGGAACCAGACATTGCCCATGCGCGCGTAGCGTCCTTCCGGCACCAGGGTCGCGCCTGCGGGGCCCTCGATGACCAGGGTTTCCAGCACCAGCTGGCCACCGGGGCGGAGGCAGGCTTTCAGCTCCAGCAGATGGTCGAGGGGCGAGCGCCGGTGGTAGAGAATGCCCATGGAAAATACGCTGTCGAAAGCGGCGAGTTTGGGCGGGACATGCTGGATGCCCAGGGGCAGCACCCAGACGCCGGGCTGTTGCAGGTACTTCTGCAGGGCCCAGTACTGCACTACAAACAGGGGCGTGGGGTCGATGCCGATGACTTCCGTGGCGCCGTCCCCGGCCATGCGCCAGCAGTGGTAGCCGCTGCCGCAGCCGACATCGAGTACGCGGCGGCCGGCGAGGGGGTCAATGTGCGCGCGCAACCGGTCCCATTTCCAGTCGGAGCGCCACTCGGTGTCGATATGCACGCCGAACAGCTCGAAGGGGCCCTTGCGCCAGGGGTGCAGCCGCTGCAGGGTGTCCTGCAGGTCGCCGCGGGCGCCGGGGTCCAGGGGCGGGTTGCAGTCGGCGCCGACCCGGGCGCGGTCGAGGTGGATCTGCTGCGGGACAATGTCGGGCAGCGCTGCCAGGGCATCCAGCCAGCGCGGCAGGTCGCCGTAGCGCTCCACCGCGAGACCACGCGTGACCTGGGCAGGCAGCAGTGCTGCCCAGGGCGCCAGCTCGGTGTCCTGCCAGCGCCGGATCAGGGGTTGGTAGTCGATCATTTCAGGGCGATCAGGGAGGCGAAGTTGAAGCACTGGAACCAGACGTCGCAGCTGCCAAAGCCGGCGCCGCGGATGCGCCGTTTGTGCTCGTCCAGAGTATCCCGCAGCAGCACATTCTCGATGGCGTTGCGCTTGCCGGCAATCTCCAGGTCGCTGTAGCCGTTGGCGCGTTTGAATTCGTGGTGCAGGTCGATATTCAGGGCGTCGAGATGTGGGTCCTCAAAGGTGACCTTTTCCGACAGCACCATGATGCCGCCCGGGCGCAGGCCGTCGTATATGCGCTGGATTATGCCATCGCGCTGCTCGCGGGCAATGAACTGCAGGGTGAAATTGAGCACCACCACGGAGGCGTCCTCGATGGCAACCTCCTGCAGGTCGGCGCAGACCAGCTCCACCGGAATGTCGTGGCTGTCGGTGGCGATGACGATCTGGCAGCGCTCCAGCATGGCGGCGGAATTGTCGACACCGATGATCAGGCAGTCCCGATGCCGCACCTGTTGGCGCATGGCCAGGGTGGAGGCGCCGAGGGAGCAGCCGAGATCGTAAAGCCGGCTGCCGGGTGCGGCGAAGCGGCCCGCGAGCAGCCCGGTCATGGCGACGATGGTGGTGTAGCCCGGCACCGAGCGCTTGATCATGTCGGGGAAAACCTGCGCCACGCGATCATCGAACTGGAACGCCGCGGGTTCGGCAACGGTCTGGGAATAAATTGTGTCGCGGTTGTCGGTCACGGCGGCAGTTTCGCGGGTCTCGGGGCTGGCGCGGGAGTTTATCATGGATGTACTCGCGGCCCGAATAGCGCACAATATGGCCCGCCAAATTCCCCGGAGCAGACTGATGAAAGGCACCCACGAATATGCGGGCGACCCTCGCAATGAGCACATCCTGATTGACATCAACGGTGAAATCTTCCCCCGCGCAGAGGCGCGTATTTCGGTCTTCGACTCCGGCTTTATCCTCGGCGATGGTGTCTGGGAGGGGCTGCGGGTGGAGAACAACACTGTGCTGTTCCTGGAGCGCCATCTCGAGCGCCTGTTCGAGGGCATGAAAACCCTGGACTTCCAGCCGGACTTCAGCCGCGATCAGCTCGCGGCGCGGCTCTATGCGCTGCTGGCGGCCAACGACATGAGCGATGGTGTCCACATTCGCCTGATGGTCTCCCGCGGCGTCAAGGCCACGCCCTACCAGGATCCGCGGATGACCATTACCCCCCCTACCGTAGTGCTGATTCCCGAGTACAAGCAGGCGCTGCCGGAGGTGGTGGACAAGGGTGTGCGCCTGTACACGGTGTATGTGCGCCGCGGCTATGCCGATGTGCAGGACCCGACCCTGAATACCCACTCCAAGCTCAACTGCATCACTGCCTGCATCCAGGCCACCAAGGCCGGTGCCGACGAGGCTCTGATGCTGGACCCGCACGGCTTTGTCGCCACCTGCAATTCCACCCACTTCTTCATTGTCCGCCGCGGCGAGCTCTGGACGTCCACCGGCGATTACTGTCTCGACGGCATTACCCGCGGCAAGGTGCTGGAGATGGGGCGCGAGCTGGGCCTGACGGTGCGCGAGAAAAATTTCACCCTCACCGATGTCTACAACGCAGAAGAGGCCTTTGTAACCGGCACGTTTGCCGGCCTGGTGCCGGTGACGGAAGTGGATGGCCGCAGTATCGGCGAGGCTGGCGCCGAACGCGCGACGGTGAAACGCCTGCAGGCGCAGTACCGGACCACGGTGGCGCGCTATATAGACGGCCCCGGCAAGCAGCATCCGAGGGACTGAGCCATGTCTGTCCTGCGTCTTGCGATGTGGTCGGGCCCGCGCAACATCAGTACCGCGCTGATGCGGGCGTTCGAGAACCGGCCAGACTGCGCGGTCGTCGATGAACCTTTCTACGGTTACTACCTGAAGAGCACGGGACTTGAGCACCCCGCCGGTGCCGCGATCATGGCCAGCATGAGCTGCGACTGGCGCGAGGTCGCGCGGCAGCTGTGCGAAGACTTGCCGGCAACGGCGGATCCCGGGACCTGTTCGGTGTTCTACCAGAAGCACATGACCCAGCACATCCTGCCGGCCATGGACATGGGCTGGACCGATAGCCTGCACAACTGTTTCCTGATTCGCGAGCCGCGGCGGATCATCGCCTCCTACGCCAAAGTGCGACCGCAATTCGCGCTCGAGGAGCTGGGCTTTCCGCAGCAGTGGGCTCTGTTCCAACGGGTAGCGGACCGTCTGGGGCAGGCACCACCGGTGATCGACTCCGCCCGTACCCTGCGTGACCCCGAGCGCGTGCTGCGCGAACTGTGCGCGCGCGTGGGGATCCCCTTCAGTGAACAGATGCTGCAGTGGCCGGCGGGCACCCGGGCCAGCGATGGCGTCTGGGCGCCGCACTGGTACGCGGCGGTGGAGCGTACCACCGGGTTCGAACCGGTCAATGAAGTGCCCCTGGAGGAGGTGCTGGTGCCGTCTGGCTGCGAGGCTATGTGTGAGGAGGCGGAGGGGATCTATGCCCGCTTGCTCGAGCACGCGTTACCCGGTCACCACTAGGCCGTTAACTGCAGCCATAACCACAAGGCCAGCAGTCCAATAGCCATAACTCCCAGCAGCCCTGAGTGCCGCTGCCACAGTTGCAGCGCTTTGTCACGCGACCCCGGCAATTTGCCACTTGCGATAGGGATGACACAGCATCCATGGAATCAGGATGGCTTCGACCGGTATGGGGACGATCAGTGTTTCCAGCATGGAAGCAGCGAACAACAGCCACAGGGCATGCCGGGACCGGTCCAACCGATCCAGCCATGCGCGCGAAGAGCTCAGCTCACCGGGAGACATATACCGCTCTTGCGCAGTGGTCAGGCATCTCCGGCAGCCAGCAGCGGCTCCAGGTCCACCGCCAGGCGCTCAGCATTGAATGGAGGCATGAAGTAGCCTGCCAGCTTGCCCTCGGGGTCCACCAGCAGCAGCGCCGCAGAGTGGTCCACGCTGTATTCGCCGCGGGCGCCGGGAATGCGGATATGTTGGACCCCGAGGCCTGTGTAGAGCCGCTCCAGCTGCTCCTGCTCGCCGGTCACGCCGATAAACGTGGGGTTGAAGAATTCCAGGTAGCGGGCCAGTTCCTCAGGGGTATCCCGCTGCGGATCCACGCTCAGCAGCACGACTTGCAGTCCGCTCGCCCTGGATCCCAGCAGCTCGTGTACGCGGTCGAGGATGGCGAGAGTAGTGGGACAGATGTCGGGGCAGTGGGTAAAGCCGGGGAATACCAGGTTCCAGTGTCCGTTCAGTGCCGCAGCGGTGAAGGGGCGACGGTGCTGGTCGCGGAGGGAGAAATCGGGCAGCGTGGCGGACGGGGTGACAGCGACACCTGCCTGCAGCGTCGGAGTATTGGGTTGCCGGACAACAGACTCCACAGCGGCGGGCTGGCGAACGGGCATTGCCACCAGGGCGACAATGGCTATCACCGCCGCTGCAGCGAGAAGAAGTACTGGCGTTCTTGCCATGTGGTCTCCGACAGCCACCGTTGCCCGCGCCCGCCTGGCGCAATGGGGTCAGGTGGTCTATAACAGATGGGTTCCCAACCGATTCGCTCGGGAGGTACGGCATGAAACCTGTCCACACCCTTATTCTTGTCAGCATAGTCGTAATTGCCGGGCTCGTGTACTTCATCAGCGGCACTGACTTCCAACTCACTACAGACACGGTCGCCGTCGCCGATACCCCCGATGCCGTTGCCGATACGCCGCCACCCGCGCTGCCCACCATTGCCCCGGTGGGCGCCTCGCTCCTCGAGGGTCTGGGTGACCACCGGATGACAATCACCACAAGCCAGCCCGAAGCACAACGCTGGTTTGATCAGGCCCTGATGCTGACCTATGGCTTCAACCACGATGCCGCCGAACGCTCCTTCCTGCGGGCGCTGGAGGCAGACCCGGAGTGCGCCATGTGCTGGTGGGGTGCAGCCCTGGTGCTGGGCCCCCACGTCAATGCTGCCATGGACCCGGCGCAAAATCCGGTGGCCTGGGAGCGGCTGCAGGCGGCGCGGGCTGTGGCCGACCAGGCCAGCGAGCGCGAGCGTGCCTATATCGAGGCCCTGTCGGCGCGCTATGCGGAAAATCCCCCGGAAGATCGCGCAGCGCTGGATGAGGCCTACGCGGTGGCGATGGAAAACCTGGTGACCCGGTACCCCGACGATCTGGACGCCGCCACCCTGCACGCCGAGGCGTTGATGAATCTGCAGCCCTGGGATTTCTGGGATGCCGAAGGTCAACCCAAGGGCAATACCAGCGACATTGTGGATCGGCTGGAGGCGACCCTGGCGCGCAATGCTGCCCATCCCGGAGCCCTGCATCTCTACATCCACGCGGTAGAGGCATCGCCGGAACCCGAGCGCGGCGCCGCGGCAGCGGACCGGCTGCGGGGGCTGATTCCCGGTTCCGGGCACCTGGTGCACATGCCGGCACATATCTACGCCAGGGTAGGGCGCTGGCACGATGCCGCTCTGGTCAATAAGGAGGCGATCCTGGCCGATGACCTGTACCTTGCCACCTGCCGCCCGGCGCCCGGGGTCTATCCCCTGGGTTATGTGCCCCACAATCATCATTTCCTCTGGTTTGCTGCGACCATGGCCGGGGATCGGGCCACGGCCATGGCCGCGGCGGAAGCAACCGGCGAGCGCACCAGCGACCCCGACTTGATGCGTATGCCAGGCATGGAAGCCCTGCAGCAGTTCTCCCTGACACCGCTGTTCGCGAGGGTACGTTTCGGGCTCTGGGATGAGGTTGCGGCGTTGCCCCGGCCGGCGGAGGACCTGCCCTTCCAGGTAGCGATCTGGCACTACGCCCAGGGTCTGGCGGCACTGCACCAGCAGCGGCTCGAAGACGCGGAGCAGCATTACCAGGCTGTGCTCACCGCCCGGGAGGATCCGCGCATCAGCGACCTGCTGATGTGGGGCCGGTATTCACTGCAACACGGGGTGCAGGTTGCAGAGCGGGTACTGGCCGGTGAACTGGCAGCGGCGCGGGGCGAAAGCGAGGCCGCGGTGGCGGCCCTGCGGGAGGCGGTCGCACTGGAGGACTCAATTCCCTACGATGAGCCGCCGGGCTGGCACGCTCCGGTGCGGCAGACTCTCGGTGCGGTGCTGTTGGAGCTGGGTCAGGCTGAAGATGCGGAGGCGGTATACCGCGAGGAGTTGCGGCGCAACCCGGAAAATGGTTGGTCCCTGTACGGTCTGACTGAGGCGCTCGCCGCCCAGGATCAGGCGGAAGCCGCGGCCGAGGCACAGGCCCGTTT
Source organism: Haliea sp. E1-2-M8 (assembly GCF_030649675.1). Lineage (GTDB taxonomy): Bacteria > Pseudomonadota > Gammaproteobacteria > Pseudomonadales > Halieaceae > Haliea. The sequence continues at coordinate 155,840 of NZ_JAUTDR010000002.1, read as the reverse complement.
CGAGCGGGCCTGGGCGCACGCCGACTTCACTCTGACGGCTTCGCGGCTGTAGAGCCGCGCCAGGCTACTGCCCGGGCGGCGTCACCGCATGCTTGTCCCAGTCCGCGAGCAGGGTCTCGATCACTTTCATGCCCACCAGGTAGGCATTTTCCAGCGCGGCATCCAGGCCCGCGTAGCTGTCGTGCTGCTCTTCGCGCAGGTATTCCGCGGCGGTCTTGCCGGGGGGCGGCAGGGTGAAGTTGGAGGCGGTGCGCAGCACCAGCACCCGCTGCTTGTCGACCTTGCCGGCTTCGTGCAGGTAGGTGAGCGATTGATAGGTACCGGTGTCTTCCATCGCTGAACTGACGAACTCGCCTTCGCCATCGGTCCAGTACTTGACCCACTCGTTGGCCCAGTCGTTGAGCAGCTTGCCGTGCCAGAAGGTCATTGCGGCCAGCTGGTCACCCTTGATCACTTTCGGCGGTTGTTGTCCCACCGGGTAGTCGACATAGGGCTTGCGGGCCGCGGCCAGGGTTTCGTGATCGGGCAGTTGCATGCCTTTGGTGAGGTCGTAAGCCCAGTTCACCAGCCCGGTGTCGAGCCGGAAGACTTCGCCCAGATTGTAATTTCTGCGCTCAGGATCGCCGGGGCCCTGGCTGAACAGGGGAAAGTAGCCGTGCTCCCAGTCCTCGGGGATCTCCCGGGTGTCGATCTCATGGGCCAGATCGCCGTCTACCAGCCACTCGGCCCAGGCCACGGAGCCCAGCGAGGCGTCGGCCGGGTCGAAGCCGGAGATCCCCGCCACCAGCCAGTAGGCCTTGCTCAGGTCAAAACGCGGGTCCAGGCCCAGTGCCATGACACTGGCGGCGGCATTGGCCGTGCCCATGCCGGTAACGATGCCGAGAACGCCGGATTCCAGGTTCATGTGGATATCGTGGTGCATATGCGGTGCCGGGAAGCGGGTATCCAGCGGCACGCGCTCGTACCAGCGCTGGAATTCCCCGGCCTCATCGCCGCTGTCGGCCCCGGTCTCGAACATGGTGACTACCACGACCTTGACCGGAATCGGGCCTGAAGCGGCAGTTTCCGCCAGCGCGGGAAATGCCAACAGGGCGCAGAGCAGGGAAAGTAATGCAGATTTGATCATGGTGTTTGTGTATCCGTCGTTGCCTGGGTGATGAGGAAGGATTCTATCGCAGCTCGGGTCGGCGCGCTTGCCTGCGCACCGGGCTGCTGTACCGACAATGCGGCCGCGGCCTGGGCAAAGCGTATGGCCTGCGGTAACGGCAAGCCCTCGGTAAGGGCGACGGCCAGGCAGCCGTTGAACACGTCACCGGCTGCGGTAGTGTCTACTGCCGTCACCGGGAAACCCGGGTGCTCGCTGCGCAGGGGCTCCCTTGAGTCATCGCTCTGGGAGAGGTACACGCCGTTGGCGCCGCGGGTGATAAGCACAGTGCCGACGCCACGCTGGTGCAGCGTGTCGGCCGCGGCCGCAGCGGAACCCGGGTCCCGGACCTGAATGCCGGTCAGCAGCGCGGCCTCGGTTTCATTGGGGGTGAGCATCTGGAGCAGCGGGTACAGCTCCGCTGGCAACAATTGCGCCGGAGCCGGATTCAGGATAACCACCGCATCCGCCTGGTTGGCGCGGCGGGCCGCTGCGAGCACGGTTTCGATCGGGGTTTCCAGCTGCAGCAGGACCACGGCGGCCTTCTCCAAAAGACGGCCGGCCGTGTCGATATGGCGCGGTAGCAGGCAGGCATTGGCGCCCGGTGCCACCGCTATGCTGTTCTCACCGCTCGGGTCCACCAGAATCTGGGCGACCCCCGAGGGCGCTTGCGGGTCGACCATACAGTGATCGGTGTTGATACCGACTACGGCAAAGGCCGCCAGCGCGGCGTAGCCGAAGTCATCCTTGCCAACGCAGGCAACCAGACTGACGTCACCGTCTGCCCGCGCCGCCGCCACCGCCTGGTTGGCGCCCTTGCCGCCCCCGGCAGTGCTGAAGCTGCCGCCGAGCACGGTCTCTCCGGGCGCCGGCAAGTGCGGCACCCGGATGACCATGTCGGTGTTGCTGGAGCCGACAACAACCAGCCTGCTCACGGCTGCACCGTCAGAATGTGCTGGACAGCGACAGACCCCAGACGCGCGGCTCGTTGGTAAAGCCGGTCAGGTTGTTGAAGTCAATCGCGCCCTGCACATTCTCTTCGTCAGTGATGTTGCGACCGAACAGGGCCACTTCGTAGCTGCCGTCACGCAGGCGCCAGCCCAGGCGCAGGCCGCCCTCAAACTGGCCGTCGGTGACAAACTCGGCGGCATCGTAGAGGAACAGCTGGGTGTCACCCTGGTAGGACCAGTCGGTGAAGGCGAACAGCTCGGACTCGTTGCCTACCGGGAGGGTCCAGGAGGCGGTGAAGTTAAACGTGGTCTCGGGCGCCTGGGGGAAGGGGTTGCCGTCGACGAACACCAGGCCATCGCCATCAACGGGGTTGCGGATGGTGCAGGCGCCGCTGCCACAGGGGCCGACGCGCAGGCTGCTGTCCTCGATTTCAGTATCGGCATAGCCGGCACCGAAGGTGACGGCAAAGTTGTCGGTGAGGGCCCACTCGACGTCGAGTTCCCCGCCCTGGCCGGTACCCTGCCCGGCGTTTACCAGCTGGATCGAGTTGTTCACGCCACCCACGGCGGTGAACTGGATGTCATCCACTTCGTAGTAGAACAGCGCCGCGTTGAGGCGCATGCGCCCGTCCAGGTACTCCGCCTTGTAGCCTACCTCGAAGGAGGTGATGGTCTCGGAGTCGGCAACCGAGGGTGGCGCACCAAAGGCGACGTCCCGGCCCTGAATGGTGGGTGCGCGGAAGCCGGTGCCGACCTTGGCCCAATACAGGGAGGTATCGCCGGCGGCGAAGGACAGGGCGAGGTCGCCGCTGACCTGGTCATCGGACACGCTCTCCTGGAAACCGGGGGCAAAGAAGTCCTTTTCGTCGTCGGTCCAGCGCAGACCTGCGGTCAGGGTCCAGGCGTCGGTGAGTGCGTAATCGGCCTGGCCGAACACGGCGACGGAGGTGTTTTCATGGGTGACCGTGGTGGGCGGGACGAAGAAGGGGTTGGTCTCCACATCCAGTTCGGAGTCGAAGTAGAACATGCCTACCTGCCAGTTCAGTCGCTCGCCGCTGTTGCTGGAGAGACGGAACTCCTGGGTGAACTGCTGTACATCCGCCGAGTCCTGGGTCTGGGAGGGAAAGGGAATAAAGCCCGGCCCCATGAACGGCAGGAAGGCGGCGCCGAAGCCGCCGTCGATATCGCCGAGGCTGCGACCCTTGGCATCCTCGCCCGCGGTGATGGAGGTCAGGGTCACGCTGTCAAAGTCGTACTCCACTTTCAGGTTGACGCCCGTGTTACGGTACTCCTGCGGGTTGTTGTCGCCCTCGTCGAAGAACACGGTGTCACGGTCGTAGTTTTCATTGAGGTCGTTGCTGCCGGTGTTGAAGATGTTGGCGCGGAACACCGCGGCGGTGCCATCCAGGTCGCGGTGGTGTGCGCCCAGCAGCGCGCTCATGCGGTCATTGGGCTCGAACAGCAGGAAACCCTTGACGGCTTTTTCGATAAAGCCGCCCAGGGCATCGTCTTCCCCGGTAAAGCCGTTGTCGATCCAGTCACCGCGGCTCTGATACAGCACCGCGACGCGCCCGGCGACGGTATCGGTGAGGCCGCCGCCAGCGGCGCCCTCGAAATTAAGAGTATCCAGTTCGCCGATGTCCACCTTGGCCCGGCCCTCCATCTCCTGGGTGGGCTTGCGGGAATCGAACTTGACGATACCGGCGGTGGTGTTGCGACCGAACAGGGAGCCCTGTGGTCCACGCAGCACTTCCACCTGCTCAACGTCGAACAGGGGGAAGCTCTTCAGCACCACATTCTCCTTGACCACCTCGTCCATGATGATGGACACAGGCTGGGACGCGGCGAGATCGAAGTCGATATTGCCCAGCCCGCGGATGTAGAAGCGCGGCGCTACGCGGCCATTGGATGATTCGACATAGAGGCCAGGTACCCGGGCGGAGAGGCCGCGGATATCCGCGCCGCCTTCAAAGATGGCAGAAAAACGCTCGCCGCTCATGGTCGCAACAGACAGGGGGACATCCAGCAGGCTTTGCTCACGCTTCTGCGCCGTGACGATGATTTCCTCCAGCTGCGCCATGGCTGGGGCGGTCGCTGTAGTCGCTGCGGCTATCGCGGCGGTCAGGGCCAACCGTGGTACGGTGATCCTTTTCATGGATGTCTCTCCTGAGTAAACGGGTGGGGTGCTGTGAGTGGTTTCTTGCGGAGCGATACCGGGTTCTGGTGCCCGCGGCTGGCCTTGGCGGCTCATTTGTGCAAAATTTACACGTGTGTAGCGTTGGCCGCAGCCCCCCGCGGCAAAAATACCAGAATTTGCCCACCTTGATGGGCAGCCAACTGTACTGAGTCCCCGCAAGCGCGGGACGGGAGAATGCCTGTGTTGAAACTGTTCGCGCCCTGGCTTTTGCTGGGCTGTTTGTGTTCGCCATTGCTTGCAACGGCGAGCCCGGCCAGCGGTGCCGATCTCATCGTCTACGGAGATTACCTGCTGACCATGGATGCCGAACAAGCGGAGCTGCGGGATGCCGCGGTGGTGGTGCGCGACGGTGTGATCGTGGATGTGGGCCCCCGGGAGCGGATCGACCGGGCCTGGGTGGCCAAAGCCACTATCGCGGGTGAAGGCCGGGTGCTGATGCCCGGCCTGGTCAATGGCCACACCCACACCGCCATGACCCTGTTTCGGGGCATGGTCGACGACCTCGATCTGATGACCTGGTTGAACCAGTATGTTTTCCCGATGGAAGGGCGCTTTGTTACCCCTGAGTTCGTGCGCACCGGTACTGAACTCGCTTGCTGGGAGATGATCCGCGGCGGTACCACCACCTTTGTCGACATGTACTTCTACCCGGACGAAATCGCCGGCGTGGTCGAGCGCTGTGGCCTGCGAGCCGTGATCGGCGCGCCGCACATTGACTACCCCAGCCCCGGCTTTGCCGGCTGGGACGACTCCTTTGCCGCGGCTGCGGATTTTGTCCGCCGCTGGCAGGGCCGGCATCCACGCATTACACCCGCCTTCGCGCCACATGCGCCCTACACGGTCTCGGCGGAACACCTGCAGGCCACGGTGGAGAAAGCCACTGAGCTGGATGCCGTGGTGTCCATGCACCTGGCTGAGGCGCCGGCGGAGACCGAGTTTATCGCCGCGGAGTATGGCACCAGTCCAGTGCGCCATGTGGCGGGGCTGGGTATGTACCAATTGCCGCTGATTGCAGCGCATATGGTGCAGTTGGACGCGGAGGATATCGCCCTGACCGCCGCCGCCGGGGTGGGTGCGATTCACAATCCCACGTCCAATATGAAACTGGGTGCCGGTATCTCCCCGGCGCCGGCGATGCTGGCGGCGGGCGTGAATGTCGGTCTGGGTACTGATGGCGCGGCGTCCAACAACGATCTCGACCTGTGGGAAGAAGTACGCATGGCGGCCCTGTTGCACAAAGTGGCGAGCGGTGAGCCCACCGCAATGCCTGCCGGCCAGGCCCTGGCCATGGCGACACGGCTGGGTGCGGCGGCCATCCATATGGGCGAGGTGATCGGCCAGCTGAAGGTGGGAATGCAGGCGGACATGATCCAGCTCGATGTCACCCAGACCCGGCACCTGCCCCTGTACGACGTGCAATCGCACCTGGTGTATGTGCTCGACAGCCATGACGTGCAGACGACTATTGTCGCCGGGCAGGTGCTGATGCGGGACCGCCAGGTACTCACCATTGAGGAGCCAGCGCTGCGCGCGGCGGTGACCCGGGCCAGCGACCGTATTCGCAATGCGCTGCGGGAGCAGCAGGAGAACGACGCATGAGAACCGCAAGCGTCGCGTTCATCTGTGCTGTGGTGGCGTTGATCGCCGGAGCTGAACGTATCGTTGCCGAGGAGGCTACCGTGACACTACCGGACAAGAGGACTGTCATCGCCACCCTCGGCCTGGAGGCCCACGTCGAGGGCGGCTATTTTGCCCGCACCTTTCAGCCCGACCACCGGCCGCAGGTAGAGACCCCGCGCGGGCCGCGCTACACCATGACTTCCATTCACTACCTGCTGACGAATGATTCACCGATTGGCCACTGGCACCGCAACGAGTCCGACATCGTGCACTTCTACCATCTCGGTGCGCCGGTGCACTATTACCTGCTGCATCCGGACGGGCGCCTTGAGCAAGCAGTGCTGGGGCCGGACCTGGCCGCTGGCCAGCGCCTGCAGTTGACCGTGCACGGCGGGGTCTGGAAGGCGTCACACCTTCCGGCGGGGGAGTACGGGCTGATCAGCGAGGCGGTTGCCCCGGGTTTCGACTATGCCGACATGGCCCTGGGCAAACGTGCTGAATTGCTGGCGGAATTTCCACAACACGCTGATGTGGTGCGCGCTTACACCCGCAAATAGCGCGCTTATCGACTCTTAGTGGTGAGGTGCTGCTCCAGCTCCGGCATGATGCTGGCGAGCTCGGGCTTGTTGGCGCGGATCTCCGCGGCAGTCAGGCCGTGCAGTTCGTGGGGGAATACCAGCCAGTCCGCCGTTTCGTGGATGTAGTAATCCGGCACCCGGTCGGTCTGGTTGTTGCCTGGCTTGTAGTATGGGGTGGCGATGCGGATCTCCGGCGTGTTCTTCTTGCAGGCCTGGCGCAGATCGTGGATGACCTGGTCTATGGAGAGGCCGGAGTCGTGCACGTCGTCGACGATCAGCAGCGAATCCTCGGATTCCAGCTGTTTGATGAGGTAGGTCAGGCCGTGCACCTTGACGTGGCGGCTGCGCTCGCCAATGCCGGTGTAAGAGGAGGTGCGGATGGCGATATGGTCCGCCTCCAGCCCCAATACGTCGAGCAGCTCCTGCACTGCAATCCCCACCGGCGCACCGCCGCGCCAGACGCCGACAATGTAGTTGGGCCGATAGCCACTGGTATACACCTGCCAGGCCAGTCTGAAGGAGTCTTCCAGCAACTGCTGGGCGCTGATGTAGTACTTGTGCATGACGGTGCTTTCCTCAAGCGATGGTGGGGCGGCGAAGGCGCAGAGGTTAGCACAGCTTTTCGGCTATGGTGCCCCCCGCGGCGATTGCGTAAACTGCGCCCTTTTCGCACTTGCCTGGCAGAGGGAGCAAGCAGCACCATGGAGCAAGGTAACCAGACTGCGGCAGGCCCTCTGGAGCGAGTTTTCGGGTTATCCGAACACGGTACCACCGTCCGCACCGAGTTGATTGCAGGCGCCACCACCTTCGTCACCATGGCCTATATCATCTTCGTCAACCCGCAGATGATGGCGGCCGCCGGCATGGACCCGCAGGCCTCGTTTGTTGCTACCTGCCTGGCGTCGGCGCTGGCCTGCTACTTGATGGGCCTGTACGCCAACTGGCCGGTGGGGCTGGCGCCGGGCATGGGACTGAACGCATTTTTTACCTACACCGTGGTGGCCGACATGGGCTACAGCTGGCAGGTGGCGCTGGGGGCAGTATTCCTGGCCGGCGTGCTGTTTGTGATCATGAGTGTCACCCGCCTGCGGCGCTGGATGCTGGACAGCATACCGCTGGACCTGCGCGTGGCCATGGGCGCTGGCGTGGGCCTGTTCGTGGGTTTCATTGGGCTCAAAAGCGGCGGCATCATCGTTGCCAGCGAGGCCACCTTTCTCACCTTGGGCGACCTCACGGCACCCGAGCCTTTTTTGGCGGCGCTGGGTTTTCTGGTCATTGCAATCCTTTCCATCCGCCAGGTGCACGGCGCGATAATCATCGGCATTCTGGGCATTACCGGCATCGCCCTGGGCTCTGGCCTGGTGCAGTACCAGGGGCTGGTGGCGGCGCCGCCGAGCCTGGCGCCCGTGTTCATGCAACTGGACATTCGCGGTGCCCTGGATGTCGCCATGACCAGCGTCATTATCGCCTTCCTGTTTGTGAACCTGTTTGATACCGCGGGTACCCTGCTGGGGGTCGCCACTCGCGCCGGCCTGGTGAACCCGGACGGCAGCATCCGCAACCTGGACCGGGCGCTGAAGGCGGACAGCACTTCCAGCGTATTCGGCGCCTTCCTCGGCTGCGCCCCGGTGACCAGCTACGTGGAGAGTGCCGCCGGTGTTGCGACCGGCGGCCGCACGGGCCTGACTGCGGTTACCGTGGGCACCCTGTTTCTGGTGGCAATTTTCTTTGCGCCGGTGGCTGCCATGGTACCGGCCTTCGCGACTGCGGGGGCGCTGGTCTACGTTGCTATGCTGATGCTGACCAGCCTGCAGAGCCTGGTGTGGGAGGACATGACCGAGGTGGTGCCGGCGCTGCTCACAGTGGTGATGATTCCGCTGACGTTTTCCATCGCCAACGGGATCGCGGTCGGTTTCATCAGCTATGTCGCGATCAAGCTGTGTGTCGGCAGATACCGGGATATTTCACCCGGCGCCTGGTTCCTGGCGCTGATCTTCATCGCCAAGTTTGCCCTGATGTAACTCGAGGCCAGTCCTGATGACGAAACCAGCAACCTACCCCTCGGACCCTGAACATCTCTGGGAACACTTTTACTGCATATCGCAGATTCCGCGGCCCTCGAAAGTCGAGGATGCGGTGCGCGACTACGTGATCGGGCAGGCCGAGGCCCACGATTATCGCTGGCAGCTGGATGCCACCGGCAACATGGTGGTCTATGTGCCCGCGTCCCCCGGGCGCGAACACCACGGCACCGTGATCATCCAGAACCACCTGGACATGGTGACGGTGAAAACCGGCGACAAGACCCACGACTTCTATGCCGACCCCTTGAGCCTGAAGGTGGAGGACGGCTGGTTGCTGGCGGACCGTACAACCCTCGGCGCGGACAACGGCATCGGCTGTGCCGCCGCCCTGGCGGTGATGACCGACAGTGACGTTCAGCACCCGCCGCTGGAGCTTTTGTTTACCGTGGACGAGGAAACTGGCCTCGGCGGTGCCCTGGGGCTGGACGCCAGCCTGCTCAGCGGCGATATCATGCTGAACCTGGATACCGAGGACTGGCACGAGCTGTATATAGGTTGCGCCGGAGGCGGCGGCTGGCTGCTGACCGGGCGCTATCCGCTGGCGGAGCCCGACGCTGAGCTGTCGTACTGGAGCCTGGAACTGAAGGGACTGGCCGGCGGCCACTCCGGTGTCGAAATCCACCACCAGCTCGGCAATGCACTTAAAATGCTGGCGGAGTGCCTGGCAGAAGTGGAAACGGTGCAGCTGGCCAGCGCCGATGCCGGCGTCGCTCACAATGTGATTCCGCGTGAGGGTACGGCGGCTTTTGCCTGCACACCCGAGCAGGCGCAAGTGCTGGCTGAGCGTTTGGATTCCCTGACGGCTCGCTGGCGCAGCTACCTGCCGGCGGCAGACCACAGCGTATCCCTGAGCCTGACGCCGGTGGAGCCGCTGCCAGTGTTGTCGTTGGCCGACAGCCAGCGCCTGCTGGCACTGCTCGCTGCATTCCCCCACGGCGCCCAGGCCTACAGCCTGGCCCAGCCCGCGGATCTCGTAGACCTCAGCATCAACCTGGCGCGGCTGCAGCTGCAGGACGGCGTTCTGGAACTCGAGGCGAGCTACCGCTTCTTCAACGCCGAGCAGGCAGTGCCGCTGCGCACCGGGGTGGAAGCGCTGGCCCGGCTCGCCGGTCTGGAGATTCATCGCATCGACGGCTACCCTGGCTGGCAGCCGGATTTCGCCAGCCCACTGCTGGCCCGGGCCAAGGCCCTGCACCAACGCCTGTTTGGCAGCGAGCCAGCGGTCAAGGCCATTCACGCAGGCCTCGAGTGCGGGATCCTGAAGAGCAAGAAGCCGAATACAGACATCCTCTCCTTTGGCCCCACCATACGCGGCGCCCACTCACCTACCGAGCGGCTGCGCATCGATACCGTGCCGCCGTTCTGGCACTACCTGACCGCCCTGCTGGCGGAACTCTGATAACCCACGAGGACAAACGCCATGCTGGAGACACTGCCCCAGGTTCCTGAAGATTCCATCCTCGGCCTCGCGGCCGCCTGTCGCGCGGACCCGAACCCGGACAAGGTAGACCTGACAGTCGGGATCTACATGAACGAAGAGGGCGTGTGCCCGGTGTTCGAGGCCGTGCGCCTGGCCCAGCAGGCGCTGGTCGACGAGGAAACCACCAAGGCCTATATGCCCCCGGCCGGCGACCCGGTCTTCAACCACGGGATCCAGCGGCTGGTGCTGGGTGCGGACAGCCCCGCCCTGGCGGATTCCCGGGTCAGCAGCATCCAGACCCCGGGCGGCTGTGGCGCCCTGCGCATAGGCGCAGAAATCATCAACGCCGCGGCGCCGGGAGCACGGGTATGGGTGTCCGATCCCACCTGGCCGGTACACATACCGCTACTGGGCAGCGTGGGTCTCAAGTTTGAAACCTACCGTTACTATGAGCCCGCCAGCCATGGGGTCAATTTCGACGCCATGGTGGATGATCTGAAGCAGGCGAAGCAGGGCGATGTGGTCCTGCTGCACGGCTGCTGCCACAACCCCTGCGGCGCGGACCTGACTCTGGAGCAGTGGGGTGAGATCGCGGAGATGGCCGCGCAGCAGGGTTTCCTGCCTTTTGTCGATATTGCCTACCAGGGCCTGGGTGATGGTCTGGAGGAGGATGCCGCGGGCCTGCGCCTGCTGGTACAACGCCTGCCCGAAGTCATTATTGCCGCCTCCTGCTCCAAGAACATGGGCCTGTATCGGGAGCGTACCGGGGCGGCCATTTTTGCCTCGGCCAGCCCCACCAGCGCCAGCGCCCTGCGCAGCCAGGCCCAGGTGGCAGCCCGGCGCATATATTCCATGCCGCCGGCCCACGGCGCCCTGCTGGCGGGACGGCTGCTGGCTGACGACGAGCTCAACGGCAACTGGCAGGACGAGTTGCAGGCCATGTGTCGGCGCATCAACGGCCTGCGCACCAGCCTGGTGAGCAAGCTGGAGCTGTGTACCGACCGGGATTTCAGCTTTATCGAACGGGAGAAGGGGATGTTCTCGTTCCTGGGCTTGAGCCGGGAACAGGCGCTGGCCCTGCGGGAAGAGCACAGCGTGTACCTGCTGGAATCATCCCGGATCAATGTCGCGGGCGTAAACGGCGCCAATATTGATTATCTCGCCGAGGCTGTCGGCAAGGTACTGTTGAGTCACTGATTGGGAAGAGATTATAAAGGGTCAGGTCCTTCATGTGGCATTCGGTCGAATGCTACATGAAGGACCTGACCCCATTTCATCAAGGTGCCCCGGTCAGCCCTCCAGCTCGGTCCAGCGTTCGATTGCTGCTTCCAGGGCGTCCTCTACCGCAGCCAGATCCGCCAACACCTTGTCCATGCTGGCCCGGTCCTGCTGATAGAAGGCCGGGTCGGAGGCCTGCGCCTGGAGCGCCGCCTGCTGCTGTTCCAGCGCCTCGATCTTTCCCGGCAGGGCCTCCAGTTCGCGCTGCTCCTTGTAGGACAGCTTGCGCCGGGGGGGCGCAGCCGATGCCACCGCAGTGGCAGTCGCGGCTGCCGGTTCGGGATTGCTCGCGGGCATCTGCTGGCCACGGCTGGCGGGATCGGTGAGCCTGCCGCCGCGGGCTTCCCAGTCGCTGTAGCCGCCCGCTTGTTCTTCCACCGTGCCGTCGCCGCGCAGGATCAGCAGCTGGGTCACCACGTGGTCCATGAAATCGCGGTCGTGGCTGACCAGGATCACTGTGCCGTCGAAGGACAGCAGGATGTCCTCCAGCAGCTCCAGGGTTTCGACGTCCAGGTCGTTGGTGGGCTCGTCCAGCACCAACAGGTTGGCGGGCTTGCTGAACAGGCGCGCCAGAATCGCACGGTTCTGCTCGCCGCCAGACAGCGCCTTGACCGGGGTGCGCACCCGTTCCGGGCTGAACAGGAAGTCCCCCAGGTAGGAAATGGCGTGGCGGCGCTTGCCGTTGATCTCGATGAAATCCTGGCCGCCGCAGATATTGTCGATCAGGTTCTGCTCCGGCTCCAGCTTGCCCCGCAGCTGGTCGGAGTAGGCGATCTCCAGCTTGGTGCCGAGCTTGATAGTGCCGCTGTCCGGCGCAAGCTGGCCCAGGATCAGCTTCACCAGGGTGGATTTGCCGGCGCCGTTGGCACCGACGATACCCACCCGGTCGCCGCGCTGGATGATGGTGGAGAAGTCGCTAATGACCTCCCGGCCTTCGAAAGCCTTGCTGACGTGTTCCAGCTCCGCCACGATCTTGCCCGAGCGGCTGGCCTCCTCGATATTGAAGTTGGCACTGCCGACCTTTTCCCGCCGCTGCTGGCGCTCCCGGCGCATCGCCTCCAGGTCACGCACCCGGCCCTCGTTGCGGGTGCGACGGGCTTTGATACCCTGGCGTATCCACACCTCTTCCTGTGCCAGCTTCTTGTCGAACAGGGCGTTGGCGCGTTCCTCGGCCTCCAGTTCCTGCTCGCGGTGGTTGAGAAAGCCCTGGTAGCTGCCGTGCCAGGTGGTCAGGTGGCCGCGGTCCAGCTCGGCGATGCTGGTGGCGACATTCTGCAGGAAGCGGCGGTCGTGGGTGATCAGGACAATTGCGCCGCGGAACTGCTGCAGCTGGGTTTCCAGCCACTGGATCGCGGGGATGTCCAGGTGGTTGGTGGGCTCGTCCAGCAGCAGAATGTCCGGGTCCGCGACCAGGGCCTGGGCCAGGGCAACGCGCCGGCGCCAGCCGCCGGAAAGTTCGCCCATTTTTGCGTCCTGGGGGAGCTGCAGCTGGGTAATGGTGGTTTCGACCCGCTGCTGCAGGGCCCAGCCGTCCGCGGCCTCGAGCCGCTGCTGTACCCGCGCCAGGCGGTCGAAGTCCATGTCCGCATCCTGCAGCAGGTGGTGGTATTCGGCCAGCAGCTTGCCGGCCTCCGCCAGGCCATCGGCGACCACGTCATAGACGCTGCTGTCATCGGCGTCGGGCAGGGTCTGCAGCAGGCGCGCGATGCGCACGCCCGGGCGCAGCCAGCGCTCACCGGCGTCCGGCTGCTGCTCCCCGGCGAGAATGCGCAGCAGGGTGGTCTTGCCGGTACCATTGCGGCCCAGCAGGCCCCAGCGCTCGCCGCGGCGGATGGTCAGGTCTACATGGTCGAGCAGCACTTGGGTGCCGTAGTGCAGTTGCAGGGATTCGAGGCGGAGCAGAGGCATGGGAGCAGGTTGCAGTAGTAGTGGGCGCGCCATTCTACGTGACTGGCTGCGGTACAGCCACCATCGGCAGGGATCGCTCACAGAGTGAGCTCCTACCTGTAGGAGCCCGCTCCGCGGGCGATGGGCACACAAATCGCTCACAGAGTGAGCTCCTACCTCGGGAGTGGAATAAATATATTTGATAAATGTAACCGCCTGTATGAAGCTGTGCGCCTCATTGACGACCGCAGCAGCTGCGGGGCGCTGGCAGCCAACAACAGAGGAAGCAACATGGCCGGATTCGACAAGGTGGTGGGCAGCTATGCCGAGGCGATGGCGGGCCTGGAAGATGGAATGACGGTGATTGCCGGTGGTTTCGGCCTCTGCGGCATACCGGAAAACCTGATAGCCGAGATCAAGCGCAAGGGCACCCGCGACCTGACCTTCTTCTCCAACAACTGCGGTGTGGATGGTTTCGGGCTGGGCATCCTCCTGGAGGACCGGCAGATCCGCAAGATGGTGTCGTCCTATGTGGGCGAGAACAAGCTGTTCATGGAACAGCTGCTGGCGGGCGAGCTGGAGGTGGAGCTGACGCCCCAGGGCACCCTGGCGGAAAAAATGCGCGCCGGCGGCGCCGGCATTCCTGCTTTCTACACCGCTACCGGTTACGGCACCCCGGTGGGCGAAGGCAAGGAAGTGCGTGAGTTCAATGGTCGCCACTACATCCTGGAGGAAGCGGTTGTCGGCGACTTCGCCATCGTCAAGGCCTGGAAGGGCGACCGCTACGGCAATCTCATCTATCGCCACACAGCCATGAACTTCAATCCGGAAGCCGCCACCGCCGGCCGGATAACCGTCGCCGAAGTGGAGGAGCTGGTGGAGCCCGGCGAACTGGAGCCGAGCCAGATTCATACTCCCGGGATCTACGTCAACCGCCTGATCCAGGGCACGTTCGAAAAACGCATTGAACAGCGCACCGTGCGCGCAGGCTGAGGGAGCACACAGCTATGGCACTATCCCGCGAACAAATGGCACAGCGCGTCGCCCAGGAGCTGCAGGACGGCTTCTATGTGAACCTCGGCATCGGTATTCCCACCCTGGTGGCGAATTACGCCCCCGAGGGCATTGAGGTGATGCTGCAGTCGGAGAATGGCCTGCTGGGCATGGGGCCGTTTCCCACCGAGGCGCAACTGGACCCGGACATGATCAACGCCGGCAAGCAGACGGTCACCGCGGCCACTGGCGCCTCAATCTTTTCCTCCGCGGAGTCTTTTGCGATGATCCGTGGTGGCCATGTCGACCTCACGGTGCTGGGCGCATTCGAGGTGGATGTGGCGGGCAATATCGCCTCCTACATGATTCCCGGAAAGCTGGTCAAGGGCATGGGCGGCGCCATGGACCTGGTGGCCGGTGCCGACAATATCATCGTCCTCATGACCCACGCTTCCAAGGACGGTGAATCCAAGCTGCTGCCCCAGTGCACCCTGCCGCTGACCGGGGCCGGGTGTATCAAGCGGGTGGTGACCGACCTCGCCTACCTGGAGATCGCCGACGGCAAGTTCTGGCTGCGGGAGCGCGCTCCCGGGGTGAGCGTGGAGGAGATCGTGCGCCTGACCGCGGGTGAACTGGTGGTGCCCGATGAGGTGCCGGAGATGACGTTCGAATTGAGCTAACCCACTCGTGTGACCCACCTGGCCAGCCATTTCGGTTATTATTGCCGCCCTCTGGAAACTGCGGGCCGAGGCAACGCGATGGTATATCCCCGACAAGCTGACTATGACCGCCAGATCGCCGCCTGGCTGATTCTCTGCGCGGCGGTCATCTTTGGCATGATCCTGCTCGGCGGGGTAACCCGCCTGACCAATTCCGGGCTTTCCATCACCGAATGGCAACCGATCATGGGCGTAATCCCGCCGCTGTCGGACGCGGCCTGGGAAGAGGCCCTGAACAAATACCGCCAGTCTCCGGAATACCTGCAGATCAATCGCGGCATGTCCATGGACGCCTTCAAGGTGATCTTCATGTACGAGTACCTGCACCGGGTACTGGGGCGCCTGATCGGGGTGCTGTTCTTCTTCCCCATGCTCTATTTTGCCCTGCGCGGGCGGATCCGGGCGGGCATGATGCCCAAGCTCTGGGGCCTGTTCATTCTCGGCGGCTGCCAGGGATTCCTCGGCTGGTACATGGTGAAGAGCGGGCTGGTCGACGTGCCGCACGTCAGCCAGTACCGCCTGACCGCACACCTCGGGCTGGCGGTGCTTATCTATGCCTGGATGCTGTGGCTGATCCTCGATCTGGTCACCGGTCGGCATCCGCGGGGCCGCACCCCGCACCAGTTGGCGCCCTGGGGCCTGGCCCTGGTCGCGCTGGTATTCCTGATGATTCTCTCCGGCGGTCTGGTCGCCGGCACCAAGGCAGGCTTTGCCTACAGCACCTGGCCCCTGATGGGGACCAGCTTTATCCCGCCCGGACTGTACTCGGGTGAGCCGGCCTGGCTGGATGCCTTCGAGGACATTACCGCGATCCAGTTCAACCATCGCATCTTCGCCTACATTCTGTTCGGCCTGGTGCATGTTTTTGCTTTCCGGCTGTGGCGCTCGGGGCTGGGGCCCCGCGCCAGGATGGCGACGGTGCTGCTGGTGCTGGCACTGTGGCTGCAGGTTGTCCTCGGCATTACCACCCTGCTGCGCCATGTGCCGATAAGTCTGGCGGCGGCGCACCAGGGTGGCGCCGTATTGCTGTTGTCTGCCATGCTGTATGCGGCACATGTCCTGCAGCGGGGAAAAGCGCATGTATGAGCGGTTCCAGGAGCATCTGGCGGGCCAGTTGGCGGAAATCGAAGCCGCGGGCCTGTACAAGCACGAGCGCTTGATCACCACGCCCCAGGGGGCTCACGTGGGGGTCAGGGAGAAGGAGGTGCTGAACCTCTGCGCCAACAACTACCTCGGCCTCGCCCAACACCCGGGGGTCAATGCCGCCGCCGCCGCGGGCCTGCACGACTGGGGCTATGGCATGGCCTCGGTGCGCTTTATCTGTGGCACCCAGACCCTGCACAAGGAGCTGGAATCCAGCCTGTCGGCGTTTCTCGGTACCGAGGACACCATTCTTTACCCTTCCTGCTTTGACGCCAATGGCGGCCTGTTCGAAACCCTGCTGGGTGAGGAGGACGCGGTCATCTCCGATGAGCTCAATCACGCCAGCATCATTGACGGTATCCGCCTGTGCAAAGCCAAGCGCTTCCGCTATCGCAACAGCGACATGGCCGATCTCGAGGCACAGCTGCAGGCAGCGGCTGCCGCCGGGGCCCGCTTCAAGCTGATCACCAGCGATGGCGTGTTCTCGATGGACGGCTATGTCGCCCGCCTCGACGAAATCTGCGACCTGGCCGAGCGTTACGACGCCCTGGTCCACTTCGATGACTGCCATGCCACCGGCTTCGTCGGCGCCGGCGGTCGCGGCACCCATGAGTTGCGCGGTTGCATGGACCGGATCGATATCACCACCGGCACCCTGGGCAAGGCACTCGGCGGCGCCAGCGGTGGCTACACCGCTGCGCGGCAGGAGATTGTCGACCTGCTGCGGCAGCGCTCGCGGCCCTACCTGTTTTCCAATACTGTGGCGCCGCCAGTGGTGGCGGGGGCAATCAAGGCGGTAGAACTGGTGGCGACGGTGCCGGAACTGCGCCAGCGCCTGGCCAGCAACACCGCCCGTTTTCGCTCCGGTCTGGAAAATTTGGGTTTCGAGCTGTTACCCGGGGAGCACCCCATTGTGCCGGTCATGCTGCACGACGCGGCGCTCGCTGGCCGCTTCGCCGAGGCGGTGCTGGCACAGGGTGTTTACGTGGTGGCGTTCTCTTTCCCGGTCGTGCCGAAGGGCAAGGCAAGGATTCGCACCCAGATGTCGGCGGCGCTGACTGACGCGGATATCGATTTCGCCCTGGAGGCTTTCAGCCGTGCGAAGGCCGAGGTGGGGTGCTAGTGACATGATACTATTCACCAGAACTTCGGGGTCTTGTCGTCCTTGCGGCGGCCTGAGCCCGAGCGGCGGTCTTCCTTGGTGATGTCGAAGCGCACTTCCTCGCGACGATCCTGGTGATCCCTGCGCTCAGTTTTGCGCCGTTCGACGCCTGTATATTTTTCTTCGCCCTGCTTGTCCTTGCAGACGGGGGGCGCCAAATCGCGTGCTTCAAAAACCGGGTGTTTGTCGGACATTGCAATATCTCCTCTGCCATTCTGGAGCAATGGCATCTGCACAGTGTGGCTCATTTCCCTGACTTTACACAAACCCGGGCTGGCGTATCCCAGCACGAGTTGTCCGCTTTGTGAAGTGAGTCACATGGTATTTCACAGGCAACTGGCTTATCCTCTGCGGGCACGGAAATTCTGCCATATTCAGTAGTTTAGCTGCTGTTGATAATAATGAGGTCCGGGTTTGGACCACGGGGATGAGCGCCAGAAATGACTGCCAGCTTTGACGATACGCTGCTACAGAGCCTGCTGGCAATGTGCCGATATCATGGCACTCCCTCCACCGGTGAGGCATTGGTAGGAGGGTTGCCGCTGGAGAACGGCCAACTGACCCCTGCCCTGTTTGAACGCGCCGCCAGCCGGGTGGGACTGGTCAGCCGCATTCTGCCGCGCAGTGCCAGCGACGTGGAGCCCGCGCTGCTGCCCGCCGTGGTGCTGTTGAAAAACGATCGCGCCTGCCTGCTGATGGGCTGGAGCGACGACGGCGCCAACGCCACCGTGATTTTCCCCTCCCTCAACGAGGCGGCGGTGGAGGTGCCGGCGGAAAAACTGCTGGCCCAGGAGAGTGGCCGGCTTATCGTCTGTCGCCCGCGGTTCCGCTTCGACCAGCGCGCGCCGCGCACCGGGACCTCCGATCGGGGTCACTGGTTCTGGGATGCCATCCGCGCCAACATGCCCGTCTATCGGGACGTGCTGACGGCGGCCTTTTTCATTAACGTGTTCGCCCTGGCGCTGCCCCTGTTTACCATGAACGTCTACGACCGCGTGGTACCCAACTACGCGGTGGAGACTTTGTGGATGCTGGCGGCGGGGGTGATCATCATCCTTGTGGCCGACATTGTTCTGCGCACCATGCGCGGCTATTTTCTGGATCTGGCCAGCCGCCGGGTGGACATGCGCCTGTCGGGGCAGATCATGGAACGGGTGCTGGGCTCGCGGCTTGAGCACCGGGCGAGTTCGGTGGGCTCCTACGCGGTCAACCTGCGCTCCTTCGAAACCGTGCGTGATTTCATTACCTCGGCCTCGGTGACCACCTTGATCGATGTCCCTTTCGCCATCATTTTCATTGCGGTGATCGCCTGGATCGCCTGGCCGATACTGATTCCGCTGGGGGTCGGCCTGCTGCTTGTGCTGGGCTATGCGCTGGCTACCCAGGGCAAGCTCAGGGAGCTGTCCGAGACTACCTACCGCGCCAGCGCCCTGCGCAACGCCACCCTGATCGAGAGCCTGGCGGGTCTCGATACGCTCAAGGCCATGGGTGCCGAGTCGCGTATGCAGCGCAAGTGGGAGGAAGCCACAGCGTTCCTGGCCCACGTCGGCGTGCAACTGCGGCTGGTCTCCAACTCCACCATCAACGTTACCCAGTGGGCCAACCAGATGGTCACCATGTTCGTGATCATCACCGGGGTCTATCTGATCACCGCGGGCGAGCTAAGCATGGGGGGCCTGATCGCCTGCACCATGCTCAGCGGCCGGGCGATGGCGCCCTTCGGCCAGGTGGCGGGTTTGGTCACCTCCTGGCACAACGCCCGGATCTCCCTCAGTTCCCTGGATGAGGTGATGGCCAAGCCGATGGAACGGGAAGAGGGGGCCCAGTTGCTGTCCCGGGAGATGTTCAAGGGTGACATTGAGTTCCGCCAGGTGTCATTTGCCTACCCCGGGGCGGAGTTGGAGTCGTTGAGCAATGTGTCGTTCCGGATCAAGCCCGGGGAGCGGGTGGCGATTCTGGGGCGGGTCGGCTCGGGCAAGTCCACCTTGCAGAAACTGGCCATGGGGCTGTACCAGCCCACGGCAGGCAGCATCATGATAGACGGCATAGATCTGCGCCAGCTTGACCCCAGTGAGCTGCGCTCCCGCGTGGGTTACGTGCCCCAGGACGTAACCCTGTTCTATGGCAGCCTGCGCGACAATATCACCCTGTCCCACGCCAACGTCAGCGACTCGGCGCTGGTGCGTGCTGCGGAAATTGCCAACCTGTCCGATTATATCAACCGCCACCCGAAGGGCTTCGACATGCAGGTCAGCGAGCGCGGTGATTCACTGTCCGGGGGGCAGCGCAAGTGCGTCGCCCTGGCCCGTGCGGTGGTCCACGATCCGCCTATCCTGTTGATGGACGAGCCCACCGGCTCCATGGATCATTCCACCGAAGTGGCGGTCAAGCAGCAGCTTACCGACTACATCCAGGGCCGCACCTGGGTGGTGGTGACCCACCGTAACTCGCTGCTGGAAATGGTCGATCGGATCATCGTAATCGACAACGGCCGGCTGGTTGCCGACGGGCCGCGCGACAGCGTGGTCCAGGCCCTGCAGCAGGGCAAGATAGGGGCGGCCAAATGAGCCAGGAACCGGAGTCCAAAGGCGTGCCAGAGCCGCTCCCGGATAGCCCCCGGAAGCGCTATCTGGCGGACTTCATCTTTGCTCCGTGGCTCAAGGACGCCGCCGATGCGCCCCGTAACTGGGAGCAGAATGCTCACCGTGCCTATGTAGAGCAGCAGCCCCTGCGTGCCCGGGCCGTGCTGTATATCGTTGCCCTGATTGTCATCGCCCTGGTGGCCTGGGCTGCTTTCGCCGAGATTGACGAGGTCACCCGAGGCACGGGCAAGGTCATTCCCTCGCGCCAGATCCAGGTGATGCAATCCCAGGATGGCGGTGTTGTGACCGAGATCCACACCCGCGCCGGGGATATTGTCGAGGCCGGGCAGCTGCTGGTGCGGCTGGACCAGACCCGCTCCGAATCCAATCTGCGCGAGAACCAGACCGAGTTCCAGGCCCTCTCCGTGCGAGCGGCGCGTCTGAGTGCCAACCTGGCCCGCACGGAGTTCGTGGTGGTGCCCGAGTGGCTGCGGCAGGTGCCCGAAATTGTGGAACAGGAGCGAGCCCTGTATGAGTCGAGCCTGGCCCAGCTTAACCTGCAACGGCAGATCGCCGCGGAGCAGTTGGAGCAGCGGGAGCAGGAGCTGGCAGAGGTTAACGCCCGCTCGCGCCAGTTGTCCCGCTCCCTGGACCTGAGCCGGCAGGAGCTGAGCGTCACCCGGCCCATGGTCTCCTCCGGCGCGGTTTCGCAGGTTGAAATCCTGCGCCTGGAGCGCGAGGTCAACCAGCTCAGTGGCGAGTTCGAGCAGTCCCAGGCCCAGATCAAGCGTATCGCCTCCGCCATCCAGGAGGCCCGGGGTCGGCTGAGCGAGGTGGAAGTTGAGTATGAGAACAAGGTGCGTGAAGAACTGACCGACACGATTGCCCGTATGAACGGCTTGCGTGAGGCAGGGTTGGGCCTCAGTGACCGGGTGCAGCAGACCGAAATACGGTCACCAGTAAAGGGTACGATCAAGCGCTTGTACCACAACACCATTGGCGGGGTAGTGCTGCCGGGCAAGGAAGTCGTTGAAGTGGTGCCGCTGGACGATACCCTGCTGGTGGAAGTCCGGATCCGGCCCCAGGACATCGCCTTCCTGATCCCCGGACAGGAAGCGCTGGTGAAGTTCACGGCCTATGATTTTGTGGTTTACGGTGGCCTTGAGGGCACCGTGGAGCATATCGGTGCCGACACCATCATGGATGACGAAGGCAACCCCTTCTATGAGGTGCATGTGCGCACGAAGCAAGCTGGCTTCGGCGAGGAGATGCCGATCATGCCGGGTATGACGGTGCAGGTGGATATCCTGACCGGGAAGAAGACTATCCTGGCGTATTTGATGAAGCCCGTGCTGCGGGCCAAGCAGTACGCCCTGACGGAGCGCTGATGAAACAGTTGTTTGTGGTGGCCGAGGGCAGGATGCGCGATCGCTGGCGGCAGGCGTTCCCGGACGCCTGTGCCGTGCCCCAGGTCGTTGATGTTGCACCGCTGGCGGTAGTGGCCCGGCAGACGGTGTGGCTTGATGGAGTCGGGCTGGATCTCATGGAACGCCTGGCGCGGCTACGGGAAGCGGTCGCGGCGGGTTATCGGGTGGTTGTCATGACGGCCACTCCCTCCGAGGCAGAAGCGTTTCAGGCGCTGAACGATGGCGCGGTGGGTTACTGCCACGTCGAGGCGGCCCCGGAGCAGCTGCGGGAAATCGCCCTGGTGGTAGAGCACGGGGGGCTCTGGATGTTGCCGGAACTGGTGCAGCGCCTGATGGCCCTGTCCCTGCGGGTGGTGCCCACTCCCGCGCCGGAACACCCGGAGCTCAATAACCTGACTCCCAGGGAGTTGATGGTAGCGGAGCGGGTTGCTCACGGGGCCAGTAACCGCGAGATTGCAGAGGTCCTGGACATTGCCGAGCGCACGGTCAAAGCACACCTTTCGACCATTTTCGAGAAGCTCGGGGTCCGCGATCGCGTGCAGCTGGCCCTGGCGATGAACAATATTCCTACCTACACCGCCGTGAACTGAGTCACAGATCCCGCCTTGACCTGCCAGCTATGTGACCCAGGTCACATCAAGCGCCCTACCTACTGCCCTTTAGTACAATGCTGTTGTCTGTGCGGCAGCGTACTATCGAGACTCGTAAATTTGCACAACTTCCAACAACGATCGCCCTCCAGGGCGACGTAAAACAAGGGAATCGAACATGGCCGACGTAGCGATAGCAACAGTAGTGGCGGTAATTGGCAAAGCCTACGCCCGCAACGCCGATGGCGAATTGCGCGAGCTCAAGCCCGGTGACGTTCTGCTGGAAGGCGAAACCGTCGTCACCCCCGGCGGTGGCTCGGTAGAGCTTGCACTGTCAGACGGCAGCCCGTTTGTCATAGCCGACGTGCCGGAAATGACCCTGACCCGGGATATTGTCGCGGAACGCGCCGCGGGTGCCGAGGAGAGTGCGGTCGAGGACGAAACGGTCGCGGCCGTGCTGGCCGCCCTGGAAGGTGACGGCGATATCCTCGAAGGTCTGGATGCAACCGCGGCGGGTGCCGGCGGCGCCGGTGGCGGCGAAAACGCGGGCTCCAGCTTCATTCGCCTGGGCCGGGTTGTAGAGAATACCAATGAGTTCAGCTCCGTCGCGGCCCTGGCCACTCCCGAGGCTCCGCAGGCTGTAGACAACGAGGCATTGCTTACCGTCGATGCCATCAATGACGAAGCCACCACAGAGCTCAACACCCCGGTGGTCATTGACGTATCCAGCAATGATATCTTTATTGAGGGCTCGGTGATCACTTCGGTGACCCAGCCCGAGAACGGCACCGTGGTCATCAACCCTGACGGCACCGTTACCTATTCCCCGAGTGAAGATTTCTTCGGCGAGGACACCTTCACCTACACCGCCACCACGCCGGATGGGAACAATCAGGATACGGCCACGGTTACGGTAGTGGTCCCCGAGCCAGAGCCGGAGCCCGCCCCGATCCTGATCACCATCGACGACGTGACCGTGGCGGAAGGCGACCTGGCAACGCTGACGGTGAGCCTGTCCGAGTCCAGCGACGTTCCTGTAAGCGTGCAGTTTGCCAGCCTTGATGACAGCGCCACCGTTGTCGGCGGCGACTACGACCCGGAGACGGGCACCATCACTTTTGCACCGGGCACGACCTCGGTTCAGATCCAGTTCCAGACCAACGAGGACGACCTCCAGGAAGGCACCGAGCAGTTCCTGGTGAATCTCAGCAACCCGGTGGGCGCGGAAATTGCCGACGGCCAGGGTGTGGTGACGATTGTCGATGACTTCCTGCCGACCATCAGCATCAACGATGTCACCGTCACGGAAGGCCAGACCGCGACCCTGACCTTGACACTCTCGGCCGCGGTAAACGAGGCCGTGACCGTGAATTTTGCGTCCGCCGATGACACCGCGACGGTGGTTGGTGGAGACTACGACCCCGAGAGCGGCACCATCACCTTCCCGGCTGGCACCACCGAAGTGACAGTCCAGTACCAGACCAATACCGACAATATCGTGGAGGCCACCGAACAGTTCCTGGTCAACCTCAGCAACCCGACCAACGCCACGATTGCGGACAATCAGGGCATTGTGGAGATTCTGGATGCGACCGAGCCGCCGCCTCCGCCGCCCCCACCGCCGCCGCCACCGCCGCCGCCAGAGAATAACCCCCCGGATGCGGTGGACGACGCATTCAGCACTGAGGTAAATACGCCTGTGCAGGGTACAGTGCTGCCCAATGACAGCGATCCCGACGGCGACCCGCTGACCGTGATCAGCAACACACAGCCTGGTAGCGGCAGTGTGGTGGTGAACCCCGATGGGACCTTCACCTATACGCCGAATGCGACCTTCGACGGTACTGATACATTTGACTACACCATCTCCGACGGGGAAGGTGGTACCAGCACAGCCACAGTGAGCATCACCATTGAGGATGGCATTGTGACGGTTGATGTCCCGACCGCGGGCGAAGCGGGCACCCAGGTGTCCGAGGCAGGTCTGCCGCAGGGCTCTGGTGAACTGGCTGATGGTGACAGCAGCAACAACAGCGACACCAGCGAGACCACTTCGGGCCAGATCAGCTTCACCGGTTCGGATGCGCCGCTGACGGTGACCCTGACCGGTGCCGGTGGCGCGACGCTGGCGCTTACGGCAGGCTCCCTGCAGGTCGGCCAGACGCTGGCGGGCGAGCATGGCACGCTGACCATCGATGCCGTGAACCTGGCGGCGGGTACGATCGATTACAGCTACACGCTGACGCAGAACACCAACGGCGATACCACCAGCGACAGCTTCGGTGTCGCGGTGAGCGATGTGGATGGCGATGATGCCACCGGTACGCTGACGGTTGCTATCGTGGATGACGTGCCGACGGCGAACGACGACACGGGTGTGCTGGCCATTGGCGCGACGCAGACGACCGGTAACCTGCTGGGCAATGACCTGCAGGGTGCGGACGGTGCGACGATCACTGCTATCGACAGCCAGGTGGCGGACGGTGATGGCAACATCACGGTGAACGGCACCTACGGCACCCTGGTTGTGAATGCGGCGACGGGGGCTTACACCTACACCCGGACTGCAGCAGCGGACCAGGGCGGTGATGATGTCTTCACCTACACGCTGACCGACGGCGACACCGACTTCGATACGGCGACGCTGACCATTGCAGCCGACGGTGATGTGACGCTGGACGTCCCGACCGCGGGCGAAGCGGGCACCCAGGTGTCCGAGGCAGGTCTGCCGCAGGGCTCTGGTGAACTGGCTGATGGTGACAGCAGCAACAACAGCGACACCAGCGAGACCACTTCGGGCCAGATCAGCTTCACCGGTTCGGATGCGCCGCTGACGGTGACCCTGACCGGTGCCGGTGGCGCGACGCTGGCGCTTACGGCAGGCTCCCTGCAGGTCGGCCAGACGCTGGCGGGCGAGCATGGCACGCTGACCATCGATGCCGTGAACCTGGCGGCGGGTACGATCGATTACAGCTACCCGCTGACGCAGAACACCAACGGCGATCCCACCAGCGACAGCTTCGGTGTCGCGGTGAGCGACGTGGATGGCGATGATGCCACCGGTACGCTGACGGTTGCTATCGTGGATGACGTGCCGACGGCAGCGGCCGACACTGACAGCCTCGACGCTGGCGACTTTGGCCCGGCCATCGGCAACGTGCTGAGCAACGACACCGAGGGCGCTGACGGTGCCACCGTGGTCGGCGTCGTAGCCGGCACCGCCGGCACCGCCCTGAACGACGCAGCCACCGTTGCCACCGCTATCAGCGGTACCTACGGCACGCTGAGCATCGATAGCGATGGCAACTACAGCTACGCCCGCAATGCCGGCACTCCGGGTGGTGTGAGTGATGTCTTCACCTACACGATTGAGGACGCCGACGGCGACCAGTCCTTTACCACGGTCACCGTGACCCTTGGTGACGGCGACGTCACCGTGGACCTGCCCGCTGTGGCGGGTGAGGGCACGGACGCTGTCAACGAGGCTGGCCTGGACGGTATTGGCTCTGACGCTGCCAGCGACAGTGAGACCACCACGGGCAGCTTTACCTACAGCGCCACCGACACGCCGGTGGACATCGTCATCGGTGGAATCACTGTGGTTGAGGACGGCGTCCTGACGGGGAATGACACCGTCGATACGGGCACCGGTATCCTCACCGTTACCGGCTTTGATGCGGTGGCGGGCGAGCTCGACTACAGCTACACGCTGTCCGGCCCGATCACGGATGTGGCCGGTGCGGTGGAGACCGACTCCATTGGCGTCACCGTCAGTGATGAGGACGGCGACAGCGACAGCGGCTTCATCAACATCAACATTATTGATGATGTGCCCACGGCAGTTGCTGACACGGCCAGCGTCGCCGAGGGTGGTTCTGTGTCCGGCGATGTCGTCACCAACGACGTCTTCGGCGCCGACGGCCCCGGCGGTGTGGTTGGCGTTGCCTCTGGCAACGACACCAACTCGCCAGTCAGCGGCAATGTCGGTGTCAGCATCGCTGGGGTCTATGGCGAGCTGACGCTTAACAGCGACGGTAGCTACACCTACAACGCAGACCCGAACACGGTACCGCCACAAGCGACGGACACTTTTGTTTACACTATCGTCGACGCGGATGGGGACACGGCGACCACGACGCTGACTATTACGCACACGGAATCGGGCCTGACCACTAGTTACGGTGGCGATATCCAGTCGGATGATGCGGTGCTCAATGACAGCACGGATACGACCACGGTCACTGCCAGTGGTGGAGCCGGCGGCTACACCTATACGCTGCAAGGCGCTGACGGAAACGGTGAAGTGGTGATTGCCGATCTTGGCAAATTCACTATCAATGCCAATACTGGCGTTGTAACCTTCCTGCAGTCAGCGGCGTACAGCCACGCTGTAGCCTCAGACCTGGCAGATAATGTGGCCGCGGTTACCGTCATCGCGACCGATGCTACCGGCAACACGGCCGCACAGGTGGTGAATGTTGATATCACGGATGATCATCCGGAATTCATCAATGTCGCAGATCCGGACAATGACGGGATTGTGGAGCTCTCCGCGCCCAATGTCAGTGCTGTATACACCCAGCAGTTCGCTGACTGGACCTACGGCGCAGATGGTCCCAGCCCAAGCCTTTCTTTCGAGCTTGATGCAGCATCGGGTGGCGTGGAAGTGGTTAGCTCGTCACCCAGCCAGATCGTCTTGAACCTGAAGGATGGGCAGAATGCCCTGGTGGGTGTACTAACCCTGAATGCAGACGGCGATGACTCTCTTGAGGTGATTGAGCGAGAGCCGGAGTTAGTGACGGATACGCTTCTAACCACGGACGTTACTGCTTCGGGACCGTCCATAAGTAAGACGATCAACAGCTCGATTTCAGGCCTGACGGTAACTGTCACTGGAAGCGATGGTGACAGCACTCCGGGGGAGCCGGATGACGAGGTCAATCCAAGCACTAAGGGCTGGGCAGTTGCCAACAACGTGCTTAACGGTGGGGAGAGCTTGACCTTTGCGTTCGACGAGCCGGTAAACACGTTCCAGTTCCAAGCGAATGGTTTCACTGGGAACGGAACCGTACGCTCCCTGGAAATAAATGTCGCTTACAGTGACGGGTCATCAGAAATAATTAGTACGTCCCCATTCGATGGTGCCAACGTCGCCGTTCAGGAACTTCCTGGCTTCGACACCGGAAAGACAATTTCAAGCGTAACGGTCAAAAACAGTGAAGCCAGTTCAAATCAAGGGTTGAGGTTGAACAATGTGACCGTAGGGCAGTTTGTTGAACAGGAGCCACCACCCGTCGATTTCAATTTCACATTGGGTTCTTTGTCGATAGAGGACAGCGATGGCGACTTCGCGGAACAGCAATTTAGCATCTATCTTGATGGCTCTGCGGACGGCGGTTTTAGTATTTCAGGGCAGTCAGCTCCGGTTGTTGTAGACCTCGCTAACGATGGCGCCGGCTATCTATCTCGCGACGCGGGCGTGGTATTCACGGACGAGTCCACTGGCGAGTCGGTCAACACTGCCTGGGTTGCACCGGAGGATGGCCTGCTGGTCATTGACGCCAACAACTCTGGCACCATCGACGAGGCGCGCGAGTACGTCTTCACTGAGTGGTCCGAGACTGCCGAGACTGACATGGAAGCGATCGGGGAAGTCTTCGATACCAACAACAACGGTATGCTCGATCCGGGCGACGAACGTTGGAGTGAGTTTGCGGTATGGCAGGATGCCAACTCGGATGGCAAAAGCGATGAGGGCGAACTGGTTTCACTGGGTGAGCTCGGTATCGAGAGCATTTCTCTGAACTACGACGAATCAAGTGAAGCCAGAACCGATGCAAACGGCGACGTGATAGTGCACGGCCAGTCGCAGGTAAGCTGGACGGATGGCGGCGTATCCATTGCCGAGGATACTACCTTCGCCATCAATGCCCTGGATGTGTTGTCCCAGGACGATGAGATCCAGCTGCCGGCGGGTGAGGAAAACACGAGCCCCACGGTGACTGGGAACTCTTCGGCTGCGGGTACAGCCACGGCTGGGCCTCAGGCCCCAGCGGTGGATGATGTCGCTGCGCTGGAGTTCGACCTGATGTTGAGTCTGAACGACAACAACAAGCCGGACCCCGGTTATCAAGGCGAATGATAGCCGTTGGGCGGCAGTATGACTGTCGACCAGTGAGCTTCTGAGCTATGATCCATCCCCGGTTCCTGCAAGGGTGCCGGGGATTTTTTTGGAGTAGCACAATGCCCTTTGTACAGCGCGACGCCGATGGACAGATCGTCGCAGTCAGTCAGGTGCCGACGGATGGCATGGCGGTGATTGCCGCGGATGACCCGGATCTACAGGATTTTCTCGGGCAAATGGGAGCGGAGGCGCGGCAGATCAGCGCCACCGACCAGGATTTTGTCCGCGTACTGGAAGACGTGGTGGAATTGCTGATTGGTCGGGGCGTGATTCTGTTCACCGACCTGCCGGCATCGGCCCAGGAGAAGATGCTGCATCGCCAGGCGTTGCGCAGCAACCTGCCTGGCAGCCTCAACCTCCTCGGCGATGACTGAGCAGCGCGCTATGCGTTGAAGTCAGTCATCGCCGGCCCGGTGGCGCCGTCAATGCCCAGTTCCTGCAGTTGCCCCCACTCCTCCTTGCTGCGCACTCCCTCGGCAATCACGATCACGCCGATGGAGTGACCCACGGTGCACAAAGTGCGCAA
This sequence comes from Haliea sp. E1-2-M8, assembly GCF_030649675.1. GTDB lineage: Bacteria > Pseudomonadota > Gammaproteobacteria > Pseudomonadales > Halieaceae > Haliea. Next base: position 127,356 of record NZ_JAUTDR010000002.1, on the reverse strand, counting down.
CAGGGTCTGGTTGCCGGCATTGGTGTCGATATTGCGGATAAACGAGGAGTCCACTTTCACGTAGTCCAGGCCGACGTCGCTGAGCTGACCGATCTCCGCGAGCTGGTGCCCGACGTGTTCGATGCCGATCTTGCAGCCGTAGGTCTTGGCCCTGGCGGCCAGTTTCTTGAAGGCCTCCAGATGGCGGAAGGCCATGGATTCGGGCAGCTCCAGCCAGAGATTGGCGGCGGCGGGCCCGGCGGCGGACAGGTGATCGCTCAGCCAGAGCAGGAAACTGGGCTCCACCAGAGCGCCAACAGACAGGTTCACGGAGAGAGGCCGGCCGCGGACCGCGGCGACGCGCAGGGCGAGGTCGAGCACATGCTTGTCCAGCTCGCTGGACAGTTCCAGGCGGTTGATCCAGGGCAGGAAAGTGCCCGCCGCCAGCTCCTGGCCCTCGTATTCCAGCCGCACCGGCGCTTCGAAGTGCAGCAGGCGCTTGTTGATGCCGATTACCGGGTAATTGGCGAGACTGAAGCGCTGCTCCTGAAAGGCGCGCTGGAACACCTTGCGCCAGTGTTGCATCTGTTCGCGCACCGGCATCATCTGGATGTCGCCGGCGTAGGCCAGGTTGATTGCGGAGTTACCCTCCTGGTCCGCGGAAATCAGGGCGCCGTCCAGGCGGGTCATGAGCTTGGGCAGGGTGTCGTCGTGGACATAGACGGTGGTCGCGGCGGGCAGGGTAACTTCCTGCAGCATGCTGCGGGTCTCCATGACTTCACGCAGGGCGTCCTGCATTTCCCTTGCCACCTCGCCCGGCTCTATGGAGCGGGGCGCCATCAGGGCAAAGTCGGAGCCGTTCAGGCGCGAGGCAGCCCAGCGGCTGTGGCGAGTGGCGATCGCGTTCAATGCTGCACCCGCCTCCGCCAACAGTCCGTCGATAGCCTTGCGTCCGTAGGTCTGGTTGAGCTGGGCCAGCCCGCCGATCCGCACCAGAGTCAGGGTACCGGTGGCATTGACGTCATCGCTCTCCAGCGCCGCGCCGAGTGACTGCATGAACGGCTCCCGGTTCAAAAGCCCGGTAATCTTGTCGATATGGGCATTGCGCTGCCACTTCTCCAGCCGCGCTGTTTCCTGGCGCAGGGCCGCCTTGATCCGGTCTGACATGGTGTTCATGGCGCCGACCACCCGCCTGAATTCCAGGGTGTAGGGCTCGGGAATGCTGATGAAACGCCGCTGGCCGATGGCTTCAGCCTGGTTCACCACGTCGTCCAGGGGTTTGAGAATGATACGCAGCAGGTAGCTGCCCAGCACGCCGCCGACCACCATGGCGATCAGGAACACCAGGGCCAGCAGCTGGGTGCTTTCCCACAGTTCCTTGTAGGCAAAGCGGGAGTGGCTGCGCAGGGTGAGGGTGCCCACCTGCTGCCAGCCCTTCTGCACCTGGGCAATGCCGGGGTCGACCTCGATGGGCAGCAGTTGCATGAACCAGGCGGGGGCGTCCTCGATTTTCTGGGTGTCCTCGCGGCGGACAATCAGGTTGCCCTCGGGGCCGATGAGTTCCACAAGCTCATAATGCCCGGTGTCGAACTGGGCCGACAGGGTCAATTCCAGCAGCACCGGGTCCGCATCCTGCTGGGTGAGCGACAGGGCCAGGGCAGAGGCATTGTCCGAATTCTTCATGTAGAGCTGCTGCTCCAGATAGCTCTTGGCGGAGAGGCTGCTGACCACGAAACTGCCGCCGAACACGAGGCTCAGCAGGAGGATGATTGCCAGCCAGAGCTGTTTGAATAATGACATGCCGGTACTCCGTCAGTGTGCGTGGATCAGCCGAGCCCGTCGGCTGCCATCCGTTGTAACAGGTCGCGCCAGCGCGACAGCCTGGCGCCCGGGTCCCGGGTGGCAGGCGCCGCGGCGCCGCCTACCCACAGGCCCTGGCTGTTGAAGCCGAACACGGGCGTCAGGTCTGGCCGCCTGGAGGCCGGCCGGACCTCGGAAATCATGTTGTCGAGAATCAGGGGGTCGGCGGAGGGCGTGGGGTAGTAGGCCAGCACCATGTGAGCCTCGGTGGCATTGCTGTAGGCGCCGCCGATCTGCGCCTTGACATAGGTGACACGCATCTTGCCCACGTCGACGCCCGCCAGCAGCAGGGTCATATACTTGGCGATGCTGAAGTCCTCGCAGTCCCCCTCGCGGCGCGCCATGGTTTCCAGCGGCGTTGCCCAGTAGTCATTTTGCCGCCACACTTCGATGTCCGTGCGCCAGCGGACCAGATTGTTGAAGAAGCTATTTACCCGCTCCACCTTCTCTGTTTCACCCAGTGTTGATATCTCGCTGATCAGTGCGCGCCAGCGGACCACTGTCTCGGCGGTGTTGGGACCGTGGCGGCTGAGCGCCAGACGCTCCATGCGGTCGAGGTCAACATTCGCCAGCACCATGGCACAGCTGAGCACCAGCGCGACGATCGCAGCGGCGATGGCCCGAAGTCTACTGTGTAGTGCATTTGCTGAAGGCATGCTCAGTCCACGGCCGACCCTGGTCCAGGGCTGGTGCTGTCATCGGGGCGGCGCCATGGTAGTCCTGTCCGGGGCCGCTGTCGCTAGCAGATAGTACGGTAAACCTCTGTGCGGTGAGCGGGATAAATGCCCCAATTGGGTGCTCGGGGCCGTATTTTGTGACGTGGTTCATGGTAATTGTCCACAACTAACTATGGATTCCTGCAATTTCGCCTATACTCGGGCGGCAGTTATCGAGGCGGCGATATAACGCCGCCCGTATGTTGTATTGAAAGGGGAAACAATTTATGAAGAATAAACTAGGCGTGATCGGCGCCGTGGTCGCGGCGTGCTCGCTGCCGGGCGTTCCGGTACAGGCGCAGCCAGTCGCGGATTTCAAGACGGCCGTCACCCAGGCGGTGATGACCAACCCCAGAGTCAATGCGGCCTGGTACAACTTTGAGGCAACCCGAGAGGCCCAGCGTGCGGCCAAGGGCGGTTACTTCCCCAGCGTCGATCTCAGTGCGGAAATCGGCCGCGAGGAGCGGGAGACCCCGCTGGTAGATCTCGGCGACTATACCCGCGACGCCACCCGCTTCACCATTACCCAGATGCTGTTCGACGGTTTTGCCACACGGGAGGAGGTCCGCGCTCTAGGCTTCAACAAGTTGAACCAGTATTACGAGCTGCAGCGGGCTTCGGAGGAAATCGCCCTGGAAGCTGCACGGGCCTACCTGGATACGGTGCGCTATCAGCAGTTGGTCAAGTTCGCGGAGGAGAACTATGTGTTCCACCGCGACGTATATGGCAAGATTTCGGAACGTACCGATGGCGGGGTCAGTCAGGGAGTTGACCAGGATCAGGCGTCCGCGCGTGTCGCCCTGGCGGAGTCCAACCTCCTGACCGAAATGACCAACCTGCACGACGTGCAGGCGCGGTTCCAGCGCATTGTCGGCGACCTGCCCGCGGCGAACCTGCAGATGCCGGTTATTCCTTCCGGCATGATTCCCGAAATGCGCGCCGCAGCACTGAACCTGGCCTACGAGAAGAGCCCGGAAATCAACGCTGCGATCGAGAATCTCCGCGCCGCCCAGGCAGACCTCAACCGCACCAACGCACCGTTCATGCCGCAGGTGGACTTGCGCTACCGCAACGAGGTTGAGCATGACACGGACGGCCTCGAAGGCCGCTACGATGAAGAGGCAGTCGAGCTGGTCCTGAACTACAACCTGTTCCGTGGCGGCGCCGATAGCGCCCGCAAGCGCGAGTTCTACAATCGCTACTACTCGGCTATGGAGGAACGCAAGCAGGCCTGCCTGAACGTGCGCCAGAACACCATGATCGCCTTCAACGATATTCTGGCGCTGGCGCAGCAGGTCGTGTATCTGGATCGAAACAGGCTGGCGCAGGACAAGACCCGGCGCGCCTATCAGGACCAGTTCGACATTGGCCAGCGCACCCTGCTCGACCTGTTGGACTCGCAGAACGAGTACTTTGACACCCAGCGTGCCTACGTCAGCGCGGAGGCCAACCTGCGTGCGGCCCAGACCCGGACCCTGGCCAACATCGGCCTGCTGCGGGCCGCGATGGATGTCGATGGCCTCAACGAAGCCCAGATCGCCCAGTACAACCTGGAGCTGTCCCGCGGCGATGACCCCAACGGCGAGCCCCTGTGCCCACCTGAAGCGCCGCGCGCGGTGGAGGTGGACAAGGAAGCACTGATGGAGCGACTCTCTACCACCGGTGCCAACACCAGCCGCTATCGAGATGTTGGGGAAAACCGGGTCGCGGTGTCGCTCAATGTCCAGTTCGCCATCAACTCGTCAGTCATCACCAGCGATTTCGACGAGGAAATCGGCAGGGCGGCGGTGTTCCTGAAAGACAACCCCGCGGTGGTGGCGATTGTCGAAGGACACGCCGATATAACCGGCGAGCCGGAATACAACCAGTGGCTGTCAGATCGCCGGGCCAACGCCGTGCGCAAGCTGCTGATCGACAAGCATGGTGTGCGCGAGTCCCAGATCACCGCAGTGGGCTATGGGCAGACCAGGCCGATCGCCGACAACAATACTGCGGAGGGTCGCTCGTTGAACCGCCGGGTTGACCTGGTGCTGGACAGCAACGGCGTGTAACCGCGACGCGCTGTGCGGGTAGGAGCGCAGTCCCTGCGCGATCGCCCGCAGAGCGGGCTCCCACCATTCCCCGCAGGAGCGCAGTCCCTGCGCGATCGCCCGCAGAGCGGGCTCCCACCATTCCCTGCAGGAGCGCAGTCCCTGCGCGATCGCCCGCAGAGTGGGCTCCCACCATTCCCCGCAGGAGCGCAGTCCCTGCGCGATCGCCCGCAGAGCGGGCTCCCACAGGTTGTCAGAAGCTGTACTTGGCGCGTACGCCGATGATCCGTCCCTCGTCAATGAACTGACTGTGGGTGCCGGCGAGGACCGGGGTGTCAAAGCTCTGTACGAACACTTCCTTGTCGAAGATGTTGCGGCCGTACGCCATGACCTCCCAGCTTTCACCGCGCAGTCCCAGGCGCAGGTTTACCTTGGAGTAGGAGTCCATCTTGTCGATCGGGTCATTGTCTCCACCCGGCTCGAATTCATCGCGGTAGTTTGCTTCGCCGGAGATGAAGGCTTCAAGACCGTTGCTGAATGGGTAGTTGTAGTCCGCCAGGACAGAGGCCGTGTACTCGGGGGCAAACATGGTGCGCTCGCCCGAGAGGTCATTGTTGGTGAACCCCAGGTCGGTGCCGCAGGCGGGGTCTACATCCAGCTGGATCGCGGTGCAGGGGGCGTTCTCGAAGCTGTCATAGCTGGCGTCGAGCCAGGCCGCATTGACCCCCAGCCGCAGGCGATCGGTGGCCTGCCACAGCAAATCCACTTCCAGCCCCATGATTTCCGATTTGGCCGCATTGGTCACCCCGAAGCTGATGCCCTTGAAGATCGAGGTCTGCAGGTTGTCGTAAACGGTGTAGAACGCGGCCCAGTTCAGGGTCATGCTGCCATCCAGCAGGGTGTGCTTGCCGCCTATCTCGAGGGCATCGACTTCCTCGTCATCGAACTCGAATTCATCGTTGGGTATAGTCGGGTCGTAGCAGTCCGCGAGGGGGGCGCCCGGTACGCAGGGGAAGGTGCCCGCATCAAGTTGCCCCGGCTCCTGGTCGTCGGCGTCGGTGAAGCCGCCGCTCTTGAAGCCCTGGGAGAAGCTCGCATACAGCATGCTGTTCTGGGTGGCGTCCCACTGCAGAGTGACCGAGGGGATCCACTTGTCGGTCTTGCGGTTTTCGCGAAAATCGAATGGATAGGTGTTGAAGTTGGTGGCCTCGATCAACAGGGCGAAATAGTTTTCCGTGGCGTTGTCGAGTCCGGTGAGGTCATCGCTGACAAACTGGGTGCTCACCACATCCTTCTTCTCCTCGGTGTAGCGCAGGCCCAGGGTCAGGCGCAGGTCGTCCCGCAGGTTGAAGGTGCCCTGGCCGAACAGTGCCCAGGACTCCGAGTCCTGCTGGTGGTAGTGGTTGCGCGCGAGCTGGTTGGCCGGGTAGGCGCCGCCGGTCAGGAGGGTGAACAGGCTGTTGACGCCCAGCAGCTGTGGCACCAGGCCATCCGCATTGAGGTCGATGGTGACCCGGCGGTCTATTTCCAGGTCGCTCTTCTCAAAGTAGCCGCCGACTACGTAGTCGAAAAACTCGCCGCCGGGAGATGCGAATCGGAACTCCTGGCTGAACTGCTCGAAGTCCTGGACGTCGTCGCGGTGAATAAACTGCAGCGGCAGCCAGTCGACGTCCACGCCATCTATGTAGGTGTATTCGGACCAGCCCGTGATCGAGGTCAGGGTGCCACCGGCCAGTTCAGAGTCCACCGTCAGTACCAGGTTGTCGTAGTCTTCATCGCTGCCATCCGGATACTGGCCGATACCCTGGCCGTCGGCGACGCTGTTGCCGTAGCCATTGTCCTTGAAGGTCACAAACTCGCGGTTGCCGATCTCGGCAAAGTCCGGGAAAAATGTGTCGGTCAACAGATAGCCGATAGTGGCGAATGCGGAGCGGTTGGGGAACAGCCGGTCCCGCGCTTCCGGGTCGGCCAGATACAATTTTGTGGTGGAGGGTGAGCCAATCCGTTCGTACTCGGTGTTGCTGTACTTGAAGTTGACGTTGAGCGTTTCGCTGGGCTGCCAAACCGTGGTCAGCCGGACCCCGGTCTCATCGGTTTCGCCCTCGGAGCGGTTGAGGAATTCGTTGTCCATGTAGCCGTCAGTCACCCGGTGCTTGAAGCCGAGGCGGGCGGCAAATGTGTCGCTCAGCGACCCCTGCAAGAAGCCCTCGTAGACCTGGCCATCGTGGGATTCCAGGGACACTGCGATTTCACCGTTGAACCCCTCGCCGACCTCGGGCGAGGCGGTGATGATGTTGATCGCGCCCGCCACCGTGTTCTTGCCGAACAGGGTGCCCTGGGGGCCGCGCAGGACCTCTACTCGTTCCAGGTCCATGAAGCCGGCGCGGTACTGGCGGCCGCGGCCCATGTAGACGCCGTCGATATACATGCCGACGGACTGCTCAAAGCCCTGGTTGTTACCGGAGCCCACGCCGCGCATGTAGATGTTGGTGTTGACCGACGCCGCGGCGATATACAGGTTGGGTACATAGTCAGACAGGGCCTGCATGTTGGGAATACCGGCGCTTTGCAGCTTGTCGCCCTGCATGGCCGAAACCGAGATAGGTACATCCTGCAGGCTCTGGGCGCGCTTCTGCGCGGTAACAATGACTTCTTCCAGTTGTTGGCTGTGAGCCACGGGGCTTGTAGAGAGTACGGCCATGGCCGCGACCAGGGGTGCCTTGCGAAACTTCAACCGCATGAAAAATCCTTACTGTCAGCTGTTATGAGAATTATGTCTGCCTGTTGAGGACGGCAGTGGTCCTATTGCTTAATGGTAGGTGAATTGTCGGGGCTGGTATACCACCTACCGAGGTGCCGGTGGACCGCGCTTATACTTATCTGCGGTCTGCTATCGGAGTGGACTGAGACAGCTCTTGTCGGCTATCAGTTGGTGGCGAGCATGTTGTCCCGCTGGCGGAACGTATGCAGGGCGTTGTTCCAGGAATCAGCGGTGGTTTCCGCCAGGTAGACCGCACGGTTGTGTACCAGCGGATGCAGGCTTGCGGACCGGCAGTTGAGGTAGGCCTCAACCCCGGTGACATATTCGCTGACTGCTTCCCGGGCAGCATGCATCTCTTCCATGCTGGCGGTTTGTCCGTTGGGAATGTCCGGAGCCTCTTGCGGCATGGGAGCGGGGCAGCTGGCCCAGGTGTGGGCGGCCAGGAACAGGGCGGGAAGTGCGAGCAATTTTCTCATGAAATACCTCGGATGGCAGTGGCTGGGACATCGGGTGTTACCCGATGTGTTACTAATATCCACATAAAAGATGGCCAATGCAACCCTGAAAGCGTCGCCGAACAACATTTATTTAGTATATAAATCAATAATATAAAGTTCACAAAAACGACATGCACCACAATGTTACTTTGCGTAACTCCAATGTTCCGGTGGATGTGCGGGGATGGTGCGTCCCAGGCTGCAAACTGCGTCCAGCTGCAGGGAGCGCCCCGGATTTGTGCGCAGAAACTTCCTTGGCGGATTACACTGGGGCATGTCCGTTGCGAAGCGGAAATTCTTCGCCAGACCCTGGAAGCCGGAGGTTGGATCATGGCCCAGCGCATGGAAAAGGATACGATGGGTGAAATCGCCGTCCCCGCGACAGCCCTGTATGGCGCACAGACCCAGCGCGCCCTGGATAATATCGCCATTGCGTCGGAGCGGCGGCTGCCAGCAGCGTTTCTGCGGGCGTTGGCGCTGGTCAAGGGCGCCGCGGCGACTGCCAATGCGCAGGCGGATGTGCTGGATGCGGCGATTGCAGATGCGATTGATGTGGCGGCGGCCGCGGTGGTCGCGGGGGAGCACTTGGACGCCTTTCCGGTCTCGGTGTTCCAGACTGGCTCCGGCACCAGCAGCAATATGAACATGAATGAAGTGCTGGCCACGCTGGCCAGTCGCCAGAGCGGCCAGACGGTGCACCCCAACGATCACGTCAATTGCAGCCAGAGCAGCAACGATGTGGTGCCTTCGGCGATCCAGGTCGCCGCGATGCTGGAGCTGGAGGCCCTGTTGCTGCCAGCCATCACCGGTCTGGAACGCTGCCTGCAGAACCGGGCGCCGGAGTTGGAAACCGTGGTCAAGACCGGGCGCACCCACCTGATGGACGCGATGCCGGTGACCCTGGGATTTGAGTTGCGCACCTGGGAGCTCCAGTTGCAGGAGTGCCGGCAGCGGCTGGCCGACCTGTGCCCCCGGCTGCAGGCACTGCCTATCGGCGGCTCCGCGGTGGGTACCGGGGTCAATGTGCCGGCGGGTTACGTCGACGCGTTGCTGCAGGCGCTGCAGGCGAGGGTCGGGGTCCGTTTCACCGCAGCTGCCATGCCCTCTACCCGGATGGCGGCGCAGGACGTGAGCGTCGAGTGTTCCGCCTGCCTGCGCAGCGTGGCGCTGGTGCTGGTCAAGATGTCCAACGATCTGCGCTGGATGGGCTCTGGTCCGCTGGCGGGGCTGGGTGAAATTCGCCTGCAGGCCCTGCAGCCGGGCTCCTCCATCATGCCCGGCAAGGTCAACCCGGTGGTGCCCGAAGCGGTGCTGATGGCCGCGACCGAAGTGTTGGGCAATGACGCCACCGTCGTGCTCGCGGCGCAATCGGGCAGCTTCCAGCTCAACGTCATGCTACCGCTGATCGCAGACAAGCTGCTCGGCGGTATCGCTTTGCTGGCCGATGCCTGCGCTGCCATGGGAGGCTGTATTGATGGCTTCGAGCCCTGTGCCGACCACGCAGGGGATACGGTGGCCCGCAACCCGATTCTGGTAACGGCGCTGAATCCGGTAATCGGCTACGAGGCCGCCGCCGCGATCGCCAAACGAGCCTACCGTGAGGGACGCCCGGTACTGGAAGTGGCGCTCGAGGATACCGAACTGACGCGAGAGGAACTGGCCAGTCTGTTGGACCCGCTGCCGCTTGCCCGGGGTACCGAGAAGGATTTCCCCCGCAGATGATGGCTTTCGGCCTGATCTGACGTACCACCGGCAACGGATTTGCGCGATGCTGTCAGTTCGCACTTGCCAGGGCTGGTACGGGAGGACAGGGAATGTCTGCCACAGGTCGCCACATCGCCGGAGCATTCCTGCTGGGGGCAGTCATAGCCGTCGGCCCCGCTCAGGCACAGTTGCCGCTGAGCATTGAGGAACTGCTGGTCGAGCAGCGGACCTTCAAGCTGCAAACGGCGTTCACCTACAGTAACAGTGGTGACGCCGGGGCCGCGATTTTCCGCTCCGGTGAAGGCGGAGCGTCCGCCTGGCAGCAACCGCAGTTGCGGGCGAGCACGGTGACCAGCCGCGTGCGCTATGGTATGCGCCGCAATCTGGAGGTCAATGCCAGCGTTACCCAGGCACAGATTGACTGGCGCGGGCCGGCTGCCTCCGGAGGTGATGAGCAGTACGCCCTGGCGCTGGGAGCAAACTGGCTGCTTAGCGCGGACAATCACACGCCCGCAGTGATGCTGACGGGTGCAGTGGACGTGCTGGAAACCAGTTGGCTGCAGCCCGGGGTGCGTCACCACGGCAGGACGACGCGGCTGGGTGTTCACATTTACCGTGCTATCGACCCGGTGGTGTTGTCACTTGCAGTCAGTCACGAGTGGCGCCTGTCGCGGGATTTTGCCGGCGGCAGGCTGAACCCGGGGGATGTCCTGACAATGCGGCCGCAGGTGAATTTCGCTGTCAATCGCCGGGTGACCCTGACCGGAGGGATCTCCTGGCAGCGCAGTGCGGGCGATCGTTTTGACGGTACTACCCTGGCTCGCAGCCGACACCAGACCGGTCTCTCCCTGGGTCTCGGGTTACTGGCCAGCCCTCGTTCGACAGTGTTTGTAGACAGTCATGTGTTCACCAGCGGCGACAGCGGCGCCAGTTTGTCGCTGGAGTGGTTGTATCGGTTTTGATGTGGGAGTGGCAACGGGTGCGCCAGGTCGGCGTGCCATTGGATGAAATCTTGCGTACAAGGAGATGTACCATGAAAAAACTACCTGGAATTGCGGCAGGCCTTGCTTTTGCCGCCTTGATCAGCCAACCGCTCGTTGTCAGCGCGGCCCCGGCAGCGGCGGATGATACAGCCTGGGTCAACAGCGCTTTTGGCGGTGTCAGCCCGATGGCCTCCGGGGCAGAGATGCTGACAGGCACTGAGCTGGAAAGCGCCACCGGGCGTCTCGCCCCGTTGACGCTCGCCTTTGCTGTTGCCGGCTTTGATGTGGCGCTGATAGGCGTATTTTGGGGCGTTTACGTGCCCAACTACGGTGGTGGTGGAAGCTGCACGGGCTGCACTGACGCGCAGATCAACCTGCAGTAGGAGTTGCGGTACCTGCCCTGCGGCTTTAATTGTTGAATCAGCCGCAGGGCACAATCCCGATTTTTGTCTAGACTGAAAGCGTGGAGACGGAAAGGAGGCCGCATGAAGTACCCGCCACTGGAAAACAAACTGAGGACTTACCGCTTCGAGCAACTGCAAACGCGCTATATGCTGCGCTACTGGTTTCAGGGAATCATTGCCCTGATCAGTGTGATGGCGTTGCTGGTGGCACTGTTCAGGGAACAGGCCCTGCCGGCCGCATTTCTGGTGCTGGCTGCGGGGGGCTTCTCCCTGGTCACCCTGACCGCGGGGTATCTGGGTCGTAAGCGGGCGCTGCAGGCGCTGCGCAGCGAATTGCCGCCGGGAGAAACCTATGAGCCGCCGCGGGAATTGTTTTGACGCAGCAGCCAGAATCTTGCTGGCGAGCTGTTTGCTTGTCGCCGGCAGTGTGTCTTTGCCAGTATCAACGGTGCGAGCGGACGATAGTGGTTTCCGCAACTGGGTAACGCTGCGCGACGCCGGTGTGGTCCGCCAGGCGAGGGATTTTTCCTGCGGTATCGCAGCGCTGGCAACCTACCTCACCTACTATCTTCGCCATCCGGTTACGGAACAAGACTTGCTGGACCTGCTGGATCAGCGTGGCGATGACTGGGATCTGCCTGCGGACTGGCGCGAGCAGGGGGTCTCTTACGCCGTTCTGCTGCAGTTGGCCCAGCACTATGGCCTGCAGGGCGCGGGTATGGCGGTGACTCCGGAGCTGCTGGCGTCGCTCACGGTGCCCGCAATCGTGCGCCTGGAGGTTCATGGAGTCGCGCATTTCAGTGTTCTTCGAGGTATCGGTGACAAGGGGCAGGTGCAGTTGGCAGACCCCTCCTGGGGCAATCACCGCCTGAACCGGGAGGCGTTCCTGCCACTGTGGCTGGACTCCGAGCTTGGCGGCGAATCAGGCACCCTGATGCTGTTCCAGCCCCTGGCCGGCAGTTCCCTGCAGCCGGATGCCGGCTACTTCGGAGTAGATGCCCGTCAGCCCCTGGTGCGCCCCCCGGCTTGAGCTGGCACCAGGAGCAGGCATTGTTTGCGGCGTTGACAACCGCGCCCCGCTATCCAAACATGCGGGTTTCTTTCTTGCTGTCGCAATAACCGCTGGAGTACCTGTTTGCCGATGAAGATTAGTCGCGCGGTCCTTCTGGGCACTGCCCTTGTGCTGGCAGTTGCCAGTGCCCACTCTGCTCAGGCAGCCGCGCAGGCCGCAGCCGCGCACGGCGCCGCCGCGGACCAGCGTCTGCAGCAACTTTACGAGGCCGAATACGCGTGGCGGCAGCAGGAAATGGGGCAGGTGCGCGACGGCAAGGGCGGCTGGCGCGCCGGCGCCTACCTGCCGCGGGTGGATGCCGATACCCAGGCACGGCGGCTCGCCCGCTGGGAGCGCAGCCTGGCGGAGCTGGCGGCAATCCCCACGGCAGAGCTGAGCCCGGAGGCTGCGATCAACGCAGCCGTATTCAGGCAGATCGTGACCACCCTGGCCGACGAGGTTCGCTATCGGACCTATGAGGCACCGCTGAATTCCGACACCTTCTTCTGGACCGGTTTGTACCCGCGGCTGGGTGGCTTCGACAGCGAAGAGGCGTATCGCGATTACCTTGCCCGTCTGCGCGAGCTGCCCCGGTATTTTGCGGAACATCAGGCCAATATGCAGGCGGGCCTGGGCCGCGGCTATAGTGTGCCGCGAATCACTCTGCTGGGACGTGAGAATTCGATTGAGCCCTATCTGGAGTCGGGGGAAGACAATCCGTTCTGGTCGCCGATGCGGTCGCTGCCGGCGTCCATTCCCGCGGATCGACAGGCGGAGTTGCGCTCGTCGCTGCGCGCGGTCATCGATGAGGCGGTGGTGCCTGCCTACGCGGAGCTGTTGCAATTCATGCGCGAGGAATACCTGCCCCGGACCAGGGAAGCCCTGGCCGCTCGCGACCTTCCCGACGGCCCTGAGTTTTATCGGGCACAGATCCGTTCCTTCACTACCCTTGACCTCACAGCAGAGGAGATCCACGCCGTTGGCCTGCGGGAGATTGCGCGTATCCGGACCGAGATGGAAGCCACCCGCGAGGCGGCGGGATTTGCAGGCGATTTGCCCGCCTTCCTCGAATTCCTGCGCACCGATCCCCAGTTCTACGCCAAAACCCCGCGCGAGCTGCTGTCTTTTACCGCCTGGGTCGCCAAGCGGGTGGACGGGAAGCTGGCGGAGAACCTGGGGTTCCTGCCGCGACGCCGCTTTACCATCCTGCCGGTGCCCGATGCGGTGGCGCCGTTCTACACCGGTGGTCGCGGCGGGCTGGACAGCTGCCTGTTCAATACCTGGGACCTGCCGTCCCGGCCCCTGTATACCCTCACCGCGCTGACCCTGCATGAATGCGCGCCGGGTCACTCCCTGCAGGCCGCCATCGCCCAGGAGGCGCCGGGTGACATTCCCGAGTTTCGGGCCAACAATTATTTTTCCGGTTACGGTGAGGGCTGGGGGCTGTACACGGAATGGCTGGGTGTGGAGATGGGGGTCTACGATACGCCCTATGAACATTTCGGGCGGCTGTCCTATGAGATGTGGCGCGCGGCCCGGCTGGTCATCGATACCGGCCTGCACCATTACGGCTGGACCCGGGAGCAGGCGCAGGCCTACTTGCGCGATAACACCGCGCTGTCCGAGCACGAGTTGACCACGGAAATTGATCGCTATATTTCCTGGCCCGGCCAGGCGCTGGCTTACAAACTCGGTGAGATGCTGATCCGGCGCAAACGGGCGGAAGCCGAAACGGCGTTGGGCGAAGCCTTTGACAAGCGCTATTTCCACGACGTGATCCTGGGCCTGCGGTCTGTACCTCTGCCAGTACTTGAACAGCAGTTGGACAAGTGGATTGCCGAGGGTGGTCCCAACCCCTATGCGGGCATGAATCTTTGAGATAAAAAAGGCGGCCCGAAGGCCGCCCTTGCAAGCTCGGTCAGGTTCAGGCGCCTGGCAGGATGACGGTGTCGATGACGTGGATGATGCCGTTGGAGGCTTCGATATCTGTGGTCACTACGGTGGCATTGTCAATTTGCACGCCCGCATCGGTCACCGTGATGCTGACGTTGGCACCGTTGACCGTAGTGGCTTCAGTCAGCTCTACCACGTCCTTGGCGTACACCTTGCCTGCCACGACGTGGTAGGTGAGGATGTCCACGAGCTTCTGCTTGTTGGCAGGCTCGAGCAGGCTTTCTACCGTGCCCGCGGGCAGTTTGGCAAAAGCTGCGTTGGTAGGCGCGAAGACGGTGAAGGGGCCTTTGCCGGACAGCACATCAGCGAGTCCCGCTGCCTGGACGGCGGCGACCAGGGTGGAGAAATCGTCATTGCCGGCTGCTACCTCGACAATGTTGGGCTTCTTCATTTCACCTTCGTTGTGGTGGTCTGCGCTGGCGGCCCCGGCGCCGAGGAGGCTGGCGCAAACGGCAAAGATTGACAGAAAGCGGGTTGCAGTAATCATGGTTGAATCCTTTGATAAGAGTGGAGTCGGCGTGCAGCAGGATCTGCACATTGAAATTACGGGTGTGGATGCGGGGTGGACTGCCGCTGTCGCGGTTGTGCCCACCTGCGCCTGCAGCTGCCGCGGACTGATCGGTTGGGGATAGCGGGGAAGCGCCCGGCGCTGGAGGCCGGGCGCCGGCTGTGGCTCAGATGGCCTTGCTGCGCTCGCGGATGGTAACGTTCAGGGTCTGGTCGTTGAGGCTGTAGTCCACCGGAACATCGATCAGGTGCACGGCGGGCTCTTCGAGGCAGGCCCTGATTCTGGGCTGCAGCTCCTCGGTAGCGCCCACACGCCAGCCTTTGGCGCCATAGGACTCGGCATAGGCGACGAAATCAGGGTTGCCGTAGTCGAGCCCGAAATTGGCGAAATTCATGTTCGCCTGCTTCCACTTGATCATGCCGTAGGCGTCGTCGCGCAGGACGATCACCACGATGTGCAGCTTGAGGCGGACGGCGGTCTCCATCTCCTGGCTGTTCATCATGAAGCCGCCGTCGCCGCAGACCGCGATGACCGCGCGCTCTGGGTAGACCATCTTCGCCGCCATCGCCGAGGGCAGGCCGGCGCCCATGGTGGCCAGGGCGTTGTCCAGCAGCAGGGAGTTGGGATAGGCCGCCGGATAGTTGCGCGCAAACCAGATTTTGTAGACCCCGTTGTCCAGGGTCACGATACCGTCCCCGGGCAGGGCGCCGCGCACGTCTTTTACGAAGCGTTCAGGCAGTATCGGGAAGCGATCGTCGTCTTCCAGTTCGCGACGGTGGGTCAGGTAGGCCGCGTGTACTTCGCGGAAAAAGTCGAAATCCCACTGCGACTGCACGGTGACCTTTTCCTTCAGCTGCCAGATGCTGTTGGCAATATCGCCGACCACTTCAAGCTGGGGGAAGTAAACCGGGTCTACCGCCGCCGACTGGAAGTTGATGTGCACGACCTTGGCGCCGCCCGGGCGCATGAAGAAGGGCGGCTTTTCCACCACATCGTGGCCAACGTTGAGGATCAGGTCCGCTTTGGCCAGCGCCCGGTGGATAAAGTCGTTGTCCGAGAGCGCGGTACTGCCCAGAAAAAGCTCGCCGTGTTCGTCCAGCACACCCTTGCCCATCTGGGTGGTGATGAAGGGGATGCCGGTCTGGTCGACAAACTCACGCAGCATCTTGCAGGTAAGCTTGCGGTTGGCACCGGCACCGATCACCAGCACCGGGCTTTTTGCCTGCTCGATCATGGCCACGGCGGCGTTGATCGCCTTGTACTCGGCGATTGGCCGGCGCACGGTACTGGCCGGAATCAGTGGGGCGCTGGTTTCCTCTGCAGCAATGTCTTCCGGCAGTTCAATGTGTGCCGCGCCGGGGCGCTCCTCCGACGCCAGCCGGAATGCTTCGCGCACAACGGAGGGAATGCGGTCGCCGCTGACGATCTGGGTAGTGAACTTGGTGATGGGCCGCATCATGTCCACCGCGTCGATGACCTGGAAACGGCCCTGTTTGCTGGTCTTGATCGGCTTCTGGCCGGTGATCATCAGCATCGGCATGGCGCCCAGCTGGGCGTAGGCGGCGGGGGTGACGAGGTTGGTAGCGCCGGGCCCAAGGGTGGACAGGCAGACACCTACCTTGCCCGTGAGGCGGCCATAGGTGGCGGCCATGAATCCCGCGCCCTGTTCGTGACGGGTCAGGATGAGCTTGATAGAGGACTCTCGCAGCGACTCCAGCAGGTCGAGATTCTCTTCCCCCGGGATACCGAAAATGTACTCCACTCCCTCCGCTTCAAGCGCCTTGATCATCAGGTCCGATGCTTTCATTTTTCTTTTCCCCTCGCGTGGACTTGCCCTGCACCCGGTGCGGTGTTCAGGAATCAGGTCGCACAATAGCACCAGTTCAGCGCTCGCGCATGTTACTGCGTCCCATTCCCCGCGCCGAGCTTGCGGTACAGAGATCTCAGGCTGATGCCGGCGATGGCGGCAGCCTGCTCCTTGTCGCCGCCGCAATGCCGCAGAAGATCCAGCAGGTACTGTAGCTCCCGGGTTTTGAGGTTCGTCCATGCCGCTTGCCGGTCAGGCGCGGCGGCGCTCTCCGCAGCAGTCGCCGGGATCGGTAGCGTCAGGCAGCGCTCGAGAACCCGGGCATCAAGGATATTGCTGTGGGCGAAGATGATCGCGCGTTCGAGGATGTTGCGCAGTTCGCGGATGTTGCCGGGAAAAGATTCCCGGCTGAGCCGTCGAATGGCGGAATCGGTGAGGTGAAAGCGCTTTTCCCCCGCCAGCTTGCCAAGTATTGAACGGGCCAGCAGCGGCAGATCATCGCGTCGTTCGCGCAGTGCAGGCAGATGCACGGGGAAGGCATTGATCCGATAGTACAGATCGCGGCGGAATTCACCGCGTTCGACCATCGCCGGCAGGTCCTTGTGGGTAGCGCAGATGAGCCGGAACTCCGCGCTGCGCAGCTGGGTGCTGCCCACGGCCCGATAGGCCCCGGTTTCCAGCAGGCGCAGCAGCTTGACCTGCATTCCCAGCGGCACATCACCGATTTCATCCAGAAACAGGGTGCCCTGGTGGGCTGCTTCCAGCAGGCCGGGTTTGTTCTGGGTGGCGCCGGTGAATGCACCCTTGGTGTGGCCAAACAGCTCGCTCTCAAACAGGGTGTCCGAGAGGCCGGCACATTCCACCGTAACCAAAGCCTGGTCCCGGCGTTGGCTGGCGCGGTGGATAGCCTGCGCGGCGAGTTCCTTGCCGGTGCCCGACTCCCCCAGCAGCAACACGGAGGTGTCATGCGGGGCGACCAGGTTGAGTTGGTTGACCAACTCATTGAAGGCGGCGCTGCGCCCGACCATCTGCTGGGTGTTCAACTCGGCGCTGGCGAGGTAGACGGGTTTAAGCAACTCGACAAAGTAGAGCAATTTGCCGTCGGCGCCGTGAATTGGCAGCATCTCCACATCCACGTGCTGGCGTCCGGTCGCCGTCAGGTGTACGTGCAGGACGCGCTCTCTCTGGCCGCTGTTCCGCGCCGCGGCCAGGGGGCAGCTTTCGCCCGCCTGGTCGCAGGGAACGCTATAGCCATGGGACACCTGGAAGCAGTGCGCATCACTGTCCGCGGGGATTTCACCGAAACTGTCGCGATAGGCGTCGTTGGCCGCGAGTATGCGGTAGTCCATATCCACCAGAATCGCCGGACACTCGTGGCCCTCCAGCATGTGGGCCAGGCGCGGGTCGGTGTCGCTGGCAATTATCTGTGACATGTCAGATTCGGCAAATATTTTGACGATTTTGGCACAAACGGTCGATGGCGGCCAGCCCCGCTGCACAGCCTGTGCCGTCCCTCTCAAAAAATACTATATAAAACATAACGATAGTCCCCACAACTACTAATGGCACAGCATGGCACGGGGTTTGCTCAGATGAAGCAAAGCGACAGCCCGCTGCCATGACTGATCAAGCAGCGACATTTCCTTACCCTGATTGAGGTGACCGTTATGCAAGCAAGAGAGACCTGGGAGCTGGACCTTACCTGCAAGCCCGAGGTAGTGCCGTTCTTTGATGAGGACACCAACACGTTTTCCTACGTCGTTCGCGACCCGGGGTCTCAGTCCTGTGCGGTGGTGGATTCGGTGCTGGACATCGACTATGCCGCCGGTCGCCTCGGTACCACAGGGGCCGACAAGATCATCGACTACATCCGCCAGCAGAAATTACAGCTGGAATGGATTATCGAAACCCATGTCCACGCCGATCACCTGTCCGCGGCGCCCTACATCCAGGAGGCGCTCGGGGGCACAATCGGTATCGGCGAACAGATCGTGACTGTGCAGGAAGTCTTCGGCAAGGTCTTCAACGCCGATACCCGGTTCGCCCGCGATGGTTCCCAGTTTGACCGCCTGTTCGCCGATGGCGACAGCTACCAGGTGGGTGGCATGCTCTGCCACGCCATGCATACCCCGGGCCATACCCCCGCCTGCATGAGCCATGTCATGGGGGATGCGGTGTTTGTCGGCGATACCCTGTTCATGCCGGATGGTGGTACCGCGCGAGCGGACTTCCCCGGTGGCGATGCGCGGGTCCTGTACCGTTCCATTCAGCGCCTCCTCCGTCTACCGGCAGAGGTCCGCTTGTTCATGTGTCACGATTACATGCCCAACGGCCGCGAAGTGGAGTACGAAACTACCGTGGCGGCGGAGCGCGCAGGCAACATCCACGTTCACGACGGGACAAGCGAGGATGAATTTGTAGCGATGCGCGAAGCGCGTGACGCCACACTGGACATGCCCCGGCTTATCCTGCCATCGCTACAGGTCAACATGCGCGCCGGGCATCTGCCCGAAGCGGACGGCAATGGCACTGTCTATCTCAAGGTGCCTGTCAATCTGCTCTGAGTCGGGAATACTTCTACCCGGCCTTTCAACGAGGGAAATCACATGCAAATCAGAGTTCTGGACGACGACCTGACGGTATCCGGCCAGGTTGGCAGCGACGACATGCCGGCACTCGCTGCCCAGGGGGTTCGGCATATCCTCTGTAACCGGCCCGATGGCGAGGGTGCGGACCAGCCGGCCTTTGCCGAGATCAAGCGCGCGGCCGAAGCGGTGGGGATCGAGGCACACTACCTGCCGGTGACATCGGGCAATGTGCGCGATGAGGAGGCTGCGGAATTTGGTCGCCTGCTGGCAGACGCAACCGGCCCCGTGCATGCCTACTGTCGCACCGGGATGCGCTCGACCACCCTCTGGGCACTGTCCCGCGGCGGCGCCGGCCCGGGCCTCGCGGAAATTGTCCGTCGCGCCAGGGAGGCTGGCTACGACATGACCGGCGTTGTTGCGCGTGTTGCGGGCAGCGGGGTCAAGGACGGCGGCATGGTGCTGGCGGAATATGACGTGGTGGTCGTGGGCGGCGGAGCCGGCGGTATCGCAGTGGCGTCCAGCTTGCTGGCGAGGGACAAGAGCCTGAGCGTGGCCATTGTCGACCCGGCGGACATTCACTACTACCAGCCCGGCTGGACCTTTGTCGGTGCGGGGATTTTCAAACCGGCGCAAACTGCAAAGACGATGGCATCGCTTATTCCGAAGGGTGTCGACTGGGTCAAGGCCGCGGTGGCCGCCTTTGATCCCGCGCGGCACTCGGTAATTCTCGAGGGCTGCCGGATCCTGCGCTACCGGCGGCTGATTGTAGCCGCCGGGCTCAAGCTGAACTGGGACGGCATTGAGGGCCTTACCGATACCCTGGGACGCAACGGGGTCACCTCCAATTACCGTTTCGACCTTGCCCCCTATACCTGGCAATTGGTGCGCAATTTGCGCGGTGGCCGGGCGCTGTTCACCCAGCCGCCGATGCCGATAAAGTGTGCCGGGGCGCCGCAGAAGGCCATGTACCTTTCCGCCGACCACTGGCGCCGGGAGAAATGTCTGGACAGTATTGAGGTCGACTTCCATAGCGCCGGGGCGGTGCTGTTCGGGGTGCAGGACTATGTGCCGGCGCTGATGAAGTATGTCGAGGCCTACGGCGTCCAGCTCAATTTCAACCAGCGCCTGGTCCGGGTGGACGGCGAGCAGCGCACCGTCTGGTTCGAGCACACGGATGCCGACGGCAAAGTGGAGCGCGTTTCCCGCTATTTCGACCTGCTGCATGTGGTGCCGCCGCAGACAGCGCCCGATTTCATACGCGCCAGCCCGCTGGCGGACGAGAACGGTTGGGTAGACGTAGACCAGGCCACGCTGCGGCACAAGCGCTTTGAGAATATCTGGGCCCTGGGGGACGTGATGAACGCGCCCAATGCCAAGACCGCGGCGGCCGCGCGGATGCAGGCCCCGGTGGTGGCCAACAATCTGCTGGCCGACATGGGCCGGGTGCGTGGTGTCGCACATTACAATGGCTACGGTTCCTGCCCGCTGACGGTAGAGCGCGGCAAAATCGTGCTCGCGGAGTTTGGCTACGGTGGTAAGCTGTTGCCGAGTATGCCGCGCTGGCTCATAGACGGAACCCGCCCCAGTCGCGCGGCCTGGTTTTTGAAAGAGCGGATGCTGCCACCGATCTACTGGAAAGCGATGTTGCGGGGCAAGGAGTGGCTGGCAAGCCCGGTAATTGGCGAGGGTTGAGTATTTGCACAGGCTGAGGCGCTACCTGCCGATACTGGACTGGGGTCGTCGCTACAACCGCGGCGCGTTCATGGACGATGGCCTCGCGGCGTTGATTGTGACCGTCATGCTCATTCCGCAGTCCCTGGCCTACGCCATGCTGGCGGGTCTGCCGCCGGAGATGGGGCTGTACGCCAGCATGCTGCCGCTGGTGGCGTACGCCGTGTTCGGTACCAGCACCACGCTGTCGGTGGGGCCGGTGGCGGTGGTGTCGCTGATGACCGCTTCGGCCGTGGCACAGATTGCCGACGCGGGTAGCGTCGCCTATATCGAAGCGGCGATCCTGCTGTCCCTGATGTCCGGCGGCATGCTGCTGGTGTTTGGCGTCCTGCGCCTGGGCTTTCTCGCCAGCTTTCTTTCGCACCCGGTTATCGCCGGCTTCATAACCGCTTCCGGTGTGATTATCGCGATCAGCCAGGTGCGGCATATCCTCGGTATCAAGGCGAGCGGGGATAACCTGTTGCAACTGGTCACCAGTCTTGGCGGCACCGTTGCCGACTCCCACCTTCCCACCCTGGTCACCGGGGGGGCGACGCTGCTGTTCCTGCTGTGGGTGCGCAGCGGCCTGAAACCCCTGTTGCTGCGCCTGGGTTTGTCGGACTACTGGGCCGGCATGCTGACCCGGACCGGGCCGGTGTTCGCGGTGATCGGCACCAGCGTCGCGGCCTACTATCTTGATCTCGGCGCGCGCGGGGTGTCGCTGGTCGGGCACATTCCCGCCGGTCTGCCGGACTTTACCATGCCGGTGCTGGTGCATCCGGCCTGGCGCGAGCTGCTGGTATCGGCGCTGCTGATTTCCATTATCGGCTTTGTCGAGTCGGTGTCGGTGGGGCATACGCTGGCGGCCCGGCGGCGCCAGCGGATCATGCCGGACCAGGAGCTGATCGGTCTCGGGGCGTCCAACATGGCCGCGGCCTTTTCCGGTGGCTATCCTGTCACCGGCGGTTTTGCCCGCTCCATTGTCAACTTCGACGCCGGTGCCGCGACCCCGGCGTCCGGTATTCTGACCGCCCTGGGGATCGGCCTGTCGGCCCTGTTTTTCACCCCGTACCTTGCCTACCTGCCCAACGCCACCCTGGCGGCAACCATCATTGTTGCCGTGCTGTCGCTGGTGGACTTTTCGATCCTCAAGCGAACCTGGGACTACGGTCTCTCGGATTTCGTGGCGGTGGCGATCACGATATTTGTCACTCTCGGTCTCGGGGTGGAGACCGGCGTGGCCTGCGGCGTACTGGCGTCGCTGGCGCTGCACCTGTACAAGACCTCGCGGCCCCACATGGCGGTAGTGGGCGAGGTGCCGGGCACCGAACACTACCGCAACGTCGATCGCCACGAGGTTATTACCCGCAGTGACATCCTCTCCCTGCGTATCGACGAAAGCCTGTACTTTGCCAACGCCAGCTTCGTCGAGTCGCGCCTTTACGCCCTGCTCGACGAGCAGCCGGATGCCCGCCACGTGATCCTGATGTGCACCGCGGTCAACGAGATTGACCTGAGCGCGCTGGAGGCGCTGGAATCCATCAACCGCCAGTTGCGGGACCGCAATATCACCCTGCACCTGTCGGAAGTGAAGGGGCCGGTGATGGACGTATTGCGGCACACCCATTTTCTGGAGGAGCTTAGCGGCAAGGTGTTCATGTCCCAGCACCACGCGGTCAAGCACGTGATGGCGGTGGAGGACGAGGCACACCAGAACAAGCCCCACAACTGGGTGATTTGACGGCTCGGCGAAGTGTCCTTGGCCGTTGGTGCCCGCGCGGCGGTGACAAGCCGAGCCTTTGCCAGTAATGTGTTCCGGTACTGACGCAGCGGAGATAACAAGATGAATTACTTCGTGACCGGAGGCACGGGCTTTATCGGCAGGTTTCTGGTGCCGAGGCTGCTGGACAGGGGCGGGCGCGTTTATCTGCTGGTGCGGTCCGGTTCCCTGGCCAAGGTCGACGGCCTCAGGCAGCTTTGGGGGGCAACCCGGCAACAGGTGATTGCGGTGGAGGGCGACCTTGGCCTGCCCAAGCTGGGCGTGAAGCCCGCCTGGATACGGCAGCATGCAGGCAAGATCGATCACTTCTTCCATCTCGCTGCCATTTACGACCTGAAGGCCAGCGCCGCCAGCCAGCGCAGCAGCAATGTCGAGGGGACCCGGCAGGCAGTCGTGTTGGCGAAGGCGCTGAAGGCCGGTTGTTTCCACCAGGTCAGTTCGATCGCAGCAGCAGGGCTGTACGAGGGTACCTTTACCGAGGAGATGTTCGAGGAGGCCGGCGCGCTGGATCATCCCTACTTCCAGACCAAACACGAATCCGAAGGTATCGTGCGCGCGGAAAAGCGCATGAAATGGCGCATCTACCGCCCCGGCATGGTCGTGGGCCACTCGCGTACCGGCGAGATGGACAAGATTGACGGCCCCTATTATTTCTTCGAGACCCTGCACAATCTGAGCAGCGTGGTGCCGGAGGGCTTTCCGCTGCTGATGAACAAGGCCGGCCTGCTCAATATCGTGCCGGTCGACTATGTGGTCAAGGCCATGGATCATCTGGCACACCTGCCGGGTCACGACCGCGAGTGTTTTTTTCTCACCGATCCTGACGGTATTCGGGTCGGCGAGGTACTCAAGACCCTCATGCGGGTCTCTCACGGCCCCCGTTTGCACGCGGTTGACGTATCCCTGGTCGATGCCGCGACACGCCTGGCGGGCAAGGGCATTGGCCGTCTGCAGCCGGTGAAGACGCTGGGCGAGCGCCTGCTCGGCCGCATGGGTATACCGCCGCAGGTGGTCTCTTATATCAATTATCCGACCCATTTTGACTCCACCCGCACCCGCGCCCTGCTGGAACCTGCGGGTATCATCTGTCCGCCCTTCGAGGAGTATGCCCCTGCGATCTGGGATTACTGGCTGCACTTCCTGCGCAAGGATTCGGCTTCCGTTGTAGCGGAGGTTGATAGCCTGTTTGATCGGCTGGTGGGTCGCCCCACTCTGGCAGCCCTGCGCCGGCGCGTGCGCGGCAAGGTTGTCGTTGTCACCGGAGCCACGTCGGGTATCGGCCACGAATGCGCCCTGCGGCTGGCGCGGGCCGATGCGCAGGTGGTGCTGGTGGCGCGCACGGTGGAGAAACTGGACGCCACCCTGGCGGAGATAGCCGCGGCAGGCGGCACTGCCCGGGCCTACGCCTGCGACGTCTCCGATCTCGAGGCCTGTGACCGCCTGGTGCAGGACGTCACCGCCGACCTCGGTGGCGCGGACATCCTGATCAACAATGCCGGCCGCTCCATTCGCCGCTCAGTGCGCTACAGCTATGATCGCTTTCACGATTTCGAGCGCACCATGCAGCTCAACTATTTCGGCGCGCTGAGGTTGATTACCGGTTTTCTGCCGGGCATGGAGGCGCGCCA
Organism: Haliea sp. E1-2-M8; assembly: GCF_030649675.1. Classification (GTDB taxonomy): domain Bacteria; phylum Pseudomonadota; class Gammaproteobacteria; order Pseudomonadales; family Halieaceae; genus Haliea. The sequence continues at coordinate 103,397 of NZ_JAUTDR010000002.1, read as the reverse complement.
TGAGGGGCACATCATCAACATCTCCTCGATCGGTGTGCTCACCAGCCCGCCGCGCTTTTCTGCCTACGTGGCTTCCAAGGCGGCGCTGGACGCATTCAGCCTGTGTGCGGCGCCGGAGTTCAGACACTGCAATATTGAGTTCACCACCATCCACATGCCGCTGGTGCGCACGCCGATGATTGCCCCCACCGGGCTTTACAAGGCCTTTCCCACTCTCTCTCCGGAGCAGGCCAGGGATCTGGTGATGAAAGCCATCGTGACCCGGACCAAGAAAGTCTCAACCTCGCTGGGTGTGGCGGGGGCGGTGGCCCAGGCGACCCTGCCCAGTGTCACCGAGGCCTTCCTCAGTCAGGCCTACGAACTGTTTCCCGACTCGCCCGCGGCCCGGGGGCTGAGCGAAGCTGAGACCGCGGCGGAGCTTGCGAACCTGCCCTCGTCGCGCCTGGCCCTGGCGCGCAGGTTGTTTTCCCAGGTGATGCGTGGCGGCCACTGGTGACAGCAGCAGTCAGCCGGCGCTGGACGCCGTATCCGAATAAACGCCTCCAGGAGGAGTGACCTATGGCAGTAACTGATCTCGAAATCGCGCCCTACCTGTCGGTCATGGTGACCAAGGGCGGTGAGGACATGTACCTGCACACGGGGGCCAAGATTCTGTTCAAGGGTCCCGGCGGTTTCGCCTGGATGGGAGACGAACTGGAACCGGGGCACGTGGAGCGCATATTCCGCTCGCTGGCCACCGACGCCAAGATCAGGGACTTCGAGGAACACGGTGAGGTGGACTTCGGCGTCAGTATCCAGAAGGTCGGTCGTTTCCGCGCCAATGCGTTTCGCCAGCGCGGCGAAGTTTCACTGGTTTTCCGCTACGTGCACAGTGAGATACCGACCATCGACAGCCTGTCTCTGCCCAAGGTGCTGGAAGACCTGGTGATGCAGAAGAACGGGCTGGTGCTGGTGGTCGGTGCCACCGGCAGTGGCAAGTCCACTACCCTGGCAGCGATGGTGGACTACCGTAACAGCAATGCCGCGGGCCACATCCTGACGCTGGAGGAGCCGATCGAATATCTGCACAAGCACAAGAAGTCGGTGGTGGCGCAGCGCGAGATAGGGGTGGATACCGAATCCTTCAGCACCGGCATGCGCTCGGCAATGCGCGAGGCCCCGAACGTAATCCTGGTCGGGGAAATCCGCGACACCGAGAGCATGGAGTACGCCCTCAAGTTTGCCAACACCGGCCACTTGTGCCTGAGCACTCTGCACTCGAATAATTCGGTTTCGGCGATCGAGCGCATGATCAGCTTCTTTGCGATAGAGAACTACAACCAGGAGCTGCCACGCATTGCCGACAACTTGCGGGCGATTGTCTGTCAGCGGCTGGTGCCGACCCTGGATGGAAAAAAAACCGCTGCCACCGAAGTGCTGATCAACACGCCCCGGGTCAAGGACCTGATAGAGCGCCACGAGTTCGGGGACATTCACGAGGCGATCAAGGCCGGGCACAGTTACGGCATGCACACGTTCGATCAGTCACTGATCGCGCTGTACGAGGCGGGCACCATCAGTGCGGAGGTGGCGGTGGAGTTCGCCGACTCCCGTAACAATGTGTCCCTGCACATCCGGGTCAACAAGAGCGGCGACCTGGGTGGCATGGATGATATGCAGCTGGAAAAGATCTAGCCGGCCATAGTCGGGTACGGCGTCGGCACGGCTCCGGTCGACGCTGCCTTCCCGCTGCATTGGTTACCTGATCAGAGCGCCGGGCCGAGAGCGTCGCTTGAGTTTCCGGCGCAGAGAGGGTAAAACGTTAGCAGATACGGCGGCATCACTGCCGCTTTTTTTAGCGACCACCCGGCGTCCGTTGACGATTGCGCTTACAGCGACGATACTTCCGAAGCTGTCCCGCGGTAGTATGCTCCGGTGTACACGGCAGTCATAAGAAATAATTACAGATAGATATACCACCTCTATGGCCCGCACCAGGGTGCCGGGAGGTGTTTGGGGGAAGCCAGGATATGGATATTTGTCACCGCGCCAGGGTATTCGCTGCAGGGCTGGCGGCCCTGACGCTATCTTCTCTTGCCAGCGCCGCCCCGGTCGCTGTCGGCCGCGACCAGAGCGTGGCGTTGCAGGACCCATCCATTGTCAGGGTTGAGGTACTGGGAGCCGAAAACGTCGCGCCCGGTGACCCCGGCGCGGTAGTGGTTGATTTCACCGGCCAGAACGCCTGTCTGGTCTATGTCTACGAAGATACCGCGACGCTCAACCAGGACGTGCGCCTGGCCCTGTTCGACGCCAATGACGATATTGTCGGCCTGCCCATCATTAACGTCACCAACGCCTACCACAACTCTGTGGATCCGAGCTGCGGCACGGTCGCGATTCCGGCCACCAACACCCCGCCGGTTGCGGCGGATGACAATTTTGGCGCCGATTATGCCGGCCGCAATGTGCTGTCCAATGACTTCGATGCCGATGGTGATCCGATTACTGCCAGCCTGGTGACCGGCCCCCAGAATGGCAGTCTCACCCTGAATCAGAGTGGTACCTTCGTCTACGTCCCCGACGAGGATTTCTTCGGCACTGACAGTTTCACCTATCGGGCGGGTGACTTTGAGTCGTTGAGCAACGTTGCCACCGCAACCCTGCTGGTGCCGGAGCCAGTCAACAACGCTCCCAATGCTGTGGATGACGATTTCGGCGCTGACTTTGCCGATGCCAATGTCCTCGCCAATGACTCGGATCCCGATGGCGACGCCCTCAGCGCAGTGCTGGAGCAGGCTCCGGGCAACGGTACGCTGACTCTCAACTCCAGTGGCAGCTTCAGCTACAGCCCCGCCCCCGGGTTCGTGGGCGAGGTAAGCTTCAGTTACCGCGCTTCCGATGGTGAACTGCAGAGCAGTGTGGCGAGCGTCCGCTTCGTTATCAGCCCCGAGGCCTCCTCACCGCCGGTCGCGGTGGATGACGACTTCGCCGATGACTTCGATACCGGCAACGTGCTCGACAACGACCTGTTTTTCAATCGCGACACCCTCACGGTGGTGAAGGTGACCGACCCGATGGGTGGTACGCTGCAGATCAACCCCGACGGCAGCTATGTATACCGACCCTTTGCCGGCTTCACTGGCGGCGATTCCTTCACCTACCTGATTCGCGACCAGCAGGGGCGCGATTCCAATGTCGCCACGGTCGGCTTCAACGTAGACGGCGATGCAGCGGGCGAGGAAGGGGTGACCGGCAAGCAGGATGCAGACGGCACTACCGTGATCGCCAGCGCATCGCCCAACGAGTTGCGCGTGTCGCGCCGTATCGACAGTATTTGTACCCGCCTGGAGCCGGACAACGCCGACCAGGAAGACCTGCTCAACCTCTGTACCAATCTGCGCAGTCAGGGAACCACTGCCAAGCAGGCGCTGGTGGCGTTGCAAGCGCTGACCCCGGAGGAGCTGGCGGCCATGGGCAAATCCGTGCGCGTGCTCTCCTTTTCCCGCTTCCGCAATATCGGGGCGCGCATGGCGCGGGTCCGGGAGGGCGGTTCCAAAGGGCTCAGCCTGGCCGGGCTGAATCTCAGATACGGCGATACGGTAGTATCCGGTGACCAGCTCGACGCCGCCCTGGAAGAGTCCCGCAAGGCCCTGGGCATGGGCGCCAGCGGTGACAGCGAGGGCGAAGGCGAGTTGCTGGCGGGCAGTCGCGCGGGCCTCTGGGTCCGCGGTGACCTCAGCTTCGGCGAGCAGGATCGTACCGGCCTGGAGTCCGGTTTCGACTTCGACGCCCAGACCCTGACTGGTGGCCTCGATTACCGGATCAATGACAATCTGTTTGTGGGAACGTCGCTGTCGGTCGGCAAGACCGAGGTTGATTTTGACGCTAACGCCGCCTCCACCGACACCGACAATTACGCTTTGGCCTTCTACGGCAGTGTTTATCGCGGCGCCAGTTTTATGGATGCAGTGGCTAGCTACGGTTGGTCTGACGTCGAAACCGAACGCAATATTGTCTACCAGGATTTCGGCGGCAGCGTGAACCGCCGTGCGCAGGCCTCCACCGATGGCAACGAGTACTACATCAGCCTTAACGTGGGCCATTCGCTGGACTTCAGCGGATTCAAGTTTGACCCCCTGGTGAGGTTCTTCTATCTCGACGGCGAATTCGACGGCTTTACCGAGACCGGCGCCGGTGGTCTGGATCTCGTGGTCGACAAACAGGGCTTTGAATCCATGAGTCTGACTGCCAGCGGTCAACTCAGCTATACGCTCTTGCCCTCCTGGGGCGTAGTAACACCCTATGTGCGACTGGAGTACACCAGCGAATTCGAAGACAGCGCCGACGGCGTACGCTACCGCTTCGCCAACGATCCTTTCGCCGCAGCTGAAGAGTCGCTGCTGATTGACGTCGATGATCCGGACAGCAGCTACTTCATCTATGGCGCGGGCGTCGCAGCGCAGTTTGCCTACGGCGTCAGCGCATTTGTGTCGTACCAGGCGCTGGGCAGTTATGAAAACTTGAGCGGGGAAATTGTTTCGCTCGGCATGCGCTGGGAAATGTCGTTCTGACGCGACTGACGGCTACCCGATCAACAACAGTATTGACAGGACAGACATATGGCATCGTTAAAGCTCTCTGAATCCGCCTTTGGCTCGGTAGGTCTGAGCATTACCGAGAACCTGGATCTGGCGGCGCTCTCGGCGTCCCTGACCGCACTGCTGGGCCAGAGCTACCAGATCGACAGTCTGGATGTGTCCGGTGTCACACAGCAAGGGCTGCCAAACTTTGATCCCCAGGTGGGCGCTGGCGGGCTCACCGTCCTCGGCCTGGGCCTGCCTGGTAGTCGCATTACCATCGGTGCCTTTGATACCTTCTCGGTAAGTTTGCAACAGGACGCTCCTGCGGCCATCTCAGGTTTTGAAACCCTTGCCTTCACTCCCGAGACTGTGGCGTTTTTCGGATTTCCCTGGTTTTCCATTTCCGATGGAACGGTTATGAACTCGGTGGAAGAGATCCTGACCTTCGACAGCACCGTGCGTGTGTTCGATTATTCTGGAATTGGCGCCAAATCTCTGGACGTGCAGCTCGAAGCAGTAGCGTTCGGAGACAGTATTGAAAGTGCTCCATTCTCAGGCTTCACGGTCATTGGCAATGATGGCGACTCCGCCATCAGAGGCAATCCGGGATTTCAGAGTCTGTCTTACTATGGAAGCAACACTTACATTCTGGGCGAAGGTACCAATTCCTTCCTCGGGGGTTTTGACAACGCGCGTGTAACCGGTGGCTCCGGCCGTGATGCCATATTTGGTGGATTCGGGGACGATATCCTGGCAAGCGGCGCGGGCAATGACATCCTCTACGGCGGTGAAAGCTCTAACTTTGGGACCAGCACGCTCGACGGCGGGGCCGGCAACGACCTGCTATTTGGCAGCAGCGGCAATCATGAATTGACTGGCGGCGCCGACGGAGACCGCTTTGTCTTCGCCAATGACTACGAAATAGGCGTTGGCGAGGAGGGTGTTCCCAGCGTCAATACCGGGTTTGGGGTTTCCGACGGTGAGAACGGTACCAATGTCATCACCGACTTTACAGTGGGAGAGGACCTGCTGGCGTTTTCGCTCGACGACATCATGCTGGACCCACAGTCTGGATCTCTGAGTCTGGGGGTAGGGCAGCAGACAGGTAATCAGGGGGAACCGCTGCTCGAAGCCTCCATGTCCTTTGGCAGCGATCAGGAATTCTTCAGCATTGAAGATGTCGGCGGTGCAATGGGCGTCGGTAGCGTTGTATTCACGGTTGAGCAGTCGACGGCGGTGATTACCGACCGGCAATATCTCGATCAACCAGTTTTCATTTTAAATCAGGACAGTTTCTTTGATGGTGCCTATGAACTAGTGTACCGCTCAGCAGACCAGTCACAGAGCGGGACCTACGACATATTTGAGAACCTTCGACTGCAGCCGGTTATCTTTGGCAATAAACCTGCCGAGGGGCCGATCGGCGGCCAGGACAAGTTCGATCTCACCGCCCTGGGCCTCACTGATTTTGTCGTCGGTGACGGTGGTCCAGATACCCGTGAAATTGTCGACGCCGAGGGCGTGGGCACAACGGTAGCGGGTACCGAGGTCGCGGTGGAGGAGATCCTTTTCACCAGTATGGACTCTAGCTATCTCCTGGATCGACTATTGGCTGCTGAACCGTCGCAGGAGGACACCAGTGATTTCTTTCTCGACAACAGCGACCCCGACAACCTGGTTTACCGCGCGATGCATGTCGAGTATTCAAACATCGACGGCGAGGAGTTTATTGCCTACATCGATGCCGACCGCAATGGTGGATTTGATCTGGACACTGACATGGCGTTTTTCGTCCGGCTTGACTTCGCTGGCAGCCTCGGACTCAACGATGTCACCGACCTGTATAATCCGCTCGCAGCTGATGGTGGCACGGGGATCTTCATCTTTGAAGAAAGCCAATATGACTTCTGGTTGAACGATGAGTTTATTGATCTCTCACAGCAGCCAGGGTGAGGTACCTTGCCTTGCGGGGCCTGACTCCGGTTTCCAGTTGATGTGACGACTTCCCGCCCAAGCTCCGAGCTGTACCAGGCGCTGGCAAGCTTCCGTCCCTCCCTGCTGGCGCTGGGTGTGTTCAGCCTGTGTATCAACCTGCTGCTGTTGGCGCCCGCAATCTACATGCTGCAGGTGTACGACCGGGTAATAACCAGCGCCAGCGTGCCGACTCTGGTGATGCTGACCCTGGTGGTGCTGTTCCTGTTCGTCACCATCGGCGCGTTGGAATGGGTTCGCTCGCAGATTTTATTGAAGTTGGGATTGCGGCTGGAGCTGGCGCTGGATGACCGGGTGTTCGATGTCTCCTTCCGGGAGGCGCTGTACACCGGTGGTCGTTCAGCCCAGGGCCAGGCGCTGGGAGATCTCGCGGGCCTGCGCCAGTATCTGGCCAGCCCGGGTCCCAATGCGCTGTTCGATGTTCCCTGGTTGCCTGTCTACCTCTTCGTCATGTACCTCCTGCACCCATTGTTCGGGCTGGCGGGGCTGCTATCCGCCGTAGTACTGGTAGTGCTGGCGCTGCTCAATGCCCGGGTTAGCCGGCAGCCCCTGCAGGAAGTCAGCGACGCGACCGCGGACAGCAACGCCTTTGTCGCCCGCAATCTGCGCAATGCCGAGGTGGTGGAGTCCATGGGCATGCTCGGTGACATCCGGCGCCACTGGCGGCAGCGCCACTACACCCTGCTCTCCGCCCACGGTCGGGCCGCCGGTCGCGGCGCCATGCTGGGGTCCATTTCAAGGGTTTTCCGCCTGGCGGTGCAGTCGCTGGTGCTGGGGCTGGGTGCCTGGCTGGTGATTGAACAGCGCATCACTCCCGGGGTCATGATCGCGGGCTCAATCCTGCTGGGGCGCGCGCTGGCGCCTGTTGACCAGCTGATCGGCGGCTGGCGCCAGTGGGTGCAGGCGCGCCTGCAGTACCGGCGCCTGCAGGGGGCGCTGCAGCGCATCCCTCCGCGCCGCGAACGCATGTCGCTGCCCGCGCCGGAGGGCGTTATCACCGCGGAGAACGTCTCCATTGCCCCGCCCGGCAAGCGCGTAATGGTGGTGCGCAATGCCAACTTCCGCATCGAGCGGGGCGACGCCGTCGCCATTATCGGCCCCAGCGCCTCCGGCAAGACTTCACTGGTGCGCACCATGCTGGGGATCTGGCCGACGACCTCCGGCAAGATGCGGCTCGACGGGGCCGAGGTGTTCAGCTGGGACCGTGCCGAGTTGGGCCCGCATGTAGGGTATCTACCGCAGGACGTGGAGCTGTTTGAGGGCACAGTCAGCGCCAATATCGCCCGCTTCGGCGAAGTGGATCCGGCCAGCGTCGTAGCGGCGGCCAAACTGGCCAGTGTGCATGAGGCCATCCTGCGCCTGCCACTGGGCTACGACATGGATATCGGCGATGCCGGCAGCGCTCTCTCGGCGGGGCAGCGCCAGCGCGTGGCTCTCGCCCGCGCGCTCTACGGTAGCCCCCAGTTGCTGGTGCTGGATGAGCCCAACTCCAACCTGGATGACGAGGGCGAGCGCGCGCTGATTGCCGCCCTGCAGGCAGAAAAACGGCGCGGCGCAACTATCGTTGTGATTTCCCATCGCAATACCATCCTGGCGGCGGTGGACAAGTTACTGGTGATGCGGGAGGGCGCTATCGTCGCCTATGGGCCCAAGGCCGAGGTGCTGCAGCAGATGGAAGCGGGACGCAAGCAGGCCCAGGCCAAGCGTCAAGCGGGAGCGGCTGCGCCATGAACAGCGCGGTTCCCGAGAGCTCTGATCGCCGCTACCGCATGATTGGTATGCTGGTTGTGTTTGTTACCTTTGTGGTTTTCGGCGGCTGGGCCAGCCTGGCGCCGCTGGAGAGCGCGGCCCTGGCGCCGGGTGTGGTCACGGTCAAGGACTCCCGCAAGACCCTGCAGCACCTGGAGGGGGGGATCGTCGAGGAGATCCTGGTGGCTGAAGGCAGTACCGTTCGCGCCGGCGACCCGCTGGTGCGGTTGGATACCACGCAACTGGAGGCGGAGCGTTCCATGCTGCGGGGCCAGTATGTCAGCCTCCAGGCCCTGGAGGCGCGCCTGCTGGCGGAGCGGGATGACCTCGATGCGGTAGTCTATCCGCCTGAATTCACTGCAATGCAGGATTCGCGCGTGGACGCGGCCATCGCCGGCCAGAACGCGGTGTTCAATGCCCGTCGCGAGGCGACCGCCGGCGAGCGCGAAGTGCTGGAGCAGCGCATAGAGCAACTCAGTTCCCAAAGCGACGGCATTCGGGCGGTGCGCGAAAGCAACGCGCGTTTGCTGGAATCCTTCGACACCGAGATGCGCGATCTGCGGCGCCTGCAGGAACAGGGCTTTACCGGCAAACAGCGTTTGACTGAGTTGGAGCGGGAGCGGGCCAGCCTGGTGGGCGAGAACGCGGAGGCCCTGTCGCGAATTGCCGGCAACGAGATCCGCATCGGTGAGACCCGGCTGCAGATTATCCAGCTGGACCGCCATCGGCACACCGAGATCGTGAATGAGCTGGAGACAGTGCAAGCCAAGCTCTACGATCTCGGCGAGCGTCTGCGCGCGCTGGAAGACCGCCTGGCTCGCGGCGTCATCCGGGCTCCGGTAAGCGGCGTCGTGCTCGGCCTGGCAGTGCACACCGTCGGTGGTGTGATACGGCCGGGAACGGCGCTGATGGATATTGTGCCCGAGCAGCTACAGCTGATAATCGAAGCGGAAATTGCACCGCAGGATATAGATCGGGTTCGCGCCGGCGATCACGCGCGGATCCGGTTCAGCGCGTTCAAGAGCGCGACTACCCTGGTTGCCGAGGGGACGATCATAAATCTTTCCGCGGACCGGCTGGTGCGGGAGTCCGGCGGCGCGCCCTACTACCTGGCGCAGGTGGAGGTGGATCCTGCCAGTCTGGCGCGCATGCCCCATGTTCGCCTGCTCCCGGGTATGCCCGCGGAAGTGCTGGTCAGCACCGGCACTCGCACCCTGCTGCAATACCTGCTGCAGCCTGCAAGCAACGTTATCGCACGTTCCCTCATCGAGGACTAGATCGCCATGCAACTCGCGGAGCACAGTTAATACGTGTCGGCTTGATTGTATTGCTGGTATTGCTGGTATTGCTGGACCTGAGTCTGCGGCCGGCGCTGTTCTCCCTGGCCCCGCTGCTGGCACGGATGCATCAGCATAGAAAGGCCGCCATCAGGCGGCCATTTCATGCTTTTTGTCCGGACCAGTGGAAAAAAGAGAACCTGGCCGATTACCGGACGCGCCTGAGCGCGATCAGCGTTTGCGAGTCATTGACCCATACCGCGACCGCCGTGCCGGTATACTGCTCTCCCAAATCGGTGTCGGTTGCGGGTGCAGCGTCGGGAGCCTTTTCTTCACCGTTCCATATCCATACGTTACACATGAGGTCTGTGCCACAGGCGGCTTGGCCAGCTTCACGCCAGATCGAGTCTCCGGCTTCCGGAGTGCAGATTACCAGTGCCACCTCTGAACTTCGATCCTTCAAAACGCATTCCGCCGGCATCCGCCCATTGTAAGATTCGGCAGAAAAGGTTGCTGGAGCTGCGCCGATCAAGGCAGTCAGGCATAGGATTCTGAGAAGAACGGTTTTCACGTTGGCATCTCCCATGAGGGATTGAATAAGGTAAACGAGGCGAGAGCCTGACTGTCCCGCAAACTCTACGAGCCTGCAGGCAGGGAGGCGGGAAAAGTGTTGCCCTTGCGGGCAACACTTCTGGCGTTTCAGACCGCTGCTCTCACGGTCATCCTGCCTGAACGCAACGCGGCGATCAACGTTCCGATCAAGAACAGCGGCAGTGTGCCGGGCACGGGCACGCGTGTCGGATCAGGGTTGGGGGTTACCGAAGCGATCACCTTGGCCAAAATAACCGGTTCCAGTGAGTTGAAATCGCTGATGGGTACCACAAAACTGCCGTTGAGCGGGTTAGGGATATTGGTTGTGTTGACGCCCAAAATCGATACCGGATCGGGAAATGCAATCTGAGACAGATTGCTGAGCGCACTTTGGCTTGCCACCCCGGACCCTATGGCCTCAATGGAGAGCGCGTCGATCCCGGCCGCGGCAGCGGCTTGCGCTGAGGCTTCGGCCGCTGATTGACTATTTGGAAAACCGTCAGTCGCCAGATTGATTATTGACGTGACATCTGGTTCCTGAAATACCGAAGACCCCGTCATCAGGGCGGTCAACGAGTCAATCGCTGCGGCGGTATTGGTTCCTCCACCCGCTTTAGTATGGTTTACGATGTTGACTTGAATACCTTGCAGGCTGGCAGCGGTCAGGATGGTGGGGGAAACCACGGTGCTTACGGAGCTGCCGTAAGTCACCACCGTGATCTCGATGGTCCCGTCTGCCGGAATGGCAGCCATTGCGTTGCTCAGGCCGGACCTTAGTAGGTTGTAGTTAGATGTGGACACGCTTCCCGATCCGTCGAGGGCGAAGCCTAGTTGAAAGGGCGCTGCCCATGCCGACGACACGGTTGCCAGTGTCGCAGCAAGTCCGACAAGCAGCGGGGCTAAAAGTCTTCTGAATAAAGTCATGAGACGCTTCTCCAATTTGTTTGAGAATGTTGGGAAAGAGCGATAATAGATGCGAGACTCTTTCCACCCGCCTGTTCCAGCAAAATTGTACTCACGCTCATGCGGGCAACCTAAACGTAGCAAAATCAAGGCCAAACTGGAGATTATTTTTATTTATTAGCACGTTATTTCCGATAAGAGGTGCTGGGGGATTGGGCTAAATAAGGAACTGTAAAGAAAGCCGACAGTCTGAGTCGATCATCAATCGGCAGAGTTTGGCACCGATGGTCCGCGAGCATCGCTCAGCGACGATTGTGGCGTTCGGCTGCAACCGCCCCCGCCATATCTAGTGAAAATAAGTTACCGCTGTTGCCTGTGCCTGATTTCGGAACGGAGGGCGCTCCAAACCGGTCATTGTGGGTGACACGCTTTGATATTATCGTGACATGAGGCTTGAGGCGAAGGTTTCGGATGTAACTGCTGTATAGAGACAGGAAGCCAACCGGACCGCCGTCCACCGCGTGCTGCGCGAGCACCTGAACGCCGTGCCCCCGGGACAGTGAACTTGGTGCGCTACAGGAAGACGACCTGAAGGCGCATATTCGCGGCTGCTGCGGGAGAAGAATGCCGTGCTGCACGCACACAGCTTTACGGACCCGATCCTACAGGGCCTCGCAGCCTTCGGACTTAACCACACACTCTCGAAGTGGGATAATCAGGGCCACAGTTAATGATCAGGATACAATGATGGGGAATCTTATAATCGCAGCATAGAAGATTGAAGCACAACTCGAGCCGGAAGTGAGAGCACTCGCCGCAGTGGCGGAGGAAGCAGATCAGGTGCCGTTTGCTGAAGGCGTGGATCTTCCCGCTGAGATTGCCCGACGCGAAACCCGGCTTGTAGCGGTGGCTGAAGCAAAAAGGAAGACTGGGGTGCGAGCGCAAGAACGTTTTGAGCGTGAGGAGGCCGAATACCAACACAAAAAGCTAGACGGCGGGCCCGGAGCGACATGGGGGAAACACCCCGAGGCCGGGAGCATGAATCACCACTGCCCGGCCTTCGGGATACTGACCAAGTGAACCTAAGCGGTAAAGAATCCCGTATCATGCCGATATCCGGTGGCGGCTTTGAGCAGCTGACCGAATTGGAGTGGGAGCGGGCCAGCCTGGTGGGCGAGAACGCGGAGGCCCTGTCGCGAATGCCCGGCAACGAGATCCGCATCGGTGAGACCCGGCTGCAGCCTGCAAGCAACGTTAGCGCACGTTCCCTCATCGAGGACCAGATCGCCATGCAACTCGCGGAGCAGCGTTAGTGCGCGTCGGCTTGATCGTGTTGCTGGTACTGGTGGGCCTGAACCTGCGCCCGGCGCTGTCCTCCCTGGCCCCGCTTTTAGCCCGTGTGCAGTCCGAGACAGGACTGTCGGCGGCCGCGATCGGAGCCCTGACCACGCTGCCAGTGCTTTGTCTGGGCCTGTTCGCGCCACTGGCGCCCTGGCTGTCGCGCCGTATCGGGATCGAGCGGACCCTGTCCCTGGCCCTGCTGCTGTTGGCTGCGGCCCTGGCGCTGCGGGCCAGCGCCAATATCTGGCCCCTGTACGCAGGCACCGCCCTGGTCGGTGCCGCTATCGGCATTGCCGGCACCGTGCTGCCGGTCTTGGTGAAGCGCGACCTGCCGCGTGGAGCAGACCTCATGACCGGCGTTTACACCATGGCGCTGTGCCTGGGGGGTGCTCTGGGCGCCGGCCTCAGCATTCCCCTGGCTGAATGGCTGGGCAGTTGGCAGCGCAGCCTGGCCAGTTGGTCGCTGCTGGCCCTGTTCGCCCTGGTGTGCTGGCGCCTGAGTGCGCCGCATCCGGTCCCGGATCGCCTGGCGCGGCAGCAGTCCAGCCCGGGGCGTGGCCTGTTGCGGTCGCCCCTGGCCTGGCAGGTGACCCTGCTGATGGGCTCCCAGTCATCCCTGGCCTATATTGTGTTCGGTTGGTTGCCAGTCCTGTTGCAACGGCGCGGGGTCGGCGAGGCCGAGGCGGGTTTGTTGCTAGGAGCTTCAGTGTTTGTGCAGCTATTCGCGGCTCTGGCCGCACCCTGGCTGGCGCGCCTGGGTCGCGATCAGCGCCCGGCGCTGGTTTTTTTGCTGCTGCTGATCGGCATCGGCTTCTACTGCCTGCTGCAGGGGCCGCCCGCGCTGCGCTGGCCCGGCGTGGTCGCGCTGGGTCTGGGCCAGGGTGGCAGCTTCAGTCTGGCTTTGACCCTGCTGGTGTTGCGCAGCGCCAATCCGGCGGTGGCCGGTCAGCTCTCGGGGATGACCCAGGGTATAGGTTATTGTCTGGCCGCACTGGGCCCCCTGGGGGTTGGTATCATGCTGCAGCTCAATGCGTCGTTGACCGTGATATGGGCGGCGCTGACGGCGGTGGTTGCCATGGCTGTCGGCCTTGCATTGCTGGCGGGCCGACGCCTGGTGCTGGATCTGGATGCTGGCGGGCGGTTCGTGACTCGCCGCCACAGGCGCTAGTCTTCCTCCAGATCCTCGTCTTCCTCTTCGGTCGCGTCGAGCGGCACTGAATGGTCGTTCTCACCGGCTGCCTCCGCCGCGGAAGCCTCTTGTGTTGCGCTTTCCCGGGACCCATTGTCGCCGTCTGCAGCTGTCCCGGTGACGGCACCTTCCCCGGCAGCCACAGAGGCCGGCGGCCTGACCTGGCCCTTGGGGGGAGCAATACCGATATGGTGGGTGGCAAAGCCGGGCTGAACCACCTGGTTCAGCGCCATACCGATGATGCGGCCGTTGTAGCTGGAGACAATGCGGGTGCGGACGTTGGTGATGGGGTTGGTCACGGTGCCCAGTACGTCGCCCTTCCTGACGGATTGCCCCAACGCGACGCGGCTGAACACGATACCGCCCACCGGCGCTCGCTGCCACGCCGAGTTGTAGTACACCGGCTCCGGATCGCCCCAGAGGCTGAAGCGGGTGGTCATGCCAAGATGGTTGAGCAGGGTGCGGACACCCTTGACGCTATGGCTGACGCTATCTTCATCCAGTACCGACGGGCCGCCTGCTTCCAGGGTCACGGCCGGGATCCCGGCCTCTACGGCGGACCGCCGCAGGGTGCCGGAGGTACCCTCGCTGTGCACCACCACGGTAGAACCAAAGCCCTTGGTCAATTGCACAACCCTGGGGTCGCCGAGGTCGCCGCGCAGTTGCGGCAGGTTGGTGCGATAGAAGGAGCCGGTATGCAGGTCTACCAGCGCGCTGCAGTGCGCGATCACTTCGTGGAAAAAGGAGTAGGCCAGGCGCGAGGCGGAGCTGCCGCTGGGGTCCCCGGGGAAGTAGCGGTTGAGGTCGCGGCGGTCACTGAGATAGCGCGAGCCGGAATGGAAACCCTGCAGGTTGACGATGGGCACGCCGATCACCGCCCCCTTGAGCTTGCCGGGATCCAGGTTGTACAGCACCCGGCGGACGGTTTCGATGCCGTTGAGCTCGTCGCCATGCAGGGCCGCTGTCAGGCACAGGGTGGGCCCCGGCTCAACACCGTTGACCACCAGTACCGGGGTGGCGATGTAAATGCCCTCGAACGACTGCGTCGGAGCCCAGGCCAGCCGGGTTGAGGTCCTCGGGGGCACTTCGGTACCCAGCAAAACCAGGTCCTGACCCGCTTCCGGCTCATTGATTACCGTGATCTCTGGTATCGGTGGGGATGCGATCGGTTCGTCCAGCGGCATGTTGCGCGCCTTGGGCAGCTCCTCCCGGTCTGCCTCGCCCGCCTCCTGCTCCAGCGCTTCGGTGTCCGCTTCTCCAGCTACCGGCTCCGCTTCTGGCTCTGGCTCTGGCTCTGGCTCTGGCTCTGGCTCAGGTTCTGGCTCAGGTTCTGGTTCGGAAGTTGCAGCCGCAGTTTCTGCCGCATCCGACGATATGTCGACTTCAACCACGACTGGAGCCTCCGCTTCAGGTGCCTGCGCCCGGATCAACCCTGGAGCCAACAGCAGCGACATCAGCGCGAGGGTGAGCAGCCGTCCCGTGGTACTGTCTTTGCGGGAATTGCTGTGCTTGGGGCGCGGCAAAACAGGGCTCCTGTCTGGAAGTAGCGGCCATTCTAGCAGATTTGCCGCTCTGGACAGGTGGAGATCGACAATGTGCTTGTGTTTCCTTCGCCGCAATGCAAAATAAGTCAAGCGACGGCCCAGACGCGAACCAGGCGTGAAGAATCGGCTCTGCAGCTATCCAGAACAAACCCGGGGAAATGCGATGTTCAGGGAATTCAAGGAATTTGCGATGCGCGGCAATGTCGTCGACATGGCTGTGGGGATCATTATTGGCGGCGCCTTTGGCACCATCGTGAAAAGCCTGGTCGCCGATGTACTGATGCCGCCGATCGGATTGTTGGTGGGGGGCGTGGATTTTTCCGATTTGTTCATCACTCTGAAACAGGGCGCTATTGCAGGACCCTATGCCACACTGGCCAGTGCCCAGGCGGCAGGGGCTGTTACCGTCAGCTATGGCCTGTTTATCAACGCCGTGATCAGCTTCCTCATCGTGGCCTTTGCCGTGTTTCTGCTGATTCGCGGTATTAACCGACTGCAGCGCGAGGAAGAGACCCCGCCCGCGGCACCCAGCGAGAAGGAATGCCCTTACTGCTTTTCCAACATATCGATCAGGGCCACTCGCTGTAGCCACTGCACGTCCAATCTGGAAGCAGCCTGAGCCCGCAGGTGGCCGACAGGGTGGTGGACATAGCGGAACGGGCGCGCCACAGCCGCGGTGCAGGGCTTTGGCTTTCGCTGCCGCTCACCCTTTTTACGCCCGTGGCGGGGGCGCAACAACTGTTGGGCGCTACCGTCACCGAAACAACCCTGACCGTGCTGCTGGCAATGATGGCGCTTACGCTGACTGTCGTGCTGGTGCTGTATCGTCGCCAGCGGCTGCTTACTGCCTTGTTGCGGCAGGAGTCGCGCACCGATTACCTCACCCACATTCCCAACCGGCGCTACTTTTTCGAAGTGCTGGATAGCAATATCGCCATGGCTTCCAGATACCAGCAGCCGCTCTGTCTGGCCGTGTTGGACGTGGATTATTTCAAGAAGGTCAACGACACCTACGGCCACACCGTGGGCGACAAAGTGCTGGTGAGTATCGCCGGTAGCCTGCAGTCCCGCCTGCGGCGGTCGGACAGCGTGGGGCGGCTCGGGGGTGAAGAGTTTGCCATTCAGCTGCCCATGACCAGCTTGAGTGCCGGGGCGATAATCGCCGAGCGTCTGCGCCAGCATGTAGCCGCGCTCGAGTTCCCGGGGCTGAATCCGCCGCTGGCGATCCGTTGCAGTATAGGAGTGGCGGTGTTTGCAGCCGATATGTCGGCTGAAGCGCTTTATCACGCTGCGGACGGCGCGCTGTACCGGGCCAAGGAGAGTGGCCGCAACCGCATCGTGGTGGAGGGGGTAGTGTCTGCTGAGCGGCATCCATCGCCCAAGCCGCCGGTACCGGCGGCACTCTCAGGCTGACTTCAGCTTTTCCAGCTGTTGCCGTCTTTCGCGATTGATGCGTGCCAGGTCCGTCATGGCGTCACTGGCGATACCCACCACCGTGCCCAGCCAGCGTCCCCCGAGGCGGGTGTTGTTGATGGCGCAGCGTGGCGCGGCGGTCAATGGCGTCTCGCGCAGGATCCGCAGCGAGTCGCGCAGCGAGTTGCGCAATGTTTCAGCCGTGGCCTGCGCCGCGCTGTGATTGGCGCTGCCGAGCACGTCCATTGATTCGATTATCGCTTCCAGGCCGGTCCACTCCGCCAGCACTTCCTGCTCTATGCGCCGGCGTGCACCCCGGCGCAGTTTGCGTCTCAGGTTCCTGAACTCACGGTCGATTCTTGGTCCGAACACCGGGTCGGTGGCGGGCTGCAGGCGGTCGTCCAGTTCCAGTTCCAACCAGTCCGCCGGTGTCAGGACAGATTCGATTCTGGGAAATACCAGCTGCTCCTCGCTGCGCATGTGGGCCAGGCTGTGGTCAATGTAGGCGCGTCCCGCGCTGACTACAGCGTCGCTGTCAGCCGCCCCCTGGCGCCAGTAAGCGATCAGCTCCTGCAGCGCCAGCGCGCTGTGCGCCATGGCATCGTGCTGGCGCTGCAGGCTGTCGACATCATCGGCCAGCTGCCGGTCAAGCTCGGCCGCGCGTCCATAGATCAGGTCCTCCCGCGGGTGATGGTAGCGATCCGCCCAGGTGACCATGTAGGACATGATCTCGTACAGCACATGGCTGTCGGCCGTTGTGTCACTTTCAATGGCGTCCAACTGCGCGGCCATCAACAGCGTGATGCGGGCAATGTGCTCGTGCTCCGCCAGCAGAGTGGTGATCAGGGGTGGTCTGGTGTGTTCGTCGCTCATCGGTGCTCCCCGGTGTTAACGATCGGGATTTGTTGGCCGACAGGTTAGCCTATTCCCTTGTCCTGATACATTGATCTGTCGCATGGGCCGATTGCGGTGAGGTCAGCGCTCAAGCTCCACGACAGGGATACGCAGGATGGTCCGCAGGTGGTGCTCCCGGTCGCCCACGATGTCCTCCAGAGTGTAGTCGTCCAGGGTCGCTGCGAACGCATTCAATGCTTCGCGCAGGGCCCGGGCCAGACCGCAGTTGCCCTGGATGGCACAGTCACCGTTGCTCTCAAAGCATTCCACCAGCGCGCTGGAGGTTTCCATCGTGCGGAACACGTCGCCGACCACGATTTCTCCAGCGGGACGGGCCAGGGTCAGGCCGCCGCCCTTGCCGCGGGCCGCATCGACGAAGCCGTGGTGATGCAGTCGCTGCACAACCTTGGTCAGGTGGTGCCGCGAGATGGCGTAGCCTTCTGCTACATCGCGGATCGTGTGTCGACGCCCTGCGCCCACCGCGAGGTAGATAAGGGTACGCAAGGCGTAGTCGGTATATTGGGTCAAGCGCATCAGTCAGTCTTGTCTCGAAAGAGGTTAACAGCGCTGGGCCTCGGCACTGTTGGCTGGGAGTCGGTGATAGAAATACCACCATGGCGGGCAATTCTGGGAGCTGTGCATCTTAGCGGGAACGTCCCGCCGACGCCATCGCTCGCTGTGGCACCTGCACTCCGATCAAGGTTGACGCCGGCCTGAAATAGGTGTGAAAATAAATACATGCATTTAGTATACCACTTATAAATAGCTTGCCTGGCGGCAATTTTCCGTTTTGGGGACTGCAGTGCACAAGGGGAACTTAGCATGATGGACTCGCTCACACGGTCGGCGGCGCGCAATATATTCTTTGGCGGGTCGCTGTTTTTCTTTCTGGTTTTCGCTGGGCTAACCGCGCACAGCCACTGGTACATGGTGAACGTCTCTACCGACAAGGAGGGGCTCACGGAATCTGTGGCGGCCGGCAAGCATGTGTGGGAGAAGCACAGCTGTATCAACTGCCACACCATACTCGGCGAGGGGGCTTACTTTGCCCCGGAACTGGGCAATGTGTGGACCCGCTATGGCGGCCGGGAAAATCCAGATGGAGCCCGCGCCGGCATCAAGGGCTGGATCAAAGCGCAGCCCCTGAATGTGCCCGGGCGCCGGCAGATGCCCTATTTCGAGATAAGCGAAGAAGAATTGGACGATCTGGTGGACTTTTTCCGCTGGACCGACTCGATCAATACCCAGGGCTGGCCGCCACACCCGGTGGGCTGAACACAGGGCCCGGTTGATCGGGCAGGAAAGGACGCAGAGGACTAAACAATGAAATACGAAACCCAGCGGGTGGCATTACCCTTTTTCGCCGTGGCCATGGCGCTGTTCGCGTTACAGGTGATCTTTGGCATTCTCGCCGCCACGGTCTACGTTTTGCCAGAGTTCATGGTGGATCTGGTGCCTTTCCACGTCATGCGCATGAGCCACACCAACCTGCTTATCGTCTGGTTGCTGATGGGCTTCATGGGCTGCACCTATTTTCTACTGCCAGAGGAGGCCGAGCGGGAAATTCACAGCCCGCTGATCGCCTATGTGCAGTTGGCGATCTTCGCCGTGGCGGGCGCCGGCGCTCTCCTCAGCTACCAGTTTGGTATCCACGAGGGCCGGGAATTTCTTGAGCAACCCCTGTGGTCCAAGATCCTGATCACGATCTCCTTCCTGATGTTTCTCTACAACACCAGCATTACCCTGTACAAGGGGCGCAAGACGGCGATCAATTCCGTCCTGATGTTGGGCCTGTGGCTGGCTGCCATCTTCTGGTTCTTCGCGTTCTACAACCCGTCCAACCTGGCTGTGGACAAGCTGTACTGGTGGTGGATCGTGCACGTCTGGGTCGAGGGTGTCTGGGAATTGATCATGGCGTCCCTGCTGGCCTACCTGTTGATCAAGCTCACCGGGGTGGATCGCGAGATCATCGAGAAGTGGCTGTACGTCATTATCGGCCTGGCGCTGTTTTCCGGCTTGCTGGGTACCGGCCACCATTACTACTGGATTGGCGCGCCCGGGTACTGGCAGCCTGTCGGCAGCTTCTTTTCCACCCTGGAAGTGGCGCCGTTCTTCGCCATGGTGATGTTTGCCTTCTACATGTTCTGGAAGGGCCGCCGCAATCATCCCAACAAGACCGCCATGCTCTGGACTCTGGGCAGTGCCACGGTGGCCTTCTTCGGAGCCGGTGTGTGGGGCTTCATGCACACCCTGCATTGGGTCAACTACTATACCCACGGGACCCAGGTTACCGCGGCCCACGGCCACCTCGCCTTCTACGGTGCCTACGTGATGATGGTGCTGGGGGTCATTACCTACGCCATGCCCCAACTGCGCCGGCTGCAGCCCTTCAACCAGATTCTCAATATGTGGAGTTTCTGGCTGATGACCTCGGCCATGTGCTTCATGACATTTACCCTGACGTTCGCCGGGGTGGTGCAGACCCACCTGCAGCGGGTGATGGGTATGAACTACATGGAAGTGCAGCAGCAGTTGGTGTTGTTCTACTACATGCGCCTCGGTGCCGGTATGGTGGTGGCGGTCGCCGCGGTACTGTTCCTGTATGCGATATTCGGGCCCGCCCGTGAAGAACTGCCCGAGGGCGACACTGCCCTGACCACAGCCTGATGGTGAAGGCCGCGGCGGTAGCAGAAGAAAGCGGGTCCTTGCCGTACTACGAGCCGGTCGGCGACGAATGTGAACTGTTCGAGCACGCCTGGCGGCACGGCCTGCCGCTGCTGCTGAAGGGGCCGACCGGCTGCGGCAAAACCCGCTTTGTGGCGCACATGGCTGCCAGACTCGGGCGCCCGCTGTTTACCGTTTCCTGCCACGATGACCTGACCGCGGCCGACCTCACAGGCCGCTTCCTGCTGCTGGAGGGAGAGACGCGCTGGGTCGATGGCCCGCTCACCCGCGCGGTGCGCGAGGGAGGCATCTGTTATCTCGACGAGGTGGTGGAGGCGCGCAAGGACGTCACCGTGATCCTGCATCCTCTCACCGATGACCGGCGTCTGCTGCCGCTGGAGCGCACCGGTGAACTGCTGCAGGCGCCGCCGGAGTTCATGCTGGTGGTGTCCTACAACCCCGGCTACCAGAATGTGCTCAAGTCCCTGAAACCCAGCACCCGCCAGCGGTTTGTTTCCGCGACGTTCGATTTTCCGCCTCCAGAACAGGAGGTGGCGATAGTGTCCAGGGAGAGCGGACTCGCAGCGGAGCGCTGCCGTGCCCTGGTGGGCCTGGCGCACCGCCTGCGGGCGCTGAAGGGGCAGGATCTGGAGGAAGGGGTATCCACGCGGCTGCTGATCTACTGTGCCACCCTGATCGCGGCGGGACTGCCGGTCATGCAGGCCGCCCGCGCCACCCTGGTGGAACCGCTGACTGACGAGCCCGACGTGCATGAGGCTCTGCTGGAGCTTGTCACCATGGCTTTTGGCGGCGACTGAACCGGCAACCCGGGGCGGAACCCATGCTGCATTTTCTCGAACTGGAAGAGCTGGTCGGACGCTACTGGCATCGCTGGGCGTCTGCCGCTGCTTCCTGGCCTCACCATGCCGCAGCCGAGGTCACCCTGGAGGAGGTTGCGCCGGTACTGGCGGTGTTCTTTCGCGCTGCCGGCGGCGAGGGCAGCGCAGCGCTCGGGGCCATCGCGGCCCGCGAGTCCGGCCACCGCCTGCGCTTGCGCCAGCGCCTCGGTTTTGACCGGGAACTGCTGGACCAGGCCCGCATCGACGAAGAATCCCTGTTGCTGCCACCCGTGATTGGCCTGTTTCCCGAGCGCGCCCTGAACCGGGAGCTCTATTTCTGGCTGGCGGCGCACGCGGCGGCGCTGGAACCCTTCGCTGTCACCACAGACCCTCTGCAGGCCGACCTGCTGGCACTGCGTTCCGCGTTGCTGGCGGTGGAGCGCGTGTGCAACGAACTGCCCGGTTTTCGCAGCCGCTACCAGCGCCTCTGTGAGGCCCTGCTGGCGATCCGCCCGCGGCGCCAGCTGCCGGCTACGGAGCGTGCGCTGGAATATGTTATCCGCCATGCCCTGGGCGATCGGGGCGAGCAGCCTGCACTGGCGGCACAGCTGGTGACGCTGGTATCCAGCCCCCGGGTGCCGGTCGCGGGCGTGCAAGCCCCCAAGGGTTACCGGCCGCCGCTGCCGGTGCCCCTGTGGGCCACCAGTTTCAGCCTCGGCACCCGCGCCGTGCCGGAGCAAGCTGAGGAAGAGGAAAAGGACCAGGCCCCCGCCAGCGGCGACAACGGCGGCGGCAAGCGTAAGGCCAGCCGCCGGCACCAGGACCAGGCGGACCGCGATGACTCGCTGATTTTCAACCGCTTCGAGAAAATGCTGTCTTTTGCCGAGATGGTCAACGTCAACCGTCTGGTGGATGACGAAGAAGACGAGAACGCGGGCAAGGCCGCCGAGCAGCTGGAGGAAATCACCCTCAGCCCGCACCGGCAGCAGGCCGCCGCGCGCCTGCGCATGGAGTTGGACCTGCCGCCGGGAGAGGTGACCGGTGCGCCCGCCCAGGCAGCGGTCACTTACCCTGAGTGGAATTACCGCCTGCAGGCGCACCTGCCGGACCATTGCACCGTGCTCACCGGCCAGCAGGAAGCGGCGGCGGAGACCTGGCAACCGGATGCGGCCATGCAACAGCGCATACGCAGGGTGCGGCGCCAGTTCGAGGCCCTGCGTCCGCGGCGGGTGTTGCTGCGCGGCCAGCTCGACGGCAGCGAACTGGATATCGACGCCGTGGTTCGCGCCCACGCCGACCAGCAGGCCGCGGGCACCAGCAGTGACCGCCTGTTCGCCGATGCCCGCAACCTGGAACGCGATCTCACTGTGTCCATCCTGGTCGATGTATCCCTGTCCACGGAGGCCTGGGTCGACGACCGCCGGGTGATCGATATCGAGCAGGAGGCGCTGCTGGTGCTGGCGCACGGCCTGGCGGCCTGTGGCGATGATTTCAGCGTACACAGTTTCACTTCGAAACGCCGGGACCGGGTCTGGCTGACGACCGTGAAGGATTTCCGAGAGCCCATGGGCAGCGCAGTGGAACAGCGTATCGCCGCCCTGCGGCCGGGCCACTACACCCGCATGGGCACCGCGATCCGCCACCTCACCCGCGGCCTTGCGGACTGTGGCAACCGTCACCGCCTGCTGTTACTGCTGACTGACGGCAAGCCCAACGACACGGATTACTACGAGGGCCGCTACGCGGTGGAAGATTCCCGGCGCGCGGTGCTGGAGGCGCGCAGGGCAGGGGTGCGGGTGTTCGCGGTAACCATCGACCGGGAATCCCAGGGTTACTTCCCGCGCATATTTGGCCGCGGTGGTTACGCCGTGGTGTTCCGTCCGGAGCACCTGGCGACGTCGTTGCCGGCGATTTACCGGCAGCTGGTGAGACAGTAGGCCGCGTACGCGCGACCCCGGGCAAGGTCAGCCAAACAGCAGTCTGTTGGGCCGGGCAATGGGCTCATTGGCGGTGAGGCGGTGAATGCCGACCCCGCAGCGGCCGATGTACCAGGCGATGGCGGCGGTGATGTAGAGGTAACCGAAGGACCAGGCAGTTATCGGCGGTACCGCCAGCCACCCCAGCAGCTGCCACACTACCACCGCCGCAGCAGATGCCAGCAGCATCAGCCAGAAGGTCATGATCTGGAAACGCAGATGGGAGTCGACCCAGGCCGCCCCACGTCCCAGCTTGTAGTGCGCCACCAGGGCGCCCAGCGGCAGGGTGACCACACTCATGATGGCGCCCAGGTAGAGGCCGTAAATAATGACCGCGGCGCCTCGCCCCGGTGCGTCCTTGTCGCGTCGGCTGAGCCTTGGGTCGCTGTGGTGGGATGTTGACGTATTCACTGGTTTGCGCTCCCTTGGTCAGTTGATATTCCAGGTGGCCTTGAGTGAGACTCCGCGGCCGGGAGCCAGCAGATTTTCGCTGGACTCCCGGTAACGCCGGTCCAGCAGGTTGTTCAACTCCAGCGCCAGCAGCAGACTGTCCCCGGGCCCCAGGTTCATGCCCAGCGCCGCGTTCAGGGTGGCCCAGCCACTGCGTTCGCTGACTACGATTCCGCGCGAGCCCGGTTCTTCCAGCCGGGAATCGCTTTCCCCGCGCAGGTACAGGTCCGCCCACAGGGAGGGCCAGGGACCGGCCGGCCCCGGTTCCAGCACCACCCCCGCGCGGCCGGCCACGGTGGGGATGCCGGTCTCGGAGGTTTCGAAGTCGCCGAAGTCATTCTGGCGCCGCATCCAGGTGAGGTTGAGATAGGGGCGGGCCCATCCGCCGGGACTCTGCCAGCCCAGATACAATTCCAGCCCCCGGGCGCTGGAGGCGCCGATATTGCGATAGATCTTGTCGCTCGCGTCCAGGCACTGATCCTGCGGGCGACAGAACAGGTGATCGATGTAGTCGCTGGAATCGCTGTGGAACAGGGCCGCGTCCACGGTCCAGGGGCCGCTCATCAGGCGCCAGCCGAGTTCGTAGTTGAGGCTGGTCTCCGGTTTCAGGTCGCGCGTCGGATTAACGAAGCTGGAGCCGGCATAGGCTCCGGTGGCGAGTTGCATCAGCGAGGGGTACAGGTAGCCCTCGGACACGTTGAGGCGCCAGACACTGTCCGGCTGCGACGCCCAGTTGAGCCCGGCAGAGCCTATCAGGTGGCGGTCGGAGTCCAGCGCTGCGGCCACCAGCCCGGGGCGATCGCTAGCATCCAGCTTGCCATCCACCCGGTAATAGCGCGCGCCAATAATCGCTGTCAGGTGATCGCCCAGGTCCCAGCGGTCCTGGACAAAAGCAGCCACAGTGCGAATGGTCGCTTCGTCGTCAATTTGCTCTGTGCCGGTTGCCGCAACCGCAGGCACCCAGGAACGGGTAACAACCGAGCGCTGTTGGCTAACGTTGTCATTACTGTACTGCAAGCCGCTGATCAGGCTGTGCCTGCCAAGCGGTTGCCAGTCCGCCTGCAGTAGCAGGCCGTCGCTGCGCAGCGTGCTGCGGGTATCGATGTCGCGCTGGTACCAGACGGTTTCGGTATTGCTGATAAAGGTGCGCAGGCTGTCCTGGGTGAATGCAGACAGGGTCAGCAGGTCCAGCGCACCCTGCCCGGGCTCGAAATAGTAGTCGAGACCGAAACGCTCCCGGTCCCGCCGCGGGGTGCTGAGAGCAAAGTCGGTCAGGGGGAAAGTGGTCCGCGCCGCGTCCTCCACGAACACCTCGGAGCTGGATTCGAAGCGATCCCAGGTCAGTCCCAGGGTGTGGCTGCCAGCACTTTTTTCCAGGAAGCCATAGTAGCCGCGGTGGTCGAAGGCGGTATTTTCGGCGCGGCCCGCCGCGGTGCGGCGCTGGCCGTGTTCGCTGTTGGCCGCCGCGAGCCGATAGCTCCAGCTATTTTGGGCGCCGTGGAGGCTGGTAAACAGGGTGTCACCGCCGGTGGTGCCATCGTAGCCGGCCTTTATCGTTGCCTGCAGTGGAGCGCTGCCACCCTTCAACGTCATCAGGTTGGTTACACCGCTGAGCGCCTTTGACCCATAGAGCACCGAACCCGAGCCGCGGATCACCTCGATGCGTCCCAGCATGTCCGGGTGAATCGTCAGCGGCGCCCCGACCTCACTGTGATCGGACAGTTCGTGGCTGTCGACGAGGATGGCGCTGCGCCGCGAGGCTTCGCCGCGGATGCGAATACGCTTGAGGCCGGCCTGGCCGGAGTCGGACACCTGCAGGCCGGGTACATCGCGCAGGAAGTCGGCGACACCGTTGCCGGTCATGCGGGCGAGATCCTCCGCAGTCAACACGCTGATACTGGCACTGCTGTCGAGCAGACGCTCCTTGACCCGGCTGGCGGTCACCACCACTTCTTCCAGAAGATTGTTGCCGCTCGACGCAGCGGCCAGCTCCCCTGCCAGCAGCAGGGAGCCCAACGCCAGTGCCCGCAGTCCAGGCCGCTGGTTGCGAGGCTCCCGTTCAGTCATGGTCACGCTCATTTTCGGGTTGCGTACCCGGGCAGTGTTGTGAACTCTGGAGTACATGTTGCAGCGTCTCGGCGTTGTTGGCCCGGTAGGCAGAGAGAATAGCCCGAAAATCAGGACAGTTCTCTACCTCCGCGGCCCCCGGAGGCTGGTGAATGAACCGACATTTTGTCAGTGTGTCCTCGATTTCGGCATTGTGAGCGGAGGCAGAACGCAGCGCCACAAGGGTGGCGCTGCAATCGATACCCCAGTGCGCCTCCCTCGCCGCGGCCGATGCGCTGAGGCGCTCGTTCACCAGATCGTTCGCCGCCGACGTCAGGGGAGCGAAGATCAAAATTGCCAGCCACGGTTTCATGCGCCCAGTAAACCCCAGACTCCGCCTCATTAAAATGATGCACATCATTTGCATCTTAAAAGAGCCTGACTATGATGGCCAGAGGCTTGAAAGGGGGGGATGGATGCGGAGACGCCGTAAAGCAGTCGGTAACTGTCTGCGCCTGATTGGCTTGTTGTGGCTGCTGCTGGGAGCACCGGCGTCGCTGGCGGCCCTTACTTTGGCCGATGCGCGCCAGTTGCTCCCGGCGGCGACCGCGCTGGAGCCGGTGGTGGCCGTTCCCGGCCTGTACCAGGTGGTGGACGCCAGCGGCGACCGTGTGCTCTTGTTCCAGACTGACGATTTTGTCCGCATTCCCGCCTACTCGGGATCACCCGTCAACCTGCTGGTCACCCTGTCTCCCGACGGCCTGATTCGCGGTGTGCGGGTCAGGTCGCACCAGGAGCCGATTCTCGTAGTCGGTATTACCGACAATCACCTGCAGGCATTTGTCGCCCAGCTCGAGGGCAAACGCGCGGATGATCGGATCCGGGTGGGTGCGAGCGGGCGCACGGGATACGTCGGTATAGATGGCTTGAGTGGTGCCACCATCACTGCGATGGTCATCGCCCGCACCGTGACCCAGGCTGCGGGACAGGTATTGGCAGCGTACCGGGAACAACTGCCGCAGCTCGCTGCCGAGCCGGGACCTGATGCCGCTGCTGCTGTCACCGCCCCGCCGTCTGCCGCGGTACCGGACTGGCACTGGAGCTGGCAGCAACATCAGCTCAGGGTGATCGTGCTGGCGGTGGCGCTGCTGGTGCTGCTGCTGGTGCTGTTCCTGCAGGACTGGCTGGTACAACACAAACTGTTCTTCCAGCGCCTGCGAGTGGCATATCTGCTGTTTACCCTGGTGTTTATCGGCTGGCTCTGGCACGGCCAGCTTTCGGTGGTGAACCTGCTGGGGTTCGCCCGCAACCTGGCCGGCGGCTTTTCCTGGGACAGCCTGCTGCTGGATCCCGTGGTGTTCCTGCTCTGGGCTTTTGTCGCTCTCAGTATTCTGCTGTGGGGCCGCGGTGTTTACTGCGGTTGGCTGTGCCCCTTCGGTGCGGCCCAGGAGCTGCTCTCGAAACTCTCCCGGCGGCTGGGCTTCGCCGGCTACATGCTGCCCCAGGCCCTGCATGAGCGTCTCTGGGCCATCAAGTACCTGTTGCTGATAGCAATCTGTGGTCTGGCCCTGGATTCGATGGCCAATGCCGCGCGCATGGCGGAGCTCGAACCCTTCAAGACCGTGTTTGTCATGAATTTTGAACGACCGCCCTTGTATGTCATCTACGCTTTGGCGCTGCTGGCGATCACCGTTTTGAATAGCAAGTTCTACTGCAAGTACCTGTGCCCGCTGGGTGCTGCGCTCAGCTTTGTCACCCGCTTTCGGGTCTTCGACTGGCTGCGCCGGCGGGTGGAGTGCGGCCACCCCTGCCAGACCTGCGCCAATGAATGCCAGATCGGTGCCATCAGGCCGACCGGCGAGATCATCGACAACGAGTGTCATTACTGCCTCGAGTGCCAGGTAACCTACTGGGACGAGCACCGCTGTCCACCGCTGGTGCGCAAACGCAAGAAGCGCGAAGGCAACCGTTCTGGAGTCGACGCTGTGATCGCCACCGATGCCGCCGCGGAAAGACCAGCGGGTTGACCTGGATCATGTCCTGAGATAGAACAAGAATATAAAATGCATCTTAAATCGGCGCGATTGCCGTTGCAGAGAAGGAGAACTGGTAATGAGATTGTCTGAAAACCCCTGGAAGCAACGTGCAAGTGCCTGCCTGCTGTCCGCCGTGCTTGGGTTGGGAGTAGCCACGGTAGCGGCGCAGGAAGAGACTGATCACCCCGGTGTCACTCCCGGCGAAATGGCTTATAAAGGCGCGCCGACAACCATGGGCGATGTCCAGCGGGTGATTTCACCCGGGGCACCGGACATGACCCAGGACGAGTACGACATCGCCACACGGCTATATTTCGAGCGCTGTGCCGGCTGCCATGGCGTGCTGCGCAAGGGCGCCACCGGCAAGCCGCTGACGCCGGATATCACCCAGGAGCGCGGCACCGACTTCCTCAAGATACTGATCAACTACGGATCCCCGGCGGGTATGCCCAACTGGGGTACCTCCGGTGACTTTACCGATGAGCAGATCGATATCATGGCGCGCTTCCTGCAGCATGAGCCGCCGGCACCACCCGAGTGGGGCATGGCCGAGATGCTGGAGAGCTGGGAAGTGCTGGTTCCGGAGGCAGACCGGCCGGTCAAGCCGCAGCATGACTACAACGTTGACAACATCTTTTCGGTCACCCTGCGCGATTCAGGCGAAATCGCCCTCATTGATGGCGACAGCAAGGACATCATCGCCGTGCTGAAGACCGGCTATGCGGTGCACATTTCCCGCCCTTCCCATTCCGGGCGTTATGTCTACACCATTGGCCGCGATGCCAAGATCGACATGATCGATCTGTGGATGAATCCGCCGCGCCAGGTCGCAACCGTGAAGATCGGGCTGGAAGCACGTTCCGTTGAAACCTCCAAGTTCCCGGGTTACGAGGACAAGATCGCCATTGCCGGCGCCTACTGGCCGCCGCAGTTTGTGCTGATGGATGGCGCCGATCTGAAACCGCAAAAGATCGTTTCCACGCGCGGTATGACGGTGGGTACCCAGGAATATCACCCGGAACCGCGGGTTGCGGCCATTGTCGCTTCTCACGAGCACCCGGAGTTCATCGTCAATGTGAAGGAAACCGGCAAGATTTTGCTGGTGGACTACAGCAACATCGACGCCCTGTCAGTGACCACTCTTGAGGCTGCCCGTTTCCTACATGACGGGGGTTGGGATTCCACTCACCGCTATTTCCTCACCGCGGCCAACCAGTCTGACAAGATTGCGGTGGTAGACTCCAAGGAGCGCGAAATCGAGGCTCTGGTGGATGTCACCAAGATTCCCCACCCCGGCCGCGGGGCCAACCTGACGGATCCCGAATTCGGGCCGGTATGGGTAACCTCCGCCCTGGGTAATGAGAACGTCACCTTTATCGGCACTGATCCTGAAGGGCATCCGCAACATGCATGGAAAGTTGTAAGGACCCTGTCGGCTCAGGGTGGCGGTTCCCTGTTCGTGAAGACACACCCAGAATCCCGCAACCTCTGGATCGATAATACCCTGCACCCGCAGGAGAGCGTGAGCCAGTCAGTGGCGGTCTACAACATTGATGATCTCGACGCCGGCTATGAAGTGCTGCCGATCGCTGAGTGGGCTGATGTGGGCGAAGGCCCGGCGCGGGTGGTGCAGCCCGAGTTCAATGCTGCGGGTGACGAAGTCTGGTTCTCGGTCTGGAACGGCATGTCACAGGTATCCGCGATTGTGGTGGTGGACGACAAGACCCGCACGCTCAAGCATGTGATAAAAGATCCGCGACTGGTGACACCGACCGGCAAGTTCAACGTGTATAACACGCGTCGAGACGTTTACTGACAGGAGGTACGGCAAGGAGGTCTTCCGTTTCTGGCGGAAGGCCTTTTTGCGTTACTGCATGCTGAAATTCAAGCGGTATTTATGGGTCGCTGCCCTCGCCGCCACAGGCCCCGTGGCGGCGGCCAACACCGCCCCCGATGTTGGCGACTTTGCGGACGTGGTGCGCAACGGTTCCGTGGAGCTGAACTTACGCTACCGCCTCGAGCACGTCGACCAGGACGGCATGCCGGAATCGGCACTGGCATCCACCTTGCGTTCGCGGATCAGTCTCGCGACCGCGCCATTGGCGGGGTTTGCGCTGGAGCTGGAGCTGGACGACGTCACCGCCCTGGGCAATGATCGTTACAATTCCACCGTTAACGGCCACGGTCGTTATCCGGTGGTGGCGGACCCGGAGGGTACGGAGGTGAACCGCGCCCAGCTGGACTATCGGCGCGGCGGGTTACACGCCACTGCTGGCCGCCAGCGCATTCTCCACGCCAACCAGCGGTTCGTCGGCAATGTCGGCTGGCGCCAGAACGAACAGACCTACGATGGCCTGCGCTGGCAGTGGCAGGGCGGCTCTACGACCCTGGACGGCAGCTATGTGTACCGGGTACAGCGGGTGTTCGGGCCCGACGATGGCGCACAGTCCGCGGACTGGGATGGTGAAATCGCTTTGCTGCGAACAACCTGGAGCCCGCTGCCGAAGCACACCCTGGCGGCCTTCGCCTATCATCTCGATATCGACCCCAGCCGCGATTTCAGCAGCGCGTTAACGGTTGCCAATGCCAGCGAAACCGTTGGTCTGGAATATAGCGGCGAGTGGCAGGCTTTAAGCGTGACAGCCTCCTGGGCAAGCCAGGGGGACATTGGCGACAACCCCGGAAATTACCGGGCGCAGTATCACAACCTGGAGGCGACATTGGCGCTGTCTGCGCTGCGCCTGCAAGCCGGACACGAGGTGCTGGGCGCGGATAACGGTAGCGGTTTTCGCACGCCCCTGGCGACCCTGCACAAGTTTCAGGGTTGGGCGGACATGTTTCTGGTCACCCCCGGAGAAGGCCTGCGTGATTCCTGGCTGGGGCTGGCGGGTGAACGCGGCAGCCTCAACTGGGCCACCGCCTACCACGACTTCCGCAGCGACGAGCGCAGCCGCGACCTGGGGCGGGAACTGGATCTGCTGCTGGGTTGGAAGGTCAGCCCGCACCTGTCACTGCAGTTCAAGCTGGCTCTGTTCGACGCAGCCTCAGGGTCGGGCTACCGGGATACGGACAAGGCCTGGCTAATTGCGGAATTGCGCCTGTAGCCACTATTTGAGGTCGGAGGCGAGGATAAACGCCTCCAGGTCCTTGTCGATGCCCAGCACGTGACGCGTCAGCCACTCGGTCAAAAAAGTCGAGACCACTGCCCGGAACTCCGGGTCGTCTACCTGCAAACTTAGCAACGAGCTGATTTCCTCCCGGAACTGGTCGTGGGACCGGATATGGTCCGTCGTCCGGGGATAGTCCATGGCGAGCATATAATGCTCTTCCATGGCGAAATGGTTCTCGCTGTAGTCGTGCAGCTGCCGCAGGACCTCGGCGCCCGCGTCAGGCTGGGCGATCAGGTCGAGGATCTCGAACAGCACCTGATGCTGGGCATCCTGCCAGAGGATTGCACTGGTCTTTTTCATGCTTGAAGGATAGCCGGTTTCGGACCGGCGCGCATGGAATCCGCTATGATGGTGAGTACCGACGCAGGGTGCAGCAACCACGGAGCCGCCAGTGACCCGATTTGTAAACAGTGCCGCCGAGGCCGTAGCCGCCATCGGTTCCGGTGAATTCCTCTGGAGCCATTCCATGGCCGCAACGCCAACTGTACTGCTGGAAGCCGTCGCTGCCCGGGCGCAGGACTTGCAGGGTGTCAACATCATGCAACTGCATCTGGAGCATGCCGAGGCACTGGCCGACCCGGCGTTGGAGGGGCATATACGCAACCGCTGTTTCTTCGCCGGCAAGGTGACTCGGGACCTGATAAATCAGGGCCGGGCCGATTACGTGCCTATTTTTCTGTCGGAAATCCCCAAGCTGTTTCGACGCGGCGAGCAGCGCGTGGACACGGCTATTATCCAGGTATCGAAACCGGACCCCCACGGCAACTGTTCGCTGGGTATTTCCGTGGAGGCCACCGCCGCGGCCTGCGACGTTGCCGGCCGCATTATTGCCCATATCAACCCCAATATGCCGCGGACTCACGGTGACAGCTTCATCAACCTCAAGCGTATCGACTACGCCTATGCCGAGGCCACGCCGCTGATTCTGCACGAAAGCCGGGAGACCTCCGCGGTCGACCGGCGCGTGGGGGAGCACGTCGCCAGCCTGGTGGAGGATGGCAGTTGCCTGCAGATGGGGATTGGCGCCATTCCCGATGCCGCCCTGGCCTGCCTGGGAGACCGCAAGGACCTGGGGGTGCATACGGAGATGTTCTCCGACGGTGTGCTGGACCTGCTGGAGAGCGGAGTGGTCAATAACGCCCGCAAGAAAATAGCCCGGGGCCGGGTGGTGACCAGCTTTGCCATGGGGTCTCGACGATTGTATGACTATGTCAACGACAACCCGGAAGTAGCCTTTCTGGATGTGGAATATGTCAACAATCCGGTGGTGATTGCGAAGAACAAGAAGGTCATGTCCATCAACAGTGCTATCCAGGTCGACCTCACCGGCCAGGTCTGCGCTGACTCCATGGGCCATCGTATCTACTCCGGGGTCGGTGGCCAGGTCGATTTTGTGCAGGGTGCCATGTACTCGGAAGGGGGCAAATCCATCATCGCCCTGCCCAGCACGGCACAGCATGGCGCGGTATCGCGGCTGGTGTCGGCGATCGAGCGCGGCGCCGGGGTGGTTACCACCCGCGCCCAGGTCGATTACGTGGTAACGGAGTACGGCGTTGCGGAACTCCGTGGCCGCTCCCTGAGTGAGCGGGCGGCGGACCTGATTGCTATCGCGCACCCGGATTTTCGCGAGTCGCTGGCCCGGGAGGCGCGGGACTCGCTCGGTTTGCGGGTGTAGAATCAGGGCATGAAAGTCACCGACTACCTCAGCCGCGAGGATATCGCACGCTTCACCGCCAAGAGCGATCTGCAGGCGTGGCGGCTGGTGCTGGGTAACTGGCTGGGTATCGTTACCATCTTTGCGCTGGTGGGCTGGTATCCGCACCCGCTGCTGATTTTGCTGGCGGTGCCGCTGTTGGCCGGGCGTCAGCTGGGGCTGGCGGTACTCACCCACGAGGCCGGCCATCGCACCCTGTTTCGCACTCCCTGGCTGAATGACGTGGCAGGGCAGTGGCTCTGCGCGCTGCCGGTGTTCAACGACATGCCGTCTTACGCCCGGGGGCATCTGCGGCATCACCGGCTCGCCGGCACCCTGGAAGACCCGGACCTCCCCAACTACGCCAGTTACCCCGTATCTCGCGCCAGTTTTCGGCGCAAGCTGCTGCGCGACCTGAGCGGTCGCACCGGAGTAAAACTGCTGGCTGCAATCCTGCGTGGCGCCGCGGGAATCACCAGTGGCGAGAAACGTGCCAGCGCAAGGCCGTTTGTCAGCCAGCTGCTGGTGCAAGTGCTGCTGTTTCTGGTGCTGATGGCCTTTGGCATTGGCTGGGTCTATCTGCTGTGGCTGGGCACTTTCCTCACAGCTTATATGCTGGTTATCCGCCTGCGCCAGATTGCGGAGCACGCTGCGGTGCCGGACCTGTATCACCCGGACCCGCGTTACAACACGCGCACCGTGGACGCCCCCTGGTGGCAGCGCCTTGTGCTCGCGCCCAACGGCGTCAACTATCACCTTGAGCACCACTTCATGGCCAGCGTGCCCTGTTACCGGCTGGCGGCCCTGCGGCGCCACTTGCGGGGCTGTAACGCCCTGGCCAACGTGCCCGCCTTCGACGGGTATGGCGCGGTGCTGGGGCATGTGGTGGCCTGACCGTTGGTTTGGTGGAAAGATGGCAAGATGGACAGCTACGCAGATAAAAAAGGACTAAAGCATGAGCAATAACGTGGACCCAACCCGGGAGCAGTTTGATCAATTCAAGAACCTGCCGCGTGACACCCCGATCATGATGCTGAATCTCATCCGCCTCAATGCCAGCGCCAAATACCCTGATGGGGAGACGGTCACCGGCGCTGAAGCCTACGCTCGCTATGGTCGCCACAGCGGCCCCATTTTCAAGCGCCTGGGTGGCAGCATCGTCTGGCGCGGCAGGCCCGAGTGTGTAGTGATTGGTCCTGCCGATGAGCACTGGGATATCGCCTTTATCGCGCGTTACCCTGACGCTGGTGCCTTTATGGCGATGGTGACGGACGAGGACTACCGCAAGGCGGTGGTACACCGCCAGGTGGCTGTTGCGGATAGCCGCCTGATCCGGATGGCGGATGCGAGCGCCGGGGAAGGTTTTGGTGGTTGACAGGGTCAGGCCCCGTCGGGACCTGACCCCTTGTTTGCGCAACGATAATCAGGCCAAGCGGGAGTAAGTGCGGATGAGCTGGATTGCAGGAGATCTCGGCCGGGAACAGATCATGGATCGGTTGCCCGCCATTGGCGAACACTTCCAGCGCCTGTACGCCAGCTTTTACAGTCTGTCGCAACTGCCGCCGGAGACAGTGGAGCTGTGTCGTTTGCGCCTGGCGCAGCTGCACCGCAGTGACGCCGACTTTGCGCTGGAGGAGTATCCGCTCGCCGCTGGCAAGCGCGAGCAGCTGCAGGACTGGCACAATGCGTCGCCCTTCTCCGCGGGTGAGCGGGCCTGCCTGGAGCTCGCCGAGGTGCATGCGATGGACTGCAGCGCCATCACCGATGCGCAGGCCGATGCGGTCAAGCAGCATTTTGGCGAGGCGGGGTTGGTGGCGCTGTTGCAGGCGCTCGGTGTCTTCGATGGCTTTATTCGTCTGGGTTTGATCTGGCAGGCAGCGCCTGCGGGTGGCAAGCAACATGACTAGTGCGGCAAGGGTGAGCCCACCTGCGGGCAATACCGGCAATGTAATCAGGGACTCGGCGCTGGGCATTGTGCCCGAGACCCTGGATCACTATCTTGCACTGAATGCGGCTATCTGGGATGCGGGGCCACTCAGTGCCGCGGAGGTTGAGTTGGCGCGCCTGCGCAATGCCCGGCATACCGGCTGCGTGTTGTGCCAGGCGGTACGCTATGATGTGGCAATTGCCGACGGCCTGACCGAGGACAAGGTACAGGTGATTCGCCAGGACGACCCCGCGGCACAGCTCAGTGAGCGGGAGCGGCTCATCGTGGCCTTTGTCGACCAGTACAATCTGGATCCCGCAGGTATTCCGGCGCAGCTGCAGCAGGACCTGCTGGCGGCGTTCCGCGAACATGAGTTGCTGCACTTGTCACTGCTGGTGGCGTGGTTCAATGGCTCCTCGCGCTGCGCCGTGGCGCTGGGCGGGATGCCGGAGGCAATGCCACGGCTGGAGATCAGCGTGCCCCGTTAGGTGCGGCCGGCCAGGTGCGCGATCGCTCGCGGAGCGAGTTCCTACAGGGTGGGCTTTAACAGGGTAGGAGCCCGCTCTGCGGGCGATCGTGGCAGGCCACCTTCTCTGTCCGCTGCGCGGCCATTCACCTTGTCTGCGGGCGATCGCGCACGGAGTGCGCTCCTACAGCAGGGCGAGCTCCCACAACAGGGCGAGCTCCTGCAGCGCGGGCTGCAACAGGTTCGGGGGCCCTCTGGGCCCCGGTTGCCTTCAGGCCTGATCGAGGAAGTGGCCGTACTTCTTCATCGCCGCTTCGCGCTGGGTCGGCGTGTGGTAGGTCGGGAACAGGCCCGGTGCCGGCTTGTAGTCACGCAGCACAGTGCGTGCCACGGTGATCTTGTGGACTTCCGAGGGGCCGTCGACCACGCCCAGTTCCGGAATATTCGCCCACATGTTCATCAGGGGCACTTCATCCGACATGCCGAGGCTGCCGTGCAGGTGCATGGCACGATAGATGACTTCCTGCAGTACTTTCGGGGTCGCGGCCTTGATCGCGGCGATCTCCTTGCGCACCTCGCGGTTGTACTCCTTGTGCTTGTCGATCAACCAGGCCGTATACAGCACATGCAGGCGATATTGCAGAATCTGGGTATAGGAGTCGGCAATCTTGTCCTGGGTCATCTGCTTGCTGCCCAGCGGCTCGCCCTTGGTGGTGCGGCTGAGGACCCGTTCGCACATCATGTCCATGGCTTTTTTGAGCACTCCGACACTGCGCATTGCGTGGTGTACGCGGCCACCGCCCAGGCGGGTCTGGGCGACCAGGAAGCCTTTGCCTTCCTCGCCCAGCAGGTTGTCGGCGGGCACCCGGCAATTGGTGAAGCGGATGTAGGCGTGCACGCCATCGCCCTGTTCGACATAGGGGCCAACAGCGGAGTTGCGCAGGATTTCCATGCCGGGGGTGTCCTTTTCCACCAGCACGATGGAGGCCCCTTCATGAATCGGGACGTCGGTGTTGGTAACCACCATCACCAGCAGGAACTCGGAGAAGCGGGCGTGGGAGGCAAACCATTTTTCGCCGTTGATGACCCACTCGTCACCATCGCGGGTGGCGGTGCAGGTGAACTCCGCGGGATCGGCGCCCGCCTGGGGCTCGGTCATGGAATAGCAGGAGGCGATGTTGCCGTCCAGCAGGGGCTGCAGGAAGCGCTTCTTCTGGTCCGGGGTGCCGAAGTGGGCGAGGATTTCCGCATTGCCCGAGTCCGGTGCCTGGCAGCCGAAGACGCTGGGGCCAAAACGGCTGCGGCCGAGAATCTCGTTCATCAGGCCCAGCTTTACCTGGCCATAGCCTTCCCCGCCCAGTTCCGGGCCCAGGTGGCAGGCCCAGAGCCGTTTCTGTTTAACGATCTCCTTCAGCGGCGCCATCGCCCTGGCCGCGGGTGAATCCGGATCCCAGGGGTCCCCGGGGCCGCGAAACACAAGGTCCAGGGGTTCTATCTCTTCCCGGGTGAAGGTTGCAATCCAGTCCAACTGCTGCTGGAATTCAGGGTCAGTTTCGAAGCTCCAACTCACGGTGATGTCCTTATAATGCGTGTTTTTGAATGCTGGCGGGCCGCTTTGCCGTGCCTGTGTTGCCAGCTCTGCAACCGGTGCAATATCCCCGGCAGCATTACTTTTGCTTGACTTGAGCGGGACCTAGTTTAGACTTGTTAGATGCAAACAAGCAAATAATAAACTCACTCGGGTTGATACAACACTATGGTAGACCAAAAAATCTGGTTCGTTACCGGCGCATCGCGTGGCATCGGCCGTGCGATCGCCGAGAGCGCGCTTGGCGCTGGGGACAAGGTAGCTATCCTGGCGCGGGGCGCGGAAGTCGAGACCCTGGCGGAAGAGTTGGGCGCGAACTGCATGGCCTGTCGCGCCGACGTCAGTGATGCGGAGGCGGTGGCCGCGGCAGTGGCAGCGGTTGTCGCCAACTGGGGCACAATCGATGTGGTGGTAAATAACGCGGGCCTGCACCGCGGTGGCCGCATCGGTCGCATCCCCCTGGCTGACTGGGACAGTGTGATCGATGTGAATCTGCGCGGCGCGGTGAACGTGATCCGGGCGGCTGATGCACACCTCGGGACGGGCAGCGCGGTGATCAACGTGGGCGCCGTGGTTGGCTTCCGCGGCTTCCCCGGCGACTCCGCCTACGCCGCGTCCAAGGCCGGCCTGGCGGGCCTGACGCGCGCGCTGGCAATTGAGTTCGCCGCCCGCGGCATCACCGTCAACCTGGTGATCCCCGGCCTGGTGCTGACGGAGATGACCAGTGGTCTCTCGGAAAAGGCGTTGGAGGGCATGCGCAAGACCATACCCATGGGCCGCTATGGCGACCCCGGGGAAATTGCCCAGGTAGTGGAATGGGTCGCGCGCTCCCGCTACATGACCGGCGCTTTTGTGCCCGTGGATGGAGGGCTGCTGAGCAGCTTCGGGGTGCCGGGATGAGCAACCACCCGTTCGACGAACCGCTGGCGGCATGGATCGCCAAAGAAGTAGGCATGCCGGGCGCCAGGGTCGCTCGCGCGCTCAGCGGTGGCAACGCCAACCTCACTCTGTTGCTGGAGACCGACAGCGGGCCCCTGGTGCTGCGCACGCCGCCAGAAAACACCATCTCGGTGACAGCGCACCGCGGCATTGAGCGGGAAGCCACCGTGCTGCGGGCGATCCAGGGGCTGGTCAAGGCGCCGAAAATGATGGGCTGGTGCGAGGACCCCGGGGTTATCGGGCGTCCGTTCCTGCTGGTCTCTCACGTCGATGGTGTGGCTATTACCGACACCCTGCCGCCGGCGTACCCCGACACGGTCGACAGCGTCAATCGGTTGGGTGAAGACCTGATCGATGAACTCGGCGCCATTCACCGGGTACCCTGGCGCGACATCGGGCTGGAGAAATTCGGCAATCCGGATAATTTCCTGCAGCGCCAGATCACCCGCTGGCAGTCGGTCCGTGCGGAGACGCCGGTGCGGGAGTTGCCGCTGCTGCAGGAGCTCGCTGACTGGTTGCTGCGTAACCTGCCCGCCAACGGCCCTGTGGGTCTTGTGCACGGTGACTACCACCTCGACAACACGCTGTCACATCAAGACCGGCCCGGGCTCGCCGCGGTCATCGACTGGGAGCTGGCAACCATTGGTGACCCGCTCGCCGACCTCGGGCTGTTCCTGATGTTCTGGGGGCCGCGCGACCTCGATCCACCGGGATTCCGGCACATCCAGGCGGTGAGCCGCCGCGACGGGATCATCAGCCGGCGGGCGCTGGCGGAACGCTGGGGTACTGCCACCGGCTACCCCCTGGGCAAGCTTGATTTCTATCTGTGTTTCGCCTTCTGGCGCCTGGCGGCGATCGTCGAGGGTGCCTATGCCCTGTACTGCCAGGGCAAGGTCGATTCGGCCTACGCCCGGGGCCTTGAGTACGATGTGCCAGCTCTGCTGGCCGAGGCGGAAGCGGCGGCCAAGGGTCGCTGGTAAGGAGACGATTCAACATGATAGCGACAATGATGCACCTGCCGATGACGGTGCGGATGATCATGGAGCACGGCGCGGCCGTGTTCCCCGACAGCCGGGTGGGGGTCTTCGACGGCGAGGAAACCCACTGGACTCCCTACCGCACAGTGGCAGAGCGGGCCGAGCGGCTCGCGCAGGGATTGCAGGCGCTGGGGATTGAGGTCGGCGACCGGGTAGCGACTTTCAGCTGGAACAATCTCGCGCACATGGAGGCCTACCTGGCGATACCCGCGATGGGCGCTGTGATGCACACGGTCAACATTCGCCTGGCCCCGGAGCAGGTGGCCTATGTGATCAACCACGCCGGCAACCGCGTGGTGATCCTGGACGCCAGCCTGCAGCAGTTGTTCCTGCCAGTGGTGCCGTTGCTGGAAAGCGTCGAGCATATCCTGTTGGTGGACGGTACCGACCAGGACGTCGGCGGCATACCGGCCACGGATTACGCTGCGCTGCTAACAGCCCAGAGTGGTCGCTTTGACTGGCCCGAGCTGCAGGAGACGGCACCTGCTGCCATCTGCTACACCAGCGGCACCACCGGCAACCCCAAGGGCGTGGTCTACAGCCACAAGACAACCTTCGTGCACTCGCTGGCGTCGCGGGCGACGGACACGTTTGGCATCAATGAGCGCGACCGCATCCTGC
This sequence comes from Haliea sp. E1-2-M8, assembly GCF_030649675.1. GTDB lineage: Bacteria > Pseudomonadota > Gammaproteobacteria > Pseudomonadales > Halieaceae > Haliea. The sequence goes on along the minus strand of NZ_JAUTDR010000002.1, from coordinate 64,493 downwards.
TGCTGCCGCCGATGTTCCACGCCAATGCCTGGGGCCTGCCTTATAGCGGCTGGCTCAGCGGCAGCGATTTCATCATGCCCGGGCCGCACCTGCAGGCGGCGGGCATCGAAGCCATGATTCGCACCAACCGGCCCACGTTTACCGCCACCGTGCCGACGATTCTGGGCGACCTGCTGCGCGCCTCACAAAACAGCGATCTCGACATGAGCAGCTTCCGGATGCTGGTCTGTGGCGGCGCCGCCGTGGCGCCTGCGCTGATCGATGCCGCCTGGGAACGCTGGGGTGTGCCCGTACTGCAGGGCTGGGGCATGACCGAAACCAGCCCCCTGTGCCACCTGTCGCATCCGCCCCGGGACCCGGGCCCGGGCGGTGAAACACCCTGGCGGGCCAAGAGTGGGCGCCCGGTTCCCGGCATCCAGGTCCGGGTAGTGGATGCAGAGGGTCGTGAATTGCCGCACAATGGCCGCGATGTCGGTGAACTGCAGCTGCGTGGACCCTGGGTCACGGGCGCCTACCACAAGGACAGCGCCCCTGACTCCTTTACCGCCGATGGCTGGCTGCGCACGGGCGATGTCGGCCATATCGATGAAAAGCACTTTGTCCAGTTGACGGACCGAACCAAGGATGTGATCAAGTCCGGGGGTGAGTGGATTTCCTCGGTCGATCTGGAAAACGCGCTACTGGCCCATCCCTCCGTGGTGGAGGTGGCGGTGATCGCCACCGATGACGAGCGCTGGCAGGAACGGCCTCTGGCAATACTGGTGACCGACAGCGAGATCAGCGCGGCGGAGCTGCGCGCGTATCTGCGTGACCGGGTGGCGAAATTCTGGATTCCGGAACACTGGGCGTTTGTCGCCGCGATACCGAAGACCAGTGTCGGCAAAATAGACAAGAAACTGTTGCGTCTCCAGCATGTCGCCGGAGAGTTCAACATCGAAACGATAAAATAGGTGCAACCTTTGCCCTGAAGGTTGCCATCGGGGAGAAAAGTTGATGAGAGCACAGGCAAAGCCGCCAGAGGTGTCCGCCCGGCGCAGGACCCAGGCAGAACGGACAGCGTTATCGGACAAGCGCATGTTTGAGGCTGCCATTCAGTTGATCATCGAGCGCGGCACCGAGCGCACGACCCTGAAAGAAATCGGGGAGCTGGCGGGCTACAGCCGCGGTCTGGCGCACTCGCGCTTCGGCTCCAAGGAGGGCTTCCTGAACAAGCTGTTTGTGCGCTTTGACGGGCGCTGGAAGCAGCACCTCACCAGCTATGTGGGCGGCAAGACCGGGGTTGAGGCAGTGCTGGCGGCGCTGGACGCGCTGCGCGACTTCCTCACCGCCGAAGCGAACTACATGCGCGCCATGTACATCCTCTGGTACGAGTCTCTGGGGCATGACTCCAGAATTCGCAGCAAGCTTGCGGACCATCACCGTGTCTATCGTGAGGACGCTGCCCGTTGGGTGCGCGGAGGTATCGAGGCGGGTGAGATCGACCCCGTCATCAACCCGGAACAGTTCTCGGTGCAGTTCAACGCGTTTATCTTCGGAATCATTTACCAGTGGCTGGTCAACGCCGACGCCCTGGATCTGCCGGCGATCTTCAACGACTACGAAGCCAACATAAAACGGCTTCTCAGCAAGAGGGAATAAGACTATGGCCTACCTGACGACCGATTGTGGCAAGAATGTCTACTATGAGGACTATGGCAGCGGCAACAGCGCAGTGCTGCTGATCCACGGCTGGGGCTTTAGTTGCCGAGCCTGGGACAATACCCTGCCGGCGCTGCTGGCTGCGGGCCACCGGGTAGTGATGATCGATCATCGCGGCTGCGGGCGCTCCGACAAGGACTTTGCCGACATGGGTATCCTGGCGATTGCGGGCGATGTTGTGGCCCTGGTCGCCGAGCTGGGCCTGGACTCGGTGGTGCTGAATGGCTGGTCCCTGGGCGGCGCAGTAGCGGTGGAGGCGGCAGACCGGCTCGGCAAGCGCTGCACTGGTCTGGCCCTTACCGGCGGCGCCACCCCGATCTACACGCAAAAGCCAGACTTCCAGGCCGGGGGCACCGACGAGGATATGGCGGGGACGGTAGCGGCGCTGCAGGCGGACCGCATCGGCTTCCTCGCGGGTTTGTCGCAGGCGGTATGCGCAAAGGATGTCGGGGAGCCGCTGGTCAACTGGATGTGGCAGGTGTTCTGCGAGTCTTCGCCCATGGCGCACGTAACCCTGGGCCAGCTGGCGCAGCTTGACCAGCGGCAGCAGTTGGCTGCCCTGGGCGTGCCGATCATTTCCTTTGTCGGCAGCGCTGATGTGTTTGTCGCTCCGGAGATCTGCCGTTGGGTTGGCGAGCACAACGCCAATGCCCGGGTAGTCGAATACGAGGGGGTTGGCCACGCACCCTTTGTCGAAGTCGCGGAACGCTATAACCGCGACCTGCTCGCCTTTCTTGCCGACATTGCCTGAGCGCTGGAGAATCCGACCATGACATCATCAGTAAACTACGGTCTGTGGTACGACTTCCGCAATCCGGCTCCCTGGCGCGAGGATTTCGAGCAGTTCTACGCCAGCCGTCTCAACCAGATTGCCGCCGCCGAGGAGCTGGGCTTCAATTCGGCCTGGCTCACCGAGCACCATTTCTGCGATGACGGCTACACGCCTTCCCCGCTGGTGCTCGCCGCGGCGATCGCTGCGCGGACCCAAAATATGCACATCGGCACCAACCTCATGCTGCTGCCGCTGCACGATCCGGTGCGGATGGCGGAAGACTGCGCTACGGTGTCGCTACTCAGTGGCGGCCGCTTTGACCTTGGCGTGGGCATTGGTTATCGGCAGCTGGAGTTCGACCAGTTCGAGCGAAAATTGTCACACCGTCCCAGCCTGGTGGAAGAAGGCATTGAGGTGATCCGCCGCAGCTGGTCGGGCAAGCCGGTAAACTTCAGCGGCAAGCGTTTCACGGTGGGAGACCTGAGCGTTACGCCGGCGCCGGTGCACGCGCCGAAAATATTGCTGGGCGGCATGGCGCCACCGGCAATCGATAGAGCGGCGCGGATTGCGGACGGGTTCCTCTGCACCGGTGGCCTGGGTATCGACAGCTACTGTGAGGCGCTGCTCAACCAGGGCAAGACCCTGGAGCAGGGCAACGTGGTGCTTGGCTGCTGGGCGATTATCGCGGAAGACCCGGAAGCGGAAGCGCAGCGCATCGGCGAACATATCCTCTACCAGACCAACGAGTACATCAAGTGGGGTGCGTTCGGCCCGCCCGAGCAGGCGACCCTGTTTGACGATGTTTCCACCGCGATCGAAAACGGCCTCTACGAACTGTGGGACGCCGAGATGGCGGTGGCAAATCTCAGCAAACTGGTGCGCGATTATCCGATGATCAGCGACATACACTTCTGGGCGCAATTCCCGGGTGAACCGCTGGAGTCCGGCAACAAGCGCCTGCGCTACATTGCGGAAAAGGTGTTGCCGCGCCTGCGCTAGACCCCGAAACCGCACATCCTGTTCACGGCATTCGTGAACAGGCCGTGCGCGCGCTCCAGGCTGATATCTTCATCGAAATACACGGCGGAGCGCAGGCCTATCATCATCGAGTAGGCTATCTCTGCCGAATCGCCGGCGTCGTCGAGCACCAGTGCGGGTGCGGCGAGGAATATTTCCACCAGGTGTGCCTTGCAGCGGCTGTCAAAATCCGCCTTGGTGACACGCAGTACGTCATCGTTTACCGCCGCCCCGAAACATTCCAGCATGAACCCGATCTCGAGTCGGGTGCTGGTCTCTCCCCGGAACCAGAAGTTCGCCAGTAGCTGCACCTGCTGCTGCGGCGGGTGTTCCGAGAACGACTCAATTTTTTCCAGGAACCGCACCGAGACGTTGGCGAAATACTGTTCAAGAATCGCCTCCTTGCCATTGAAATAATACAGCAGGTGGCTGGCAGTCATGCCCGCGCCCTCGGCGATATCGGCGAGGGTGGTTTTCACATAGCCCTTGTTGATGATGCAGTCGTGAAGGGACTTGTAAATACGGCGGCGGCGCTTCTCGCCGCGGCTGTCGCGGCGTGGGGCCGGCTCGGCCTTCGTGGGCGAGGGGCTGTCGGTGGTTGCTTTCGCAGAGGCGTTTTTCATGGCGCAAAACTTTAGCAGCTAAGCCCGTTCGCGGTCATGCACTTTGTGCGTGAAAGGCATCGGAAATAAGTTGAATAATGTTCAAGGCGCCACTATTATCCTGAATATAATTCAAGGAACAATTATAAAATGCAGATTGCAGGCATGAATTTCGTGATTACGGGCGCGGGGGCCGGTATCGGCGCCGGCACCGCGCGCCTGGCGGCGAGCCATGGCGCCAGGGTCATGCTTTCGGACGCCAACGATGCCAATGGTGAAGCGGTGGCTGAAGGTATTCGCGCCGAGGGCGGCACGGCCTGCTACCAGCACTGTGATGTGAGCGATGAGGCCCAGGTGCAGGCGCTGATGCAGGCGGCGGCGGAGCAGCTTGGCGGCATTGATGTGCTGCACAACAACGCCGGTATTCACGAAAGCATGCTCGGCGGTGGGCTGTCGCTGGAGAACATGAGCCGTGCCACCTTCGACAAGGTGATGGCGATCAACGTTACCGGGGTCTGGCTCTGCGCCAAGTACGCACTACCCTGGCTGCGCCAGAGCAGCCAGGCGTCCATCATCAATGCCGGCTCCACCAGCTCCATTACCGGCTACCCCAACTGCGTCGCCTACGGTTCCAGCAAGGGCGCGGTGATGCAGATGACGAAGATGCTGGCGGTGGACCTCGCGCCCGATGGTATCCGGGTGAACTGCTACTGCCCCGGGTCCATTCACACGAAAATGGTCGACGACTTCCTGGCCGCCGCGCCGGACCAGAAGGCCATGCTCAACACCATGACCATGACTCACCTGATTCCGCGGATGGGTCAGCCGCAGGATGTCGCTGAGCTGGTGTGCTTTCTCGCCAGCCCCGCGGCCAGTTTCATCAACGGTGCCGTGTGGCTGATAGACGGGGGTTCCCTCGCCTGGCGCGGCACTCTGGACGTGCTTGGAATGGGAGAAAGGGTATGACCAGCGTACTCGATACAGAGGAAAAGCTCGCGATCCACGAGCTGTTGTCGCGCGCGGCCTATGCCCTCGATGAGCGCGATGTGGAAATGCTTGCTGCGAGCTTCGCCGAGGACGCCAGCTTCAGCATGCGCATCGCCGGGGGCGATCTGATCGGTCCCTTTGAAACCCGCGAAGGCATCATGCAACTGATGACCGGCGCCATGGCCGAACAGACCGACAAGCGTCGACACGTGGTCTCCAATATTTTCTTTCCGGCGGATACCGGCAGCGAAGAGGGTGTCACTGTGGTCTCCAACCTGACTTTGTTTGCGACCGAAAACGGCGCGATCTCACTGCTGTCGGCGGGGGTCTATCAAGACCGCGTGGTGCAGCGCGAGGGTGTCTGGCAGCTGCTGCAGCGCCATCTCGAACTCGACAAAAGCTACTGAGGTCGCGACGGGTGAACATAGGCAAGATTCCAGCCAAGACGGCGCGCCTGGCGCCCGCCAGGGAAGCACTGATCGATGTGCCGAACAACCGGCGCATGAGCTATGGCGAACTGGATGAACGCGTGCGCCGTCTGGGCAACGGGCTGGCAACGCAGCTGGGGCTGGGCAAGGGTGACCGCGTGGCCGTGCTCGCCAGAAACTGCATCCAATTCATGGAGGTCTACTACGCCTGCGCCCGTATCGGCCTGATTGTGCAGCCGCTGAACTGGCGCCTGGGCAACGCCGAGTTGTTGAAAATAGCTGCCGGGGGCGAGCCGCGGGTACTGGTTCACTCCGGCGAGTATGCAGACATCGCAGCGGCTCTGGCCGCGGACGCCGACATTCCCCACTGTCTTGGTTTTGGTACCGGCAGTGACGGCAGTTACGACGCGCTGCTGGCTGCCGCCAACGCCGAAGAGCCGCCCCAGTCGGCTGCGGTTGGCGACGATGACCCGGTGCTGATTCTCTATACCGGCGGCACCACCGGCGAGTCCAAGGGTGCTCTGCACACGCACCGCTCCCTGTTCGCGGGCATGATCAACCAGACTGTTGCCGAGCGCATCGTGCCTTCGGACGTCTACATGCTCACCGGCCAGATGTTCCACATCCCGGTGGGGTTGGCGATGAACTACATGGCCCACGGCTGTCCCCTGGTGCTGATAAATTTCGAGGCAAAGCTGGCACTGGAGGTTATCCAGCGCGAGCGGGTGTCGGCCTTCCTGGGCATCACTACCATGCTCAACTGGATGATGGCGGTAGACAACTTCGCCAACTACGACCTGAGCAGCCTGCGCAACATCCAGTACGGCGGGGGCCCCATGCCCCACAGCGTGGTCAAGGCCGCACTGGACTCTTTTCCCTGCACATTGATCCAGGGTTATGGCCAGACCGAAGGCATGACCATGAGTTTCCTGTCCCAGGAAGACCACCTCAACGCCATTGCCGGAATTCATCCCGAGCGCCTCAGTTCCTGTGGCCGGGAAGGATTCATGACCAGCATCAAGCTGGTGGACGCTGACGGCAATGCCGTGCCTCGCGACGGCAACACCCCCGGCGAGATCCTGGTGCAGTCCGAGGCCAACATGGTCGGCTACTGGCAGCGCCCGGACCTCACCGCGCAGACCCTGCGCGACGGCTGGATGCGTACCGGCGATGTCGCGGTGTGGGACGAAGAGGGCTATATATTCATTGTCGATCGCGCCAAGGACATGATCATCTCCGGGGGCGAGAATATCTACAGCACCCAGGTCGAGGCGGCCATCCACCAGCACCCGGCAGTGCTCGAGTCCGCTGTTTTCGGTATCCCGGATACGGAGTGGGGCGAGTCGGTCAAGGCCGTGGTGGTGCTCAAGCCCGGCATGAGCGCCACCGAGGCAGAGATCATCGCCGCCGCGAGCCAGCACCTGGCGTCCTACCAGAAGCCGCGCTCGGTGGATTTTGTCGACAGCCTGCCCAAGGCGCCCACCGGCAAGATCCTCAAGCGCGAGCTGCGCGACCCCTATTGGAACACGGGAGAAAGAAAGGTATGACCACCCTGCTCAGTGACGAGCTGCTCGCCAATATCGGGCGCCAGAGTGCGCCGCACCGCGAGCTGGTGACCCGACGGGACATCCGCAAGTACGCCATTGCGACCGGCAACCGCCAGCGCAAGTATCTGGATGGTGATCAGGCGCCGCCGATGTTTCACGTGGCCCTGTTCTGGGACGTGGTGGAGCTGGAGGAGCTTTCAGCCGATGGGGTGTCCATCGACAAGTTGCTGCCGAAATTCCCGCTGGAGCGGGCCATGGCAGGGGGCCTGAAGATCGACTATCTGCAGCCGGTTTATCCCGGGGACTGGCTGACCGCGACCCGCACCCTGACCAATATCTATGAAAAACACGGACGCTCGGGACCGCTGATTTTCTACGAGGTGGACATGCAGATTGTCAACGAGGCCGGTGAGCCGGTAATCCGCGAAAAAACCACGAGAATTCTGAGGTAATGACAGTGTCACTGACCGAGAGATTGCCACTGGCCAACGTACAGGTGGGAGACGAACTGCCGGGGCGCGAACTCAAGCCCGACAATGTGCAGCTGTTCCTGTACAACGCGGCGCTGTGGAACGCACACCGGATTCATTTTGACCACCCCTATGCGACCGAGGTCGAGGGCTACCCCGGGCTGGTGATCGCCGGCCCGATGCTGGGCGACTGGCTCAACCAGTGCGTCGAAGAATGGCTGGGTGATGCCGGCCGACTGGTGGGCATCGAATACTCCAATCGCGCGGCGAGCTATATTGGTGAGACGCTCCGTTCCGGCGGCAAGGTGGTCGCCATCGATGGCGCAAGCGGCGAAGTGCGCATCGAGGTATTTATCGTGAATGAGGCCGATGAAGTTATCACCCCCGGCGTCGCCACCGCGGTCATGGGCGCCTGATGGCCAGCCTGCGCGGCAAGGTCGCCATTGTCGGCGCCGCGGATACGCGGGTTGGCATCGTGCCCGACGCCACCGCCACAGAGCTCTGTGTCGAGGCCATTCTGCTGGCGCTGGCGGATGCCGGCCTGGACAAGACCGAGGTGGATGGACTGGTGACCTGCAACAGCATGTCCCAGCCAATGCTGTATCACGCGGAGGCCATCGCCGAGTATTTGCAGATTTTTCCGCGCTACTGCTTTGCCGCCGGCGCCGGTGGTGGCACCACTTTCTCTGTGCTGCATCACGCCGCCGCGGCGATTGCCACGGGGATGGCGGAGACCATCGTGATTTCGATGGCGGACAGCCTGCGCAGCGGTCTCACCCGCGACCAGGCCATGCTGATGCAGTCCTCCACCGGGCACCCGCAATACGAGCAGCCCTACGGCCCCACGGTGCCGGCCTACTACGCGCTGATCGCGCAGGCGCACATGGCGCAATACGGCACCAGGCCTGAGCACTTCGCCGCAGTTGCTGTGGCCTGTCGGGCTCACGCGGCGCGCAACCCGGCGGCGCAGAAGCGCGACCCGATCAGCGTGGACGATGTGCTTGGCTCGCGAATGATTGCCGACCCGCTGCATCTGCTGGATTGCTCGCTGGTGTCCGACGGCGGTGCCGCGATCGTGCTGACCTCCGCTGAGCGGGCGCGGGATTTTCCCCACGCGCCGGTGTATCTGCTGGGGGTAGGCGAAGGCCACAGCCACGAACACATCAGCCAGGCCCGCAGCCTGACCACTTCGGCTGCGGTGGAGTCGGGACAACGGGCCTACGCCATGGCGGGGCTGGGTCCACGGGATATGGATTTCGCCCAGCTTTATGACTGCTTTACCCCGACGGTACTGGTGGAACTGGAGGACCTCGGTTTTTGCGCCAAGGGCGAGGGCGGTGAATTTATTGCCAGCACTGGTATCGGCCCCGGTGGCGCACTGCCGGTGAATACCCACGGCGGCCTGCTGTCCCACTGCCACCCGGGCAACCCCGGCTCCATGTTCGCGCTGACCGAGTCAGTGTGGCAGCTGCGTCACAGCGCGGGCGAGCGCCAGGTGGCCAACGCCAGCGTCGGTCTGCTGCATGCCCAGGGCGGGATCATGTCCAGCCACAGCACACTGGTTCTCGGCCGGGAGGCAGGCTGACATGAACAAAATCCAGCCGACACCCGGAACCCTCGTCGAAACCTTCATCGCCGGCTGCCGGGTGGGCGAACTGCGTCTGCAGTGCTGCGGCAGCTGCGGCGCCTACCAGTTCTACCCGCGGATCATCTGTGCAGATTGTCACGGCCGTGACCTGTCCTGGACCGCCGCCAGTGGCCGCGGCCGGGTGCGCAGTTTCACCGTAGTGCGGCGCGGGATATCGGCGGCCTATGAGGCACCCTATGTGGTGGCCCTTGTGGCATTGGAAGAGGGGCCGACCATGATGAGTCACATCGTTGCCTGCGCCCCGGAAGACGTTGCGGTGGGAGCGCCGGTACAGGTCGATTTTGCGGCCTGGTCGGACAGCGTGAGCCTGCCGGTATTTACACTCGAAAGTCGAGACTAGAGGAGATCAACCATGAATGCGAAAGGAATTCCGATAGCAGTCATCAATCCGGATGCTCCCGCGGAGTCTCTGGAGTCAAAGCAGCCGGACCTCGACAATGGCGTCGACATCGCCGGCAAGGAGGGCTATTTCAGCCGCGACTACATGGCTCGCGAGTGGGACAAGGTGTGGACTCGCAGCTGGCTGATTGCCGGGGTAGAAGCGGATATCCCCAAGGTGGGCGATTACTTCCTGTTCGATATTGGCAACGAGTCGATCATCGTCACCCGCACGGAAGAAGGTGTGCGCGCCTTCTACAATGTCTGCAGCCACCGGGGTGCCCGTTTGGTGCAAGAGGAGCGCGGCAATCGCAAGGTTTTTGTCTGCCCCTTCCACAGCTGGAGCTTTAACAATACCGGGGAGCTGCGCCGGATTACCGACGAAGAGTACTTCAAGCCGGAAGTGATCGCCCACCGGCCCGGTCTCAAGCCGGTGGCTTGCAACACCCATGCAGGCATCGTGTTCATCAACATGGATGCCAGGCCGGGGCCGCTGCTGGAGGCGATCGGCCTGCCAGAGGGCTATCTTGAGGCCTATCGGCTCGACGAGATGAAGGTGGTGCGCCACGTCCGCAGTGAATGGGGCGCGAACTGGAAAGTGGGCGTGGAAGCCTTCTACGAGAGTTACCACCTGCATGCAGTGCACCCGGAAACCCGCGGGGTCATGGGTGACCTGAACGTGCAGTACGATCTGTACCCGAACGGCGCCAGCCGCATGATCGTGCCTCTGGGGCAGCCCAGCCCGCGCATCCACGACCAGACTACAGTGAGCGAGGGTCTGAAGATGATGCTGGAGGACGCGGGCATTGATCCCTCTGGCTTCAACGGCACCGCCGCCGATGTGCGCCGCGCGATCCAGGAGGGCAAGCGTGCCCGGGCACGGCGGCTGGGCCTGGAGTACGACCGCTTTGTCGATGGCCAGCTATCGGACAGCTGGGCGACGGGGATATTCCCCAACGTCCAGATCGGCTGCCATCCGGAAGCGGTGTTCCTGATGCGGTTCCTGCCCCACGAGACGGACCCGGAGCGCTTCTACTACGACACCATGACCCTGATCTTCCCGGTGGCGGATGGCAGCTACAAGCCGCCGGGCTGGATGGGTCTGCCGGAGGGCACGGACACCAGCGGCAAGCAGCGCCCCGCCACCGAGCACTACGGCATTGCCGACGATGCCAACCTGGGGTTGGTGCTCAGCCAGGATTCTTCCCTGCTGCCGGTAGTGCAGCAGGGCATGCGTTCACGGGGCTTTGACGGCCAGCTTTGGAGCGAACAGGAGCAGCGCCTGCGGCACTTCCATGTGGAGTTGGAGCGCAGGCTGGCGAAGTAGCAGGCAAGGGCAGCAGGGCGGAGAACGCCGAAACAAGACACCAACAACCTATGTGCAGGAGTAAGTCATAATGATAAACAGCAAGAGTGATCCCAAGCTGCGGTTTACCGCAAAGGCGCTGCCGCTGGCGCTGGCCATGGCCAGTGTTCCCATGCTGGGTGGTGTGCCACTGACCGCCATGGCGCAACTGGAGGAGGTGCTGGTCACCGCCAACCGTCGCACCGAAACCGACATCCAGACCACGGCAGTATCGGTCAGTGCCATTACCAGCAACGATATCGAGCAACTGACCCCGCGCGACCTTGGCGACATCGCCAGCCTGGTGCCCAACTTTTCCGCGGCCAAGCCGGCGGGCTTCAACGCCGCCTCCTTCGCCATGCGCGGTGTGGGCCAAACCTCGATCATTGTCTACCAGGACCCCCAGGTCGGCGTCACCATCGATGACTTCGTGATTCCGCACATCCAGTCGCAGCTGCTGGAGATGTTCGATATCGCCCAGATCGAAGTGCTGCGCGGTCCCCAGGGGACCCTGTTCGGCAAAAATACCACCGGCGGCGTGGTCAACGTCAAGACCAAGCGCCCGGTGATGGGGGAGAACTCGCTGGAAATCCAGGGCAAGGTTGAGAACTTCGGCCGCTTTGAAACCCGCGTTGCCGGCAACGTGGCGGTAGGAGACACTTTGGCGCTGCGCGCCTCGGGCCTGTACATGGAGTCCGACGGCTACTGGCGCAACAATGCCGAGTATGGCCCGGTCACCGCCTTCGACCCCACCCACCCGGCGCTGGGCACATCCGGCCGCGGTGATGGCAGCAAGCTGGGCGGCGATGATTCAATTTCCGCGCGGCTTAAAGCGCAGTGGGAGCCGACCGCCAACTTCACCGCCCTCGCCCAGTACGAGATCATCCGCGACAACGGTGATTCGCCACCGGTGGCCAACGGCACACCCCCCGGCGCGCCGCTGGTATTCAACTTCCTTGGTCTGACCTCCGACCCCGGCGGCGACCAGGTGAAGAAGGCGGGTATCAGTAACCGCGATGACCTCCTGATGAATATGTCCGATGGCCATCAGGTGGATATCGACGGCTACTACCTGAATATGGACTGGCAGCTGGAGAACTACACCCTGAGTTCGGTGACCGGCTTGCGCAAGCAGGAAAGCCAGCTGCCCTCGACCTACACTGGCGAAGTCGGCCCGGGTGGCTCACTGTTTGACGCCAACCGCGTCGATGACCGGGAAACCTTCCAGCAGGAAATTCGCCTCGCTTCCAACCTGAACGGCCCTTTCAACTATGTGGTTGGTGGCTTCTACCAGGAAGACGATACCACCTTCTGTGTGGTACAGGTTCTGGGTTTTCTCGACCTGCTCGGCCTGGGCACCCAGTTCTTTGGTGACCCCACCTGGTGGGACAACAATCCCCAGATCCTCTGCAACGAACAGGAGGCAGAAAACTGGGCGCTGTTCGTGGATGGCAGCTACGATCTCGATGAAAAGTGGACGGTCTCTGCCGGTTTCCGCTACACCAACGAGGAAAAATCCTGGACCGGTCGCAACCAGGTATTTTTCCAGCAGCTCAACGGTGGTTTCGACCCCAACCTGACCTGGCGTAACTTCAACTCGCCGCTGCAGGCAGCGGACTTCGGCCGCTATCCGGATGGCGTGTTCAGCGACGACGAGACCTGGAAAGAGCCGACCTGGCGGGTAACGGTCAGCCACACCTTCTCCGATGACCTGTTCGCCTATTTTAACTATTCACGAGGCTTCAAAAGCGGTGCCTACAACGACCAGACCGGTACGTCTGGCTCGCCGATCACTGCCGCTTCTGCGGCGCCAACAGATCCGGAAATCGCTGACTCGCTGGAACTGGGCTTCAAGGGCGAGTTCATGGACAACCGCCTGCGTCTGAACATGGCTACCTTCTATGTGGAGTATTCGGATGCCCAGCGCGACCTGGTGGCGGTGTTCGACAACCCCTTCGGCGGCAGCTTCCAGGAAACCCGCTTCTTCAACGCGGCTGATCTTTCCTCCTACGGTCTGGAAATGGAAATGACGGCGGTCCTCACCGACAACCTCACCCTGCGCGGCAACGCCGGCTACCTGCATAGTGAGTACGACGAGTTCCTGGCCGACACCAACTTCGACGGCACCATCGACATTGACCTCAGTGATGAGGACGTCAACCGTGCACCGGAGTGGCAGTGGAGCCTGGATGCCATCTACACCCACAACTTCATGAATGGCGACCTGACCTGGGTAGCCGGGGCGACGTATGAAGACGAGGCGATCTTTGTCTATTCAAACGTGGCGCCCGAGTACCATGGCATGACCGATGACCGCACCCTGGTCAACGCCAGTGTTACCTACACCACTGCCGATGAGCGGTTCTTTGCCCGCCTCTACGGCCGCAACCTGACCGACGAAGAGTATCGGGTGGGTGAACTGCCGGTGGGGGATCTGTGGACCATGACCTACTACGGCCAGCCGCGGTCCTATGGCCTGGAAGTGGGCATGAAGTTCGGCGGTAACTGAGTCGATTTTGCGGTGCTTGAAGGCCGGCTTTGTCGGCCCTTTTTTTGCTGCCGCAACCACAGAGCAAAGGAGGACAGTGCCTGATGGACTGTATTCTGCACCATTTTGATATATCGCCCTTTGCCGAAAAAGTGCGCCTTGGTTTTGGTCTCAAGGGCCTGGCCTGGCAATCGGTTCAGATTCCGGTGGTGATGCCCAAGCCGGATCTTACCGCGCTGACAGGGGGCTATCGCAAGACGCCAGTGCTGCAGATCGGCGCGGACATTTACTGTGACACCCAGCGTATCGCCGTTGAGCTGGAACAGCGCTACCCTGCCCGGACGCTATTTCCACAGGGCAGCAAGGGCCTGTGCCTGGCGCTGGCCAACTGGAGTGACGCGGCCTTTTTCCAGCCCGGCGCCGGCTTGTCCATGGGCACCAACAGCGACCTGCCGGGGGAGATCCTCAAGGACCGCCGCGAGTTCTTCAGTTTCCTCGACTTCGCTTCATTGCCCAGCGAGCTGCCGCACCTTTACGCAGGCTTCAGCGCGCAGGTGCAAGTACTGGAGACCATGCTGGCGGACGGTCGCGATTACCTGCTCGGTGCACAGCCCTCATGGGCGGATATTCTCGGCTATTTCCCGGTCTGGATGTGCCGGGGCAATATCCGCGGAGGCGACGCTCTGCTGGCGCGCTTTTCGCGCGTGCTTGCCTGGGAGCCGCGGGTTGCCGGTTTTGGTCATGGTGAGCGCCGCGAGCTGGATGCGGAGGCGGCGCTGAGTATTGCCCGGGAACAGCAGTCCGTTGCCGAGGTACTGGTGCTGGAGGAGGCAACGCCCGGGTTGACAGCAGGTATGCAGGTGGCGGTGACACCGGAGGATTACGGGGCAGTGCCCGTCGCGGGAGAGCTGGTCAGGCTCACCCCCCAGGACATCGCCGTACGTCGTACAGACCCCCGGGCGGGCGAGGTGGTAGTTCACTTTCCCCGCTCGGGCTATCGCGTGGAGAAAACATCATGAACTATTCGCACTGGCTTTTGACCGCGCTCATGGCAGCGGGCAGCGCGCTTGCCGGCGCTGAAGCGGAGACGGCGGGAGAGCGCGATGGTGCCGCCCTGTATCAACAGTATTGCGCCAGCTGCCACGAGGGCGGAGTCGCCAAGGCGCCCCAGTACAGTCTGCTGGAGATCATGCCGCCGAGCTCGATCTTGCGCGCCATGCAGGGCGGCGTCATGCAGACCCAGGCGGCGGAGATGACCGCGGCGGAGCAGCAGCGCGTGGCAGAGTATCTGTCAGGGCAGACCCTGGCCGAAGCGGACATGCAGAGCGAGGCGCCCATATGCAGCGCCGAGCGTGCACAGTTCGACTTCGGCGCGCGCCCGGATACCAGAGGCTGGGGCGTCAACCCCGGTAACCACCGCTTCTACGACAATGAGGTCGCAGGGGTAACCGCGGCGAATATCGGGGAACTGGAACTGAAGTGGGCTTTTGCCTTCCCCGGTGCCCTGCGCGCCCGGTCCCAGCCCGCGATTGCCGGCGGTGCGCTGTACGTCGGCAGCCAGGACGGCACCGTTTACGCCCTGGATCGTGAGACCGGCTGTATCCGCTGGCGCTTCGCCACCGTTGCCGAAGTGCGCAACGGTATTGTGGTAGCGGACTGGGCTCAGGGCTCCTCGGCGCCGCCGCTGCTGTATTTTGGCGACCTGGTGGGGAATGTCTACGCGCTCAATGCGGTGACCGGGGAACTGGTGTGGCGCGACCGGCCGGACGACCATCCGAGCCTGACCCTGACTGCCTCGCCGGCGCTCCACGGCAACCGCTTGTATGTGCCGTTATCATCGCTGGAGGTTACAGCGGCGGCGGATCCGGGCTATGCCTGCTGCACCTTCCGTGGCGGGGTAGCGGTCTATAACGCCGGGACCGGGGAAAAACTGCACACCAGTTACACCATCGCGGAGAAGCCGGCCGTGGTGGGCAGGAATGCGGTGGGCACTGAGCGCATTGCGCCCTCCGGTTCGCCGGTATGGAACACGCCGGCGTTGGACCCGGCGCGCGGTGTCATGTACGTCGGTACTGGCGAGAACTACTCATCTCCTGCCAACAACACCAGCGACGCGATCCTTGCGCTCAGCCTTGAGGATGGCTCCATTGTCTGGAGTCAGCAGATGACGGCCGGTGACGCCTGGAACATGGGTTGCGAAACCGAGGAGCGCGTCAACTGTCCGCCAGAGGACGGCCCCGATTACGATTTCGGCGCGGCGACCATCCTGGCGACAACGTCCGAGGGGCGCGATCTGGTGCTGGCGGGCCAGAAATCTGGCGAAGTGTTTGCCCTGGATCCGGACAACGGCGGGGAGATCGTCTGGCGCAGGAAGCTGGGGCGCGGTGGCATCCAGGGCGGCGTCCATTTCGGCATGGCGCTGGAGGGCGATGTGCTCTATGTGCCGATGTCGGATTTTGACGGTGGCCCGCGCTGGCCGGGCGAGATGTTCCCCGGCATGTACGCGGTGGATATCCGCACCGGCGAGCAGCTGTGGTTCAACCGCAATGCGAATATCTGCGATGGCCGCGAGTTCTGTCAGCCGGGACTGTCGGCCGCGGCTTCGGCCCTTGAGGGCGCAGTGATCGCCGGAGCCATGGACGGGGTGCTGCGCGCCTACGACAAGCGCGATGGCAAGGTGCTGTGGTCGTTTGACAGTGTGCGGGAGTTCCGGACTACCGATGGTGGGACGGCGCACGGGGGGTCGTTTGGTGGTGCGGCGGGGCCGGTGTTCAGTGACGGAATGATGTTTGTTAATTCGGGGTATGGTATTTACTTCCATATGCCGGGGAATGTGCTGCTTGCGTTTGGGCCCCAGGAGTAACCCTCTGGGGCATTGGTTCTCTCCACTTAATCAATGCTCGTGCGACTTCGCAATCCGGTCGCCGCCCTGACTTGGCGCTTTCGAGACACGCCGTGAATCCGTCCTTGGAGGCTCGTATGCAGCATCCTTGCTGCATACGGTCTCGAAAACGCCAAATCAGGACACCGACCTCACCATTGTGCCAAATTGAATTAGGCGCTACCCAGCTCTGACTCTCAACCCCTTGTCTGTCCATGTTTGCGCTTGGGCGGTGGCTTGACTCGGCTTGAAATTTCACTACACTTGCTAGACGCAAACAAGCGAATACGGTTACCATGAGTTGCCGCGGTTCGCTGCGAGCGTTTTAACCATAACAAGGGCACGAGGTGTAAAGAATGGCTGACGACAGCGCGATGCTGGCGGCTTTGGTGGCGCGGATCGATGAGTTGGAGAGTCGGCAGGCGATTGTCGACCTGACGTCGGATTACTGCCACGGCTTTGACAAGCGCGATTTTGACCGTTTCCTGGCAATCTGGAGCGAGGATTGCGTCTGGAATATCGGTCCGCCCTTTGGTTCTTTTAGCGGCCACGACGGTATCCGCGAGGCAGTGCAGGAGATTCTCTGGCCCGCCTGGCAGGAGTCACATCACCTTTCAACCAACCACGTCATCCGCTTCCAGGATGCTGACAACGCCACCTGTGTCTGCGATGTTGACTGCGTGGGGACCCTCGCCGGCGACACTGACTGCCAGATTGTCGGGGCGACCTATACTGATACTGTGCAGCGGCAGGACGGGCGCTGGCTGATCACCCAGCGCGACGTCAAGATTCATTATTTCAATCCCATACTCGGCGTCCCGCTACAGGCGCCGCAGGGTTGAGATAAAACCTGATACCAGACTAAAACCCGCAAATAACTATTAACAACATCGTCGAGGAGACGCCCCATGAAAATACAACGCAACATCATGTTCGCAGCCATCGCTGCGGCTTCGGTCGGCCTCTCGGCCCCGACCGTGGTCAATGCCCAGGCGGGTGTTCTGGAAGAGATCACCGTTACTGCCCGCAAGCGCGAGGAAAGCATGCAGGACGTGGGCCTCGCGGTCAGCGCGCTCAGCGAAACGGAAATCCAGCGCCAGTTCGCGCGCGATATCCAGGACCTGGCCAACATCGCCCCCAACGTCATTATTGATGACACCGGCCAGGGCCCCGGTGGTACCGCGGCGATCTACATCCGCGGCGTGGGTGTGGCGGATCTGGAAAAGAACTTCGATCCCGCGGTGGGGGTCAGTGTGGACGGAGTATTCCTCGGCTCCAACGCCGGCGCGCTGATGCGCGGCATTGATATCGCCAGGGTTGAAGTGCTGCGCGGCCCGCAGGGTACGCTGTTCGGCCGCAACACAGTGGGCGGCCTGATCAATATTACGCGTACCCAGCCCACTGGCGAGCTGGGCGGCCGTTTCCGTGCGGGTATCGAAAATTTTGATACCTACTACGTGGACGGTCTGTTCAATTTTGCGGTCACCGATGATCTGGCCATCAAGCTGACCGGCGCCAAGCGCGACCAGGGCGAAGGCTATTACGACAACGTCACGGTGCGCGGTGACCAGGGCCGTCAGGACTACGAGTCGCTTGGGTTTAACGCCCTGTGGACTGCCACGGACGCGCTGGAACTCGAGTATAGCTATACCATGGAGCGCCTGGATCAGGACACCCCCGCGCTGGTAAATGCCACCCGCCCCGACCAGCTGTTCTGTGTTGCCTACGGCTATTGCTCACCCAATAACGATACAACCATTACCGGTGACCGCAACGGTGTGGCCGGCGGCGGCGGCCGTCCGCCGGCGCCCCCGGCATTTGAGACCAACATCACGCCGGTTGAAGCCGTTGACGACTCCTTTATGGACGCGTTCTTCGATACCGATACGCACATTCTGGAAGCGCGCTGGGAAATCAACGATACCCTGCGTTTTGACTACATCTATGGTTCCTGGGAGTCCGACGAGGCCAGTCTGCAGGATTGGGACGGCACGCCGGAGCTGCTCTACCACACCGACCGTCCGGGGGAGTTCGAGCAGCAAAGCCACGAACTGCGCCTCACCTATGACGCTGGTGGTGCCTTCAACGTGGTCGCAGGTGCATTCTTCTGGGACTCCGAGTATGAAAGCCGCATGCGCAGCTACATTGGTTTCGCAGTACCGGGCCTGATTCTGGACATCCCGCAGACCACGCAGCAGGAAACCGAGTCAGTGGCCGCATTCTTCGAGGCTGACTATCGCTTTGCAGACCAGTGGGTGCTGACCGTGGGTGGTCGCTATACCGAGGATGAGAAAACCTCGCGCCAGTTCGGTGAGGTGAACACGATCCCCGGCCAACACCCGAACGAAAAGTGGGACGAATTCACTCCCAAGCTGGGCCTGCGCTACAACATGACCGATGACGTCATGTTCTACGCTACCTATTCCAAGGGCTATCGTGCGGGCGGTTTCAACGGCCGCGTAGCGAGCCTCGAAGAAGCGAACCAGCCTTACGATCCGGAGACCATCGACAACTACGAGATCGGTGTGAAGAGCGAACTGATGGACAATCGGCTCCGCCTGAATGCCACTATTTTCTCGATGGACTACAAGGACAAGCAGGAAGAGCTGCAGTTGCCCTCCACTGTAACCGACACCGGACAAAAGACGGTCGTGATCAACCCGTCTTCGGCGACGATTCAGGGCATTGAACTGGAGGCGCAGGCTTACCTGAACCAAAACCTCAGTATCAGAGCCAACCTGGGCTACCTGGACTCCGAGTACGATGACTACGTGTATACCGACGTCGAAGGCTCGATCACCGACTTGAGTGGCCTGGAGTTCCGGCGTGCACCCGAGTACACCGGCACCCTCGACGCTACCTATGAGTGGGACGTGGCGGGCGGCAACGCCTGGGTTCGCGGTTCCTATCGCTACATTGGTGAGCACTTCACCAACGCAACCAATAATGAGGAACTGAAGAACGATAGCCAGGGTCTTGTCGACGCGTCCATCAACTACTCGATCAACAACCTGCAGTTCAGCGTGTTTGGGCGCAACCTGACCGACGAAGATGGCTACACCCACGGCTACGAAGTGGCGGGCCTCTGGTCCTACGCCGCTACCCGTCCGCCGCGTACCTACGGCCTGGAAGTGGTTTACAACTTCAACAACTGATCTTCATGGCTGACATGAACGACCCGTTGCAGGCACTGCTGGCGAAACAGGCGATCACGGAAGTGATCGTCCGCTACTCGCGCGCGCTGGATCGGCTGGATGAGACGCTGCTGCGCAGCGTCTTCCATCCGGACTCGGTGCATCATCATTTCTATCAGGGGCCTTCCTCGGCCCCTGACGCTCCCCGGCCCGCCGACGGCGGCCCGCGGGATTTCGTAGAATTTGCGCTGGGGGTGCTCTCTACCCACACCCGCACCCACCACCAGCTCGGCAATACCCTCATTGAACTCACTTCCGCTGACCATGCGGTCGCGGAAACCTATTTTACGGCTTACCACCGGATGCGTCCCCGGGGCGACCCGAAAGCGGCGCCCAATGCCTGCGATACCGAGATGGACTATTTCGTCGGCGGCCGCTACCTGGACCACTTCGCCTGCCGCGATGGCGAATGGCGCATCACCCGGCGCACCGGCATGACCGACTGGACCCGGCTGGAGCCCCCGAACAGCCAGGGCTTTCACGACATAGCCGCGGAGACAATCGGCCAGCATTATCCGGACGACCTGCTCTACCATTGGGCCGGCAAGGACTGAGACCAATCCGGCCGGGGCTCCCCCGGCCTTCATCGACAAGGAGACAAGCATGCGCTTGCAAGGAAAGGTAGCCCTCATTACCGGCGCTGCCAGTGGTATTGGTGCGTCCACGGCGGCGCGATTTATTGCCGAAGGCTGCAAGGTTTGCCTCTGCGATATCCAGGACGAGGCGGGCGAGGCACTCGCGGCCAGCTACGGTGACCAGGCCATCTACGTGCACTGCAATATCACCGACGAAGACAGCGTCAGCGCGGCGGTAGATGCGGCAGTCAGCGGCTTCGGCAAGCTCGACATCCTGTTCAACAGCGCCGGCATCGTCGGCGCGGTGGGCCCGGTAGCAACCACACCCGGCGCCGAGTGGCGTTTCAGCATCGACGTATTGCTGAACGGCGCTTTTTACTGCCTGAAGCATGCGGCGCGAGTCATGGTGCCGCAGCGCTCCGGTTCCATTATCAACATGGCCAGCACCGCCGGCCTGATGGGCGGCCTGGGGCCACATGCCTACACCGCCGCCAAGCACGGTGTAGTGGGGCTGACCAAGAACGTGGCGGTGGAACTGGCCGGCAGCACTGTGCGGGTGAACGCGATTGCCGCCGCATCCATGGCCACGCCGATGGTGGCCAATGTTCTTACCGGCGATCCCGGCGATATCGAGGGTGCGAAAGCGATCCTGGCCGAGGCATCACCGCTGCGCGGTCGCCCGGGCCTGGGGGAGGACGTGGCCAACGCGGCGCTGTGGCTGGCCAGCGATGAATCCGGCTACACCACCGGCCACACCCTGACCACGGATGCGGGCTTTACCGTGGGGGCGACGGCCGCCGGGCCGGCGTTCGCGGAATATCAGCCAATGATTCGCGAAGCGGGGAAATCCGGTTTGCCGGAGTAGGGTCTCACTGAATAAAAGGGGTCAGGTCCTTCATGTGGCATTCGTTCGAATGCCACATGAAGGACCTGACCCCTTTTTGCTGCACCTTTTCTGTTACTTGCTGGCGGGGAGTTCGAACACGTACAGGGCCTGTCCACCCGTGGGCTGGTAGATATCCGGGCTCACTACCGCGGTCATGGCGCGGAACACGCCAATCCCCGTGGGCACCGCCAGGTACTGCTTGCCATTCGCGGTGTAGGTAACGGGATAGCCGTGCAGGGGCGCGCCGAGGCGGGTCTGCCACTTCAGCTCGCCGGTCTTGACGTCAAAGGCCTTGAAGTAGCGGTCGAGGTCGCCGATGAACACCAGCCCGCCGCCGGTGGTGAGGGCGCCGGTGAGGAACATCGCCCGCTGCTCGTGGGCCCAGCTTTCGCGCATGCTGCGCACGTCCCAGGCCGCCAGCCGCCCCAGCATACCGTTCACCCCGGGCATTTCGTAGGTGCGGGAATCCGCGCCGTAACCACCGGAGCCGGGTTCCTGCGCTACCTCGCGGCCGACCATGTCCGAGCACAGCTGGTGCAAGGGGATGATCAGGTTGCCGGATTCCGGGCTGTAGGCGGAGGCCTGCCAGTTGTGGCCGCCGTAGATGCCCGGGCAGGCTTCGATGGTGTCGCCCACACCGGCAGCAATAATGTCGTCCCGGTAGCGCACCACGCCGCGCACCTTGTCGATCTCCGCGTAGATGCTCTGGGGCAGGGTTTCGGCCACGCTGACATACTCGCCGCTGGCGCGATCGAGCTGCCACAGCAGGCCATCCTTGCCGATGGTGAACAGCCGCTGCTCGCCGTCGACGTCAATCAGGACACGCTCGAAACCAATCTCCATGTCGATGGTCTCGCCCGGGATGTGCTGGAAATACCACACCAGCTCGCCGGTATCGGGGCGCAGGGCAAGGGTCGAGTTGGTATACAGGGCTTCGTCGGTGGCGGTCATGCCGCGGCTGGCGGCCACCCAGGGCTTGGCCTGGGAGGTGCCAAGAATGAACAGTTTCAGTTTCGGGTCGTAGGAGCCGGCGATCCAGTTGTCGCCACCGGCGCGCATTTCCGCCGGCAGTCCGGCCCAGGTGTCACCGCCGGGCTCGCCCGGCAGGGCGATGGTGGAGGTGCGCCACAGTTCTTCGCCGGTGTCGGCATCGTGGCCAGTGATGAAGCAGCCTTCTTCCTTGTACCATTCGCAACCATTGATACCGCTCAGCACCACGCCGTCGCCCATGATGGGTCCCGCCGTGTGGGTGTAGCCCTTTTCAAAGTCCGCTTTCGGCGTGCGCCACACTTCCTCGCCGTTGCGGGCGTCGATGGCGACGATGGACGCATCGTAGGTGGCCATGTACAGCTTGTCGCCGTAGATGGCGATGTTGCGGGTGGGGCCGCCCAGAGTGCGCGAGGCCTCGGGGAAGGTGTAGCTGTACTCCCAGATCAGCTCGCCGCTGTCTGCTTCAATAGCCTGGATCACGTTGCCCGGGTGGGTCAGGTACATGATGCCGTTGTGTACCAGCGGGGTGCCCTGGTTACTGCCATCCTTCATGGTCAGGACCCAGGCCAGCTTGAGGTCACTGACGGTGTCGCGATTGATCTGCTGCAACGGGCTATAGCCCTGGCCGTCCAGGGTGCGGCGCCAGCTCAGCCAGTCGCCGTCCGCCGGGTCGCTCAGCTGGGCAGCGGTGACCGGCTGGAAGTCCTCGACTTCCCGATTGCGGAAGCCGCCCCGGGTGCGGGCATCGGCATCGATGCTGCCGGCGGCGTCAAAGGCTACCCAGGAGACGACTTCCGAGCCGTCCGCCGCCGCCGCCAGAGCGTCGGTGCTGGTGAACAGCAGGCTCTCCGGGTCGCCCGCCTCGCGGTTGGCCTCGATGATCCAGGCGGCAATGGCGGCGTGCTGGGCGTCACTCAGTTTGCCGGCGCCGCCGGGGGGCATGTTGGCGCGGTTGTAGGCCAGCAGCGCCATGGCCTCGCGCTGGCCCCACTGGCCCAGGAACCCGGGGCCCTTCAGGGTATTGCCGTGGGCCGAGCCGCGCAGGCTGAGTCCGTGGCAGGTGGCGCAACTGTCTGCGTACAGTGCTTCGCCGCTGGCGGCGAGGGCCGCATCCGCCAGCGTGAGCGGACTGCTGGTGGCTGCGGCGAGTGCGGCAGCGGCCATCGTGAGTTTGAATTGCTTGCTGGCCAGCGTGTTCATGCGCTGTAACCTCCGTCGATGCCGATGATTTGTCCGTTGATGTAGGCCGCAGCGTCGCTGAGGAGGAAGGCGGCGAGGGCGGATACCTCCTCCGGCCGGCCCATGCGCGGCATGGGGGTCTTGTCCAGACAATCCTTGATTACAGCCTCCGCCACCGGGTCCGCGATGAAAGAACTGTGGACGATGCCGGCGTCAATGACGCCGGGCGCAATACCGTTGATGCGTACATTCTTCGGCCCGAGTTCGCGCGCCAGCTGGCGCACAATGCCCATGATCGCGGTCTTGGGTATACCCGACATGGCGTCGTTTTCCAGGGTGCGCAGCACCGCGGTGGTCAATAGCTGCACGATGGCACCACCGCCACTGGCGGCGAACAGCTTGCCAGCGGCTGTCAGCAGGTTGAAGGCGCCTTCCACGTCGGTGGTCATGATCTGGCGGAACTCGGCGCTGCTGATTTCGGTCAGCGGCCGCAGCGGGATGGCGGGACCGGTGGCGTTGACCACTCCCGCCAACCCCGCCCCGAGGCTGCCGGCATGGTCGAGGAAACTCTGTACCTGGTGCTCCTCGCACAGGTTCACGGCGTGGCTGCTGGCGCTGCCGCCTGTGCCGGTAATGGCACTGACCAGCTGTTCCGCCGCGTCCCGCCGGCTGTGGTAACCCACCAGAATGTGGTAGTGCCGCATGGCTGGTTCGCGACAGATGGCTGCCCCTAGCCCACCGGTGCCGCCGGCGATGGCGATCGTCTTCTGCATTATTAATGATCCTGTTGCGTGCCCGCAGCCGCCGAGGGCAGGCGTCAGCACGGTTGCTTGTTTGCGTCTAGCAACAGTAGTGTAGCCCTGCCGGGGCGGATTGTCATCACGAACCCGGGGTCTAGCCTCTGACAGAGCGCCTGCGATCGGGCCGGCTTCGGCGATCCTCAGTTATCAGCACACCGTTGACGGTAAGCGGAAATTCGGCGGGGGAGGATGCCTGGCGGCGGTCGTCGCGGGTGCG
This sequence comes from Haliea sp. E1-2-M8, assembly GCF_030649675.1. Lineage (GTDB taxonomy): Bacteria > Pseudomonadota > Gammaproteobacteria > Pseudomonadales > Halieaceae > Haliea. The sequence continues at coordinate 40,391 of NZ_JAUTDR010000002.1, read as the reverse complement.
ATGCTCGCTGCCCGTGTCGGAAAACAGCGTTGCGCGGTCGGAGTCGTCGTCGGAGGCATAACGGCGGACGGCGAGGGTGAAGATGGCGACGGAAATTACAAGGGCTCCAGCGCCCAACCCAGCGAGAATGATCAATAGGATATTCATGCCCTGGCCGTTCTCCCGCGCTCCTCACGCTATGCTTTTATTATCAGGCAAGATATATACCATTAATTTTACTTGCCCAGCTTTCAAAAGGTTACTGAAGCTTCCCTTCCCGCTCAAAAGGGAAATGATCGCAGCAGTTAAAAAAACTGACACATGGCAGTCTCATGCTCGCGGGTGCGAGCCGAAAATTGCACTGATCTGTGGGCGCCCTTGCCGAACAGGACGACTTCCGCGGTTTGCAGCAGAACCAGGAAGTCCAGGAACAGGCTCCGGTTCCTGACGTAGTAGAGTTCATCTTCCGGTTTGTACAGAGAGTCGCGGTGCTGTTTGCGCTGGCATTACGTTCGGACTATGGTTTTACACGCTACAGTATTGTTTGTCGTAGTCATCGCGGCAATCACAGCCGGTCAAAAATGTAACCCCATCCCGCAGGAGCGTCATTATGAGGTATCTCTCAAGGACTAGTCATCTGGCAGCATTACCGACCCTGCTGTGCTACTTGCTGTTGGCTACTCCCGCTGCCGCAACCTCTCTGGCGGAAGTGATTGAGCGGGTGCGCCCGGCCATCGTCGGCGTCGGCACCAGTTACCCGCCGCGCCAGCCCATTGGTGACCAGCGACCGAATGAACTACGCGGTACCGGGTTCGTGGTAGGGGATGGCAATCTGGTAGTGACCAACTACCATGTGCTGCCGGAGCTGCTGGATTTCGACAACCAGCAGATGCTGGCGGTGTTCTCCGGTCGCGGCGGTGAGGCGCGGGGACACCCTGCGGTGATTGTGGGTGAGGACCCCTTGCACGACCTGGCGCTGCTGCGGATAACGGGCGCGCCCCTGCCCACAATGGAGCTGGGTGACGCCAGTCGTGTGCGGGAAGGGGATCCCGTCGCCTTCACCGGCTTTCCCATTGGCGCGGTACTGGGACTCTACCCCGTTACCCATCGCGGTATGGTCTCGTCAGTCACGCCGGTTGCGCGTACCGCCGATGCCGCTCGCGACCTCACCGCGGTGCAGTTGCAGCGCATGCGCAATCCCTTCGATGTGTTCCAGCTGGATGCCATTGCCTACCCCGGCAACAGCGGCAGCCCGGTATATGACCCCGAGACCGGGCGCGTCCTGGGTGTAGTCAACAGTGTATTTGTTAAGGAGTCCCGGGAGTCCGTGCTGGAACGGCCCTCGGGCATCAGCTATGCCATTCCGGTGAACTGGGTGCGGGAACTGCTGCAGCGTGCCGAACCCTAGCCCCGCGCCTGCAACTGCTGCTTCGGAGTCGCCATTGCCGTGAGCTGGTGGCGTCCCGAACTGCGAGTGCTGTTTATCTGTACCGCCAATGTCTGCCGCTCACCGCTGGCCGAGGCCATGCTGCGCCAGCGCCTGCGGGTGCTGGGCCTGGGGCGGCGGGTGCAGGTACGCTCCGCGGGCACCCGGGTTGGGCAGCCCGGCCGGCCGCCGGACCCTCGGGTGCGGAAGCTGGCGCAGGACGCGGGGTTCGCGTTGGGCTGGATTCGGGCGCGACAGGTGACAGCGCGGATGTTGCGTAACCATGATTTCATCCTGGCCATGGAGCCGGCGCACTTGGAGGAACTGGCGGCTCTGGCTGAGGCTGGCGACCGCCTGTACCGGACGCAGTTGCTGGGGAACTATTTGCCCTTGGGGCGTTGCGAGGATCCGGTCATCCCGGACCCCTACTACAGCGACCTGCAGGGGTTCAGCGAGGTATTCATGTTGCTGGACGAAGCCATGGAAGGGTTCGTCGAACACCTCCAGGCGCGGCTGCGAAAGCCAACCTGAACTCCAACCACTGGACCCGGACCCTGCAGGAGCAGGGCAGTAAGGCTATTTCAGCCCGTACTTCTCCAGCATTGTATAGAGGGTCGGACGCGTGACGCCCAGCAGTGTGGCCGCTTCGGATACATTGTCGCCGGCGTGGCCCAGAGCGCGCACGATGGCGTCGTGTTCAGCGGCCTCCCGCACCTGGCGAAGATTCAGCGGCATGGCCTCTCTGCCATCGGCAGCCGTGCCCAGTTCCAGATCCTCGGCGGTGATTTGGCTACCCTCGGCCATGATCGCAGCGCGCTTCACCCGGCTTTCGAGTTCCCGCACATTGCCCGGCCAGCTGTACTGTTCGACTGCTGTCAGCGCACCCGCATCGAAACTCCGGGTGCCAGTCCCGAGTTCGCTGGCAAAGCGCGCCAGGAAGGCCTTGGCCAGCACCGGAGGGTCGCCAGTGCGGTCTTTCAGGGCGGGTATCCGGATGCTCATTTCACTGATGCGGTAGTAGAGGTCCTCGCGGAAGCGTCCCTCCTTCATTTGCTGCTCCAGGTCCTGGTGGGTCGCGCAGACGATCCGTACATCCACCGGAATTTCCTTGCGGCCGCCGATCCGCTCCACCACCCGTTCCTGCAGGAAGCGCAGCAGTTTGGCTTGCAGCTCCAGGGGCAGGTCGCCGATCTCGTCCAGGAACAGGGTGCCCTCGTGGGCATACTCGATCTTGCCGATCGTCTGCTGGCTGGCGCCAGTGAAGGCCCCCTTTTCGTAGCCGAAGAGCTCGCTTTCCAGCAGGTTTTCCGGGATCGCGGCGCAGTTGATTGCCACCAGGCGCTTGCCGGCGCGCGGGCTCAGTTCGTGCAGGGCGCGGGCGAAGCGCTCCTTGCCGGTGCCGCTAGCGCCCAGCAGCAGGGTGGTGATGTCAGTGGGGGCAATTTTCTCAACGGTGCGGCAGACCTTGAGCATCTGCGGGCTGATGGCGATGATGTCGCGCAGCGGCATGTTCTCTTCGGCCCGTTGCAGGCGGCGGTTCTCCAGTTCCAGCTCATAGACGTGGTAAGCGCGCTCGACCAGCAGTGCCAGCAGCTCCGGATCGGTGGGCTTCTGGTGGAAATCCCAGGCCCCGCCGGCGATAGCCTTGACCGCGTTGGCGCGGTCATTGTCTCCGGTCACTACGATCACTTTGGTTTCCGGCGTCAGGCTCAGGATTTCGCGCAAGGTGGCGAGGCCCTCGGTCACCCCGCCTGGATCCGGCGGCAGTCCCAGGTCCAGCAGCACAACCCCGGGTTGGAACCGGCGCAGCGCGGCGATAGCTTCGCCACGGTCGCCGGCGATGTCCACCTCATAGCCATCAAAAGCCCAGCGTAACTGGCGCTGCAGCCCCTTGTCGTCCTCGACTACCAGCAAGTGCCGGGTGCTTGTCTTTGCCATGGTCAATCCAGTTGTCCGATAGGTGAGTGAGCGGCTGCGTCCGCTACTGCATCAGCGGTAGCGTCTGCCTGGTCAGCGACGAGCGGCAGCTTCACCCGGAACACACTGCCCGCCCCGGGCGTGCTCTCCACGCTGATATCGCCGCCCAGCTGGCGGATGTACTCGCGGCTCTCGAAGGCACCTATGCCCATCCCGGTCAGGCCCTTGGTGGACTCGAATGGCCGGAACAGGCGCTGGCGCAGGAAGTCGGCGTCCATGCCGCGGCCGGTATCGGCGATTGCCACGATTGCCTGGTGGCGATCTATGTTCAGGTTCACCGTGACTCTGCCGTCTACGGGGGTGGCCTCCTGGGCATTCTGGATCAGGTGGTTGAACACGGTTGCCAGGCGCTCACTGTCTGCTTCTACCCGCGCGTCCTCCACCAGCTCCAGCTGAGGAACCGGACGGGTCTCATCCCGGGCGGCGACTACCTGCTGCAACAGAGGGGCCAGCGCAACCTGTCCCGCAGCGGCGCTGCGGACGCCGCTGCGCATCTGCTCCATCAACCGCTGCATACGGGCCACCGAGTTTTCCACGGTGTTGATCATATCGTCAATGAAGGCGGGGTTGTTCCGGTGCCGGGCGGCATTCGACACGATCAGCGATTGCTGGGCGAGGATATTTTTCAGGTCGTGCACCACGTAGGCGGAGAGCCGGTTGAAAGCATCGAATTGTCGCGCCTCCACCAGCGCCTGGCTGGCCAGGTGCTGCGCCAGGTGGCTGGCGGCCTGGCGGCCTGCGGTTTTCAGCAGATCGCGGTCTTCCCAGTTGATACTGTGCTTCAGCTTCGATTGTTTCAACATCAGAACGCCTTCCAGGCGGTCGCGAAACGTCAGCGGAATGATCAGCCACAGCGAGGGATTATTTCCCAGCCACTCTGGCAGTTCCAGATCGGTATACAGGTCAGGGGTGTGCCGCCATTCGGCCAGGTCAATGACCCAGTCCGTCCGCTGCAGCCAGGCGGGCAGATTGCCCAGCCCCTCCGCTGCACCCTCGGGCACCGGCATGCCCCAGTGGGCCAGGAGACGCAGGGGCTGGCCTTCACTGCCGCCCCAGATCAGCCCCGCGGGGCTGTTGGCCAGAGGCGCCATGGTATGGATGATCCCCTCCGCCACATCGCCGCTTAGCCCTGCCAGAGCCCGGGTGAATTTCAGCCACTCCTCGCGATAGTCATACCGGTAGCTGAAAAAATGCTTGCTCAGCTGGACTCGCAGCAGCGCCCGCAGGCGACCGGAGAACAGCAGACTGGCCAACAGGGTGCCGGCGGCTACCAGAAATGACAGTTGCAATACCGTGCCCCAGGTGCCGCCCATGTACTTGAGGAAATAGCCGATGGCTGCCATGCCCAGCAGGTACATGCCTGCACCCATCAGGGTCACGGTATGGAAGACTGCCTGGCGCGATACCTGCAGCTGAACCCGCCAGCTGCCGTAGCGCGCAAAGGCTACCCCCAGCAGCGGCGCAACGACGGCATTGACCAGGCCCCGGGCCTGCAGCAAATCCGGGTTCAGTTGCCTGAACAGCAGAGCCTCGGAATACATGAAGAAGTCCCAGGTGAAGATCGCGCCCAGACCCAGGCAAAGGAATTTCAGGGCCCAGCGCTCCTCGGGGGCGGCGTTGCGATAGAGTTGCTCGATCAGCAACAGGCCGGCCAGCGCCAGAACCAGCCAGACCAGTACCACCAGTGCATAGCTCGCCGCCAGCCAGGACGGCAATACTTGAGGCAGGAGGGGCAGCAGTACCAGCACAAGTGCCAGGGTGGCCCCGGCGAGAAACAGGGGTCGCCAGGGGCGGCCGCGGATGGTACCTGTGGTGCCGTCCGCCTGCAAAGCAAGCAGCAGCGCCAGAAAGTTCAGCCAGCTGATATTGCGCAGCAACTCGGACAGATGCATGAGTTTCACTGGTGGGTAGGCTGCCAAGGTACCCAGGCCGATGATCGCGGCCCATAGTGCCGTGGCCGTGCAGGCCAGAACCAGGGCGTTGCCCAAGGGTTTGACCCGCCAGACCCACAACAGCAGCAGCGCCAGCAAGGTAAAACTGGCGCTGGCACAGAGGTGGGTAAAGAGGCCGATATTGCCCGCCATCCAGTTATCCAATGTCCTGTTATCTTTGCCAAACTGTGACTGACGTCATGCCCGGGCATGGCCGCAAAGTCAGCCAGACCTTATACTCCCCACTGCACGCTGTAAATGGCGGCGCGTCGGAAGCTCGATCTGGTGCACAGGTTAACGGGCTTTCTGGAACTCTCTGACAGGGAAGGCACGATACAGTGGAAGCATTCAGGACAGTGGAATCCGGGCTCAGTGATGCCCCCGCCAGTTGGCTGGTAACCGGCGCCGCGGGCTTTATTGGCTCCCATTTGATAGAACGACTGCTGCTGCTGGGGCAGAAGGTGGTGGGGCTGGACGACTTCTCCACCGGCTACCGCGAAAATCTCGATGCGGTGCTGGCAGCCGCAGCGGGTAAAGGCGAGTTCACCTTCATTGAGGGTGACGTGCGCGCGTTGGAGGATTGCCGGCGGGCCGTGGTCGGTGTCGACTATGTCTTCCATGAGGCCGCGCTGGGCAGCGTGCCCCGTTCGCTGGAGGATCCCCTGCTGACCAACGCGGTCAATATCGACGGCTTCGTCAACATGCTGGTGGCGGCCAGGGATGCGGGGGTCAGGCGCTTTGTCTATGCGGCTTCCTCATCCACCTACGGCGACCATCCGGGCCTGCCCAAGGTCGAGGACGAGATCGGCAAGCCTCTGTCGCCCTATGCGGTGACCAAGTATGTCAACGAACTCTACGCCGATGTTTTCAACCGTGCCTATGGCCTCGACTGCGTTGGCTTGCGCTACTTTAATGTGTTCGGGCCGCGACAGGATCCGGAAGGCGCCTATGCCGCGGTGATCCCGCGCTGGTTCGGGGAGCTGGTGGCGGGACGAACCTGCCAGATCAACGGCGACGGTGAGACCTCTCGCGACTTCTGTTTTATCGACAATGTGGTGCAGGCCAACCTGCTGGCGGCGACGGTGACGGACCCGGCGGCACTGAACCAGGTCTACAACATTGCTTTCGGTGGCCGCACTACGCTGAATGAGCTGTACTACGGCATCCGTGACCTGCTGAGCCCCGGGCTCCCCGTGCTGGCGCAGGCGGAGCCCGAGTACGGAGAGTTCCGGGAGGGCGATGTACGCCACTCTCAGGCCGATATCGGCAAGGCAGCGCATTTGCTGGGGTACGCCCCGGAATACGATGTAAACGAAGGACTGGCGCGTACCGCCGCCTGGTTCCTTGCCCAGCCGCAAGCGTGAGTGAGTAGAAGCAGATGAACGAAACAGTCGCCATTGTCGGCCTGGGCTATGTCGGGCTGCCACTGGCGGTGGCCTTTGGCCGCCAGCGCCGCACCATCGGCTTCGATCTGAACGAGCGCAAGCTGGAGCAGTACCGCGCCGGGCGCGACCCCAGCGGTGAAGTGACCACCGAGGCCCTGGCGGCGGCCACCGGACTGGCGTACAGCAGCGACCCCGTGTGCCTGGCGGAGGCTTCCATCATCATCGTGGTGGTGCCCACTCCCATCGACCACGCCCACCGCCCGGATTTAAGCCCGCTGGAAGGCGCCTCGCGTACAGTGGCGAAATACCTGCAGCCAGGCACCGTCGTTATCTACGAATCCACCGTCTACCCCGGCTGCACCGAAGAAGTCTGCGTCCCCCTGCTGGAGGCGGGGTCCGGTCTCGCCTGGTGCGGTCGCGAGGGAGTGGACGTGGAGCCGGCGACCGGGTTCTTTATCGGCTATTCCCCGGAGCGTATCAATCCGGGGGACAAGGTGCACCGCCTGGAAACCATCACCAAGGTGGTCTCCGGCGATACCCCGGCGACCCTGGAGCGGGTGGCCGCCTTGTACGAATCCGTGGTGGAGGCCGGGGTGCACCGCGCCGCCAGCGTCAAGGTGGCCGAGGCCGCCAAGGTCATCGAAAACACTCAGCGCGACCTCAACATTGCCCTGATGAACGAGCTGGCACTGATCTTCAACAAGCTGGGCATCGACACTCTGGACGTGCTGGAGGCCGCCGGCACCAAGTGGAACTTCCTGCCTTTCCGCCCCGGCCTGGTGGGCGGCCACTGCATCGGCGTGGACCCGTACTACCTGACCTACAAGGCCGAGAGCGTCGGCTACCACCCGCAGGTAGTGCTGGGGGGGCGCCAGACCAATGACGGCATGGGCAAGTTCATTGCCGAGCAGACGGTAAAGCAGCTGGTAGGCCGCGGCCATCCGGTAGCGGGCGCGAAAGTGACCGTGCTGGGACTGACCTTCAAGGAAAACTGCCCGGATCTGCGCAACTCGCGGGTGGAAGACATCATCCGCGAACTGCGGGACTACTGTTGCGAGGTCACCGTGCACGACCCCCTGGCCAGCAACGAGGAAGCGGAGGCCGAGTACGGCGTTACCCTTACCCCTTGGGAGCAACTCGGGCTGGCGCACGCGGTGGTGCTGGCGGTGCCCCACGCGGCCTATCTGGAGAGGGGCCTGGACCTGGTGCTGCCCATTCTCGCCCCCAGCGGGGTGGTGATGGACGTGAAGGGTGTGCTGGACCGGGGCCAGGCCGCGGCCAGCGGCGTGGCTCTGTGGCGGTTGTAGCCCTTGAGGCCATGTGTTGATGCACAAACCACGTAAACGAACACAGCTAATTCCTGCGATGCAAGCCTTACAGGACACCGTGGTTGAAGGCGTCGAACTGGCGCGCTCCCACGCCGCTCCCTGCAGAGGTCACCAGATTGTGACCGGCACCATGCCTGGACGTGGCCGTAGTGTCACGAGCCCTCGTACCTCCGTCGGCCAGCTGTAAATGACGCTCGTGCACGAGCGCGACCTGAAGCAGGTCTACAAGTTTGCTTCCTCCCAACCGTGCCTGTGCTTTCTGTAGAAAAACGTACAAATGATTACGCGGTAGGGAATATATGTGCGCTAACGTACAGAGGCCGCTGTCACCTGGGTTTAGTGTGGAGATCAACGGCAGGGTTGCAGGCTTTGTCGTGTAGTCGAAAAACTCAACTGTTCCCTGGAGCATCCTGCGGCAGTTGAGAACAGGTGTCCTGCCACCTCTGGGGAAAGGGACTAGATAGCTGTGTACCAACAGTTCTACAGCTTAAGCGCTGAACCATTCCGTCTGAGTCCGGATCACGACTTTGCCTATGCCCACAAGGGCTACATGAAGGCGCGCGCCTACATGGCCTACGCCTTCATACGCGAGGAAGGCTTCGTCATGATCACTGGTCGCCCTGGCACCGGCAAGACCACCCTGATCGGTTCCCTGATAGAGCATCTGGGGCGCGAGAATGTGAAGGTGGCCAACCTGGTCTGCAGTCAGCTCAAGGCAGACGACCTGCTGAAAATGGTCGCCTATGACTTCGGTATTTCCCTCGATATTGTGGAAAAAGGCGAGCTGCTGCAGCGCCTCACCCTGCAGTTGCGGGCCTGGAGACGCGATGGCCGGCGCGCTCTGTTGATTGTCGACGAGGCGCAGAATCTGGCCGTGACCGCCATGGAAGAGCTGCGCCTGCTGACCAATATACAGGTCGATGGCAGGCCGCTGTTGCAGATTTTTCTGCTGGGGCAACCGGAGCTGCGGGAGCTAATGTTGCGCCCGGAACTGGAGCAGGTTCACCAGCGCATCGTTGCAGCCAGTCACTTGCGTCCGCTGCAGCTGGAGGAAACCCAGGCCTATGTGATGCACCGACTGGAGGTGGTCGGCTGGAGCGGTGACCCGGCCTTCAACACAGCGGTCTTTCCGCTGCTGCACAAATTCAGCGAGGGCATCCCGCGGCGTATTAATCTGATATGCAGCCGCCTGCTGTTGCACTGCGCGCTGGAGCAGCGCCACCGGGTAGAGGTGGCGGATGTCAGGGAGGTGATCCTGGAATTGCAGGATGAGAATCTGGCAGCGGGCAGCACCTGGAACGAAGCGGATTTTTCCGAGCCGAGCGAGCCGGAACCGCAAGCTGCCGCTCCGGAGCAGCCTGCGGATCCGGTAAAGAATCGGGCTACGGCAACCACAGCCAAGAAAGTCGATCCCGAGCCTGTTGCTCCCGGCACTACGGCGGGCCACGCATCCGAGGGCGACCTTCCACCCGTGGCCGGCGATGCGGCAGCGGCAGCAGAGTCCGCACCTAAACCTCCCTCGCAGCGGCTGAAAGTGGTGGTCACTGCCCCCGAGGTAGAGATGCGGCGTACCGGCACTGACAGCAGGAGGCCGGACCCGCGCCCTCCCAAGGCTGAGGCTGGCAGGATCAATCTGGAGCCAGTGACCGCACCTGAAGCGCGGGTTGCATCGCTGCGGCGCACTGCAGACAACAACCAGGTCCCGGCGCCCACCAGTCCCCCGCCGATTAGAAAACGTGCTGCGAGGGCGGCGCAACTCCTTGAGATAAGACCAACGGTGCCCAAGCCGGGTGAGGGCCTTTCGGGAGCGCCACCAGTTCGCGATTACACCGGTGCATGGGCAAACGGGCTGATTTTCCTGTTGTCGGTGGCGTCTGTTTTCTGGGCCGCTTCGGGGTTCGATATCTGGAAATTCTAGGCGAAGTGAGCACTGCACTGCCACTTGCCGCACAGCCCGGGGTCGCAGCTGCGGCACCTCGCGAAGAGCCGTGTTTGACCTGTACAGAAAACCGGCCGCCTAAGGCCAGAAGAGGAGTACAAGAGGATGACTATACTCACACGCTTTGGCGAGGCCCGTCGCCTCGGGGCGCTGCCGGGCGCGGCGCTGATGGCTCTGGTACTGGCGGCCTGCGGCTCGCACCCTCCGGTGCCGGCCGATGATCGATTTGACAGCCCGGACTACAACTATGTGATCGGGCCCGGCGACACCATGGAAATTTTTGTCTGGGGCAACCCGGAGCTGACCACCTCCGGTATTGTTCGCCCGGACGGAAAGTTCACCACCCGCCTGGTGGAAGACCTGCAGGCCAGTGGCAAGACCTCCACCCAGCTGGCGCGGGATATTGAGAGCTCCTACGGCGAGTACGTGCGCCAGCCGGTAGTCAGCGTAATCGTCAACGGTTTTGTCGGCGTACCGGAACAGCAGGTGCGCGTGGTTGGCGAAGCGGCCACGCCCTCCAGCGTACCCTACCGCCAGCACATGACTCTGCTCGATCTCATGATTGCGGTAGGCGGCATGACCGAGTTTGCCGCAGGCAACAAGTCGGTACTGGTGCGCACCCACAGCGGCAAACAGGATTCCTACGGATTGCGGTTGGATGACCTGCTGAAAAAAGGCGACATTTCTGCCAATATGGCGCTGATGCCCGGTGATATCGTCATCATTTCGGAGAGCTGGTTCTGATGTCTGTTCAGGCAGGCAAGCGATTGGGGGCTTAGACAGTTATGCAGGACGTCCTCGCGCAAGTAGTTACTCACATCCTTGGTGTCTGGCGTCACCGCTGGCTGGCGCTCGCGCTGGCGTGGGTGATTGCCCTGGCGGGCTGGGCTTTCGTTTGGCAGATGCCTGAGTCCTATGTGGCCAGTGCACGCATCTACGTAGACACCAACTCCATTTTGCGCCCCTTGATGAGAGGGCTCACCATCGATGCGAATATCAACCAGCGCATTGCGATGTTGAGCCAGACGCTGCTCAACCGTCCGAATCTGCAAAAGCTGACGCGTATGACTGATCTGGATCTCCAGGCGACCTCCGTTGCAGAACAGGAAAGTCTCATCCAGCGATTGGAAGATTCCATTGAATTGTCGGGCGAACGTCGAAGCTCGTCTTTGTACAATATCACTGTTACGGACCCGGATCGCGAAACGGCGCGTCGTATCGCACAGGCCCTGATAACCGTGTTTATTGAGACATCCATCAGTGACAAGCGTCTGGACAGTTCAGGCGCAAAGTCGTTTCTGGAGCGGCAAATTGTTGAATCCGAGCAGCGGCTAGTGGAGGCGGAAAACCGGTTGGCCGAGTTCAAACAGCAGAATGTCGATGTATTGCCTGGTGAGCGTGGTGATTACTACAGCCGGCTGCAGTCGGCCAAGGAAAACCTGCAAGTCGCCCGTTTGCAGCTACGGGAAGTGGAAAATCGGCGCACGGAACTGCAGCGACAAATCGACGGGGAAGTCCCGATGGGTGATGGTGTGCGATTGCCGATTGATGAGCGCATTCACTCTCTGCGCTTGCAAGTGGACATGTATCTGGCCAGCTACACTGCCAAACATCCACAGGTGGTGCGTTTGCAGAACCTGATAGAAGAGCTTGAGCGGGAGCGTGACCAGGAGTTTATCCGACTGAGAAGCGAGCCCGGCGCTGTCGCCTGGGGGGACAACCCCGTTTACCAGGGTATGCGTACCATGATGGCCGAGGCTGAGGCGCAAGCAGCGGAATTGCGGGTGCGGGTTGCCGAGTATCAGCGCCGCGTTGAAGAGCTTTCCAGCCGGGTCGATTTGATACCCCAGATTGAAGCTCAACTCACCCAGTTGAACCGAGACTATGGGGTGATTTCCAGCCAGCATCAACAGATGCTGCAAAGGCGTGAATCCGCGCGTTTGTCTGGCGATGTTGAAAGTAGCGCCAGCGATGTCAGTTTTCGGGTTATTGACCCACCGTTTGTGCCGCGGGAGCCGAGCCATCCCAATAAGCCGTTGCTCAATCTGGGCGTGTTGTTGATGGCCCTGGGTGGCGGCGTGGGCGCTGCTCTGTTGTTTTCGATTGTGCATCCCATCATCACCGATGGGCGCATGTTGTCGAAAGCCACAGGGTTGCCGCTTCTGGGTATGGTAACGTGGAGCAAGGGGCGTAACGGAGCGCAAGCGGGATTCTGGCGTCTGGCTGCGTTTGTCGTCTGTGGTGGCGCACTGCTTCTCGCATTCGCGGGCGTCACTGTGGTTCCCGGGCTGATTGCCACATGACAAGCATCCATCAGCCCCCAAGGTAAATGCCAGCAAGGAGCGGGACATGAGTACCATCGAGAAGGCCTTGGATCGTCTTAAAGACGATAAGCGTGCAGCACAGGAGGTGGCGGATCCGGGCAACAATACGGTTGAACGTGCGGCGCCCGCAGGTCCCCTGGCGACCAGCGACGAGGTTGGGGGTACGACAGCTACTGGCTCCAGTTTCAGGGTAAATATCCCCTTTGATGCCCTGCACGAGCAGGGGTTTTTGACGCCTGCAACACCGCGCAGCCAAATAGCCGAGGAGTTTCGCGCGATCAAACGGCCGTTGCTGAAAAATATCGCCGGCAAAGGGGTTGCCTCAGTTGCCAACGCCAACCTGATTATGGTTACCAGTGCCCTGCAGGGAGACGGCAAGACTTTTTCCTCCCTGAATCTGGCAATAAGTATCGCCATGGAGCAGGACAAGACAGTACTGTTTGTCGATGCGGATGTGTTAAAGGCTACAGCGGGTCGTTTGCTCGGTATTCCTTCGAATACTCCCGGTTTGATCGATATCCTGCGCGATCAGGCGGTGCCGGAGGATGTGATCCTGCCAACGAGCATGGACAAACTGCGTTTCCTGCCAGCGGGCACTCCGGATGAGCACTCAACCGAATCGTTGGCAGGGGAAAACATGCACCAGTTGATGCTGGAGTTTTCCGCCCGCTATCCAGACCGGGTAATCATCTTTGATTCTCCCCCATTGTTGCTGACAACCGAGGCCGGGGTTCTGGCGAGTTTCATGGGGCAGATCGTGTTTGTGGCGGCGGCAGACATCACCCCGCAACAAGCGGTGTTGGAAGCGCTGGAGCATATTGGCCCGGATAAGATGGTGGGCATGCTTCTCAATTGCATGCCCCGGCGCAGGCTGGGCTTGTTTGGCAAGGGCGTTGGCTATGGCTACGGTTATGGTTATGGTTACGGGAGTCGTCTTCCGGCAGATCCGGAGCCAGGCCAGGCAATGTCGGGGGCATCGGGGCAGTGAGCCGTGGCAGGTGGCTGGCAACAGCGGCAACCCTGCTGGCAGGGTCGCTCGCCTCGGTCGCCTTCCCCGCGGAATGGGAAACCGGCGCTGGCGTCTCGGTGGGCAGTTATTACACAGACAATATATGCTTGTCTCCGCACGATGAGCAAGGCAAGTGGGTGGGAACAGTGCGCCCCGATGTGTCCTTGCGTGGCAGTGGCGCCCGCGCCAATGTCAGTCTGCAGGGGGGGGTGGCTTACAATACCCTTGGCAACAGTGGGCTTGAATGCAGCGGCGACCAGGCAAATACGCGCACCAGCCGTGAGTCGTTTATTCCGAACCTGAGGTTCGCCAGTGATGTCGAAGTCGTCCGGGACTGGCTGGTACTGGATGCTAACGCCGACGCACGCCGCACCTCGATCAATCCCTTTGTCGCCGGTGCGGATGACCCGCTCAGTGGCCGCGACAACAATAACATTGTTTATAGTTATGGTGCGGGGGCAACATTGCAGCGACCTATAGCCCAGTACGCAGGGCTGCGAATGCGCTACCAATACGATGAACAGTTCAACGAGGCCTCTATTTTTGGTGACAGTGTTCGGAACCGGGCCACTATAGATCTTGACACTCTGCCCGATGCCGGTCGACTGCGTTTAGGTGTGGGTGGCGAATATAGCAAGGTCACCTATGACGACAACGCTCAGGTGCAAGCTTTTGACAACGAGCTATCTTCAGCAGAGTTCCGCGCCGCCCTGAAAGTAACCAGCAGTTGGGAGATAAATGGGAAAGTAGGGGAGGAATGGAACGAGTTTGTCAGCGCTCGCGATGACATTGAAGGCAGCTTTTGGGATGTTGGCCTGCGCTGGACCCCCAACCCGCGTATTGAGGCGGAGGTCGGCATAGGTGAGCGGTTTTTTGGTGATACCGCGAGGGCCAACATAGCTTACCGCCATAAGCGTAGCCAGTTGCAGGCCAGCTACCAGAAAAGCCTGAACCTACCCCGTAACCTGCGGGTGAGAGACGCCGGTTTCACTGACCCTGACGACCCATTCGATCCGGACTTCGGCGGAATTCCTGGTGACTCCTTGGGACAGGATGGTGTGCCCACACTTATTGGTGAAGCGCCGATTCTGAATGAGCTTTTTCAACTCCGCTACATGTTTAATGCTCGTCGCACCACAATCGGCGTGACGGGCTCGGAGTCTCGCCAGACACAGTACGGCAGGCTGGAACAGGCGGAAGCGACCTTTCGCAATGCCAGTGTCCGCATTACACGCTCACTGAACACTATTCTGGATGCCAATCTGCTTCTGAGCTGGCGGGAGAACGTGAGAGAAAACGATGTCCCCGCAGGCGGGTTTTTCAGCGGTGACAGCGAAACGTGGCGAATGAGCCTGGGCCTTACCCGCCAGTTGGGCCAACGTACCCGCCTGTCGGTCACTTATGCGTATACCACACAGAGCTCGCGAGACCCGTTCAATGAGTATGACGAAAATCGCCTGAAGCTGTCCGTGCGTCACAGCTGGTGAGGACAGCGTCTGAAGGCGCCGGGCTGAACAGGAGGGCGCTCGCCATGCTGAAATGTGGCGGCCAGCAAGTGGCGCAACAAGGATGGAGTAGCGGCGATGGCCAGGGCAATGAAAGGCACATTTGCAAGCCTGAAGTATTTGCGGCGATACTTCAGTGTGTTCGCACTGACCCTGGCGTTGGCGGCTGTGGGAGAAGCAGCGGCAAGGGACTTGTGGGTAGCTCCCGAAGGCGTCGCCTGCACCAGCACCAGCACCGCCTGCTCCTGCACTGAAGCCGCCCCCTGTGTACTCACACGCGAGCTGTTTGTCCAGCTTGTGCCGGGTGACAGCGTCAATCTGTTGTCGGGAAGCTACCCTGGGCTGGTGGTGCACGGCGTACATGGCTCCCCTGATCAGCCGATCGTAATTCGTGGGAGCTCTGTGGCACCCAGCGCCGATAGCAAGGGGGCAACTATCCGTGGCGACAATACTGGCCGGCGCGATGCACTGGAACTTGTGCGCTCATCGCACTTGGTGATTGAAAATCTCAGAGTGAGTCATGCCCGCCGAGCGGGCATCCGGGTCAACAACAGCCACCATGTGGAAATCCGCAATAGCTTGCTGGACAACAACGCGGTATGGGGAATCTTTACCAACCATGCCAACCATTTTTCCGCCACCAGAAACACCATTGTCGGCCCCGCGAGACAACACGGCATTTACCATTCCAATAGTGCAGACCATGTACAGATTATTGGCAATTACATTGTCGGTTTTGAACGGGCGGGTGTGCAGTTGAATGGTGACCTAAGCATGGGTGGGGCATCCGGGGTTACGCCGGACGGGGTGATTTCCCACGTCGAAATCCGCGACAATTTCCTCGCTGGACACGGCAGCGGGGGGGGAGGTGCGATTAACCTGGATGGTGTTGAAACGGTCTTTATTGAAGGTAACATCCTGGTCGGGAACAAGGCGGCAGGTATCACAGTCTTCAGGGAGGATGGCGCTATCGGAAGCCGCCATGTCTATGCCCAGCGCAATCTTCTGGTCATGGCGCCCGAGTCGCGCTGGGCGATCATCTTCAACAAAAGCGGTCCCGGCAGCCACTTCAGCAACAATGTTATTATCGCGCAGGACAAGCGCCGCGGTGTCTACGATGTCAATAACGTGTCGCATGGAGTACTTCCCTATAGTGAGATAGAAGGCTTGCCGTTCACCTCAGACAGAAACTATTTCTATTACGCTGGCAGTTTCGCAGTCCTGAATAACCGGGAACGGCTGGGATTCCGGTCATGGCAACGGCGTGGGCAGGACGATGCATCGGCGCTGCTGGAATTGGGCGTATTGCTTGAGCCTGGTCCAGACTTCGCCTTGCAGCTACCAGAGTCTGTCAGCGACGCCATGAATGAACTTGGTGTTGCCTTGCAGAACCCCTATCGACATTTGTTGGACGTGGAATCTGAATGAGCCTGGTTGTCGAAACCGTGACCGAGATTGGTCGGTTTGCTGCGCTCCGCGATGATTGGGAGAGAGTCAACCTCGAGTGTGAAGCAGGGAGTTTTTTTACTTCCCACGATTGGTTGGCGACCTGGTGCACCTGGTTCCTGACGGCAGGCACCTCCCTGTACATTCTGCTTGTCTGGCGCAATGAGTCCTTGCTGGGGATTGCCCCCTTCGTGATCAGGAAGGAACAGAGCGGAATCAAGTGGTTGTATCTGCTTGGCACGGGTGAAGAGGAGGCGAGTGAAGTCGCCTCGGAATATGCCGACATCCTTGTGCTGCCGGGTGCGCACCTGGAGGTCGAGCGCGTATTTGCTGACGTGATGCGAAAGGATGCCTCGGTGTGGGACGGTGTGCAGCTGCTTAATGTGAAATCAAATAGCTCTGTCAGGCCTCTTTTGGCCGGGGTGTTGGGTCGCGCTGCGATAAGAGAGCGGCTCACTGGTGCCAGATATTGCGTCGCGCTGCGGGAGTACCCGTCCTCAGATGCCTATCTGGCCAGCCTGGAAAGTTCTTCGTTTCGCAACAAATTGCAGGTCGCCCGGCGCCGCATGCTGAAAGCAGGTGGTGATTTCATCGTAGTGGATACTGATTCCGTCGATTTCGACATCTGCTATGCAGACTTGGTGCGGTTGCACAATAATCGCTGGCGGGGCAAGGGAGGCAGGGGCGTATTTGCCGATGCCAGCTTTGCCGGTTTCCATCGCGACCTGCTGCGCTTGCCGGGCCCAAGAAGTTCAGCTTATCTGGCGGTGCTGGCCCTGGACGGTGCCCCGGTTGCAGTGCTTTACTTGCTGGTTTATCGTGGCGAGTGTCATTTTTACCAGAGTGGCATTGATCCGACAGTGACGCCAAACGTCTCCCCTGGGATTCTTGCGCATTACCTGGCTATCGAGTGGGCCATTCGACAAGGTTTCACCACCTACGATTTCATGAAAGGTGGTGCGAGGGAGTCCTACAAGCAGAGTTTCTGTCGCCCCGGCGTTAATCTTTACAACTATACGATGCTGCGCCCGCGAGTAGGCGCTCTATTGAGGTATTTGGCATTTACTGCGCTCAATGTTATCAGCAGAATTCGTTGGCGCTCTGACAAGCGGTGTCCGGCATGATGTCCAGGCAGGGCTTGAGCAGACTGTTTCACTGGTCGGGGCTCAACGCACTCAGCCCGCTGGGGGAAAGCGGGCAATACGTTCGTATACTGGCATATCACCGGATCGTCGATGATCATGCCGATTTTCCCTTTGACGAGGACCTTGTCAGCGCCAGTCGCGATGAGTTCGACAAGCAACTCCGGTTTGTAAAAGCGAATTTCACCGTGGTGCCCCTTGGCGAGTTGGATGCGGCCATTCAGCAAGACAAACCGGATGAGCGGCTGTGCGTTCTCACCTTCGATGATGGCTTCGATGATTTCTATAGCAATGCCTTTCCCTTGCTGAAGGCCCACGACTTGCCAGCGACACTGTTCGTGGCGACCGACCTGATCGGCAGCAAGGAAATAATCTGGTTCGATTGGGTTGTAAAAATGCTCAAGGAAAACCAGGGCAGGCTGTTATCTGTGAACAATGGGGAGTTCCACGAGGTGGTGGCGAAGGATACCCCTCGGCGCATGTTGGATTACCTTAAAGCAGTACCGGACCATACGCGCATTGAGACGATCGGGGCGATTGAACGGGCGTTTGGCTGTGCCCAGCCGGCTGATGGCCACCCGGGCAGTCGTATGATGACCTGGCCGATGTTGCAGGAAATGAGTCTTGACGGTATGGAAATCGGCTCGCATACCTGCAGTCACCCGTTATTGAGACGGCTCGACCACGACAGCCTTATGCATGAGCTGCTGGAATCGAAACGCTGCATAGAGCGTAACCTCCATGTGGAGTGCCGCTCCTTCGCCTATCCGGTGGGAGGCAGCAGCGGGTTTTCGCGGGAGCTGATGAAATCGGTGGCAGACGCCGGATACCTCTATGCCTGCGATTACCGGGGAGGGGTCAATTACCGACATAAGCTCGATCGCTACGCGCTGCGGCGTATACATGTGGAGCGTTATGTAGACTACCCCTATTTTTGCTCCCGGCTTTGCTACCCCAAGCTATTCTCGTACTTTCGTTGAGGGCCGGCTGCTGATGGGGTTCTTCCTGTTCTTTCTTTATCTGCTCGGACTGCTGATCCGGCCGCAGGATTTCCTCCTGTTTATGCTCGAACAGCCGGTGATCTTTGCGCTCAGTTTGTTGCTGCTAATGTCCGGCTGTCTGTTCCGCCTGAAATTGAATGCTCCGCAATACTTCCATGTGTTCGGCCTGGTGGTGGCCGTACCTGTTTCACTGTTCCTGGTTTCCTGGTCCCTCATGGTCGACCGAACCTTTGACTTCGTGCTTTATTCGGTCTTGCCCTTTCTGTTTGCCGCGGCATTCGCGGATACCCTGGAGCGAGAGGAGAAAATACTGGCAATTTTCATTTTCTGTGGTGCGGTGATGGCTCTTCACGGGGTGGACCAGATTCTGGACCCCGACAAGATCGGCTGGTCGGGCGTGGCCGCGAATGTGAGGTATGACTCAATAGCGGACCCGGTATGGCAGATCCGCTACGTGGGCATATTCAATGACCCCAATGACCTTGGCATGTATCTGCTGTTCTGCATCCCGCTGATTTTGTATTTTCTGAACCGCGACGGCTTTGGTCTGAAAGTGGCGCTGTGGATCCCGCTGCTGCTACTGCACCTGTACGCGGTATGGTTGACCAACTCCAGGGGAACCATGGTGGCATTGATGGCCATCGTCGTGCTGTATGCCCTGTTCCGTTACGGGGGCATAAAAGCTGTCGTGGTGCTGGCCATCGCGGTGCCTATCCTGACACCGGTGTTTTACGCAGTGGCTCCCTCGCGAATGCTCATTACCGACGATTCGTCGTCCATGGAGCGTATTTACGCCTGGAATGAAGGTATAAAGATGTTCAAGTGGCGCCCGGTGTTCGGTATTGGCAAGGCTGGTTTTATGGATTACCACCCGAAAACCGCACACAATTCCTGGGTACTGGTGCTGGCGGAGTTGGGCATGCTGGGTTACTCACTGTGGATGGCCATGCTCAGCTACAGCGTCTTTCAGCTCTGGTACAAGTACAAATTCCTCGGAGACCGCCTGGCAGCGCTGGGCGCACTGACCGCGCACGAGATCCGGGAGCGCAAGATCGCATTTGCCCTGTTGTTCGCCATTCTGGGTGCGTTGGCGGCTGCCTTTTTCCTGAGTCGCTCCTATATTGTGGTCATATTTCTGATGTGCGGCCTGGCGGTTGCCCAGCACGCGAGGATGAAGGCGCTCTATCCCGACTATCAAGCACCAGCAATCGCCAAGCCGGTATTCCTGGTGATTCTGGTATCCATCTACCTGCTGCATTTTGCCACCAAGGTGATGTCATGAGCGCGCTGACATGAGCGTTTATGCTTCCTTGTTCCGCAAGGTGATTTTCCCCGTATACGACCGTATGCTGCGCAGGCGTGGCACCGCACAAGCGCTCCGCGAATACCAGGCGAACCTGGGCATGTCCACAGAGGAATTGCGAACTCTGCAACTGCGGAAGCTGAAAGCGCTATTGCACCACGCCCACGACCAGGTGCCCTACTACCGGCAGACCTGGGAGGCGCTGGGCATCCACCCGCAAGATGTGCATAGCCTTGGTGACTTTGCCCAGTTCCCGGTGATAACCAAAGAGATCATACAACAGCACTACAGTGAGCTACGGGCCAGTGGCACTCAGCCTACCAATATAGCCAAGGCAACGGGGGGCTCAAGCGGTGAGCCTCTCAGGTTTGAAATTACCCGGCAGAGCAATGAGTTGCGGGAAGCGGTCATGTGGCGCGGGTATGCATGGGCCGGGCTACAGCTGGGAATGAAAACAGCTTATTTGTGGGGGGTAAATGTGGGCCCCTCCAGCCTCAGGCAGCGGCTAAAGGACTCCGGCTATCATCGCTTCTATAATCGGAAGATATTCGACAGCTTCGGCATGAACGAAGAGAATCTGGCGTCTTATGTCACCGCGCTCAACACCTACAAGGCGGATGCCATGGTGTGCTACGTGTCGCCCCTTGTGACCCTGGCGAACTACATACTGCAAAGTGGCAACTCGGTGAGGTCTCCGAAGGTTATTTTGACCGGTGCGGAGCCTCTGCACGAATTTCAGCGAAGCGTGATCGAGCAGGCTTTCGGATGCGCGGTAATCAACACCTATGGCTGCCGGGAGTTCATGCTGGTGGCCGCCGAGTGTGGGCGTAAGCAGGGGTTGCATACGAACATTGACCACCTGGTGGTGGAAACGCTGGATGAACAGGGCGATTCCGTATTCGGGGTAGAAGGCCAAGTGGCTATCACGGACCTGTCCAACTATGGCATGCCATTCATTCGCTATATCAATGGGGACATGGCCACCCTGACTGACAGAGTGTGTGACTGCGGTAATCCGCTGCCCTTGATAGAGAAAATCAATGGCAGAAAGCTGGATATTATCCATGCACCTAACGGCGCCCGGCTCCCCGGTGAGTTTTTCCCGCATCTGCTCAAAGATTTCCCTGAAGTCGAAAAATTCCAGGTCAGGCAGCACCAACTTGAGCGGATTGAGCTGCTGGTGGTTTGCCGTACCGGTATCCAAGCTGCCACCTCAACCGCCATCGCCAAGGCACTGAACACCTACACCCAGGGTTCATTGGCGATTGAGCTCAGACCCGTGGATGCCATTCCGGCCACCCCCTCGGGCAAACACCGGGTTGTCGTCAATGAGCTAACGGGGCCTTGAACGTGTCCAGACTGCTCATCCTGACCAATCTGTATCCGCTGCCCTGGGAGCCCAACCGGGGGCTGTTCAACAGGCAGCAGTTTTCCCGCCTGGGCAGCCAGCGCGATCTGGAGATCCTGGTGCCCGTGGCCATTGGTACCTGGCTGCGGCAGGTCGGCCTGCGGAATTCACTGACGCAGGCCGATATACGCTACACGTGGTATTTCTATACCCCCCGGGCGGGCAGATCCCTGTATGGGTTCATGATGACGCTGTCCCTGCTGCTTAACTCCGGGCTATGGATCGCTGGCAAACGATTTGATGCCCTTTTGGCTAGTTGGGCTTATCCTGATGGTTACGCTGGGCTGTGGTTGGCGCGTGTATTCCGCTTACGGTTTTACCTGAAAGTGCATGGATCCGATATCAACGTTCTCGCCGACAAAGGGTTGCGCTTGCAGTGCATTCGCAGGAGCTGTGAGTCAGCCCGCGAGGTCTTTGCGGTAAGTGCCGCACTGAAGACGAGGATTGAGGAGATCACCGAGGGACGGGCCAGCGTGCAGGTGCTCTACAATGGCGTTGACCACGGGACTTTTTTCCCTGGCTCGCATAGATTGAATCAGCTGATCTTTATTGGCAATCTCAAGCGGGACAAGGGGATCTATGAATTGTTGGCCGCATTCGGAGCGATAGCCAGTGCCGAACTCGGGTTACAGCTGTTGATCATTGGTTCTGGGGGTGAAGAAGCCGGGCTGCGCGACACGATCAAGACTCAGGGGCTGGCTGAACGGGTAACCCTGGGCGGTGCCTTGCCTCACGATCAGGTCGCCCTTGCCCTGCGGCAATCCAGATTGCTGGCACTACCCAGCTACAACGAGGGAGTCCCGAACGTCGTGCTGGAGGCTATGGCCTCTGGAACGCCGGTGGTGGCAACTCGCGTCGGCGGCATCCCCGAGGTTGTGGTCGACGGAGAAACGGGCTTTCTATGCAAGGCAAGGGATGTGGGTTCACTGGCCCGGACATTGTCCCGGGCGCTCGCTTACAGCTGGAGCCATGAGCATATAGCGGCGCACTCCACCCGGTTCAGTTGGAGTGCCAATATCGCCGCGCTGGACACAGCGCTGGGCTGAGGAGGGATAACCATGGTGATATCCACGCGACCCGTTAAGGCTGAAATCCTGGCACTGCTGTTGCCACAATCGAAGTTTGTTTTCCGCATGCAAGGGGTGGACAACCGGTTGTATCTGACCTTTGACGACGGCCCCGACCCGCAGTTTACACCGCGGGTGCTGGACCTGCTCGGCGAACTCGAGGCCCCGGCGACATTTTTCTGCATTGGCCGGAACCTGGAACGCCACCCGGAACTGGCGGCCCGTGCCCATCGGGAGGGGCATACGCTGGGGAACCACTCGTTCTGCCACCAGCGTTTCGGAAGTCTGCCGCGCGCCAGTCAGCTGCAGGAGGTTGAACAGACAGACCGCCTGTTGCAGGAAATCACCGGTAAGCGGGGGCATCTATTTCGTGCCCCTCAGGGCAATTGGAACGCTGGGCTGTTGTTGCAGCTAATGTCCCGTGGAATCAGATGTGTACACTGGTCTTTTGATTCCCTTGATTACAAGAAGGAACCGACTGCGGAGTTCATTCAGCGCATGAAAGTCGCGAATCCGGTGGCTGGCGATGTCATGCTCTTTCACGATGATGGCGCTTTATGCGCCGACGCGCTGTGGGAACTGGTGCCCTGGTGGAGGGCTGCAGGTATGACTTTTGCCGCGTTGCCTCGGTGAACGGCGAGCGAGCAAGGCCATGAATATTGTTTATCATCATCGTACCCGGGGGGCTGGCGCCGAGGGAGTACATATCATGGGGATTGTAAGTGCCTTACGCCGACTGGGGCACAAGGTCACCATTGTATCCTTTCCGGGAGCAGACCCAGAGCGCAAGGTCACCGGGCAAGCGCAGGCGGCAATTGGCGAGCGAAAAGACGGCCCGCTGGCTTCCCTGGCTGGGGAGCTGCCGGAATTCCTGTTTGAACTTTTGGAAATCGCCTATAACCTGATGGCCACAGTGCGTTTATACCGCGCGACAGACAAGACCACCGGTTTCATTTACGAACGTTATTCCTTGTTCATGTTTGCTGGCTTGCTGGTGGCCCGGATGCGTGGAATTCCACTCATTCTTGAAGTCAATGATTCCGCGCTGGTGCCCCGGGTGAGGCGGTTGGTATTCCGCAGATTGGCCGGTTGGTTTGAAAAGCAGATCTTCCGGCGTGCCGATGGCCTGGTGTTCATTTCAGGGTATTTCCGCGACCTTGCGCAAGAGTCCTACCAATTGACCGGCGGCAGCCCCGCCGTGGCCGGTGCGCGTGTGGGTGGGCCTTTGCTGGTGCTGCCAAACGCTGCGGATCTCAAGGATTTTGACTACTACGGCATAGACCCTGCAAGGCTGCGCGGAGAGCTGGGGCTGGAAGGCAAGGTAGTCTGTGGCTATGTCGGGGCCTTTGTGCATTGGCACGGGATTGACTGGTTCGTAGAGGACATTCTGCCCATGCTGCGGGATTTCCCGGACCTGGTCCTGTTGCTGGTGGGCGACGGTGTCTGTTATCCGGGAATCCAGAAGCAAGTGATTGCTCACAACGCTGAATCCCAGGTACTGCTTACCGGGCGCCTGCGTCATTCGGAGGTGGCGGAGTATCTGGCGGCAATGGACTTTGGGGTTTTGCCGGACTCCAACGAGTATGGCTCCCCCATGAAACTGTTCGAATTCATGGCTATGGGAAAGGCCATGGTAGCGCCGGCTTTCTCTCCCATTTGTGAGGTAGTGCGCGATGCGGAGACGGCCTGGCTGTTTCCGGCAGGCGACAGAGCCGCCTGTGTGGCCCGGGTGCTGGAAGTTTATCAGGACCGGAGTGCGCAGCGCAGGGTTGGCGAGCAGGCCCGGAGCTACATCGAAACAGAACGGCAGTGGATCCATAACGCCGAGCAAATACTGGGCCTGGTGAACACATGACCTTATTGGCAGCGGATCCGCAACGCATGCTTGGTTGGTCGGCCAGGTCACATAAGCCCGATAGCCCGGAGAAGCAGTAAAGTGGAACTGGTATTTTGGTTATGTATCTCGGCCGTCGTGTACACTTACATTGGCTACGCCGTGGTACTGCATTTGTTGTCCGGAACCCTTGGTGCTGTAAGTGATTCACTCTATGTCCTGCGCAAGAACGAGCGCCGGGTGGCTGTTCAAGCCGATGATTCGCAGTTGCCATCTCTTGCTGTGGTGATATCGGCCTATAACGAAGAGAGTTGCATAGAGCAACGGGTCACAAATCTTATGGCGCAGGACTACCCGCTGGGTCGCTACCGCATTCTGATTGGCTCCGACGGCAGTACCGACGGCACCAACGGTATACTGGAGGCATTTTCTGACCCAAGGCTACAGGTGTTCTTGTTTGAGCCCAACCGCGGCAAGGCTACTGTGCTGAACGATCTGCTGGAAAATGTCAGCGAGGGAATCGTAGTTTTCTCTGATGCCAACACGGATTTTGAGGCGGGCGCGTTACGGAATCTGGCGCGACATTTTGTCGATGAAGACGTCGGGGCTGTTTGCGGGGAGCTGCAACTACATAACGCGGGAAAAGTTGCATCTGCCAACCAGGACAGCGCTTACTGGAAAGTTGAGCGCGTACTCAAGTTCCATGAAGCAAGACTTGGCGGCCTGCTGGGTGCCAATGGCGGTATCTACGCGATCCGGAAGGAACTCTACCAAGCGCTGCCCAGCGACACATTGATCGATGATTTCATGATTGTCATGCGTGTGGCCATGCAGGGGTACCGGGTTTGCTATGATCCAGCAGCTGTCGCCAGGGAGGAAACCTCACCGGATGTCGGTAGTGAATTTCGACGCCGGGTACGTATTGGTACGGGTAATTACCAGGCTTTTTTCCGCTTGCCGGGGTTATTTCACCCCCGGCATGGCTGGCTCACATTTACCTATGTCTCGCATAAGGTCTTGCGCTGGTTCGTGCCACACCTGGCTATTGGCGCTTTACTGGCCAACTGTTTTCTGCTTTCGCAGCCTTTCTACCTGATCACTTTCGCCCTGCAGATTGCGGTATATTTCTGTCTGTCCCTGTTGGTCTGGCTAAAAGTCCTCGACAGAATGCCTGCCCCGGTGAGGGCTGCTGGTTTCCTGTTCCTGATGAACATGGCCTTCATGGTAGGGTTTGTGAGACTGTTCAGCCGAGATTCGAAGGGCACATGGGCCAGGACAGTTCGATGATATACTTGAGCATTGTATGCCTTTTCGCCATCCCCCTGCTGGGTCTTTATCTGGTGCTGAAACGCAAGAATATGACGCATTGGCTGCCGGGCTATATTCGTCACAAGATATCAAGACCCGCCGTTAGCGGCCCCAGGCACATCATGTTCTGCTTTGTTGACCACTATGAGCCGCAGTGGGGCAAGGATGTGACACTGGAGCAGGAGCGGGCGAGGGTGGACAGATGGTGTGCTGAATACCCGAAACTTGCCGCCAGGCACGTGGATGCCGATGGAGTACACCCTCAACATACGTTTTTCTACCCGGAGGAAGAATACCGTAAAGAGCACCTCGATAAACTAAGCAGGCTGTGCAACAAGGGCTATGGTGAGATTGAGGTCCATCTGCACCACGACAACGACAACTCCACCCACCTTACGCAAACATTGACGGGTTTTGTGAGAACTCTTCACGAAAATCACGGAGCTCTACCGGTCTGTAAGGAAACGGGTGAAGTAAAATACGGATTTATCCACGGCAACTGGAGCCTCGACAATTCGCGTGCGGATGGCCGCTGGTGCGGAGTAAATGACGAGCTGCTGGTGTTAAAGAATACCGGCTGTTACGCGGATTTCACTTTACCATCAGCGCCCAGCGACACTCAGACACGCAAAATAAACAGCATTTACTATGCGACAGACAACCCCGATGCCCCAAAATCACATGACACTGGTACCGATGTCTGCGTAAATGGTGAGCCGGAAGGGGACCTTATGATCGTGCAGGGTCCCCTGGCACTCAACTGGAAAGACCGGAAGTATGGCTTTCTGCCCCGCATTGAAGCGGGTGACATAAGGTCGGCAATGCCCCCGACAGAGGATCGGGCTGACCTTTGGGTAAAAGCGAATATTCATGTGAAAGGGCGACCTGAGTGGATATTCGTGAAAGTGCATACGCATGGCACCCAGGAGCAGGATATGGATACATTACTCGGCGATCCAATGGATCGAATGTTTTCCTATCTTGAGACTCGCTATAACGACGGAGAGCAGCATATGCTGCATTACGTTAACTCGAGGGAGGTCTACAATATTATCAAGGCAGCTGAGGCGGGTATGGATGGTAATCCCGGATCCTATCGGAATTTCATACTCGAAAATCAAGCCGCCAACTTCATCGATCGCGATGAGTCAAGCTACCGCCAATGCGCTTCAAGCGAAGAGAGATTGTAACTCAGATGTGGAATGTTTTAAAAAAACTCAACTCACTACTGGAATTCGGGGATCGCAAAAAGGTGATCCTGGTTGTTATGCTCATGGTGGTGACGGCGTTTGTCCAAACAGTCGGTATCGCCTCCATCATGCCTTTTCTCGCGGTTCTTGCTGACCCCGAGATGGTGACTAAAAATGACGCTCTCAACTTCGTATTCACACGGCTTGGTTTTAACTCTGTGGAAGCATTCCTTTACTTTTTAGGTATTGCTGCCTTCCTGATATTCACAATGGGCACGGCGTTGCAAGCGGCCTCGCTTTGGGTGGTTACCCGATTCTCCCAACTCCAGCAGTATCATCTTTCGCGCCGGTTGATGGCTGACTACCTCCGAAGGCCGTATTCTTTCTTTCTTTCGCGAAACTCCGGCGACCTCGCCAAAACCGTACTACAGGAAACCGGGATTGCAGTGAATGGCGCTTTGCTGCCAGCCATGCAGTTCGTAGGCCACGTGCTGCTCGCCGCCGCCATTGTCGGTCTTCTTGTGATAGCTCACCCGGTTCTTGCGGTGAGTGTTGCGCTGGCTGTTGGTGTTAGCTACACGGCAGTCTATCTGGTTTCGAGAGCATGGCTCGACCGCACTGGAAGGGATCGGATCCTGGCGAACCGGCAACGCTTTACGGCATCCGCAGAAGCCTTTGCCGGCGCAAAGGAGATCCGCCTGCTAGCGCGCGAAAACGAGTACCTTGAACGTTACCGGGAGCCGTCGCAGAGGCTTGCGATGCACACGGCAAATGCCAAATTGCTAAAAAATCTACCGGTGTTTGCCATGGAGGCAATCGCGTTTGGTGGTGTGCTGCTGGTCGTGCTGGCTCTGATGGCCGGGGAGGGTGGAGTGGCAACCGCTTTGCCACTTATTGGGTTGTACGGCCTTGCCGGAAAGCAGCTTATTCCAGCAGTCAACAGGATTTTCGGCACGATTACGGAGTTGCGATTTAACATGCCGTCCGTCGATAATGTGTTGGATGACCTGGGTGATCGAGAGGGTTCAAGGCCATTGCCCGATGCCTCGGCGACACTGAATCCCTTGGTTCCCAAGCACGAAATCAAATTAATGGATTTAACGTTCCGCTATGCCGGTGCTGACGAGCCTGCGCTGCGGAATGTGAGCCTTTCGATTCCGGCGCGATCTACCGCGGGCATTGTGGGAGCATCCGGTGCTGGCAAAAGCACGCTGATTGATTTGCTACTTGGCTTGCTGGACCCAGAGAAGGGTGAAATTCGGATAGATGACGTTGTTTTGACCGCCGAAGCAATTCCGCAGTGGCAGGCCACATTGGGTTATGTGCCACAGCATATTTTTTTGGCGGATCAGTCAGTGGCACAGAATATCGCGCTGGGAGTACCAGAGGACGAAATTGACCAGGAAGCTGTAGAGCACGCTGCACGACTGGCCAATTTACACGATTTCGTCGTTAACGAACTTCCTATGGGTTACAAAACATCCATAGGTGAGCGGGGCGTACGCTTGTCGGGCGGACAACGGCAGCGCATAGGTATCGCAAGGGCACTGTACCGGGACCCGTCAGTCCTGATCTTCGATGAGGCTACCAGTGCCTTGGATAATGCGACAGAGCAGAGTGTGATGGATGCAATTCACAATCTTGCTGGCCAGAAAACGATATTCCTCGTGGCACATCGACTAACCACTGTTAAGGATTGCGATTTTATTTGTGTGTTTTCTGCAGGTGAGCTCGTTGAGGTTGGAAACTGGAGTGACCTTGTCTCTCATGGTCAACATTTTCAGCGGCTTTCCGCTGGCGTACTTTGACCCTGCTGCGACTGAAAGCGCGCTTGTGTTAAATTGCATCTAGCTATGGACGTCGTATTCGGAGGTGCGCATTGATTCTCGTCAACCTCTCAAACCTTCCTTTTTCAACTATGAGAAAGAGAAACCAGTCTATATTCGTTAATCTCGTTGAGGGTGAGTCCATTTTTACATCCGGTATTTTTGTTGACGTACCCCAGTATCTTCCGCGAAGTGCATCATTGATTGATCGATTGAAAGCAAGAAAGACTTCACAACGAGTAAAAAGATTTTCCAGTAAAATCAAGGTGCTATCCCCTGTTCTTTACTTGCCATTCAGTTACCGGCGGCCTGTTGCAAAAATTCTGTCTTCATGTGTAGTCAAAAAAGTCAGAGGGTTGATAGGGAATCAGCGCTATTGTTTGTGGATCAATAGCCCAGAAGCATCCTTTTTATACATCGCAGACGGACTTATGCAGGGAGCCGAGAAGGTAGTGGTTGATCTCTCTGACGATTTCACGGCCTTCAAAAATGCTCCAGATGATGATGTCGATGGGAGACTGAAACATTACACGGAAAAAGCACACGCTGTTATAGCTATTAACAAGCACGTTGCCTCCAAATACCCACATTGGAACACGTATATCTTTCCAAATTGTACTGATTATTCGAACTTTGCCAAAGACGACCCATACTACTACCACCCTCCGGTGTTGCCGAAACCCGTAGGCACTAAATACGTTGGGTTTATTGGCGGATTCAACAAGGGACGAATAGATGAGCCTTTAGTGACACGCCTGTTAAGCCAGTTCCCTGACATTACATTCATTTTTGTCGGCTACACCAATGATAAGTCTTTGCGAAAGGAGATAGCAGAGGTTGGGTCAAATGTACTTTTCATCGAGTCAGTACCCTATGAGATCCTTCCTTACTTCATTAAGTCATTTGATGTTGCGATAGTTCCACACTTGATAAATGAACACACGCGTGGCAATGATCTCTTAAAGGTTCTTGACTATATGGCATGTGGTGTACCCGTAGTGACGACTAATTGCTCAAACGTGAGTAAATTTGCAGACGCCCTTTATGTAGCTCAAGATCACGATGAGTTTATATCGTTGGTACGTTCACTAATAGATTCTCAAAAAAAGCATGATCCTCAAAAAGGAATAACGTACGCGAAAAAATTCTCCTGGAGTTCTACTGTGCCACAGCTAGCAAAGTTTCTAAACACGGGGCATGAGACGACGAGAAAGTTGAACGCGTCAAAATCATGAATTTTCAGCGGCCTGCTAAAGGAGAGCTTGCCTATGCTGCCTGACATCGCGAGATTTCTTAATAATCACGTGCTTTCGAAAATGGACCTTCATATTAGCCGTCGGTCGAGATTGCCCGCAGAGTTCAAGTCCAAAAACCACAAACCAATACTTTTCTTCCATCCCCCAAAGTGCGGTGGGACGTCCGTGGAATCCCTACTGCAAGAAAAATTCGGCACAGGAGAGACGCTCTCAGCTCATGCGTCTCGGCAACTATCTGAGAAATTGGACCTCTCACTGGGCCAGGTCAGAGAAATCTTGCTCGCCTACAATCTTTACTTCCCGGAAAAGGTCCTTTTCAGCGGACATTATCCTTTTAGCGAACGCACGATGAGCGATATATTCGATAGCTTTGATGTGATCACGATTTTGCGTGAACCGAAGTCACGCCTTCTGTCACAGTATTACTACAATCGTTATAATCCGAAAAGGGAACATTTTGCGATCGAAACTGACCTGGAGGAATGGCTGGGTACGGAGGAGGCGAGGAAAGCGGCGCTGGTATTTACGCGAATGTTTGTTGGCGATATACGACTGGGCGAGTCTCTTTGTCAGTTTACCCGTCCTGCTGAAGCCAGGGAAGCTGCTGAGCGCTCGATCCGGAATCTAGGAAAATTTTTGGCGGTTGGCATTCTTGAGAAGCGAAAGGATTTCGAACAACAACTCCGTGAAATGTACAACATAAAGAATCCTCTGGAACACTTGATGTCAAGCCCTGCGCAAAAATACCCGACGTTTGAGGAGCAGCCGATCAATATTCAGGAGAAAATCGCAAGACTTTGCGATATAGATTCGCTCGTTTATCGTGAGTTCATCTGAATTACATGGGGTGCGCTCAAATCCCAAGTGCTGCAGTAGTTTCTCGATGTATTCCCGTAAGCTTACACCAGTTCGTTGAATAGCCGAGCATCGTCATCTCGATTTGGCATCAGGGGCCAGTAAGCCCCCAAGCTCAAGCTCTTCGACCCAGCCACTGAATTCCTCATAGTTCTCAACGATTTCAGTGAGAGGGCGCGTATTGATCTTGCGGAGTTCAGTGGAAACAGGTCTTGCCCGCGTAAGTCCAATGTGATTGAGGACGGCATCAACCGTTCGTTCGTGAGAGGCGGGATCAAGAAGATCCCGCTCATAGACGAGTGAGAGGTGGGGGATCTTTGCAAGTATTTCCTGCTCTCGTGCCCTCATCGCCTTGTTGTAACGGATCCGGGCGTGGAGATCATCCCGATCAACGTGGACAGTCAACATTTCCGGACGGTCATCTCGCTTATGCCAGTAGCCACTGGCCTGACCTACTATCTCCGATAGCACTTGCCTGATGAGGTCCCCGCGGTGAACATGCAAAACGTGCCAACGATCGCGTACCAAAGACTGAACAAAGGCATTGATGTCGGCGGGAGCCAGTCCTGACCTCGCCCTGTATGTGTCGAGGTGATCCGGCTTAACGTGACAAATGAAGTTCCCCCCTGGTCCCTGCCGAGTGGGATCACGGGAAAAACCCTTGACATACGCAGTTGGCCACTGAGCTCCTCGACCAAGCCCAATAAGCGGTTCATCGTTTGGGACAAACAGTCCTGTAGAGCAGACTAGACTCTCAAGGACGGTCGTACCGCTGCGGCCCTGGGCAAAGATGAGAACACGGGCGCCGGGATCAGTTGCGCGTGCGCGTATGGCTTTAACGTAAAACCGCGCCCGCTCTCTGGATATTCTGGATAAACGATTAGCGACTTTGTAGAAAGGTTTCCGGAGGAGACGAGCAGCAGGTTTAAAGAAATTCATTTGAGGAATCGTAGAGTGGCCGACCAGGCGGAGTACAAGATACCTGGGCGCTCTATTGGACAGTAAGCTGAGCTTACAACATGGTGCACCAAGGCTGCAAGCCGCTCCGGCGGGCCTGTGCAATTCCCCAGCTCTCCCGGCAGATTCGGCAGAGCTACCTTGCGGTTGACAAGACGTTCTTGAGTAAGGAGCATAAAAGTGAACTCTTCAACTTTGATGTGAATATCTGTAGGCAATTATCTCGCCCTTCAATCACTTCGCTCAAGAGGGACTTTTTAAGAGTTTTGCCAATTTGTCTGCATATTCGGTGGCAGCATTTATTGATGAGTCAATCACTGCGGTTCCGGTATTATTCGGCTTCTCGAGTGTCCTGAACGTTTCCAGATGCTGCAGTACCTGTTCGGTCGATCGTGCAAACCAGCAACCTTCAAAGATTTCTGAATAAATTACGTAGCGACGTCTGGCGAGTGCCTCCAATACCATGCGCGGCATGCCATCGTGTTTGGTTACGCGTAACAGCATACCTATTTGGGCCCAGACCTCTCTCATATCCTCGACCCAGCCCAGGCTGGTCACATTCGGGTAGTGGTTCAGAGAATGGGATTCATCAGCGATGATGAAGAATTGGAGGTCCGGATTTGCCTCTATGGCCGCAATAACCATGTCTTCGCCGTAAAAAGTTCTGCGTTCAGTGGGCAGATAAGTCAGTACACCTCTTGGGAGACTTGACGGTGTATCATTCAGATCGCTGTTAATTTTGCAGAAGGAAGGAACATATTCAGCCTCGATCCCAATCTCACGAAGTTCGGTAACCAAATGAGGAGAAACTGCAATATTCAGGTCAATAAACTCATCAATCGCCTTGGCGACACGGACGGTTTTATCGGACTTGCTAGAGTACAGTACATCCGAGCCAACCCACCATCGCACCACGGCACA
Organism: Haliea sp. E1-2-M8; assembly: GCF_030649675.1. Classification (GTDB taxonomy): domain Bacteria; phylum Pseudomonadota; class Gammaproteobacteria; order Pseudomonadales; family Halieaceae; genus Haliea. The sequence continues at coordinate 8,074 of NZ_JAUTDR010000002.1, read as the reverse complement.
GTCGAGCATCCTGGCGCGGTAAAGCTGTCGTCGTAAGAAGGTACCGTCGCCGTTGTGATATCGAACAAATACAACGACCTCGCTACGCCATGCGAAATAGAGCCAGGCTGGCACATTTAGCTTTGATATCTGATTGATAACTTTTACATTGACGCCCAGGTCATTCAGTTCACGGGCCAAGTCACGAATGGGCTCTGAACGATCAGGGCCTCCTTTCATCAGCAAGACTCGCCGCAACGCCAACTTCCTCGGAGTCTTTGGATTTTTCTCTACGTTCACTGAACTCATTTTTACTCCCGCATTCAGCGCCATTTCCTGTCTCACCACTTTGGCACAAATCCTTGTGCCGGTAAATCAACCCGCACGAGGGTTGCTCGACCCTTCCCCCGCTTTTCGTGGCGCCGCACGCGCAATCTGTGGAAGACCGAAAAATCGTACCAGCATTCTGCAAGTGCCCCTTAAGTAGTCCTCAAGCGGACACTATAATGCCAGAAGCAGGGCGCGAGGCAGTCAGGTCTGTGCGGTATCATAGATAGCCAATTGACTATCAGAAAGTCCTATGCATTAGAACATTTCATGCGACAGGGATCGCCTTGTATACTTCGCTTGCGGCATTACCGATGCTGGATGCCGCCCACCAAATTTCTGAAGGTCCAAAACTTTACACTGGATAAGACATGGAAAGCGGAAAACTGAGCGGGAAAAGTCCGCGGAGGGCTTTGCACTTACATATTGGCCTTCCGAAGACAGCCTCTACTTGGCTTCAAGAGAAAGTCTTTACATTGCTTCAGCATCTTGAGTATCTGGACTGTCCAAAGAGTTCATTATTTGAGCATGCTCGTGAAGTAGCTGAGCGGCGGCTGTTGACCGGCGCTTTCAGGCGATCCAGCGAAATTTGGCGGGGCTTTGGCGATGAGATTTTCAAGGACCTGCTCGGAGATCGTCAGACATGGCTCACGGATGGTCGAGACCTATTAATCTCCGATGAAGGAATGGGGCGTCAAGCTACGCGTCCAGCCTTGTTTGCCGCCCACATCGACGAGATGCAGCGAAAAGCTAAGGAATGGGGCTTTGGACGCCTCAACATTGTGTGCATAATTCGTCGCCAGGATCACTGGCTTGCCTCCCATTATGCACAAATGTCTGATCGAAACCCCATTGCGGGGCAAGCGGACTTCGAGTGTCTTGTGCGAGAAGTTACCTCGCCCCAATTTGCCCGATATGAATTTGGTATGCTTTTGGATTTCAGCGTGATCTACGACCAACTTAGGGAAGTAGTGGGTACAGGGAACCTATTGATGTTGCCGTACGAACTGTTGAGAAAATCACCGGAGGTATTCCTGCCGACTTTGTTAGAAAGACTTGATACTCCGTCCGACAAAATTGCGGAGATTGTTCGCTTAACCCGAGGTACAACTGCAAACGTTCGCTCTGAGCAAGGAATATGGCGCCTGCGCCCCCCGGCTGTTCGGAAAATTGGCGGATTTGCTTTGCCTAATTGGTCCTTTGGCAAAAGGGAGCACACAATTGAACTCACTTCCGATATTTCGCGCAGTATTCTCAGCGCATATTCGATGAGTAATCAAGCACTCGCTGCAAAGATTGGGGTTGATCTGGACGACCATGGCTATTTTGATTTCCACTAGAAAAACTTGCCACTAATTATTTGTGCCGAGGAGCATTTTTCTGATGATGGTCCCGGGCAAGCTACTCCCTGCGAGGGGCGGTATTTCGTGCTCCCATCCGGACAATACGCTCGAACACGCGCTGCCCCTTAGCCAAAAATATGCGCATCTTGTCGGAAGTGAATGCCTGGAGCAGCATGTTGCGCACCTCCCAGGATGTTGGCGCCAAAGCAAAGGCACGCAAGGCAAGCCGCCGCGCAGCATTCACATCATTCCTTCCGGGCGCGAGAAGCCTGCGTGCGCTGTCGATTAGAAAGAGGTGAGCTAGCCCCGCCTTTCGCATCTGCGCGCCATGCTTTGTATAAAATTGATTTCGCGCTTCTTGATTGGCTTTTACATTCAGTGACCGACGGACCTCGTCACCACTAGATCCTGAAAGATCGCGACTGTCATTGTAGCGAACCAGGGGCGTACTGATACAATCGATCTTGTAGTGGCGAGAGACACGCAACCAATAATCATAATCCTCGATCGCCGGCAGGTTCTCATCGAAAAAGCCAACCTCCGCAACGACATTTCGCCGGATCATCGCGTTGCTTCCCGCGCCATGCAGAATGTTTCTCACGAGAAGTTCCCGATACAAGTCACCACGCGCGGTAGGTTCCTGCAAAGTATGACTACCCTCACATCGCACTGTTTCGAGACCCGTATAGATCAGCGCCACTTCGCGGGGGGATCGGCGAAAAAGATCAACCTGCATGTCCAGCTTTTCTGGAAACCACTCATCATCATCGTCAAGAAAGGCAACGAGTGGCGCGCGGGCGTCTCGCAGACCGCGATTGCGAGCGGCCGCGACCCCCCGGTTTTCAGGCTGCCGCAAATAGCGCAGGCGCGGATCCTGAAAACCTGCAACGACAGATGCGGGATCATCCTGCGAGCAGTCATCGACGATGAGGACCTCGAAATCAGTAAATGTCTGTTTGAGTACGCCATCGAGTGTGCGTGGTAACAGGTGAGCGCGGTTATAGACCGGAATGATGACGCTGACGGCCGGGAGGTTCGGCAGCGGGCAGAGGCTTGCAGCATCTGGCTCAGAGTTCGCCAAGGCCGAAGCTAGCACAGTTTCGGCACGATTGGTTCCGAAACGAATCACTTCAACACGATCTCGCGGCGGCGCGGCGACTGGCTTCATCCCGTTGGACGACACGCGACTGCGGGCGCGAGAAGCCAGCGCGCGCGACCAAAGCGAAGGAGCGTACTGCCGCATGCGAGTTCTGGCCTGCTGGCAGAGGCCGTCGAAACGTCCGGCTGCGTCGGCGGCAATCAAGGCAAACGCGTGACTTACCGACGGCTTGTAGATATCAATCCGTTTCTGCTCCTCCAACATACGGGCAACTTTTTCGATGACCGCCATCCGCCCGATGAGTCCGCCGTAGGTATAACGCTTGCCGCTCAGAGAAGTCTGCCCTTCTGGAAGTCTGCGGTAGTATGATGTCCCGGAAGCAGTCTCGATCAACGGAATGTCGCTCAGCAGGGCGCGCATCATCAGGTCGCCGTCATCGTTGAGGAATGTTTCTTCGTCCCAACCTCCGGTATGCACAAAGGCCTTTTTCGACCAGAGGACCGAGCAAGTAGTATAATACCAGCCCACCAGCCAGGCGCTGAGCGCATCCTGGTCGGGCCGTCGTCGAGCGCAGGAAGCAGGTCGGCTTATCCATTCGCCGTTCTCGAGTTCAAGCCTTCGCCACGGACAGGCAGCAATTCCGCCTGGCCGATCTGCAAGTCCGGCCGCCAAGGATTCAAGCGCATCGGGGGCGAGCAGATCGTCAGCATCGAGAAACATCAGTGCGTCTCCGTTCGCGAGCGATGCGCCGAGATTGCGCGTCCGGGCAGCGTTCCGAAAGGATTCGGAATACACCTGAACCAAATCTCCAGCAGCCAATTGGAACCGACGCGCAATCTCGAGACTTCTGTCCGTGGATCCGTCATCGACGATAATAATCTCATTGGGGCAGTGGTTCTGATCCAGTACCGAACCGATGGTTTGCGCCAAGTAGAGTTCGGCATTGTGACAGGGAATGATGACAGAGATTTTCATATCGGCGTGCTTCATGCCGCCTCCCATATGTTGCCGGCAGATTGTGTGACCAGAGTGGGCAGACTCTCCCGGACTGCCGCCGGATCGACCATCAGGTTCAATGCCAGGGGGTGGAGATCGCCCAGCGATTCGGCCAGCCGCATCAAAAGGCCCAGCATCGAACCTGCAAATAATTCTGTGCACCCGCCTAGGTTAAACATAGTCGATCAATCAATATTCGATGCTGATCATAAACCGGTTAGAGGTCGCCCGCCAATTCCGGATTGGTATAGTCCACTTCTTGGACACGTTGTGATCGCCAGGTAAACTACCTTGATCACCGATTCGTTTGTAGTGAGATTGTTACGTTTTCTTCTCCAGTAGTGATTTACCAACAAATTTTCCAATACTTAACAAGTCCTTAACTTTACGGGAGTATCCAAGGTGTTGAGCAGATCTCAAAATGCACTCTGCAGTGTGACCGTGCCACGCTAGATCTTTTGCCCAATCATAATATATCTTTGCCTTGACCACTTTAGCAGACGCTTGCAATTCGTTCCTTGAATCTGAGCCCGAGAGGAATCGATCGACCACATAAAGATTGTCGCGGTAGGATGACAGTTGCCCCCCAAGGCTGTCATCAATTCTCGCCTTAAACACGAGTGGCTGGTCTATCTCAGCTATGGCCCCCTGGCTTGCTACCTTAAGATACAAATCTATATCTTCGGCTGTTTTCAGTGCTTCGTCGAAGCCGCCAAGGTAATCAATAACGCTTCGCTTTATCATGAAACTGGAGGTTCCAAGGTACGGCGATCGAAAAACATCACTGAGGGACTTCGTCGAAAATTTCAACGGGGCGTCAGGGTTGATTTCCAAAGCTAGCAGATCAAGCTCTCTTGTCTTTCCGGTATAACAAGCGAGTAACTGCGGATTTTCTTCCATGAGCCTCACTTGAATTTGCAGTTTAGCTGGGTGCCAGCAATCGTCTGCATCGATAAAGGCAATATACTTGCCGGCCGCTTCTCGTATTCCGAGATTTCGGGCTGAAGACGCGCCGCGATTGGTTTGGGATAGTATTGTTATGCTATCGGAATGCTCTCGGAGAATTTCGAAGGATTTATCGGTAGACCCATCATTTGTTGCAATGATTTCCAGATCCTGAAAAGTCTGGCGAAAGATGGAGTCCAGGCAGCGCTCAATGTACTGCTCCGCGTTGTAAACCGGAACGATCACGCTTACTTGATTTGACATCCAAAAGCTCCAACAGAACGTCTCGTGCAAATTACTTTGTGCTCAACGCTTCAGAAATGGGTGGTGAATCGGGTCCTTCATCAGTACGAAGTAGCCTGAAGTCGCAGCCCAGGTATCGGGTTGGGTATCGAACCTGTCAGCAATTTCCTGGGGAATTTTGTTTTCGTCATAAGTCGCTTCTTCCTCGACAATTTTAAATCCCAATTTGTCGAAGATCTGGATGAAATCATAATGCCGCATTCGGTTCTGATAATGGCAATTGTGATTAAATAATTTCCATTCAGTCTCCGAAAATTTAAGAAAATTGAGCAGCGAAATCGACGGATCGGTGTGTGCGTAGTGATCACTATAATCAATTTTTGCGGATATGATTCCGCCAGGCTTTAATATACGATGCAGTTCATCAAAAATTTCCAGAATACTTTCCCGTGGAATGTGCTCAAGCGTATTTGTAGATATACAGGAATCTATCGAGCTATCCTCGAAATCAGTATCAGAGGCGTCATAAGGCGCACGGTAGTCAATTCCGTAATACGTTAAATCTTTGATCGAATCAATTTCTTCGTTCGATCTGAGCTGGCATTTTTCTGAAAGCAGTCTGCGAGCAGTATTCACCAAGTCTAGATCAATCATCGGATTTAGATCGACCACGATTTGCGTACCAATAATGTCACTCAAATAGAGATTTTGAGCCAGATTTTTCCCGGCACCGAATTCAAATACACGGCAGCTAGCTTTATATTTATTTATTGTGTTGCCGTGCCTGACCCAGTCGTCGCTAATACCAAGTTGAGTTATCCGTGACCGCTTTGTAACGTGTCTTTGAAGAAAATATAGAAAGCGCGGCGCATTAAACAGATCGACCAATTTGAATGTTGCCGACTTCACTCTCCAGGGTATATTCATTTCTACTTCACGCTCCAGTTCCGGGGATTTTCTTGCCTCGCCGCAGGGTAGATAAATGGCCCTCCCCAAAATTGGACCGCAGGATATGTACAGCCGTGGGGCATGTCGCCAATTTGGCAGCGCTTCGATGGGACACATTTTCCAACGCGGGCCCCCCCGGACACGGATGTCTACCTTTTTGATTGTACAACAAAAAAGTATCGTCGGCGGCCAGAGTTATCCTGGTCTTGAAGGACGAGAAAGTCGAATACGTCAGAATAACGCCTTTTTAGCAGCCTGTTAGGGGCATTCCACTGTTGGTGGACCGGATCGGTATGGACACTATCCCCTCAGGTCGGCCAGTTCAGCCCGGCTTTCTACGGAAATGTCCAGAAAAGCTTGTGACGACTATTTTATGCTGAATGGCATTCATGTAGTGTCCCGTCCTTTTGAGGGGAGAAACCATGCGAAAAGCTCTTGCCATCCTGCTGCTCATACCCGGTGTGTGTCGGGCAGACCTGAGCTTTCAGTTTGTTGACGGTGCTGACGTTGGCATCGGGGCGGTGCTGGAAGCCCACAAGCAAGAAGCTATTGCTGCCGGACAGAGTACCTGGCTATGGGGCGCTAACACGTGGTCTGACCCGTCGGGCTCCTACGCCTACTTCGTGTTCCACGGGCATGGTAGCGGCTTCCTGTTCAAGCGTAATGTGGACGGGAGCTACACCGATATTTCCCCGACCCCGCCAGACGACAGCATCACTCGCCCGGCTGAAAACCGCCCCTGGTTGCTGGACGTGAACAACAACGGTTATGTAGATATTCTGCACACGGGGGATGAGTCGCGCGATGCTGCCAGTCTGTTGAACAACGGTGACGGTACGTGGACATTTTCCAAGGATCACCGTGTGGCCAAATCCAACGGACGGATTATAGACGCTAACGGCGACGGATACCCCGATGTAGAGACATATCGTAGCCGCAACAGCCGGTGGCCGCTGGGCGCTGTGCTGACGGGCAGCAATCTATCCGGTCATGGATTCGCATGGCAGGCACAAGCGGCAACGCTGCCAGAAGGGGCACCCCAAGAGGTGGTTGCCAGGGTGGCGGCTGCCGATGATCGGTTCCACAGGCTGCGCATTTATGACCTGGACGCCTCGACCTATATCGCTACCTACGGCGGAGGCTATGCCGGCGAAAAGTTCATCTACACCATTCGCAACAACCAGGTGGTTGACATTGGCCTGCCGCCAAGTGGGATGGCCCACAGACCGCTGGATGTAGATGGTGATGGCGATTTGGACGTAGTGGTCCAGTATTCCTCCGCCGCAGGCGTCTATCGTCAGGACGCTGCCGGGCAGTTTGTGCTTGATGAATCTGGTGACATGCCGACCATCAATAGCGAGCTGTCTGTTGGCTCAGTAGCCTATGAGTGGGACGTGTGGGCCATAGACCTTGATCAAGATGGTGACCTCGACCTGATCATGAGTAACAAGCGCAGCACCAAGGCGTGGATACTAGATAACCGCGAGGGCGCGTTTCATATCGCCCGTGCTCTCCGACACGTTGACGGCGAGGCCATCTACCCCGGCGATGCTGATGGCGACGGCGATATTGACGTGATAGTTGCGGGCGGCGGCAACACTGGAACTGCAAAGCGAAACAGCGATCAGGCCGCTCTCTATATCAATCAACTCAACCCGACTGTGGTACTCCAACCGCAACCGGAGCCCGAACCGGAGCCCGAACCGGAGCCCGAACCGGAGCCCGAACCGGAGCCCGAACCGGAGTCACAGCCCGAGGCTGCCGAGTCGGCTCTGCTCGCGGCACTAGGCCGGGCGGGTAGAGGTGAGTGGGCATCCGCAGTCACGGCCATTACCCTCGCTATCGAGCGTCAAACTAACTCTCAGAAGATCGGGAAGGGCAGGCAGACGCCAGAACCTGACCCCGAACCAGAACCAGAACCGGAGCCTAACCCGGAACCGGAACCGGAACCGGAACCGGAACCGGAACCTGAACCTGAACTGCCAGAGCCTGAATCCCTCGGCATGATCCCACTACCGGACCACGACCCGGATAGTCAGGCGTGGGCCAGTTGGGTCAATCATGTCCATTCCAATGGCACGTCCGCCTCGGGTCACGCGCTGTTGTACGCGGTGACGGGCGATGAGTACCACTGCGCCAAGGCGATCGCCAAGGCACAGGCCCGCGTAGATGCGGACAACGTGGGTGGCAACCA
>NZ_JAUTDR010000019.1 GCF_030649675.1 Haliea sp. E1-2-M8 | reverse complement strand
CTTCTTGATTGGCTGAACTCCCTGTAGCCGATTATGTGGCCAAATGTCCGTGGTCCGCCGGTACAGTTATTGCCATTCGGTCGTTATCCGTCACATAACGGGGATGGGCACATAACCCCGACAACCTCCTGGCCGGGGTCACCGACCCCAACCGCTACACGCCACAGATCAACGCGACCTATGCCGAGATGGCGGCCCACTACCGGACGGCGGTACTGCCGGCCCGTCCCCGTAAGCCGAAGGACAAGGCCAAGGCCGAAGTGGCAGTGCAGATCGTTGAGCGCTGGATACTGGCCCGCCTGCGTCACCATACCTTCTTCACCCTGGCAGAACTCAACCGGGCCATTGCCGGCCTGCTGCCAGACCTGAACAACCGGCCCTTCCAGGGACAGGATGTCTGCCGCCGGGACCTGTACGAACGCCTGGATGCCCCGGCCCTCAGGCCGCTCCCCGTGGCGCCCTACGAGTACGCGGAATGGTGCAAGGCCAAGCCTGGCATCGACTACCACATCAGCGTCGACAAGCGCTTCTACAGCGTCCCCCATGCCTTGGTGGGCCAGACGCTGGATGTGCGCCTGACGGCCGAGACGGTGGAGGTTTTGCATAAGGGGAACCGGGTGGCAGTTCACGGTCGTCGCGGCCAGGAGCGGTTCAGTACGCTGATGGATCACATGCCCAGCTCCCACCGGGCACACCGGGAGTGGTCGCCAGGGCGCTTCCTGAATTGGGCCGGGGACATCGGCCCCTGCACCCGACAGGTGGTGCAGCAGCAACTGGAGAGCCGGCGCCATCCCGAACACGGGTACCGCGCCTGCCTGGGCCTGCTGAGCCTCAGCCGACGCTACAGCAAGGTCCGGTTGGAACGCGCCTGTCAACGCGCATTGACGCTCCGCTCGATCAACTACCAGAGCATTGCCTCCATCCTCAAGCACGGGCTGGACCAGCAGCCGATGGAAGGCGACAGCCATCTGCAAGCCGATCTCCCGCTGCACGGCAATGTGCGCGGCGCCGACTACTACCACTAACACGAGGAGAGACACCATGTTGATGCAACAAACCCGCGAGCACCTGCACACCCTGCGCCTGACCGGCCTGTTGCAGGCACTGGAAGAACAACTGGAACAACCCGCTGCCAGCGAGCTGGGCTTTGAGCAACGCCTCGCCATGCTGGTCGACCGGGAAGTCCTCTACCGGGAGAACCGCCGCCTGGGGCGCCTACTGCGGGCTGCCAAGCTGCGCGTAAACGCCTGCGTGGAGGATATTGACTACCGCCATCCCCGAGGTCTGGACAAGAGCCGTGTCGCCTCGCTGCTGTTGCTGGACTGGATACCGAAATCGCTGAATCTCTGCCTGACCGGGCCCACCGGCTGCGGCAAGACCTGGCTGGCCTGTGCCATTGGCAACGAGGCCTGTCGGCGGGGCTACAGCGTCCGATACCTGCGTCTGCCGCGGCTGTTCGAGATGCTGCGCATTGCCCACGGTGATGGGAGCTATCCACGGCTGATGAATCAGCTGCTCAAGACCGATCTGTTGATCCTGGACGACTGGGGAATCCAGAAGGTGAGCGCCGCCCTGCGTAACGATCTGATGGAGGTGATCGAAGATCGCCATGGGCGTCGATCCACGCTGATCGCCAGCCAGCTACCGACAGAGTACTGGCACGAATACATCGGCGAGGCGACTCTGGCAGACGCCATTCTGGACCGGCTACTGCATGGTGCCTACCGCCTGAATCTCACCGGCGAATCCCTGCGGAAAACCACCAGTAAATTGACCGAACGTGACCGGTCAGTGTAAAACTACGTTNCATCGGCGAGGCGACTCTGGCAGACGCCATTCTGGACCGGCTACTGCATGGTGCCTACCGCCTGAATCTCACCGGCGAATCCCTGCGGAAAACCACCAGTAAATTGACCGAACGTGACCGGTCAGTGTAAAACTACGTTCACCAGCGAGCATCGGTGTGCAAGTCGGTCACAATGCCCGGAACGGGCGGTCACGTTCGCCGGAATATGCAGCGGTGGTAGCCTGGGTCAGAGACATCCCTTTATCGTTGCTCAACGGGCTGTTGATTGGCTATTTTGTGCTGACCGCCTATCAGGCCATCAGGCACAAGCAGGTGGGCGGCAATGACTGGCTGTTATTTGGGCTGGGTGTCGGCATCCTGGCGGGTTACGGCTACTGCATCCTGATACTGACCGGCAGCGGCGAAGTGCAACTCGGCGGCTTCAGCGCTGGCAGTTATTGGGCATTTGCCCTGATTACCCTTGGTGCGCTGCTGGGCGATCTGCGTTATTTGCTTGCCGGTGGATTGGCGGGGAAAGGGCGTCTGCTCAGGCACTTGTGGCGAATGCTGTGGCCCTTGTTCATGGCCACTGCCGCCGTGTTTCTGGGGCAGGCGAAGTTGTTTCCCCTGGCGTTACAGCAAAGTGGGGGGTTGTTTGTACCCGTGCTGACGGTGTTACTGGTGTTGCTGTATTGGTTGGCGCGAACCATTAAACAAACTGGTTCGCATAAAGGATTGCAATAGTGCCCTGCACCGGCATCTGAGGCCGGGATGTCTTATCCCGTGCCGTGATCCTGTTGTCGGCCAGCCCGGTGGGCAAAAGCCGCCAGTGGGTGATTGGTGGTGATGGCAATTGCGACCCGCTGGCCGGGCTTGATATTCTGTTGGTGGCTGACCCTGACTCTTAAACTGTATTCTGACTCCAGGCGCCCCCCGCGATCTTTGAGGGTGAGGTTGTAGAGGGGGCAGAATACTACCTGGTGGATGATTTCGTGGGGCAGGGTCATACTCTTGCCAACCTGCGCGGTTTCATAGAGCAGTCGGGCGGAATAGTCATCGGGGCGACCACGTTAACCGGTCAGCGCCGATCTGCTATACTGGCCCCGGCTCAGGAGACCCTGGAAAAATTGAGGGTAAAGCATGGCGACCTTGAAGAATGGTGGAAAAAAGTATTCGGCTACGGTTTCGACTTTCTTACAGAAAACGAAGCAAGATACCTCGACCGCTCCCCGGATGCTCACCGTATCCGAGAAGGCATCATTGCGGCAGCACGCGCGGGAAACCAGCGTGATGATGCGTGCGATGGTTAAGCAGCGGAAGGCGCAGTTGAAACAGACGCAGGAAGCGCAGTAATCTGGGCGCAAACCGAATCACACCGATAACTACCCGGGAATGGTAAGGGCGTCGATAGCAAAATGGAACGTGATCGCACTGATAATCTGGCCCACTTAGCCCTTATCCAATTGGTCACCACTGCCGGACTTTTGCCGGAATCAGTCCTGCTCGGTTGTGCATTTCGGTGCGATCTGCAACGGGCGTCACCGATAAAAGATAAATAAAATCAATCAGATGGAAATCGGTTGGTCGACTTTTAACCAATTGGTCGCTGGTTCGAATCCAGCACGGCCCACCATTTCCCGAACAAAAACAAAGACTTAGAAGGGCTCCTGCGGGAGCCTTTTTTGTCTCTGTCTAATAGATCCAGACCTGTCTAATAGAATCGGTCAGATAGTCTCAACACCGCGTCGGTAATGCTTCTGAGTGACCTGGGTAGAGGTGTGCCTCAGCAGCTTCGACGCTACCTCCAGCGACTCCCCTTCAACGGCCTTGGCGCGTAGATCGTGCTCGGTAAAGGATTCCTTCAGGATCCCGGTGTCGACTGCCTTGCGCATGTACCGTTGCCATATAGAGTCGAAGCCAGATGTTGTACCGTCCTCCTTGATGTAGGGCGTGAACTGTCGGTTGTAGAACAGGTACTGGTCTTGGTGCTGGTCGCTGTAAACCGAAGGTACGGCAGGCTGCAGGGCGATTCAAGCTGACCTACCCCGGGTTTCCTGGACACCAAGTTAAGCACGCTGTGCCTGTTGTTCGGACGCCATTGGACTGATGTTACCCAATGATACAGAGTTCCTGCGAGGCCTGCCTGGGAGCGTCTTTCGCGTAGGTGTCGAGTGTCAGTTGCATATTGCCTCCAGCTTACGTGCCTAACATGCCCACGCCAGGCGGCGTGCTCTGGATTAATCGCTGTCAGGCGTCTTCTGATGGAACTCGCGACGCCTCGGGAAACGTAGTGTTTCCCTGGAGGCAAAAAAATAACGTCCATGCCGTGCCATGATGGAGCCTGATGTTTCAATCTGGAGGCAGAAGGTGGTCAATGATTTGCGCGAGCGATATGGCCCGTGGGCGCTTGTGACGGGTAGCTCCGCTGGTATCGGTAAGGCATTCTCTGAACGCCTGGCGGCGGAGCATTTCAATTTGATACTTGTGGCGCGAAACGCTACGAGACTCAAGGAGCAGGCCGGGCTATTGGAGCGTACGCACGGTATTCGTTGCCTCCATTTATCCTGTGACCTCACACGACATGAGGATCTGGAACGTCTTCTCGAGCGTACCGGCAACGTCGACCTGGGGCTTTTCGTCAACAACGCGGGGGCAAGCAGCCATCACGGCCACTTTATAGACCGCCCCTGGTCCCAGATAGAGAAGCTGGTGGAGTTCAATACACAGGTGCAGTTGCGCCTGTTACATTATTTTGCGTGTCACCTGGCGCGGCGAGGCCGGGGCGGCATTATCCAGGTCGGCTCTATCGCCGGTCACATGTCAGTTCCCTACATGGTCGAGTATTCTGCCAGCAAGGCCTTCCAGCTCGCAGCGGGTGAGGCGCTGTCTTACGAGCTGTCGGAACGGGGAGTGGACGTACTCGTGCTCTCCCCCGGTGCCACACGCTCCGAGCGCGTCGACTATGGCATGGATGCAGCGGACGTCGTGAATTCGGGACTGACAGCGCTCGGTCGTCGTCCTAGCCTGGTACCCGGCTGGCACAACCGTTTCAGCAGCCTGCGTTTCCGCTTCCTCAATACCCGCGCGAGGGCCCTGGCGCGTATGGGGCGCTTCCAGCGTACTCGGCTTGTGCAGGGGCCGGCTGATTAGCCTCTGGGCAAAAACGATCATGGCACCGCCGTTGGTTTATCTGGCCTCGCAAGGCGGCTAGCCTGTTGAAGCATAGATGCTGGAGGCTTTTATGGATCGTTATCTGATTGTTTCGACTGATGGTCACGCGGGTTTACCTATGGAGGGCTACCGGGACTATCTGGATGCCCGTTTTCATAAGGATTTTGACGAAGCACTGCCCATACAGCGCGAAATGACGCGCAAGGCGGAAGAAAAATTCCTGATCTCGGAGTTCAATGACCACTGGCGCCAGGGTATAGAAGACCGGCTCAAGGGCGCCTGGAACGGCGCGGTGCGGGAGCGTGTCATTGATGCCGACGGCGTGGCGGCCGAGGTGCTGTTTCCTGACGGGATCACCGAAATGAACGCGCCGCCTTTCGGCGCGGGTCTGGGCCTCCGTCCCTGGGGTGTGGACCCGGAGAAGCAGTGGGCCGGCGCCCGGGCCCACAATCGCTGGATCGCGGAGTTCTGCCGCGAGGACCCGGATCGGCGCATCGGGCTTGCTATCGTGCTCATGCTCTACGATGTTGATGTAGCCTTGGCCGAGGTCAAGTGGGCCTATGACAACGGCCTGCGCGGTATTCTGATTCCCGCCCTGATGGGCGAGTACGATGCCTACAACCACCCCAAGTACTACCCGATCTGGGAGTTCTGCCAAAAACATGGAATGGTCGTGCACACTCACTCGGGCCCCTCTCCCGACTACGATTTTGAGCTGCCGGGCGCGGTCGGTGTCTACCTCACCGAGTTCGCCTGGTGGGCCGCGCGGCCGCTCTGGCACCTGATCTTCGGCGGGGTTTTCGAGAAGTTTCCCAAGCTGCATTTCGCGCTCACGGAAGTGAGTGAGTTCTGGATCCCGCACATGCTGGAGCTGATGGATGTGCGCGCCTCGGTGAAACACACCTCTGGCAAGCTGGGTGATTTCCGCAGCAACCTGACCATGAAGCCTAGTGAATACTTCCGGCGCAATTGCTGGGTAGGTGCTTCCGCGCTGTTCGATGAGGGCTCTATGGCGGTGCGCCACGATATTGGCATCAGAAATATCATGTGGGGTACAGACTACCCGCACCCCGAGGGGGCCTGGCCGCACACCCACGAGCGCCTGGTCGAGTTTTTCGGCGGCATGCCGGAGCGTGAGGCGGACCTGATTCTGGGGACAAACGCGATTGACTGCTACCAGTTGGATCGCAAGCGCCTCGAGGGTATTGCGGCGCGGATCGGCCCGGCCAAATCCGATTTTGTGGTCAAGCAGGAGGCTGCCAGTGCGTGAGCGAATTCCCATGTCCATACCGTTTGGCTGGTACTGCGTCGGTTATTCCGATGAGCTTTCCCCCGGCGATGTTCGGCCGATACATTACTTCGATCGCGAGATGGTGTTGTTCAGGACCGACAGCGGCCAGCCTGGCCTGGTCGACCCCGCCTGTCCCCATCTGGGCGCGCACCTCGGATATGGTGGCGAGGTCGTCGGCGAATCGATCCGCTGTCCCTTCCACCATTGGCAGTATGACCGCGAGGGCAGGGTCACCGATATTCCCTACGCCACGAATATCCCGCCCAAGGCGAAGGATTCTAGTTGTCTCAAGACCTATCCCGTGTGTGAGGAAAACGAGGTGATCTGGGCCTGGTATCACCCGGACGATGTCCCGCCCAATTTCGAGGTGCTGCCCCTGGACGAGATCGACGATCCCGAGTGGGTGGAGCAGGAACGCTATTTCTGGGCCTTCAACTCGCACCCCCAGGAGATCGCGGAGAACGGCGTCGACATCGCGCACTTCAAGTATGTTCACTCCATGGAGGCCGTACCCCAAGGCGAAACCACATACGAGGGCCACATCCGGCGCAGTCATGTGGAGGGGCGTCGCAAGGTCAGGAATGCCGACGGCGAGATGATGGAAATCGACAGTGCCATCGATGTGGTACAGAACGGCGCCGGACAGAAGTGGACCCGTTTCCGGGGCCTCGTCGATTACCTCTTGCAGGTGCTGGTCACCCCGGTGGATTCGGAAACGGTGGAAGTGCGCTTCGCCTACACCCACAAGCGTGTCCCCGATGATTCATTCGAACACAAGGCGCTGCGGGAGAGCATTGCCAGTACCAACGGTCAGCGCGGTCTGGAGGGTGATATCCCCATCTGGCAGCACAAGTTTCACCTGAAGGACCCACTGTTGTGCGACGGCGACGGGCCAATCATGCGCTACCGTCGCTATTTCGCACAGTTCTACGCCGACTGAACGGAGGAGACTCTTCCCCCCCGCGAATGCAATTCGACAACGATAAAGGAGATCAACATGGCACAGCTACGATTCGTGCGTAACCCCCACCATACTGCACAAAGCAGCGCGGGACTCGACTGTACGGTGACGTCTCTGCGCTCCACATATGTTACCGACCCCGCGATTCACGCGGCGCTGTTGCCCAAGCCGCTCGAAGCCGGGGATGAACCGCATATCTTTATCCAGCACGCCAACGTGACGATGCACGTCAGCCCGACTGAGGATGTCAGCGTGGGGGCTGCCACAGTGGGCGTAAAGTGCCGCTACAAAGACACCGTGGGCCACTATGTTCTGGCCATGCCGATGCAGGGCGAGTTCGTGGTAATCGGTGGCCGTGAGCGCTTTGGCGAGCCCAAAAAACTCGCAGAAGTGGCGACCATGG
Source organism: Haliea sp. E1-2-M8 (assembly GCF_030649675.1). Taxonomy (GTDB): domain Bacteria; phylum Pseudomonadota; class Gammaproteobacteria; order Pseudomonadales; family Halieaceae; genus Haliea. Next base: position 83,720 of record NZ_JAUTDR010000019.1, on the reverse strand, counting down.
AGCGCGATGGCGATGCCATCCGAACCTGTATGGGGCGCCACGGCATCAACTTCCTGGAAATGCGCGGCAAGGTGGGCCGGGAACTGCCGAAGCCGGAGCCGTTCACCGAATACTTTTTCTGTCACAAGGCCCTCCCCAGCATTGACCGTGCGGATGCCTTTGACGGCCCCGTGTACCTGACGCGGCTGAACTGGGAGCGGAATTACACCCGGGTTTTCGAGGTCGAGCAACCCGAGGTGATTCTGCGAGAAAGCGTCTATGATCCGCTGGTGGACGTGCCGGTGCTTGAAGTCCTGAGTATGCAGCTCGCGGAAGGCAGCACCCGCACGAGTGGACAGATCCTGGAGGAAATTCCGGGCGAGAACCTGCTGGACTTCATTGATCAGCGTTACGATACCCCTGGACTGGCCGGTATCGACGTGGCCGTCGCCGGTGAAGGGGTGCGCGCCCATGGCTGAGCTGGACGGTATGCATGCCGTGGTGACGGGCGGGGCCTCCGGGGTGGGGTACCACCTTTGCCGCCGCTTTGCGACGGCAGGTGCAAAGGTCAGCATGGTGGACATAGAGGAAACCGCTTTGGAGGAGGCGGCCGAGACCTTGCGCAGTGAGGGCCTGGAAGTCAACCCCCAGCGGGCGGATGTTACCTCTCCAGAGGCCATGGGGGAGCTGGAGCGTCGGGCGACGGAGTGTTACGGAGAGGTCCGTATTCTTTGCAATAACGCTGGCGTGGGGATCAAGGAGGCTCAGCGCAGGATGTGGTCCCTCACGTCGAACGACTGGCGCTGGGGCTTCGAGGTCAATGTCATGGGCGTGGCAAACGGTATCAGGGCGTTTCTCCCGGGCATGCTGGAGCACGGCAAGAGCGGCCATGTGGTCAACACGTCATCGGGCAACGGTGGCCTGAGTTCCCTGCCCACTACCCCGATCTATGCCTCGACCAAGGCGGCTGTAACCAGTATGTCGGAGGTATTGCACTACCAGCTCCTGCTGGAGGAATCCGCGCTACAGGCTCATGTGCTCTTTCCGGGTCCTCACCTGGTGAATACCAATATACTCAGCTCAATGCGCAATCGCCCGCGAGATCTGCGCGATGATGACGAGCCGCTAGCCTACACCTCGATGAAGGACCTGGCCAGGGCCTCGGGCATTCAGAACCTGCAGCTTACTGAGCCGGAGGAAGTTGCCGAAACCTGTCTCCAGGGTATGCTGGATAAAAAGTTCTGGATTCTTCCTGCCAGTGAAGCGCAGGATGCCAGGATCAAGGATCGCACAGAGAATATTCTGGCACGTCGGAACCCTCAATTACCGGAGTCGTGATGACCAGCAGAGTAGGGCAGTATTGTATCAGCGTGGCTGATCTCGAAAAATCAGCGGCCTTCTATCGCGATGTGCTGGGACTGCAGGAGCAACAGCGCATTTCCATACCGGGTGCCGAGGAGATCATTCTCGGCGCAGAGGGCTCGGACGGCAAGATTCAGCTGGCGCAGCGCGATGACGTGGTGCCGCCGATTGATCACGGCAATGCCCTGTGGAAGCTCTACCTTTATTGCGATGACATAGAAGGTATCTGTCGCGAGGTCGAGGCCTGTGGCTGCAAAGTGGTTTCGGCGCCACAGCGGCTTGAACAGTGGCCCGTTATTGTTGCCTTCATCACCGACCTTGATGGTTACAGCATCGAGGTTATCGAGCGTGTCAAGGACTGACTGAGCGACCGGCTCGCTGAGGGCGCCTTCAGTGACTCACAAAGCGGCTTCTGTGGGGCCTCAGCTGGGTCTTTATGTAGTCACTGAAAAAGTCCATGAAATACCGCACTTTGGCCGACAGGTGCCGGGTGTGCGGGTACACAGCCCAGGTTTCGCGCTCGTAGCGACTCCAGGGCAGGTGGTTGAGCTTCATGAGTCGCCCCTTCCTGATGGAATCCTCCACATAGAAGTCAGGCAGTTGTACCAGGCCAATACCCTCGCGCGCGGCGGCCAGAAGGGTCGCGCCATCCTCACTCAGCCAGTTGCCGTGAACTTTGACTTTCAAGGGTTCGGGTGAGCGGGTATTGAAAAGCCAGTAGCGCTCTGGCGGCGTCAGGCAATTGTGTGACTGCAGGTCTTCCGGTGTTTGGGGGACTCCCCATTCCTCGAAATACTCCGGGCTGGCGCAGAGGCACAGCGAGTAGCAACCGAGCTTGCGCGCGATCATGCTGGAGTCTTCCAGTTTGCCATAGCGGATGTTCAGGTCGAAGCCGCCTTGGATAATATCCACATCGTGGAAGCTGGAGTGGACTTCAACCGACAATTCGGGGTGTCGGTGTGAGAACGCAGCCACAACGTTGGCCATGTAGTGTACACCGTAGCGGCTGTTGATGGCTATCTTGAGTGTGCCCCGCGGGCCTTCCAGCATCTCCGACAGAGCCGATTCCGCTTCGGCGTAGTTATCCGCCATCGACTTGCAATAGCGATAGAAAACCTCGCCGGCCTCGGTGAGCGTGAGACGCCTGGTGCTGCGTTGCAGGAGTCGTGCCTGCAGTCTGTCCTCCAGGCGCGACACTTGTTTGCTGATAAAGGATTTGGAAACGTCCAGTCGTTCCGCTGCGTTGGTGAAACTTCCGGTCTCTACAACACAGATGAACTCCTCAATGTACTCCCATCTGCCCATAGGCTACCTACTTACTATCTTAGTCACGGGGGTGAGGTTATTGCGGCGTGGCGCGGGCCTGCAGCGCCTGCCAGGCAGGCGCCGAGGACGCCCCGGATTATGCGACGGCTGCGAGGGTTGTGGCAAGGCAAGATGGCGATGGCGTCATCAAACACCCTGGACTGAAGGGTTGCTAACTCAGAATTCGTATTCGAATTCCACACCGTAGCTCCGGGGGTCAGCCCACTGGTTGACCGTGAAAACCTGAAGATTGATCCCCGTGTGCCAGTATTCCTCATCCGTGAGGTTGCGACCCCAGGCCGCGATGCGCGCCTTGCCACCGCCCAACGGGATCTCGCGCAGCTCCAACCGAGCATTTACCAGCCCATAGTCTTCAACATCTGTGGTCGGGTCGGACTCTATGTTGGTGAAGTAATCGTCCTTCCAGGCGTAGTCGGCCTGTGCAACCAGCGTACCCCAGTCGAATTCACCCAGCTCGTAGCGCAGTGAGGTGAACACCGAGTGCTCCGGGGAGTAAGTGAAGTATCGCTCATCAGAGATGTCATTGCCGTTGCCATCGATAAACTCGTCGTATTCCGTGTCAAGCCACGAATAGTTGAGTATGAAGCGCAGGGTCGGTGTGAGCTGTGCAGTCAGTTCCAATTCCGCGCCCTTCATGGTCGCCTCGCCGGCGTTGACGATCAGGATGCTGGCTTCGCGATTGAGTCTGCTCGCCTGAAAATCACTGTAGTCATTGTAGAAGGCAGACATGTTGAGCTGCAGCCGCTGGTCGAGCAGGCGTGTCTTGAGCCCCGCTTCATAGGTGAGCATCTTTTCCGGGTCGAAAGGCGTCCTGAAGGCATCTGTAGTGGCGGCGACACCATTGAAACCGCCGCTCTTGAAGCCGGTGGACACTTTCAGGTAGCCATTGACCTGGTCGGAGAAAGTCCACCTTGCGGTGGCCATCGGCGTGACCTCGGTCCAGCTGTCTTTCGCCTCGATCGGTATGAAGTCACCTCGGGCATCGTACACGGGCATATCCTGTGCGTCGCGCTGGAACACGCCGGCGTCGCGGGCAGTCGGGTCCACATCGAAAACGCTCCGGTCAACCCACACTGAGTGCACTTCCTTGGTCTCTTTGGTCCAGCGGCCGCCGACGGTAATGTCCAGTTTCCGCTCGAAAGCATCGGGCGTCCAGGTCATCTGTCCGAATACCGCCTTGGAGGTGTCGTCTGCTCCCCGGTCGCTGATGTCAAAGTTGTTGCCACCGAACTGGAATATCCACCGGGGGTTATGGGTGAACCACTCATCCTCGTAGTAAAACAGGCCGAGAACGTACTCAAGGCTTTCAGTGCTGCCCACCAGCTGTAATTCCTGAGTAAACTGTTCGAACTCGTTGTCGAGAGTAAAGCGGAAGAGGTCGAGACTGGTGCCGTCGAAGTCGGAGACGCTGAGCGTATCGAGGTCCCGATAGCCGGTGATGGATTTCAGTGTGAGGTCGCCAAGGGCGGTGTCCGGAAGCTCATAGGATAACGTCAGGGCATGGCCGCGGATGTCGACGTCGCTGGTTTCCGCACTGTTCGCGGCGATGCTGTCGGGTCGCTTCTGGCTGGTGGCAGCGTCTACCAGCGGATACAGCGGTGGAATCACAAACTGGAAGGTAGTGGAATCATAGAGCGCCAGCATGGTCGGCCGCTGGTCCGCCGAGAACCAGTCGTAGCCGTATTCGATCACTAGGGAATCGCTGGGCTGGATCGCAATATCGAGGCGCCCGCCATCCTGGTCGCGGTTGTCGAAGTCCTGCAGTCCCTCGAAGTCGTTGTCATAGAATCCGTCGCGCTCCCGGTAAAAAGCCGAACCCCGGACCCTGATCTCACCGATGCCTTCGCCAATGGTGCCGTAGGCGGGGAGGTCGAGTGAGCCGCGGGCTTCGAGCAGGCCCTCATTTCCGGCGCCAATCTGCACCGAACCGCCGAGTTCCCCGGAAGGCTTGCGAGTGATAATGTTGATTGCGCCGCCAATGGTGTTCTTGCCATACAGGGTGCCCTGGGGGCCGCGCAACACCTCCATGCGTTCGATGTCGACGGCATCGAAAATCGCACCGCTGGTTTTGGCGATGGGTACCCCGTTGAGGTACATGCCCACCGAGTTGTCCCGGCTCAGGTTGTTGTTCCTGTTGGCGGCGCCACGGATGTTGATGGAGGCGTTGACCGAACCACCCACGGTGGGGGTGATGAGGAGGCCGGGCGTGTAGTTAGAAATGCCCTCGACGTCCGTCGCGCGAATCTCCTTCAGCATTCTGGAGTTGAGAGCAGTAATGGAAATTGGCGATTCCTGCAAGTTCTCTTCACGGCGCTGTGCGGTGACGATAATTTCCTCAAGGGCACCCTGTGCGGCGAATACCGTGTTGGCGCGGGGAAGAAGCAGTGACAGTACCATTAACGAGAGACCTATGGTTCGAGTCTTATGTTGTCGCTTGTGCATGCTTTTTTCCTTCATTGGTTTGCGTCCCCAAATTAAGTTCTTCTTCTGTTGCTGACGGGGCGCCAGCAACCCGGCGCGCGGCGAGGCGGAAGTGGGGCATTCCCCACCACAGTAAAACGATGATGCAGGGCGTGATTGCCGCCGAAGCGAGTGAGATCGAGTAACGCAGCGCCTGCGGGTCTCCAAAAACGAAATCGGTGATGGTAGCGATCAGTGTCGCGCCGAGGCCGAGCCCGCAAATATTCACCAGCAGCATCATCACCGCGAGCATTTGCGCGCGGATCTCGTTGGGGGTGATTTCCATCAACGCAGCTGTTGTGACACCAACTGATACCTGGCCAAGGTAGGTGGCGACCGCCATCAGCAGCAAGGCCTGGTAGGCCGTGGGCATAAGTGGTCCCAGTACCAGTGGGAGCGCTTTAAGAGCCGCTGCCAGCCACATGACCCGCAAGTTTGCGTCACCATAACCACGAAGGGCGAGCAGACCGCTTAGCCAGCCACCAGAGAGGATCCCCGCGGCCCCACAGACGCCCAGTATCAGGCCGTAGGAGTAGCCGGCGTCACTGGGTGAGAAGCCGTAGGTCCTGATCAGGAAGGTCGGGTACCAGATGCTCGTCCCCATGGCCAGCATACCCAGGAAGGCCACGGCTGAGAGGTGGGCGGTGTAGGCCTGCCAACTGCCCCGGATGTGGTGGCCGATCTCCGCGAAGGATAGTTGCTGGGACTCATCATCGCGCAGCTTTTCCTGGCGCGCGGGATCGCGGAAGCTGTACATCAGCAGGGCCACGAGCAGCCCGGGCAGTCCAACGATGATAAAAGCCAGCTGCCAGCTCCTGAAATCCCCCAGGGGCCCCAGCGTTACGCTGTCGATACCGGATAGCCAGTCGAGGACCGCCCCCCCGATGACCAGGGCAAGCCCGCCGCCGACCGGGTAACCGAGATGATAGACACTGAAAGCCATGGCGCGCCGGGCCGGCGGGAAGCTGTCGGCGATAAGGGAAGCAGCGGCGGGGCTTAGCGACGCCTCGCCCACACCGACGCCCATGCGCGCGAGGAACAGTTGCCAGAAGTTCTTCGAGAGTCCGCACAGCACGGTCATGCAGCACCAGAATGTGATGCCCACGGCGATAATCGAGCGGCGGCTTTTGCGGTCCGAAAGTCTGGCCACAGGCACGCCGACAAACACGAACAAAAGGGAGAACGCCAGTCCCTGGAGCAGGCTGATCTCGAAGTCTGTCAATTGCAAGTCCGCCTGCACGGGCTCGACCATCAGCGTCAGGATCTGGCGGTCGATACCCGAGAAGGTATAGGCCAAGAAAAGGATCGCGACCATATACCAGGCCTGCGCTGTGGGTGGGAACCGGCTGGAGTGGCTCATTGGCCTCCCTTGATTATTATATTTTGACTGCAAACAGACGATAGCGCATTGGTTCGCGGTCAATCTATCGGTCGGGAAACACGCATTGTTTCCTCGCGAGGGGCAATGCGTCGGCGAGGTGTTGCCCATGTACCATGGAAGTGGGGTAGAACCCGTTGACCTGCAGAATCCGCAGTTGTAGGCGCATCTCTACCTGGCTTTCCTGAGCGAACGCCGTGTGAATGAGCCGACATCTGGCGCGACGAAAACTTTTTCCTTGAGCATGCCCATACTGGGCACTATCATGCCCAATATGGGCACTGAAGCGAGCAGGTCTACAAAGGACCAGCCATTAGCTATGGCTGACGCACTCTTTTCCAGGACGCAACAGAGTGTCCTGGGCTTGCTATTCGGACAGCCAACGCAGAGCTTCTATACGAATGAGATCATCAAAAAGTCTGGCGGCGGTTCTGGCGCTGTGCAACGGGAGCTGTCGCGGCTAGTCCGCAGTGGACTCGTTACGGTGGAGCGAATCGGCTCGCAAAAGCACTACCAGGCCAATCCAGAATCGCCTCTCTTCAGGGAGCTATGCTCCATCCTGACCAAGACAGTGGCCCTAGTAGAGCCGCTGAAAGCTGCGCTGGAACCTTTTCTGCCAAAAATCCAACTGGCATTCGTGTTCGGATCGGTGGCGAAAGGCGAGGACATCGCCTCCAGTGATATTGACCTGATGATTATCAGTGATAGCCTTACCTACGCCGACGTAGTTCCGGGCCTGGAGAAGGCATCCGTCGGTATGGTCCGAGCGATACAGCCAACCTTCTACCCACGGGAGGAATTGTGCAAGCGTATCAACACCGAAAATGCATTTGTCAAACGTGTGCTTGCACAACCCAAGATATGGATTATAGGCACGGAAAGTGAGCTCCCGACTAGATAATCTGGCGGGCGCGGGCGGATCGCTTGCAGCGGAGCCCCCTGATTGCGTAAACCGCTGAAGTCTGCCCACACTGGAACGAATGTTTGGACGCCGGGCGAAAGCCTACGAAGCACTCGGCTATTTTGTAGGAGAAGGAGAGGTGTCGACACTGGTGCAGGGAAAGCTTCGGTTCGCCAGTAAGGAATGACGCCGCCGCATAGGTAGTCTTGTCCGTTAAGCGAGGCTGTACCAGAGGTACGCTTCGATAACCCGCTGAAACGATGGCAAATCGCCTTCTCGGCGGCGGACATGTAGTCCCAATCCAATTGATCGCCACTGCCGGACTTTTGCAGGGATCATGTTCTGTACCGAAATCACTCAGCCTCCACACATGGCGCAGCCCGTCCATCCTGGACATACTCAGAAGGCATAACCCGGGTACATATTTACATCAATAATCGATAGCCTTTCCGGGGCCAAGGACGCGCCGAAGCACAAGGATTACCTCCTCCCGCTCATCTTCACCATGCGCCTAGGGCTCGACGACGTCGAGGCCGATATTATCGGCAAGGGCTACGAATACCTGATCCGCAAGGTCGCCGAGGGCGGCGGCTCCTGGATCGTCAAGCTCCCCTCCGAGAAATACGTTGGTATGCCCGAAAACGAATACTCCATGATGGCGCTGGCGCGCAAGATCGGTATGAATGTGCCTGCGCTCGAGTTGATTGATCTCGCAGATATTGGCGGTTTGCCGCGGGATGTGGGGGCGATGGAAGGTAACGCGCTTGCCATCGAGCGCTTTGATCGGTTGAGTGGCGGGAGTTCTGTGCATATTGAAGACTTCGCACAAATCTTTGGTGTCTGTCCGCAGGACAAATACAAGAAGGCGAGCATGGTCAATATTACGACGGTTGTTGTCGCCGAGAGTGATGATACAGATATTCGAGAGTTTGTCCGCCGGCTGGTCTTCAACACGCTGATCGGTAATGCCGACATGCACATCAAGAACTGGTCGGTCTACTATCCGGACAAGCGTACGGCGCGGTTGGCCGCTGCCTATGATTTTGTCTCGACCTTGCCCTACATTGATGACACCGGGGCGGCACTGACGGTCAGTCGCAGCAAGCGCTTTGACGGATTTGATGAAGAGGAACTCGTATATCTCGCCGGGCGGGTCGGACTCGCCAAGGCGTTGGTGTTGGATGTCGCGAAAGAGACTGTGGAACTGTTCCATCAGCACTGGACTGCTGAGAAAAATAATCTACCTCTTTTTGCAGATGTGGTATCTACGATAGCTGCTCGTTAAAGATGTGCTCGCGCCGGTCAAGATTTTAAAGTTTCACATACTTGTTTACATACGCGACGACGGCATCCATGTTGAGGGCGAACAATAGGCGTCGTCTGACCGAGTCCCGGTGCCAGAGGCTGGGGATGTCCAGCTTGTCGCTCTTCAGGAACTTTTCAACAATTTTGGGGTAAACCTTCACCAAAATGTCACAGTAACAGCACAGAAACGTAATGCTCCCCGCATAGAGTGCGTGCGCAGGCGGGAAGCACTTCCTCCCGTCGTCGACGCAAACCTAATCTGTCGCTCTATCCTTCGGATCGGCGGAATCGCGGTATACATTCTACAAGGAGGAATTATCGTGTTTCATAACAGGCATTCTCGCTCGCACCAACTATTTAGTCGAACGCCGCTGTTTCTCGGCATCGCCTGCGTCTGCGCGTCAATGACGTCACTGGCCCAATCTGATGACGAACCGGCCAATGCGAAAGGCAATCGGATCGAGGAAATCATCATTGAGGGACGCCGAGTTACCGAGCAACTTTCGCAAATGGCAATTGACTTCACCCGCTTCGGCACACAAGTGCAGCTGATCGATGCCGAGAAAATCGCTACTGGCGGCTTCACCAACTTCGGCGAACTGGCCGCCGGGCTTATCCGCGGTGCCAACATCGGCTATTCACCAGATGAGGGCGAATTCACCATCCGAATCGATGGCGGTACCGACCGCGATACGCTGCTGCTGGTTGACGGCATGCCTACCTTTGACCGCGGCACGCCACTCGAAAGCATCTGGCCTGCCACCGCCATTGATCCGCGCATGATAGAGAATGTCGAAGTCTACCGCGGCGGCCAGAGCCTGTACTACGGCAGCAACGGCGGCCTTGGGGTCGTCCGGGTCAACTACAAGCAGCCCTATGCCGGAGAACCGGTGAAAGGCGAATTCGGGGTCTATGGTGGCGCCTTCGATACGCGTGAGATGTACGGCAACATTTCCATGCCGCTTTTCGGCGCGGACGAGCATTCGATCATGTTCTTCGGTCGCTCCTACGAGACCAGTGCCCACGAATTGTTTGATCGCGAGGCCCACGTCGACAACGTCATCGCGCTCGGTGGCTTCCATGAATTTCCGTATTCATACAACCTGATCGGCGCCAAGTACCACTGGCAGATCGGCGCTGAGAGCGAGCTGCGTCTGGGCGCACAGTACGCCACGGTGGATTTCCGTGATTCGTTTCCGAATGCCACGATATACCAGCCAAACTACACCGAGTTCCCGATGTACAACCTGGGCTTCAAGACGCGATTCCGCGAAAATACAACGGTTGACGTGGAAGGCTACTACGTCGCGCCCAAACTCTACAACTCCGAGGTGGACGCGCGCGTCTGCAATATCCCGCGGCTGCAGGACCTGAGTCCGGACGTGCAGGCTATCGCCACGCAGCAGGGCATTACCGGCTTCGACACGGCAGAAGAATTCGAGGGCTTCGCCAACGGCATCGACGCGCTGCCCGCGGGTTGCGTGACCAATCCCTTCGGCAGTCGCCCGGGTGCCGCGGTGGCAGCACAGGAAGGTTTTTATGTCGATGACGACGGCAATCCCTATGGCACCTTTGACAACCCGTTCCCCATCGGCAACCCCATCGGCTACGTGATCCAGAGCACTGCCGGTTTCGGCAGTGGAGTACCGACCAAGGGCTTTGGCGACACCGATCAGTTTCGGGCTGGCTATGTTGACCTCGGCCTCAACGCACGTGCACGCACTGACTGGAACGATACCTTTACCACAGTTTTCGGCGTGCAGAACATTACCTACTTCGACGACTCGGACGACGAGTACGGGATGACCGACGAAAAGGTGATCAGCACAGGCGTTTACGGCGATCTGCAGGTTAGCCTGGACTTCCTCAATGGCACAAACTTCTCTGTGGCGGCGCGGCAGGATTTCAATGACCCATACGATGACGAGATGATTTGGAAGTACGGTGTACGCCAGGAACTCCCGGGTGGCTTCTATCTGCGTTCCAATGGCGGAACTTCCTATAGCAACCCGACACTCACCGAGATCGGTGCACGGCAGGGCCGGGTGGTCAACTCGTCGCTGCAGACGCAGGCCGTGGAGACCTACAGCTTCGGTTTCGGTATCAACGGCGATGCGATGGGCGGTACCTACAACATCGAACTCAGTTACTTCGATACCGTAATCGATAACCTGTATGGCGCCGGACCTATCGATCGCGTCTGTCCGGAAGTCGCGGAGTTGAGGGGCGAGTCCGGCAACCTGGTGCAGAATATCCGCAGACCCGGGGATTTCTGCCAGTTCGCGCTGCAGCAGTTTAACGCCGGCGTCTTTGCAGGCAACGAGCTGGTCAGCTTCAACCGCAACCAGTCGCAGGACATTCGGGGCCTCACGCTGGACGCATCGTTCAATATCGACAACTGGGACTTTGATTTCACGTTCAATGACATGGAGTCACTCGAGCCGAACCCGATATTCGGCCTGAACGCCCTGGCCGCGGGAAGCGGCGCGGAACAGGATTTCCTCGTGCCCGGGGCTGCTGGCAACGACCGCGAACGGCAGTCCTCGGAGCGTCCAGAGTGGTCGGCCGCAACCCAGATCAGTTTCCGTCCGAGCGACCGCTGGGTGGTCTCTCTGAACACCCGGATACAGGGCCCCGAGTGGGCCTATGCCGGGGGCGTCAACAGCCGCCTCGTTGACGAGAGCGGCGAGCGCACGAACACTGATCTCAACTTCGGCGATTACGTGGTAGTGAACGGCTCCGTGCAGTACTTCATGGGCGATTCCCAGCAGCATCGTTTCCTGCTGCGCGCCGTGAATATTCTGGATGAGGACTACTACGAGCGGGCCAGCGCCAGCGCAGATCAACGGTTGTCACGCGCAGGTGTGCGCAACGAGATCGGCAGGTTTGATCCCGAGTTTTACTATCAATACGGATGGAACGGCAAGCCGCGCTCCTTCTGGCTGCAGTACGAATACAGTTTCTGAGGTAGGAATCCCGTCAGGCATGTCGATCATTTCGGCATGTCTGACGCCTTCAGTTATTGCCAGATTCAGTCAAGGAGCTACACATGTCACGGTACAAGTCAAAATCATTAAGTTTGTTGGCCATCTCATCAGTTCTGGTTCTCAGCGCGGCGCATGCCGACGAGGCCCGCTGGTGGCGGGGCAACACGCATACACACAGCTGGTGGAGCGACGGCGATGCGCCGCCAGAAACCATCGCCGATTGGTACAAGTCACAGGGATACCAGTTCCTGGTGATCAGCGACCACAACACCATGCAGCGCGGCGAAAAATGGTACCCGGTGGATCAGCCACCGCGACGCCCCGACGCCGTGCGCGCAGCATTTGACCACTACACAGAGCAGTTTGGCGAAGACTGGGTCGAGATCCGCGGCGAGCCCGGTGAACGTGAAGTGCGCCTGAAAACCTTGAACGAGTTCCGGCCGCTGTTCGAAGAGGCGGGACGGTTTCTGTTCATCAACGGCGAAGAAATCACCGACCGCCACGAACATCATCCGGTACACCTCAATGGCGTCAACCTGGTCGATCTTATCGAACCCCAGGGCGGCGACAGTGTGGTCGATACCATCCAGAACAATCTGGACGCGGTAGTCGAGCAGTCGCGCCGCCACGCCCAGCCCATGGTGGTCCACCTCAATCACCCGAACTTTCACTTCGCGGTGACGGCAGAAGATTTCTTTGAGCTGGATTACGAGTCCGGCGACGGTTTTTTTGAGATGTACAACGGCCACTCGAGTGTACACAACAACGGTGACGCAGAGCGCGTCAGCGCTGAGCGGCTCTGGGACATTGTTCTATCCAACCGGCTCGGCACCTACCAGCGCAGCGTCATCTACGGTGTTGCCACAGATGACGCCCACGAGTACAACAACTGGGGCCCCGGATTTACCAATCCTGGCCGCGGCTGGATCATGGTGCGGTCGACACACTTGACCCCGAACAGGATCACGGCAGCCATCCGTCGCGGCGACTTCTACAACAGTACCGGCGTCGAGCTGGACGCACTGGAGATTGACGAAAGCGGGATCCGACTTTCCGTCGACGAGAAACCAGGTGTGAAGTACACGATCGAATTCGTCGGTACTCGCCAGGGCACAGACCTGACGCCTATAGACGGGCCCGAGACTCCCGGCGGTGATACCGACGAGCCTCCGCGTTCTGTTTACAGCTACAGCGAAGAGATAGGCGAAGTACTGGCCCGCATGGACGGTCCGGATGCTCGTTATCGCGTGCGCGGCGACGAACTCTATGTGCGCGCACGGGTAATCTCAAGCCGCGAACACGGCAACCCGTTTGCGCAAGGCGACGTCGAAATGGCGTGGACCCAGCCCATTGTTGTCCGAGGGGACTCTACCGGGGAAAACCAATGATCTCCCGCAGACGTTTTCTTCTTACCAGTGGCTCGGTAGTGCTCGCGACTTCCGCATTTTCAGGGCTGGCAGGTGCGTCCCAGAATTATCCCTTTACCCTCGGCGTTGCATCGGGCAGCCCGTCGCCCGATGGCTGTGTGCTGTGGACGCGCCTGGCGCCGGACCCGCTCAACGGCGGCGGCATGCCGCATGGACCGGTAGAGGTTCGCTACCGGGTCTGCAGCGACGAATTGATGCGACGTACCGTGCGCGACGGCCGCTTCACGACGGATGACAGCGTCGGCCATAGCGTGCATGTCATTCTCGAGGGCCTCGAACCCGGTCGCGAGTACTGGTACCAGTTCTATCTCGGCGACGACGAAAGTCCGGTAGGTCGCACCCGCACCAGCGACCCGCGCGCCCGCGAGATCAAACTCGCCGTCGCCACCTGCCAGTCCTACGAAAGCGGCTTTTACGCAGCCTACGCGGACATGGCCGCCTGGGCTCCCGATTGTGTGATCCACGTCGGCGACTACATTTACGAGGGCGGCATCAGTCCCCTCGGCGAGCGCTCGCGTGAAACCAATGGCAAGACATTCACTTATCGCACCGTGCGCCAGAACAACAGCGCCGAAATCGTAACGCTGTGGGATTACCGCAACCGCTACGCCCTCTATCGCATGGATACTGACCTGCAGGCGGCTCACGCAGCGAGCCCGTGGATTGTCGCGATGGACGATCACGAGGTGGACAACAACTGGGCCGGCTTTACCCCGCAGGACCCCTGGGCACAGACTGAAACCGAGTTTCGCGTGCGGCGTCAGGCCGCGTTCCGCGCCTATTACGAGCACATGCCGCTGCGCGAACCCCCGCAGATCCGCGGCCTGGATTCCAGCCTGTCACTCTACGGCGCCTGGCGCTTCGGCCCGGCTCTGGTGCATCTGCTCGATACCCGGCAGTACCGGTCCGACCAGGTGCCCACCGACCGCATCTCCCCCGCCGCGGCAGCGGCGATGCTGGAGGATCGCAATCGCGGCATGCTGGGCGAGGCGCAGGAGCGCTGGCTGCTGAATTCGCTGCAGCGTAGCGATGCGCCGTTCAACGTGCTGGCACAGCAAACCTGGTTTGCGCCGTTCAATTACAGCGATGACCCTGCGCGTCCGGATTTCAATATGGACCAGTGGGACGGCTATCCGCGCCAGCGGCAGCGCCTTATCGATGCCATGGGCGAGGTGGGCAACGCGGTGGTGCTCAGCGGCGACTGGCACTGCGCCAATGCCTCGACCATCCATCGTGACCCCATCGACGCCACGTCGCCGCAGGTGGGTTGGGAGTTCGCATCGACGTCGATTGCCTCGCACTGTCCCTGGGCAGAGCGGGTGCATACCGCGCAACCCTACAACCCGCACGTCAGCTATACCAATGGCGATCAGCGGGGCTATCTGCGCTGCAGCGTGTCGCAGGACGACTGGCGCACGGAGTACCGGGTTGTGGAGGATCCTTACAGGGCAGACTCCGCCTTGCGCACCGATCACACCTTCAGCACGCGGAATAGTCAATGATGGTGTGCTCGCGAAGTCAGCTGTTTGCGCGTGCACAGGCAGCACTGCTGTCATTGCTGGTCGGGGCTGCAACCCTGGTGCAGGCTCAGGTCCACCCGCGCGATGCGCCCGTGGATCTCGTCCTGCAGATCACGGTGGACATGCTCAAGGGCGAGATGCCCTTCCAGCAGTACCCTCACCTGGACGGCGGCATCCGCTATCTGCTGGACAACGGCGTGGCCTACCGAAACGCCCACTTCCAGCATTCCACAACCTTCACGGCGGTCGGCCACGCGGTGATTGCCACCGGTGCTGCCGCTGCACAACACGGTCTCGCCGGCAATGACTGGGCTGATCGAAGCAGCGGCGACCGCATCTACTGCGTCGCCGACCCGGGCGCCCGACCGCTGATCGATGTGGCCAGCCTGGGCACCTCGCCACGCAACCTCACCGCATCCACCTTTGGCGACGAGATCGTGCTGTCTTCCGGCGAGAAATCGCGGATGTTCAGCGTCAGTGTCAAGGATCGCGGCGCCATCATCCCCGGCGGACGGCTGGGCAAGGCGTTCTGGTACGACAGCGGTTCCGGCCGGTTCCTTAGCAGCGACTGGTATTACGACGCATTGCCCGAATGGGTCACCCGGTTCAACGATTCGGCGCGCAGGGACCGCTATCGCGGCAAGGCATGGTCACTGCAAGATCCGCCCGAGACCTATATCTTCTCGCACCAGGACGCCCGGGAGGCGGAACGCGGCTACGCCGATCTCGGCACCGGCTTCCCGCATTCCTACGATAACCCCAGCGACACCAGATACTATGGTGGCCTGCGCTTCTCGCCTGCCGGCGATGAACTGACCCTGGATTTCGTCCGGGCACTGATTGACAACCAGGCCGTGGGGCAACGCGGGCAAACCGACGTCCTTGCGGTGAGCTTTTCCGCGCTCGACTACGTCGGCCACGCCTTCGGCACCTTCAGCCTCGAGTACGAAGACCAGGTTCGGCAGGTAGACCGCATCATTGGGGAACTGCTGGACTTCATTGACGAGCGCATCGGCCTGAACCGGACGCTGGTGGTGCTGACCAGCGATCACGGTGCGGACGATATCCCCGAGTACCAGTCAGCCCGGGGCCTCGACGCGGGTCGACACGATCCGGCGGGGTTCATACGCAGGGCCAATGCTGCACTGAAGACCCGCTTCGGCATCGACGATGACCTGATCATGGCATTCTGGAACCCGAGCCTCTACCTGCAGCCCGACAAGATGGAAAAACACGAACTGGACTACCCCGAGGTCGAGCACGCGCTGGCCGCTATTTTTCGCGAGGAGAATGGCTTCGCCTACGCCGTGACCCGCACTGATCTGGAATCCGGCAACCTCCCCGACACGCCGCTGATGCAAAAGCTGCAGCGGGCGTTTCATCCGCAGCGCTCGGGCAACGTGCTCGTCATTCAGAACCCGTTCTGGTACCTCTACCCGGACGCCGAAGAGTTTGCGGCCATGCACGGCTCACCTTACGCCTACGATACCCACGTGCCGATTATCGCGGCGGGACCCGGCATCCCGCGCGGGCTCATCGTAGACCGGCCAGTCGCGGTCAGCAGCATTGCGCCGACCCTGACCACCTACGTGGGCGCACGCTTGCCTTCGGGGGCGGATCATCCACCGCTGATCGAGCTGGTGTCCGGGCAACCGCGAGACTCCGATATCCAGTAACGGCTGAGGCGCTGGCACGACGCAGCGGCGTTTGGGGTTCGCCGGAGGATCCGTTTACCAACGTTGTCGATGTCTATATACGGCGACTGCACATGATTGCTTCACCGGAATTACTTCACACATATGTACACCAGGAGACAGAAACAGTGTCGACGGGGGTGATAGCTTGAGCGCGCAAACGAGTTACTGATTTCTTCACAAGCAACGGAGAGCCAGCCATGGCCAGATCAGCTTGCCTTTTATCCGCCGTCTGCAGCATTATCTTCCTTGTCACACCGATGTCACAGGCCGGCTACGAGCCCGCCGAGAAGCTCGGGACTCCGAAGGGCGCCGACACCGGGCACGAGACCTATATTCCGGTGGTCAGCGACCAGGACTTCCAGTCCGTGATGCAAAAGGATCAGAAAGCAAAACCGACCGTGATGGACGCACACCAGAAACTGCTCGAGCGCCGCTACGACCTCAGCGACAAGCCCTCGAAGACGATGATGTCCGGTGGCCGCAAGGCAGTACAAGAGGGCGTGCGCGTCAGATTGCCCGATGGCGTGACCTGGGACGACCTGGCGACCATGTCGCCCGCCGAGATCCAGGACAAGGGCTTGTTCCCGAAGGGCTTCCTGCCCCTGCCCCATGCCAAGCACGCCACCGGCGGCATGGTGTTTCCGGAGAACCAGATCGAGCGAATCACGGAACTGGAGCAGCGTGACCTCAAGCGCTTCGATGTGGAGTTCGACATGCCCGCACACCTGATGCCGGAATTCCCGCCACCTCTCTTTCTCACCACCCGCCCCGATCTCGGTGACGTATCCCAGGGCAAGCTGCTGTCAATCGACAATTACTTCGAGATCATGCACGGCCTGATCACTCCGGTGCAGATGGAAGGCCTGCGGCTGCTGCTTACTCCCTTCCCGCAGCAGCAGTTCAACCAGACCGAGGACCGCAAGGTCATGCGCCCGAGCCTGGGCGTAACCTGCCTGGACTGCCATGCCAATGGCCATACCAACGCGGCCTTCCATCTCAACCCGGATACCCGCCCCCATGCCGCCCGCCTCCGCCTCGACACCGTCAGCCTGCGCGGTATGTTCAACCAGCAGATCCACGGTTCCAAGCGGTCGCTGCGCTCGGTGGAGGATTTTTCGGAGTTCGAACAGCGCACCGCCTATTTCGACGGTGACCATGTGACAGCCGCCAAGAAGGGGGTGCACCTGCCGAATCGGCCCGATCAGGTGGCCATGATGGCCCAGATGCAGAACATGTTGGACTTCCCACCGGCACCCAAGCTCGACGTCCTCGGGCGCCTCGACCCCGACAATGCCACCGAACAGGAGCTGCTGGGCCAGAAAGTGTTCAATGGCAAGGGGCAGTGCGCTGCCTGCCATGCCGCACCGGTGTTCATGGACAACCTTATGCATGATCTCAAGGTGGAGCGCTTCTACAAGCCGCAAATGATCAACGACCAGTTCATTCACGCCGAGGGCCCCATCAAGACCTTCACCCTGCGCGGCATCAAGGACTCCCCACCCTATCTGCACGACGGCCGCCTGCTCACCCTGGAGGACACGGTGGAGTTCTTCAACCTGGTGCTGAGCCTGCAGCTGAACACGGAGGAAAAGGCAGCGCTGACGGCCTATATGCGCACGCTGTGAGAAGCCACGCCAATTCTTTGAGACAACCGCAATGCGTCCCCGGGTTTGGCGCAACCAGGTACGGTGGTTCCGGAAGTCCGAATCAGGCGCCCCGCATACTTTCTATGAAAGCTTGCGATGACGCGATGGAGCGTTGCATGTCGTCGATCAGCGCACGGATATCCCGTTCTATGGTCTCGAATTCAACCCGGATGGCCGACACCGCGCGGGCATTCAGGTTGTGCTTCAGGTAGAGAACGTTGTCCTTGAGCGAGGTCAGTACCGGGTCCATCTTGCGGGTCGATGCCCGCATGGCCTCGATGGTCACCGCGTAACGTTCACGGGTGTCGGACAGCTTGCGCTGGCTGCTCGCCTTGAGCGACGCGCTGCCGTACTCCTCGATTTCGGCTTCCCACTCGTCGAACAGGGCCTCGGCGACGTCTTCCACCGCTTTCACTCGCTCGCGCACGTTCTCCGCCGCCGATTCGGCACGCGTGTAGTTGCGGTCGGTTTCGTTGTAGATCTTTTCGAGGTCACCGCCGTCGTATTCAATCAGAGCGTTGAGCTGTTCCAGCGCTGACTGGAAGGTCTCCTGCGCCTCACCCTGAGCGTCCCTCGAATCCTCCACGCGGTCGACCAGGATATCCCGTTTGTGGATGCCAAATTTCTCCGCCGCGCCGTAGTAGGCGGATTGGCAGGCAGCAAGTGAGAGTACCAGTCCGAAAGCAATAAGGCTGCGCATGATGAATTCCTCGTTTTCGGGATTATGCCGGTATCACCCGGGGCACTGAACCAACTGTGCAATCATTGTAGCTCACCTTCGGGGGCGGTCCGGATTCGATGGCGGTTGCCGGGTCAGAAGGTGATGTTGAAATCAATACCGTAGCTGCGCGGCACATTGTACTGCGCAGTCATGTTGATGACCTCATTGCCGAAGACGTTGATCCCGTCCTCATCCAGCAGGTTCTTGACCCAGAACGACACACTGCTAATTGCAGAGCCCATGGGAATCTCCATCACACCCGCCCGCGCATTAAGCAACCAGTAGGCATCGCGCTGGGACAGACGGTCAGCCTCGGGGAAGCCGCTGGCAAACGCTGTATTCTCGCCATCTGCCAGGTAGCGGCTGTCCAGGCGCATGAACGGGGCGCCACCCAGCATCTGCTGGCCAAAGTCGTATTGCAGCGAGATTCTGGCGTTGAAGTCTGGCGCTCGGATCGGGCGCACATCGTCGGCGACATTCACGCCGTTACGGATATATTCCTTGTACTCGTAATCGTAAGTGCCGAGCGTCGTGTTCAGGGTCAGACCTTCACCGAGGATCGCATCCATTTCGATCTCCAGACCGGTGATCTCCACCTTGCCGGCGTTTTCAAAGCTTTGCTTGCCGTCCTCGAATAGCTGTACCTGCAGGTCCTCATAATCCATGAAGAATACCGCCGCATTCAGACGCAGCCGGTTGTCCAGAAACTGTGACTTCAGGCCGAGTTCATAGTTGGTGATCGACTCCGGGTCATAGGAGATACCGTTCAGGATGCCGCCTGCCACAAACCCGGTGCCTACCTTGGCGTAGGACATCACGTCATCCGCCCAGTTGTAGCTAAGCACAACGGTATAATTGGTTTCACCGTATTCCAGGTTGTACAACCCTTCTGCCAGATTGCCTCCGCCCGAGGAGGCGCTGATGTCGACGAGGTCGATTTCTCGCTCATCCTCGGTGCGGCGTAGACCAAGGGTGATATCCAGTTTCTGTGTGGCATGGAAGGTGCCTTCCGCAAACACTGCCCAGGAGCTGTTGTCCGTATCGGTTGAATTGACCCCACTGCCAAAAATGCCATCCAAAGGCGTGGGAATCACTACCCCGTTGGCTACCGGCTGCAATACACCCAGGACGTTGCGCGCTTCGGCCTTTTCCTGGAAGAAAAATAGCCCACCGACAACGGTATACCGGTCCGTGGTCCAGGTCAGCTGCAACTCTTCACTGAACTGTTCCTGCTCCAGCGCCCGTGCCGTCAGCAGCGTAAACAAGGAGTCGTTGGGACCGGGAGGATTGGCCAGAATGCCGCCCACGTCGCCCTGCAAAAGCGCACCAAGCTGTGCGGCCGTGAACTTCCAGCCGCCGGTGGCGCCAAGATCATAAACCGCCGGGCGTTGATCCATTTCCCGATAGGCAGTGATACTCTTCAGGCTGAGATTGTCGTTGATCTCCCAGTTCAGGGTAATGTTGTGCCCCTGAATCAGCAGGGGCTCTTCACTGGTCGCGGCAGCAACATCTTCCAGCGGCGTGGTGCTCAGGTTGGTAATGCCGCCGTACAGGGGCTGAAACTGGTTGATGCCGGCGACCAGAGGCGCCGTTGCGCCGATGATACCGACCTGCTGAACCGGCGCGCCCACGGTCACACTGTCTGTGTAGTCAAAGCGATAGTCCACAGTAACCGCATCAAAGTCGAGATTTGCCGCCAGCATGAAGGCCTCGACATTCTTGCTGCCCAGGTTCTCGGCATAGGTCAGAACGCCCATTTCCGGATTGCGCAGGCGCAAGTCCAGCGTGCGCCCCGCAATCAGGTTATCGGAGTAGCCGTCGTTCTTGTCATACAGATAGCTGAATTTCAGGCTCAGTGGACCGACCGAGGGCAGGTTCAGGATAGTGCGGAAGCGCTGGGCATTGAAGTTGCCCACCGACACATCCTGCGACAGACCGAACTCGCCGGTAGGTGCTGCGGTGGTGATGCTGATCGCCCCCCCGGTGGCGTTGCGACCGAACAGCGTGCCCTGCGGGCCGCGCAACACCTCAACACGTTCGATGTCGGCCATGTCGAAAATTGAGCCAATGGTTCGACCAATGTAAACACCATCCAGGTAAGTCGCAATCTTCGGGTCCACCTCGGCAGCTGAGACTCCGGACGACACACCCCGGATATTGATCTGGGGAACCGTACCCCGCCCCTGATTCTGGACGTTCAGGTTGGGTGCCAAGTTGCTCAGATCCTCGGTATTGGTCACCCGGAACATGTTGAGGGTCTCGGAGTTCAAGGCGGTCACTGCAATGGGAACGTTCTGCAGGTTCTGCTCGCGCTTTTGCGCCGTGACGATGATTTCCTCCAGCGCGGCGTTGCGCTGGGTGTCTTGCGCAACGACGGCCCCGCTGACCGCGAGTGCAATGGCTGAGGTTAACAGGGGTACTGACGAGAAGTGACGCATGCTGCGGGTCTCCTGGAATTGCAATTGGTTTTATTGATACTTCCAATGTATCGCGGCATCACGTCACTGCGCCACTGCAAACGTCGGCCAGCAGTCATCCTCGGCAGCGGGGTACAAATACATGGTACCCGGGCCTCACTGCATAACCACATCGTCATTTGTTCAGTCCACCCGCACTGCGCGGGCGCCTCAAGCGCAAGGCGCGGGACGGAAAGGCTAGTCCGAACGCCCCTGTCAGCGCCGTCAAAGCGACCAGCAGCGGGTCCCGGATCGCTCTACTGGTCCATCGGACCTCGACAAAGCTCGGATCTGCCCCCGGCCGGTCGACCCTCATTCGCCTGTGTTCAAGCGGTGTATAAGCCACCACGGTGAGACCATGACGCGCAGGCGCGACGAAGCCCGATGCCTCGTTCTCCTCGGCTTTGGCGGGGTCGCAGGGCTTGACGCAGGCCGTTTTCTCTTTTGACCAAGTCTTGATTCGTTCAAGCCAGGTAGTGGTGCGCTCAAAGTTGATGCGGTCACCAGGGTAGAACTGCCCGTCCTCAACCGTGACTGCCGAGGACCGCCCTGGCAGCGTCTCCCGAATCTGATAGCGCCCGGATCGCAGAACGCCTTCCTCACCGGTCGTCGGTAGGCGCCCGAGGGTGAGTGACTTCGCGGAAAACGGCAACACCGGGTGATCTTGCCATGTTTCGGCGTCAATCAGGATGCGACTTCCTGACCCCACCGGCAGTCCTTCTATCTGGAGAGGCGAGTTGGCCGGGGTGAGCGCATCGATGGCTTCGCCCGGGGCGAGGACCTCAATCGCCACACCCTCCGAACTCGACCAGCGCGCCAGGATACGAGCCTCCTTTGGCCAGCGGAACTCGGCAGCTTTGAGCGGATATACCTGGAACGCTTGCGGCGCGCAGGCGGGGTGTCGCAGGCCTCGTGCTTTTCCCCCAGAGCGGCTCCGCACACAGATTACCGCTGCCTTTAGATACCATGTGGAAAATTCGCTGCCGTCAAACACAAACTCTACCGCCCGCGTCTCGACGTCGACAACATAGGACTGTTTGCCCGGCCAGACGTAGCTGCCAATCAACGTAAGAAGCAGCGTTAGCAGACAAACCAGGCCGATCGGCACAGTCCGAATCCGGAGTCTTTGGAGCCAGTTCCAGGAAAGCGCCAGCCGGGCCCCGAGCGGCGGTACAGACGTAGCCGCTTCCCGGTCGGACAGCGCAGGCGTCATGGAGGATGCCTCCTCGTCGACCTGCGCCCCGTCAACAATTTCAGCCGGGGATTTACTCGCCTCCGGCGCGTCCTGGGGGCGCTTTCGACCCTCCGTCATTTCGGTGCCATCTCGATCGAGAACGGGATCGGGTCGTCGGGCAAGCCGCGGCGCAAGCGGTTCAGTTCGATTTTCAGAGGGTTCGAGTCGAACACACTCGTTGGAATCTCGCATTCATGGTCGATGCCCACTCTGTACTCGTGGTCCAACCGGCTGCAATCGATGTACGATTTTCCACCTTCGTCAGTGGGCGAACCTGTGTAGATGAGGTACACCTCATCGGCACCGCGCGCATGGACAAGTACCAAAACCTTGGTGCCTGGCAATTTCGCCTCCTCATTCCAGATTACGGGCGCATACTCGGATGAGGGAGCGTCGCATGCGCCTTTGGTGACGGTGATGCCCAATCGATCCCGCCGCAATGCCTTGAGCAACTTTCCGTGGTCGCTATCAAACTGGAGTCGCAGGAGACCCCCGTCCCAACCGGGAGGCACGCCGTTCTCCTCGCTTTCGGATAGCATGTACTCCGCCCAGGCCTCGTAACGCGCATCCGAACTCAACCAGCGGGCGCAAAATGAATCGCCCTTCCAGCCGGAAGGCACGACGGCGTGCGCACTCGGTGTCACGTCAGCATCACGCGTCACTAGCATTACGCCGGTCACGACCCGGGCAGCCGAGATTTTGGCCGAGTCGCGCAATGTCTCGACAAACTTGTCCTGGTGGGGTCGCAATGCTGGAATGTCGGCTCCAAAGGCCATACCATTGAGCAGGAGTAGAACGGCAGACAGAGTAATTGGATGCATAGGCCCCTCGCACACGGCGAAAGCAGCGATGGCGCTCATCGCTCGCGCTGAATTCTCTGAAAACAGTATAGACGACACCATGACGATCAGATTGCCAACCGCAACCCTCCTGGTGTGCCTGCTGCATCTCCTGCCGGCGCAGGCTGCCTGGGCGGAATCCGTGGCAGTGAATCGCGGCGAGGGACAGGGCTACGTCGTCACCCACCGCAACAACTGTTACCTGATTCTGCCCGATCATGTCCTCGGCCGCAGCCCCACGCTCTCACTGAGTGCGGGCGCACCTTCGGTTGCCGGCGAGGCGCAGGTGTTCCAGCGGTTCCCCGGTATTGACCTGGCGATCGCTTTCGTCCGGGACGACCTGCAGGGACGGTGCAGCACACCATTTCGCAGTCTCCCGCGAAGCTCCGACATATTGCTCGCCACGCAAGGCGAACTCTCACTCGTTCGCGTCGAGGCCAGCGGCATTGTGACGCGCACCCCGGTCATGATCGCCGAAATTCTGTATGAACAGATCGAGGTTCGAACCAATATCTCTGGGAGCGAACTGGGTCGGGGTACGAGTGGCGCGTTCGTCTTCGCTGGTGACGTGCCGGTGGCGATGATGATCGAAGCCCGCAGCGCCGAATTGGGCACTGCGCTGCGCATCGATGCCATTGTCGCACGCATCGGCCGCTTGCTCGACGGTGGTCCGTCGATGGCCGATCCCTCCGTCCGCGAGGGCGCGCCATCGGCACCGTCCGGACCTGGCCACCTGCCGTTCCGGATTACAGCATGTTCGCCGGAGGTTGCCGACCCGACATTCGTTTGCAGTGGATTGGAAACCGGCGCGGGCCCGGTTGTCATGCCAGCAGGGGCTCAGGTGGTGATCGAAGTGGAATTCGAACGCGCCGACCAAAGCAGTTCGGTGATCCGCACCGTGTCATTGACCTCACACGCAGCAGAAACCGAAGAGCAGGCGGTGCCGCGAGCGATCGTGGTTGAAGTGGATTCTTCGTCGGGCGCGCAGCGCCGATGGCGCCATCTGGGCTCGGGCGACATGTCGCCGTTCGGTGAATTCAAAGTTAACCTGGGCACAGGTCAGCTTGCCCGACGTGCGCGGATCCTGATTGTCAGCAGTTGGCAGCCCGACAGACCGCTACGGCTCGATCGCGTCGAATTCGAGTGATCGCCCGTCAATCGAGGAGCGGGATTCTCGCACCGACCGGTTGGCCACTACCCCGGTAGAGCAGGAATCCGCGCAAACTTCCCTCGTCGTCCAGTTTGAATTCTCCTGTGGTGTAGTTCCAATCCGCAAGATGAATACTGTCACCGGTTGGACGCAGCGCACATTGCTTGGTCCGCGCAGCGGCACGGAGCCAACAGACTTCCTTGCTGTCGAACTCTCCGCTGAGAATGAACGGAATCGAACCCTTCCCCTCACTGTCCACCGCGCCTCCGAATGACTGCACTACGCTGACTACTTTGGTGCTGTCGTCGCTCGGAGCGTCGGTTTCCAAACGAAACGCTCCCCCCGCATCAAAGATGGCCCGCACCGCCGCCTGGCGCAATTGATGATCGTCCGAAAACAATCCGAACTCACGGGCCTTGCGAGCGAATTCCGGGTCCCCCGACTTCAGTAGCAGCTCCATCGCGGCAATTCTGCGATTCGGCTCCGGGTGCGAAAGCATCTGCTCCACCCGTTCAAGTTCGCCAACACGGCCGCCGATGCTGGCTTCGATATCGTCGAGCGAAACCTGAGCGTGCACGCCCATGGTCAGCACATACATTGCGCAAGCGCCGACACAGGCAAAAGTGGTCGATACGGCATTCATCTGATCATCCCTCCCAAACCAATGTGCCGTCGGCACACCTCTACGTGCCTGGCACCGTGATCGGAGCGGCATGCGCAGAGAACGTGGTCACAAAGTATGTTCAGGGAAGCATTATTCGGGCCAACACTTTCGTTGGCCCGCAAACACTGACTATTGGCGACTTGGCCAGGTCGTAATTGCCAGTCGCTGTAAAATTTTTCGACACAGCACTCCGGGAACTGAGCCGATCACCTCGGCTCGTCACACAGCCCTGTCAAGGCTGGGGTTCGCCCTCATAGACCCGCGTGTTCCAACTGCGGGGCGTGCTGTTCCTCCAGAGCGTGCACGGTGCCCGACACTTCCTCCGCGAGATCGGAGAGGTGGCGGTATTTTTCCCTCAATTCCTGCAGTTTGGCCATTGTCTGCTTGGTGCGACCCTCCTGGCTGTCCAATTCCTTGCCGAGGTTCGCACAGGCCGCCCGCACCCGCCTGGAGACACCCTCCACATAGGCGGCCACCGCGGACTCGCTCACCTCAAGGGACAACCGTTCCAGCCGTTGCTCCAGCTCCGACACGGCCAACGCCAGAATGGCCTCGTCTGCGTCTTCCCTCAGCCTGCTCCGTTTGGCCTTGGCCGAAACGTTCTGTGCGGGATCCCTGAAAAGTTTTTTGCGCACCATGTCGGCCGAGCGGAACAGAAGCTTGTCCGCGAAACCCCTGCGTACCGGAAATGGATCCAGATCGGGCTCTTGCCCCGCTGTATCCAGGGCCGGCGTAGCACTTTCCTCAAAGGCTTCATCCGCCAGACGGGGCAAGGCGATCCCCAAGACACCAAAGGCCTCCGATTCGGATGGCGAGAGGCAGAATCCTGCGTGGGCGGAGAGGGCGCACTGTGCGAGCCGCCGCTCCTCGTCGGCCAAAAAGCTCTCGCAGGCCCCGTCCATCAGCCCTTGCAAATGGGATTTCAGGTCTGCCAGGCTCTCGTCCGATTCCAGCCAGCCGGAGATTACGGGCGCAGCAGATTCCTTGAACGCCAGGCCGCCGGCGTCGACATTCTCATCGCGCTCCCGCTTCAGCCGCTCCAGGGTTTCCGCCATCCATTCCCCGGGGGCGGTGGCGCTCGCCAATTCCAGCGCTTTTTGCTTGCGGACGATGTCCTCCAGTGCCTTTTGCTGGCGCGACCGTTCCGCGTCGACCACGCTTTCTGAATGCGACGCACAGTGCTGCTTGATTTCCTGGCAGATTTTCCCCGACTGGCGGATGGTGTCGGTCATGAATTCCCGCAGGTAGTCCGTGCTGCCGAGATAATTCATCAGGTCGTTCAGAAACGCGTCAAATGCATCCGGCTCCTCGTCCGCGTCATCAACTGGCGCCAGCGGCTCCACCGGGGCGGCGGAGGCCTGCAACCGCCGCGCGGCAGCGGAGCGCAGGTCAATCGGGTAAAGGTGCAGCCGGCCCGTCTCCGCCGCCCGCCGCAGCGGCGCGCTCATGGTGAGCATTTCAAAGGCCTCGACAATCTTGTCGGGGTCCCGACTCTCCAGGCTGGGAGTGAGACTCCCGTCGGGGCGGAGATCGCTTTTATCCTTGTCAATGTTCACCACCACGAATACCCGGCTGAACTGTTCGAGTAGATCGTTGAAATCGTCGAAAACCTGCTCCAGAAACAGGTTGTCCGTTTTAACCACGAATACGGCGCAGGCCGCGCTGTCGCGGAACTCCCGGGTCATGACGTCGTACCCGAACTTCATTTTGCTGTACAGCCCCGGGGTGTCCACCAGCACGGTACCCGACTCCTTCAGATTTTTCGCCGGCAGTTCAACCTGCACGCGCCGAATGGCGGAGGGCAGGTGCGTCGCCGGGTCAAAGGTCTCGCCGAAATCGTCCATGGCGCGAATACGCTCCGACAGCGTGCGGTGGCTTTGCTCCAGCAAGTCCTTCAACTGGTCAGGGGAATCCAGCTCTTCCCGCTTGCCGCTATAGCGGAACACGGAGTAGGAGGGCGTCTCGCCGTACTTCAGGTACACCATGCAGGGATAGGCCGGCAGGCTGGTCACTTCGCTTACGTAGCCGGCGCTGATCGCGTTGATCAGGGTCGACTTGCCGCTTTTCAACGGCCCGAAAAGGAGGACGTAGGCCTCCTGGCCCTGCACTTTGTTGATCAGCGCCTCGAGCCGGTGAAAAATTTCAGAGAATGAGGAGGTAATGCCTTCCTGATCGAAGGCGGTCTCCACCGCTTCCATCTGGTCCACCGTGTCCCTGAGCAACTGGGAGAGGGGAAACAGGGTTTCGCTGAACTCGTTGCAAAATTCGGATATCTGGCTTTTCATGATTTGGGCATCCGCGGCTTGAGTGTCGGGCGTGGAGCGTTATTACTGTCTCAACTAACAAGGGATATTTCAAATGGAATCTATTCCGGGTCCGTTTTTTCTCCGCCGCTGGCGCCGAGCACTTTGCCCGCGACCTCGCGGCCGTACATCGAATCCCCAGTCGCGTGGAAATTGTCCCGAGTGCCCTGCACGCTGCCGGTGTAACGCGGGTCCTGCGGCCGCTCGTGACTGTTCATATACAGCGCCACGTCCCACGCCTGTTGCTTGGTCAGCGTACCGGGCAGAGCGAGCGGCATGTTGGCCTTGATGAAGGCGGCGGCGTTGCTGATTCGCCCCATGCCGGCACCCCAGTTGAAAGAGTCCGAACCCCAGAGCGCCGGGAACACTGCGTAGCCGCTCTCTGTGCGCTGCCCTGTGCCATCGTCACCGTGGCAAAGCGCACAGTTTTCGGCGTAGACTTTCTCGCCGCGGATGAAGTCGGCACTTTGCGCCGGCGGCTCGAGCGCCGGGTAGCCGCGGCCCGCGATCTTCGGGTCCAGCGGGGCGCCGGACGCAAGCCAGTAGGCGTAGCTCTCCAGCGCCACCAGCTCCGGCGCGCCGAGCGGCGGTGCCCGTCCGTTCATGCTGTACATGAAGCAGCCCTGCAGCCGCTGCTGGAACGTGGCGACGCTTTTGGTCTTGCTGCGGTATGCGGGGTAGCTCACGAACGCGGCCCACATTGGAGACGAGTCCGCCAGCCGTCCGGCGTTGAGGTGGCAACTGACGCAGCGCAGGCTGTTGCCGACATACGTGGGCGCGGCGTGGGGCGTAGCGATGAAAATCTCGCGGCCACGACGGACCACGTCGCCGAACTCGCCCGCCGGCAGCTCGGATTCCGGGGGTGGCTGGAACACTGCGCTCGCGGCCGGCGCAGTGGGGTCAGCGCGCGGTGGGTCGCCTGGCAGGTCACCCGCTGCTGGAGGCGTCGCAGCAGCCGAGTCTGGCGGAGCACTTTCCAGCGCCGCATAGTGATCGGCAACGGCGCGCACCTCGGCCTCGGACAGCTTCTCTGCGATGACGGCCATCAGGCCCAACGGGCCGGGCGGCCGCGCGCCGGTTTGCCACGCCGTCAACTGGTTGGAGAGATAGGTTGCGCTTTGCCCGGTAAGGGGGGGGAAGTCCGGGCCCACGCCGCGCCCGCCGGGGCCGTGACATTGCTCGCACGCGGGCAGCATGTCGGCCCAGCGGCCGCTGGTGGCCAGGCTGGCGCCGGCGGAGGCGGACACCGGTTCTGCTGCAGGAGCCAGTGAAGCCGGTTCTGGCAACGCTGCGTAGTACGCCGAGACCGCAGCGCGGTCGGCATCCGACAGGGCACTGGCGATCGGCATCATCACATCATTGACGCGTGTGCCATCGGCGAACGCATCCAGCTGGCGTTGCAGGTAGGCCGCGCCCAGACTCGCCAGACGTGGAAAGCCGGCCTGTGCCACACCCTCGCCGGCGGGGCCATGACAGGTCTGGCAAGCCGGAGCGGCCTCGACGCCCGTGTTGGCGATCGCCGCGCCATCGGCATGACAGATGCCGCTCAGCATCAATCCCAGGCCGAGTCCGAATACCTTTGATATCATCTTTGCATCCTCATATTCAGACCGCCACCACGCTGCCGCGTCGGCTGCCACGCACCTGGCGGCCGCGTTCGAACAACTGCTGCAGGGACTCGATCGCATCGATGTCGAGCTTCTGCCGCTTGCTGCCGTACTTGCCGGGTACGCCTTGCTCGCCAAGCATTGCGGCGCGGTAGCTGCGGCCCGGCTGGATCGGCGCGCCTTCGATCAGCAGGTCTTCAATGCGATGGCCTTTCGGGTTTTCCATCTTGAAGTACATGTTCAGCCCGCGGCAGCGTTTGACGAAGCCGCCCATCTGGCAGTACGGATCAGGCGAGTAGGTGCGCTCCAGGTTCGCTTCGAGCATCGCCCGCAACTCGTCGCCGGTGAGCTCGACGGTGGAAATCGGTGGCTGGGTGGGCACGATGTTCCACAAATGCTCCATCGTCACCTCGCCCGGCAGGATAGGCGCGCCGTAGCGCCAGCCGTTGGAGAATGCCAGACGGGTACCGGCCGCTGCGGCAATGGCGTCGAGCAGCACGTTGTCCATTGTCGCTTCGAGCGAAGTGGCACGGTCGAGCGGGCTGTGTAACCGTCCGACCACCTGGCCGAGGAAGGCGCGGTGCGGTGCAACGACCTCCTCTACCCGGCTGGCCATATCGGCGTCGGGTTCGATCTGTTCATCGACGCAGATCATTTCGTGTCGCACATCGATGATCTTGCCGCCATTCACTGTGAGGTCGAGCCGGCCCACGAACGAGCCGTGACAACCAGACTGAATGATCGGCGTGTTGCCCACCCAGACGGGGCGGTACAGCCGGTTGTGGGTGTGGCCGCTGATCAGCACATCAATCCCAGCCACCTCGGCGGCGAGCTTGGCGTCCTGTGCGAAGCCCAGGTGAGACAGCACCACCACCAGATCAACCCTGTCGACGCTGCGCAATCTTTCTATATGGGCCGGCAGTTCGGTATTGCCAAGCGTGAAACACACCCCTTCGGAATAGCTCGGCGGCATACTCTTGTCGACGATGTTCGAGGCGATGCCAATGATCCCGATGCGCAAGCCACCGCGCTCGATCACGCGGCTCGGATCGAAGACGAGGTGGTCCGACACCTTGTCAAAAATGTTGATCGCCAGCGGCGGGTGATTCAACCCGGCGGCGAGCTTGTGCACCTGCGCCGGCCCGTAGGCAAACTCCCAGTGCAGCGTCATCGCGTCGAATTCGAGGGCGTTCATCAACGGCAGCAGCGCCTCGCCCCGGGACTGCACGGCGACGAAGGTTCCGTGGAAGGTGTCGCCGTTGTCCAGCGCCAGCACTTCCCCCGTTTGCTCTGCACGCACCTGCTTGAAGATGCTGGCGATGCGCGCCAGACCGCCGCAGGTCCGGTAATTGAACTTGCCGCGGCCGCGAAAGACTTCGGGATGGGGTTCGAGGTAGCCGTGAAGGTCGTTGACCTGCAGGATGGTGAGGCGGCGTTCGCTCATGTTTTCTTCCGATGCGGTGCAGGGAGCAAACCGCAGCTTCGCCTGATTCGCTCCGGCTCTCTGTGCGATGTCGAACTCAGTGAGGTGATGACAGCAGTGCGGCCGCTTTAACCGGACCAGGCCGCTTGAACCCGGAGTACTTCCCCGGGGCCGAAAAATCTCAAGAGTCGCCTTCAGCGGAGCTGGAATCAATAGACTGATCTTTGGGAGTATTACAAGTATCTTGATCCGCTGGATAGGGCTATGCTGCGTCGGCAGCAATCCACGAGTGCTTCCGAAAGCACCCTGACGCATTTTGGATAACTTCCTCGCGACAAGGGTTCGGCACCAAGCTCCGGGACAGGAAGATAAGAGGAGTCAAAATGAGTATCACGCACGCAAGATTCACGACCCGCAAGGGAATAATCACCAGCGTCGGGTTCGCCGCCCTGGTGTCATTGGCATACGTCGGGCCAGCAGCGGCCCAGGCCGTAGCGCCGCCACTGGGTACCGCGGGCGGCTTCGCTGTCCTGGGCACAAACGAACTCCCGACTACGGGAACCGCAACCTGCACCACATCGACCATTGACGGCAACGTCGGCTCCACCGGTAACTCGATTACCGATACCGGGCCGTGCACGATCACCGGGGACGTTGTCGCCCCGGTCACCGCTGCGGTCGTCAGTGACTTCGACAGCGCCTACGCCGCCGTCACAACCCTGAACCCCGTTTGTACCGGAGTGGTGCCCACGACCACTACCACGCTTCCACCCGGCGTCTACTGCTCCCCCGCCGGCACCACGCTCGGTGCCGGCGTCACGATTACGCTCGATGGCGACGCCGATGACGTCTGGGTTTTCCGGGTGGGTACCGGCGGCTTGGGTGCCCTCACAGGAACCGGACCCAACCTCCAGGTGGTTATGGGTGGCACCGCGCAGGCCTGCAACGTGTACTGGTGGACCGCCGAGGGGGCGACCATGACCAATGCGACGTTTGCGGGAACCGTTCTGGCGGGGACTGCCGCAGCGATGACCGGCACGAGTTGGGAAGGGCGGGCCCTGGCGACAACAGACGTGACAGTCACGGACTCAATCATCAGCGGCTGCGCCGCGTCTGCACCAGTGCCTGCGTCCGCGCAGCCAATTCCGACTCTCGGTCCGGGCACCCTGGCGGGCCTCATCGTCCTGCTGGCCGGCATGGGGCTGTTCACTCTCAGAAGGCGTTTCGTCTAGGCGCCAGGCAGTCCGTGTTTGTTTGCGCTGAGTCGGTGTGCTAAAAGATTCGGCGGGATAATAGTCCGGGCTGCTGCTCAGGGTTCGCTGAGGGGATCGAGGATGCGCATGTTGACTCGCCGCTTGCTGGTACTGGCCGCCATGTTGCTGCTGACAGGGTGCAAAATCGTCATTCTCAGCCACAACGTGGGCGGAGTGGTCTCTGCAAGTGGAGCCCACGACTGCCCCGCAGGGCAGTCCTGTCAGATCGATGTCGCCGATATTCACTTCAGGGAAACCTTCCAGGCCCTGCCCGGCCACGCCAACTACCGATTCAAGGGTTGGCTGAAAGGAGGGCGTCACCTGTGTGGAGGGATGGCGCAGGCCTGTTCATTGAGCACCGATAACTTCGCGGACTACCCGCACCTGATGGCCATTCTGGAGTCTGATCAGCCCTTTTTCCTGATACCGGAGTTCGAGCGCACAGGGCCAGTCGAGACTGCTGAGCTGGAGTATCGGCGGGACGGGAAGCCTCGGGTTTGGGACGCCAGAGGGCGCCTGGTGGGTACGCTGGAATCGGAGCCAGCGTCAACTCGGGCCCGGGGCGTCAACATGCACTTCCGGGGTTTTGCCCAGCGCTACATCCTGCTGATCGAGCACAACGGCTTCGGCTACCGCGTCTCCAACTCCATAAGCGACCTGGTCTATGACAATACGGATTGTGGGACTGAACCTCTGCCGTCACTGATACTTTCCGACGTCCCCGCCATGGGATTGGTATCGTCGGAGTCGGAGATTGCGTTTCCGGTGGTTGTGGGGCCAGCCCCCCAGATCTATATCCTGGATCCTGTCGCTACCCCCTCCAGAGCAACCTGGCTGCGGCGCTGGAACAGCAGTGACAGTCAGTGCCTGGAAGACGGGGGTGCGAGCGGTCCTGTCGCGCCACTGGTCCTGACGGATGCCGTGCTGGCGTACCCTCTCACCATTGAGGGCTCGGACGTCACGATCATCGCCCCCTTTCCGGACTCCATAGTGCTCTGACGGGCTCGGGGGCGCTCTCCAGCGCGCGCTCGGTCGTGGTTATCTGGGAACCATCGCTCGGATTGATGGCGTGCCAGGTCTCCGCTGGCATCTCGGCCGATTGGGTAGCGAAGCGAGTGGCCGGCCCGTAGAGCTGCCGGACGCCACGCAGATCGCCTGGCTGGAGATCGGCGAAGGCCTCGGTGTAGCGAAATCCCATCACTTCCCCGGCCGGCCCTGGATGGTCCAGGCCGATCGCGTGTCCGATCTCGTGAATCAGCGTATAGCGGATGTCGTAGACTTTCTCGTCGCCGTCAAACCCGACTTTCCACTTGTGGCTGGGATTCAGGCATACCAGAGCCTGGTCGATGGCGCGCAGACCTTCCTCCGGATCTGGCGCGTAGGAAACGTTGGCGAATGCCCGCCCGTTCGGCCGGCCCTGGGCACCGAGGACGATATCCGCATCCCGGATATCACTGACCTCGTGAAAGGACAGGTCAGCGGCGCGTTCCCATACCCGAAATGCTTGCGCAGTCTCCCGCTTCAGCGTCTCCATGGAGAGATTATTGCCGAAAAGCGCAGCAATCGGTGCCATGTCGCCGCAATTGTGCGTATTGTCGAAGCGTAGTGTCTCCCGGGCGAAGGCATAGCTGACGACGGCCCCCATCCCCAGGCGCCGTTCTCCCCACTTTACCTTGTAGCCGTCCAGCTCGAGCAGCAGATACTTGCCTTCGCTGGCGTGGGCAGGCAGCGGGACTGCCAACGGCAGCAGGCCGACCACTATTAACGCTAGCATGGGAAGTCTTGCACGCGTGGCTGATCGCACCGCAGTCTCCTGGCAAAGATGGCTGAAAGCTTTGGAGGACCCTGCAAGAGCGCTTTGGTAGCGCATCGGGCCTCCGGTATATAACAAAAAATAGCGTATATGTTCGGCAGCGCACCGAAAAATTATTCGCTCATGCTCATACTAATAACGAGCGAGCCTGCACTTTGCGAACAATTCTGGAATCAGTCGCCGAAGCTACCGACTGCGATTGGGGATGTCAATTGTGAAGTGGAGGAATGTCGGGTTAAGGAATAAACAGGCGGCAGAGGCGAACGCCTGTGCCGTTTTTCTGTTGCGGTGAGGCGCGGCAGCAGCGCTTCCGGGAAGTGTTTGTGCCGAGCTCCATGCCCTGCCGGGCCGGCTTCGGTACCTATTCACGCACCATCAAGTCCTTATTCCGGTCAAGCTCAATGAAAAGCGTCTGGATATCGTTCTCATTGTTATAAAAGTGAGGGGATATGCGGACATTACCGTCACGGCAGGAGACGACGATGCCCGCATCGCCCAGTTGCGAGACCAGCTTCACCATGTCGGTGGAGCGCAGCGCGATCATCGCGCCGTGGGGCCACTCACCGGTTGCAGATACCCAGCCCCGAGCAGCGGCTTCGCGCTTGATGGCATCGGTGATGAGCTTATTCTGCTTCGCAATGGCCTCTATCCCTGTGTCATGGACCATGCCAAGGCCTGCCCGGCAGGCTCCGATAGCGCTGACATTTGGTGTTCCACCCTCGAACCTTCGTGCTGAGTGCGCGGATACATTGTCGGCAATGGCCATCGCCGACACATCCTCCTGGGCAAACCACCCACTGGTGGTCGGCCGCAATGCTTCTACCAACTCGCCCTTCACGTACATATATGCCATGCCGGCGGTACCCATCAGGTACTTGAGGTACCCGCCCAGCAGCACGTCAGCATTCAGTGCTTTCACGTCTACCGGTAAGGCGCCCACTGCCTGGTAGGCGTCGACGACCATCAGTGCACCATGGCCATGGGCCAGCTCTGCGATGGCGCCGACATCAAGTTTGCGTCCGTTGCGATAGCAGATATAGGGCACAGAAACCACAGCAGTGCTTGAATCTATGGCACTGGCAAAGCGGGCCAGTGCGTCCCCGGGTTCGGTAAGGTCGTCGAGCTCAACCCGCTGAACGTCTGCACCGCGACGCTTCTGCGCATGCCAGATCTGGGCCGTAGTAGGAAAATCATGCGATGTGACAATCACTTTGTTGCGCTCGCCGGTGAAGTCCAGGCAGCTTGCAAATGCGTTCAGTCCCGCTGACAGCGACGGTACCAGTGCGATCTCTGAAGCTTGTGCGCCGAGCAACATTGCGGTGCTATCGCGAAGCTTCTCCTGCTCCTCTACCCATTGCTCCCAGCAAGCGCCGCGATTGTCGCGATCGTCGAGGTATTGCTCCATTGCCTGGCGAACCGAATCGGCCAGGGCGCCATAAGAGCAGCTATTGAGATAGGTTTTCCTCTTCAATATAGGGAAGTGGGTGCGCACCGTACTGATATCCATGGGGGTCTCAATGTCCTTGGGTTAGTGAATATAGGAAGTGATCAGAATGGCCAGAATGACGGCAGGAACTACCCATTTCAGCCAGATGAATAAAAAGTCCGTGAGTGTGCTGGCACCGAATTCGCTTGCCACCGCTACCTGCTTCAGGCGCCAGGTAAGGCCGATAATGGCGAGAGCGCTGCCCAGGGCGAGCATGCCTGATCCGAACAGCAGGTCCATGACAGCGACGGCTCCCGGATTGAAACCCGGGATAATCATGATCAGCGCCTCTACCACGCCAAACAGGATGATAGTGCGTTTGCGGTTCAGGCCATGGGTGTCTTCGTCGTCGCTGATGCTGCCAAATACAACTTCGAGAGCGGCGAGACCGGACAAAAATGCAACCAGCAGGAGTGCAAGGAGGAAAAACGAACCGACCATGCGCCCGTTGTCCATCTGTGCGAACAGTTGCGAGAGTGACTCGAATAACAGAGTAGGGCCCGCCGCGGGGCTGATACCATAGACCAAAATGGTCGGAAAAATAAATAGGGCCGCCAGCAGTGCTGCGCTGGTGTCAGCCCCGGCGGTCGCTATCGCTCCACGCCAGAGTGACGCCTTGGGGCTCAGGTAACTGCCGTAGATGACCATGATGGTTCCCCCCAGGCCAACGGAGAATACCGCCTGGCCCAGGGCAGCAAATACTGACGTCGGCGTGATCTGGGAAAAATCCGGTATCAGGAAGAGCCGCATTTTTTCCGGGGCACCCTCCAGACTGAGGGTCCGGAAGGTAAGGTAGATGATCACCAGGAAGAAAAAGGGCACGAATAGCTTGCTGACGCGTTCGATACCCTCATGCAGGCCCCGGTAAGCCACCCAGAGGATCCCTGCGAGTACAGCCAGTGCAAGTAAATACCGGGTGAGGCCATGATCGAGCTGCTGTACGAACGCCTGCTGGTGTTCACCGGCGAAACCGGTCGCGAATGACGTCCAGGTCATCAGGGCAACGTTGCCGATCACAACGAGATAATAGGAACCGGAGCAGAGCATACCCAAAACCAGAATGTAGCCGAGTGCGCGCCCGGTTCGTGGCCCGTAGCAGGAGGCAAATGCTGTGATGGTACCGCCCCGGGAACGCCTCCCCAGGGCCCATTCCCCGGTCAGTGCCGGGATCGCTATCAGCAGTACAAAGACGAGGTAAATCAGCAGAAATGCACTGCCGCCGTAGGTGCCCATCATGTACGGGAAGCGCCAGATGTTACCGAGCCCTATTGCGGCCCCCGCCATGGTCAGGATGGCGGCCAGAGAAGATGAAAATTGCTGACGCGGCATGTGTCTCCGGCCTCTTGTAGTGAACGTGCAGGTAGGCGAGTCAGGCAGTAGCTTGGCGGGGAACTTAGCACAGAGACTTTTTCAGGTAGATATTTTTTTAGGTCGCGAGCCCTATTTAGACCAAACACCCTAATCTAAATTTGAAATAAGTTGGGCATTGGAGGACTTTGTTTTACATATGAAATGATCGAACGTCAGGAGCGCAGGGACAGAAAGTATGGATGAGCCGGTAATCGTTCAGCCCAAGCCTTATCATGTGGCCGTGGAAGCAGGTAATCGTTATCTCTGGTGCAGCTGTGGTCTCAGTCAGACACAGCCGTTCTGTGATCAGTCCCATGTCGGAACCACCTTCCGACCGGTACTTTACGCGGCAACCGAAACCCGCTCAGTGCTGTTTTGTGGTTGCAAGCATACCCGGGAGCAACCTTTTTGCGACGGCTCGCACAATAACCTGGTGGACGAGTATGTTACTGATGATCGACCGCGGGAGGCGCTGTTGGCCCAGACCACCCTTGCGCCGTTCGACGCCGCCGGCAAAGCGCTGCTCGATGGCGGCTGTTATGTACGCCGGCACGACCAGCTGCAATGGACGGCCCGCGGTGGCATTACTATAGCGCCGGTTATCAGCGCCCGGGACGGCGCTGAGTTTATCGCCCAATCGGCAGTGAAGCTCGAATCCGGGGACAGTGACGTTTTCAGCGTCACCGATGCGGAAGTGGTGCTTTTTTGCCTGACGGGAGAAGGAACGGTAACGATTTCAGGCAGGGAATTCCCTCTGCGACCGCGTGGTGGCGCTCTGATCCGCAAGGGTGAGGCGTTCCGCATTGCCGGGGATAGTGGTTCAGAGCCACTGCACCTGCTGATGACAGTGTGCCCGGGTGACGCCAGCCTGGAGATCATCGACAGCATGTCCGAGGGTTTTGATACGCGATATGCCGAACGCACGGCGATCTACGACGAGTCATCCCGCAAAGTCATGGCCGACCGTTTCTATCAAGTCCTCATTGGCGAAGGCACGGGGAGTGACGAGGTGAGCCAGTTTATCGGCGAAGTGCCACAGTCCAAGGCGGCGCCACACCGCCACCTTTACGAGGAGGCTATTGTCATTCTGTCCGGCTACGGCACGCTCTGGACTGAAACCCTGCGTGCGCCGGTTCGCGCTGGTGATCTGATCTTTTTGCCCGCCAGGCAGGAGCATTCGCTGGAGTGCGAGAGTCCCGAGGGCATGATGCTGGCCGGACACTTTTATCCGGCCGGAGAGCCCAATATCAATTACTGATACCAGATACTGATACCACATCTGCAATTACGGAGAGTGACGCAATGTCGAGAACAAGAATATCCAGATATACCACTACGATAAAGCTCGGTTCTGCAGCGATACTGGCTGTCTCGGGGACTGGCGCCCCGCTGGCTCTGGCGCAAAAGTCACCCAGCCTGGAAGAGGTTGTCGTTACCGCCAGCAAAATGGGTGCGAGCAGTGTTCAGGATCTGGCCAATATCGTGACTGTGCTGGGTGCTGATGAGCTGGAATCCCGGGGAGCCTTTGAATTTACCGACTTCGCAGGCAGCGTCCCGGGTCTTCAGTTCCAGGATTTGGGTCCAGGTGACAAGGAATTCATTATTCGCGGTGTCAATTCCTCGGGGCCGTCGACAGTGGGTTTCTATTTCGACGAGGCAGTGATAACCGGCAGTAACTCGCAGGATGGCGGCGGCCGCAACCCGGACATCAAACTCATTGATATCGAGCGCATTGAGGTGCTCAACGGTCCCCAGGGCACCCAGTACGGTGCCAACTCAATGAGTGGGCTTATCCGCTACGTGCCCGCCAAACCGAACTTCGACGGGTTCTCGGGTGAGATCGCCGTTGACTTCAGCGACACCAAAGAAGGTAGCGACAATCAGGTCTACTCGGGTGTGGTGAATATTCCCCTCATGGATGATGTTCTGGCCGCCCGGGCAGTGGCCTGGCGCGTCGACAACAGTGGCTGGATTGACCAGTCGAGAGCTATCGGCGGGCCATATGAAGATGTCAATGATGAAGAAACCAACGGCGGTCGGTTGATGTTGCGTTACACACCTGATGACCGCCTGAGCATTGATCTCAGCTATCTTCGGCAGGAGACCACGGCGGGTGGCAGCTCCCGTTACACGCCAAAAGGCGTCACCAGTTTTGGCAGTGCCGATGCGGG
The DNA here is from genome assembly GCF_030649675.1 of Haliea sp. E1-2-M8. Lineage (GTDB taxonomy): Bacteria > Pseudomonadota > Gammaproteobacteria > Pseudomonadales > Halieaceae > Haliea. The sequence continues at coordinate 45,262 of NZ_JAUTDR010000019.1, read as the reverse complement.
CTTCCCGCCAATCACTGCCTCTTCGCACTTTGAGAATACCGATATCACGCGCAGTCCCTGGGACGACGAGATGGATCTGTTCAGTCTCACCGCCTCCTACCGCCTCGACAGCGGTTTACTGACAGCCACCGCCAACCAGTTCAATCGCGATATCCACTTCAACTTTGATTCTTCGCCTATTCTCTTTTTCTTTGGCGTGCCCATCCCGGGAATTACTTCGCAACCGCAAAGTCGTGACCTATTCTCCGGTGAAATCCGCTTTGCCTCCACCCTTGACGGCCCTTTCCAGTTCCTGGTCGGCGCGTTCATGCAGCGTGAAGACACGGACTTTGCCGTAAATGTGGTCAGCGTTAACGAGAACGGTCTTGCCGAACCGTTCATGCCGGGGCCCGACAATAACGCCCTTGGACCCAATGGCGGTACTACCTTCTTTGGGCGCTATGTCAAAGGCGACCTGGAACAGAACGCCTTTTTCGGCGAGATATCCTATGACATCAGCAATGATCTCGAACTGACACTCGGTGCCCGCTATTTCGACTCGACTCTGGAATCCACTGAGGGGACCTTACATGACTTCGGCTCGGCGGCAGCGCTCGGGCCGTTCAGCAACAAAGATGACGAGGACAAGGTTACCGGGAAAATCAGTCTCTCCTACCGCCCGAGCGATGCATTGAATGTCTATGGCACAGTGTCCCAGGGCTTTCGTGTGGGCGGCCTCAACCAGGCCGATATCAGCTTTACCGAGAATGTGCCGGGCTCCTATGGGGCGGACGAGCTCATCAACTACGAACTCGGTGTAAAGTCCCGGTTCGCCGGTGGTCGGCTATCGTTACAGGCTGCGGTCTATCAGATAGTCTGGGAAGACATGCAGGTGCAGTCTCTCGACGTGCAAAGTGGCATTCCATTCATTACCAATGCCGGTGAATCCGAGATAAACGGCCTGGAATTCAACGCCAACGCTACGCTTACCAACGCGCTGGAACTGCAGTTCGGGCTGACACTGGTCGACGCGGAGCTGACCGAAGACCAGCCGTTTGTCGACGAGGGGGAGGATCGGGGTTTTGTCGGTGACAGCATACCGAACATTCCCGATGTCCAGGGTTTCGCGGCGCTGACCTATACTACCGCACTGTCAATGGGAGAGCTCGAGCTGCGCGGCGACGTCACCTATCGTGGCGATGCAGACACCCGCTTTGATACTGCCAGCGAGTTCAATCGCGAGCTGGACGCCTACTCACTGGTGAACTTGCGCGCATCTCTGACCTTGTCCAATGACCTTGAGCTGACCCTCTACGGCAAGAACATTACGGACGAGCGGGCCGAATTTGACGCTATTGCCAGTGTGCAGGACCCACTGGCTGTAGTGGGATCGCGGCCTCGCACGCTGGGCATTGCCATTCGCAAGAATTTTTAGCCGATGCCCTGCCCGCAAGAAGCCTACGGGTTTATTGCGGGCTCCTCAGGGGGCGCAACTGAAAATAGTTGTAGGGAATCCGGGATGGCCTGTAGTGCCGCATCGGTCATCACCGGTTTTAACAGCTGCAGTATGAGTTGGTATCCTTCCTGCATGGTGGTCATGTCCACTGTATCCTCCTCTACCCGGGCAAAGCTCAGCCAGAAGTCGGAAACAATCCAGGAAACACGAATCAGGTTGTGAAGTTGATCATCGGTCAACCCGGGTTTCAGGACTCCTGCTTTTGCCAGGGCTTTGAAAAAGCGAAATACTTTATCCATCCGTTGGCGACGTACCTGATTGAAGCGGAACTTCAGCTCAGGATCGTTCTCCAGCAATATGTTGAGTTCCTGGTAAAAGAATCGGTAGCGCCATATAAGGCGATACTGGCGCAGGGTCATCCAGGCCATGTGGTCTATGGTCGGGCTGATTTCATCATCGGACCAGTTGCGAATCTCCGCTTCCATCTGGTTCCATATATCGAAGATGATCTCTTCCTTGGATGCGTAATGGTAGTGCAGGTTACCTTTGCTGATCCCGGCCGCCTCAGCAATACGGTTGCTGGAAACTCTGGACGCGCTGGCCTCGTTGAACAAGCTAATCGCGGCCTCCAGAATCTTTGTCTGTGTTTCGCGTGTCGCCATAAAAAGCGGAGCCCCAGTGTTCTGAAAACCCGTGCGCTCAGGTATCCGATTTGCCCGAGGGGCTGGCGTACCGGTCGTTCAGCGATTGCACGAAGTCGTCGGCTTCCGCCAGTACCTTTTCCAGCTTGCGTCGCTGCAGCGGTCCCCAGCCACGCGGCGAAGCGCTGGCCAGGGAACCCCACCAGGCCTTGACGTTCCAGCCAAATGCCCGCTCCGTAGCCTTGCGGTCCCGGGCCGGCTCATCACTGCGGTGCAAGCTCCGGAGCACACTGCGCCCCGCCAGCTCCCGCAGCTTGCTGTGCAAAACCAGTACCAGCACCGCGGCGATGAGCAGCACCGCAATCTGGAATTCCACCTCCAGCCGCGCTAACGGCATCAGGAAGAATCCATTCCAATGGCCTGCCTGCCAGCTCCACCACAATAGCAACCCGCCCAGCAGCGCGAATACCGAGCCGCTGAGCCAGAGGGTACGGCGGCGCCAGCTGCGGCGGGCTTCGGTGAGGCGCGGCACCATGACATCGCGGATATGCTTGGCGGTTTTCTCCAGCACACCCACCACCCGATAGGCACGCTCCACCTCCACCTGGCGAATGCGCGCCTCGATATCGTCCAGATCCTCGTCCCGCTTACGCTCCAGGCGCTCCTTGATCTGCGGGTCCTCCACCTGCAGCGCCACATTGCGAGCATAGATGCGGTAGAAACGGCCCGCGGTCAGGCCCTGCTGGGCCAGGGCCCGTTGCCAGGCCGCGACCACTTCCTCGGGGTTGTCCTCCCGCGCGGTGTTGTCGATCTGATTCAGAATGTAGAGGAATTTATTGGAATCCGGGCGCTGCACGGTATTGCCCACCAGGTGCGTGAGGGTGTCGCCCATCGCTCCGGGCTCGGGCCGGCGGGCATCGAAGAATACCAGTACCAGATCGGACAGGTCGATAATATGGTCGGTAAGCAGCAGGGTCGAGTTGCGCTGCATGTCGGCGTCAAAGCCCGGCGAGTCGATAAAGATCTTGCCGCGCAGCGCCTCTGCCGGCACGGTCTTCAGCTGCAGGTAGGAATCCACCCGGCGGCCTTCGCCTTCGGCTACGCCCTCGATGTCACGGCTGATCTGGTAGAAAGGGAACCGCGGGTCGCTGTCCAGTGCCAGCCCCGGCAGCGAAGTCGAGGCAGCGCCGGCGCCGTAGCAGATCACGGTAAACTTGTCGTCCACCGCCTGATTACCGGTGCGCTGCAATTCCTGGCCCACGTACTGGTTCATGAAGGTGGACTTGCCGGCGGAATAGGTGCCCAGCACAGAGATCACCGGCCACCAGGAGACCTGGGTGGCATAGGAATCGTCGGGGTCCATCAAGCCGAGTTTGCGGGCGACCTGGTCCAGCTTCTGGAAGCTCTGGACACAGCCCGCGAGGATCGGGTTCTCCTCCTTGAGGTGTTGCTCCAGGCGCTTGATTCGCTCCTGCGTCACACTTTTTGTCATGCTGGCTCTCCGCAGTAAATACGCCCTTACTATAGAGGGCAACCCTTGCCCGGCGCAAATTAAGCCGCTGCGAGCTGTCTTCTGGTGACTAAAAAACCTATGTTCAGCAGCGCACTACCTGAACGTCTATGGGCTTGAAGCAAAAATTGTTTGACTGCCCGGCGGAACATGCAGTTATCGCGACCACCAGTGGCATCTGGGCCCGCAGACGAACGAAATCCCCGGCTTCGCTGAGCGGCGGAAGAACCTGGAGCTCGCCGGTTGTGGCATCTATCGCAACATGCATGAAGACATTGAATGCAACCGGAATCCGATCTACACCGATATCGTAAGGGGCCAGTGCCGCGACCAGGTTGCCCTCGCAACCCGGGCGCTCCTCGCTCTCGCCGTAGATGATCCTGAAGGTATCTTTCGAGCAGGGTGTCAAGGTAAAGTCGTGGCGGCCGCAGGTATCCTCCATGATGGTGAACATGGGCCGGCTGCGGTTCGAGTACAGTATGTCGCCGGTCGTTAGCCATAAGCGTGCGGCATAGTCGAGAGAACGGCCTGAGGACAGATACTCCACACAATCCGGAAGCGCGAAAGCCACGACGTCGCTCACTTGCTGGCCTTCGGGATCGATAATTACCAGTTCATCACCAGTGCCAAGCTCGACCGACTGCGCGGAGCAGGGCGGAATTCTCACCGTCGTTACGCCTGGGTTCACGGCTGATTGTCAAAATCGTATGGGCACTGCCAGTCGGACCCAACCTCGCGGCCGCTGTACTGCCTGGCCTCACTCGCAGCACCGAAGTCCGCGAGGTTGGGATTCACGGACCCTTGCAATTCGATATCGCGTGCCCGAGTGGCCGCCTGCATCTTCGCAAAGCGTCCGTCTTCTCGTAACTTCTCGAACTGGCGGTGGGAGTTGAACACCAGCACCGGGTGGCTGAAACGCCGGGCGAGTCGGGAAGCATGCGAGTGCAGCCCGATGACGAAAAACGGATGCCCCGCCATGCTCAGGCTGAATTGTGCGCTATCGGCATCGGCGCTGACATCGCAGGCAGGCTTGTTGCCCGCCAGGACGTCAAGCCTGTGGATTCGCCATAACTGCGACCACAACAAGGACTCGAAACGAAGTTCATTCATATCATGCGGCCCCCTGAAAATGGCTACGTAAGAATGCACTATGTCATTGCTGGAAGTATTGGCTTCGATCATCCTGACAAATTGAGAGAGTCCATCCATTAACGGCCGGTCGTTGTCGCGGTCTCCCAGCCTACCGAACTCATGAGTTTCAATTAAACCACGGGCCAGAGCTGACTTGGCCCCAACACACGGATAGCTGACGCCATTCAGAAACTCCAGAAATTTTTCGCCCAGGTCCGGCACGGGTATGTGGTTTGCGGCAATGGCGGCAAGGCCATTAGTATGTCTCATCAGCTTCTCTTCAGGATGCGGCGCTCGGCCGCGGGGTCCACCCTCAGTGGATGTCTGTAATGGAAGGATAGCGTTCGGTGCTGGCAAAGTATGTTCGGTCACCCACCTTGAACGACGGTACATAAAGGCAAGCCTGTGCGGGTCACCGCACCGACTAACGCTTCGCCCGATTCCCCCCGGGTCTGCCGTGCGGGCCCCGTCTAGCTCAAATGGGTTATGCGCCGCTGTTCGCAGACCTGTAGTCTCGCCGTCCATCAGGACTCCAGCCCGCAAGCTGGCCTTCGCAAAGCCATAACAATCAAGGATTACAGCGCATGCCCCGTAACAATGTAGCTAGCCGCCGTGCCACCTGCCGTTCTCCCCGCCTTGCGCTCTGCGCCGCCGTGCTTGCCGCCAGCCAGGCGCAGGCCCAGCTGGAAGAGGTGGTGGTAACCGCGCAGAAGCGCGAACAATCGTTGCAGGACGCACCGATCGCGATCACCGCCTTCGGCCAGGAAGCGCTGGAGCAGAAAGGTATCCGCGACCTGGTGGACATTGGTACCTTTGTCCCCAACGTCAAGGTCGCGCCGCTGCCGTCCAACACCGCCAAGGCCACGGTTGCAATCCGCGGTTCCGTCACCGCCAACCCTGGTATCTACTGGGAGCCCACCGTCGGCATCTACCTGGACGGGGCCTACGTGGGCAAGTTTTCCGGCAACGTGTTCAAGCTGGCGGAAGTGGAGCGGATCGAAGTGCTGCGCGGCCCCCAGGGCACCCTGTTCGGCCGCAACACCTCGGGCGGCGCGCTGAATGTGATCACCATGGAGCCCAGTGGTGAGTTGGGCGGCAAGCTGCGCGGTGGCGTGGGCAACTTCGGCCAGGGTGAGTTGTACGGCTCGCTGGATCTGCCGGCACTGGACCTCGGTGGCGCCGGCTCCCTGAGGACCCGCCTGACCCTGTCAGCGGATGAGCGTGACGGTTTCTACAAGAACCGCCCCGCTGCGCCCAACACTACTATCACCCACCCTTTCACCGGCCAACCGATCCCCGCCAACCCCCCGGGCAGTGCCAGTGAGCACAATGCCGCGGAAAGCACCATCGCCCGCCTGGACCTGCTGTGGGACATCAGCGATGCACTTTCTGCGCGCTACTCGGTGGACTACGTGGATGTGGACAACACGCCGGCGAAACCCCAGTTCACCAACCTGAACACCTCCAGTCTCACGTTCGGCTTTCCGATGCCGGCCGATCTGGCCCAGTTCGTGACCAGTGAGACCGACAACCTCAGCTCCGCCTCTATCGACGCCGATGTCTACGAGAAATTTGAGTCAACCAGCCAGACCGTGACCGTGGACTACGATCTCGGTGACGCGGGTGTGCTCGGCGGTGCTTCCGTCAAGTACATCGCCAACCATCGCAGCCTGGATTTCGGCCAGAGCCTGGACAACGACGGCACCCCGTTTGCCCTGTTCCACTCGAAGATTGACGAGGACTACACGCAACAGTCGCACGAGTTACAGCTGACCGGTAGCCACAAACGGTTGAACTATGTAGTGGGGCTGTACTACTTCGAAGAGGAAGCGGACGCCTTCAACCCGCTGGAGCCGCTCAACAGCTTCTTTGGCCCGTTTGTGCAGCGCAACGCCTATGGCCTGGAGTCAGAGCAGATCGCCGCCTATGGCCAGGTGGACTGGGTGCCGCCAGTGCTCGAAGACCGCCTGACCCTGACCTTCGGCGTACGCTGGACCGACGAGGAAAAAGAGGTCTATATCGACCACCCCGATGACAACCCGGCCTTTGCCGGGCGCAACAAGGACAGTTTTACCAACGTCTCGCCGACGGTGATCGCCAGCTATGAATTCAGCGACAACCTGAATGCCTACGCCAAGTATGCCCAGGGCTGGAAGTCCGGGGGCTTCAATGGCGAAGCCGGATCGCTGGAATCCTTCAACCGGGGTTTTGACGCCGAGGAGATAGACTCCTATGAAATCGGCTTCAAGAGCCGCTGGCTGGATGACACCCTGCAGCTGAACGTCGCGGCATTCTTCAACGACGAGACTGATATCCAGCTGTCGGTGTTTGTCCCCTCCGCATCCGGTTCCGCCGCGTCGGTGATCGAGAACGCCGGCCAGGCAGAGAAGAAAGGTTTCGAGCTTGAAGCGATGTACATGCCCGGTGCCGACCTGCTGCTGAGCTTCAACTACGGCTATCTGGACTCCGGCTTCGAGGAGTTCCTGGAATTCGATCCAGCGCTGGGCGCCATCGTCGATGTCGCGGACGAACGCTTTACCCAGTACTCACCGCAGCATACGGTCAACCTGGGCCTGGAATACACCGTGCTCAGAGCCCATTTCGGTGAGCTGACCGCGCGCCTGGATTACAGCTACAATGACGACTACACCCCCTATGTGACGCCGGCCCAGAAGGCCGTGTCCGATATCAAGGGTTACGGCCTGGTGAATGGGCGCCTGACCCTGGCCAACATTCCGCTGGGCGGTAACGAACTGCAGGTGGCCCTGTGGGGCAAGAACCTGCTGGACAAGGACTACCGCCTGAACACGGTGCCCTTTGGGCCCTTCACGGTGAGCTTCTTCGGGCCACCGCGTACTTACGGCCTCGAGGCGACCTATACATTCTGAGGCGGTCGCCGGCACAGGCGACAACGGGAGCGACAACATGGATTTTGACGTTACCACTCTGCCCGGCGGCGTTGGCGCCGAAGTCACCGGCCTCGAGATCGGGGAGGGGATTCCCGACGCTACCGCCCGGGCCCTGCGCCAACTCTGGCTGGAGGCCGGGATCGTCCTGTTTCGCGGCATCGGCACCTCTCCCGAGGCGCTGCTGCAGCTATCCCGCTGCTTTGGTGAACTGGAACCCCACCCGATCGAGCACTTCCGCCTGCCCGGCTACCCGGAGCTGATCCTGCTCAGCAATGAGCAGGGCCTCACCGGTCCGGTTTACGAGTTCGCCGGCGTGCCCACCTACGGCCGCATTCCCTGGCACACCGACCTCGCTTTTGCCACCACGCCCAACGCTGGCGCCCTGCTGCGCATGGTGCAGAAGAGCGAGCACGGTGGCCAGACCGGCTGGATCGACACCGCAATGGCCTGGGAGGCCCTGGATCCGGCGTTGCAGCGGCGCATCGAGGGTCTGGAGGCACGCTATGTGTTCTGCCCGGACTTAAGCGCCATGCGCTTCAACCAACCGGGCGGCAAGCTCGTTACCGGTACCAGCATGACCCTGCCGGACTTCCCGCCAGTGGCGCACCCGCTGGTCTGGACCCATCCGGAAACCGGGCGGCGCATCCTCAATATCAGCACCCTGAACATCCAGTCGGTCATCGGCCTGCCGGCTGCAGAAGGAGATGCCCTGATTCAGCAGCTGGTGGCGCACACCCTGCAGCCGCAATTCCAGTACATCCACGACTGGCAGAACAACGACATTGTGCTCTGGGACAACCGCCGTACCATGCACATGGCCTTTGGCCACCCGGCGGACGAAATCCGCATCGTGCAGCGCAGCACCATCCGCGGCAGCGTGCAGATGGGGCGGGTACTGGAAAACAGCAACGAGGCACAGTCAGCATGAGCAGCTACGATCTGGTGATTCGCGGTGGCACCGTCATCGATGGTTCCGGCGCAGAGCCACGCCCGGCCGACGTCGCCATCAACAACGGGGTCATCGCCGCAGTAGGCAGTGGCCTGGCCGCTGGCCGCGAAGAGATTGACGCCAGCGGGTTGCTGGTGACCCCCGGTTTTGTCGACGTGCACACGCACTACGACGGCCACGTCACCTGGGAGAATCGCCTCCGCCCATCCTCCTGTCACGGGGTCACCACTGCCATTATCGGCAACTGCGGCGTCGGTTTTGCGCCCTGCAGGGCGGAGGATCACGATACGCTGATCCGCCTGATGGATGGCGTGGAGGATATCCCCTACCCGGTGCTGGCCGAGGGCCTGCCCTGGACCTGGGAGAGTTTCCCCGAGTACCTGGACCTGCTGGCATCGCGCGAGTTCGACATGGATGTGGCCGGCTACCTGCCGCACGCGGCCCTGCGGGTCTATGTGATGGGCGCGCGCGGTGCCAATCGCGAACCCGCCACCGAGGCGGATATCCAGCGCATGTGCGAACTTCTGGAGGAGGCGCTGGACGCCGGCGCCATGGGTATTGCCACCTCGCGCACCCTGTTCCACCGCTCCAGCGACGGCAAGCCGATTCCCACGCTGGACGCCAGCAACGAAGAGCTGCTGGCCCTGGCTGCGACCATGGGCAGAAAGGGCAGGGGGGTGTTCCAGATCGTGGAGGATGTCCATCTGCCGGGCAAGGATATCAATATCCTGCGGCAGCTGGCGGAGACCTCCGGGCGGCCGCTCACGTTCTCCATCGGTACCGGCAATACCGGCCCGCATATCTGGCCGCAGCTGCTGCAGGACCTGGCCACAGCCAACGCCGAGGGCGTGGTGATCAAGGGCCAGGTCATGCCCCGCGCCATTGGCATGATGCTGGGTCACGAGCTGACCCTGAATCCCTTCTACAGCACTGCCGGCTACCGCGAGCTTGCCGGGCTGGAGCTCACCGAGCGCCTGCAGGCCCTGCGCGACCCGGAACGGCGTACCCGTATTCTCAGCGAGCCGGTGGACCCGGACCCAGCCCTGGTGCTGGGGCGCATGGTGCGCGACTTCGACCACATGTTCCTGCTCGGTGACCCGCCGGTCTACGAACAGCCCTGGGAGCAGAGCATTGCCGGCCGCGCCCGGCAACTGGGGGTGAGCCCGGAGGCGCTGGCCTACGACCTGATGCTCGACGGCGAGCGCGGCACGGCGCTGTATCTGGCCATGGCCAACTACGCCGAAGGTAGCCTGGATGCAGTTGGCACCATGCTCGCCCACCCCGACGTGCTGCCGGGACTGGGGGACGGTGGCGCCCACGCCGGCACCATTTGTGATGGCAGCTATTCCACCTTCGCGCTCAGCCACTGGGGGCGGGACCGGGAACGGGGGCGCCTGCCGCTGGCCGACCTGGTGCATCGTTTGAGTCGGGCGACGGCGCTGTTCATGGGGCTGGAGGATCGCGGCCTGCTGGCAGCGGGCTACAAGGCGGATCTGAACGTGATCGACTTTGAGCGCCTGGCGCTGCATGCCCCTGAGGTCACCTACGATTTGCCGGGCAACGGCCGCCGGCTGGTGCAGCGTGCCGAAGGCTATGTCGCCACTGTCGTCAATGGGGTGCCGGTGTACCGCAATGGCGAGACAACCGGCACCTTGCCGGGGCGGCTGGTGCGCGGCGCGCAGGCGGCGCCGGGCTAGCCGCCCGCAGCTGGCCGCCCGCGGCCACTACTGCGCTGCGCGCTCGCAGACAATATAACCTACCAGCCGAGTAGCATTGTTGGCTTTTATCTGGCGCGTAGCTAGCGCGGCAGGGTGAGTATTGAACTGCAGAAAGTTCTCGCTTACGGTGGCTGTACTTGGTGAGGCCAGGAAACCACCGTTATACGACCTGTCGGATGCGTTGTCGCATTTGGGAAGAACCGTCAGCACCGTTGCTGATGTTGCCTCGGCGGAAACGTTCTTGCTATACACAAACGGGTCACTTGACTGCTCTACAGATTCACAGATGATTGAGGTTTCTGTCAGTTCCACCACTACCGAGCCATCCGGACACTGGCCAGTCACCTTGGCGTGGTCAATGGCCTCGAGCACTGCCAGACGAGCGGCAAGTGCCTGATCCTCAGCTGCCAGCGCAGCAATTTTTGCAGCCATATCAAATGCCAACGATGCTAATGCCTCATCGGTTGTGCCCACGGCGACTGCCAGGTCACGGGTCTCAATGGCCAACTGGTCGAGAATATCGTCGGTACTTGCTATCAGGCCCGAATTTGCTGCAACCTGCTCCGCGAGGGTGGCAACCGCATCTGTCAGCGCTGCGTCACCATCATCAATACGCTGCTGGAGCTCTGCGATTTCTGAATCAAGCGCCGAAATCTGGGCGGCGAGCTCCTGGAACGGCTTCCCTTGGGGTAAAGCTGAGGCACTCATCGTGAATACCATTGCGGTAGCCACTACTATACTTTTTAACATGGTTGAATCTCCTGAAAGAGGTGTTTGATCGCGTCGATGTGCTGAATGGCTATCCAGCACTCTTTGAAGTGCGCGTGCCTCTGCGACAGAGACAGGCTGGCCTTCTCAGGTTAATAGCGAGGAGTAGGGCCGGTTTTGCCCACAAGTCGTAAATTTTTTTGCTGGCGCGAAGGCGGAGCCAGGTTGCTTGCCGCACTCAGCTTCAGGTTCCTCCGGCCTGCGCTGACAGCTGCACCATTTGCTCGCGGTACTGCAATGCCGCCTCCGGCCCGTCCAGCTCCTCACTGACCTCGATCAGCAGATTCAGCAGCCTGCGCCGGTTCTGGGGCTGGTACTCGGGGTTCTGGTCCCACAGCGCCAGCGCCCGCAGCAGATGGCCCCTGGCGGATGCGGGCCGCTCGCGCGCCCTGTCTACCCGCGCCAGTCCCAGCAGGGTGCCCTGAAGTTCCGGATGCTCGACCCCCAGAACCTGTTCCCTGGCTGACAGGACCCGCGCCAGCAGATCGCCGGCTTCACCCAACTCTCGGGAATCCAATAGCAACTCGGCCATTTCCTGAGCGGCGATCAATGTGGTCGGGTGCTCGAACCCGAACTCGGCGATCTCATTGTCCAGCGCGTGCGTGATCAGCGGCGTCGCTTCCGCGAAGCGCCGGGTCAGGCGATACACCCGGGCCAGCTTCATCTCGGTTTGCAGGGTTTCGATGTTCGTTTCTCCCAGTGCCTCCCTGCGCAGGGCCAGAACTTCCAGAAACAGCCGCTCCGCGACGTCATACTGTTTCAGCCCGCGGTGGGAGTCCGCAAGGCTGTGCATGGTTCGCAGGGTGGCCGGGTGGGACCTGCCGAGTACCCGGGAGCCGAGAGACACGTGCTGCTCCAACGGCGCTACCGCGGCCGAGTAGCGGCCCATGGTTTCCAGGATCAGGCCGCGGCGTTCCAGACACGCAAGGCTCAGGGTATGGGTTTCACCGAGCACGGCCACGGCCGTGGCGTGACACTGTTCAAAAGCGGCCAGTGCCGTGGCGAAATTCCCTAGCCAGTAGTCGACCACGGCGAGTCTGGACAGGGAGCTAATGGTGTCGGGATGCACCTCCCCCAGCAGCGCCAGCTGTCCCCGGTACACCTCATCGTACAGCGCCCTGGCTTCCTGCAACCGGCCCATCAGGTGGTAGGAACTGGCGAGCTCGGCGCTTGCGGTGAACGCTTCCTGTGACCCGGGGCCATAGAGCCGCTCACTGAGCGCCTGCGCCTCCAGATTCAGGCGCAGACGTTCCTCGTGATACCCGTAGCCGAGATGATAGGTCTGGCTCAGCTGACGGATGACCCGCAGTTTTTCTGCCTCATCGCGAACGGCACCGGTACGGTGCAAGGCAAGGGCCTCGCTCAGGTGTCGTTCGGCCGGGTCGATCAGCCCGAGGTGGTTGTAGGTTGCGCCGATGATGCGCCTGATCACGGCGGTGACCGCCGCGGGTGCCGCGCTGAAACTGCCTCTACCCTGATCCAGTTCCATGCTGGCGTGGTCCAGCATCTCGCGCACGGTGACGGTTCTCCCCTGGCTGTTGTTGGGCGCAAGCCCGCTGAACATGTCTTCCACCAGATCCAGCACTGCCGTGGTCCGGGCCAGCTGGCCACGGGCGAAGTCCCGCTCCTGCTGCAGCAGTATGGCCTGCTGGTAGAGCGCATAACCGAACCCGCTCACCGCCATCACCACGGCCAGCAGCAGCGCGCTGGCGAGCTGATTGCGCTGGATAAAGCGCACGGCGAGGTAGGCAAGAGAGCGCGGCCGGGCCGCAATCGGTCGGCGCCGACGACAGCTGTCGAGGTCCGCTGCCAGGGCCCCGGCAGACTGGTAACGGCGATGAGGATCGCGGGCCAGTGCGGTCAGCAGGATATTGTCGAGATCTCCGCGCAGCACGCCCAGGCCGAGGCGGCGGCTGGGCGCCCGAGGGTCCTCATCGATAATACGCTGGGCGTAGGACCAGGAGTTGGTGCCACCATCGTCAAAGGGTCGTTGCCCGACCAGCAGCTCGTGGAGAATAACCCCTAGTGAGTACACATCTGACAAGGTGCTGACCGCATTCCCGTTGAGCTGCTCCGGGCTGGCATACATAGGGGTCAGCACCCGGTTGCCCAGCTCGGTAGGCGGGTCAGAGGCGTCGCCTTCCGGTTTCAGCAGCTTGGCGATGCCGAAATCCATCAGCTTGGGTTCGCCATCCGCGCCAATCACGATATTGGAGGGTTTCAGGTCGCGGTGTACCACCAGGTTCTGGTGGGCGTGCTGCACCGCATGGCAGACCTTCGCGAACAACACCAGGATCTTGTCGACCGACAGGTTCTCTCTTTTGCACCAGGCGTCTATACGCTCCCCGTGCACATACTCCATGACCAGAAAGGGCGATCCATCCGCAAGGCTGCCGCCGTCGAGCAGGCGCACAATATTGGGATGTTGCAGATTGGCGAGAATCTGGCGTTCATCCTGGAAGCGGCGCTGGATGTCAGCGTTGTCGCCAGCCAGCCGGTTGATAACCTTGACCGCCACGCGCTGCTGATACTCGTCGTCGGCACGGGCTGCCAGGTACACCGTGCCCATCCCGCCCTGGCCGATCTTCTCCAGGATGCGGTAGGCGCCAGCCGCATCCCCCTCTGCCATGGACGCCTGGGTGAGCATGTCCAGAGCTGAATGCTCCACTACAGCGGTGAAATTCGCGGTCTGTTCACTATGGTGGAGCAAGGCCTTCACGGCCTCCAGCAGATCGAGGTCGCCGTCACAACTGCGTAGCAAAAATGCCTGTTGTTCATCCTTTGGCAGGTCCATCGTGGTATTGAACAACTGCTCCAGCCGCTGGAAGTCACCACTGTGCAATGTGCTGCTACTCCGCTACGAGCTGGGTTTTGAGCCAGGATCTGGCGAAGCGCAGATCCCGATCCAGGGTACTGCTGGAGAGTCCGGTAACCTCCTCCATTTCCCTGAACGAGAGCCCGCCGAACACCTGCAGATCGACGAGTTCGGCTTTGCGAGGGTCCAGGGTGGCAAGCTTTTCCAGTGCCTGGTGCAGCCCCAGCAGATCCTCGTGGCTGGCAACCTCTTGCGGCAGGTTCGCGTCCAGCTCCACCAGCACCGGGCTGTTGCCGCGCTTGGCTGCAGAGCGCGCCTTGGCATGGTCGACGAGAATGTGGCGCATCATGCGTGAGCACAAAGCGAAGAAATGGCTGCGGTCTTGCCAGTCGACATTGGCCGGTGCCAGACGGCCGAACAGCTCATGCACCAGGGCCGTGGGCTGCAGTGTGTGGCCTTCCCTTTCCCCCTGAAAGGCGCCGCGTGCCCGCTTGCGCAGCTCCTCGTAGACTAGTGGCGTCAGCTGCTCAAGGGCGAAAGGGTCACCCGCCCGCCACTGCCGCAGTAGCACCGTGACCGGTTCGTTCGCCGGTTCGCCGCCGTCCCTGGAATTGCCATTGTGCATTATTGTTATCCGGCTTCCCTGTCGTCTTGTTTGGCCAACGGTAGAGTATGTTGATAACCCCCACAGGTCAAAAGAAGCGTCCAGCCTCCGCGCAGTGACCCGGCTGCTTACCAGCCCACCGGTAAGGTGGCAGGCCCGCGCAGGATCGCGCCCTGGGGTACGGCAGCCTCCGGGTCCAGCAGGTGCAGGCCGGGCAGGCGCTCCAGGATCACATCCAGCGCCACCGCGAGTTGCCGGCGCGCCAGGTGCATTCCCGGGCATAGCCGCGGCCCGGGGCCGAAACTCAGCAGTTTTTTGCTGCTGTCCCGCTGCATATCGAACACATCCGGATTCTCGAACACGGCCGGGTCGCGATTGGCGGCGGCAATCCCGAACAGGCAAAACGTGGCGGCGGGAATGCGGGCACCGTGGAATTCCACGGGATGGTTCGCAGACAGCCGCGGCAGCACCGCCACCGGCGTTTCCCAGCGCAGCAGTTCCTCAATGGCGCCGCCACGCAAGTCTGGCTGTGTCAGCAGTGCCTGCCAGTGCTCCGGCTGCGCCAATAGTGTGTAGACAAGGTTGCCAAGGGCATCCGTGGTAGTGGAAGCGCCGGCGCTGAATAGCAGACGGATGTGGGCGAGGATTTCCTCGTCGGTCAGCCGGCGACCGTCGACCTCTGCCGCTACCAGGCCGGAGAGGATGTCCTCCCGGGGCTGGTGCCGACGCTGTGCGAGGATGGGCAGCAGGTATTGGGTGATCTGTTCGGCGCAGTGGCGCGAACGGGCAGGATCCCGTGGAAACTCCAGAAATCCCACCGCCCAGTCGCGGAACACATCTTCCCGGTCGGTGGGGATACCCAGCATACGGCTGATAACGGCAAACGCGACCCGGTGGGTAAAGGCGCTGGCGAAATCGGCGCTGCGCCGGCTGCCAAGGCGATCGATCAGTTCGTGAGCGATCCGCGCCAAACCCTCATGTTCCATTGCCTCCACCGCTCGGGACTGGAATGCGGGCGTGGTCAGGCGTCGGTACAAGCGGTGCTGGTCGTCTTCCATGGTCTGGAAGGTCACGCCCTGCACCGGTTCAATGGTGATCCGGTAGGCATCCGCCGGTGGGAAACTGTTATTGTCGCGAAAGGCATCGGCCAGCGCCCGATACCCGCTGATCAGCACTGCCGGCTGGCCGCCGAAAAGGGCCGGGACCACAGGCCCCTGCTCGCGCATCAGGGACAGGTTGCGGTGCAGTGCGGCTCCCGCAAAATCCTCGGTGGCAAAATCGTGCATGGCGGTTGGCTGCCCGCGGTGTTGGCTTTGGCCAAGCTTAGCAGGATTCAGTCGCCCACAAACGGCAATGTTGGGTAATCCGCATACCACGCTATACTGACCCGCGGCTGGAAGGTTTCCAGACAACTATAACAAGAGGTGACCATGGCGCGGCCTCGGTCCGCAAAACTGGCAGCAAGGCATTCGCGACGGGCAAAGATCCGGCCCACGGTCTGGCAGATCGTGGGCACATACATCGTGTGCGGCCTGCTGTGGATACTGTTCTCCGATGCGATTCTTGCGATGCTGGTGCAGGATCCGGCAGTGCTGGTTCAAGTCAGTGTCTACAAAGGCTTTGCCTTCGTGGGTACCACTGCGCTGGTGCTTTATCTGGTGACCCGACGGTCGTTTGCTACGGTGGAGAAAGGGTTTTCCCGGCTGCGGGCGCACAAGCGCGAAATAGAGCGTTTCAACCGTCTCTACCAGGCCTTTAGCCGGATCAACCACGAAGTCCTCACTGCGGCCGATAAGGAGCAGCTATTCTCCCGCATCTGCCAGGTACTGGTAGAGCAGGGCGGATTCCAGATGGCCTGGGTCGGTTGGCTTGGCTCAGACGCGTCATCACTGGAGCCGGTGGCAACTGCCGGCGAGGGTGTTGAGGCTGTAATCCGTGATCTCATGGACAAATCTGAGGTAAATATGGGCAGCGTTGGCTGGCAGCAGGTTGTTGATGACGCTGCGCCCGTGATTTGCAACGACTTTTCCGCCAGCGAGGACATGCGCCGCTGGCGCGACGTTGCCAGGCAGCATGGCTTGCGGTCCCGCGCAGCGCTGCCGCTGGTGGAGCGCGGAGAGGTGGTCGCCGTGCTCAGCGTGTATGCGGGCGAAGTGAACTTTTTCCGCGACAATGAAGTCTCCCTGCTGCAGGAAGTGGTGGTGGATGTCTCACTGGCGCTGGATGGGTTTGTATTGGCGGAAGAACACCGACAGGCCGAGTCGGCGGTTGCTCGCGAGCTGTCGTTTTCGCAGGCGATGATGGATAGCATGCCGGGGATTCTCTACTTCTATGATGAAAAGGGCCACTTTCTGCGCTGGAATCGCAACTTCGAAACCGTATCCGGCTACAGTGGGGACGAAGTCGCGCGTATGCTGCCCGTGGATTTTTTTGCGGCCGATGACCGAGGTTTGCTGCAACAGCGCATCGAGGAGGCTCTGCATGAGGGTGAGGCCACTATAGAGGCCGAGTTCCTGTCCCGGGATGGGCGCAGAACACCTTATTTCTTTACCGGCCGTGGCGTGGATTTTGATGGTGCCCGCTGTCTGGTGGGCGTGGGTATCGATATCACCGAACGCAAGCGCGCTGAAATTGCGCTACGTGATTTGAATGACACCCTGGAACATCGGGTCGCTGAGCGCACTTCGGAGCTGGCGTCAGCGCTGGTGCGCGCCGAAGCCGCAGATCGGATCAAGTCCGCCTTTCTCGCCACCATGTCCCATGAGCTGCGCACTCCCCTGAATTCCATTATCGGTTTCACCGGTATTATCCTGCAGGAGCTGGCTGGCCCGCTGAATGAGGAACAGCACCGGCAGCTGAAAATGGTTCAGGGCAGTGCACGGCATCTGCTCGAGCTGATCAACGACGTCCTGGATCTGTCCAAAATAGAGGCCGGCCAGCTGGAAGTCCGGGCGGAAACGTTCGACCTGGGAGAGTCCATAGACCGGGTGGTCGCATCAATCGCGCCGCTGGCCGAAAAAAAGAACTTGCGCGTGCTGGTGCGAGCCGACCCGCCATTGCCAGCGATGGTGGGAGACAGGCGGCGGGTAGAGCAAATTCTTATAAATCTGCTCAACAACGCGATCAAGTTCACCGATAGCGGTGAAGTAAGCCTTGTAGTGGAGCCGCTAGAGGACTACTTTTCACCGGCAGCTCAGGAGCGATGCAGTGCGGTATGCATGCGTGTTCGGGATACGGGGGTCGGAATCCGGAGAGAAGATCTGTCCAGGCTGTTCCTGCCCTTCAGCCAGCTGGATTACGGCCTTACGCGGCAACACGAAGGCACCGGGCTGGGACTGATGATTTGCCGGCGACTGGTCGATCTCATGGGCGGCGAAATCACCGCTCGCAGCGAGTGGACCAAAGGCAGTGAGTTTACCGTCGTCTTGCCCACGACTATTCAGGTGGCGCGATGAATAGAACTGTTTTACTGATCGAGGACAACGAGCAGAATCGCTACCTGGCGACATTTCTGCTTGAGCGCAGCGGTTTTACCGTAGCGTCGGCCGTCGACGGCCTCAGCGGGATAAATCTGGCCCAGACCCTGATGCCGGATCTGATCCTGCTGGATATCCAGCTGCCGACCATGGACGGGCATGCGGTTGCCAGGCTGCTGAGTTCGGATGCAACACTGCATCGCATACCCATCGTCGCGGTCACCTCCCATGCCATGGCGGGCGATCGGGAGCGCTGTCTGGAAGCCGGTTGCAACGGCTATATTGAAAAGCCGATCAACCCGGATACCTTTATCGAGCAAATCAGCGCCTATTTCGGTGTGCGCTCCTCCGGCCCGGGAGCCGCATGAAACGCATCCTCGTTGTCGACGATATTGAAGAAAACCGCTATTACCTGCAGGCGTTGCTCTCGGGCCATGGCTATGAGGTGGCGGTTGCCCGGCACGGGGCAGAAGCGCTGACTGTTGCCCGCCAGATACCACCGGACCTGGTGGTGTCAGACCTGTTGATGCCGGTCATGGACGGCTATACGCTGTTGCGCCACTGGAAACATGACAAGCTGCTGCGGCATATCCCGTTTGTGGTCTACACGGCAACCTACACCGAGCCCGAGGATGAGCAGCTTGCCCTGAGCCTGGGGGCAGACGGGTTTATCCTCAAGCCCTGTGAGCCGGAAGACTTCATGGCCCGGTTGCAGGAGGTGGGGTCCAAGAGCATCAGAGGGAGCCCCCCGGCGCTGGCACAGCCCACTGAGGACACGGAGTCGCTGCTCAAGATTTACAGCGAGACACTCATCCGCAAACTGGAAGACAAGATGTTGCAGCTGGAGGACGCCAACCGCGAACTACAGCTGGATATTGCCCGGCGGCAGCAAGCCGAAGACAAGCTTGAGCGGCTCGCCTTTTACGATCCCCTGACAGACCTGCCCAACCGCCGGCTGATGGAAGACCGGCTGGAACACAGCCTGGCCTCCAGCGGCCGTCAGGCGTGCTACGGGGCTCTGCTGTTCATCGATCTTGATCATTTCAAGGACCTGAATGACAGCAAGGGCCACAATGTGGGCGATGCGTTGCTGGTGGCTGTGGCCAAAAGGCTGACGGGCTGTGTCCGCGAGGGCGATACGGTAGCGCGGTTTGGTGGTGATGAGTTTGTGGTGATCCTGGAATCGCTCGGCGAGGAACTGGAGCAGTCGGCTACCAGCGCGGAAGTCGTTGCGGAGAAGATCCTCGAGAAAGTAGCCACTGCCTGCGTGCAGGAAGTGGACGACTACCGGGGCACCGCGAGCATTGGCATCAGCATGTTCCATGGGCGCGGCGTCTCCGCGGAAGAGCTGGTCCGACGGGCAGATACTGCGATGTATCAGGCCAAGCGGGATGGGCGCAACACCCTGTATTTCTACGACCCCGGCATGCAGGCGGCGCTGGAAACCCGATTGCAGCTGGAGCGCGGCTTGCGCCAGGCGCTGCAGCAGGATGAATTCGCCCTCTACTACCAGCCCCAGGTCAATGACAGCGGCGGTCTGGTAGGTGCAGAAGCTCTGCTGCGCTGGATATCTCCCTCTCGCGGCCTGGTCTCACCCACAGAATTCATACCCCTGGCCGAGAACACCGGGCTGATCGCCCCGATCGGTCTCTGGGTCATGCGCCAGGCCTGTGCCCAGCTCAAGGCCTGGGAGCAGGTGCCCGCCACTGCCGCTCTGGAGCTGGCGGTGAATGTCAGTCCAAAGCAGTTTCACACGCCGGACTTTGTCGCCCAGGTGCTGGAGGTTGTGGAACAAAGCGGGATCAACCCTTCCCGACTCAAGCTGGAGCTGACCGAAGGGCTGATCATGGATGACATCGACTCGACCATCATCAAGATGAATGAACTGCGCAGAGGAGGCCTGCGATTTTCGATAGACGATTTCGGCACCGGCTATTCCTCGCTCGCCTATCTTACCCACTTGCCACTTGACCAGCTCAAGATTGACCAGTCCTTTGTCCATAACATGACGTTGAAACCCGAGAACGCGGTGATTGTCCAAACCATCATCGGCATGGCCAGGAACCTGCACATGGAGGTGATTGCGGAGGGGGTCGAAACAGCGGAGCAGTGCGAGTTTCTCAAGCTGCAGGGCTGCACGTTCTTCCAGGGCTACCACTTCGGCAAGCCGGTACCGATAGCGGATTTCCCAATCAAGTAGCATCCCGCAGGAGCGGTACCCCAACGTTATGGATATCAAGGTTCTTACCTACAACATACACAAAGGCTTTACCGCAGGTAATCAGCGCTTCGTGCTGCGGCGCATCCGCGAACTGCTGGAGGAGGAGCACGCCGACGTGGTGTTTCTGCAGGAAATCCACGGATCGACCCGGCGCTTTCGCAAAAAACTCGGGGATTTTCCCGATGTGCCTCATTTTGAGTTCCTCGCCGACCGCCTGTGGCCCCACTATGCTTACGGCAAGAACGCGATTTACCGCAAGGGCCATCACGGCAACGCCATCCTCAGCAAGTATCCGTTTCGCTTCTGGGAGAATATCGACATCTCCAATCACCGCCTGGCCAGTCGCAGCATTCTCCACGGGATTGTCGAACTGCCCGGAGGCCGTCCGCTACATCTGCTGTGCGTGCACATGGGCCTGTTCCAGGCCGAGCGCAGCCGCCAGCTGGATACTCTGGTCGCGCGCATCGAGAGCCACGTGCCGCACGATGAGCCGCTGCTGATCGGGGGCGATTTCAATGACTGGAAAGTGCGTGCCTCAAAGCATTTCGAGGATGACCTGGAGGTGCGCGAGTTGTTCAGCGAGCTGACCGGACGCCACGCGCGAACCTTCCCGGTGTGGCTGCCCGTGTTGCCGATGGACCGGATCTATGCCCGCGGGCTCAAGGCCCAGGCCTGTGCCTGTCTTGCCAGCGGTCCCTGGCGGCAGCTCTCGGACCACGCCGCGCTCAGCGGCTTGTACAGCATCGGCTCACCCTGACAGCCGGTTGCCGACCCAGAGCCCGGGCAACAGGCCGATGGCCACCACCGCAGCGGGCCAGAAGCCCATCCCCAGGGCGGCGACCGCCGGGCCCGGGCAGAAGCCGGTGATGCCCCAGCCGATGCCGAACAGGGCGCTGCCGATGAGCAGGGGGCGGTCGATGTCGCGCTGTGGTGCGCCCTCGGCGGCGTCGGCGTCGGCGTCGGCGCCGGCGGCACGGCGTAGCGCCAGCTGCACACCAATCCAGGACACAAGAATGGCGCTCACCATCACCAGCGCCAGGGATGGGTCCCAGACCCCGGCAATGTCGAGGAAGCCGATCACCTTGCTCGGGTTGACCATGCCCGACAGGAGCAGGCCGGCCCCGAACAGCAGGCCGGCAATGAGTGAAGACAGCGTGGATTTCACAGTGGCAGCCCCCAGGTTGTACGCCACAGGAATACGGTCGCAAACCCCGCCAGCATGAAGGTCAGGACCGCGGCGAGGGAACGCGGGGAAAAGCGGGCCAGGCCGCAGACCCCGTGACCACTGGTGCAGCCATTGGCCATGCTGGTTCCCAACCCCACCAGGAAGCCACCGGCCAGCAGGCGCAGGATGTCCATGCTTTCGGCGATCGGCACCGATGGCCGGAACGGGCCAATGGCGGGCAGCAGTGGCAGCAACAGCATGGGTGCCAGGATCAGTCCGGCGACGAACGCCAGTCGCCAGCTCTGGAGCCCTTTGCGCTGCAGCAGGTTGCCGAGAATGCCGCTGATACCGGCGATCTGGCCGTTGGCCAGCAGCAGGATGCTCGCGGCCAGGCCGATCAGCAGGCCGCCGGCCAGGGAGTGCCAGGGAGTAAATACGGACCAGGCAATATCCATCAACAAAGAACCTGCAGGAAACGTGGAGCGGGTGATGGGAATCGAACCCACGCTATCAGCTTGGGAAGCTGAAGTTCTGCCATTGAACTACACCCGCGTCAGGTAGCGATGGTAGCCGGAACCTTGCGGGTTCACAACAATTGCTCGTCCTGCTGCTCTTCCACGATGCCCGCGGGATCCTGGTGAATCACCACATCCGCGGCGGGTATCGCGGCGATGATGGCCGCCTCCACTTCGTCGGAGATAGTGTGGGAACGAAACAGCGACATGGCTCCATCCAGTTCCAGGTGCATCTCGATGAAATCGACCCGTCCGGAGCTGCGGGTGCGCAGGTCGTGGACCCCGCGTACCTCGGGATGCCCTTCGGCGATGGCCAAAAGCTGCGCACGCTGCTCGTCCGGCAGTTCCCGGTCCAGCAGTTCATTGAAGGCATCGCGCATGATGGCTCGCGCGGACCAGAGGATATAAGCGCCCGCGACAATTGCGAACAGCGGATCCATGCCCGGCCAGCCATACTGGGCCAGCAGCAGAGCGAGGATGACGCCGGAATTGGTCAGCAGGTCGGTGCGGTAGTGCAGGGCATCCGCGCGGATGGCGGCGGAACCCGTGCGCCGGATGACGTAGCCCTGGAGCAGGAGCAGTGCGGCGGTGGCCGCTATGGTGAACACCATGACCGCCACACCGAGACCATAAGCTGCCAGGGGAGTCGGGTCCGCCAGCCTTCTGGCGGCTTCAAACAGCAGGAACAGGCCCGAGCCGATGATGAAGGTGCTTTGCGCCAGCGCGGCAATCGATTCCGCCTTGCCGTGGCCGAAGCGGTGCAGGCGGTCGGCGGGTGCCAGGGCATAGCGCACCGCCACCAGGTTGAGCAGGGAGGCGCCGGAATCCATCAGCGAATCCACCAGGGAGGCGAGGATGCTCATTGAGGACGTCTGCCAGTAGGCAACGCCCTTGGCGGCGATCAGGATCACGGCGACGGCGACCGACGCATTGGTCGCCAGCTTGAGCAGGCGGGCGCCTTCGGCCTGGGATAGTTGGGCGGTCATGGACTTGCAGTTGCCAATGGCAGCGGACAGGAAGGGAGCATAGATTAGCGGGCCGCGCTTGGCAAAGGGTGCCTCGCAAAGGGTGCCTGGCGAAGGCCGCGCATGCCACCGCGCTGGCAAATGGTATAGTGCTGCGGTGGAAGCGCGGGCGATGGAGTTGATATGGCATATGCAGGCAGCGCAGCCATCCGTACGGCCCTGCTGCTATTGACGTGGTGGGCACTGACGGAAGGCGATCCAGCTGCTACTGGCTTTGGCCTGGGGGCGGCGCCTCTGGTCGCGCTGCTGTCCCTGCGTTTTTTCCCGCCCTCACCCCTGCGCCCCCAGCCGGTGGCCACCCTGGTATTCAGCGGCTACTTCTTCCTGCGTTCCGTAGCCGCCGGCGTGGATGTCGCCCGGCGCCTGCTGTCACCGCGCCTGCCGATCAGCCCGGGCTATGTCAGCTACACTACCTCGCTGCCCGCCGGCAGCCCGCGCTGGCTGCTGGCCAATACCCTGTCGCTGCTTCCCGGCACCCTGAGCGTGACCCTGCACGGCCGTGACATTGAGCTGCACTGCCTGGATACCACGATGCCCGTGAGTGAGGATGTCGCCCGTACGGAACTGCGTATTGCCCGGATGTTTCCCCAATGATCCTGCTGCTGGACGCGGTTGCCGCCGTGCTGTTGTTCCTGCTGCTGCTGGGCCTGCTGCGGATCTGGCGCGGGCCTGCGCCGGCGGATCGCATGCTGGCGTCCCAGCTGTTTGGTACCACGGGCGTGGCTCTGTTGCTGGTCCTGGCGGAGTCCCAGGCGGAGCCAGCCCTGCGCGATGTGGCCCTGGTGCTGGCGCTGCTGGCGGTGCTGTCCACTGTGGCTTTTGTGACCCGGGTGCTGCGGATAGCCAATGCCGACAGCGCAGGGGAGCAGCACGATGCCTGACAGCCCCCTGGCCCTGATTCAGGCATTCATGCTGGTGGTTGGCTGCCTGTTTTTCCTGGTTGGCACACTCGGCCTGTTTCGCCTGCCGGATACCCTGACTCGCATTCATGCCCTGACCAAGGCGGACAATCTCGGCCTCGGTTTTATTGTGCTGGGGCTGCTGCCGTCGGTGGCCGGGCCCGCGACCGCCGCCAAGATCCTGCTGATCTGGTTGGTGGCGCTGGCGGCCAGCGCCACCGCCGCCCACCTGGTGGGGCGGGCGGTCCGCGCCACGGACGGCAGCGGTGAGCGCGAGGACCGCGCATGAACTGGTGGCTGGATGGTCTGTTGATAGTGGCCCTGCTGGTGACGGCAGTCGCCATGCTGGTGTCGCGTGACCTGTTTCGGGCGGTGGTGATGTTCATGGCCTTTGGCCTGCTCATGGCCGTGGCCTGGGTGCGCCTGCAGGCACCGGACATTGCCCTGGCCGAGGTGGCAATTGGCGCCGGGCTGAGCGGGGTCCTGTTGCTGGACGCGGTAAGCCATTTCCAGCGCGGCCAGCGCCGGCAACAACCCCCGGAGGGGAAGTAGCCGTGCGGCGCCGCCTGTTGCTGTTCCTGACCCTGGCGGCCTGCGCGGGCTTTACCGTCGCCCTCGCGGCCGCGGTGCTGCATGCCGCCGGGGCCGCGCTGCCGTCGGCGCTGCCGGAGCAGCTCGCAGCCAGCCTTGGGAGCAGCGGCGTGGAACACCCGGTCACGGCGGTGCTGCTGAACTTTCGCAACTACGATACGCTGCTTGAGATCGGCGTGCTGGTGATAGCTGGCATGGTGGGAATCTCCCTCGCCAGCACCAGCTCGCTGGAGGACCCGGCCCTGCGCAGCTCGGATTCCCTGCTCTACGCCCTGCAGCGCTGGTTTGTACCGCTGATGCTGCTGCTGGCGCTGTATCTGCTGTGGGCTGGGGCGGACCGCCCCGGCGGTGCGTTCCAGGCCGGCGCGGTGCTTGCCGCCACCGGGGTGCTGATGCGCCTCGGCGGCTTGCCGATGGAGTTCGTCCGCCCCGGGGTGCTGCTGCGCCTGGGCCTGGTGCTGGGCTTCGCCGTGTTTCTGTTGGTGGCTGTCGCCGGCGCCCTGGCGGGCGAGGCTTTTCTGGCCTACCCGCCGGGTATGGCCGGCGGCCTTATTCTCACCATTGAGATCGTGCTCACCCTGTCCATTGGGATGATTCTGCTGGCCCTGTTTGTGGCGGCTCCAGTCAGCGACGAACACGAGCCGGAGGAGGGCGCCGGACCGTGAGCCCCGACCTGTTGTATGCCCTCGCCGGTGTTGTCCTGTGTGGCATTGGTCTCTTCGGGTTTCTGCTGCTGGAGCACCTGCTGCGGCGCCTGCTGGCCTTTAACCTGATCGGCTCGGGGGTGTTCCTGGTGCTGATTGGCCTGGCCCAGCACCGCAACGGTCCGGACCCGGTGCCCCAGGCGCTGGTGCTGACCGGTATCGTGGTGGCGATCGCCGCCACCGCCCTGGCCGTCGTCCTGATCCGCCGCTATTACCATCTGACCGGGCACACTTCGCTGGCGGATGACGGGGAGGCGCAGTCTTGAACCAATGGCTGATGGCGGGACTGCTGTTCACGCCGCTGGCATGGGCCGCCCTGTCGCTGCTGCTGGATTTCCGCCAGGGACGCTGGCTGAGCTGGCTGGGCATGTTGATCCAGGCGCTGGTGTCCCTGGGGTTGTGGGTAGCGGTGGCGTCCAATGGCGGGTTCTACTATGCCCTCGCGGGCTGGGAGGCGCCGCTGGGCATCGCCCTGCGGGTGGACGGGCTGGCGGTGACCTTCGTCCTGCTCACCGCGGCGGTGGCCACCGCCTGCGGCCTGCATGCGGGGGTCTATCTGGACCCCAGCAAATCCTGGCAGCGCTATTTCTGGCCCCTGTTCTGGTTCCTCTGGGCGGGGCTCAATGGTGTCTGGCTGGGCGCCGACCTGTTCAATCTCTATGTCAGCCTGGAACTGATCAGCCTCTCTGCGGTGGGACTGGTGGCCCTGGGTGGCGAGGCGGCGGCGCTGCGGGCGGCCTTGCGCTATCTGTTTGCGGTCCTGCTGGGCTCCCTGGTCTATCTGCTCGGGGTGGCGCTGCTGTACGGGCAATTCGGCACCCTGTCCCTGACGGGTATCGCCGCGGTAGTGGGGGCAGACGAACCGGCGGCGGCGATGGCGCTGCTGCTGATGCTGGCAGGTCTCGCGCTGAAGACCGCGCTGTTCCCACTGCACGGCTGGCTGCCGCCGGCTCACGGTGTCGCCAAATCCCCGGTCAGTGCGCTGCTCTCTGGCCTGGTGGTCAAGGCTTCATTCTATATCGCCGCGCGTCTGTGGCTGGAACTGGGGGACCGCCTGGGGTCCCACACTCTGGCGCAGGGCATCGGTGCGCTGGGTGCCGGCGCAGTGATCTGGGGCAGCTGGCTCGCCTTTCGCCAGCCCCACCTGAAACAGGTGGTTGCCTACTCTTCGGTGGCCCAGATCGGCTACCTGTTCCTGCTGTTTCCGCTGACCTTTGCCGTGGCGGAACCGGTCTCCCGGCTGGCCCAGCAGGGCATCACCCTGCAGGTCGTCAGCCATGCCCTCGCCAAGTCTGCGATGTTCCTCGCCGCCGGCAACCTGATCCTGTCGGTGCGCAGCAAGCGGGTGGATGCCCTGGGGGGAGTGAGCCACTACCTGCCGTTTTCCCTGTTCTCTTTTGGCCTGGCGGGGGTGTCGCTGATGAGCCTGCCGCCGACCGGTGGGTTCGCGGCCAAGTGGCTGCTGCTGCAGGCCAGCCTTGCCAGCGGCCAGTGGTGGTGGGTCGTGGTGCTGCTGCTGGGAGGCGTGTTGGCGGCCGCCTATGTGTTTCGCATCTACCGCGCCACCTTTCTCGAAGACAGGGCCAGCGACGATTTCTATCATCCACCCAGAAGCCTGGAGGCGATCCCGATGCTTCTCGCCCTGCTGGCACTGGGTCTGGGGCTGGTGGCGGAGCCGGTGCTGTCGGTACTGGCCCTGCCGTTTGAGGTGGCGGCAGAGGTGGCCGCAGACGTGGCGGTGCAACCATGAGCCTGAGCGCGCTGTTGCCGATCCTGGCCCTGCTGAGTTCGCTGCTGGCGGCGGTAGTGATCTTCGCCCTGCCCGAATCCAGCCACCGCCTGCGCACCCTGGTCAACCTGCTGGCGGCGCTGCTGAAGCTGGGTGTGGTCGCGGTCATGACCTGGGGCGTTTTCCGCGGCGTGGATTTCAGCGTGAGTTTTACCATGCTGCCCGGGGTGAGCTTCATGTTGCGGGCCGATGCCCTGGCGATGCTGTTTGCCGGGCTGTCGGCGGTACTCTGGCTGTTCACCACCATCTACGCGGTCGGCTACCTGGAGGACTCCCCCAATCGCAGCCGTTTCTTTGGCTTTTTCAGCCTCTGCGTGGCCAGCACCATGGGTGTTGCCCTGGCCGGGAACCTGTTCACCTTTTTCCTTTTTTACGAAATGCTCACCCTGTCGACCTATCCACTGGTGGTGCATCGCGGCACGGACAAGTCCCTGCAGGCCGGGCGCAACTACATCATTTATACGCTCGGCGGCGGTGTCGCCCTGTTGCTGGGGATTGCCTGGCTGCACGGCCTGGCGGGGGACCTCCCGTTTCAGGAGACCGGGCATTTTCAGGGGGCGGACCCGGCGCTGCACGGCCAGTTGACGCTGATTTTTGTGCTGCTGATCGCCGGTCTCGGGGTCAAGGCAGGCCTGTTTCCGCTGCACGGCTGGCTGCCTCAGGCGATGGTTGCCCCCGCACCTGTCAGCGCCCTGCTGCACGCGGTGGCTGTGGTCAAGGCTGGAGCTTTTGGCATTGTTCGGGTGGTCTACGACATCTATGGCATCGACTTTGCCTACGCGCTGGGACTGCTGGAACCCCTGGCCTGGCTGGCGGCTTTCACCATCATCTATGGTTCGGTGCGAGCCCTGTGGCAAACCGACCTCAAACGCCGGCTGGCGTTTTCCACCATCAGCCAGGTGTCCTATATCATCCTGGGGGTGACGTTGTTCGGGCCTCTCGGTGCGGTGGGCGGCCTGGTGCATCTGCTGCACCAGGGGATCATGAAAATCACCCTCTTTTTCTGCGCCGGCAATTACGCCGAAACCCTGGGCGTGCACCGGGTGGATGAACTGGATGGCGCAGGGGCGCGCATGCCCGCGACTTCGGTGGCCTTCACCCTGGCGGCCCTGGGCATGATCGGGGTACCGCCGCTGGCCGGTTTTGTCACCAAGTGGGCTCTGGGCGCCGGCGCCCTGGCGGCAGAAATGGAGTGGGCGATCCTGGTCCTGCTGGTCAGCAGCCTGCTCAACGCCGCCTATTTCCTGCCGATTGTTTACCGGCTCTGGTTTTGCCCGATCGCCGCGCCCTGGCCCGCGGAGCGGCGCTGGGGCAGGCTGGAGACCCATGCCTGGCTGTTCTGGCCGCCGCTGGTAACCACGCTGATGCTGGTGCTGGTCGGCCTGCTGGCGGCGACTTTCGTCAGTCCGCTGTCCTGGGCCCAGCTGATTGCCGTGCGGATGTACCTGCCGTGAACGGGCTGCCGCCAGTCGCACTGATTGCCGCCAGCGTGCTGTTGCCGCTGCTGTATCCGCTGCTGGCGGCGCGTCCGGGTTGGCGCGGCGCTCTGCGCGCGGCGCTGCCGCTGCTGCCTCTGCCGGCACTGGTGCTGGCCATGCTATCCGCGACGCCCTGGACCCTGGAGCTGCCCTGGCTGATGCTGGGCAGCACCTGGATGCTGGATGAGCTGCGGCGCAGTTTCCTGCTGCTGACGGCGCTGCTGTGGAGCACCGCGGGATTGTATGCGGTCGGCTACCTGGGGTCGGAGCACCTGCGCCGGTTCTGCGTGTTCTGGGGCCTGACCCTGGCGGGCAATCTCGGCCTCGTCCTGGCCGGAGACATGGTCAGCTTCTACACCTTCTTCTCCGTGATGACCTTCGCCGCATACGGCCTGGTGGTTCATGACGGTAGCGATCGCGCACGCTTTGCCGGGCGAGTCTATCTGGTCATGGCCCTGCTCGGTGAAATGGCGCTGCTGGCCGGGTTCCTGCTGGCGGCCCAGGCCGTGGACACCTTGTTGCTGGCCGACCTGGCCGCCGGCATTGGGGCCAGCGACGACGGCCACCTCATCACCGCGCTGTTGATCGCCGGTTTTGGGGTGAAAGCCGGTTTGCCACTACTGCACTTCTGGCTGCCGCTGGCACACCCGGTGGCGCCCACGCCGGCCAGCGCGGTGTTGAGCGGGGCGATGATCAAGGCGGGGCTGCTGGGCTGGCTGCTGGCGCTGCCCATCGGCGAGGCCGGTTGGGGGCCGTGGGGGCAGTTCCTGATAGTGATGGGCTTTGTTGGCTCCCTGGGCGCGGCGCTGTTCGGCATGCTGCAGCGGGACCCGAAAACGGTGCTGGCCTGGTCCAGTATCAGCCAGATGGGCCTGATCGTGGTGCCGGTGGGCGCCGCGCTCGCGGCACCCGGTCATGCCCCCGTATTGTTGCCGGCCATCGCCCTGTTTGCCCTGCACCACGGCCTCGCCAAAGGCTGCCTGTTCCTCGCGGTGGGCCTGGTACTTCCCGCCAGCCGGATACTGCGGGTGTTGCTGTGGTTGCTGGTTGCCCTGCCCGCGCTGTCCTTGCTGGGTTTGCCCTTCACCAGTGGCGCACTGGCCAAGGGGGTGATGAAGAAGGCCCTGCTGGCGACACCCGACCTGCCCCTGGCGGAGCACATGCCGCTGCTGTTGCAGGCGGCCACCCTGGCCACCCTGGTTCTGGTGGTCCGCTACGGCTGGATGCTGTGGCTGAAACTGGAGCCGGGTGGCGCGGCCGCCTGCCGCTGGTGGGGCTGGATCCTGGCCACCCTGTGCAGCGCAGTGTTGTTCTGGTGGTTGCCCGTCGTGCGCTGACCCGGGCGATGCCTGCCATATTGAACCGATCATGGCTGCGGCTTTGGCTACCATCGCGGCGGCGCGCCCATGGGGGTAACATCCGCTGCCTGTACATTCTCCGCCGAGAGGCTGCACCATGACGTCAGCAACATCCCCCTTTGACCCGGTCACCATAGGCCCCCTTAACCTGCGCAACCGGTTTATCAAATCCGGTGCCAATGAGGCGATGTGCCTGGACGGCAAGCCAACCAAAGCCCTGGTCAAACATCACCGGGATCTGGCGGCGGGCGGGGTCGGGATGACCACGGTGGCCTATATGGCGGTGGCGAAGGTGGGCCGCACTTTGCCCAACCAGATCTGGATGCGTGCCGAAGTCCTGCCCGACCTGCGCGTGCTGACCCAGGCCGTGCACGATGAGGGTGCGGCCATTTCCGCCCAGATCACTCACGGTGGCTCTTTCGTGACCGGCATGAAAGTGCGCGGCCGAACCATCAGTTCCTCCGCCGGGTTCAATCCCGCGGGTGCGCTGAAGGGCAATTTCTTCCAGCGCGCGATGACCGAGGCGGACATGGCGCAGGTAGTGGCGGAGTTTGTCGCCGCCGCCGAGCTGGCGCGGGATGCGGGCTTCGACGCGGTGGAACTTCATATGGGGCACGGTTACCTGCTGAACCAGTTTATCTCCCCGCTCAGCAACCGCCGCGAAGACGAGTACGGCGGCAGCGCGGAGAATCGCGTACGGTTTCCGGCCAGGGTGCTGGCGGCGGTCAAACAGGCGGTGGGCAGGGAACTGGCGGTGCTGGCCAAGATCAACGTGGCCGACGGTGTCCGCCGCGGCGCCACCGTCGAGGATGCGATCGTCACCGCTCAGGCGCTGCAGGCCGCGGGGGCGGATATGCTGGTTCTCTCCGGCGGCCGCAACGTGGAGTCAACCTGGTTCATGTTCGGCAGCAACATGAACCGGGAAACCATCGCCCGGGTGCTCAAGCAGCAGGGCGAGTGGGTGACGGCGCTGATGATGAAGGCGGCAGCCTCCAGCGAACCCAAAATCGATTTCAAGGAGATGTACTTCCTTGAGTACTCGCGCAAAATCCGCGCCGCGGTGGAGTTGCCGCTGGCCTACCTCGGCGGCACCAAGAGCCTGGCCAACGCCGAGCAGGCGATGGCGGAAGGCTTTGAGTGCGTCGTGCTGGCCCGGGCGCTGATCCACGACCCGGCGCTGGTGAACAAATTCCGGAGTGGCGAATTGACCGAATCCGGCTGCGACAACTGCAATGCCTGTGTCGCCTATATTTATCATCCGGCAGGGACCTGGTGCGTGCACAATCCGCCCAATGATCCACTGCTGAACACGATCCCCGCCGCCGCGGTGGACTGACAGACCCCTCCAATAACCCAGACCAGGAGTACCCCATGGCCAGTATTCTCGACCGTTTCCGCCTCGACGGGCAGGTCGCCATCATCACCGGGGCCGGCCGCGGCATCGGCGCTGCAACCGCCATTGCCTACGCCGATGCCGGCGCCGACGTGGTGATTTCCGCGCGCACCCGCAGCGAGCTGGAGGAGACCGCGGCACAGGTAGAGGCCCGGGGCCAGCGGGCCCTGGTGGTGATCTGTGATGTGATGGAGGCGCAGCAGCGCGAGGACCTGGTGGCGCAGGCCATAGCCGAATTCGGTCGCCTCGACATCCTGGTCAACAACGCCGGCGGCTGGGGCCCCAAGCCGACGCTGGACACCACCGACGAAGAGTTTGATGCCTGTTTCCACTTTAACGTGACCACCGCGTTTTCCCTGTCCCGCCTGAGCGTGCCACAGATGGTCGCCACCGCGGGCAAGGGCGCCATCGTCAATATTTCTTCCACCGCGGGCATACATCCACAGCCCGGTTTCGCCGCTTACGGCACCGGCAAGGCAGCCCTGTCCTGGCTTACCCGGGAACTGGCCCAGGACTTTGCCCCCAAGGTGCGGGTGAACGCCATTGGCGTCGGCGCCATCCTGACCACCGCGCTGGGCAACTTCATGAACGACGAGCTGGAACAGTCCATGCTCGCGAAAACCCCCATGGCCAGGCTCGGCGCCGCGGAAGACATTGCCGCTTGCGCCCTGTACCTGGCCTCGCCGGCCGCAGACTATGTGACCGGTGAGGTCTACGGCGTCAACGGCGGTATTGTCACGTCCCAGGTAGAGATGCCGCGGGCGCAACTCTGAGGCCGTATTCACGGTCCTGCCTGGGCGGCCCCACTTTGGCGCCCCACCTGGGCGGCGCGTATGGGGCATTGACTTCCCTTGGCGCTCGCCCATGATAGTGGTTTCCCATTGTTGTCGGCGCACTCCATGAATGTACTTCATGTGCCAACCCTGTTTCTGATGATTGCGATGATCTCGAGCGTGTGCACGGTCATCATGCTGGTCCTCTGGCGCATCAATCACAGCATGAGCGGGGTTTTTCATTGGTTTCTGGCAACGGCGGCCAGTGCGACGGCGTTCCTGCTGATGTTTCCAGTTGTCGGGCGCGGTGGAGCCGAGGAGTACTTCCTGGTCGTCAACAACACCCTGACCCTCACTGCGGTTACGCTGACCGTGGAGGGGAGTCTCCGGTTCCGCGGCTTTCAGTCAGACCACCGCTGGAAGTGGATGTTGGCGCTGGTGCCGCTCTTCGCCTTGCTGGCCTGGGTAAATCGCGATGACGTCGTCCATCGCTACCTCTGGCACGACAGCCTGACGGCAACCGGCCTGCTGGCGGTAGCGGTGGTCATGGTATGGCGGACAGGCCGCGACGAGTTCAGAATCTACCAGCTCTCCGCCCTGTTCGCGGCCCTGCTGGCCCTCGCTCTCCTGTTTCGCTGGTGGACCTCCCTGCAGGTCCTGCTGGACCCCGCCCGGGAGCTGGCGGCGGCTACGGTGCTTGTTTTCGTGGCGATGTCGCTGTACCTGATGGGCTGGACCTTCAGTATCACCGTGGCCTGCTACTTCCGGGAGCACCAGCACACTCTGCTATTGGCCAGCGAGGATGTGCTGACCGGGTTACCCAACCGGCGCAGCATCGACGAGACCCTCAACCGTACCCTGGAGCGTGCCCGGCGCCACCGCGAGCATTTCGCCGTGGTGATGCTGGACTTGAACCG
This sequence comes from Haliea sp. E1-2-M8, assembly GCF_030649675.1. Lineage (GTDB taxonomy): Bacteria > Pseudomonadota > Gammaproteobacteria > Pseudomonadales > Halieaceae > Haliea. The sequence goes on along the minus strand of NZ_JAUTDR010000019.1, from coordinate 12,478 downwards.
CTTCAAGCGGGTGAACGATGAACTGGGTCATCAGGCCGGTGATGCGCTGCTGGTGGAAGTGGCTCGCCGCCTGCGGTGTTTTTTGCGGGAAGCTGACTACGCGGGGCGGCTCGGGGGTGACGAATTCCTGCTGATTGTGCACGGTATCGACAACCGGGTCAGCGCCGGGCGGGTGGCGAAGCGCCTGCGCGAAGCCCTGGATGGTCCCGCCGTTCTGGGGTCCGAGACGGTGTCGGTGGCGATTGCCGTGGGTGTCGCCATCTGGCCGCAGGATGGTGACAGTGTCGACGCGCTCCTCACTGCCGCCGATCGCCACATGTATGAGGACAAGCCCGGGCATTCTTGAAAGTTAGCAAAACATACTGTATGTTCAAATCCGGTTTGCGGAGGCTACGGTCTGCGCAGTGAACTGGACGGTGGCCGCCCGGCCCTGAAGAGGTGATCCCGTGAGCAAGCTGGAAGAATTCCGCGCTGAAACCCGCGCCTGGCTGGAAGAGAATTGTCCGCCCGCCATGCGCGAGCCGGTCCGCAGTTTCGAGGACCTGTACATGGGGGGGCGCAACCCCGAAATTGCACACCCGGAGCAGAAGGTCTGGTGCGACCGCATGGCCGCGCGGGGCTGGACCGTGCCGCACTGGCCCCGGGAATACGGCGGCGGCGGTCTGGACAAGGAAGAGTGCAAGGTGCTGCAGCAGGAGATGGCACGGATCAACGCCCGCCGGCCGCTGGACAGCTTCGGTATCTCCATGCTCGGCCCGGCCCTGCTGCAATTCGGTAACGAAGAGCAGAAGCTCGAACACCTGCCGCCGATCTGCCGCGGCGAGATCCGCTGGTGCCAGGGCTACTCCGAACCCAACGCCGGCTCTGACCTGGCCAGCCTGCAGACCCGCGCCGAAGACCAGGGCGATCACTATATTATCAATGGCCAGAAAGTCTGGACCTCCTATGCCGACAAGGCGGACTGGATCTTCTGCCTGGTGCGCACCGACAACAGCGGCAGCAAGCACGAGGGCATCAGCTTCGTCCTGTTCGACATGGACAGCCCCGGTGTCAGCACGCGCCCGATCCGCCTGATCAGCGGCTCCTCGCCCTTCTGCGAGACCTTCTTCGACAATGTGAAAGCCGACAAGCGCAACCTGGTGGGGGAGGAGGGCAAGGGCTGGACCATCGCCAAGTACCTGCTGACCCACGAACGGGAAATGATCTCGGGCTTTGGCGCGGCGCCCAAAAAATCCCTCGGTGAAGCCGCGCTCGAAACCCTGGGTGCGGACGCCAGCGGCCGGCTCGGCAACGGCATCCTGCGCCATACCATCGCCCAGTACCAGCTCGATGCGCTGGCCTTTGCCGCCACCATGAGCCGGGTCGGGGACGAGGCGAAGGCGGGCCAGGGCCTCGGCGCCGCCTCCTCGATTTTCAAGTACTACGGCACCGAGTTGAACAAGCGCCGCAACGAACTCAATATCGCCATTGGCGGCGAAGCGGCGCTGGGCTGGGAGGGCGAGGCCTATAACGGCGGCGTTACCAGCCGCGACTGGCTGCGGTCCAAGGGCAATTCCATCGAAGGCGGCACCTCCGAGGTGCAGCTGAATATTATCGCCAAGCGGGTCCTGGGCCTGCCGGACTGAACGCGAGAGAGGGCAGACAAGATGGCACTGGTACTGACTGAAGAGCAGGTCATGCTCAAGGAATCCGCCGCCGGGCTGCTGGCAGAGAAGGCCGGCGTGGCCCAGCTGCGTGCCCTGCGCGATGCGGATGATGAACTCGGCTTCTCCCGCGATGTGTGGCAGGAGGTTGTGGCCATGGGCTGGCCCGGCATCGCCGTTGCCGAGGCCTATGGCGGGCTTGGCTACGGCTACACCGGCCTGGGCCTGGTGCTGGAGCAGGCCGGGCGCCACCTGAGCCCCACTCCGCTGCAGGCGTCGGTACTGGTGGGCGCCACCGCGATCAACGAATTGGGTTCTGAAGCCCAGAAGCAGGCACTGCTGCCGGCCCTGGCCGCCGGTGAAGTGCTGGTGTCGCTGGCGCTGCAGGAGGGTGCCCAGCATGCGCCGGAGCAAACGGCGCTGACGGCGGTCGCCGACGGAGACGGCTATACCCTGACGGGCAACAAGATCCTGGTCCTGGATGCCCTGGCGGCGGATCACTTTGTGGTGATTGCCCGCACCGCGGGCAGCGCGGGTGACAGCGAAGGCCTGACGGCCTTTCTGGTTCCCGCTGAGGCGAAGGGTTTGACCGTGGAGCGCCGCAGTATGGTCGACTCCCGCGGGGTCGGCGCACTGCGCTTCGACGGGCTGAGGCTGGATGCGGATGCGGTCATGGGCGAGCCGGGCCAGGCCTGGGCGGGCCTCAGCCGTACCCTGGACATTGCCAATATCGGCCTGGCGTCCGAGCTGCTGGGCCTTGCTACCGAGGCCTTTGAGCTCACGGTCGCCTACCTCAAGGAACGCAAGCAGTTCGGTAAATTGATCGGTTCCTTTCAGGGGCTGCAGCACCGCGCGGCGGAACTGTTCGCGGAGCTGGAACTGGCTCGCTCCATTGTACTGCAGGCGCTGCAGGCAATCGACGCGGATGATCCCGAGCTGCCGAAGCTGGCGAGCGCCGCCAAGGCCAAGCTCTGTGAAGTGGCGCAGCGCGCCACCAACGAGGGAATCCAGATGCACGGCGGTATCGGCATGACCGACGAGTACGATATTGGCCTGTTCATCAAGCGGGCCCGGGTTGCCCAGCACTGCTTTGGTGACTATAACTACCACCTCGACCGCTTTGCCCGCCTGAGCGGTTTCTAGCAGTCCCCGAGACGGAGCAATAAAAACCAATGGATCCGGCACTCGAAAATTATGCGGCCACAGTCGCCGCTCTTACCGCTGATGGGCAGCCCTTTGCGCTGGACAAGGTTTCCATCAACGATGTGGACTTCCGGACCTACGTCACCATGCCCGCCAACCTGGGCGCCTACTGCGCCATCATGCAGCAGCACGGCGACAAGGATTTTGTGGCGTATCGCGAGCAGCGCTACAGCTTCGCCGAAACCTGGGCCCGCAGTGCTGCCCTCGGTGCCGCTCTGCAGAGCAGGTTAGGTGTGGCTCCCGGGGACCGGGTGGCAATAGCCAGCCGCAATAGTCCGGAGTGGATGATGGCGTTCATCGCCGTCGTCTCCATCGGCGCGGTGGCGGTACCCATGAACGCCTGGTGGACCACCGAGGAGCTCGAATACGGCATCGAGGACAGCGGCAGCCGGATAGTGGTGGCGGACCCGGTGCGCGCTGCGCGCCTGGCGCCCATTTCCGAGCGCTATCAACTGCGGATTATCTCGGTAGGCGATGTCTCCGACCTGCCGCTGGCGACCGAGGATTTCGACGCCCTGCAGGCGGAGTTTGCCGGCGCGGCCATGCCTGAGGTCGCGGTTGCACCCGAGGATGACGCCACCATCATGTATACCTCAGGCTCCACCGGGCACCCCAAGGGCGCGGTGTCCACGCACCGCGCCATCCTCGCCGCCCTGTGGAGCTGGATGTTGCTGGGCACGGTGAACAAGATGCTCGCCGGCGATTCCGCTACCCCGTCGCTACCCCCGGCGGGGCTGCTTACCATCCCCCTGTTCCACTGTACCGCCAGCCATTCGGCCTTTCTGCTGTCGCTGTTGATTGGCCGCAAGCTGGTCATCATGCACAAGTGGGATGTGCAGGAGGCCCTGCGTCTGATCGAAGCGGAACGCATTACCTGGTTCAACGGCGTGCCGACCATGTCCGCGGAGTTGCAGGCGGCGGCCCGGGATACGGAGCGCGACATCGCCTCCCTGGTGGACATTTTTTCCGGCGGCGCGGCGCGGCCCCCGGACCAGGTGGGCAAGATTGCCTCCACCTTCAAGCGCGCAGCGCCCGGGATTGGCTATGGGCTCACCGAGACCAATGCCATCGGTGCAGTCAATGCCGGCGCGGCCTATGTCGCCAATCCCGCCAGCACCGGGCGCATTGTGCCTGCGGTCACGGAGTTCAAGATCATCGACGGCGACGGCAACAGCCTTGCGGTCGGCGAGCGTGGCGAGCTATGCATCAAGTCCACCGCCAACTGCCGCGGCTACTGGAACAAGCCCGAGGCCACCCGGGAGGCCTTTATCGACGGCTGGTTCCACACCGGTGACGTGGCTTACCTGGACGAACACGGTTTTCTCTATATCGTCGACCGGATCAAGGACATCATCATTCGCGGCGGCGAAAACATCAGCTGCATTGAGGTGGAAGCCGCCATTCACAAGCACCCGGCGGTGCTGGAAGTGGCGGTGTTCGGTCTCCCCGATGAGCGCCTCGGCGAGACGGTGGGCGCGGTTGTGGTGTTGCGAGAAGGGCAGGAACTTGCCGCCGCGGAGTTGCAGGACGACCTGCGTGAACACCTGGCGACGTTCAAGGTGCCCGCGCACATCTGGCTGCAGCGCGAGCACCTGCCCCGGATCGCCTCGGGCAAGATCTTCAAACGGCAGCTGAAGGCGGACTACGCGGCAGCGCTTACCCAGGGACAGGGGGCCGGGCAGTAGTGCTGGCCACCTTCCATTTATTTTTACAGTAGAAGCGAGTACATCATGGATCTTGGAGTCAGTGACAAGTTGCAGCCCCTGCTGGCGCAGGTCAGGGCCTTCGTGGCCGAGGAAGTTGCCCCGGTCGAAGAGGAATACATCGCCGAGATCGGCGTCGGCGACCGCTGGCAGTTTACCGCCCGCCAGACCGAGATCATGGAAACCCTCAAGGGCAAGTCCAGGGCGGCCGGCCTGTGGAACTTCTTTCTCACGGACGGCGAGCACGGCTCCGGCCTGACCACGGTGGAATACGCCTACCTCGCGGAGGAAATGGGTAAATCCCACATCGCCGCCGAGGTGTTCAACTGCGCCGCCCCCGACACCGGCAATATGGAAGTCCTGCACAAGTATGGCAGCGAGACGCAGAAAAAGAATTGGCTGGAGCCGCTGCTCAATGGCGAGATCCGCTCCGCCTATGCGATGACCGAACCCGGCGTCGCCTCTTCGGATGCCACCAACATTTCTACCAGCGCAGTGCTGGAGGGCGATGAGTGGGTCATCAACGGCGAGAAGCACTACATTTCCGGGGCCGGCGACCCGCGCTGCAAGATCATGATCGTGATGGTCAAGACCGACCCGGAGGCGCCCAAGCATCTGCAGCAGTCCCAGATCCTGGTGCCCATGGACACTCCCGGAGTGGAGAACCTTCGCGCCATGCACGTGTTTTCCATGGATGACGCGCCCCACGGCCATATGCACCAGCGCTACACCGATGTGCGGGTACCGAAAGACAATATGATCCTCGGCCCCGGCCGCGGCTTTGAAATCTCCCAGGGCCGCCTCGGCCCGGGCCGAATCCACCACTGCATGCGCGCCATTGGCGCCGCGGAAAAGGCGCTGAAACTGCTCTGCGAGCGCTCCGTGTCCCGCACCGCTTTCGGCAAGCCCCTGGCCCGGCTCGGCGGCAATGTCGACATTATCGCCAACGCCCGTATGGACATCGAGATGGCGCGCCTGCTGACCCTGAAGACCGCCTGGATGATGGACAATGTGGACCCCAAGGAAGCGCGGGTCTGGATCTCCATGATCAAGACCGCGGTGCCCAATATCTCCATCCGCATCGTCGACCAGGCGATCCAGATGTTCGGCGCCACCGGGGTGTCCCAGGATACCCCCCTGGCTACCATGTATATGGCCCAGCGTACCCTGCGCCTGGCAGACGGCCCGGACGAAGTTCACCGCATGGTGGTTGGCCGCAACGAGCTCAAGGGCTACATGCAGCAGCAGGAAGTCAACGCGACGTTCCGCGACGGCTGATCAGTTACACAACAACCCACACAGCGCACAGACAGACAGGAGCCCGCAATGGCATTTACCGTAGTCCCGAAAGAAGAGCTGGTTAACTACAAGGGAACCAGGCTGGAACCCAGCCCCTGGTCGACCATGGATCAGGAGCGGATCAACACCTTCGCCGATTGTACCGAGGACCACCAGTTCATCCATGTGGACCAGGAAAAGGCGGCGCAGACGCCCCTGGGCGGCACCATCGCCCACGGCCTGCTGACCCTGGCCATGCTGCCCAAGTTTTGCGAGGGCAACGGCATCATGCCGGAAAACGTGGTCATGGGACTGAATTACGGTTTTGACAAGGTCCGGTTTCTGGCACCGGTCAAGGCCGGCAAACGGGTGCGCGCCCAGATAGAAATGCTCGATGTGCAATTCAAGGATGCCAACCGCATATTGATCAAGCAGGGTATTACGGTTGAGATCGAAGGCGAAGAAACACCGGCCCTGGTGGCCGAATGGCTGTCCATGATCATCGTGGGCTGAGGGTAAAAACCATCGCCCGCGGAGCGGGCTCCTACAGGAAGGAGTCGCTGTAGGAGCGCGGTCTCCGCGCGATAATCCACCGATACCATTGTAAGAACCATCGCCCGCGGAGCGGGCTCCTACAGGAAGGAGAGGAAGTAATGAGTATTCGCTATGACGGCAAGGTGGCCATCGTGACTGGCGCCGGCCAGGGGCTGGGTCGCTGCCACGCCATTGCACTGGCCCAGCGCGGCGCCAAGGTGGTGGTCAACGACCTGGGCGGGACCAAGGACGGCACCGGCGCTTCCAGCGAGGCCGCGCGCGCGGTGGTGGCGGAGATCGAGGCCGCCGGCGGCGAGGCGATTGCCAACGGTGCCAACGTCGCCAGATACGCCGAGGTGGAAGCCATGGTGCAGCAGACCATGGACCAATGGGGTCGGGTCGATATTCTGATCAACAATGCCGGCATCCTCCGCGACAAGAGTTTCGCCAAGGGCACCCTGGAGGATTTCCGGCTGGTACTGGACGTGCACCTGATGGGGACCGTCAATTGCACCAAGGCGGTGTGGGAGATCATGCGCGAACAGGAATATGGCCGCATCGTGGTGACTACTTCATCCAGCGGCCTCTACGGCAATTTTGGCCAGAGCAACTACGGCGCGGCCAAGATGGGCGTCATCGGCCTGATGAACACCCTGGTGCAGGAGGGTGCCAAGTACAACATCCGGGTCAATGCCCTGGCACCCACCGCGGGCACCCGCATGACCGAGGGTCTGTTGCCAGAGAAGGCCTTTGATCTGCTGACGCCCGAGACGGTGACCCCGGCGGTGCTGTACCTGGCCAGCGAGGACTCTCCCAACCGCACCATCCTGGCCGCCGGCGCGGGCGCTTTTGCCGTGTCGCGTATCGTGGAAACCGAGAGTGTGTGGCTGCCCGTAGACGAGCAGACACCGGAAGGTATTGCGGCACACTGGGAGCAGATCAGCAAGCGGGATGGCGAGCGCGAGCTGACCGCCGGTTTTGAGCAAAGCATGAAGATGATTGGCGAGGCCGCCGCAGGCCTTGGCATCAAACTCGACTAGAGCAACAGGCGCAGCCCGCAAAGCGCGGGTCGCCGGGAGAACCCTATGAAAGAAGCAGTTATCGTAAGCACCGCCCGCACCCCGATCGCCAAGGCCTATCGGGGCGGATTCAATAACCTTGGCGGCGCCAGCCTGGGCGCGGCGTCCGTGGCCGAGGCGGTCCGGCGCGCGGGTATCGACCCGGCCCGGGTCGAGGATGTCATCATGGGCTGCGCGCTGCAGCAGGGCGCAACCGGTAGCAACGTGGCGCGGCAGATTGCCCTGCGCGCGGGCCTGCCGGTCACGGTCTCCGGCATGACGATCGACCGCCAGTGCTCCTCCGGCCTGATGGCCGTGGCCTCCGCGGCCAAGCAGATCATGCACGATGGCATGAGCTGCGTGATCGGCGGCGGCCTGGAGTCCATCTCCCTGGTGCAGAACGAGCATATGAACCTGCACCGCATGGTCGACGAGGAGCTGCTGGCCATGCATCCCGACATCCACATGCCCATGCTGCAGACCGCGGAAGTGGTGGCGAAGCGCTACAACATTTCCCGCGAGGCGATGGACGAGTATGGCCTGCAGTCCCAACAGCGTACCGCTGCGGCCTACGAGGCCGGCCGCTATGACGCCGAGCTGGTGCCGGTGACCTGCAAGCGCATTGTCTGGAACAAGGAGACCGGTGAGCAGTCCGAGGCCGAGGCCACGGTCAGCGCCGACGAAGGGCTGCGCGCTACTACCGCCGAGGGCCTGGCGGGCCTGAAGACCGTGATCGAAGGCGGCACCATCACTGCCGGCAACGCCTCCCAGCTCTCGGACGGCTCCTCGGCCCAGCTGCTGATGGACGCCAAAACCGCGCAACAGGAAGGCCTGGAGCCACTGGGCATCTACCGCGGCATCGCCGTGGCGGGCTGCGAGCCGGATGAAATGGGTATCGGCCCGGTATTCGCTGTGCCGAAACTGCTCAAGCAGCACGGTCTCAGCGTGGGCGATATCGGCCTGTGGGAGCTGAACGAGGCTTTCGCAGTGCAGGTGGTTTACTGCCGCGACAAGCTCGGTATCGACAACGACAAACTCAATGTCAGCGGCGGCGCCATCTCCATTGGCCATCCCTACGGCATGAGCGGCTCGCGGATGATCGGCCACGCCCTGCTCGAGGGCAAGCGCCGCGGCGTCAAGTACGTGGTCATTACCATGTGTGTCGGCGGTGGCATGGGTGCCGCCGGCCTGTTCGAGGTGGCGTAGCATGAAAGCAGTCGTATGCAAGGAACACGGCCTGCCCGAAAAGCTGGCCTTCGAAACCAACTGGCCCGATCCGGAGCCGGGTGACAACGAGGTTCTGATTGATGTGAAGGCGGCGGGCCTCAACTTTCCCGACGTGCTGATCATCCAGAACAAGTACCAGACCAAGCCCGAGCTGCCGTTTATTCCCGGGGGCGAGTGCTCCGGCGTGGTAGCGGCAGTCGGCAAGAACGTGACCCGGCTCAAGCCCGGTGACAAGGTGATTTCCATGGGTTCCCACGGCGCCTTCTGCTCGCGTATTGCGGCGGACCAGAACGCCGTGTTCCCGATGCCCGATGGGCTCAGTTTCGAGCAGGCGGCGGGCGTTTCCATCACCTATTTCACCTCCTACTACGCCCTCAAGCAGCGCGCCAACATCCAGCCCGGGGAGACCCTGCTGGTGCTGGGCGCCGCCGGCGGCGTCGGCACTACCGCGGTGGAACTGGGCAAGCTGTTCGGGGCGAAGGTGATCGCCGCGGCGAGCTCGGACGAAAAACTGGAGCTGTGCAAAAAGCTCGGTGCCGACGAGGTGATCAACTACAGCAAGGTTTCGCTCAAGGATACAATCAAGGAGCTGACCGGCGGCAAGGGCGTGGACGTGGTCTATGACCCGGTGGGCGGTGACTACTCGGAACCGGCGGTACGCAGTATGGCCTGGAAGGGCCGCTACCTGGTGATCGGCTTTGCCAGCGGCCCCATCCCCAGCATTCCCCTCAACCTGACCCTGCTCAAGGGTTGTGCCATTGTCGGCGTGTTCTGGGGCCGCTTCATGGCGGAGGAGCCGGAGGTCAACCTGCAGAACATCCACGAGCTGTGGGCCCTGTTCGCCGAGGGCAAGCTGAACCCGGTGGTCACCGACACGTTTCCGTTGGAGGAGTACGAGGCCGCCTACGCCTGTATGATGGAGCGCCGCGCCCGCGGTAAAGTCATCCTGACCATGTAGGAGGCCCGGCATGCAGCCGTTTGTGTTCAATACCGTGCCGCAGTTGATCTGCGAATCTGGCAGCGCCCTGGCATTGGCGGAGCGCTGCCGGCGCCTGGGAATAGACAAACCGCTGCTGGTTACCGACCCCGGGTTGATGGCCATCGGCCTGGTGCAGCCGGTACTGGCAGCGCTGGATGCCGGCGGGATGCCGGCGATCCTGTTCGACCAGGTGCGGGAGGACCCGCCGGAAGCCACGGTGGAGGCCGCAGCTGCCGCCGGGCGCGAAACCGGTGTCGACGGTGTTATCGCGGTCGGCGGCGGCAGCTCCATGGATGTGGCCAAGGTGGTGGCGGTGCTGCTGGGCGGATCCCAGCCCCTGTCCGCCCTCTACGGTGTCGACCAGGTGGAGGGTGCCAGGTTGCCGATGATCCTGGTGCCGACAACTGCTGGCACCGGTTCGGAGGTGACCCCGGTAGCGGTCATCACCACCGGGGAAACCACCAAGGCCGGCGTGTCGTCCGCGCTGCTGTTGCCGGATGTGGCGGTGCTGGACCCGGACCTGACCCTCGGCCTGCCGCCGGGGGTTACGGCGATGACCGGCGTCGATGCCATGGTGCACGCCATCGAGGCCTATACCTCGAAAGTCAAAAAGAACCCTATCTCCGACAATCTGGCGCGGGAAGCCCTGCGCCTGCTGGGAGCCAATATCCGCACCGCGGTGCATTCGGGCAGCGACCGCGAAGCCCGCGCCGGCATGCTGCTCGGCGCCTGCCTGGCGGGGCAGGCCTTTGCCAATGCGCCGGTGGCGGCGGTGCACGCCCTGGCGTATCCCCTGGGCGGGCATTACCACATCCCCCATGGCCTCACCAATTCCCTGGTTCTGCCCTCGGTATTGGCATTCAACATGCCAGACGCCGCGCCGCTGTACGCAGAGTTGGCGGAAATCCTGGTCCCCGGCGTTAGCGGCGGTGTTGAAGCCCGTGCCGCCGCCCTGGTGGTCGCCATCCGGGCATTGATCGACGACGTGAATCTCCCCGCAACCCTCCAGGCTGCGGGTGTGCCCGAACAGGATCTGCCGATGCTGGCAGAGGATGCGATGCTGCAGCAGCGCCTGCTGGTCAACAATCCGCGGGAGGTGGTGCTCGCCGATGCCCTGGACATCTACCGCGCCGCCTACGGGGCCACGGCATGAGCAAGCGCCCGCAGCGCAGTGACTACAAGGTGTTCTACCCGATCAGCACCCGCTGGTCCGACAACGACACCTACGGCCATATCAACAACGTGGTCTATTACTCTTACTTTGACTCCGTCGCCAACCGCTACCTGATCGAGGAGGGCGGGCTGGACATCAACGACGGCAGGATCGTCGGCTATGTGGTGCAGTCCGGCTGCGACTACCATGCCCCGGCCAGCTACCCGGAAGCCATCGAAGGCGGCTTGCGGGTGGATCGTCTGGGCAACAGTTCGGCGCAGTACGGCATCGCCATCTTCCGCCAGGGCGAGGACGAAGCTCTGGCCCACGGCCATTTTGTCCATGTCTTCGTGGATCGCGCCGCCAACAGGTCGGTGCCGATTCCGCAGGGTTTGCGGGTGGCGCTGGAGAAGCTGGCGCCAAACTGAGGTCTGCCAATGATCGTGCCGCGCTCACTCTTTGTTCTTCTCTGCTGCGCTCCCTTGTCGTTTTTTGTTCAGGCAGAGACTCCCGAACCGCTCCACCCGGAGCAGGCTGGCTGGTCCGCGCCGCTGGGTTTGGCCGGTGTCGCCGGCGCCTGGCTGCTTGGCAATCAGGCAGACGAGGGCATTTATCAATACAGGGTGCGGCTTGAGCCCGGGGCCCGCATCCCGCCCCACACCCACCCGGATACCCGCAACAGCACAGTGCTGAAGGGGACCCTGTGGGTTGGATTCGGTGAGTCCTTCGATGAGGGCGCGTTGGTGGCGGTACCGGAGGGCAGCCTGTACCTGGCACCCGCCGGCACGCCCCACTTTCTCTGGGCCAGGGACGGCGCGGTGGAGTATCAGGAGAGCGGCGTCGGACCTAGCGGCACCCGGGTCTTGCAGTAGCCCCGCCTGCTTCAAAATTCACCGCAGTAGCAGAAGGCCAGCACCGAAACCCCGGTTTGTCTGGTGGACTGGACAATATCAGGTTTGTCCACTCCACTAGACAGGCGAGGGAGAAGTGGGTTTTGTAGTCATACACCGCGTGGCGTGACGCCGGTTCAGGTCATTTTCGGTGAACCGCAGCTAAGTTCTCTTGGCGAGAAAATCTCCGCGGAAACCCCGTTCAGACGGACATCAGGGCACCCGCGATGTAGCTGACGGTGGTGGAATCGACACAGCGTCACCAGATTATCCAGCCGTGTTTCTCCACCCTCGGCCCAGTGCTGGATATGGTGAGCATCCACATACTCTGATTCCTGGCAGCCGGGATACTGACAGACTCCGTCCCGCTCGCGCAGCGCACGGCGAATATGTTCCGGCACAATGCGCGACTTTCTACCCACGTTCAGCACCTTGCCGGCGTCATCCTCCAGCACAGTAACCAGGGACGCATCGCAACTCAGCACCTGGCATCGCTCCGCGCCTTGCAGCCCCTGCAAACCCCGATAATCCGGCCCCGATACCAGAAAGTGCTCCACCATGGCCACCAGCGCATCGGCTCGCACCTGGTTCATGTGCTGCGAAAAAGTTTCCGCGGAAATTTTCTCCTCCGCCCGCGCGTAAGCAAGATGGTCAGGCAGGGATTCCCGGACACTGCATTCTGACGTCTCTCCCGGGCGTGGACTGTCGGGAGCGTTCTCTCTGCGCAGCCCGGGGCTTACACGGCCGGTCGGGGCCTCTCCATACAAGCCCAGGTTTGCACCGTTTTCAGCGCCCGCACCGGGATCAGCC
>NZ_JAUTDR010000018.1 GCF_030649675.1 Haliea sp. E1-2-M8 | reverse complement strand
ATCTGACTGTAAAGCTGTGTATCTTTCATGATGACAAGGCTAATCTACCCACACGATTTGGTGAAGACCCAGTGAAGTAAAGGTAGCAAATAACCCAAGCGCCCCACCCGCCCAGAACAGCCAGTAATACCGTACCTATGCTTGGCCGACTCAGCAGCGAGATTGCCAATACAATAACGGTGTAGAAAATGCCGCCGCCGATGCAGTACGTACTGATTTTTCTATCACAAAAGTGCGCCTGCTTAGTCATATACCTCGCTCTCCAACATGTCCACGCCACCGATGATGAGCCCCAAAGTGGCGGACATCTTTTGTCAAATTTCTTTGGGCACCCGTCTAAATAATGGATGCATGGACATAGCAAGATTAAGCCCGTTTTCGACCATGGCAGATCCTGCTCCGTCTAAAGCGCCGACCCCACGTCCGCTCAAACCATCCGAGACTATCGCTATGTTCGGGACCGGTATAGCCGCGTTTCTCCTGGCTGGTGATCGAACCTGGCTGCCACCGCCTAGGACGTCGGACAACGGATGCAATTGGGCCAGGTTGTAGAAGAAGTGGCTGGTGCCGACGGTGGTCACCAGTACGTGGCGCCTCAAGCATTCTGTGGCATTTTGTGCGTAGTCCTGGCTATGCAGCGTGGAGTGGCTTGATCCGATCAACTTCTTCCTTGACCGATTGAGCCGCCGCCCATAGATCAATTGCGCGCTGTGCATTCAGCCAGAACTCGGGCGAGTTGCCAAACAGCCGGGCTAGCCGGAGTGCCATTTCAGGGCTGACAGCACGGCGTTCGCGCAGGAGTTCATTCACTGACTGCCGGGAGACACCCAAAGACTCGGCCAGCCGGGCAACCGTCAGGCCATAGTCCGGCAGGAAATCCTCCCTGAGCATTTCACCTGGATGGGTCGGCTTGCGCTGCATGCCGACAGTGTTGGGAATAGCCATAATCATTGCTCCTTTCAGTGGTAGTCACACACTTCAACTTCATAGGCGTCGCCATCTTCAAATCGAAAGCAGATCCGCCACTGATCATTTATGGAAATCGCGTGCTGCCCTTGCCTGTTTCCGGAGAGTGAGTGCAGGCGATTGCCGGGCGGCACTCTCAAGTCGTCCAGCTGCTCCGCTAGATGCACGTATTCAAGTTTTCTGGCCGCTCGCGGAGCAACATCCGCGGAGAACTTCTTGGTCTTGCCCTGTGAGTAGAGCTCTTGTGTTCGTTTGTCAGCAAAGGACTTGATCATAAAGCAAACGTTACTGTGTCACGTGACGCGTGTCAACACGGCGTTATTTAGATTGGTAGTTCAGGTTGTTCACGGTGTTTCCTGTCTCGGTTAGTGTTTCTGATCAAGCGGAGGCGCGAACCCACCGCATCCGGATACCGGCAAGGATCATGGGACACCACTCCCTTACAACCTGAAAGCGCCTGTAAACAGGCTACACAACCAATCTCCTGGGGGAGATCCCTGTTGTGTATACACACGCGGCCCCAATGGGCCGAGTGATAATGGTAGTGGTATAAGCACCTCCTTTGAGTTAAGCGATGACGGTCGCGATGTAGAGAATGGACTGCCGACCCTGAGGTCGGTGCGTCGGGTGCAGTCCTGGACGCACGGGCCCGTTGTGACCGGATGGTCGAGGGCGGGCCCCCTCTGTGCCACTGATCCGCAGTGGCCACGGGTAATTCTGTCTACGGTGGGTATTTTAGGAACCCGTCACGCGCGCGTCCTGCCGAAAATCGGTCTCGGAGCAGCGTACTTTCTGGGCTCGGAGCCATCGTCACTACCCCGCTGCGCTCGCTAGTGACGATGGCAGGCCTGCCACTCAGGTGATCTCTAGGCCAATAATGCACAGGGTTGCGGCCGATGCAAGGGGAAACCCCGTCACCGCCGGTCGGGGTTTGTGGTTACACTGGAACCAGTCTACTGCGGTTAAGTTATCGCCGTTCGAGAGGGATTTAGCGACGTGGACCCAACCCGGGGGCTGCTGGATCAAGGCGCCCTGGGAAGCAGTTATCGACTGGTGCGGGGTCCAGAAAGGCAAAACCTATGTAGGTATTAATGTAGGCATAGAGAATAAATAATTTTAAGTTTTTGATTTATATGCCTATTTGGTACCCCCGGCAGGACTCAAACCTGCGGCCTACCCCTTAGGAGGGGGTCGCTCTATTCAACTGAGCTACGGGGGCTTTGCGCGCGGCAGTATATCAGCCGCCGATATCTACGCAAATCTTGCCGAAGTGTTGCTGCGATTCCTGGTGGCGGAAAGCCTCGGCGAGCAGCTCGAGGGGGTAACGGCTGTCAATCACCGGCTTGATTGCGCCAGCTTCAACAGCGGCGATCATGTCCAGCTGCTGGGCGCGGCTGCCGACGGTGATGCCGCTGATGCGGGCGTTCTTCTGGAACAGCTCTGCCGTGGGCACTTCGCCAGAAAGCCCGGTAAGCACGCCGATCATGCTGATGCAGCCGTCAAACGCGACTGCCTTTACCGACTGGGCCACCGTACCGGAGCCGCCCACTTCCACCACCAGGTCGGCGCCGCGGCCGCCGGTGAGCTCCAGCACCCGCTTGCCCCACTCCGGCGTGTCGCGATAGTTGACCAACTGCTCTGCGCCGAGGGCAGCGAGGCGTTCCAGCTTGGCATCAGAGGAAGAGGTGGCAATCACCCGGCAGCCCATCTGCCGCGCAAACTGCAGGGCAAAGATGGAGACCCCGCCGCTGCCCTGCACCAACACCCAGTCGCCCGGCTTGAGGTCAGTCTCGACCACCAGCGCGCGCCAGGCGGTGAGGCCGGCGCAGGTCAGGGTGGCGGCCTCGTGAAAATCCAGGCCCGCAGGCATGCGGGTGAAGCCCCGGGCCGGCATGGTCACCGTTTCCGCAGCAAAGCCGTCGGCGTGGTCACCGGGCACCGCAAACAGCTTCTCGAAACCCGGGCGGCCGTCAAGCCAGTTGGGGAAGAAGCAGCTCAGGACGTTATCGCCCACGGCAAAGGCATCCACCCCCTCGCCTACTGCCGTTACCACACCGGCACCGTCAGACATGGGAATGCGGCCGTCATCGGTGGGGAGCAGACCGGTCACCACCACGTAGTCGTGGAAGTTCAGCGAGCTGGCCTTGACTGCAACCTGGATCTCGCCGTGGCCGGGGGCGCGGGGCTCGACGTCCACCTGAGCCAGCTTGTCCAGTCCACCTGGTTTGGGTACCGAAATTGCGCGCATGCAGTCGCTCCCTGTTTTGATTTCAAGTGATAGCGCCCGTTTCAGGCTGTGCCACGGGCGATGAGGCCTGCAATGTAAGCAATGTGCAGCGCAACCACAAGCAGCGTCAGTCGCTGCGCTTCTCGATGACCAACAGAATTGCCCCTACCCGGAAGCCGAACTTCTTCATGGTGGACTCATTGATCAAGGTGGTGGGATTGACCAGGTACATCCGGTCGTCAATCCGCAGGTCCAGCGTGCCGTCGTTATAGGGAATACGCAGCACATAGTCGAGAAACATGCTGTTACCGGCGACGGTAATCTGGCCGTCGCCAATAACGTCACCAGCAGTACCGGTGTAGCCGCCATCTCCCGTCGGGGTCAGGGTCCACACCCGTCGCTCGGGCTCGCCATCGTCAAACATGAAGTCCTCTTCCAGGGTACCTATCCCGTTTTTCCAGTAGGCCTTGATGTCGGCATTGAAGTAGCGGATGACCTTGCCGCCCCGGTCCTTGATTACCCCGTGGGCGGTTAGCTGACCCTGGAAGAATTCCTCTGGCACCAGCTGGGGCCGGTTGTCCGCATAGTCCTGCACGGTTACGGGGCTGCAGCCGGCGAGACCGAAGGTCAAGGCCAGCAGCAGGGCTACAGCAGGAGTAAAGCGCATGAAAACATCTCGCAGGTCATGTGGGTTCACACAGACTACGCAACGGGGCCGGTGCAGGATCACCGGCGCGGGGAACCAACTACAGAGTAAAGCTCACGCCTACGACCTGGGTGCAGGCCTGGCTGTCCACAAAGCTGCGCAGACGAGACTCGATACCGGCAGCATCCTGTTCAGGAATGCCGAACATCAGGCCATCGAAGTATCCCAACGCCTTGGCAAAGATTACATCGCCATCGGCGGCGTCATACTCATCCAGCACGTCGTCAGTGAGGGCGACGTAGTCATCTTCGTTGATGTAGCCCAGTGAGTCCTGGGCCAACACGCAGCTGAGGCGTTTGGCCGCGGCAAATTCATCCGGGCCCAGGGCGAGGGCGTGAACCTGGCTAGTAGCAATCAGCAGCAGTGCAGCAACAAGTGAGCGCATGGTATTCTGGTCTGTCCTGAATCAACGTGTCTATGGGCGGGCATGATAGTGCGCCTATGTGACACTTGTATGACAACGATATGAATTATCAGGGGAGCGTCGACCCATGAGCCTGCGCGTTATCGTCTGGGGCACCGGCAATGTCGGCCGCCCCGCCATCCGGGCCATTCTTACCCACCCGGACCTTGAGCTGGCGGGCGTGGTTGTCGCCAATCCGGACAAGGTTGGCGTCGATGTCGGGGTGCTGGCTGGCCTGGCGCCCATTGGCCTTGCGGCCACTGACGACCGGCGCTCACTCATGGCGGCAGGCGCGGATGCAGTGGTGTACGCGGCGACGGCTGATACGCGTCCGGAGGCCGCAATGGAGGACCTGCTGGCCTGCCTCAGTGCCGGTTGCAACGTGGTGGCGAGCGGGCTATACGCATTTCTGCACCCGCGAACCACACTCCCCGACCTGCTCGCGCCGGTGCAGGCGGCCTGCGACCGGGGCGGCAGTTCCCTGTTCGTGTCCGGCATCGATCCCGGCTGGGCCATGGACATGCTGCCGGCGCTGGTCAGCGGCACCAGCTCCGCCATTACCGAGATCCGCAGCCGGGAAATTTTTAATTACGCGCTCTACGACCAACCGCGGGTGGTGCGCGAGGTCATCGGCTTTGGGGGCTCCATGGACACCCTGCCGATCATGCTGCACGACTTCGCGATTGAAATGGTGTGGGGTCCGATGGTGAGGCTGGTGGGCGATGCCCTGAAGCAGCCTGTCACCAGCCTGGAGGTCATCGTTGAACGGCAACCGCTGCAGCGGGATATCAGGATACCCACCATGGGCCTGTTCGAGGCCGGCACCCAGGGTGCTTTCCGCTTTGAGGTGTCGGGGGTCACCGACAGCCCGGTGCGCTTTGTCCTGGAGCATGTCACCCGCATCGACGATACCTGCGCCCCGGACTGGCCCCACCCGCCCGAAGGCCAGGGCTGCCACCAGGTCATAGTCCGCGGCAACCCCACCATAACCCTGAGCCTGCATGCGGAAGATGAATACGAAGTCGGCGCCGGCGGCGGTGGCAACGCCTCCGCAGCCTGCTGGCTGGTCAATGCCATCCCGGCGGTGAATGCGGCCAACGCGGGGATTCTGACCATTCTCGACCTGCCGCGGATCGACGGCAGCCGGCAGCTGGGAACCCGCCTGCCCTGAAGCCCAAAAAAAACGCCGGCACAGGGCCGGCGTTCAAGCGGGGGTATTACTGTTCTGTCACATCAGCATTACAGCGAACCGGGAATTGTCCAGCCTTCATACCACAAGCTGGTGGCATTCGGGTCCACGGCGCCGGCATAGTCAGTGACGTCGAAGAAGTCGGGGGCAGCCACGCTTACCGGGTAGGTCGCGTTGATGTCCTCGATATCCAGAGCGCCTACCGCAGACGACTCTGGCGCCTGGGAAGCGTAGTTCTCATCCAGCTGCACATCAGAAACCAGTGACGGCAACAGGACCACATCACCGCCGATGTCACAATCCGCAACCACGTTGGTGTAGACCAGCTCGGTACCTATCTGGGCAGCCCGCTCAGCGTTGACACAGGTCGTCTCGCCTTCGAACGCGTCATCGTAGGTAAACACGGAATGGTGGACAAAGCCGCCGGAGGTGGCCTTGAACACGGCTGCCGTGGCGTTGGCTCCTCCGCCGATAAAGGTGGCGTTGGCGATCGTGGGGATGGACAGGAAGTCCAGGGTGCCCTCGGTGTCTGCCTCGATCAGGTTACCGTTGGCATCGGGACCCTGGATAGCGAGCAGATATTGCACGTTACCATTCCAACCCTCGTCCCAGTCGATGGAATCATCCTGATTCCCGGTCAACACGATGTAGCGAGTGTTAACGGTGCCACCATAGTACTCAATACCGTCGTCGGCGTTGTTGTGGATCTGGATGTATTCGATCGTAGTGCCGCGGCCAACGCCGATCAGGGAAATACCATTGATCTCGTTACCGGTGGCGAACTCGAAACCGCCCTCGGCCACCACCACGTAGCGCAGCACACCGCTGCTGTCATCGGGAGAATAACCACCGCCAAAGCCGGACTCACCTTCCGAGTCGATATTGCAGGCCACCGCGCCTTGATCTGCAGTCAAACACTCATTGTGCGGCGCGTAGCCGTGCATGATCAAACCGCCCCAATCGCCCACGCCGTCAAAGCCCGGGTCGTCAGCACTGAAGATGATCGGTGCATCGGCAGTACCCTCGGCCATGATCTTGGAACCGCGGGTGATGATCAGGTTGGCGAAGCTGCCGGTCTGGCCCTTGATCTGGGTACCGGGCTGGATGCTGATGGTCGCGTCAACCACCGCATCACCGCTGGCGAGATTACCTTCGTCAATCGACATCTCCTGATTGCCGTTACCCACGGTGACCCGGGACTCCATGTACCAGACCTTGTCGCTGGTCAGGGTGCGGTCAACCAGAATGGTAGCGGGCAGCTGGCAGACATCATTGCCGTCCGCGTCCTTGGGCCGCGCGGAGGACCAGTCCGGGCAGATGGAGGTGGTACCGGTGTCGCCACCGCCATTTGCCGGCGGGTTGGTAACGGTCGTCGGCGCGTCAATATTGATGTTGGCCTCGTCGCCTTCGGAACATCCGTAAAGGCCGCCGAGAGAGCCGAGCACCGCCGTAGCGATTGCCATTTTCTTCAGTTTCATAACTTCTCCTGGGTTTTCTCTGGTAGGTTTAATTTACTGCTGCCCCACGGCGAGCTTCCGATCAGAACTTCCAATCGAATCCTGCTTTCACTTCAAAGCCACGTTTGTATTTCTGAAACACGTTGCCGCCCTGTGTGAACTCCACTTCCGAATCCAGAATGTTTTCCAGCTTGGCGCGGAAAGTAAAATTGTCGGACCAGGCGTAGCGGTACACCAGGTTCATCTCCAGGCGTGGCTCCAGCAGCACGTCTGGCTGGCCCGATACACCGACGTCGACAATGGTGTCGCCAACCTGGTTCAGCAGCACCGTCAGCTCATGGCCACGGGCAATATCGTCATAGCCTGCGATCAGGTTGAAGGTGTACTCAGGCGCGCCCTGCAACTCGCGCTTGCTGGCGTTCAGCAGGGTTACTTCTGAGTCGATATAGCTGGCGTTGGTCGCGACAAAGAAACTGCGGGTAAAGGATTCGTCCAGCGGGAAGTCCTTGCGGCCGTCAACCTCCACACCCAGGATCTCCGCCGATTCAGCGTTCTGGTAGGTTCGCGAATTTCCCGCGGTGCCCGAGGCTGGCTGCACTACGCGCTCGATCGGGTCTTCCATGTCCTTGTAGAACAGGGCCACGCTGAGAGATTCCTGATCCGACCAGTACTTTTCCCAGCGCAGGTCATAGTTGGTCACGTCCGACACACCGAGGCTGGGGTTACCGCGGACCCGGAAGTTGAACTCCTTGTCGTAGAAGGTTGCGTTGGAGGTCTCCTTGAAGTCCGGCCGCGCAACGGTCTTCGACACTGCGAAACGCAGCTGCTGGTCATCGGTAATGAACCAGTTGAAGCTCAGGGTCGGCAGCACCGAATTCTCCTCCAGCACAGACTGCTGGGGCCCCTGGGTCCCGGAGAGACCGAAAGTATCGGTAACCTGCTCGAACTCCTCATAGCGCACGCCGAGCACCACTTGATACTTCAGGTTCCACAACGCGTCATAGGAGAGGTACACACTGTTGAGGTCCAGCTCCGCTTCATAGCTGTCACTGGGCAGGGTCTTGTCCTGAAAAGTGAAACCCGTACTGGGAACGCCGGTGATGGTATCGTCGTTGATTACGTCGGAGACCTGCAGATTGGGCGCGCTGTCGTCAACCGCCAGCAGGCCACCACCGAAACCGTAGGTGTCAGAATCTGAGTCCCGCTCCCGGGTGATGCCGTTGACTCCGAATTCCAGCTTGGACTCCAGATCGCCATTGGAGAACAAGTACTCCAGATCCAGCGATGCGTCGAGGTTGTCGTCGACCAGGTCGTCGTAGCGCCGGGTCAGCTCGGGCACCTGCAGATTGTAAATACCGTCGTTGCCCTGCAGGTCAAAGCGGACGTCGCGGCGGTCTGGTGCATAGCGCTCGGCACGGCTGGCGGTTGCCTGCCAGTTCAGGGTCCACGCTTCATCAGAGCCCAGGATATGCTCCCCAGCCAGCTGCTGTGACAGGAACTGGCGCTCTTCCCACTCAATTGACCAATTGAGCGATGGGTTCAGTTCGTCACCGTCAAAGCCATCTTCCACCCGCACCGATTCGCTGGTAACGCGGGAGGCAATGGTGTTGGAGGTATAACTGCTCTGGCCGACATTAAGGCCGATGGACAGCAGGCTGCTGGCATCGATGTCGTTGTCGAACTGCTCAAAAGTATAGTCATCAAGAACCCGCGAGGCGTTGACCCCACCGTAGGTCCTGCGCACGCCATCCTGGCGTACTCCTCGCTCGTTCTTGTAGTTGCCGGCGAGGAAGAAGCCCAGCTCCGAGCCGCCGAACAGGTCCAGATCAAAAACGTCGCCGTAGCTGAGCCCGACGGAAACGTCCGGAGCCGCGGTCTCGGTGTCGTACTGGAAGTTGTCGGTCAGCTGGTTGGCACCGAGCTTGCCCAGTTCGCGCTGCACCGCGGGGTTGAGAAATTCGGAAAACTTCAGGGCCTCGGCAACGGCGTAGGTAATCGCCGGTCGCTGGCGCTCGCCGTCATCCCAGCCAATGATATCGAAATCGCCGCTGATTGGGTCGACGAAGGCGTCCTTGCCGGTGGTACCGTCGACGTAGCCGAGCTGGAAGCTGACCTTGCCCGTGCGCTCATTGGGGAAGGTGCGGGTATTGATCTCCAGATTACCGCCGGTGCTCTCCCCGGGCATGGACGCCAGGAAGCTCTTGCGGATATCCAGCTGCTCCACCATGCTGCTGGGGAACAGGTCCAGCGGCACGCTGCGCTTGACCGGGTTGGTGCTGGGCAGGGTCGCGTTGTTCAGGGTGCTGCTGACATAGCGGTCGCCGAGGCCGCGAATGAACACGAACTGGCCGTCCTGCACCGTGACGCTGGGCACGCGAATTACCGAAGCGGCGACGTCGGTGTCACCGAAGCGCGCCAGCTGCTCCACATCCAGGGTATTGACCACGTTGGTGGAATAGCGCTCGCTCTCCTGCAGGCCAGCTGTGGGCATGCTGGCGATTACCGTCACTTCTTCAATCTGCGGCATCCTGATACCGACATCGGCCTGCCGCGGCCGGCGCAGGTTGAAATCGGACCCCTTTGCTGTGTTGGCGATGACCCGGTAGTCCTCGACGCTCTGGCTGCCGAGTTCCGGGTGGGTAATGGTCAGCGTGTAGATACCGCGGGGAGCCTCCAGCGCGTAACTGCCATCAGCTCCGGTGACCGCCGAACGCGCCACCGCGCCGGACAGCTCAACCATGGCGTCAGCAACCGGTTCGCCCCCGGAGGTAACCTGGCCCTGGACCGTGCCGGTCGAGGCACGTGCGCGCTGTGCTGCAGTCTCCGAGGTGAAATAGGAATCTACAGAAGCAACTGGAGACTGACCCTCTTCAAGGCGAATGAACACATCTGCGAGCTGACCCTCGGCGACCTCAAAGCGGAAGCTGTGCAGGACCTGCTCGCCGTCCAGCACCTGAATGCTGTGGGCGCCTGAGGTCAGGTCAAAGTACACTGCTCCGCTGCCGTCGATCGGCTTGCGGACGCTGCCGTCAAGGACAATGGTCAGGCCCGGCGACGCCGCGCCGTCCCTGCTCACCTGGACAACCAGCTCATCCGCTGCCTGGACTGACAGGGCCGAACAAAGCAAAACTGCAGTGGCGCTCAAGCGAGAAAACAGTGGTTTCATTCTGGGGTCCCAATGGTCCGGTTGTTTATTGCCGAGGCGCGGTATTCGAATACCACAGCCGCTGCTCACGTTCCGGACAAGCTTAGGGCCAGTTAATGACAGTAATGTGATCGGATTGTGACGTTTTTGTTGCAATTTGGGCCGGCAGCCCCGAGCACAGCGGCCGGGCCGCAGTCAAGAAAACTTCACGGAGTTGTCGCCTTTCTGCAACATCGGCACTGCAGGATGCGCCCTGTTCCTTCATTAAACAGGAGCTCCACGATGCAGCGCAGCAGTCAGACCAACCATCTCAGCCAGAAGGAGCGGGCACGGCGGGAAATCGAACGCCAGGTCGAGGCATTCCTCACCAGCGGTGGCAGAATTTCAGTGGTCGACACCTACCAGCTTCAGCAAACTGCGGCCCTGCTGGGCACTGCCTGGCGCGAGTACGACGAGGGTATTGAACTGCTTAACTAGTGTAATGCGGACCGCTCTACACTACCACCACGCGCCGGAGCACCACGGTCATGATTGACATTCGCCAGGTTCTGGAAACCCGCTACCCGACGCTGTTCCAACACCACCGACGCATCGCAACCACGCTGGTACGCTTCCTCGGCTATCTTTTCTACCAGTCGCGCTTTCGTCAGTTCGCCCAGGACTACCCGCATCTGCAGGGCTTTGATTTTGTCGAAGAGACCCTGCGCTATTTCGACTTCACCCTGCGCATCCGCGACAACGAGCGGTCCCGGATTCCCGCCAGTGGGCGGGTGGTAATCGCCGCCAACCACCCGATTGGCTCACTCGATGGCCTGGCGCTGCTCAGCCTCGTACGCCAGGTCAGGCCGGATGTGAAAGTGGTGGCCAATGATCTGCTCACTGCCGTGGGTCCACTGGAGCCGGTGCTGTTGCCGGTAACCAATATGGGCGGCAGCACCCCGCGGAAGAACTTGCGGCGCATTCGCGATCATCTGGAGCAGGAGGGTGCCCTGATTATCTTTCCCGCCGGCGAGGTGTCTCGCTTCGGGGTCAAGGGCGTGAAGGATGGCGTGTGGCAGACCGGTTTCGTCCGGATCGCCGCGGCCACCCGCGCGCCGATCCTGCCGATCTATGTCGCCGGGCGCAACTCGCTGTTCTTCTACAGCATTTCGTTTTTGGCCAAGCCGCTGTCCACTCTCTGGCTGGTGCGTGAGATGTTCAAGCAGAGCCACAATACGGTGGATGCCCGGGTCGGCCGGCCAGTGCCCTGGGAACACTACAACGCGCTGGAGGTATCTGTCGAACAGATGGCGCGACTGTTCCGCAAACATGTCTACCGGATTGCCCGCGACCGGCGGCCCATATTCCAGAGCATCGAGACCGTGGCCGCGCCGGAAAACCGGCTCTTGCTGCGCCAGGAAATCAACGCCAGTGAATCGCTGGGGCTGACCCCGGACGGCAAGCAAATCCACCTGTGCCGCATGACTGACGCGCCCTGCGTGATGCGCGAGATCGGGCGCCTGCGGGAACTGACCTTCCGCGCGGTCGGCGAGGGCTCGGGACTGCCGCGGGACATCGACCGCTTCGACAAGGACTATCTGCAGCTGGTGCTCTGGGATCCGCAGGAGCTGGAGATTGCCGGCGCCTACCGCCTTGGCGATGCCCGGGCGCTAATCCACCAGGGGGGTATGGCCGCACTGTATACCCACACGCTGTTCGCCTTCGGCCCGGGCATGGAGCCGTATCTCCAAAGTGGATTGGAACTGGGGCGCAGCTTTGTCCAGCCCCGCTACCAGACCCGGCAGAGCCTGGATTACCTGTGGCAGGGTATAGGCGCGTTTTTGCGCCGCTATCCGGGCTACCGCTACCTGTTCGGCCCCGCCTCGATCAGCCGCCTCTACGGAGACGAAGCCATCGCCCACCTGGTCAGCTACTACAACGCCCACTACGCGCGCCTGGCCCTGGATCTGGCGCCGCGCACGCCGTTCACGCCACCCGCCGGGCTGCCGCCGCTGTTTCCGGCAGTCTGCGAGCGTACGGACGCGGAGGCGGACTTCAGGACGCTGCAGGACACGCTGGCAGCGAATGGCCTGCGGGTTCCCACTCTGTACAAGCATTACGCCCAGGTGGCGGAACCGGCGGGTGTCGCCATCACCGCCTTTAACCTGGATCGGGACTTTGGCAACTGCGTCGACGGTTTTGTGCTGGTGGACCTGCAGCAGATGAAACCGCGCAAACGCAAGCGCTACCTGGAATGCGGGAACGGCGGCGGCAGATCTGCGCTCGCAACCGGCTGATTGTGGGCAGCCAGGGTCCGCTGCAGCACCTCGGCAATAAACCAGAGACGATCCTGGCCCCAGGCCGTGGCGAGGGTGCTGCCATCCGCATCCAGCAGCCTGAAGCCGGGAACGCCCCAGCAGTTGAACGCATACATGGCCTGGCGGTTGGCCTCCAGCGTTTCCTCCCAGCCCGGCTTGCCCAACTGCGCAGAGGCCTCGCGCCAGGATAACCCCGCCCGCTCCGCCACCAGGCGCAGAACACTCTTGCGGCCGGTGTTGCGCCCCTCGACAAACGCTGCGCGCAGGAAACTGCTCATCAATTCAGCGCGTTTGCCCGCGGCATCCGCTACCGGCAACAGCGAATAGCAGCGCCGCACCGGCTCGCCTATGGGGTCGTAGAAGGGTCCCAGCGGCACGCCGAGCGCGCGCGCCTCGCGGCCGGCGTCATTGAATATATAGACACCCTTGTCGCGGCTGGCCGCCACCCCGCGCATGACCATGGGCAGGACCGGGCGCAGGTCCAGGCGCACGCCCACGGCCTTTGCCCAGTCCACGACGGTGTCGAAGATCAGCGCGGTATAGGGGCTGCGCAGGGAGGCATAGAATTCCAGGGTCAGGGAACCGTTGTCCCTGTGCGGACCGCTGCGCAAGGGAGGGCGGGGGTAGAGGCAGCCCGCCAGCGGGCGGCGCTGGGTTTGCAGGGCCTGCAGGCGCTGCTCCAGGTGATACAGGCGATCCACTCCCCAGTACCAGACCCCGCCGTAGTAAAACATCGCCCCGGCGTAATGGTGCAGTTCCTTGCGCCGGGCCGCGCCGGCTCGCAGCAGGGCCTCGGCGTCTGCGGCGCTCGCTTCACCGTGGCGCCGCGCCAGATCGTCCAGCAGGGCTGTATTGCCGGTCAGCACCGCACTGCACAGCCCCTCTGCTGCCTCCACCCGGCCGCTTTCCGGCGTGGCGGCAAATATACGCTGGGCACGCTGCAACAGGGCGCCATCCGGCTCCACCAGGGGCGGGCAAGCCAGCCGGTAAAAAGGCGCCACCGCCGCCGCATCTTTCCTCGCCAGCAGCGACAGCAGCTCGGGTTCCGGCAGGTTGGCGCCGCTGGGGCCAGGGACCAGATGCCAGCGCATGTAGATATCATAGTGGGCCAGCAGCGGGCCGATGCACTGTGCAGCCAGCAGGCTGTAGGGGTCGTCAAGCTGGTGGAAATAGTCCACTACGTGGCCCGCACCGCTGTGGCCCGCACCGCTGCGTTCGCGCTCCTGTTCCGCCTCTTCCAGCAGCTTGCGCTCGCGCTCGGGATCGAGCAGCTTGTTGAGCATGCGCGAGGTTACCCAGCGCCGCAAGGGAGAAGGGTCCATGGTGGCCGCCCCACCCTGCTCGCGAAAATTCTGCGCCATGAAGCCGCTCCCTTGGCGAATGGGTTATGCTTTGCTTTTGCACGGCGAGGATAGCACGCAGCATGCATGGCTCACAGGCAAACACGGCCGCACCACTGCCTCCGGTTGATCGGGAGCGGCTGCTGGCGGAACTGCGCGCCGCCGCACCCGGGCTCGATCTCATTCTCGAGGCGGAATTACAGCGACCCTACGAGTGCGATGCCCTGGCGCTGTACCGGCAGTTGCCGCTGGTCACCGCCCTGCCGGCCACGGTAGAGGAAGTGCAGGCCGTATTGCGCGTCTGTCACGGGCTGGCGGTGCCGGTCGTCGCCCGCGGCGCTGGCACCGGGCTCTGCGCCGGCGCCATGCCTCACCCCGAAGGTCTTCTGCTGGTGCTCAGCAAGCTCGACCGGATCCTCGCCATCGACCCCGACGCGCGCAGCGCCCGGGTCCAGCCAGGCGTGGCCAACCTCGCCATCTCAAGGGAAGCGGCAGCTCACGGGCTCTACTACGCGCCGGACCCCTCCTCCCAGATTGCCTGCACCATCGGCGGCAACGTTGCGGAAAACTCCGGCGGAGTACACTGCCTGAAGTACGGGCTGACCACCCACAACCTGCTGGCGCTGACCGTACTCACCGTCGAGGGAGAAATGGTCATCCTCGGCGGCAGCGGCTTTGACGGCCCGGGCCTCGACCTGATGGCCCTGCTGACAGGCTCCGAGGGCCTGCTGGGCGTGGTGGTGGAAATCACCGTGAAACTGCTGCCGCAGCCGGAACTGGCCCGGGTGATCCTGGCCGGCTTCGCCAGCGTGCGCGAGGCGGGGGATGCGGTGGGCGTGATCATCGGTGCCGGCATCATACCCGCGGGGCTGGAAATGATGGACCAGCTTGCCCTGCGCGCGGCGGAGGACTTCGCCGGCGCCGGCTACCCCAGAGATGCCGCGGCGCTGCTGCTGTGTGAACTGGACGGTACCCGCGAGGAAGTGGCGGCGCAGATTGTGCGGGTACAGGCCCTGCTGCAGGAGCTGGGCGCCACCTCTCTGCGAGTGTCCGCCGACGAGCGAGAGCGCGCCTTGCTGTGGGCCGGGCGCAAGTCCGCTTTTCCCGCGGTCGGGCGGCTGGCGCCGGACTACTACTGTATGGACGGCACCATCCCCCGCGGCCAGGTAGCACCGGTGCTGGAGGAAATCAGCCGGCTGGCGGAAGGTTATGGGCTCGCGGTGGCCAATGTCTTCCACGCCGGCGACGGCAACCTGCACCCGCTGATCCTGTTCGATGCCGCCCAACCAGGGCAGATCTACAGGGCCGAGGCGCTGGGGGCCGACATCCTCGAACTCAGTGTCCGGGTAGGCGGCTGTATTACCGGCGAGCACGGCGTCGGCCTGGAGAAACTGCGGCAGATGCCGAGCCAGTTCAGCACCGCCGAGCTGCACCAGCTGGAAGATATCAAGGCCGCGTTTGATCCCGCCCTGACCCTGAACCCCGGCAAGGGCATCCCCATCCTCAAACGCTGCCAGGAATACCGCGCCCTGCCGGCGCGGGAGGCTGCCGTTGACTGACCTGATCGAAACCCTGTGTGACCGCGTGCGCAGCGCGCGGGCGGCGGGCACTCCCCTGCGCATTCGCGGCGGCGACAGCAAGCGGCAGTGGCTGGGCCGTCCCTGCGCGGAAGAGAATATCCTGGATCTGGCCCAACACCGCGGGGTGGTGGCCTATGAACCGGGGGAGCTGGTGCTGGTCGCCCGGGCCGGCACACCGATTGCCGAGCTCACCGAGGTACTGGCTGCGGAGCATCAGGTACTGGCTTTCGAGCCCCCCGCCGGCGGCGGCCGGGCCACCCTGGGCGGCACCCTGGCGAGCAACTGTTCCGGGCCCGCCCGGCCCTGGAGTGGCGCGGTGCGCGATGCGGTCCTGGGCGTGAAATTGCTCACTGGTCAGGGCGAGTGCCTGAATTTTGGCGGGCGGGTGGTAAAGAACGTGGCAGGTTATGACGTATCGCGGCTGCAGGCCGGCGCGCTGGGCAGCCTGGGTGTGATCGCCGAGGTCAGCCTGAAAGTCATGCCCGCTCCCGAAGCCACCCGGACACTTGCGCTGGAGCGGGATGCAGAGGCGGCACTCGCGGACATGAGCCGCTACGCCCGGGAGTCGA
Source organism: Haliea sp. E1-2-M8 (assembly GCF_030649675.1). Classification (GTDB taxonomy): domain Bacteria; phylum Pseudomonadota; class Gammaproteobacteria; order Pseudomonadales; family Halieaceae; genus Haliea. Next base: position 78,491 of record NZ_JAUTDR010000018.1, on the reverse strand, counting down.
CACCGCTGACCGGCGCGTGCTGGCTGCAGGGGCGCCTGTTCCTGCGTCTCTCGGGTGCCGCTGCCGCGGTTGAGGCCAGCGCCCGTCGCTGGGGCGGCGACACGGTGACAGCGAAGGATGCACCCTGGCACGCCCTGGGGGAATTTGCCGCTGGCGCCCAGGCCGCCGCCAAACCCCTGTGGCGGGTCTCCCTGGCGGGCAATGCACCGCTGCCGTCCGGGGCGATGCCCCTGCTGATCGACTGGGCCGGCGCCCTGCGCTGGTTTGCCGCCGACGGCTTCGATGCCTTTCGCTATGCCGGTGACCACGGCGGCCACGCCGCTCTCTGGTGGCCCCCCGCGGGTTGGGAAGATGAGACCGCGCAGCCGCTGTCACCCACCTTGCAGTCCCTGCACCAGCAGCTCAAGATGGCTTTTGACCCGGACCGTATTCTCAACCCCGGCCGCCTCTACAGCTGGCTCTAGGGCAATTCCAGGCAACGTTATGCAATTTTATGCACACTGAACTTGACTCCCGCTACCGGGACAATGCCGAGGCCCAGCGCGCCCGGCAACTGCTCAGCGCCTGCGTCCACTGCGGTTTCTGCCTGGAAACCTGCCCCACCTACCTGGAAACCCGGGACGAGCGCGACAGCCCCCGGGGCCGGATCTATCTGATCCGGCAGCTGCTGGAGACCGGTGCCGCCGCGGCCCCCACCAGCCACCATCTGGACCGCTGCCTGACCTGTCGCAGCTGCGAAACCACCTGCCCTTCGGGGGTACAGTACGCGCAGCTTGCCGAGATCGGGCAACAGCTGGCGGAGGAAGCCGCCCCCCGGCCTCGGTTGCAGGCCGCGCTGCGGAAGACACTGCGGGCCGTAATCAGCCGGCCTGCTGTACTCTCCCCGTTGTTGCGCATCGGACAATTCCTGCGCCCGCTGCTGCCCTCCACCCTGCGCCAGCAAGTCCCGCCGCGACAGCGGCGGCTGCCGGTGCCGGCGACCAGCGGTCAACGCAGGCTGCTGGTCCTGGAGGGCTGTGTCCAGGCTGCGGCCACGCCGGGTACCAACGACGCCGCCCGCAGGGTCTGCGCCGCACTCGGGATCACCCTGCAAGCGGCGCCAGAGGCCGGCTGCTGCGGCGCGGTACAGCAGCATCTCGGTGGCGCGGAGGCCGCCCGCAACAACATGCGCCGCAACATCGACGCCTGGTGGCCGGCCATCGAGGCGGGGGCGGAAGCCATTGTCAGTACCGCCTCCGGCTGCGGGGCCATGCTGGCAGACTACGGACGCCTGCTCGCGGACGACCCGGCCTACGCCCAGCGCGCGGCGCGAGTGTCCGCCCTGTCCCGTGATCTCGGCGAGGTACTGCTGGCGGAGGACCTGGGCGCGCTGGCTGCAGATACCAGCTGCGGCAAGGTGGCGGTGCACACGCCCTGCTCCCTGCAGCATGCCCTGCGCCAGCCTGACCTGTTGCCACGGCTGCTGCGGGGCGCCGGGTTTGAGCTGGCCCGGACCGGGGAAAGCCATATCTGCTGCGGGTCCGCCGGTACCTATTCCCTGCTGCAGCCGGCGCTCAGTGAGCGGCTGCGCAAGCGCAAGCAGGCGGCCCTGACGGTGGATGCCCCGGCCCTGATTGCCACCGCCAACGTCGGCTGCCAGCTGCATCTCGCCAACCCGGAGGTGCCAGTGCTGCACTGGATAGAGTTGCTGGATCCCGCACGCGCCAGGGCGCGCCAGTGAACAGATCCGGCTGCAACCCGGGGCGGGTTTTTGCCCGGTGAGCCCGGTTTGGTTATAAGCACCTGAAATCTTGTTCCAAATTGTTAGTGGCCCGGGAGATGACAGTCTGGTTACATGAGGTTGCGTCGTTCGACGCCATGCTATGAACGGAGGCACTATCTATGAGAAGACAGAAGCGCGACACCAGTTCCAGGGCATTCGACCACGGCTATCGGGCTGGAGTATCCGGCCGCAGTATTGATTTCTGCCCCCATGCCCAAGAGGAACATCGCCAGCAGTGGGTGTCTGGCTGGCGAGAAGGTCGTGTAGATCAATGGGACGGCCTGACGGGCGTGTCAGGGGTCCACAAGATGAGGGTTTCCTGAGGCCAGGATCACCCGGCAAGGCTAACCCGGTACAACCATAAGGAACAGCGGGCGCCAAGGGCGCCCGCTTTCATGTGCGCAGGCTGCTCTGCGCCAGATCCAGCAATTCCCTGACCGCCACCGCGAACATCGCAAAATCCGGTGAATCGGTTGTATGCAGTTCGGTGAGCATGTCCTGCCAGCGCGACAGCAGCACCGACTGCTGCTGCTCCCAGGTTTCCAGGCAGCCTTCCAGGGTGCCGGCGTCGTCGAGATAGCGCAGGGCACCGACCGCCAGGGTGCGCTGCTGCCACTCAAGGTCTTCCAGGTAGGTATCCCGCGCCAGCGCCTGCCACTCGTTGTCGACCTTGCTGGACAGAATCTGGCCGCTGAACCAGTCCAGCTCGAGGCGCTCACCCATCTCGAAGTAGAGCTCGGCCACCTGCAGCAGGGGTGCCTCGGTCTCGCGCGCGGCATGAATGATACCCAGGGAAGTGGAGCCCTGCAGGGCACACGCCACCGCCCCGGCCAGCACCTCCTCGACCCCGGCCTCCTGCCAGTGCAGGGACAGGGCCCGGTACTGCTCGACGGCGCGGCCGCGCAACATCCCCGGCAGGGCCACACTCAACTGGGCAACCCCCTCGCTGAACTCGGCGATGGCACGGGTGGGAGCCATTTCGTGGCGCCGGTTGCGCAGCAGCCAGCGGCTCGCGCGCCGCACCAGACGGATCAGGCTGTGCATCATTTCCTGCTGTACCACCGCAGAGACCTGGTGATCCAGGCTCTCGATCTGCAGCCAGAGCTCGTCCACGGCATAGATCTTCATCACCGAAGTGTAGGCCCGGGCAATATCGGCGACCGAGGCGCCGGTAGCCTTGCGCAGCCGGGCAACGAAGTTGAACCCGACCCGGTTGACGATATCGTTGGCCACCTGGGTACACATGATCTCCCGGCGCAGGCGGTGCTCTGCCACCTCCTCCGGATATAGCTCCAGCAGCCGGGGCGGGAACGCGGTAGTCACCGCCGCCGCCAGGTGCGGATCGATGCCCAGGTCGGAAGCGATAAGCTCCTCCTTGAGAATCGCCTTGCTGTAGGACACCAGCACCGCCAGCTCCGGCCGGGTCAGGCCGTGGCCCTGCACCCGCCGGTCCGCCAGTTCCTGGTCCGTGGGAATAAACTCCAGCCCACGGCTCAGCTTGCCCGCGGTTTCCAGGTTGCTGATCAGGCGCCGATACTCGCCATGGCGCTCAATGGCTTCCAGTTCCGCCAGACTGATGGCCTGGGTCTGGCGGTAGTTGTTCTGCAGCACCAGTTGCGCCACGCTGTCGGTCATCTCCTGCAGCAGACTGTTGCGCTGCTTGCCGGTGAGATCGCCGCGATCCACCACTGCATTGAGCAGGATCTTGATGTTGACCTCGTGGTCGGAGCAGTCAACGCCGCCGGCGTTGTCAATAAAATCGGTGTTGGAGCGACCACCGTGCAAGCTGTATTCCACCCGCGCCAGCTGCGTCATACCCAGGTTGCCGCCCTCGCCGATCACCCGGCAACGCAGCTCGGGCGCGTTGACCCGCACGGCGTCGTTGGACTTGTCTCCAACATCGGTGTGGGACTCGCTGCTGGCCTTGATATAGGTGCCAATACCGCCGTTCCAGAGCAGGTCCGTCTGCGCCCGCAGCAGGTGGGAGATGAGCTCGTTCGGAGTCAGGTGATCGACGTGAATGTCGAAGCGCGCCCGCATTTGCCGCGAGATGGGAATGGCCTTGGCGGCGCGTTCAAACACGCCGCCCCCGGCGGAGATCAGGCTGCGGTCATAGTCGGACCAGCTCGAGCGCGACAGCCCGAACAGTCGCTGGCGCTCGGCAAAACTGCTGCTGGCATCCGGCTCCGGATCGATAAAAATGTGCAGGTGGTTGAAGGCCGCGAGCAGGCGAATGTGAGGCGATAACAACATACCGTTGCCGAACACGTCCCCGGCCATATCGCCGATACCCACCACGGTGAAGTCCGTGCTCTGGACGTCCACGCCCAGCTCGCGGAAATGGCGCTGCACCGAGACCCAGGCCCCGCGGGCGGTAATCGCCATCTTCTTGTGATCGTAGCCAGCGCTGCCCCCGGAGGCGAAGGCGTCACCGAGCCAGAAACCGTATTCCCGGGAGAGCCCGTTGGCGATATCGGAAAAGGTGGCGGTACCCTTGTCCGCCGCCACCACCAGGTAGGGATCCTCGTCATCCTTGGCGACGACCAGCGGCGGCCGAATGATCCCGCCTTCACTCCGATTGTCGGTGATGTCGAGCAGGCCGCGGATGAAGATCCGGTAACAGGCAATCCCCTCTTCCTGCACCTGGTCGCGGCCCATGTCCGGGGTCAGGCATTTGGCGACAAAGCCACCCTTGGCGCCCACCGGCACGATAACCGCGTTTTTAACCTGCTGTGCCTTGACCAGGCCCAGCACCTCGGTGCGGAAGTCCTCCAGCCGATCCGACCAGCGCAGGCCGCCCCGGGCGACCTTGCCGCCGCGGAGATGGACGCCCTCCACCCGCGGTGAATACACGAATATTTCGTAGAGTGGTACCGGCTTGGGCACATCCGGAATATCCCGCGGGCTCAGCTTGAAAGAGAAATAGGGCTTGAGCAGGCCGCCCTCGCCTTCCTGGAAGAAGTTGGTGCGCAGGGTCGCCTTGATGACCAGGATAAACTGGCGGATGATCCGGTCCTGGCCCAGGTTCTGCACCTGCTCCAGCCCCGCCAGGATGCGCTGCTCCACCGCCTCCTCCCGCTGCGCGCGCCAGTCCTCGTCGCCGTCAAAGACCGGTGAAAAGCGGGTCAGGAACAGCTCGACGATGCCGGCGGTGATGTGCAGGTGGTCCGCCATGGTCTCGGCGATGTACTCGACGCTGTAGGGGAAGCGAATCTGGCGCAGGTAGCGGGCGTAGGCCCGCAGCAGCGCAATTTCCCGCCAGCTCAGCCGGGTGCCCAGCAGCAGCCGGTTGAAGGAGTCGTTTTCGGCCTCGCCAAACCAGATGCGGGCAAACGCGTCCTCGAATTCATCGCGCACCTGCTCCAGGTCGATATTGTCCGACAGGGAATAGCTGAGGCTGAACTCCTGGATCCAGTAGCGGCCACCGTCGCCGCCGCGCACCCCGTAGGGACGCTCGGACATGACCCGCAGGCCCAGGTTCTCCAGTATCGGCAGCACATCGGACAAGGGCAGCGATTCGCCGCGATGAAACAGCCGCAGGCGCAGGCGGTCGACGTCTTCCTCCAGCATCCGGTACAGCATCATGCCCAGGGAATGGTCGTCGCTGAGTTCCAGCAGGTGCTTGATATCCAGCACCGCGACCCGGGGATCAAAGTCATCGCGGTAGCCGGGCGGAAAACCGACGCCGATCTCGCGCGCATACTGCTCGCCGTTTTCCTCGCCAAACTCTTCAATCAGGCGCAACCGCAGCCGATCTTCCCATGCCAGTGTCGCCTGCACGATCTGCTCCTCGATTTCATTGACTTCATAGGCCTGTTCCACCGCCGGGTCCACCCGCAGGACAAAGTGGCAGCGGATCAGTACCGACTCGGAAAAATAGGTAGTGAACTCGGATTCCTCCGCACCGAGAGCCCGGCACAGAATGTCCTGCATCACGCGGCGCTGCTCGGTGTTGTAGCGATCCCGGGGCATGTACACCAGGCAGCTGAAGAACTTGCCGTGGGCGTCCCGGCGCACGAACAGCCGGGTCTGGCGCCGTTCCTGTATGCGGTTGACCGCGAACACGGTATTGCCCAGTTCGCGAATGCTGGACTGGAACAGCTCGTCGCGCGGAAACAGTTCCAGCACCCGCGCCAGTTCGCGACCATCGTGTTCGCGTGGATCCAGCCCGGACTGCTGGATGACCTCCTGCACCTTGCGCCGCAGGATGGGGATCAACATCGGATTGGTGGTGTAAACGGACGACGTGTAGAGCCCGTAAAAGCGGTGCTGGCCGACCACGTCGCCGGCATCGTTGAACAGCTTCACCTCGACATAGTCCGGGTAGGCCTGCCGGTGCACCCGCGAGCGGGTGCCGGATTTGGCAAAGCTCAACTGGCGGCGTTGCTGCTCTTCCGGCGCCATGCTGTGCAGGTCGGCCTGCAGATCCCCGGCACCGCGGGTGGAACGCAGGCGTAACATGCCCAGGCTGCGCGCCGGGTCTGCCTCCACTTCGATCACCGCGCCCTCGCGCCGCACTTCGAGGAATTCGTAGCCGAGGAAGGTCATGCGATCGAACTCGAGCCACTTGAGGAACTCAATGGCCTCATCCCGATTGTCCGGGTCGACACAGCTGCTGTCAGCGACCGCGTCCACCGCCTCCTGCAGACGGGCCCGCATCGGCCCGAAATCATCCACCACCAGCGCGACCTGCTGCAGAATGTCGCGCAGGCAGTCGCGCAGTTCACCCAGCTGGTCAGGCCGCGAGTGGCGTCCTATCTCGAAGTAGAGCAGGCTCTCGTGGGAGCTGTCGGGGAAGGCATCCTGCCCCACTTCCAGCACTGCCTCCAGCTCGCCAGCCGCGCTGCGCCGGGCCTCTACATTGCAACTGGCCAGACTGTGAATGCGGATGTTGCGCTGGTTGAGCTCGCCGCGAACCGAAGCCGTGCAGAACGGCAGATCGCGGCAGAGAATGGCAATGACCGTATATTTGCTTTCCCAGCCGTGACTCTGGATGTCGGGGTTGAAGATCCGCACCTTGGGCGTGGGCGCGTCCCAGTCCTGCATGAAGTGCAGCAACCCGTAAAGGCAGCCGTAAAGATTCTCCACCGAGCGCTGGCGCAGGTCCTCCGCGGGAAAGCGGCTGAAAAAGGAATCCGCCAGTTGCAGCAGGGATTCCCGGTCAGCATCATCGCTGCGGCGCTCGATCAGGGCAGTGAGTTCTTCCAGCAAATTGTTCTTGTAAGCTTCCCAGGCCATGGCTTAAGCGTGCACCTTCGGCCGCTGCAGGGCCGTATTTGATTCATTATCGTCGCCGCATAGTCTAGCGCAAAGCTGCGCCACTTGTCGGGCGGGTGAGCAGGAACTTTTACACATGCGTCCGGTCCCAAGGGCTGCCCGCGACCAGGGCGTGAACTGCGGCAGGGGTTTGGCTACAATGCCCCCCGCGCCACCCGGCGCGGGGGGGCCTCGCGGCCGCGGCGTTCAATCGGCATGCAAGGAGACTGCGTGGCTAGTGCAGACATACGTACCCTGGAAACCTGGCTCAGTGGCCAGATCATCGGACAAGCCCACCTGGTTGAGCGCCTGCTCATTGCGCTGCTCGCCGACGGCCACCTGCTGGTAGAGGGCGCGCCCGGCCTGGCCAAGACCCGCGCCATCAAGGCACTGGCGGAGGGCATCGAAGGCAGCTTTCATCGCATCCAGTTTACTCCCGACCTCCTGCCCGGCGACGTCACCGGCACCGAAATCTACCGCCCCCAGGAGGGCAGCTTCCACTTCCAGCGCGGCCCCATCTTCCACAACCTGGTGCTCGCGGACGAGGTCAACCGGGCGCCGGCCAAAGTCCAGTCCGCCCTGCTTGAGGCCATGGCCGAACGCCAGGTGAGCGTGGGCAGCGAAACCTTTCCCCTGCCACCCCTGTTTCTGGTCATGGCCACCCAGAACCCGATCGAGCAGGAGGGCACCTACCCCCTGCCGGAAGCCCAGCTGGACCGCTTCCTGATGCATGTGCGGGTGGGTTACCCCGATGCCGCCGCGGAAACCGCGATCCTGCGCCTGACCAGGGCAGAGGCCAGCAGCGGCAGCGCCAGTGCGCCGCCACCCCTGCGCCAGGACACTGTGTTCGAAGCCCGGCGCGAAGTGCTGGCGCTGCACATGGCAGAGACTGTCGAGCAATACATCGTGCAACTGGTCATCGCCAGCCGGCAGCCGGAGCTCTACGCCGAGCATCTCGGCGGCTGGATCGAATACGGGGCCAGCCCGCGGGCGACTATCGCCCTGGACCGCTGCGCCCGCGCCCACGCCTGGCTGCGGGGCCAGGACTTTGTCAGCCCGGACGACGTCCAGGCTGTGGCCGGCGATGTTCTGCGCCACCGCCTGATACTGAGCTTCGAGGCCGAGGCCAACGGTGTCACCCCGGACCAGGTCATCAATGAATTGCTGACCCTGGTCCCGGCCGCGTAGGGCGCCCGGCATGCGCCTGGCCGATGTCAGTGAGCCCGCGACCGGCGCCTATGTGGCGCTGGAAACCCTGATCGGGCTCCGCTTCCCCGCCGGTCAGTTGCAGCTGACCCGGCGCAATCGTGCCCTGAGCGCACTGGCCGGTCCCAACAAGGCCAATTTCCGCGGTCGCGGCATCGACTTTGAGGAAGTGCGCAGCTACCAGGCGGGCGATGACATCCGCACCATTGACTGGCGGGTGACCGCGCGCACCGGAGCCGCCCACACCAAGGTTTTCCGCGAGGAGCGCGAGCGTCCGGTATTGGTAGTCGTGGATCAACGCTGCAGCCAGTTCTTCGGTTCGCAATACTGCTTCAAGTCGGTACTCGCCGCACACCTGGGCGCTCTGCTGGCCTGGAGCGCGCTGGGTAATGGTGACCGGGTTGGCGGCCTGGTGTTCAACGACAGCCGCCACCGCGAAGTACGCCCGCGCCGCAGCCGCAACACCGTGTTGACGATCCTGTCGCAGATTGAGGCCTTCAACCAGCGCCTGCCCCTGGCCAGCGGCGATGATCGCAGCCTGGCCGGCATACTGCAGACCCTGCGCCGCATCGCCCGGCCCGGGACCAGCATCTATCTGGTCAGCGACTTCTACGGCGCCGAGGACCCCGCAGTACGCGAGAACCTGTTCCGCCTGGCCCAGCACTCGGAAATCACCGCCCTGTCCTGCGCCGACCCGCTGGAAACCGCGCTGCCGCCGGCGGGCCGCTACGCCATTACCGACGGCCAGCGCCGCAGTGAACTGGCGACCGCTGACCGCCACCTGCGCCAGAACTACCGGCAGGAGCAGGAGGCGCGCATGGAGGCGCTGGGCACCGACCTGCAACGCCTCGGTATCCCCCTGCTGCGAGCCTCCACCGCGGAGTCCCCGTTCCTGTTGCTGCAGCGCTATTTCGGGGGGCAGAGCCGATGAATCCACAGGACCCGCTGGCCGCGCTGCACCCGCTGCGGGCGCCGGAGCCCCTGCCCTGGTGGCCCCCGGCCCCGGGCTGGTGGCTGCTTGCCGGGCTGTTGCTGGCGGCGCTGGCCTGGGCCGCCTGGCTCGGCTGGCGGCGCTACCGGAACAACCAGTACCGGCGCACCGCGCGCCGGTCCCTGCAGGGGATTCTGGCGCGCCACGCCGATCACCGCGACCCTGCGCGTACTCTGGGTGAACTCAATACGCTGCTGAAAGCGGTGGCCCTGCAATCCTGCCCGCGCGCTGAAGTCGCATCCCTCAGCGGTGAGCGCTGGCGCAGCTTCCTCAATGAAGGCCTGGCGCGCGCGCGCTCGCCGCTGCGGTTCCCCGAGGCTGTCGCTCGCGCCCATACGCCCGACCCGGGGCCAGTCGACCGCGTCGCCCTGCAGCGCTGCGCCGAGACCTGGCTGCGCCGGCACCGGAGGCAGCAATGATTACCTGGCTGTGGCCCTGGCTGGCGCTGTTGCTGCCGCTGCCGCTGCTGGTGCAGCGGTTCTGGCCGGCGGCACAAAGCGAAGAACCCGCGCTGCGGGTACCGTTCTTCCAGCGCTGGCAGGCGCTGGGCCAGCGCCAGGCCCGTCGCGGCAGCAGCGGCAACCGCACCACCCTGCTCCTGGTGTGGCTGCTGTGGATCTGCCTGTTGCTGGCTGCGGCGAGGCCGATCTGGATCGGGGATCCCGTCGAACTGCCCAAGAGCGGGCGTGACCTGATGCTGGCGGTGGACCTGTCCGGCAGCATGCGGGTGGAAGACATGCAGGTTGGCAACAATCTGGTGCGGCGCATCGACGCGGTGCGGACCGTCGGCGCGGACTTTATTGGGCGGCGCCAGGGAGACCGGGTGGGACTGATCCTGTTCGGCAGCAACGCCTATGTGCAGTCACCGCTGACCTTTGATGTGGCGACAGTGGAACAATTTCTGCTGGATGCACAGATCGGCTTCGCCGGGCAGGAAACGGCCATCGGCGATGCCATCGGCCTCGCGGTCAAACGCCTGCGTGAGCGCCCCGCGGAAAGCCGGGTGCTGGTACTGTTGACCGATGGCCAGGATACCGCAAGCACCATCGACACCATGGACGCGGCGCGCCTTGCCCAGGGAATGGGGATTCGCATCTACACCATCGGCATCGGCGCCGACCAGCTGGCCCTGCCCGGCATCTTTGGTTCCAGCTTCGGCAGCCGCCGGGTCAATCCCTCCAGCGACATGGACGAGGCCGCCTTGCAGGAGATTGCCGACAGCACCGGCGGGCGCTATTTCCGCGCCCGGGATCCCCAGGAGCTGGCCGGTATCTACCAGTTGCTGGACGAGCTGGAGCCCATAGAACAGGAGGCCGCCAGCTACCGGCCCCGCCAGGCGCTGGGCCACTGGCCCCTGCTGCTGGCACTGCTAGTGAGCTTCGCCCTCGCCTGGCAGCGCCGTGCGCAGCGGCCGGCCACGACTGCCACCCGCGAGGAGGTACAGCGCAGCCATGCCTGAGACGCTGTTCGGACTTCACCTGATGCGGCCGCTGTGGCTATTGTGCGCAGTGCCGGCGCTGCTGCTGACCGCGATGCTGTGGCAGCAGCGCGGCCGGGCCGGCGGCTGGAGCCGGGTAATTGCCCCGGAGCTGCTGCGCCACCTGATTCCGGAGCAGCAGCAACGCCGGCGCAGCAACCTGCTGTTACTGGTCTGCGCCGCGTGGCTGCTGGCGTGCATCGCCGCCGCAGGGCCGAGCTGGAAGAAAATCCCGCAGCCGGTGGAACAGGTGGAGGATGCCCTGGTGCTGGTGCTGGACCTCAGCTACTCCATGAAAGCGACCGACCAGCCACCCTCGCGCCTGGACCGGGCGCGGCAGAAGCTGTTGGACCTGCTGGCGACCCGGCGCGAGGGCCAGACCGGGCTGGTGGCCTATGCGGGCGACGCCCACGTGGTAACGCCGCTGACCGACGATACCGCCACCATCGCCAACCTGTTGCCGGCCCTGAACCCGGACATGATGCCGCTGCCCGGCAGCGACACTCTCGGCGCTCTGCGCCTGGCCCTGGAATTACTACAGTCTGCCGGGGTCAGTGGGGGCCGCGTCCTGCTGCTCACCGACGGTGTCGATGAGGACGAGGTGCCGCGCATGGGACGCCTGGTCCGCAGCGCCGGAGTCACGCTATCGGTGCTGGGGCTGGGCACCGCCAACGGCGCGCCCATGCCGCTGCCGCGCGGCGGCTTTCTGCGCGACGACGCCGGGGCCATTATTCTGCCGCGCCTCGAGGAAGGCCCTCTGGAAGCGCTGGCGCAGGCCGCCGGCGGGCGCTATCAGCGTCTGCGGGTGGATGACAGTGATCTCGACATGCTGCTGGCACAGGCGGCCACGGCTACGGAAACCCGTCTCGCTGAGGGCCTGACCGCAGATGCCTGGGAGGACCAGGGCTACTGGCTCATTCTTCTGCTGCTGCCGCTGGCGCTGGCCCTGTTCCGGCGCGGCTGGCTGCTGGGTCTGCTGCCGTTGCTGCTATTGCTGGAGCCGGCGACCGTGCAGGCCCAACCCCTGCAGAATCTCTGGCTGACCCCCGACCAGCAGGCCCGGCGGGCGCTGGAGGCCGGAGATGCGGAGCGCGCCGCGGCCCTGTTCGAGGATCCGGCCTGGGCCGGCACGGCCGCCTACGCCGCCGGTGACTACGCAGCGGCAGCGGAGCACTTCCAGGGCCCTGACAGCGCCGACGGCTGGTACAACCGCGGCAACGCCCTGGCCCGTGCCGGCGATCTGGACGGGGCTAGCGAAGCCTACCGACGCTCGCTGAAACTGCAACCGGGGCGCGAGGACGCCGCCGACAACCTGGCCCTGGTGGAAGATCTGAAGCAGCAGCAACAGGAGCAGGAGCAGAAGCAGGAGCAACAGCAGGAACAGCAGTCCGGCGAGGACGGAGAGCCGCAACCGGACAGCGGCGAAGACAGCGAGGGGCAGGAGCAGGGACAGCCGCAGAAACAGGAACAGGAGGCGGAGCCGCGGGAACAGGGAGAGCCGGATCAGGGCTCGCCCCAGGACCCTTCCTCGGGGACACAGGATGAGGATGAGGGCACCGCGGAGGAGGACACTGGCGCCCGCGAATCCGAACCGGCCCAGGAACCGGCGGCCGAACAGGAGCCGTTGACCAACATAGAGGTGCCGGAACTGTCGCTGGAGGAAGCCGAGCGCAACCAGGCCATGGAGCAGTGGCTGCGGCGGGTGCCGGATGACCCCTCCGGTCTGCTGCGGGAGAAATTCCGCTACGAAAGCCGCAAGCGACAACAACAACCCGGGAGTGACAATGAGCGAGACTGGTAGCCGTGCTTGGCTGGGACTGGGGCTGGGACTGCTGCTGTGGCTGTGGTGCGCAGCGCCGCAGGCGGCGCTGGAAGTGGCCGTGGATCGCGAGCAGGTGGCGCTGGGCGACAGCCTGCGCCTGGTAATCGCCGCCACCGGCGATGAAGACCTGGACGGTCTGGACCTGCGCAACTTGCTGGCGGACTTCGAGATCCTGCAGCGAAGCATGAGCAGCAGTACCAGCATCATCAACGGCCAGACCACGCGCACCCGGCAGCTGTCGCTGGATCTCACCCCACGGCGGGAAGGTACCCTGCAAATACCGGCGTTTCGCGCCGGTGCGGAGACCACCCAGCCGGTCGCCATCGAAGTCGGCCCCCCGCCCACTCTCGGCGCTGCCGACCAGGAAGTGCTGTTTACCGCCGAGGTCGATCGCAGCGAGGTCTATGTCCAGGGGCAACTCCTGCTGACCCTGCGCATCCAGCAGGCAATCAACCTGGACTCCCGCAGCGTCAGTGAGCTGCAGCTGGACGGTGCGTTCGTCAAACCGCTGGAGCAAAATTCTTTCCAGCGCACTATCGAGGGCCGGCCATGGCTGGTGCATGAAGTGCGCTACGCGATCTTTCCCGAACAGAGCGGCACCCTGGAAATTCCGGCACAGGTGTTTACTGCCCGCGAGAGCAGCGGCCGCCGCAGTGTCTTCGACCTCGGCGGCGGCGGCCGCCAGCTGCAGCGGCGGACGGAACCGCTGACGATTACCGTGCGCCCGCGCCCTGCCGCGTTCCCCGCCGGCGCCACCTGGCTGCCGGCCCGCAATCTCACCCTGGACGAGGATTGGTCGACGCCCCCGGACCAGCTGCAGGCGGGTGAGTCCGCTACCCGCACCCTGCGCCTGCGCGGCGAAGGCGTACAGGGAGCGCAACTGCCACCGGTGGAATTCACGGCGCCGGACGCCCTGCGCTATTACCCCGACCAGCCGCTGGTGGACGACCGCGAAGACGGCAATGGCGTAGTGGGTTTGCGCCGGGACAGCGCCGCCCTGGTGGGGAGCCGGGCCGGCAGCTGGACCCTGCCGGAAGTGCGCATTCCCTGGTGGGACACGGAAACCGACAGCCTGCGTTATGCGGTGCTTCCGGCCCGCGAAATCAGCATTGCCGCTGCTCCCGGCAGCCCCGCCCCGCTGGACCCGGCGCAGAACCCCGTAACAAGCCCCGCTCCCACTACCGCCACGACCGGGGCTGACACGGCTGCGCAACGGTTATGGCAGGCGCTGGCGGCCCTGTTTGCCCTGGGCTGGCTGGCCACCCTGGCCTGGCACTGGCGCAGCACACGCGGGGCCGACGCAGCGCCTGCACTGGCAGCGGCGCCGGCGGCCAACCCCGGTGAAGCCCGCGCCTTCAAACAGTTGCAGGCGGCCTGCGCCAGCAACAGCGCACCCCAGGCCCGGCGCGCGCTGCTGGCCTGGGGCAAGGCGCGCCTGCCTGGCCGCGCCGGGATGAATGCGGCGGCGCTGGCTGCAAACCTCGATGATGCCGCTCTGGTCGCTGCGGTCGCGGCCCTGGACCGCGCCCTGTACCGGGACGGCGGCAACAGCTGGGATGGCGCCGCCCTGCTCGCCGCGGTGGCACGCCTGCGCGGGACCGCGCCCGGGCGCGGTGCCCACAATGGCAGCGATGCCCTGACTCTCTACCCCCGCGGCACCTGAACCGGCCCCCGGCAGGAAGCGGCGCTCAGCTGGCGAGCGCCTTGTCCAGCACTTCGTAGACGTCCCGCGACACGTTCGGCAATGCCGCCAGACGCTGCAGCTGGGCGCGCATCAATTGTTCCCGGCCCCGGTAGTTGCGCCACTTGGTCAGCGGCGTCAACAGGCGGGCGGCGATCTGCGGGTTGCGGGCATCGAGTTCTTCGATCCGGTCTGCCAGGAAGCGGTAGCCGGCACCGTCAGCACGGTGAAAATTGACCGGATTGGCGCTGCAGAAAGCCCCGATCAGGGCGCGCAGCTTGTTGGGATTGCGGCTGTCGAACGCCGGATGCTGCAGCAGTCGCTGCACCCGCTCCAGGGTATCCGCGGCCGGCAGCGTCGCCTGCACCTGCAGCCACTGGTTCACCACCAGGGTCTCGTGCTGCCAGTCCTGGTAGAACCACTCCAGGGTCGCATCGCGCTGGGCGGCGCTGCCGTGGTAGGCCAGAGCCTGCAGCGCGGCGAGGCGGTCGGACATGTTGCCGGCATCGGCAAACTGCGCAGCCGCCAATTCCAGCCCCTCATCCCCGGCCAGCGCCAGATAATCGAGGCAGGTGTTGCGCAGGCTGCGCGCGCCGATCTGGGCGGAATCCGGTGCATAGGGTTCACTGCTCGCCAGTCTCTGGTAGCAGTCCTGGAATGCCGCGGCGTGGCGCTGGGCCAGCGCCGTGCGCACGGCGTTGCGGGCAGCATGAATGGCGTCCACATCCGCCCCGCCGCGGGACGCGGCCAGCTCGGCGAGATAGCCTTCACCGGGCAGACGCAGCATTTCCGCGACCATGGCCGGGTCCAGCGCGGTGTCCGCCAGCAGCTCGCCGCAGGCATCGAGGTACAGGGGATCAACCTCTACCGGGGCGCCGGCTGCCAACTGCTCCTGGGCCGCGTCCAGCACCCGCAGGGCCAGTTGCTGGGCAGCATCCCAGCGCACAAAGCCGTCCTCCTCGCGGCTCATCAGGGCACAGAGGTCTGCGCTGCTGTAGTCGTATTCGATGCGCACAGGCGCGGAAAATCCGCGTAACAGTGCCGGCACCGGGGCTTCCATCACCCCTTCAAAGCAGAAGGTCTGCTCCGCCTCGGCCAGTACCAGTACCCGGTGCGTGTTGTCCGCGGTCTCTGTATCGGGGGCCTCCTCCGTCAGGCGCAGGGGCAGATTGCCCGCGGCGCCAAGCAGCCCGAGGGCAACCGGAATCATCAGCGGCTCTTTATCCGGCTGCCCCGGCGTGGGCGGCGTGCTCTGGCGCAGGCTCAGGGTATAGCGCTGGGCATCGGCATCGTACTCGCCACGTGCGCTCAGCCGGGGGGTACCGGCCTGGGAGTACCAGCGCCGGAACTGGGTGAGATCCATACCCGAGGCTTCCTCCATCGCCAGCACAAAGTCCTCGCAGGTCACTGCCTGGCCGTCGTGGCGCTCAAAGTACAGGTCCGAGCCCTGGCGGAATCGCTCCGGCCCCAGCAGGGTGTGGATCATGCGCACCACCTCCGCGCCCTTCTGGTAGATAGTCGCGGTATAGAAATTGGAGATCTCGACGAAGGAGTCGGGGCGCACCGGGTGCGACATGGGACCAGCGTCCTCGGCGAACTGGGCGCTGCGCAGCGTGTTCACCTCCTCTACCCGCTTGACCGTTGCCGAGCCCATGTCCGCGGAAAATGCCTCATCCCGGAACACGGTAAACCCTTCCTTGAGGCTGAGCTGGAACCAGTCCCGGCAGGTGACCCGGTTGCCCGACCAGTTGTGGAAGTACTCGTGGGCGACGATGGACTGCACCCGCTCGAAGCCGGCATCGGTAGTGATTTCCGGGCTGCACAACACGCAGGAGCTGTTGAATATGTTGAGCCCCTTGTTTTCCATGGCGCCCATATTGAAATCATCAACCGCGACAATATGGAAGACGTCGAGATCGTATTCGCGGCCGTACACTTCCTCGTCCCAGCGCATGGATTGCTGTAGCGAAAGCATCGCGTGGTCGCACTTGTCCAGGTCCTTTTCCTCCACATAGATGCGCAGGGTGACATCGCGACCGCTGGCAGTGCGGAACTTGTCCTCGATATGGCGCAGGTCGCCCGCCACCAGGGCGAACAGGTAGGCCGGCTTGGGGAACGGGTCGTGCCAGCGCGCGCGGTGGCGGCCATTGCCCAGCGGTTCCGGCGCCAGCGGGTTGCCGTTGCTCAGCAGCACCGGGTAGCGGCCCTGGTCGGCCTCGATGCTGACATGGAACTCCGCCATCACGTCGGGACGGTCGAGGTACCAGGTGATCTTGCGAAAACCCTCCGCCTCACACTGGGTGCAGAACATGGCGCGAGACTTGTACAGGCCGTCCAGGGCGGTGTTGTCCTGGGGCCGGATGCGAACCTGGCTGCGCAGTTGAAACGACTCGGGGACAGCTTCGACCACCAGGCGCTCCGCGCTGAGTTGATACTCCCCGGGCGCCAGCTCGCGCCCGTCCAGCGACAGCGACAGCAGTTCCAGCTCCTGCCCGTGCAATTCCAGCGCGGCGTCGGGCTCACCCTCCGGATTCCGCCGCAGGTGCAGACAGGCATTCACCAGGGCGTGGTCTTCATGTAGCTCGAAGCCCAGTTCGGTGCGTTCAATCAGAAACGCCGGGGGCCGATAATCTTTCCGTTGAATAACTTGCGGCTGTGCATCGCGCATGGCTTACCTCAATGTTGTGACAGGGCGACCTGATAGCCGCCGAACTTGCGAAGATTGATGACTCCGGTATCCAGAATCAGGTACTGACCCTTGATCCCCAGCAGGGTTCCGGCCACCAGCGCGTCCTTGTCGAAATTGAACGAGGTGACCTTGCGTGGGTATTCCAGCACCGGGTATTCGATCCCGGTTACCGGTTGCTGCTCCAGCACCATGAGTGCCTGCAGGCCGTGCTGTTGTTGCAAGGCGGCGATTTCGTCGGCGCAGACGGCCATCAGCCGCTGCCGCTCCAACTCCAGGTCCGCGGGCTCGGAGGCCCCCTTGAGCATCGCCTGCCAGTTGGTCTTGTCGGCAATATGCGCTTTGAAAACAGTTTCCACCAGCCCGGACTGAAAGCGACTGGCTACCCGCAGGATTGGCAGTGCCTGGGTCGCGCCCTGGTCCATCCAGCGGGTGGGCACCTGGCTGTTGCGGGTGATGCCGACCTTGAGCCCGGAGGTGTTGGCCAGATAAACGAAGTGGTCGATCATGCAGTTGGCTGCGCCCCACTCCGGCTCCCGACAGGTCCCCAGGTGATAGTGGCACTTTTCCGGGCTTATAATGCAGCTGTCACACTGGGCCAGGCGGCGAAAGCAGGGATAGCAGTAGCCCTGGTTGAAACTCTTTTTGGTGAGACGCTCGCAGTGGATGCAGTTGATTGCGCCCAGGAACTCCAGCTGCAGCGCCTGCCCCAGCAACCCGTTGAGTGGCACCCGGCTCGCACCCAGCACCATCTCGTAGGCCACCGGCGTTTCGAGGCGGGTCTGCATTTTGCGCAGGGCCCCGCGGGCCAGTTCCATTGCCATTGCTATTGGTCGCCGGGCGTATCACGCCAGTGCAGGGGTTCAGGCTGGGGATTGTCGCAGTCGCCGCCGGCCTTGCTGCCCTTGTCGATAAAGCCAATGCGTTGCTCCGGCGGCAGGTGGCGCTCACCCCAGGCAATCAGCGCCTGCAGCGCATTGGCGCGCTGTTCGGGCGTTACCGGGCGCCCGTCGGGCCAGCGGCCCAGCTCCACCGAGCGTTTCAGGCTCTGGTAGATTTCCGGGGTGAGCTGGCTGATGACGTCCTCGTATTCCATGTCGGCTCCGGCACGATAAAGCCGCACAGTATAACCGTCCGGGCCAGCCCCTGTCCCGCCCGGGCCGTGGCCTGCCATCGGCGTTTGCACCAAAAATGAGCGCGCCAATACGCGAGTTTCCCAAAAGGGGTGATTGTTCTTTCACATCCGTCTGCTACATTTAAGTACGAGACCACGCAGAGGCACAGTCGGTCATGAAGAGCGGACCAGAGGGGAACGCATTGCTCGCCGCCTTGCCGCAACCGGCAAAACAGCGGCTGTTTCCGCTGCTGCAAGAGGTAATGCTGCCATTGGGCATGGAGATCTACGCGCCCGGAGAGGTGGAGAACTCAGTCTACTTCCCCATCGACTGCATCATATCCCTGCTCTACGTCACGGCAGACGGGCACTCTGCCGAGATTTCGGTCGTGGGTCGCGAAGGCGTCCTCGGCGTGCCCGTATTCCTGGGCGGGGGCAGCACCACCAGCGATGCGATTGTGCAAAGCGCCGGCCGGGCGTATCGTCTGTCGGCTGCGGAGGTCAAGCGCGAGTTCGACACCGACACGGCCATGCGCATGCTGCTGCTGCGCTACACACAGTCCCTGATCACCCAAATGGCCCAGACCGCTGTGTGCAACCGGCACCATACCATCCTGCAGCAGCTGGCCCGCTGGCTGCTGCTATCCATGGACCGCCTGCCATCCGACGAGCTGATCATGACCCAGGAATTGATTGCCAACATGCTGGGGGTGCGCCGGGAGGGAGTGACCGAGGCGGCCGGCAAACTGCAAAAACTGGGCGTTATCCACTATGTACGCGGACATATCAAAGTGCTGGATCGCCAGAAACTGGAGACTCTGAGCTGCGAATGCTACCGCGTGGTCAAGGACGAAAGCGACCGCCTGACGGCTTACATACAGAAATCCTAGCGCGCCCGCGACAGCAGCGCCAGGCCAGCCCCCAGCACCGCACCGGACAGCAATCCGCCCACATGGGCCGCATTGGCGATGGCGCCGAATCCCAGCACTTCGACAAACCCCACCATGCACAGCAGCAACCAGCCCACCATCAGCAGCATGATGGGCCGACTGGGTTCGAAGGCCCAGCGCGGCTGCAAGCGGGCGCCGACAAAGCTGAAGCCGAGTAAGCCGTACACCACCCCGGACATGCCACCGAAGATGGATGGGCCTCCGAACAGGTACTGGCAGGCATTGGAAACCAGGGCAATGGCGAAGAACAGGCCCAGCATATGCACGGCACCGAGCGTGCGCTCCACTTTGTTGCCCAGTTCCCACAACCAGAGGCTGTTGAACACTATATGCAGCCAACCGAAATGCAAAAACGCGGGGGTGATCAGACGCCAGTATTCAGAGCCCACGCTGCCATAGCTGATGCCACTGCCCTGCAGGGTAAAGGGAACAAAGGTGAACAGGGACAGCCACGACAGGGGTGCCCGCAGGTACACCAGCAGAAAGCCGGCCACACTGAGCGCCATCAGCAACAGGGTGACCGGCACTGACAGCACCCGCTGCGCACTGTTGGCCTGCTGCGCCCCCGGTGACGCCTGTGGCGCGATATCCAGTTGCAGCTCGCCCGAGCGCCAGGCGCTGTACAGGCCCATCACGCGCTCGGCCTGGGCCGGGTCAGCGACCTCCAGCACCTGCTCTCCCCCGGCCTCGTAGACCCGGTGCGGGACGCGCCGATGCTGCAGCAGCACGAGAAAGGGCAGCAGGTCTTCACCCGCCGGCACCCGCAATACCGTATGTCCCCGCGCCATCAGTTCACCAACGCCGTACTCCAGCGCAGTTTGTCTCTGCAGCTGGCGTAAAAGCTGTGCCCGACCGGGTGCAGCAGAGTCAGACGGTGCGGTTTCTTGGTGATGACCACCGAATCACCCGGACGCGCGGTCATGTTGACCTGGCCATCGCAGGTGACCGGAGGGTGAATCCGGTTGCGCTCAAGAATATCCAGCCGCAGTTCACTGTTGCCGTCCACCACGATGGGCCGGCTGGTGAGGGCATGGGGAAACATGGGTACCAGTACCACTGCGTCCAGAGTCGGGTGCATGATTGGCCCACCACCGGAGAGAGAATATGCCGTGGACCCGGTGGGCGTAGAAATGATGAGCCCGTCCGCTCGCTGGCGATAGACAAACACGCCGTTGATGTAGAGCTCGAACTCAATCATCTGGGCAGAGGTGCCGGAGTTGACCACAACATCGTTGAGGGCATCGGCGCGGGCCACGGTCTTGCCGTCGCGCAGTACACGAGCGTCCAGCAGGAAGCGGCTCTCGCGTGCGAACTCTCCCGCCAGTACCGCGGGCACCTGGGTGGCGATGTCATCGGGGGTAATGTCGGTCAGGAAACCCAGCCGGCCACGGTTGACCCCGAGTACCGGAGTCTCATACTTGGCCAGGGTTCGGGCCGCACTCAGCAGGCTGCCGTCGCCGCCGACCACGATCACCAGATCGCTGTCTTCGCCAATCTCATCCAGGGTAGCGCGGGGAATGCGGGTATCGGCCACCAGTTCCCCGAGACGGGACTCCAGCACCAACTCCTTGCCGTGCGCCTGCAAAAGGCCGATCAGCTGTTCCAGCACTTCCGCCAGGCCATCCTGCTGGCTGCGCCCCACCAGGCCGATCCTGTCAAAACCAGTTTGCATAACCGAACTGCCCTGTCCGCAAGCGAACGCCATTATAAACACACACGAGGTGGCGGGCACACGCGCGCCGCCATCCCTCAGTTCAACCAGGGGTAACCGCGCCGACCCTGCAGCCCGCCGGTGTGCACCAGCACCACTGGTTGCCGCACCGACCCCACCCCAGCGGCCAGCCAGCTGTGCAGCGCCAGCAATGCCTTGCCGGTGTAAACCGGCTCCAGCGCCAGGCCCAGTTCCCGGTCACAGCGCAGCATGAGCTCCCGCAGCCGCGCATCAGCGCGGGCGAAGCCACCGCAGTGAAAGTCGCGATGCAGCCGCCAGCGCGCGTGGGCCGCGGGCACCTGCGCCGCCACCAGGGCGGCGATCGTCGCTTCAAGGCCGCCCTCCCCGCGCAGTGCAACAATACCATCAATGTGGAAAGTCGCCGGCAAAGCGGCTGCCAATCCCGCGAGCGTAGTCCCGGTCCCGACGCCGACCACGACTCGCGCGCCCTGCGGAAAACGGGCCGCGATCATCTCCGCCAGCGGGCGACAACCAGCCGCGCCCAGCGGCCCGGCGCCACCTTCGGGTATCACATGGTCGGCCCCCAGCTCCCGCGAGAGCGTGGCGACAAAGCCGGGTTGCTGGCGGCGGCGGTAGTCACTGCGGCTGACAAAATGCAGCTGCATGCCCCACTGGGCGGCATCGGCCAGGGTTGGCGACAGCCGCTGCGGGCGCTCGCCGCGGATCACGCCCACGGTCTCCAGCGCGGCTGCCTGGCCGACGGCTGCCAAAGCGTGCAGGTGATTGGACCAGGCGCCGCCAAAAGACAAAACCCGCCGGTGCCCTGCCGCGGCGATCAGCGCCAGGTGGGGCGCCAGTTTGAACTGCTTGTTGCCGGGAGCGAGCCCACCGCAGCGATCCAGTCGCAGCACGGTCACGTTATCGAGGGCCACGCCTTCCAGCACCTGCCCGGTCAGCGACTGCCAGAGTTCACTGCCCCGGGGAGTGCTGCAAACTCCGGCGCCCATGCAAGTTCCGGCGCCTATGCAAGCCCCACGTTGTCTTTCTGCAGCACCTGCTCGGCGCGGTAGCTTGAGCGTACGAACACGCCGGACACTACTTCGAGAAAGCCCAGCTCCAGGCCCCACTCGCGGTACTGCTCAAATTCCCGGGGCGAAACATAGCGCTCGATGGGATAGTGGTTGACGGTGGGCTGCAGATACTGGCCCAGGGTAAGGATATCGACCTTGGCGGCGCGCAGGTCGGCCATCGCCTGCTGGAGTTCAGCGTCGGTCTCGCCGAGGCCGAGCATCAGGCTGGTCTTGGTGAGCACATCGGGACGATAGCGTTTGGCGTGGGCCAGCACCGCCAGAGTCTGCTCGTAGCTGGCGCGCGGGTCGCGCACGGGGTGAGTCAGACGGCGCACGGTTTCCACATTCTGGGCGAAAACCGCAATACCCGAGTCGAGCACCGTCTCGACATCTGCCAGCACGCCAAGGAAGTCCGGGGTCAGCGCTTCCACCGCGGTTGCCGGATTGTCCGCCTTGACCCGCCGCACGCAGGCCGCGTAGTGCCCGGCCCCGCCATCGGCCAGGTCGTCGCGATTGACCGACGTCAGCACTACGTATTTCAGGCCCATCAGACGCACCGACTCGGCAGTATTGGCGGGCTCTTCCGGATCCAGCCAGCCCCGCGGATTACCGGTATTGACCGCACAGAAGCGACAGGCGCGAGTGCAGGTTTCCCCCATCAGCATGATGGTCGCGGTTCCCGCGCTCCAGCATTCGCTCATGTTCGGGCACTTGGCTTCCTCACAGACCGTAGCCAGGCGATGCGTGTGCACAATGTCCTTGACCTTTTCGTAGCTGGCGCCGCCCCGAACCCGGATGCGCAGCCAGTCCGGCTTGGCCAGGCGCTCGCCGGCACCGGCAGCCGCCTTGATACCGTCCTTGATCGCGGTGATACCGTGCTCGTTGACGAACTTGTCGCCACTGGCTACCTGTACGGTGGGAATGAGTTTGCTGTCTGGCATGGCACGATCCTGTCACGGCGGCGCCACCCGGCTGCGACCCGCCTGTTTTAGGGGCGCCATTATAGCGGACCACGGCGGACAAAGCAGCGCTCGCGGTATTCCGCCCGGGCTGGCAGGCAGCGGCATGCTGCGCCGCGGGCGGCAACCGGGGTATAGTGGCCGCTCCACTCTGCAACAAGGCTCTGTCATGGCGACAATCACATTCTACGGCGCAGCCCAGGAAGTCACCGGCTCCTGCCACCTGCTTGAATCCCCCGCCTGTGGCCGGGTGCTACTGGACTGTGGCCTGCGCCAGGGAGGGGACGCCGTGGAGCGGATCCACAACGAGCGCTTCAGCTTCGATCCCACCAGTATCGACGCGGTTATTCTGTCCCACGCGCACCTGGATCACTGCGGCATGTTGCCACTGCTGGTGCACCAGGGCTTCCGCGGCCCCATTTACTGCACCCGCGCCAGCGCTGACCTGCTGCCGATCATGCTCAAGGATGCGGTTGGCCTCTACCTGCGGGATCTGGAGCGCGAGAACCTGCGGGCAGAGCGCCGCGGCCGCAAGCCCAGGCAGCCGGTCTACGATGAGCACGACGTCGAGCAAGTCTTGCGCCAGCTCGAGCCCTATCGCTACGGCAAGACTTTCAAGCTCGGCTCCAACGGCCAGGTCTGCCTGCATGACGGCGGCCACATCCTCGGCTCTGCCATCGTCGAAGTCACTCTGCAGGAGAACCGGGGTGCCAAGACGCTGGTGTTCTCGGGCGATCTGGGGCGCAAGGGTTCCGTATTGATGAATGACCCGCAACTGCTGGAGAAAGCGGATCTGCTGCTGCTGGAAAGCACCTACGGCGATCGCAATCACCGCGAAGAAGACGAAACCATGGAAGAACTGCGCACGGTGCTGCACGAGACCTGGGAACAGGGCGGCAATGTCATGATCCCCGCCTTCGCGGTAGGCCGCACCCAGGAAATCCTGTTCCATCTCGGTCGCCTCCACTACGCAGGCCAGCTCGATGCCTGGCAGATCTTCCTCGACAGCCCGATGGCCATCGAGGTGACCCGGGTCTACGACCGCTGGCTGGAACTGATGGATGACGAGGACATTCGCGAACTGTCCGCCGCCCACCGGGAGTCTCTGGCGGATTTCCTGCCGCGCCTGCAGCTAACCGCGGATACCGAGCAATCCATGGCCATCAACCGGATCAAGAGCGGCGCCATTATCATCGCCGGCAGCGGCATGTGCACCGGCGGGCGCATACGGCATCACTTCAAGCAGCGCATCTGGGACGCCCGCAACTCGGTGATCTTCACCGGCTTCCAGGCCCAGGGCACTCTGGGCCGACTGCTGGTCGATGGCATGAAGACGGTAAAACTTTTTGGGGAGGAGTATGCGGTCAAGGCCCGCATGGAAACCCTGGGCTGTTTTTCCGCCCACGCGGGCCAGACTGAACTGATTGAGTGGGCAGCGAACTTTCAGCCCGCGCCGCGGATCGCCCTGGTGCATGGAGAGCCCAGGTCCCAGGATGCCCTCGCCGACAAGCTGTGGGACAGGCTGCAGGTGCGCGCAGCCATCCCGGCCACCGGCGAATCGATCGCGTTCTGAGGGTGGCTCAGCCGGTGGCCAGGGGCTCGGTGTAGAACTGGCTGTACCACTTCCGGAAGCGGGCAATGGGGCCGTCACTGTCGCACAGCACGGGCTGCGCCCGGAAAATCTTGTGCTCCCAGATCGGCTTGTCCTCATCCAGCTGCTTGCAGATGTCGCGAATGATGGCCGCATTGACCCCGCCCGCCTTGACCTCGCCATTGACCTTGGGCTGGGTAAAGGCAAAGCGCACGTGCACGGTCTCGTCGTCGATCGGCGTGACATTGCCCATCAGGAAGGTGTCGGCAATGCCCTCAAAACGGGTAAAGCCCTGGCCGGGACCAATACCCCTGGATGTAATGCTGCCCTTGACCATGCCTTTCGGTGTTTCCAGGTCGGCGCGCTGAATCCCCATGGAGTAGTGTTTCTCGTAGGTAAGCTCGGTTTCGGGGAAGGTTGCGGTCTGATGCACATAGCGGAAGTGTGCGGAGTCGGCGCCATTCTCGGCCATTTCCTGGCAGGCGGTCTTGATCACCCACTCGAAGCGCTGCAGCGGCGCCCAGTCGTCGCTGTTGGCCTCGGGAAAGGACTCGGTTTCCCACAGCGGCGCAGCGTTGTCGGGATGGTACCAGGCATAGATCACCTGGTTGTCTTCCACTACCGGGTAGGTCTGCAGGCACTGCTTACCCTGGATTTTGGGCGGCATGTTCCTGGCGTAGGGCACTTCCGTACAGTAGCCTTCGGCATTGAATTTCCAGGCGTGGAACGGACAGACGATGGTCTCCCCCTCGATGCGGCCGCCCTGGCCACTGCTCTCGTTGATGCCGTAGCCAAGGTGCGCGCCCAGGTGCGGGCAGTAGGCATCGAGCAGCACCGGCTTGCCCGACTCGGTCCGGAACAGCACCAGCTCCTTGCCAAAATACTGCACCGCGCGGGACTGGCCGATGGCAAGCTCATCGCTGTAGGAAATCACAAACCAGCCGAACGGTATCGGCATGGGGGGACGGGGCTTGGGCATGACAGAACTCCTCGCTGGTTGGGAAGGGCCACCGGGTCAGCGCAGCTGCGGGCGGCTCAGCACAGGCATGATAGACGGTTTTACGACAGGGCTTAAGCCGCGCGGTACAAGCACTTGGACCGGACGCCTGCGCCTCCGGTCAGAAGTTCCAGATTGCGGTAAGGCCCACCTGGCGCGGGCGAATCACCCGCTCCTGCGGGGTAATACCGTTGGGAACGTTGTAGGTCCTGGCCTCGGGCACGTCCTCGATAATCGTGGCCTCCTTGTCGAAGGCGTTCTTGACCCAGAGCTTCAGATCCCAAACGCCCTCGGTACTGCGCAGCCCGGTGAACAGGTCGACGGTGGCGAAGCCCGCTGACCGGATCCGGGTGTTGGGCGCAACCCGGAAACTGTTGGCGTTGGCGAGCACATCAAGATACCACTCCATACCGGTGCCCGACAGCGGCAGGACCATATTGCCCTGCGCCACCCCGGACCAGTCGCCCGAGTCACCACCAATGCGCAAACCGCTGTAATCGCACACCTGGTAGATGCCACCAGTAGCGTAACTGCCCTGCAGACCCGTGGCCCGGGGGCCGCCATTGCAGGCCACGTTGCTGAAGCTGTCGTACTCCGCATCGTTATAGGCAACGTTGAATTGACCGGTGAACCAGGTGCTGAACAGGTAGGTCAGGTCGACTTCGGCGCCGGTCACTAACACTTTCTCCGCGTTCTGGATGACGCGGAAGTTGAAATCCGGGCCGGGGGTAGCGGGGTTGAGATCGATGTCGACATCAATGGCTTCCTGGTGGAAGTCGTCGTAGATCTGATAATAGGCCGCAACATTGAAGCGCAGGCGCTGGTTGAGCAGAGTTGACTTGTAGCCGAGTTCAAAACTGGTGGACTCCTCGGGGCCAAAATCCTGGATGTTGTCCGGGGTGGAGCCGGTGAGGTCCAGAGTCTGGCCACCGCCGCGACCACCCCTGTCGACGGTCCCATAGGCCATCTGGTCAACCCCTAGGCGGTAGGCGAGTTTTAGTGTGCCGGTCCAGTCGATGTCCGTAATGCGGGAAACATTGGCCTGGTCGGGAAGCGGCACCAGCCCGAAATAGTCGGCGGTGTTGGAATTGTAGCGGCTGGTCTTGTTCCAGCGCGCACCGGCGGTCAGGGTCCAGTCCCCGGTGAGGTATATAGTGTTGTGGCTGAATACGCCGAAGTCCTCGCTGTTGGTGGTCAGGTTGACCAACACCCCGCCGAAATCACCGACAAAGCGGTTTTCGACATCGGTATCCGCCGCCGCCCGCGAGTAATAGCCGCCGACGATCCAGTCCCAGTAATCGTTGCCGCTGGAGGTCAGGCGCAGTTCCTGATTGTGAGCCTGGTTGAAGATGATATTGGTGTCCTGCACGCTGGCGTAGACCGGCGTCCGGTCGACATCCTTGATCTCATCGTTGGTGCCGTCCGCGTAGTAGCTTTGGGAGGTCAGCACGGCCCAATCCAGGTCATAGTTCAGTTCCAGAATCACCTGATTGAAGCGGGAGCCGAACAGGCGCGGCTGCTCGGAGATCTCGACCCTGTCGTAGCGGCTGATCCCCTGCACCGGATCCTCCGCATAGGCCGAGGACTGGTCGCCGCGGTAGTCGACATGGCTCAGGCTCAGACGTGCGCTAACGGGCGTTTCCGGCTCCCAGAGCAGCGTCGCCCGGCCGGCATTGGTGCGCACATACTGTTCCTGATCAAGGTTGGCGTAACTGCCATCGGCACTGTTGTTCTCATCAAAAAGCCCGGCAATACGCAGGCCCAGCTCGTTTTCGATCAAGGGAACGCTGACTCCGAAGCGGGTATTGACCAGATCGTAGTCGCCCAGAGTGCCCTCGACATAGCCCTCAAACCCGGTGAGATCGGGATTGCGGGTGTGGATCACGATGGAACCGGTCGGGGACGCCCTGCCATACAGCGTGCCCTGGGGCCCGCGCAGGATTTCGAACCGGGCGATATCAAACTGGGAGAAAAAGGATAGCTGCTGGTTGTTGACGTAGGATCCATCCAGGTAGGTATTGGTGCGCGGCGCCTGGGCCGCACTGATCTTGGTGCCCACGCCGCGCAGGGTGATGTTCTGGTTGTTGCCAGTGGACTCAAGCACGACGCCGGGGACCAGTTTGCCCAGGTCCTGCATATCAAAAGCGACTGCGCGCCGGAAAGCCTCACCGGTGACGGCATTCACCGCCATCGGGATGTCCTGGATCAGCTCGGTGGTCTTCTGCGCGGTGACGGTGATCTCTTCCAGCATCATGCTGCCCTGGGCGTGCAACTGGGAACTGGCGGCCAGGGCGGCAACGAGGACTGAATAGCGGCTGCGGATCACTGGATTCTCCTGATTATTATTTATCCTGGCCGCAGTATTTATCTCACGTAACAATTTCTTATGCAATGCTTTATTGGACCACCTCCGAACCACTTTTCGAGTGAGGAAATGGCATTAACATCGATCTCAATTCCCGCCTGCTTACGACGCCCTGTCGCCATCGCTGCAGTCGCGAGCCCATCTTTACATAGTTTGTGTAATGTTTTCTAATCCACTCTCAGGAAAAATCGGCAGATCGTTTACCACTACTGAGGCAGCAACATGGATGAAGCATTGATGCGGCGCTATTACGCGACCTACAACAGCGAGGCCCCCGAAGTACTCGCTGATTTCTACCACCCGGATTGCACACTGGAATCCGCCCAGGGCACCTTGCGGGGGCGGGGGGCGATTCTGGACACTTACCGGGCTCTGATCGGCATGTTCGAGGACCGCATGACCCCGACGGAGATTACGGTGAACGGGAATGAGGCCCGGGTAATTATTGTCGACCGTTTTACCGCCCGGACTGACGTAACTGTTTTCCTGGGGCAATCCCTGGCCGCCGGTGAAAGTTTCGAGCTACAGCTCGAGGGATATTACCGCGCGGAGCAGGGCCAGTTAAGGGAGATCCGCATCGAAATGGCGGAATCCTAAGCGAATACCGTTGCGGCGGCTCAGCGCGTTACCTTGAATCCGGCGGCCCGTGCGTCCCAAGTTGTATTGGTGACGCCTCTTTCCCTCAGCTCCACTTTCCGCACCTTCTGAGTGGGCGTCATCGGCAATGATTCAACAATCTCTATATATTGGGGAACGAAGAAGTAGGGTGCATTATCATTGATGTGCCTGGCCAATGCTTCTTCGGAAACACTGCTGTTCGGCTTGGCGACAACCGCCAGCATGATTTCATGCTCCGAGGACAACTCGACAGATGGTACTCCAAACGCGGCAACATCACTGATCCCGGGGTGGCGTCGCGCAATGGACTCCACCGCAACCGACGACACGCTGCGCCCCTTGTAGCGAATCAGGTCCTTCTTCCGATCGACGAAGAAGTAATTGCCCGCGCCATCCTGCTTACCCAGGTCACCTGTGCGGTACCAGCCATCCACGAATGCTTTCTCAGTGGCATCCGGATCATTGAAATAGCCATTGAAGAGAATGTGTTCAGCCTTGGGCTTGACACAGAACTCACCCACGTCGCCCACCGGCACAGGCCGATTGACATCATCCAGCAGAGCCACCTCCAGGTCGTCTACGGGGGTGCCTAGTGCGTTGGGAAATAACTCACTCACACCATCGTCGAAACGGGAGATCAGCTGCATGATCTCACTCTGGCCGAATCCTTGCTGAATAGCCTGAATCCCAAACCGTTGACAGAAGGGTCTGTGGATATCATGTGGCATTGGCGTCATCGTCGCGGAACGTACAGGATTGTCCGAGTCATCAGGTCTTTCGGGGGCATTCCACAAAAACATGTGCATCGCACCCAGGGTGAAGATATGGGTGGCACCGTAAAAGCGGGTGCGCTCCCAGAAATGACTGGCCGAGAAGGCAGAATCCATACCTACCGCAATGCCCGTTACGAGAGCAGGAAATATGCTTGTGACCCAGGCCGCGGAATTATACAGCGGCATGCAGTTGTAGATCATGTCTCCCTCGTGCATGCCACCTATATTGGCCGCGCTCAATGCCGCTCGCATCCAGGCATTGTGACTCTGCATCACGCCTTTAGAGCGACCAGTCGTACCGGAAGTCCACATGATTGAAGCGACATCCCCTCGTTGCAGCACAGCGGGCAGGGAGCTATCGATTGGAGTGGACAATAGTTCGGTAAGGCTGGGGAAGCCCGCATCAGGCTCTTTGATGACAACATTGGCCATGAAAGCATCCCCTAACTCTGCAAGTCGGGACAAGTACTCGCGATCGGTGACCGTGATTCGGGGCTTACTATCGACCAATGTCTGCTGCAGCCACTCACCCCGGTAGTCGGTGTTAATCGGCACCCATGGTGCACCAAGCAAATTGCAGGCGAAGCTTACCAGGACAAATTCCGGGCAACTGTTCATGAAAATACAGACTCGATCACCTTGCTGCACACCCAGCTGCCTCAGCCCCGCCGCATAGTGACACGCTGCATCGTGGGCTTCGGAATAGGTGATGTGACGCTCCCCGTCAATCAGAAAATCCTTCCCGGGTGTAGTTTCTGCCTGATGGCGAAGAATATTGCCAAGCACACGATTTTCTTCCTTGTTGTAGTCAAGAGTTTGCATGCTGCTCCACATAAAACTGCTGTGCCCACTTGCGAAACTTCGCAATCGGTCCATCACCGTCACATAAATTGGGTTTCGGCTGATAAATCTTGTTTTCCCACATGGGGATGTCATCAGTGAGCTGCCGGTTGACCTCCTTGTTGAACGACGCACCAATCCGATCGATCTTGGGGTCGCGTTCCGGATTCCTGTAGCTGACGTGGAAGTACTGAACGACATTATCCTCGTCGATGGGGGCATTTGTTGTTAGCATGCAGACTTCAACCAGTGTTTTGTACCGAACCACCGCCCAGCCGAAGCCGGAATTAGTCGAGTTCAGGTATCCCTCGACCGGACCGCCCGAGCTGGGAAACTTCTGTCGGCTTTCCATGATTATGCTGGGGCCGTCAAAATCGAAGCGATCATATTCAGCGGCGCCAGGATGCTGGTGAACGGTCATGAAGTGAGCGCCATCAGCGGTGTTTTCAGCCATTTCCTGCAGGCAGGTTCTGATCTTGTGCTCGGTCACGATTGGAGTGACATAAGCGGGGTCGTCGAACTCCGGGACCTCCAGCAGATCGAAATCAGGTGCAGCGCCCTCGGGGTGATACCAGGCCATGACCAGACCGTGCCTGATTTGCAGTGGGTAGGTTCGCACACAGGCGCGCGTGTTCAGTTGTTGGGCATAGGGTATCGCTGCAACCTGCCCTTCGCCGTCAAATTCCCAGTGATGGAACGGGCAGCGGATATTCTCACCAACAACCTTTCCAAGCACACCAAAATTACCACCCAGGTGCGGGCAGTACGCGTCCTGTAAATGCAGTTTGCCTGCCTCGCTACGCCACATGACCAAGTCGCGGCCAAAGTAACGGAGTGGTTTTATGTCACCGGGGTGAACATCACTTTCGAATGCAACCTGGAACCAGCCTAAGGGAATCGGAAAAGGAAAGCGCTTGGTGCTCATAGAGGACTCCTGATCGTAACTGACATATGTGTCAGCAAACCATAAGCTCAACTGACATATCTGTCAATGCAATGTGCGGTAACATGAGCCCCAGCAAATTCTTTCGCTATTGAGGCATTGATGAGCGCAAGCACAGAGAGCCACAAGCCCTCCACCCGGCTCGCCATACTTGAGGCCGCAATCCAGGTGTTTGCACGCCTGGGCTACAGTGGCACCAACTTTCGGGAAATCACCGCGCTCTGCGGTGCCCAGCGCTCACTGATCCTCTACCACTTCCAGAATAAGGAGACTCTGTGGCAGGCTGCCGCGGAAGACGTTGAAAAGCGCTTCAATGCCGCATTCGACTCAGTGTTTACCGAACAGCAGCAGGCCAGCGACCGCGAGACAGCCCGCTACGCGCTGTCCTGCTTTCTGGACGCCCTCTGCGAAGTGCCGGAATACGGCCAGATCTACCTGCGTGAAGGGGCGACGGATAGCCCGAGGATGGAGTGGTTGTCCAGGCACTTTGCCCCGCCTCGAGCCCTGAGAGTGCACTACCGGGATCCGGATATCCAGAAACGCCTCCATACCTCGGTATTGCGCGACATTCTGGCCTGCACCCTGGTGGCCTTTGTCACTCTGGGTCCGTTGCTGGAACGATCACGTGCCGTGGCTACCGGAAAATCATCTGCCGGTACCTACGAAATGACTCCAGCCAAACGCGAGGAATTGCTGGACTACCTGTTGCGGCTGATCTTTTGAGAGCGTAGCTTCTCAGCACGCTCTTTAAACGCTCTCGATTAGACGCCCAGCAGATTGTCCCGCTGCTGCATCCACACTTCCGCGCAGTAGCCAAAATCCACCGGCAGATTTACGCCGCTTACAAAGCTCGCCAGCTTGCTGTTCAGCAGGACCAGTGGTTCGCCCATTTCTGCGGGATCCGCGAAACGCCCGTTAGAGGGGCAGAAAACCTTGAGCGCATCTCTATCGAATTCCTTGGTCAGCTGATCCATGAACGCCGTCGCCGTGGGCGAAGGACTAATGCAGTTGATCCGCACCTCACGCTTCGCAAGCTCCCCTGCCTGCATCATGGTGTAGACAACCATGCATTGCTTGGAGAAGCCATACGGATCTACGTTGAGGTCCGGGTGTGCTTCCAGCCAGGCTCTGGATTCGGCAAAGCCGGTCACAGCCAAAAACTCCTTGACCAGATCCAGGTTGCTTTTCCAACCCATGCCCGCGGTGGAAGCGATAGACGCGATACCGCCGCCCTTGCCGATGCGTGGAATCATCGCATCGGTGAGGTAGCGCGCGCCAACCCAATTGATCATCACCGTATCCATCGCGGAAAACGGCGGGTGCGGCACACCGGCGCAATTGAACAGCGCGTAGATTTCCCCGGGCAACTGAGCGATGGCAGCATCCACTGAAGCCTGGTCTTTCATGTCCGTCTTGATCGCCTTTTTCACCGGCACTGTGACGTCGCTGATATCCAGCGCATGGACCTCCGCACCGACATCGACCAACAACTGCGCCGCCGCGGCACCCATGCCAGAAGCGGCCCCGGTAATAACCACTTGCTTGCCTTGATAACCCAGTACATCGTTCATAATGTTTCCTTTTCCTTCTCTTGTAATACCATGTTCAGTAGATGGGACCACCCAGCAGGTGGGTCGCCAGGTCGATCAGCAGCAGAGTGATCATCGCCACGAAGCTTGATTCGATAAACACCCGACCAATGCTCCAGCGTTCACCGTCTCTTTCTTCATCCAGGCGGATGATATTCGGGAACGCCACCACGAAGTACAGGGCATAAAACCAGGAGCCCACCCAGAGCATGGCATCCAGGTTCTCGTACCAGACGTTCATGGCGGAAGTATCATCGCCGTGGGAAATCATCACGAAGTACATGTAGGTTTCACCCCAACCCCAAAATGCCGCGATCAGCAGCACGATGCCGCAGTAGGTGAAAAAACGCGCAGCTGCTGAGCTCCAGTTCATGGTCATGGTGCGGATTCGTCGCAGAGCGATCACCGCAGTCACATGGTAGACGATGAAAAAAACGATCGCGTTGAAGTACATTGATGGCGGCACTTTCATGTGCTGCGCCAGGGCAGTGGCTTCGTCCGGGCCGACCAGGGCAGAGTCCAGAAACAGTGTCACGTCCTCGAAACGATAGCGCAGGCCCAGAACCTCGAAAAAGTACTCGGTGTGGAAATAGGTGGCGAGGAAAATCCACCAGAACATGTAAACATTGAACTTGAACCAGTAACTGTCGTGCCACACAACACCACTGTTGCGGCGCAGAAACCAGGGTAACAGCACACAATACGGTATCCACATCAGCACATTCTGCATGATGTTCCAGAATGTGCCCGTATTCAGCCAGCCCATCTGGACCATCGCCATGTTGTAGAGGAACCAGAACGGCACGACAGTCAGGAAGAACTTTTCCCCCCATGCCTTGTCCGGATTCGGTGAGAACCAGTAACCGGGAAGACCTTTCCCGGAGGCAATTTGCTCCGCCATTTTGTCTGCTCCTGTTACTTTGCCGGCAAGGAATGCTAGATTTACACTTCATCAAAGTCAACAGAATACTTATACTATGTCTACCGAATTTTTCACCCACAGGGCGCTAATGACAAAGAACGAAAGCGGCGGAACACGCTCCCGAGCGGACTCCACCCGGGAGAAGATTCTGAACAATGCGGCGGC
Organism: Haliea sp. E1-2-M8; assembly: GCF_030649675.1. Lineage (GTDB taxonomy): Bacteria > Pseudomonadota > Gammaproteobacteria > Pseudomonadales > Halieaceae > Haliea. The sequence continues at coordinate 45,042 of NZ_JAUTDR010000018.1, read as the reverse complement.
CTGCTTTCTGGAGGACGGGTATCGTGATACTCGCATGATGCAGATCGCTGCGCGATGCGGCCTCTCGCGCGCAGCTATTTATAAGTACTTTCCAACCAAGGAAGCTATTCTGCTGGCATTGAACGCTCGGGTTGTGGAAGACACCCTGGCTGTAACGCGGTTTATTCTCAATAGCCGCCAACCCGCACTGACGGTGATCGAACAGTGGATGCGGGACCTCCTGTCACATGATCAACCAGGTTTTATCCGGGTAGTGATGATTGATGACGCGCAGGGGGTACTGATGCTGGACCAGGAGGCAACTGATGATGCGCTGCGCAAAGTCAAACGGGCTTTGGCAAAGGTCATTCGGCGAGGGATCCGTGAGGGCGACATTGCGCCCCAAACACACCCGGCAGATACCGCGCATATGCTGCAGGCACTGGTATTTAGTATTGAGCGCAACAACCTGTCCTCCCGCCCCGTCATAGAAATGCGCGACAGCCGCCGCCAGGACCTGATGATCGGCACCATTATTGCCGGCCTACGCGCGTGACATTGGAGCTGACTCAGTACTGCCGGCGCCCTGGTATTTGTCTTCGGGTGACCGGGTCTACTACAGAGACTACACTGCAGGACCACAACCAAAATAATGGAGCAGCACCATGCGCGAGCCAGCAAAGTTGAACCGACAAACCATGGGCATCACCGCTGGCATTCCCCTGGAGGCTACCGGAACCGACATCGAGGGCCTGCGTCGCGATATCCAGCGCCTCATGGACATCGAAGCCATCAAGCAGCTCAAGCATTGCTATCTGCGCTGCGTGGATACCGCCAATCTGGAGGAGATGTCCGAACTGTTCCACGATGACGTACATGTGCACTTCAAGGGTGGCACCTACGAGTGGAAGCTGGATGGCAAGGCGGAATACCTGGCGGCCATCGGGCAGTCTTTCAATACCCGCATGATCGGTCAACACAATGGCCACCATCCGGAAATCCAGATTCTCAGCGAGACTGAGGCTACCGGCGTCTGGTATCTGGCGGACCTCGCCTGGCAGCTGGATATCGGCAACTTCCTGCAGGGCACCCTGCTCTACTGGGACCGCTACGTGAAGGAGAACGGCCGTTGGCTGATTATCGAGACGCATTATGAGCGGCTCTACGAAATCAATACTCCTCTGCTAAAGGAGCCAAACTTGAGCAGCCATTATTTGGGTGTGCACGGCACGCCGATGCAGGAGTAATTCAGTACCGGCATACGCCTTGTCAGACACCGTAGCCGCCATCCACCGAAAGCATCTGGCCCGTCACATAGGCCGCGCGCTGTGATGCCAGATAGACAACCGCGTGTGCCACTTCCTCGGGCTCACCCCAGCGCTTGATGCACAAGCCAGCCTGGACAGCGTCCTTCCACGCCTCGTCAAAAGTGCCATCGGCCCAGAGCCGCTTGAAAATACCGGCATTGATTACGCCGATGGCGACGCTGTTGGCGCGAATGCCAAATGCGCCCTCCTCCTTCGCCAGCCCCTGGATCAGCCATTCGATCGAGGCCTTGGGGGCGACGGAGAGCACATCGCGCTCGGGCCACTTGTGCAACCCAGCGGAACTGATGTGCACGTACGAACCTCCACCAGCATCTTTCATGTGAGGCAAGGAAGCGTGGACCATGTTGAAGAAGCCGTTGACGTCCGAGTCGATCACCCGCCGCCACTCTTCAGGGGATACGTCCCTGATCATCAGCTGAGGGATGTCTGATCCCGCCGCAACCACGACGGTGTGGATCCGGTGTCTGGATGCAATATCGTCGATCAACTGTTTGACACGTACATGGTCGCCAATGGAGAGCTGATGATACTCCGCAGTCTGTCCCAGGCCATTGAGCCGCTCAGCGGTTTCAGCGGCTCGCGCCTGGTTCCCGTTATAGGTCAGCACCACATCGCTACCCGCTTCCGCCAGCTTCTCGCAGATAACCGCGCCGGTACCGCCACTGCCACCAATGACGAGGGCGACACCCGCCGGAAAATCCTGTGTCATAAAGAGTCCTGTCTAAGCCAGAATTATCTGTAGCCGAAGAAAGACTACCCAGAAAAGATTATTATCGCAATGTTTCATGCAGGCTGGAATGGAGAGTTCTGTGAAGAAAAATGTGGTGAATCGGCCCGCGGGGTTCAGGGCAAGGCAGTGTGCCCGCGACGGAACTGGCCCGGCGAGACCCCGGTGTGGCGCCGAAACAACCTGTAAAACGCGCCCATGTCGGTGTAGCCAACATGGCCACCGATATCCTCGATGCTGCGACGGGTGGATGCCAGAAGCGACTGACTGGCCTGCACCCGCAAGCGATGCACATATTCCTTGGGTGTCATACCTGTTTCTTGCTTGAAGCGCCGATTGAACGTGCGGCGACACAGGCCGAGGTGCTCGATACAACGCGAAATGAGATTGTCTTCCGCATAGTGTTCGGCCAGCCAGGACCTGGCTTGGGCCATGGACGCATCAATTCCACCGCTGCCGTCCGGATGATGCAGCAGATGATTCCATTGCAGGGCATAGGTTTCGGCAACATCCCGGGCAGCGGCATCACCCCAACGACGCGCTATCTCTGCAAGCACCAGCTCCTGCCACGGCAGGTCGCCCGAACAGATAACTGCCCCCTCCTCCACCCATCCCGGTTCTGCGACCACCTGCAGGGCTGGAAAGTTACGCTGGAAAAGAGCCGCATAGCGGCTGTGTGTTACGGCTTTGCCGCCGGGAAACAGGCCCGCCTCAGCCAGGAGAAAGGCACCGGTGCCTACACCCACGATTCGGGTACCGTTGGCAGCCTCGTCTCGCAACCACGACGCCAGCCGGCCCTGCCGGCAGGGCTCCCAGCTGCCATCCACCATCAAGGCGGGCACGAACAGCCAGTCCGGACGCGGCGCGTTGGCCACATCGTACTGCCTGATAAAACTGAAGCGGTCCTGCAGCAGGGCACAATCCCTGGCTGACACCCCGTATAGCAGATCGACCTCTGCTGCTTCCTTGATGTGGTGCGTCATGCAGTGCAACAGCAGGTCATGCACTGCAGCTACCAGGGAGACGACGGAACCCGGTGTAAGCAATATGGCAGCACGCATACTTATTCGTCACCCCCCGGCCAATTCGGCCAGTAATTGACGCGATTACCCATTATTTGCCCATTGGCGCCTCCTTAATATACGAGAACCGCGAGGTGACTACAAATCACGATAACAACAGGAAAGCACGCCATGATCTACAAAGTCATCCAGTGGGGTTCGGGAGCGGTAGGCAGGCACGCCCTGCGGGCTGTGCTCGATGACCCCGATATGCAGCTCACTGGCGTCAAGGTCTACAGTGAAGCGAAAGTCGGACTGGATGCCGGTCATCTGTGTGACCGCCCAGACACGGGCATCAAGGCGGTCATGGACCCGGAGGCTCTACCGCTGGCCGAAGCTGACTGCCTGCTCTATATGCCCATGCAGCCCGATGCCGACGAAATAGCTGATCTTCTTCGGCGCGGCGTAAATGTCATCACCACAGCCGGCAACCTCTATCCAAGGGCACGTGGCGACGCCGCCTGGGAACAGCTACAGCAGGCTGCGCTGGCAGGCAACAGCGTGTTCCACGGCTCAGGCATCAATCCCGCCTTCATGTCGGATGTCCTGCCCCTGACCCTGTCAGGCCTGTCCCACCGCGCCCGCCAGATCACCGTTCAGGAGATTTCCGACGTTCACGTCTATACCAGTGATGCGCCCGAGATCATGATGGACAATATTGGCTTCGGCAAGACCCGGGAGGAAGCGCTGCGACCGGACAATCCCTTCCTGGACTGGATGAGCGCCTATTTCCGCGAGTCCATGGTGATGATGGCCGACCATATGGGTGTCACTCTGGAACGGGTTGAGCCCAACCATGAAGTGGCGCTGGCCAAAAGTCGCGTGGAACTGGCCAACGGCCGCAGTATCGAGCCTGGCACCGTTGCCTGCCGACGCTTCGAGTGGCGGGGCATTGTCAACGGCAAGCCAGCCTTTGTGTTGCGCACTTACTGGAAAACCACCATGGACATCGATCCGGCCTGGCCGGTTGAATCCGAGAAGGAAGTGTCCTGGACCATCACCGTTGAGGGAACCCCCTCCTATCGCATCAATCTGGAGGTCTGTGCGTCCTTCGACAAAAACCACCCGATGTTCGGCAAGGGCGGTGAAGAAGGTGCGCTACTGGGCACGGCCGTTCACGCCGTAAACGCTATCCCGGCAGTGTGCCGGGCGGAGCCAGGGGTGCGCACCTTCCTCGACCTGCCGATCATCACCAGCCACGGCGCCTTCCGCTGATTAGCTACAGGAGAGCTTCATGACCAATCTGTTGGACCGCATGCGTGTGGATGGCCAGGTCGCTATTGTCACCGGTGCCGGTCGAGGTGTGGGACGCGGCATCGCCCTGGCGATGGCGGCCGGCGGTGCGCACGTAGTGTGCTCGGCGCGAACTGCAGCTCAAATCGATGAAACTGTTGAGCTGGTCAAACAGGCGGGCGGGAGTGCCGAGGCGCTGATTGCCGATGTGATGCAGGAGGACCAGTTGGCTGCCCTGGTGGACACTACGGTGGAGCGCTGTGGTGGCATCGACATCGTGGTCAACAACGCCGGTGGCAGTGACTACGCCGCGTTCCTGGACACCACCACGGAAGCCTTCCGCCACCATTTCGACTGGAACACTACCTCCGCCTTCGTCCTCAGCCGCCTGGCCACTCCCTGGCTGCTCAAGCGCGGCGGTGGCAGCATCATCAATATTTCCTCTGGAGCGGGTCACATCGGCATACGCGGAATGATGGCCTATTGCGTAGCGAAGGCCGCCCTGGACCATCTGACCCGCTGCATGGCAGAGGAGCTGGCCCCCAGGATCCGGGTCAACTGTCTGGCCCTGGGTTCCATCATGACGCCCGCCCTGCAGAACACTTTCGACATGGAGGCCGGATTTCGAGAGAAACTGCTGGCAAAGACCCCGCTGCAAAGCATCGGTGACGCAGAGAACGTCGGGCTGGCCGCCCTGTTCCTCTGCTCGGAGGCGGGCTCCTATTCCACCGGCGCCATTCTCGACATGGACGGCGGCCTGCAGGATACCAACCTGCCCTTCAGGCTGCCCGACCTGTGACGGAGGTCGCCATGATTGATCAGCAGGATGCTTTCTCCTTTGAGGGCAAAACGGTCATCGTCACCGGCGGTAACGGCGGCATTGGCCAGGGGATGGTCAGGGCATTCGCCCAACGGGGTGCGCAGGTGGTCATCGCCGATCACGCCCCGGCGGCGGAGCACGAGCGATTCGCCAACAACCCCAGTATTCTCAATTGTCGCACCGACATCACCGATCGCGCCTCGGTGGACGCGATGGTGGAACAGACACTGGCGACCTTCGGACAGATTGATGTCCTGGTCAACAATGCCGGTGGCGGCAAGGGCTTTGCACGGCTGCTGGAAGTCACGCCGGCCGACATCGACTGGATGATCGACCTCAATATCCGTGGCACCCTGTGGGTGACCCAGGCAGTGACCAGGCATTTCGTGGAGCGAGGTGGTGGCGCGATCGTCAACATCGCCTCCGCCGCCGCGATAAGTGGCACCGCCGGGCGTAACGACCCCGTTTACGCCGGCTGCAAGGGATTCATGGTCTCCCTGACCCGGGCCCTGGCCGCCGATCTTGGCCAGTATGACATACGGGTCAACACTATCGCCCCAGGCTGGATAGTTCCCGAATCCAGCGCCGAGATTTCCGCCGGCAGCTTCTGGAATACCCTGGGGGACACCTTCGGCACACCGGAATCCTTCAATGCCGCTTACGAGGCGGGGGAAGAATTACCAACAGCTTCGGCACGTGCCTTACAGCGGCTCGGGCGACCAGCGGATATTGCCAATGCGGCTGTGTACCTTGCCTCTGCTGCCGCCAGGCATGTAACCGGGCAACTGATCAGTGTGTGTGGTGGTGCTGTGATGCCTGCGGCCTGAAACAACAGTAAACAACTACTTGAGGAGGCCAGCATGGCTGAACAAAAACAAGCTATCCGCGTAATTCAATGGGCCACTGGCAGCGTCGGCAAATTCTCCATCGTCGCCTTCCACAACAAGCCCGGCTTTCAGCTGGTGGGCTGCTGGGTCCACAGCGCCGATAAAGCGGGCAAGGATGCCGGTGAGATCGCCGGTATCGGCCCCATCGGCGTCTCCTGCAGCAACAGCGTGGAGGAGATTCTGGCCCTGGACGCCGATGTCGTGCACTACGCACCGCTGCTGGCCAATGTCGACGAAATGTGCCGGATTCTCGAGTCAGGCAAGAACCTGGTGACCCCCAGTGGCTTCACCACCGTGCGCAACAAGGAAGACGAGGCCAAGCTCGCCGCCGCCTGCCACAAAGGCGGGGTCAGCATGCACGGTTCGGGCATCCACCCCGGCTTTTCTGGTGACCGTCTGCCCATTGTGCTGTCGGCCATGTCCCGCAGTATCCGCAAGATCACCGTGCACGAGATTGTCGACATGTCCCGGGTCAACGAGTCCTGGGACATGGTCACCAACCTCGGTTTCGACATGTCCCCCGAAGATGCCAAAGCCAACCCGCCCTTCCTGCTGGAGGTGATGAGCACGATTTTCTTCGAGTCCATCGCCTTGGTCGCTGAAGCTCTGGGCATCGAGGTCGAGGAGTACGAAAAGAAGCACCGCTTCGCCCTGGCCAAGCAGGACATCGATGTCCAACTGGAGCTGGGTTCAAAGACCGGAAAAATTCGCAAGGGCCATGTGGCAGGACAGAACTTCAATTACGCGGGCCTGGTGAAGGGTCAACCGGTCATCGAGTTCAAAACCTTCTGGCCCATGGACGAAAGCATCGCCCGGGAGTGGGGGCATCTGGAGCCCTGGGCCTACAAGATCAACATCAAGGGCGACCCCGACCTGCGCCTGCACTTCACCTGCGGGCAGGAAGACGGCAGTGATTCCGCCGCCCTGGGCATCCTCTGCACGGCGATGAACTGCGTCAACAGCATGCCCCAAGTGGTCGCCGCGCCTCCCGGTATCGTGACCCAGCTGGACATGAAAGTGATCCCCGCCTACCAGGCCTTTGAGTTGCCGAAGTGAAGACACCACGATCAGCTGAGGGAAACAGTGATGGCAGAGATACAGGTCTATAGACCGGACAACCTTCCGGACATGAGCAAGCTCTTCAGTTGGGGGCTGCGGGTCGCGAAGTTTGAGGAACTCTATTTTATCACCGGCCTCGCCGATATGGCCGACGATGGCTCCGGGGCACGCTTTCCGGGAAATCCGGTGGCCCAGACCGAAAGCGTACTGGAGAGGATGGACCAATTCATTCGCGAGGCAGGCTTTGAACGCGAGCACATCATCCGCATGGAATGGACCTTCCGCAAGGACGTCCAGGAATCGGACTACCCCGGCATCTATGCCGCCTGGGAAGCATTCGTCGCGCCCATGAAGATCAAACCCGCTGGCGGCACCCTGCGCATCGTCGACCGGCTGGCAGCGCCCGATATCATGGTGGAGTATGAACTGCTGTTGGCACGATAAGCGCTGTACACACAAACAAGGATAAGGATAGAGATGCCCCAGTGGTATGTGGAAAACAAGGTTGTCGTGGTTACCGGCGGCTCCAAGGGTATTGGCGAGGGGCTGGTCGGCGTGCTGCTGGATCGCGGCGCTAAGGTGGCGGTGCTGGCCCGGGACAACGCTCGCCTGCAGGCTTCCGTGGCCCAGTGGCAGTCGGACCGAGTCGTCGGCTTTCCCGTGGATGTCAGCGATCGCGATGCCCTCGACGAAGTGTACTGCAAAATTTGGGAGCACTTCGGCCAGATCGACGCGGTAATCAACAACGTCGGCTTCCAGTTCCCCCGGCGGGTCGAACTGATGCCCGCCCAGGAAGTCAGGCAACTCGTGGAGCTGAACCTGCTCTCAACCATCTTCGGCTGCCAGGCGGCCATCCCCTGGCTGCGCCGCAATGGCGGTGGGCGCATCGTCAACATATCCTCGGCGACCGTCCGTTGTGATAACGAGTTCGCCCACCTGGCCGTCTACACTGCCTGCAAGGCTGCCGTGGATCAGTTCACCGCCGAACTGCGCAAGGAACTGGTGGAGGACAACATCCTGGTCACCCTGTTCAGTTCCGGCAGCGTCTTCACCGGCACGGTCAACAACTTCGACGAAAACGCCCTGGCCGAAGCCTACACCGCGTGGCTCGCCAAGGGCGAGTATTACGGAGGCTCTACCACTCCCCCGATCATGGGGGCAGCAATCGCGCAGAGCCTGGAGTATCCACCCGGTATCGCCGCCGAGTTCATCGAAGTGAAGCCGGGCGTGCGCACGTCCAAGCGTCTGGAAGGGCAGGAGGACGGAGCATGATTGCCACCCCGCCACTCACTATGGCCAACATCAACTCCATAGGGAGAACCGACTAATGGCAAAGTCGATTCGTGTGGGTGTCACGCTCTACCGCATCAGCCACCACACGAACGGGGATATCGACAGGATCATGGCGATTGCCGAGATGGCCGACGCCAAGGGTATCGATATGATCAGCGTGGCGGATCACCTGTGCTTCACCAGCGACGCCCCCAAAGATTACCCCATGGGCCCAGAGGCTTTCCCGGGCGGTATCGAAGAAAACTGGTTCGAGCCCATTACGCTGCTGGCGGCTTTTGCGGCGCGCACCCGAAGGATACAGCTCTCCACCGCGTTGATTATCGCCCCGGCACGCAGCGCCGTTCTACTGGCAAAGCAGTTTGCCACACTGGACTACATCTCCAAGGGGCGCGTCATTGCCGTGTTCGGTGCCGGCTGGCAGCGTGCCGAGTTCACCTCGCAAAACCTGCCCTTTCAGGGCCGCTTCACGCACATGGAAGAACAGATCCAGGTCTGTCGGGCGCTGTGGAGCGGCGGGACCCATAGCTTTCACGGCAAGTTTATCAACTTCGACGACCTGCAGGCCTACCCCTTGCCAGTACAGGGGACTGCGCTGCCCATCTGGCTCGGTGTGAGCCCGACGGAGCGCAATCTCGACAGGATGGCGCGCTTCGCCGACGGCTGGCTGCCAGCGACCGGATCCCTGGAGGTCATCAGGGATACGGTGTCACAGCTGAAGCCACTACTGCTAGTGCAGGGCCGGAATCCTGACGATTTTGATGTGCGCGGCACACTGGTACCCATCCTGGATGGCCGTGGCAGGGTGGATCTCGACGCCAGTTTTGCCCAGGGCCAGGCGATGATCGATACGGGCATCACTGTGATCGACATCGCTCCACTGTTTTTCTCTCCCGACCCGGACGACATCGAAAATTTGCTGGATCGCCTGGTTCAGCTCAAGCAATCGCTCAGAAACGACACCTGGTAGTGAAATGACAACCAGGAATACCAACCTCTAGGGAGAACAAAAAAGATGCTACTCAAAGACAAAATCGCCGTGATCACCGGGATTGGACCAGGGGCCGGCCAGGCAACAGCTGTGGCCTTCGCCACGCAAGGCGCCAAGGTCGTCATCGGCGCCCGCAACGAAGAGTACATTCAGAAGGTCGCCGGGGACATCGAAGCCGAAGGCGGCGTGGCCGTAGCTATTCGCACCGATCTGGCCGACCATGCATCCTGTGAGCACATCGTGTCGGAGGCGGTACAGCGATTTGGCGGTGTCGACATCCTGGTACAGAATGGTCACGACACCGGAGACATGGCGATGATCGCCGATGCAGACGTCGCCCGCTGGCGCGAAGCCATCGAGGTCAATCTCTTCGGTGCGCTGCACCTCTTCAAGGCTGCCCTTCCCTCCATGAAGCAACGCGGTGACGGCCGCGTGATTCTTGTCAACTCCGGGGCCGCGAACAATGCTCCGCCACCCTATCTGGCTTCCTACGGAGCATCCAAGGCGGCGCTGGCTTCCCTGGTCCGCTCGATCGCCACCGAATACGGGCCCGATGGCATACGCTGCAACAGCGTCCACTACGGGCCCATCGATGGCGACAATTTCCGGCCCTGGCTGGCCGGCCTGGCGGAGCAGCACAGGCGCAGTTTCGAAGAAGAACTGGCGCTTTACTGCGAGCAGGAGTTTCCATTGCGCTACGTCCCCACAGCTGAGGAATGCGCGGGCACCGTGGTCTACCTGGCCTCGGACCTCGCCCGCGTGGTCACTGGCCAGAGTCTGTCCGTGAACGGCGGGCAGTGGTTCGGCAAGTAAATCCGTCGCTAATCCATGTAACAGAGGTGTGAAACCAACATGAAAATAATGTCTGTAAAGGTACATCCCATCCCTCTGGCGCTCGGCGCACTGGTGGCTGGAGTAGCATTGCCGGCGGCAGCCCAGACCGAAGGCTCCCAGGCGAGGGTTCTCGAAGAAGTGACCGTAACCGCTCGTCGATTCGAGGAGTCGCTCCAGGACACCCCGGTATCGGTCTCCGCGTTCGGCCAACACGAACTCGAGCAAATGGGCATCAGCGAGGTCAGGGATATCGCCCAGGCAACGCCCAACCTCGATATTCGTAAACTTAGTGGCGGGCAACCCGCTGTTGGCTACAGTATCCGCGGGATTTCCAACCAGGATGACTCGATTTCCTTCGATGGCACCGTCGGCGTCTACGTCGATGGCGTTTACGTCGGGCGTCAGTCCAGCACCGGCTTCGCCATATTCGATGTGGAGCGCATCGAGGTGCTCAGAGGGCCCCAGGGAACGCTGTTTGGACGCAACACCATCGGCGGCGCTGTTAATATCGTGACCACGCCGCCCCGCGACGAATTCGTCTTCAAACAGAAGATCGGTGCCGGCAACCGCGGCCAGCGCAATTTCCAGACCGCAATTGATACAGGCCGTTACAACGGCCTGGCCGCCCGCCTGTCGATTCTGGACACTCGTAACGACGGCGACCGCAAAGATGTGTACACCAGTAGAAAACTCGATGAATCAAAGACCAGAGCCTATCGCCTGGCTGTGAACTGGACGCCCAGTGATGCGTTCAGCGTCGACTATAGCTACGAACGCTCGGAGTGGGAGTCTGGCGAACCCATAGCGCAGCTTACCTTCGTGCGAGACATGTACGCCAGTCCGGACGGAGCCTTCTACGGAGGCCCCTATTGGGAGCAGGCAAGAGACGAGGCATCGTCCTCGCGACTGGACCGCCTGCCTCGCGCCGCGAAAAATCCCGGTGACTGGACCTCTGACATCGACGGTCACGCCCTGACATTGACCTGGGACCCGCTGCCCAACCTGACCATCAAGTCGATTACCGGCTATCGCAGTTGGGACGAATTTACCCCGAACTCTACCTTTGGTGGCGCCTTCCCCGCCGATGGCAGCACGCTGCTCGACCTGGCCACCTTTCAGCCGATCCCCGCCGGCACCCTGGTACCCCTCTATCAATCCCATGACCGCGACCGCTCCCAGGACCAGTGGTCCCAGGAACTCCAGATCATCGGTACTTTGATGGACGATCGCCTGCGCTACAACACCGGTCTCTACTACTTCCGGGAGAAGTCGGAACTCAGAAACCCCCAGGCATTCGTCCTGCCTACCTGTCTGCTACTGCAGGCGCCACCCTGTGGCACCTCCCTGCTGGTATCGGCACCGTTCCTCCACGTCAGGCCGGAAAACGTGGCCTATGCCGCTTACGGGGAGTTCACCTATGAGCTAATACCGGACCTCGATGTCACTCTGGGCCTACGCTATAGCGTAGACGACCGGGAACTGGATTTATTCAATCTGCTGGACAACGTACCCCAACGCATAAAACCCAGCAATGACTGGAACAATCTCAGTCCCAGCGCGACCGTCAGCTACCGTTGGTCAGATCAGTTGAGCACCTACGCCAAAGTGGTCACCGGATATCGCTCTGGCGGCTTCAACATGCGAGCCACCACGGTTGAATCAGCGTCGTTGCCCTTCGATGAAGAGGAAGTTATCAGCTACGAGATTGGCTGGAAGAGCGACCTGCTGGACCGCACCCTGCGCTTTAACGGTGCGGTGTTCTACACCGACTACAAGGACCGGCAGATCTCACAGTTCCAGACCGGCAACACCGGCGCGGCCCAGGTTCTGGTCAACGCCGGACGCTCTGCCAACAGCGGTATTGAGCTGGAAGCCACCTGGCTACCCACCGATGCTCTCAAGCTCAATGCCAGTTACGGCTACACCGACATCAATTTCGACAGCTTCGTAGCTGGCGAAGTGGATCCGGTCAGTGGCTTCTCGACAGGACGCAACGTCGATATCGCCGACAGTGCCTCGACCCAGCAGAACACGCCCAATCACAACGGCTCAATTTCCGCCGAATACAGCTTCCCGCGCTGGGATATCGGCGAACTCACCCTGCGGCTGGACACTTCCTATACCGGGGAAATCGACTTTCACCCCCAGCTGACCCTGTACAACTCGTCTGACTCGTTCTGGCTGACCAACGCCCGGGCCACGCTGGCCGAGATTCCCGCTGGCAGGAACGGGCACCTCAGCGTCGGGTTATGGGTACGCAACCTGGAGAATGAGAAGTACCGGGAATTTGGTATAGACTGGGGGCAGCTCGGCTTCGTCACCAACAGTTACAATCCCGAAAGGACATTTGGAGCAGACCTGGTATACGAGTTCAATCGCTGAGCTGAGCGCCTCCTGACCCACTCATCCGGGAAGCTCAGCTCTCCCGGGTGATGCCATTGTCTCGATTAAACACCGAGTCAGGTTCATAGTCGGGAAGCCGGAACGGCAAGTTGGTATCCTGCAGGCCACCGTCGTAACGAAGCACATCGCCGGTGATGTAGTCGGCCGCCGGTGAGCACAGAAACGCGACGGTTTCGCCAACCTTGTCGGCGTCACCAATACTGCGCAGCGGCGTTTTCTCTATCAGGGTTTCGCCAAAGCTCGCTTCCGCTTCGATCAGCTTGGCCCTGAGTGCTGGCGTCATGATGGACCCCAGTGCGATCGCATTGACCCGGACTCGCGGCGCAAGTTCATCCGCCAGGCTGCGAGTCAGGTAGTCCAGCCCGGCCTTGGCCACACCATAGGCCATCATACCTCTTCCTGTGAGATGACCCACGGCGGAAGAAACATTGATGATGACACCCGATCCCTGCTTGATCATGTAGGGCGCTACCCGTTTTGAAAGCATGAACGCAGACTTGGTATTCCAGTCAAAAATGAACGAGAACTCTTCGTCACTAATATCCAGAAACCCGTTGAAAATAGTGCCACCAGCGTTATTTATGAGGATATCTATACGCCCAAGCTCCTGAATTGTCGCCGACACCAGGCGGTCCAGATCCTCGGCAACCGTAACATCCCCAGGGACTGCAAGCGCCCTTACCCCACACGCCCTCACTTTTGCCGCAGTCTCGTCGATGTCCCTGGCGGTGCGTGCATTGCACACCACGTGAGCGCCAGCTCGCGCCAACGCGAGTGCCACACCCTCGCCTATACCCATTCCTGCTCCGGTAACAATGGCAACTTTATCTGCAAGGTCAATAGACAGACTCATACCTATTCCTCAGTTATTATCCAGCTCCATCGCTCACACTCTGGTGGGCGCAACCACCGCTCTGGCGCAATCATTCGCGATGATGGGGGATTCTTAACAGAACTCATCACGGCCGCCGGGGACCACAATAGATCGAGCTGTGACAGTAGCGCCTGCGGTCCACCTTCAGTAATCGTAGGTCAGGTCTACCCCATAGGTGCGCGGAAATTCATAGTATCCGGCAACTATGGGACCCAAAGTATTCATGTTCGAGGGCAGATTCTTGTCGGTCAGGTTCCGGCCCCAGAACGACACGCCCAGCTCGCCGCCAGCAAACTTCATACCGCCCAGGGACACGCTGCCATTCAACCGCCAGGTGCCGGGGTTGGTTCCATCGACAAAGGGTACCGGCCTGGTGATGACTTCCTCTTCAGAACGATAGGAGGCATCAAAATGAAACTGCAGTCGCGCGTCACCTATAACAGAAAGAGTTTCATAGTCCGCCGAAACCGTGCTGGTCCACTTTGGGCGTAAATGCTTGGAAATCGGTCCACCCAGAAGCACAAGGTCGATTTCCTTGAATTCAAAATCCAGATAGCCCAGGTTCAGCCCCATCGTCAATCCGGTGAAGGGCAGCCAGGATCCTTCGAATTCAATTCCCTGGGCTTCGGTTTCTCCTGCGTTCACCAAAACCTGGGATGTCGGGATAGGAGGGTCAACCAGATTGCCTGCTGTCCCAAACTGCTGGTTTTCATACTCGACGAAAAACCACGCCGCGTTGGTCTGCAATCTGTTCTCCAGCCAACTCGTCTTGGCACCCAATTCAAACGACTTGGACTTCTCCAGCTCGTAGGGGAGGCCAGAGACAATGCCACCGGATATGTACCCGGTTGAATACTTCGAATATACCAGAGAGTCGAGGGTTGGCTGGTAATTGAGCCCAAGCAGATAGGTAAACTCCGACTCGTCGTAGGCAGTTTCCAGCACTTCACCGGTCATCAAGGTATGATCCACATAGTCCTTTTCGTCCTTGGTGTGGCGCCCACCGAGTATCACGTCCCACTGCTCATTGAGGTGATACTCGAGTTGACCATAGACCGCCATCGACTGTGCTTCTACATCAGACTGGGTCGCAGGTACGGAACCCGGGAAAAACGTCAAATTCGGAGGCGCGGAACCGAAGAAGCCGTTTTGTGCGTTCTTGTAGCCCCCCGCGGTCTGCTCCAGGTCGTAAAACATCACACCGGTGGTGAGCGTAAACGCTGTTTCGTCCCAGATAAACTGCAGCTCTTCGCTGAATTCTTCCCTCTCGTTTTCACCGGTTACCGCAAAGATCACAACAATAGGGGCAAATTGCCCAAGACCGTCCAGAGTATGCCCGGGCGCCTGCACTGACGCCTCCCGGAAAGAGAGGATATTCCGTAAGGTCATGGAATCGTTCAAGGCATATTCAGCAGTAAGGTTGTGACCGCGGATGAGCTGGGTGGTGGGCATGTGATAGGCATTGTTGACCGTATCCGGCATCTCCGCCCCGAACGAAGGGTCGGTAAGGCCTGCCAGCGCTGGAATGGAACCCAAAATGCCAACCGCGGTCGGGGTTGCCTCCATGTCCGTATAGTCGAATTTATAGACCAGGCTCAAATCCTCATGAAAATCAGCATCCAGCGCCAGGAAAACCGCCTCGGTTTTCGAGTCGCCAAGCCGCTCAGGGGAAACAAACCGCCCCCCACCGAACTCTGAAAAATCGACCGTGAAGCCCGCTCCAGTGTTTCTCACCGGCCCTTCCCTGTCACTATAGGTGTAGTTCAGGCTGGCGCTGAAAGGTCCCAGTTGTGGAGTATCAACACGTGTTCTGGATTCGAACAGGTCAAAATTACCGGTGGTGAGTTTCTGCCTGAAACCGAACTCTCCGTCAGGAGACTTGGTGATAAAGGCGATAGCTCCCCCCGAGGTATTCCGACCGAACAGTGTCCCCTGAGGGCCGCGTAACACTTCTATACGTTCAAGGTCTGCATAATTGACAATAGACGCACCGCCCCCCCTGAGATAAACGCCATCCAGGTATGTGGCGACACCGGCATCCGCACCGAGAGCCGTACCGGTTGCATAGAGACCCCGGATTTGAAACACCACGCTGCGAGTACCGCCGGCGCCTTCAACAGCTGACAAGTTAGGCACCAGTGTGTTCAGGTCGGTCAGGTTCTGAATACGGAAATTTTGAATAGCCGCGTTGCTAAAGGCCGCAATGGATATGGGGACATCCTGCAAGCTCTGCTCCCGGCGCTGGGAAGATACAACAACCTCCTCCAACGCCTGGGCAGGACCTTGAGCATGGGCTGAAAGGGTATGGACCGCAGGAATGATTGAGGCGGCCAACACAGCGTTACAAATTATTTTTCTCATGCCCTTTATCGCCCTGGATTTTATAAGAATTGAGTGCGCCCTATGGAACGTGAAACGATTGGGGCTGTCAATACCTGCGAAAATGTATTCTTCTTCTATTTGAAGTCAGAACCGCCAGGATGCGTCATCAAATTGAGCTCGTTAAAACACGGTCTAGATACTTATCCTCTTGTTTTTAATATGTTTTATATTATCCCTCAAGGCTTGTGAGATTCATGAGTGGCTTGATAAATACGTTCTTGCATGTATGTTTTTACTGCACCATCAGGTGTCAGGCCTGCGCTTCTCTTACGCCGTATCAGCCAACGCCACAACCCTTGCTCCCTCTGGAAAGCCTGACAACCTGTCAGATTTGTAGCGTAATGTTTACACATCTTGAGATGCACAGTAACATCCGCCGAGGTGGGGGTGTGGACCCCAAAACTGGAGTGTAAAGGCTTATGGCAATTGAATTCGATCAGGCAGATGTCGATGCCATGGGCCGCCAGGCAGCCAAAAGCAAGGCGACCCAGGACAAGATTATCGGTGCAGTCATCAGCCTCATCAAGGAAAGCGGATTTGCAGCGGCCAGCTCAAGTCAGATTGCCAAACGCGCGGGCATCACCTGGGGAGCGGTACAGCATCATTTCGGGGGTAAAGAAGAGATTCTCGAGGAAGTGTTGCAACGCTCGCACACAAAATTCCACGAGTCCCTCAGCGCAAACCGATTCACCACCGGAACTGCCGGTCGGCGTGTGGCGAAGTACGTGGACGCTGCCTGGTATCACTATCAGGGTGAGGAATACATGGCCACGCTGGAAATCCTCCTGGCGACCCGGGGCCACGGCAAGGCCAGCAACGATCTTTCCATCAGTCGTAGCCGCGAGGCCCATGTCGAACTGGCGCGAAGAATTTTCCACGACAGCTCGGCTTCCGACAAGATATTCCAGGAAGTCATATATACGGTTCACTGTATGTTGACCGGGATCCTGATAGAAATGGCGCTGGAGCCGGTTAGCTTTGACCCCAAAGCCTACATCAAGCGGCTCAAGGCTACGGTGACGGCAATGCTTTATCCCTAAGCCGTTACGCCCCTCCCCTCCCACGGAACAGTTATTTCGCGCACCCGGCTTTTATTGGGGACTCTCAGCGGCATTCCGTTGCCTGGCTTCCAGCGGGTGGATTTCCACCGTGCCAAACAGCTTGTCGTAGAGCAAGGTGAGGGTAGCGTAATTCCCCTTGTGCATATCCAGATGGTGCGCATCGTGCTTCATCGCGATCCAGTTAAGAGTGCGAAAGGGGAAAAACTCGAGATCGATACGACAATGGTTGATCTGGTTCAATTGGGTGTAAATAAAGTTGGAGATCACAATGGTAGCTATATGAAACGGCGCCAGGCCCACTAATCCGAGTATCACAATAGTCACGAAATAGAGCGCAATACCTATGAATATCTCCATTGGATGTAGCAGGTAGGAGTCGATCGAAGTTACCCGGCTCCGTGCCTGGTGATGGACTGCATGCACCCTGCGCAAAGAACCCTTGCCGTGAAACAGGAAGCGGTGCACCAGGTAGTAAAAGAAGTCGTAAACCATCAGAATCACGACCACATCCAATGCTATACGCCACAGCGGGGCGGCCTGCAAGGTGACAAAGAAGGGCAGGATGGCGACATAGAAAAACACATTGATGGCCAATCCAATTTTCTTGCTGGAGTCCACCCGGTGATGGTACTTCTTCCCCTGTTCCCGCCATTTGCGCTTGTTTTCCTCGCGATTCAGTTCACGCGCAGCAGCGAACGCCGGTACTTTGAAGACCAGCCGCTGGGCCAATGCAATACAGCCGCCCAGAATGACAAAGGTCAGCAAGCTTACCTGCCAGTGGTAGTCGAAGCTCATTTCTCATTCCCTTACCGGACAGCGCCTGAAGTGTGCCAGCCTGAGGCGAATAAAGTAAGGTATATTTGACTAATGGTCAATCTTGCATTACTTTTGTGATGAGGTCAGGGACCGATGAGGCCCTCAGCCTGCATCCAGTCGACCATATCCCTGAGGCTCTGCTCTCCGCCTATTAGTTGCGCCCCCAGGATGGCGCGAGCTTCTTCGTCATTCTGCGGGACACAGCGAGTTAGAACCGATGCAGCTTCATAGGTCAGGTCTGGAGCAGGACCACCAAATGCCCTTTGCTTGACGTCAGCCAATCGCCCAGCCGTCCTCAGAATCCAACCAGGCACCTTGATCGGCTTAATCTGCATGCCAGTTTGCTCCTGCATGATGCTCAGGATCTGCTGGTGGGTGAGATAGTCCGCTGTCGCCATAATCCGGCGGGGCCCCTTCCCTGGCTCCAGGAGTCGACTGACCAACAGGGCAAGATCCCTCACGTCGGTGAAGGTGAGTCCGCCCGAGGTAACCAGCATTGAGCCACTGTTGACATAGTTGGCCAAAAATTCCTGGCCGCTACCTACGGTCGGGTCGACCGGACCGTTTACGGATGCAGGATAGATGCAGACGATCGGGGCTCCTTCGGCCTGCAGGGCGCGCGCATTACGCTCTGCTTGCGCCTTTGTTCTGGCGTATCTCGAGTCCGGCTCAGTCACGGGATCATCAGCGTTCATGACTGGCCCCCTGGGCGGAAACATCGCCATGAAACTCGACAGAAATATCACCGGATCAAGCCCGGCCGCCGCCGATTCCCTCAGCACACGCTCGCTGCCGGTGACATTGAGATCCCACATCTTTTGCATGTCGGCGGTATTCTTGGACATCATTCCGGCACAGTGCACTACAGCCTGATACTGAGGAAGTAACGCGACCCATGTGTCATCGAGAACATCTCCCCGGTGACAGACAACGTCCTCAGATGCGACTCCCAGGCCGGCAAGGACCGACTTCTGTTTCTCGGGATCGCGGGCGAACACTCCGACCGTGTGCCCCGCACGGAGAAGCTGCGTAACGGTATGACTGCCGATAAATCCTGTCGCGCCTGTTACCAGTACGTTCACTCTTCAATCTCTATGGCGGCGACGGGAGTATTGAACACTACAACAGGTGTTGATTGGCGAACCTCTCCATGTCATGGAGTTTTTCCGCCAGCGTCATGGAACTGGCCATGCCGTTGGCGTCGCAAAAGGCCTCCCGATACAACATGGTAGCCCCCAGTTCCTTGCACCTCTCGATGTTCGACTCTTGCATATCGTAAAGACCAAGGCATATTTCGAAATCCTCAAGGCTTTTGCCGGACTCTTTACGGTACTGAATCAGCGTGGGCACAAAGAACTCTACTTCGCTCATCTCATGCTGCCCGCCAATCCACCCATCATGCCTGGCCGCGCGTCTCAGTGCGGGCTCCGAGAAGCCTCCGATATAGATTGGGACCGGCTGGAACAGCCCGGGAGACATCTGCAGAGACGGAAACGGATAAAACTCACCATCGTGACTGACCGGTTCACCTGTCCAGAGTTTTGCCATGACTTCAAGCGCTTCATCACAGCGCCGGCCTCGAGTGTGGAAGTCCTGCCCTACAAGTTCGAATTCCGACTTTTGCCAGCCAATGCCAGCTCCGAGAATCACCCGACCCTCGCTGATGTTGGCAGCAGTGGATACCAGCTTGGCAACGTTGAAGGGATCGTGCATCGGCAACACATAGACGCTGGTGAGAAAGCGAAGCCGGGTAGTCACCTGCGAAAGCGCGGCTATTTGCACCCAGGGCTCGGGCCAGTGTGTTTCCGGGTACCAGCGAATGAGGTTGTTCTTGCTGTACTCGTAGTTTTCATACTGCTCGCTGAACGTGATCAGGTGTTCCCCGAGAGAGATACCCTCAAAACCAAGGGTCTCGGCATGGCGAGCAAGCGCGGGGAGCTCCTTCATGTCGAGCATGGCGACGCATTGCCAGTAGTTCATACGAGTTGACCTCTTCAGCAGGAGACTGGGTTATGATCCGGGATAGCCGCGGCAAAAAACATACTCTACGAAATGTTACAAGTCAAACCATGGCCCTGGAAGCTCGCATTTTACGGCAGCATATGCTCTGGCGCCGGAACTCGAACCGAATCTACCCCTGCTTGTGTGAGCCGGGAGCTTGGCCTATACTCGATAAAAATTTATATAGCAATGTTTTGTCTACTCTCGCGAGGTACTCAGGCGTGCTACTCTCGCATGGTACTTTCGCGTGGTACTCTCTCCTGTTAAAACAGAGGCCAACATGACTCAGTCCAGCAAGCCGATTCCGTTCGTCAGCGGCGCAAAATCCCCCGAAGAGGGCGGGCATTTTGAGGAGTTCTGTGCTCACCCCGCCTTCTTCCTGCTTCGCGCCTACAAAGAGTGTGGCGAACTGGCGGAGTTTGACATGGGCGGCCGGAACACGGTCCTGATGGTGGGACCGGAGGCGCATGAGGCCGTGTTTCGCGTCGATGACGACAAGGTCAGCGCGCGCGAAGCCTATCAATTCATGGTACCCATCTTCGGTAAAGGCGTACAGTATGGCGCGCCCCTCGATATCGAACGGCAGCAACTGCGCATGCACTCGAGAGGCCTCGCCAGTGAGAAAATGAACCACTACGCCCCCATTATTGCCAGGGAGACCGAGGATTGGATAGCGGACTGGGGCGACAGCGGCGAGATCGACTTTTACGAAGGCTTTGCCGATCTGACCATCAAGACCTCGACTCATTGTCTGCTGGGGTCCGAATTCCGCTATTCCTTGACGGACGAATTTGCCGAGCTTTACCACACCCTGGGCGCTGCGGCCGACGCGGGCGGCCTGCAGGACCCCGGAGCACAGAAAGATGCCTATGCGGCCCGTGATCAGGCCCGCGCGCGGCTTGAGGACCTGATCACAGAACGAGTGGAGCAACGCCGCGCCTCTGGCGAGGTGCACATGGACCTGCTCCAGGTGTACATGGATACGACCTACCCCGACGGCCGTCACCTGACGACCAGTGAGATAGCCGGCATGATTGTCTGGTTCATGTTTGCCGGTCACCATACCAGTGCCAATACGGCCGCCTGGACGCTGGTCGAACTGGCCCGGCACCCCGACCTCGCCAGTGCTGTCGTCAGCGAGGTTGACGAGGTCATGAACGGCGGGCAGCAGTTCGACCTGAAAGTACTGCGTCGAATGTCCAGGCTGGAAGGCTTTATCCGCGAGGCTCTGCGCGTACATCCGCCGCTCAACACACTCACCCGCCGCGTTGTCGAGGATTTCGAGTACAAGGGGCACAGCATTGAAAAGGGCAAGAACGTGATGCTCTGCCCCTATGTAGCCCATCGGCTGGAAAGCAGCTTTCCAAATGCCGAGGTCTTTGATCCAGACCGGCCAGCACCCGACAATCCCTTTGCCCTGATTCCGTTTGGTGGCGGCCAACGCAAATGTGTCGGCAATGCTTTTGCCATCCTTCAGGTCAAGGTCATATTCTCGGTACTGCTGCACCACTACGAGTTCGAACTGGCGGGGCCTCCCGGTGAGTATGCAGAAATCATGCCGTCCCTGATCCTGCGTCCCTCCGACCCCTGCATATTGCGCTACCGGCGCCGCGCCGACCGCCAGGCAGCATGAGGGTGGGTGGGATGAGTAAATACAAGGTAGAAGTGGATTTGCTGCTTTGCCAGGGACACGGGGTCTGTGTCGAGGAATGCCCTGAAGTTTTCGAGGTGGTCGATATGGATTCCGGCTACCCGAAGGTTCGGGTAAAAGCCGAATATCCGGACCCAGGCCTGCGCAGCAAGGTGGAAGATGCGGTCAGATACTGCCCGAATCAGACCATTCAATTGGTAGAAGTTGACTGAACAGAAACTTCCGCAGAGCGAATATTACACTCGCTCACTTACGTGGCCAGCAGCGATATAGCCAAAGGTCATGGCCGGCCCCAGGGTCGCGCCCGCACCGGGGTAATAACGCCCCATAGGCGATGCTGCACAGTTGCCAATGGCATAGAGCCCGGGCAGTGGTTCGCCTTGATCATTCAGAACCTGAGCATGCTCGTTGGTGAGTAGGCCGCCCTTGGTCCCGATGTCTCCAGGGTAGACTTCGATGCCATAGAAAGGCGCCTCAGCCAACGGAGCCAGGCAGGTATTCGGGCCGAGGCGCACATCGCCGTAGAGCTGGTCATAGCTGTTTTCACCGCGGTGATAATCCTCATCAACACCGGTGGCGGCAAAGCCGTTGAAGGACTCCACCGTCTGGACCAGGCGGTCCTGTGCTATACCAAGCTGTTCGGCAAGCCCGGCGATGGAGTTCGAGGAACTCAACAACTCCTTGCTTATCTTGCTGGGCTGCAGCCAATCGAGATGCATGCCACCTGGAAGCAAGGGCCCAAACGGATACTCTCTGCGATAGCGACTGTCGAATATCGCGTAGCAGGGTAAATTGTCGCCGGAATACATGGCCTGCACCGCGGTGGTGTAAGCGACAGACTCGTTGACGAAGCGCGAGCCGCGTTGGTTGACCAGAATACAGCCGGGCATCGAGCGCTCGGTAAACAACATACGCGCCCTGTCCTCCCCTGCCACGCGAATGGTAGGCCCCCACCACGCCTCATCCAGCAGATGGGTAGCCGCGCCAATTGCGGTAGCTGCGGACAACAAATCTCCGGTGTTGGTTGGCGAAGCGGCCGACCATTCCGCACGAGTCGGTACTGGCAGATACTTTCCCCGTAGGCTCCGGGAATGCTCGAAGCCACCACTACCGACGATTACACCCTTGCGCGCGCCCAGTCTTTTTCTCTTGCCATCGTGCTCGACCACTACGCCGACCATCCGCCCTTCTTCCTGAATCAACTCCGTGACCGGGGAGTCGAGCCAGACCGGCACACTGCGATCGTCAATCGAACGGCGCAGCCGACCCAATAGCGCATTGCCCATTACCAGCCGACGGGACCGACGACCTTTCATTCGTCCAGGAATATCCAGGAAGTACTCCATCGCGAGCTTGAGGACTACTATCCACCAGCCGGGCGCCTTGCTCAGAAGAACCGCACCTTCCTGGTTGGTGTAGCCCATAAAGCCCATGACCTGGGTCTGGATATGTGGCATACCCAGCGTGTGGAAAGAAGCGCCCAGAACCCTGGCGTGGTATGGAAGCGGATCAATCGAACGGCCACCTGGCCTGGATCCAGCCAATTCCTGATAATAGTCGGCGTAGTGAATCATGGACTCAAAGGCGACATGCGTCTGCGCCTCAAGGTAGCGCAGCATTGCCGGCGCCTCACGGACGTAGGCTTCGATGACCTCTGGCGCGACATCCCCTGCGGTCAATTCGCGCAGATAAACCAGTGCATCCTCTTCGCTGTCTTCAATACCGGCCGCCAGCATTAGATGGTTATTGGGCACCCACAAGCCGCCCCCGGAGCTTGCGGATGTTCCGCCGTAGAAGGAGGCCTTTTCGACAACCAGTACCTGGTTACCGAGATCTCTGGCGCGGCATGCCGCGGTCAGTGCCCCGGCGCCGCTGCCGACGACAATGACGTCATGCTCCGAATCCCACTTCAACTGTTATTCTCCATTACCCGGCACCAAGGGCACCCCTGTCCGGTCAGCAAACGTTTATTGGGATTTTCAGCCTTCAAACTGCGCCGTGCTATAGCCCGCCATGATGGGACCACAGACCGGGAACACCACCGAACCATGGGCTTCATGGCGGGAATAGGTAATGAAGGCTTCCCTGTTGGCAAAAGTCGCCTGCACCGCCAGGCCGGCATTGCCCTCAAGCAACCCCAGGTCCAGCCCCACCTGAAATTCCAGGATACCCGGTATGTGCTGTGGCAGCTGCCGGAAAGCCTGCAGAGCCTCGTCCTTTTGCTCCTGCGTGGCGTCTTCCTTGAAATCGATCAATGTGATGTGCCGGATCATGATGCCTTCCCTCCAGTCGCCCTGGCTTTATTGCGCTGCTCTGCTTCGTGACTGTCGATCGCCTTCTTGATTCCGCCCATGTACTCGGCCATAAAACGATCTGCATTAGAGGCCGCCCATTCCAACGAAGGCGTACGATTGTCGTTGCAGTGCTGAAAGTGTGGCATCACATAGCGCGCCAACAGCTCGTAGGATTTTTTCGTTGCCTCGTAGCTCGCCGCATTGTGGGCGAGTGACAGGAACGCACCGAAACCACCTGACTGGTCCTGCAAGTTTTGAATATGTTCTATCAGATCGTCTGGCGTGCCTACCAGGCCTACTCCGAACGCCCCAAGGCCACCGGTGCACCAGACTTCAATCGCCTCATCCAGATCCTTGACCTGAGGGAAGAGTTCGCCGCCGAACTTGTGGAAATAGTTGAACATGTCCAGCAAACCGTATTCAAGGTCACGGCGAGCTTGCTCGCGCGTCTCCGCGATGTGGAATGGCGCTACCACCCTCCAGCTGTCACGGGTAACGGTCTGCCCATACTCTGCCGCCTTGTCTTCGCAGATCGCCCAGCTGTCGGCCAGGGCCTTGAAGCCCTGCGGGCTGGATGCAGCGACCGACAACATGGAGGCACCGTACTGCCCGGCGAGGCGGGCGCCCGCAGGCGATATCGCCGATGCGACGCTGATCTCGAGATTTGCCTGGTACGGTAGTATGTGCATGCGGGCCTCGCGCAAGGTGAACCAGTCGGTCTCGGCTGTCACGATCTCGCCCTGCAAGAGCTTGATCAGCACATCAAGGGATTCGCCCATGCGCTCGCGAAGACGCTGCGGATCCACGCCCATCATGTAGGCGTCTGCAATCAACTGCCCAGGCCCGACACCGAAGATCAGGCGACCCCGGGTTTGGTGGTCCAGCTGCGCGATTCTGTCTGCGAGAACAAGCGGCTGATGGTAGCTGAGCGAACTGACGCCGGTTGCGAAGCGAATGTTGCGGGTGCGCTCCGCCGCAGCGGCGATGAACACCTCGGGCGACGCAATGCACTCATAAGCACCGGAGTGATGCTCACCGATCCAGGCCTCATCGTAGTCCATCTTGTCGAGCCACTGGATCAGATCCAGGTCACGCTCGAGGGCAAAAGTGGGACTGGTTCTATCGTTGTGGAAGGGAGCAAGGAATGCTCCAAAACGCAGACGCCTGGGCTGATAGGTCACGTCAAATCCTCATTTCGCTGTCTTTCAGGAATTTACATGCTACCATATAAAACATTTTCCTACATATGGTTTGGGCGGAAAACATGAACAGATTTTTTATCCCTGTCGCGAGCTTCGCGGTGCTTGCCCTGGTGGCGTGCGGCGGTGACGAGATCGACCACGCGGGCCCGGTAGCGAATTGGCCCACGATTGGCGGCGGCGCGGCATCGCAGCGCTTTACCCCGCTAAACCAGATCACTTCGGAAAACGTCAATCGCCTTGAAGTCGCCTGGACCTATCGTACAGGAGACGTTTCCCCCGGAACGGAATCCCATGGCGCCACAGCCTTTCAGGCCACACCCCTGGTGGTCAACGACACCATGTTCCTGTGCACACCGCTCAATCGGGTTATCGCCCTGGACCCGGAAACCGGGCAAGAGCTCTGGGTACACGACCCGCAAGTGGCCCTTGCCGGCGTTTACACCCCGACTTGTCGTGGCGTCGCCCACTGGCAGGCAAAGAATGAGGCCGAGCATTGCAGCCAGCGCATCCTCAGTGGAACCCTGGATGCCCGCCTGATCGCACTGGATGCACGCACAGGCGAGGCCTGCCTGGATTTCGGCGAGAATGGCAGTGTCGACCTCACCCGGAACCTCGGCGATGTACGACTGGCCGAGTACTACGTGTCTTCCGCCCCGCTGGTGATAGAAGATCTGGTAATCACGGGAGCTTTTGTCATGGACGGACAGCGCCTGGATGCTCCGCCCGGGGTAGTACGGGCCTTTGACGTGCGTAGCGGTGAGTTGCGGTGGGCCTTCGACCCAGTGCCCCCCGACATGCAGCCGGTTACCGCCGAAGCTGCCCGCGCAGGTGCCGACTTCACCCGCTCGACACCCAACAGCTGGGGCAATCTCTCCGCGGACGTGGAACGGGGCATAGTCTACCTGCCGACGGGGGGATCACAGCCCGATCACTACCGCGGTGTGGAGCGCGGGAATATGGATCACTACGGCACATCAGTGGTTGCCCTGGACGCGCGCGACGGCAAGCCCCTGTGGAACTTTCAGACCGTGCACCGGGATGTATGGGACTGGGACGTCGCCGCTCAACCGGTGCTGTTTGACCAGCATGGTAACGTCCCGGGCGTCATCGTCGCGACCAAGATGGGGCATGTTTTCCTGCTCAACCGGGTAACCGGCGAGCCCCTGTTCCCTGTGGAAGAGCGTCCGGTACCCGCTTCCCCGGTACCCGGCGAGACCATCTCGGCAACCCAGCCGTTCCCCACACTGCCCACGCCGGTCCACCCCCCGACCCTGACCGAGGACGATATCTGGGGTATCTATCCGGGCGACCGGCAGGCCTGTCTCGAACAGTTCCGGGAATTGAACTACCAAGGCATCTTCACCCCCCCGGCGGTGGACCGTCCGACCCTGATGTGGCCCGGTCTTGGTGGCGGCATCAACTGGGGCTCGGTTTCAGTCAATCCACTCACCAACACCATGGTCGTCAATTCAATGCGGGTGCCGTACACGGTGCAGCTGCTGCCGCGGGATCAGGTTGAGAATACAGAAGGCGCCGATCTGGTCGGCGCGGCGCCCCAGGAAGGTACACCCTGGGTGGCGGTTCGCGCCGGCTTCCTCTCTCCCCACAATACCCCCTGCACGGCGCCCCCATGGGGCGTGCTCACCGGTATTGATCTGGACAGTGGCGAGACACTGTGGGAGGTTCCCCTGGGCAATCTTGCCGAGCTCGCCCCGCTGGGCCTGGGCCGCTTTTTTAACTGGGGAACGCCCAACACGGGCGGCAGCCTGCAGACGGCCTCGGGCCTGGTGTTCATCGCCGCCACCCTGGACAGCCGCTTCCGCGCCTTCGACGCTGCAACCGGCGAAACCCTGTGGACCGACACCCTGCCGGCACCCGCACAGGCGACACCAATGAGCTTCCGGCTGTCCAGCACCGGCAAACAATATATTGCGATCGCCGCAGGTGGCCACGGCCCCCTCGCCTATGCCGCCAAAGGCCCGGAGAAACTCCAGGAATTGCTCGGAGACACTCTGGTGGTCTATCGACTACGGGACTGAACTCAATGCCACAGCAGTCAATCGAAGCCCTGGCCCGACGCGCGCCAGTTCCCGACTGGGGGCAGAGCCTGCCCCTGGAAGATACTCGCGGCGAAGTTGCCATTACCGGCATCGGGGAAACCGCCGTTACTGGCCCCTCCGGGCGTCACCCCAAAGCCATGGCGCTGGAGGCCGTGGCCGCGGCCATCACCGATGCCGGCCTGCGCCCGGAGCAGGTAGACGGCCTGATGGTCGCGGCCGGTGTCGCCGACCAGCTGACAGCTGAAGACTTCCATGAACATTTCGGCACCTCGCAGCCTCTGTGGTTCAGTACCGATGGTGGCGCGATGGTCTGGGCGGCTACCTGCGCCCACACCGCCGCCCTGGCGATGCGCAGGAAACAGGCGCGACACATAGTGAACGTCTTTGCCGTGGACTGGGCCACCCGGCGCGCGGCGGGAACCGGAACCCCGGGGGACTGGCACGCCAGTGAGATCATGAAAGCGCATTTCGAGCTGCCTTTCGGCTGGTATCCGCAGCCGGTCTACTTTGCCACTTTCGCCCGCCGCTACATGCACGACTACGGGCTCACCGCTGAACAGCTGGCTGCGCTGCCAATGACTTTTCGCCGCCATGCCAACCGGGACCCGGCGGCAGTCATGTACGAGCGCGAGTTGACCCTGGAAAAATACCTGGCACGCACCCCACTGGCCGACCCGTTGCGCATGGAAGATTGCTGCCTGATTTCCGATGGCGCCGCGGCCTGGGTCATGAGCCCGGCCGAAGAGGCCCGCGATATGCCCCACGCCCCGATCGCGGTCGAAGGCGTCGGCCACGGCCGGGTTCACGGCGCGCCCTACATCAGTCAGCAGCGGGTCATTACCGCTACGCCACAGCCTTTTGCGGCACCCTGGGCCTACGCCATGGCCGATACCGCGCCAGCGGAGATCGATGTGATTGCGGTGTACGATTGCTTTTCCAGCACCGCGCTGATGCAAATCGAGGGTCTGGGCTTCTGCCGCGAAGGCGAAGGCGGCGAATTCATTCAGGAGGATCGCCTCTACTACCAGCGGCACCGACGGCTGGGCGGCATTCCCTGCAATACCCACGGCGGCCTGCTCTCCCACAGCTATCTGCTCGGGATCTCCCACGTCGTGGAACTGGTCAAGCAATTGCGCGGGGACGCGGTAAACCAGGTCGACTCCGCACGCGTGGCGGCCTACGCCGGCTTTACCGCCGATGAAGCGTCTACACTCATCCTCAAGCGGGGGAACTGATCATGGCACCGGACCGGAACGACCCCCTGGCAGGCCCCTTCTGGCAGGCCGCCGCAAACAGCGAACTGCGCATAACCTGGTGCGAGCACTGCGACCGCGCGGTGTGGTACCCCAAAGCCGACTGCCCGCAATGCCAGGGCGAATTACATTGGCGTGCGCTCTCAGGCGACGCCACCTTGCTGTCCTGGAGTGAAGTTCTGGCCCCGATAAATCCCGACCATGCGCCACCCTACATCACGGGACTGGTCTGCCCCCTGGAAGCACCAGAAGTTCGCCTGGTGACGCGTATCGTCGATTGCGAGGCCGATCGATTGCGCTGCGACATGCCGCTGCGGGTCTGTTTTCGCGCCCTGCAGCCGCGTGAGGGCCAACCTTTCATGGCTCCACTCTTCTCACCCTGCTAGACGAAAACGGGCGGCCGCCTCCAGGACGACCGCCCGCTCGAGAGCCGGCGCTCAGGGCTTGGGAGTGAGCACGTTCGGGCGAATCTCCAGCAGGTCTACCGCCACGCCCGGCGGCTGCGCCAGCGCCCAGACCACTGCCCCCGCCACCTGATCCACAGCCATGCCCACATCCATCAAGGGGCCGGTATCGTGCCAGGCCACAAAGGCCTCCTGCAGGACCCCCTGGTCCCAATCCAGCGCAAACTCGCTCTCTGCAGCACCCGGCCGCAGGCAGGTGACGCCGATGCCGTCAGCCTGCAACTCCTCGCGCAGGTCCCGGGTAAAACGCTCAACGCCTGCCTTGCTGGCGGCGTAGATGGACAGATGACTCATCTCATCGGTGTGCCAGGCGCTGGCAGAGGAGACGGTCAAGATCCGGGGATTCTCGGCGCCCCTGAGCAGCGGGATGGCGGCCTGACAGCAGAGCACCGTACCCAGAAAATTGGTGTTGAGCTGCAGGGCAATCTCGTCGGCAGCCATCACTTCAATGCGACCGGGGCGGGCCACACCGGCGTTGGCCACCAGACTGTTGATCCTCCCATAGCGCGACTGGATTTCAGCAAAGGCACTGCTGACGCTGTCCTTGTCTGCCACATCGCAGACCACGGCGGTCGCGCGCTCACCCAATGCCTGCACCGCCTGGTCGAGCCGGGCTTGGTTGCGTCCCAGCAGACAAACGCGCGCGCCGGTAGCGAGCAGGTGTTCCGCTATGGCGCGGCCAAAGCCACGGGCACCGCCGGTAACGACGTGCACCGGCAGGCTCATGCGGATACCGCCAGGGCAATGGTCTTGGTTTCCAGGTATTCCTCAAACCCCTCGCGCCCCATCTCGCGGCCCAGGCCACTCTGTTTGTAACCGCCAAAGGGGGCGTCAGCACCGTAGAAGTTGCCGCCGTTGATGTTTACGGTACCGGTACGCAAACGCCTGGCAACAGCCAGCGCGCGGTCCTCGCTGGCCGACCAGACCCCGGCGGAGAGACCGTAGTCGGAGTCATTGGCAATGCGAATGGCATCTTCTTCGCCGTCGCAGGCAATCACCGCCAGCACCGGGCCAAAAATCTCCTCGCGGGCGATGGTCATGTCATTGCTCACATCCATGAATACAGTCGGCTCGACATAGAAACCCTTGTCCAGGTGAGCGGGCACGCCGCCCCCCAGCAGCAGGCGCGCCCCCTCCTGCTTGCCTTTCTCGATGTACGCAAGGACGCGTTCCCGCTGCCGGGCATTCACCAGGCTGCCCATGATCTGGGTCTCAGAGCCCGGATCGCCGTACTCAATGAAGCCGAAGTAAGTCTTGAGCAGTGCTTCCACCTCGGCCTGGCGGTCCCGGGGTATCAGTAGCCGGGTCGGAATTGCACAGCCCTGCCCCGCATGGAAACACACGCTGAGCGCACTCAGCAGGCTCTGCTCAAGGTTGGCGTCATCCAGGATGATATTCGCAGACTTGCCGCCCAGTTCCAGAAACACCTTTTTCACCGTTTCGGAGGCCATCGCCATGATCCTCTTGCCCACCCCGGTAGAGCCGGTGAAGGACACCATGTCAACCCGCGGGTCACGCACCAGCGCCTCGCCCGTGGCAACAGGATCCTCGGCGGTCACCACATTGAATACTCCCGGGGGAATATCCGTGTATTCGCTGACAATGCGCCCCAGCGCCGTGGCCGCCCAGGGGGTATCCGGCGCCGGCTTCAGTACCACGGTACAACCCGCCGCCAGGGCGGGCACACACTTGGCCAGATTGATCTGCAGGGGAACGTTCCAGGGCGTAATGCAGGCAACCACTCCGATCGCCTCCTTCTCCACCAGACGGCGGGACTGCACGCCCATCATGTTCGAGACGCCGATATCCCGACTCCACTGGAACTCTGGCAGTGTTTCGAGGGTGAAATCCAGGAAACCGATCGGCACCTCGCACTGGGGGCCCCCGGCACCGCAGATGCCCAGCGGTGAACCGGTTTCCACCGCAATCTGCTCCTTCAGGTTGCCCATTTCAGCCACCAGCCCAGCCTTGAGTTGCTGCAGGCAGTGCAGGCGGAAGGCGTGGTTCGTTGCCCAGTCGGTCTCATCGAAAGCACGGCGGGCGGCGGCGATAGCCTGATCCATATCCTCCAGGCCGGCATCGGCCACCTCTCCAACCATTTCCTCGGTGGCCGGATTCAGATTGGGATAGGTCTTGCCGGACGCGGCTGCCACCAGTTTGCCGTTGATAAAGAGACGGGATTCAGCGTGCATGAAATACTCCTAGGCCTTGTTGAGGAAAAGTGCGAGCGCCTGGTCGCGCAGACGGCGAGTAGAAGGCAGACTCACACCCATCTCCTCGGCGGACTGCAGGGCACAGTCAAGATCCTTCTCGGCCAGTCGCCCAAAGTCGCCGAAGAACTGATCCATCTGCTCCTCAGTGCACTCACGCGCCAGCGCATTACGGTTGCTGATGAACTGGGACATCATTTCATTGACGACGCCGTTGGACTTGCCCACTTCGCGCAACATTTCGGGCAACAGGCCGCCCGCTTCCGCCAGTCGCACCGCCTCCGACATGGCCATAAATTCAGCATAGGTGATAAGGTTGTTGCACAGCTTGAGTAGCAGCCCCGTACCCAAAGCGCCAGCATGGATGACCGAGTTACCTGAGGTCAGAAAGACGGGCCTGGCTCGTTCAACGACCTCCGCAGCGCCGCCGACCATGTAGCAGAGCCTCGCATCCTCAGCCCCCTGCTTGCCGCCGGAAATGGCGGCATCGATAAGGTGTAGCCCCTGCTCGCCGGCATCCGCTGCCCAGCGCACCAAGCCCGCGCGGGAGACGGTACTGTGAATGGCGATTACCGTATCGGGGGCCGCGTTTTCCAGAACACCCGCCGCACCATACAGCAGCGACTCAACCTGTTGGTCATCGCGCACACAAATACCGATGTGCTGACACTTCGCAGCCAGATTGGCCACAGAGTCGGCCGCAACGGCCCCCGCTTCTACCAGGCCCTCCATGGCGGCCGGCCACACGTCATACACATGGGCCTGCCAGCTTTTACCAATCAGGTGCCGGGCTGACGGCCCGCCTATATTGCCAAGACCGATATAGCCTACGTTCAAGGGCATGGTCATAATGCAGTTTCCATATTATTTACTTTGCGTCGAAGTGTAGGCATTGCCCAGTATTTATGTCAACTGCATTTGACCTGCGGTCAATCTTCATTTACATTTATCGTTAGATATAGATTCCCGCCGCTTGCAGGCTGCCGATCACCATGAACCCCGTGCTCCAACGCTATCAGGACAACTTCCCCCGGCACGTGCTGGCCATTACCCGCCAACTTGAATCGCGGATCATGGAAAGTCTGGTTGAAACACACCGGCATCGAGGCCTGCGGCTGAGCTTTGAGCCCTATATATCCCTTGCCGCCAGTGGCGGCCGACGCCTGAGCAGCATTGCAGACAACCTGGGCATCACCCGCCAGGCCGCGAATGCGGTGGTCAATGAACTGGAGTCTTTGGGCTATGTGCGCCGTGCGCCCGACGCCGAAGACGGTCGCGCCAAGCAGGTTATCCTGACAGCCGCAGGCGAAAAACTTCGCGCGGACGGACTGCAAGTGGCCGCCAGGCTGGAGGCAGAATACGAAGTCTGTCTGGGGGCTGCACAGTTTGAGGAGTGTCGCAACGCGCTGATTGCTATCGTCTCGCCGCTTCCCGGCAATCCTCCGGGCGTTCAAGCGGGCATGAGCACGCACCTCCCCGAAGGCCGCTTCACTTCCCTGTTGCCGCGACTGAGCGACTACATGAGCCGGCGGCTTATGGACCTGACCGAGGCCCGGGGGCACCCCGGACTGAAGCTCTCTTACGCCCAGGTGCTGACCCTGATAGGCAAGGACGGCGGGCGGATGCAGGTAATGGCCAGCGCCCACAAAGTCAGCAAGCAGGCCATCAACGTCATTGCGTCGGAGCTGCAGAAGCTGGGCTATATCGAGCGTCGAACCGATCCCAGGGACGCGCGCCAGGTGTTGCTCCATTTCACTCCAGCCGGCCTTGAGATGATCCGGGACGCGGTGGAAGCCATTGATGCTCTCGAGGCAGAGCTGGCCTCGCCAGACTCACCGGCAGCGCTGCCCACGCTGCAGGATGGCATGCGCCAGCTGTACACCCGGCTGCAACCCGAACCGCACCTCAATACCGGCGAGTTGCAGGACTTGGCGAACAGCCTTCTCTCTCGCCTGGGCCCCGACCGGGCGCAGCAACTCGGTGAGCTGCTGCTCAACCCCACTCAATAGAACGAGGCGACAGTATGGATTTCGACCTTGCCAATATTTTGGCCTACTACCACTGGCAGGAGGCGCTGCTCACGCTGGCGGCAATCATTGCCCTGACCAAACTGGGAAAGTTTATCGCTTTCCGGGTGCCGGCCCTCGCCGAAATGCGGCGGCTCAATCTTGCGGCTGATAAAGAGAAGTTGGCCAAACCCAAATATCCCCCTGTGGTCCGGGCTTCGCAAAAGGTGGGACTGGCGGTCAATCTGGTGTTCTTCCTGCTGATGCTGCCCTGGTTTGTCACCCTGGAATCGCAACCCTTGTGGATGGTCGTGCTGCATGTCGTCGTCATCCTGATGGTGTACGACTTCTTTTATTACCTGTGCCACCGCTTCTGGTTTCACGGCAACGGCAAGATGCGGCAGGTTCACGCGGTCCACCACCAGGCTCGCAGCCCCACGCATATCGACGGGTTCTATGTACATCCCCTGGAGACCTTCGTCGGTATCGCACTGTTCGTGGGCACCATGGCACTGCTGGCGCTCGGGCTGGGTCCTTTCCATGTCGCGACGGTCGTTGTCAGCTATGTCATATTTACCCAGATCAACACCATCAATCACACCGCGGTGACACTGCCTTACTTCCCCTTCAGAACGGTCACCTGGGTCACCGCCAAACACCACGTGCATCATGAAAACATGCACAAGGGCAACTACGCGACGATCACCCTGCTCTACGACTATTTGTTCGGTACGCTGGACTGAACAGACTCACCACAGGACGGAGAATAATATGAACGACCAGGAACGCCGCGCACGCGGTGAAGATATGCTCAAGGAAGTGTACGCAGGGGATGTCGTTGCACCTCCGGAGGGATATGCGTTTACCGACATCATGCTGCGCCAGCTGTTCGCGGAGCTGTGGACCCGGGGCACCCTGTCAATGCGGGACAAGCGTATTCTGCTGTTGGGTATCATCGCCGAGAAAGGCGAGCCCATGACCTTCAAAATACAGGTCAAGGCCTCCCTGAAGCGCGGCGAGATGACGCCGGACGAGGCCCGTGAACTCCTGCTGTTCATCGCCCAGTATGCGGGCTACCCGAGGGCTGCCAGCATGCTGGCGCCATTGGAAGAGGCCATTGCGGAAGCCGATCAGAAGTCGTAACGCAAATCCACCCCCCAGGTCCGGGTGTTGGCCCAGCTGTTGGTATAGAGGCCATCGGGTGGGTTGATACCAAAGGTCGGGACGTCGAAGCCGCCCGTACGGTACTCTTCGTCACCCAGGTTCTTGCCCCACAGTGCAAGGGTAAGGCTTGAACCGAACATTTCGCGCAGTTCCAGCCTTGCGTCCACGAGGGTGTAGTCATCGCCTTCGATCAGGGGCGACGGCACAACCTGGAAGAACTGGTTGTCGACATAGGACCAGTCCACCCGCATCAGCAGGGTACCAAGCTCACCCAACGGCACCTCGTAGCGCGCGGTGAGACTGCTGGTCCAGTCCGGCGAGAACTGGAAGTTGTACAGGTCAGACACATCGATGAACTGCAGGGTTGTGAAATCCTGGCTGAGGTAGTTTTCATACTCAGGATCCAGCCAGCCCAGCGTGCCGCTGAGCTGGAACGAGTCGGATAGCACCAGAGTCGCCTCGAGTTCTGCGCCGGTCATGCTGGCATCGGCGGCATTCTCGATCCGGGTGAGGAAGGTGAAGGTGTTCGGGTCAATGCTGTTTACCTGAACCTGCCAGTCCTCCAGCTCCTGGTAGAACAGCGCCAGGTTGAGTCGCAGGCGGTTGTCCATCAGGTCGGATTTGATGCCCAGCTCGTAGCTGGTGATCTCGGAGTCGTCGTAGACCACAAAGTTTGGCACCTGTGTGGCACGACCGTTAAGGCCACCACTCTTGAACCCGATGGAATAGGTTGCATAGAGCATGGTGCTGTCGGTCGGCTGGTAGCTGACAGTCACACGGGGTGAAAAATTGTCCGTATCGAACTCATTCGTCGGGGCCAGGTCACTCACCGGGAGGGTCCCGCCGGTGGACGGGAAGAAGAGGGAGGAATCAACCTTCTTCTTTTCTTCTGTGTAGCGCCCTCCCAGGGAGGCCTTCCAGCGTTCGTTGAACTGGTAGGACAACTCCGCGTAGGCCGCCCAGGTGTCGGTTTCGGTCTCCAGGGTGATAATGGTGTTGGGCACCACGGAGCCAAATTGCTGGTCGAGTTGGTAAAGCCCCTCATCTTCGCTGAGGAAAATGCCCGAGACGATATTCAACCGGTTGTTCAACGCAGTACCCAGGAACTGAAATTCCTGGGTAAAAAAATTGTAGTCCTGGGCCAGGGTGCCAGAAATGAGATAGTAGGGAACCATGGTGCGGAAACTGCTCAGGTCTGTGCTGCGATAACCCGTCAGCGATTTGATTGTCAGGTCATCTACCGGCCCCACAGTGCCCACGTCGTAGGCCAGCGTTAAACCGTTGAAAGTCTGCCTGAATTTGTCGAAGACCTCTTCGGGGGTTGCCACGGATCTGTCCAACCCGGGGTCACTGGTTCCGGAAACGCCGGGGAACACCACATCCAGCCCCGGTTCAATCAGCGTGGGCTGCCAGCCGTTGGGTGTCTGGTCGGCGTCGAACCAGTCGAACGTGTAGTCCGCGCTGAAACGACCTCCAAGGTCCGCGGCCACGGCAAGGCGCGCCGTCTGGTAGTCCTTGTCGTTGAGATCAGAGAAAGTGGTGTTCTCGATCAGGCCATCGCGCTTCTGCTGCGCGTAGCTGAACCGTCCGGCAAGGCCGTCAGTGATCGGAACGTTGACACTGGCCTTGCCGCCGTAAAGGGAATCACTGCCGAGGGTCCCCACAAGGTAGCCGCCAAAATCCTGGTCGGGCCGCACCGTAGTGATATTGATGGCGCCGCCCGCGGTGTTCTTGCCGAACAGGGTACCCTGCGGACCACGCAGTATTTCGATCTGCTGCACATCCAGCAGGTCAAAGAAAGCACCCTGCATGCGGGCAATGTAGAAGCCATCGACGTAGGTGCCCACCATGGGCTCCTCGGTGATGATGTCATCGGTCCGGCAGAGCCCGCGCATGCAGGCCACCAGGGAACTATCGCCACCGGCTCCGCGCTGCATCTGTAGATTCGGCGTAAAGGCCGAGAGCGAGGTCAGGGTCTCCATACCGATTTCCCGCAGCGTTTCCTCGGAATAGGCGCTGACCGCAATGGGCGTTTGCTGGAGGCTCTCTTCGATTTTCCGGGCGGAGACCACCACCTCCTCCAGTTTTCCCGGACCCTGGGCCAGGGCCGGGGCGGGCTGACCGAGTGCAAATGTGGCGCCAACCGCCAGTGCAACGGCTGAGCGGATCAGTGAAGTAGCTGGTACACGACGGGCTGGGTACGGCATCACGGCATTCCTCTTATATTTGGTGAGGGCAAAGCATTTATCTCATAAACACATTGCTTTTACAATGTTATAAATTTGGGGCTGGTAACCCGACCCACAGTCATTGTTCACCAGCCACCTGACCAATGGCGCAGGCAGTGCGGGTGGCGTCGGCCACGGCTTTGGCAATCAGCCCCGACCCCGTACAGTCGCCTATGCTGAACACCTGTGCGGCGACATTCTGCAGATCATCTGCCAGGGTTGTATCACCGCACGGGGTACCCGCCAGCACCACGGAATCGGCGGGCAGGCGCCCCTCCCGCCCGCCGCAGTAGAATTCTACCGTGGCGACGGTTATGCCCAGCAGTTCACACTCTGCCAATACCTGGCCGCCCAGGCTGTCAAAGCGGGCCAGCTGTTCCTGACGCCGCTTGGGGCCGACCTCCAGCGCTGGCACTGACGCTTTCGTCAGGAGGGTAACCTGGCGCCCGAGGCGCTGCAGGAACTCCGCCAGCTCCAGCGCTACCAGATCGCCCCCAACCACGCAGACACGTTTGCCCAGCGGAAGCCAGCCTGCGCACCTGGCCGGGCTGCAGACAGTGCCACACGGCTGCTGGCAAGTACCTTGCCAGCCTTGTCCAGGATGGCTCAGGTCCAATTGAAGCTGCGGGCTCCCCCGCGAGTACCCGACGCAGCGCCGGACCCTGCAGCACATGGGGTAGCCCGGCACCTGGCACATCGGCTACTGCAACACGGGCGCCGGTCGCCACGATCACGGCATCCGCAGCCAGCGCCGCAACGCTTTCCCGGTTGGCGCCTGTGTTGAGCCGCAGGTCCACGCCCAGGCGTTGCACCTCCCCGCGCAGGTAGTGCAACAGCGGCTCATTGGCGCGGTGCACGGTGGCGGCGAAGAACAGCGAGCCACCACTGCGCGGCCCCCGCTCCAACAGAATCACCTCGTGGCCGTTGTCTGCGCACTGCCGCGCTGCCTCCAGGCCGGCGGTTCCGGCCCCGATCACCACCACCCGCTTGCGCTTGTTGACCGGCACCGGTCGCAGGCTGCTCTCGCGGCCACTGAAGCCGTTGACCGCGCAGTGCATATTGGCGTCGAAGGGCGCCAGCAGCATGGAGTCGATGCAGTGCTGGCAGGACAGGCACTCCCGGACCTGGTCCCGACGTCCGCTGCGCAGCTTTTCCGGCAGCTCCGGATCCGCCAGCAGGGGGCGGGCCCACATCACGACATCCGCCCGTCCTTCGCTGACAACCTCTGCCGCCAACTCCGGGCGGTGCAGCCTGCCGACGACCATTACCGGCACCGAAACCACCTGCCGGACCGCAGCGGCCACCGCCGTGTTGTGGCCGTCCGGGGTATCCGCGCCGCAGACGATATTGCCGACCAGGCGGTCGTGGGACACGCCACCGCTGATCTGCAGGCAGTCCACTCCTGCGGCAACCAGTGCCGGGGCCAGGCGCTGGGTTTCGGTCAACTCGCGGCCGTCAAAGCTGCCTTCGTGACCGGAAATACGCAGGGTAAGGGGAAAGTCCGCGCCGGTCGCACGCTTGATCCGCGCAATGGTTTCCAGCAACAGGCGGCTGCGGGTCGCCAGCGTTTGGCCACCGTAGCCATCCTCACGACGATTCCGCTGCGGCGACAGAAACGAGCCCAGGAGCATGTAAGCATGGGCTGCATGCAGCTCGATGCCGTCATACCCCGCTTCCCTGGCGCGGACGGCAGCCGCCGCATACTGCTCCATGATCGGCTCCAGTTCCTCCTCCGCGAGTGCGCGACAGGGCCAACCGGTACCGGCGGCTACGCACACCGATGGGCCCACCGGGTCGGTCATGGACTCCGGCCCGGGGTGGGAAATCTGCGGCTGCACGCAGGCGCCCTGCGCATGTACCCGCTGCACCAGCTCCCGGTGCCCGGCGATGAAACGATCATCGCCGAGGCTCAGGGCCTGGGGCTGGTAGCGCTGGGCAACATCGACCGAGCACATCTCCACGGTTAACAACCCCGCTCCGCCCCGGGCCCTGGCTTCGTGGAAGGCGATCAGGCGCTGTGTCACCTCAAAGTCGGCACTGCCGTAGTTGGTGGTCATCGCGGACATGGCGATACGGTTGCGCAGCTGCATGCTGCCGATAGTGAGGGGCTGGAACAGGCAGCTGAACGGGTTCAGGAGCACTTCCCCACGCGCAGTCACGGCTGGCCCGCGCTCGCCGCGATCTGCCTGCCCGCGAGCCGGCCAAAGAATGTGGCGTCGGCCACCGACATGCCACTGGCATAGCCGGCTCCGGTGCGGGGTATACCGGCAGCGCTGCGGCCGGCGGCGTACAGGCCGGGTACGATCTCGCCATCAACGGTGAGTACCTCACCGGTCGGCAGGGTATCCAGGCCACCCAGCGTGAAACAGGTGGGCTGCAGCTGGGGCAGGCTGTAATCCACCAGGGCGTAGGGCGGTGTGACCAGGGGCGCCAGCCAGTCAGGCGACTTGTGAAACAGTGGGTCGGCACCCTGCGCCGCCTGCTCGTTATAGTAGGCCACCGTGTGCTGCAGGGACCCTGGCGGCAATCCCGCTTCCTCCTCCACCTCCGCCACAGTGTCGCCGGTGGCGATAATCTCTGTGGTCTGGTGATAGTCCGGGCGGGCGAAGTATTGGTTGTCAATAAACATGCAGGCGCGCATGTCGGTCTGGTTGGCGATCGCCGCACCGAGACGGGCGAGGTAGACATCCTCGTTGATGAAACGCTGGCCCTGGGCGTTGACGAAAATGCCGTAAGTAAGCTGGGCCGGCGGGTAGTGCGCCACGCCGACGAATGCCTGGCCCATATGGATTGCGTTGCCACCGGCGGCCACGCCCAGCAGGATGCCGTCGCCGCGGTCACCGGGGTTGCCGTGCCGGGTGCAGAAGGCGGTCAGTTGGGGAATGTGCTGGGCAGTCAGCTCTTCGTTCATGATAAAGCCGCCCATGGCCAGAATGATGCCGCTGCGGGCCTCAATATGCTGCAGGCGGTTATCCGCCTTTACCTCAACCCCACAGATGCGGCCGCTGTCGTCCCGGATCAGTGCCGTCACCCGGTGGTCACAGCGAATATCGGCACCGGCTTCCGCTACCCGCTGCATCAGCACATCCATCAGCACCTTGCCACCGTCGTGACCCGCATCCTCGGGTAGATGCCCCCGCGGTACCGGTGTGACGCTGGCGGCAAATGGCCAGGCCCGCTCATTGCCGGTGTATTGCAGGGAATCACCCGTCAGCGTCACCACGTCGCGACCGGCAAAGAGGCTGCGCCGGTAGGGCACGCCCTGCCCTTCCAGCCAGTCGAAGTGGCCGGCGGCCCCGTCCACGAATGCCCTTACCCGCGCCCGGTCGGTAAAGGCGCCAAAGCACTGCAACAGGTAGCGCTCGAAATTTTCACTGCTGTCCGCAATACCCAGGTCCCGCTGCAGGCTGGTACCACCGCTCCCACCCAGGTACATTTCACAGGCAGACAGGCGAGTGGAGCCGCCCCCTGCGCTGAAGCGTTCCAATACCAGCACCTCCAGGCCGGCGGCTCTCAGCTCCAGCGCGGCGCAGGCACCGGCGCCTCCGAAGCCGCAGACTATGGCATCGAAACTGCCGGTGAAAGACTCTACCTGCGCGCGCGGGATGATTCTGGACATGGCAGCCGACCTTGTTCTCGGGTTTTATCCGGAAAGACTTTAGCCGATTAAACGTTTCAATTACAATGCTTTTTCATGCCGCCAGACATTGCAGCGCAGCTGCTGCAGACAACGATCACCGCACAGGAGTAGACAGCATGGCCGTACAGAAAACCGTTCCCGACAGCCACAAGGCAATTCTCGAAAAAGGCATGTTTGCGTTTGTCAGCACTATCCGGGTGAAGGACCAGCTCATTTCCACCAATCCGGTAGGCTTTGACTGGGATGGTGAAACCTTCCGCTTCAGCACGCTCAAGAGCCGCGTCAAATACCGCAACCTGCAGGCGGATTCCCGGATCACGATCTGTGTCCTGGACCCGGTAAATCCGACCCGCTATGTGGAGATCAGGGGCCACGCAGAGCTGACAGACGATCCGGGCGGCAGCCTCAACCAGAAACTCTTCCGCAAGAGCATGGGCCGGGACTTCGACCTGGATGAACCTGACGCCGAGCGAGTGATCGTCACCGTCATCCCCGAGCAGGTGTCCACGCCCCTGCTCTACGGCGGCCGCCTGGATCACGTCGGCAGCTAGTACCCTCCCCCCTAAATACGATTACGCATTCCGCGCCAGTCGCAGTATCATCGGGGCGCGGAATTACGCCCCCACCCGATGCATGGAGTACACGCATGTCTGAACAACCCGTCCTGACCGAAATTGCCGATGGCATTCTCACCATTACCCTGAACCGCCCCGCCGCGAAGAACGCCGCCAACAAGGCGCTGGCTGAAGGCGTTGCGGCCGCCATCGACACGCTCGAGAGCAACCCGGAGCTGCGCGTCGCCATTCTCACCGGCGCCGGTGGCACCTTCTGCTCCGGTATGGACCTGAAGGCCTTTGTGACCGGCGAATTGCCCGTGGTTGAGGGCCGGGGCTTCGCCGGTATCTGTGAGTACGCCGGCAAGAAGCCGCTGATTGCCGCAGTGGAAGGCTATGCCCTTGCCGGGGGCTTCGAGGTTGCCATCAGCTGCGACCTGATCGTGGCCGCGGAAGATTCGAAATTCGGTATCCCGGAAGTAAAGCGCGGGCTGGCCGCAGGTGCCGGCGGGCTGGCCAAGCTGCCCAAGCAGATCCCCTCTCGCATCGCCAAGGAGCTGGCGCTGACCGGCGACTTCATCAGCGCCCAGCGCGCCTTTGACCTGGGCCTGATCAACCAGGTCGTCCCCTCCGGTACCGCCCTGCAGGCGGCAAAAGAACTGGCACAGAAAATCGCCGCCAACGGCCCGCTGGCCGTAGCGGCCAGCAAGCAGGTTATCGACAGTGCCCAGGACTGGAGCAATGACGAGATGTTTGCCAGGCAGAACGTACTGCTGCAGCCCATCTTCACCAGCGAGGACGCCATCGAGGGCGCCACCGCGTTTGCCGAGAAACGCGCGCCCCAGTGGAAGGGCCGCTGAGCGGCCACAGACCCCCAACCCCTATTGAAGTATTGGAATCGGAGCCACAGCATGACAGAAGCATGGATTATTGACGCCTGCCGCACCCCGCGCGGTATCGGCAAGAAAGGCAAGGGCGCACTCGCCGACCAGCACCCGCAACACCTCGCCGCAGCGGTGCTGCGCGCGCTCGCGGAACGCAACCAGCTCAACACGGCGGATGTCGACGATATCATTTTCGGCACCAGCACCCAGCGCGGCCAGCAAGGGGCCGACCTGGCCCGCATGGCCGCCCTGGACGCCGGCTACGACGTTCGCTCTTCGGGCGTGACCCTGGACCGCTTCTGCGGCTCGGGCATCACCTCCGTGAGCATGGCCGCCGCCTCCATCATGGCCGGCATGGAAGACCTGGTTATTGGCGGTGGCTGCGAGATGATGTCGACCTTCGGCCAGGATGCCAGCCAGTCACCCTTTATCGACAGCGACAATCTACGCCTGCGGGAAAAGCACCCGCAGCCCCACCAGGGCGTTTGCGCCGACGCCATCGCCACCCTCGAGGGCATTGATCGCGAAGCGGTCGATAGCCTGGCCGTGGTGTCGCAGCAGCGCGCCGCCCACGCCATTGCCAACGGCCACTTTGCCCGCAGCCTGATTCCCGTGTACAAACTCGACGGCAGCCTGGCGCTGGATCACGAGGAGTTTCCTCGCCCCAACACCACGCTCGCCAGCCTGGCGGAGCTCAAGCCCGCGTTCGAGGCTCTGGCGGACTATCCGCTGACCGAATCCGGCACGACTTTCCGCAAGCTGGTGCATCAGGTGTTCCCGGACCTCAAGATCAATCATGTGCACCATGCGGGCAATTCCTCTGGCGTTGTCGACGGTGCCGCGGCACTGCTGCTGGCCTCCCCCGACTACGCCCGGGCCCACAACATGCAGCCGCGCGCCCGTGTTCGCGCCATGTGCAACATGGGCGGTTCCCCGACGCTGATGCTGAACGCGCCGGTACCGGCGGCGAAAAAAGTGCTGGCCAAGGCCGGCCTGCAGCTGTCGGATATTGACCTGTTCGAGATCAACGAGGCGTTCTCGGTAGTCGCCGAGAAGTTCATCCGCGATCTCAACCTCGACCGGGACAAGGTGAACGTCAACGGCGGTGCGATGGCCCTGGGCCATCCGATCGGCGCCACCGGCTCCATCCTGATCGGCACCCTGCTCGACGAACTGGAACGCCAGGACAAGCAATTCGGCCTGGTAACCATGTGCGCCGCGGGCGGCATGGCGCCGGCGATCATCATCGAACGGATCTAAATAGGCGGGGACAGGTCCAGCGGACCTGCCCCCATTTGAGAAAAGGGACCTGACCCCATTTTTCAGTTCCCGCAAACAAAAAAAGCCACCGCGAAGGTGGCTTTTTTCGTATTTGGCGGAGCGGACGTCCGCCGGGGCCGGGTGGCAAGACGTTTCAGAAAGCATCAGAAACATTCATATTTTACTTTTATATCAATACGTTAGTTTATCCTAAGCTTCCAGATAATTTCACGAGCTTTCACCGCATTGCACTTCGAATGGTATACAATATGGTATACAGGAGGGGCGGCTAATGATCAAGCGAGACCACACACCGGGTAAGCTGAAACCGATTTCACTCAAAACTTTACCGAACGGCTGGCATGCCGATGGTGGGAACCTCTATCTATTCGCGCGGGGCAATAGTCGCACCTGGGTCTTCAGGTATGTTGCGCCTGATGGTAGCCGCCGCAATATGGGGCTCGGGTCCCTGAGGTCCGTTACATTGGCCAGGGCCAGGGAAATGGCGCGGGCCCTGGTAGCCAAAGTCCACGACCCCGAAAACCCCGTCGACCCTATCCAGGAAGCCCAGCAAAAGCGGCAGGTCGACAAGGCCGCAGAAGTGGCCCGGCGAACCTTCAAGCAATGCGCCGAGGCTTTTATCGAGTCGAAGCGGCATGGCTGGAAGAACGCTAAGCATGCCGCCCAATGGGATGCCACGCTCAGTGCGTACGTTTATCCCGTAATCGGCGACATGCCGGTAGACGAGATCGACACCCCACACATCGTTTCCGTACTGGAACCCATCTGGCACGTGAAGTCTGAAACAGCGTCCAGGGTACGCAGCCGGATGGAAAACGTGATCAACTGGGCTACGGTCAGCAAGTTTCGGAAAGGCGACAATCCGGCCCGGTGGCGCGGCCATCTTGACCATATTTTTCCCGCGGTACGTAAAGTCGCCGCTGTCGAACACCACCCCGCCCTCCCATATCGCAGCCTGCCTGACTTCATGATCGCACTGCGAAAGCGGGCGGGTGTGGGTGCCAGAGCGCTGGAATTTGCAGTACTGACAGCAGCTCGATCAGGAGAAGTGCGAGGCGCCACCTGGGACGAGATAGACCTGGAAGAACGCGTCTGGGCGATCCCGGCGAGCCGCATGAAAGCGGGCAGAGAACACCGTGTGCCGTTGAGCGACGCCGCAGTGCAGCTCCTGCGCGGGCTACCCCAGGAGACGGACAATCCCCTTGTATTCCCTGGCAGCAAGAAGCGTGTACCCTTGTCAGACATGTCTCTCACAGCTGTTCTGAGGCGCATGGAAGAACATGGCGTCACCGTGCACGGCTTCCGCTCCACATTCCGAGACTGGTCCGCAGAGCAGACTACCTACCCCAGGGAGGCGTGCGAGCTTTGCCTGGCGCATACGGTCGGTGATGCCGTAGAACGCGCCTACCGCCGTGGCGACCTCTTTGATCTGCGTAGGGGTCTGATGGCTGATTGGGGCCAGTATTGCCTTGCCTGACAAGCGGATCGTGGTGCAGGCTTGATCACTCACACTATAAAAGGACGCAGCAGTGTGGAGTGGTCAACCAATTTGTGACAACCCAGTTAAGCCGCTTTCTTCATTTCAAAAATTGCTGATTCATACTCATTCGGGCTGNCGCCTTGATCTGCTCCATGAGCGCCGTGGGTCACTGCGGTGACAATGCCGCCTGTGAGGGCTTCTTCGGTGTTCTCAAGCGTGAACGTGTAAACCGGAGCAAGTACCGGACAAGGGATATCGCCAAATCGGATTTGTTCGATTACATTGAGCGCTTTCATAATCCGCGAAAGCGACGGAGAGTGGCCAAGCGTGATCTTGAGTATTCAGCCGTTTTAGAACCGTCCGTAGAAGTGGGGTAGAACCCAGATCATGACGTTCACTGTCTCGGCCAGCTTTTCAAGGGCTTTCACGCCCTGTTCTTGAGCACTTACGAGGCCAAATATCCCAAGGCTACGGTGAAGCTGGAGAAGGACCGCCAGGAGTTACTGGCCTTCTGACTTCCCAGCCACGCACTGGCAAAGCCTGCGGACAAGCAACCCGATTGAATCCAC
Source organism: Haliea sp. E1-2-M8 (assembly GCF_030649675.1). Classification (GTDB taxonomy): domain Bacteria; phylum Pseudomonadota; class Gammaproteobacteria; order Pseudomonadales; family Halieaceae; genus Haliea. Next base: position 356 of record NZ_JAUTDR010000018.1, on the reverse strand, counting down.
CTTCGGGACCATCCGGCATCGGACGAAACGCTCAAAGGGTTGCCTGACCCGCAACGGCATGCTCCACATGATGTTCAAGCTGGGTCAGTGCGCGGAACAGAACTGGCGAAGACTGCGGGGGTACGAAACGCTGGGGAAAGTGATCACCGGCGTTCAATTCCGTGACGGGATCGAAGTCAACAAAGACAACTAAGAGGCCGCCTGACTGGGTTCTCTAAACACCAGATTTGACGATAACTCTTGCTCTATTTATCTGATGGCCGTAATATAACTTAATAGTTAAACTCACTAGTGTCCGGTTAAAAGTTGAATAAATTCAGTTGGTTGCCGTGGGCATCCAGTTCGGTTATGTCGCC
>NZ_JAUTDR010000017.1 GCF_030649675.1 Haliea sp. E1-2-M8 | reverse complement strand
TCGAGGTAACAGAATCAAACCAGGCCGCCGCTTGATTCAGGCCCTTGAACACCAGATTTGACAATAACTCTATATTCAGGGGTGCGTCGCTCTCAAGCGCGAACTAGTGAGCTGTCTGCGCACCGGGCGGGCGTTCCGTGTACCGAGAGCCAGGGCTCAGGCCAAAGCAAGGGCACACGTCAGCGAGGAAGTCGTGATCTCCAGCCGTCCCGCTGAGGTAGAAGATCGTGCCTTGCCCGGACATTGGGAGGTCGATCTGATAATCGGCCTGAGCCGATCTGCGATCGGGACGTTGGTCGAGCCGGCGAGTCGATTCACCGTGCTCGTCCATCTGCCTCGCGAGGAAGGTTATGGACTGACGCCCCGGAGAAAGAACAGCCCTGAGCTTGCCGGCTACGGCGCTGTCACTATTGCCACCTTCTATGTAAAGTTTGGTGACTCATCAAAAGACCGGGTCCGCGAGCTCGACAGCACATCGCCCGCTGGATGCGCCGTTTGTCAATCAGCTCCCCTCTAGCGTAAGCGGTACCAGTAAGGTCGCTGTTGACGCGGGCCAGGGCAAGCTCCGGCACTTCTTCGGCGTAGCTGGTGTGTTCTTGGGCCCACGTCCGGAAGGTGGCGCGGAACCCGTGCGCGGTCACATCACGCCCCAATGCTTTGGGTACCTTGCTTACCGCAACGTCGGAGATCGGCTTACCAGCGCGGGGGCTAGGAAAAACGTACTCGTTCATGCGCGGCAGGGATTTCAGCAGCTTTACTACCTCATTAGTCAGCGGCACCTTGTGGGTTTTGCCGCCCTTCATCCGATCGTCCGGTATAGTCCACAGCTTGGCTTTCAAGTCGATCTCATTCCAGCGGGCATCCCTCGCCTCACCCGGACGGGCCGCTGTGAGGATAAGGAACTGTAAGACGCTGGCTCCCAGTGTGTCCTGATCTTTCAATCTGGGCCAAAAGTCTGGCATGTCATCCACGGGGAGCGCTTTGTGGTGTTTCCGTTTGGCTACCTTGTGTCCGGCGGATAAGGTTAGGTCGAGATTGCCTTTCAACCGTGCCGGGTTGTCGCCATTCCTCAGCCCCTTAACCCCGGCGAGGTCTACCACGCGCTCAGTGTGGAGGCGGACCCGGCTTGCAGTTTCATGTTTCGTGGTCCAGATGGGCTCCAACAGCTTAACGATGTGAGCCCGCTCTATGTCCGCCACCACCATGCGCCCAATGGTTGGGTAGGCGTGGGTCTCCAGTTGCTGGGTCAGTTTGTAGACTTGCTTCGCGCTTTTTACTTCCGAGACTTCTTGGCGATGTACTCCTTCGCCACGTCGCTGAAGGTGACGGCCTTAGCCTGTTCAGCAATCAGGACATATTTTAGAGCCTTACGCTCCGTCACAGGGTCTATCCCTACCGTGTCGCAGCCTCCGTACAGCGGCGTCTGTCAGTTCTCTTGCTCTCTTTGGCATAGCCCTCTCCAGCAGCTTGGCTTTCCGGACCCAAACTCCGGAACCAAATATCCCAAAGACTCAGAAGTAATATTGGTCAACCACATCCGTCACAACATCAAATCACAAAAACCGGACCCAAATACGTAGATACTACTAATGTAACAACATAAAAGATGAGATTTGATAATAGAGCATGAAACAGGGTTAGACAGCGGAATTCGTTTCGTACATATCTTCAATAGTATTTTAATACAAATTGCGATTACATGATATTCCGCCGGGGCTTGGCCTCCGGTACCAATACATTAAAATAATCAACAGGTTACGATAGAGCCCGAGCTCTCCCAACAAGAACAGCACACCCACAGGGAAAAGCTGCGAACCCACACTCACTTAAAGCAGATACATCCTGACGGGCATCCACAAGCCCATCAGAATCATGATCAGGTTTTCGGTCAATGACACAAAACCCAGCGGCACGTTCGAGTCGCCGCCAGCGCAGGCACACTTGAGTTCGCGCTTGTCAATATAAACAGCCTTGAACACCGACACTGCCCCGATGGTGCCTATGAAAAGAGCCGCCGGTGCGGCCAGCCATATCAGCACGCCGGCCAGCATGAGAATACCAGCCGCCGTTTCAACAAATGGATAAACGTAGCCGTAGCGCACCTGCCGCTGAGCCAACAGGTCGTAGTTGAGAAACATGGTACTGAAGCTTTCCAGATCCTTGAGCTTTTGCAAGCCCAGCAGGCACATGGAAATGGCAACAAACCACTCCAGCGTACGTATCGACCACAGGGTGTCCAGCGCTACCCAGGCAACCGCCAATGCCATCAGGAACGCGGTAGAGAAAATCGCAACGATAGGCCTATAACTGACTTCTGTTTCCCCGGGCACTTCCAGTCCGAAGTACTTTCGCAGTTCCTCATAGCCGCCGATGCGTTCACCGTCTATAAAGACCTGCGGCGTGGTGTCAACCTGGTGCTCGGCCTTGAATGCTTCGGCCTGGTCGCGTGTCTCGAGAAGATGGTCTTCGACCTCCAAACCCTGTCGCTCCAGTAGATCCTTGCTTTTGAGACCGAACGGACAGACATGTTCTTCGGTCACCATCCGATAGAGTTCGGCGGAATTCGCTTGCTGTCGGGTAGCATCTTGGGTCATCTCAAACTCTCCAGTCATTGCTCGGTAATCTCGTTCCCAGTGCCTCTCATAGCCTGGAATCCATTGGCGGTCCATCGAACGGCTGTTTACCAGCCTTTGTACAAGCCGAAGATACCCCAAATATCCACCAGGGCGTGAGCGCCCATGAGCGCCCAAAGATTTCTACCGCTGCGGAAAAATACAAATCCAAAGCCAATCCCGACCAGCGTTATAGAAATCATTCCAACAATACCTTGCTCGTAGTGGGGAATCGCAAACACCACACCTCCGATACAGACCGCCAAAGCTTTGCTCGCAAATGAAGTGCCCAGCAGAGCTGACAGCTCGTGCAACAGAAAGCCTCGGTAAACAATCTCTTCCGCAATTGCCGCGCTCACAAGGGCATAAGCCAGAAGCTTGAGGGCAGCACCCATGTTCCCTTCCAATGCTCCATAGCCGGAATGGTCAGCTTCAAAGCCCGCAAGCCACTCGATGATTGGATTGATGATGTCGCCAAGGATGAAAACTACGAAGAGCGCCGTCACCAGGGCCCAAAGAAGCGTCGACCTGAGTGACACTGGCCATTTCAAGCCGACAGGCGCGACGCTGCCCGTTTCCGCCCATACAATAAGAAGCGCCAGACAGGCGAACAGCGGCACCTTAAATGGGAACGGCACAGGAGCAAACATCGCGCCAACAAGTAGTACAACAGTGTAGAGAACGCGTATACCGCTTCGGACCTCGCGTTGTCGGCCAGGGACAAAAATAGACACAATCAATCTCCAAATAACTTTCTGGATTTATCTTTCAGGTTGGCAATAAATACTGCTTGAATTGCGACAATAAAGGAATTCGTTGCGTTGAAGGTTTTTTTTGTGAACGGGATTCTAATTCGACATCCATAAGCGACGCAAGAAGCCTCGCCCCGGAACAGGACAAGCCGCGCCCTGGCAGGCGCCACAGATGATGACGACAACCTATACAGGCCACAGGTTCCAACTTCCTGATGACGACATGGAATGCCTGTGTTGACTTGGCAAAAACGAATTCTGGTCTAGAGTATAAACATACCCTCGGGCTCTACCAGCGCGGCTTCAACGCCGAGGCCATTTTCAAGCAGGGTGGGACCTGATGCGGCAGCCTGGCGGTTGGCTGGGAGGATGGCCAATGCGTTATCTGACGATTGTCCTGGTGTTGACCTTGTCGCTACCGGCAGCGGGCCAGCGCGCATCGCACCCGCACAACTCCATCGCACCCGAACCTCCGCGCCCTACCCCGTACGGCCTGGATATTGTGCGCATCAGCAGCCTCCCGCGGATCGCAGTCAAGGAAGACACTCCACTTCTGGATCCGTTGTCAGAACAGCACCAGCGATCAGTAGACTTGCTGCAAGCATCCAGGGGGCCCTATTCGCCGACGTTGATCGAACCGCTGAGCGAGCTCGGTCGCGCTTACCAGCACACGGGGCGGCACCGCCCTGCCATCGACGCCTTCAAACGCGCCCTGCACCTCATCCGCGTGAATAGAGGCCTCTACAGCGAAGACCAGCTATCGCTGATGGAACACCTGCTTGTCAGTCAATTGGCTCTGGGACAGGTCGCGATGGCGGACGCAGGCCATGACTATCTTTATCGCGTTCAGCGCAAGCTCTACCAACCCGGCAGCGAAGCCATGTCCGAGGCCGCAATGGCGTATGGTGACTGGAAGCGGAAGGCTTTCCTGGACGGGTTTGGCGATGCCACCTACAGGCACTTGCTCAAGATTCATAAACTGCACAGCGGCATGATCGATGAGATCCAGGCGGGTAATGCCGACGACCTGGCCCAGGTCCCCCACCTCTACGAGCGCATGCGGGCCGAGTACCTGATATCCCGCTACGAGCGTGAGCAGGGCCCGGTCGTCCAGCTGAACATTTCGCAGAGCGGGCTCAATGCCATGCCGAGTTCGACCCAGGAGGAACTCGAATTCCACCGGCTGAAAAAGAACAACTATCGCACCGGGCGCCGGACCATGGAGCGGATCGTGACGCTGCTGGAGCGCCAGGATCCGACCAATGTACAGGCACTGGTTGAGGCCGGGATCGCCCAGGGTGACTGGTACGCCTGGTGGGGGCAGACAGCGCTGGCCCGGCAGTGCTATGAGCGCGCCTACGCCCTGGGGTCGGAGGACGGTAGCCCGGCAACTGACCCTGCCTCCCTGTTCGCAGAGCCGGTGGAGCTGCCCGGTGAGCCGGTCTTCCAACCTGGCCCGATGACGCCACCGGCCAATAACCAGGCCCGTGCCGTGGTGCGCTTTGATGTCTCGGAACTGGGCGAGGCGCGTGACATCAAGTATATTGAACTGGAGGCTGAACGAGCGGACGACGCCCGCCTGGTCCTCTACCGGATGCTGCGCAGCGTCCGCTTCCGCCCGATCCTGCGCGAGGGTACCGTGGCGCGGGCCCACGCCATTGTGCGGGAATACAATTTTCAATATTGACGGGGAATCACCTGAGCTGACTACCCTTGCTGCCCCGTCGATTAATGCCTGCGGTCTGCTCCCCGCCCACTTCGAGCTCAGCCTGACATTTGATGCATAGCTGCACACCGGGGATGGCCTTGCGCCGAGCCTCGGGAATCGCCAGTCCGCACTCCACACAATCCCTGGCGCTCTCTCCGCTAACCAGGTGCTGCCTGGCGCGTTCTACAGCCTCATCCAGGCTTGCATCAATCTGGTCCTGTACGGCACCGTCTTTTGACCAACCGCCCGCCATGGTGAACTCCTGAAAAACTCTTGTCAGATGTAGACAACGGCTGGCTTCGTTTGTTTGATCGTGACTCAGGCAAATGTCAGCGTTCCAGCCGCATGGCGATCAGCAAATAGAGCGTCTGGAGCAATGGCACGACAATCCAGTCCGGGTGGGGGTAGCGCATGATCAGGAAAATGCCCCAGATTGAGATCATGGTGCCGACGTATTGCGGGTGCGGCACCACTGAGAAAGGAAACCCGGTCACCCATGGGACCTGATGGCCGAGCCGATTGCCGTAGAAAACGCCGACCTTTCCCAGGCGCCAGAATACGCCGAAGTTGAGAACCTGTCCGGCCAGGAACAACCCGGTGCCGACAAGAAGCCAGGGCATCGGTGCGCTCGGCAGGGGTGGAAAGCGCCCATCGAACAGCGACCACCACGCAACGAATACGCCGATCTGAATGCACTTGAAGACGAGGAAAATCCGGTACAACGCCGCCACCGGATCGTCCATCCCAAAAATCCGTCTTTGGCTGCACAACCGCATGAAGCCTGCCGGATGACGCCAGATCAGAACGTAAATGACACGTTCGATGGCCAACAACAGTGCGGCACCCAGGGTAGCTATCCAGAGCATGTGAATCTTCCGTTCATGAGAAACTATAAGCAGGTTTCAGAGATGAATTCAAGCGAAGACACAGGCAAGCTTAGTCGCTATATTGCGATCAGCCGTTGTCCCCCTCGCCTCCCGGCCCCGGCCATAGATACTCGTGGGGCGTCGGGCGCCCGTCTGCATCCAGATTGACAAACACAATGCGGTCGATGGAAATAATCGTCTGCTTGGTGATCTTGTTGCGCACCTCTGCTCGCAGGGTCACCGAAGAGCTGCCGCAGGCGGTCACTTCAACGCCCATCTCGATAATATCCCCTTCGCCTGCTGAGCTGACGAAGTTGATCTCGGACATGAACTTGGTCACCAGGTGCCGGTTCTCGCCCAGTTGGCACATGGCGAAGATCACCGCTTCTTCGTCGATCCAGCTAAGCAGTTGGCCGCCGAACAGACTGCCATGGGGGTTGAGGTTTTCGGGTTTGACCCATTTGCGCGAGTAAAACTTCATCGAATGGCCTGTCTGAATTGAGTAACGAATACAATGAACCGTGCACGACACATGGCTCCCCACATGGCGGAATCACGCACCATGTGTGCTATGTTACCCAACAAAACGCAGCATTGAGATCAGTTAATTTACGAAACAATCGCCCTGGCACGGAGAGGTAATGGATCGGGAAGCGAACATGCAAAGTAATCACTCCGGGCGAAAACGCTGGGCCATCATCGCCGGGCTGGCATTCACGGTGCTGGCCTGCCTGTGGTACGTTTTCAAGGATCACTCCAGTAGCCTTCCGGATTTTTCCCGGTTCGACCAGACTGTCGAAATGAAAGAGGCATTCTTTACCTACATGGAGCCCATAATCACCAGCGAGAATAATGCTGTGCGCGAGCAGCGGTCCAGGCTAAAGACGATAGCCAGGGCTTTCGAGGCCGCTGGGGAAATCGGCTTTTACAATCGGTGGCGGCTCAATCGGCTTGCGGATGCCTACGGCGTGCCGGAAGATTTCGCTACGGAGATGAAGATCGCCACCCTGCTCCAACGCGTCGACATCGTGCCCGTGGAACTGGCGGCGGTGCAGGCCGCCAAGGAATCCGGCTGGGGCCGTTCCCGTTTTGCAGTCAAGGCCAATAACCTGTTTGGTCACTGGTGCTTTGATCCCGGCTGCGGTGTGGTGCCCGAAAACCGGGTTGCCGGACGGAAGCACGAGCTGAAGGCCTATGATTCGGTAGGTGAGGCCATCGCCGGGTACATGCTCAATCTCAATACTCACCCCAAATATCTGCTATTTCGCCAGCTGCGGGCACAACTACGGGAAGCCGAGGAGCGCCTTTCCGGCGTAGCCCTGGCCGACGGGCTGCTCTACTATTCCGAGCGCCGGGAGGCCTACGTCAAAGAAGTGAAGGCAATGATCAGGCAGTATCGGGAATTTACCAGCGAGATGGAGGCCCAGGCTCAGACATGATTCTTCGGCTTCTCGTTTTGTTGGTGGCACTCTCCGCCGTTCAGCCCACACTTGGCGCTGCTGATCACGGCGTTGTCCTGCTCTATCACCACGTCAGCGAGTCCACACCGCCCAGCACCAGTGTCACCCCTGATCGTTTTCGGCAGCACCTGGATTACCTGTCGGACAACGGCTTCAATGTCATACCGTTGCGTGAACTGCTGTCCAAAGGTCTGTCGGGTGATCCCCTGCCCGATAATGCCGTCGCCATCACCTTCGACGATGCCTATATTTCGGTTTTTACCGAAGCGGCCCCGATGCTTGCCCAGCGGGAATGGCCCTTTACCGTGTTTCTGGCGAGTCAGCCCCTCGACGACGAGGTGCAGGGCTACATGTCATGGCCGCAGGCGGGAAAGCTGCTGGAAATGGGCGGCGAGATCGGCGGCCACTCCCACAGCCATGATTATCTGGTGCGGAGGCAAGACGGTGAAAACGACAGGCAATGGCGTCGCCGGGTGGAAACGGAGATCGACCAAAACCTGCAGCGCATAACAGCGGAACTGGGGATAGAGGTAACCGCCTTCGCCTATCCCTTCGGAGAATACAATCGGGCACTCAAAAGCATGGTGGCAAAGCGCGGCCTTCACGGTCTGGCCCAGCAATCTGGCGCGGTAGGGCTACATACGGACCCGCGGCAGGTTCCCCGCTTTCCCATGGCGACCAGCCACGACGACGTGGAGCGTCTCAAGCTGGCAATCCACAGCCAGCCCCTGCCGGTCCTGGAGCAGCAACGGGAAGGAAACGTAATGATGCTGGAGTTGGCGCGTTCCGATCTGCCGACCATCAGCTGCTTTTCTGCTGATGGCGAGATACTTTCGGTATCGACGGTCGACGAGATTCGTTACCGTGTCGAACTGCCCCCGACCCGGGCCGGGCGCAACAAGGCCAACTGCACGGCGCCCACCGGAGCAAGCACGGGTGAGTTTTACTGGTACTCCTACCTGTGGCTGGGTGATTGAAATCAGTTAGCAGGCTCACCTGCGCCCGACTCGGGCATCTGCAACAGCTCCAGGTAGAGCGGAAAGTCCGGGTTCTCCAGATAGGCGAACACCGTGTCGGCATTCCAGCGCTGGTACCAGTAGGGGCTGTAGCCGACGGCTGCGAGCTTTGCGATCCAGGCATCGGCGTCCGTCACCCGGTAGCGCAGATGGTGCAAACCCTCCCGCCCTGACTGAATGAATTCGCTGTGCGGACTGGTGCCGTCCTGCCACTGGATCAGCTCAATCTCAAGGTCACCGCTGCTGCCGAACGCGATCTTCAGCCTGACGTCCTCGCTGCGGCCGCGAAAGTCGGCACCCTGTACCGAGCCGTCCATAAACGTAAACGGACCGAACACCGGGCCGAACTGGCGCACCCATGCGTCGAGGTCCTTTACCACAAAACCGATCTGGTCGATGGGCGGCAAGCCCAGGGTCTCGAGGGCGGGATCCTGCGTCATTGTTATCTCCTTTCGCCAAAAGTGCTTGCTGTGATCTGTTCAGATTATGCGGGATTTTCACATAGCCCGCGAACCCCTACACGGTAGAAAAGACACTACCCGGTTCATCAGTCCGACCCCACCACCAGAGTTGCGAGGCCACATGTCCACCGACAACAAGCAAGCCCAATGCCCCGTCGCACAGCTGACGGATCTGGATAATTTCCGCGACGGCGCTCCCTACCCCCTGTTCAATCAGTGTCGGCAGGGGCCCGCTATCTGCTGGGAGGGGGAATCCGTCTCTGCCCGCGGCGGGCACTGGAACGTCTTCCGTCGCCGCGAGATCGACCAGGTAATGAAACACCCGGAACTGTTCAGCAACACCGGCGGCCCCTCGCTGGAGGACACACCCCCGGAACTGCTGAGTCCGGAGATGCAATCCCTGAACTTGATGGACCCGCCCCGACACCGGCAGAACCGCGCCCTGGTGGACTACGCCTTCAAGCCACCGGAAATACGTCGGCGAGAGGACGACTTGCGCGCTATCGCCCGGGAATTGATCGAGGTGGTACAGGACCAGGGGGAATGCGACTTCATCACCAGCATCGCCGCGCCCCTGCCCGTGCGGGTGAACCGGCGCGAACCGGTGCGAACCGGTGCGCCGACACTACCGCACCTTCGGCGTCGGCCCCCATTTTTGTCTTGGGGTGCACCTGGCACGACTCGAGTTGCAGATCGCCTTCGAGGAGCTGCTGGCCAGCCTGACCGACTTCGAGCTGGTGGAGCCGCCGGTACATGCGGTGTCGATGTTCAACGATGGGTTCAAGCGCATGCCGATCCGCTTTCGCCGCAAGCGACGTTAAAGTGTTTCCGCCCGAACATCGAGCAGCTCCCTGGCACGCTGTTTCTGTTCTTCTTCTGTGCAATGCACAACGACAGTCCAGCGGCCGGATTCCGCCGCCTGGCGAGTTGAGCTAATCAGCGGCTCATGGTCGGGCCGCAGGGTGATCGCACCTGCCAGCATCAGCCCGACCAGAGGCGGGAAAAACCCCAAAACGATAAACACCATCACGGGGCTGGAGCGAGTCAATGGCGGACCGAATGTGACCAGTAGCCAGGCGGCCGCGAGGCCCAACACAAGAAATGCCAGCCCCAGGACGAGGTGGGATTTAACCGCGGTGCGAGCTATGCCGCGGGATTCTGGCTCCACCTTGGAACCCAGCCGCTGGTCCCCGGGCACCACCAGTTCCACCCGGGACTGGCTCAGGCCAGAGTCCGCCGCGAGCTGCGCAATCACGCTCTCGGCCGACTCCCGGGTCTCGAATTCAGCGCTAACTTTGCCGGGATACTGCTCACCGTGTGTATCAAGCAACCCCATGGCGTCTGCTTCACTGCGCCGAAGACTTGCTTTCACCGCGAATGACGCCACAGCCCACCCGGTCACCGGCGTCGCCCGCAGGCTGGCTCTCCAGATCGTCCTTTTTAAGGTGGATCACGACCGCCCTGTCCAGTATCGACGTGGGTCCGGATAACGCCAGACCCCTGAAAGTCAATTCGGTATCCACCCGGCCATCCCCGTCCGCTTCTATATTGCCCATGTCTCCCGCGTGCCGCTCGGCGGCGTCCGGAGAGCCGTGAGAGGTATCCTGTGGGTTGAAGTGACCCCCTGCAGATGAGGCGTCATCCGCCGAGCAATCACCCACCTCATGGATGTGGATACCGTGAGGGCCCGGCTCCAGCCCCTCCAGGTCGACGGTGACCCACATTTCCTGATCACCTTCGCCACCTTCGCCCAGGGCGAATGTCACAGTGCCCTCTGCCTTGCCGTGTATCGTCGGCCTGACCTGGGCCAGCGCCGATTTCGGCTCCGCGTCCTGGGAATCGCCAGGGGCTTCACCGGATGTTCTGGCGGCGCCCTGGTCCATCTCGTCGGGATCCATCTCACTGGAAGTAACGCGATCAGTGTAGTCAGGCCTGGCATCCCCCGCCGCACGTTCCTCCGGCGCGGGCGCGGCGGGCGGTGTGGCGATACTGTCAGTCTCCCGACCGGAATCGCAGCCCACGACGACCATCAGAACAGCGAGGGTGGCTGCGCGAGGCAGCAGGTAGCCTGTTGTTACTGTTTGCTGAGTTTTCATGAGAACCTCAATAGTGTGTTGCCTACCCTGCGACCGTGATGCATCAGGTTACAGATCGTCAGTCGTTTGTTCTATTTTATCACCCATTTTCTCGGCGCCACGCTTGGTCTTGTCCCAGGCAGAATCGCTTGCTTCCTTGGTGCTTTCCCAGGCGCTCTTGGTATTCCGCTTGGTCTTGGCCCAGGCTTGCTTCAGATCTTTCCGAGTCTCAGTCCACCAGTCTTCATCGTACTCGGGGAAATTCTTCAGTGCTTCCTGGGTTGCCTCCATATGCACTTCGTACTCAATGTCATCGAACTCGCTATCATGGCTTTCAGTGCGAACGGTGAAAGTACCGCGTTTCGCCACCACTTCACGCCCGCCCATACCGAGAACCTCGCCGGTTTCGATAATCAGGGCATGGACTGACATATCGTCACCCAGCAGGATGTCTTCGACCTCGCCGACTTCCTCGCCAGTGGAATCGTAGACGTCAGCGTCCATTAATTCGTCAACTGAATACAGGCCCTGCTCCGCGATGACCGAAAAACTCAGAGTGAGGCTTCCCGCCAACAGCGGAGCGCCGAGCTTCTTGATAAATGGTGTCTTCATTGTGAACTCCTTCGCCGTGGTACCTGGCGTGTATTGTGGTCGCAATAAGCTTGGGCGCCGCGCAAGTGTTCCAGACCGGGGCTCAAGCTTGCTGACAGCTTGTACCTAAATTCGGTTGGCTTCTGTGCGAGAGCGAACAATCAGCCGCCTGTCAGCAATCGGACCAGGGCGATGCCAAGAAGGGTCACGCCAGTGACCAATCCAGCCAGGAACAGGATCGCTGTGGCCGCAGTCGCGGCAACTACCCAGCGACTCTGCCGTCGAACAGCACCGGTATCCTGTTCAAAGCGTTGCAACAACTGCACATTGCGCTGGTTGGCTTTAAAGGCAAAATCAAATAAATCGCCGACAATGGGAATGGTGCCGATAACCGTTTCAATGGCGACGTTACCCGCCATCCGCAGCAGCACGGAGCGCGGTGTGCCCATGCGCCAGGCGCCGAAAATTACAGCCGACGACAAGATAGCGCCAAGCGCATCGCCGATGCCCGGAATCAGGCCGATAATGCCGTCCAGCCCGATACTGCGTCCAAAGGGGAGAGGTATGCTGCTGTCCAGTAACCAGGCGTAGCGCGCCAAAAGGCGGCTATTGTTGCCTGCGCTTGTATTACTCGTGCCAGTCATCGCGTAACCTCGGACGAATTCCCCGATGCCGATTGATCCACTGTGAGCCGCCCGCTGGTGCAGGCTGCGCTCAGGGTGCAATGGCAATGGCTGATCAAAGCCCTGCCTGCGCCACAATTCTACTCTCCATCCCGCCACAGTCCATCAGGTAGTTATGTACCTGAGCTCTCACAGCCTATGTGCGTAATTGAACAGACGCTGGATATCCGCTGGCGTACGCTGATTATTGAGCGCGCATTCGGGCGGGGACACCGTCAGGAGGGGCTGTAGCTTTTACACCAACTACGGAGAGACATGAATCATGAGCAATTCTGGAAGCAGGGAAATGAAACGACTCAAGCGCGACTTTTCGGACCTGCGCAGCGATATTGGCGATCTCGGCCACGCCCTGAGCAATATCGGCGCTGAACGCGGCAGGACCCTCTACCAGCAAACCGCGCATCAGGGGCTCCGCCTGCGGGACACAGGGGAAGCTGCGCTGGATTCCGCACAGCATATGCTTCGCTCAAGGCCTGTCAGTTCCACGTTGATGGTCGTAGCTGTTGGCTGCATCGTCGCTGCAGCAGTCAGTGCGTACCGGAAGACCCATTATAGAGATGGTTGATATTCCAACCGGCGGCTGTCAAACGGCTGCCGGCCACGCACCCGGCGGGCGTTTCTGAGAGCTGGCCCGTAATCCGAGAAAACATATCCGGTGGAACCAATCCTTGATGCCCTGCAATGGCCCGCAATGGCTGCCACCCTCATCGCAGCATGGTTGGTAGGTTCGCAGTCAGCGCGCAGGCGTCAATGGGGCTTTGGCTGGTTTATTCTGAGTAATCTTCTGTGGACAGTCTGGGGCTGGCATGCAGCGGCCTACGCGTTGATCGCGCTACAGGCAGGCCTGTTCGCGCTCAACATCCGGGGCGGCCGCAAAAACGAAGCGGGCGCACATGGAACTGAACCCGTGAATCCGGATTCGTGAGCAGCTCCCGTTGGCGCCAGCCGTCAAGCCACCGCAGAGTGAGTGATGCCGTCCGGACGTAATTTGCGCATCATCGTGATCGTCGCGGCTATCGCCGTGATGCTGATCATATTCCGGGCCAGCCTGCCGTGGCTGGTGCGGGATTATCTCAACGACCAGATGGCTGACATGGGCGCATACAGTGGCCATGTATCAGAGGTGGAAATCAATCTGTGGCGCGGTGCCTCCACTGTGCAGGAGCTGCAGTTTACCAAGATCTCCGCGAACTTTCCGGTTCCACTGCTTCGGGTAGACTCGGTCGACCTGGCCCTGAGCTGCTCCGCCCTGCTCAGCGGTGCCGTGGTTGCGGAGATCGAGTTCTATCGCCCCGAACTCAATTTTGTGGACGATGAAGAGCTCGGCGGCCAAACTGGCAGCGGCACCAACTGGCAGGAAGCGTTGCAAGAGCTGGTACCGATAGAAATCAACCGGCTCGGCATCCACGACGGCACCATCCACTTCCGGAACTTCAACTCCGAGCCCGCCGTGGACCTTGTGCTGAGCGATCTGAACGGCGCCATCGACAATATATCCAATGTCGATCGCAGCGAGGGGGCCCACCCGGCAGCCATGCGCTTCACCGGTATCATGCTGGAAGACGCCGAGACCCTGCTCGAGGGCCAGCTCGACCCGCTCGGGGATTTCCGCGATTTCAGTTTCCAGATGAAGATAACCGGAATCGACCTGCGGCACCTGAACACTCTCAGCGAAGCCTATGCCAACTTTGACTTCGAGTCCGGGCACGGGGATTTTGTGCTGGAGCTTGAGGCCAGGAACGGCGTGCTGGCAGGCTACGCCAAGCCTTTGCTCGACAACGTCACCATACTGGACCTCGAGGGCGACCTGGAACAGGGGGTGCTCAGCGCCGCGTGGGAGGCCGTGGTCGCGGGACTGGGACAGCTATTCCGCAACCAGCCGGAAAATCGCATCGCCTCGCGCATAGAAATTCGTGGCAACGTCGACCAGCAGGATATCAGTGGCTGGCAGGCTTTCATGTCCATCCTGCGGAATGCCTTTGTCGATGCCTACGAGGCCACTTTCGAGCCCAAGGCATGACGACGCCGTAACCGTCAAGCCGATTGCTGCCCGATGAAGTCATCCAGCACCTGATACAGATACTGGCAGTCCTCGTTGGTCATGGTGGGATGGCAGGGCAGCATGAGCCCGTGGCGCATGACCCGCTCCGCATTGGGGTAACCGGCAGGGTCGAGGCGGTAGTTCACCTCCTTCATCATCGGTTGTAACGCCACATGGCCGGAGAAGATCACCCGGGTAAAAATGCCCGCTTCCTCAAGATGTACTTGCAACTTGCGGCGGCTCCAGCCCAGTTCCGGGCGGAGCATCACCGGGTAGCAGATCCAGGTAGTGAAGACATCCCCGGACACGCGCGGCTTGATGAAGTACTCGCTGTGGCTGTCCATGTACTCGTCGTGCAGGCGGAAGCGCTCCTGACGCAGCCGGGTGAATTCGTCCAGCTTGTTCAGCTGCTCGTGGCCAAAAGCGGCGCCGGCCTCATTGGGAATAAAGCCATAGCCCAGCTCCTCGAAGATGAACATGCCGTCGTACTCGATGTCGCCCAGGTCTTCCAGGAAGCGGCCATCGCTCTCCTGCTGCCGGGAACCGTACAGGTATTTCTCCGACGAACGACCCCAGGCCCGCAGCATCAGGCCGCGATCCCACAGCGCCGGGTCATTGATCGCCACCAGGCCGCCGTTGCCGAGGCAGGTGATGATATGGAAGATGGAGAAACTGGTAATGCTGATGTCGCTGCGGTTGCCCGCGGGAGTACCGCGGAAGGTCCCACCCAGGGTATCGGCACTGTCCTCGATGATCTTCAGGCCGTGCTTGTCGGCTATGGCGCGCAGCCTGTCCCAGTCGGGCATGCCGCCGACCAGATTGGGCACCAGCATGGCCCTGGTCTTGGGTGTAATCAGCGGCTCGATACGGTCGATGTCGATCTGATAGGTATCGGGCTCCACGTCCACCAGCACCGGGATATGGCCGTTGAGCACGATGCTGGAGATGTCGGTGCCAAAAGTGAGGGTCGGCGTCAGGATTTCGGAACCGGGCGGCAGGTCCAGCAGGCGCACCGCCAGCAGCAGCGCCGAGCTGCCCGAGTTGACCATCACCCCGTATTCCTTGCCCAGCAGTTTGGCGCAGCGGCTTTCAAAGCTTGAGGTCTGGCCGGCAACCACCATGCTGGTCTCCATCACCTTGACCACCGCATCTATTTCCTTCTGGTCCAGCATCGCCCCGCCGTAGCGGATTTCTCTCGGGGGTAGTCTCATATCAGCTCCTCTTTCCAAACCTTGGCAGCAAAAACTTTCAGCGCATCAGCGCCCCACCGTTGACGTTGTACACCTGGCCGTTGATCCAGCGGCCCTGTTCCGACAGCAGCAGGGCGACAACCGCCGCTATATCCTCGACCTGGCCGAGACGGATGCCGGGAATCCGCGCCAGCATGCCGTCCAGCAGCTCCTGCGGGACCTGGCCGCCGGCCTGCATCTCTGGCGTGAACACGAACCCCGGCGCCACGCAGTTGGCGGTAATTCCCTCCCGCCCCCAGCGGGAGGCAACGTGGCGCATCAGGGCATTGAGCCCGCTCTTCGCTGCGGCATAGGCCGGACGGGTATTCTCACCCACATCCGCAGCACTGGAGCTGGTATAGACAATCGCCCCCTGGCCCCGCTGCAGAAGGTGTGGCAGCACCGCACGCGTGCACAGCAGATGGCCGCGCAGATTCACCTGCAACGTGCGGTCGAATACTGCCAGATCTTCCGCCAGGGCATCGCTGTCCTCGAAAATGACACGGAGGTCCGCGGCGTTGACATGGGCACCGTCCAGGCCACCCAGCTGGGCGACGGCCTGGCCGACCGCCTCGTTGACCGTACCTTCATCCGCGATATCAATCGGCAGGGCAAAAGCTCGCCCGCCAGCGACGCGAACGTCCTCCGCGACCTTGGTTGCAGCATCCAAATTGATGTCCGCCACACAGACGTGAGCGCCCTCCGCTGCAAGCTGCTTGACCGTTGCGGCACCAATGCCGGTGCCGGAACCGATGACGATGATGGCCTTGTTGTTGAGTCGCTCACGCATGCGCCTGATTCTCCTGTGTAACTAAAGATTATACGCTCAGGGCAATCGCCTGATCGCGGGGGGTGCATACTCGCCCGCCAGCACTTCCGCCGCAGGCTCAAAGAATCGCAGAGTTACAAACAACGGCCCGTCGTTAACAGGTAGCCAATTGACACCCTCCGTATCAGGGCGGGTCTGCTGCAACCGCACCACCACCGAACCGTCGGCACGCCTCTTGAGGTCGGACATGCGATCTGTCACCGCGTAGCGCTCCAGGCCGCGCCGTATCCCCGCGGGCACACTACGCGCCAGGAATTCCGCGTTGGGCCCTATGCCAACCTGATTCATCTGAGCCATCAACAGCTCCTCGCCCTCGATACGCGGGTTCTCGCGCAGGAAACTGTTGAGCACCTCGAAGAAAGCCAGCGATGTAAGCGCCTCCCGCTCCGGCAGTGCGAAATCCGCCGGAGGACGCTGCGCACCCGTCATGCGGAATCGATACATGACCTGTCGCGCCGCCGCCAGGTCATCCGGGCCGTCCACCAACACCCGGCCCAGCAGGTAGGCCTGATGGGTGCGCATAGGCATGATCTGCACTTCCTCTGGCGCCTCGCCCTGCCAGTTCGGCCCGACCACAAGAATCTGCTGTGCGCCCGTACCGGTGGTTCGGCGCCCGCTGTGCTGGACCTCGGAGTACATATCCGCGTAGGTCAGTACGTAATAGCGACCATCTGTGTCCGGCGCCTCAATCAGGACGGGCTCATCGGTCAGATCCATCCACGCCGTGAAGTACAGGGTGCTGGTGTTGGGCCCTCGCCCGGCATAGAGTCCACCCGGCTCTGCGAGGTTATCCTGGAAGGCTATCTGGTTGACCGGGGCATAGACGCCACCCGGATCGCGTTCCGGTGTGATCTGGTCGCGCATGACGCGCAGGTAGTCGACCACAGGGTAGCCATAAAAATAGGCTTGTAGCCCCGCCACGTAAGCGAGCGCCTGTTGCCGGTGTTCGATAATTGCCGCGGGGTCTGGCCGCGATGAAGTGGGGGCAGCGGCTACGGCTTTAACACCAGCGACGCCCAACAGAACTGCCAATAGCGACACTGCACCAAGGCCGCGCGTTGCGTAGACCAATGCAACCGCGATCGCCGATTTCAGGTAGTGCACAGCATATCCCCGGGAAGGCTTTGAGGGGGAACCGTAATCCAGCGGGTCGCTTTACAACAGGGCCGGAGCGGGCAAGTGGTGATCTGGACTAAAGATGTAGACCAATGCCGGGGCATTTCGCGGTGGCCTGCTTGTCAGCGGCGATCTCACGGCCCACGATGGTCAACCCGATAAAAATGAGGAGTGAGCGGATGAACAACCGGGACCATGGGTCCAGGGACCAGCAACTGCTTGAGGCCTGGGACCAGTTCTGCGATCAGCTCAAGGCCGCCGGCCGCATTCCCTTCCGCGACGGCGTACCCGGGGGCGACCTCAGCCGCAGCGCCGGCTTCCGCTGCCTGGCCCAGAACATTGGCCTGGGCATGCAGTTCTTCCTGGAGAACGACGACCCCCTGCACCCGGAACTGCTGCACTACTTCGACCCGCTGCGCAAACAGGGGGGCGATAACCCCGACGCCGTCTACCTTGGCGCCCCCATCAACGGCACCGACACCTATCGTATCAGCGGCTATCGCGGTAACGCTCGCTACTTCGCGGTCACCGCCGTGGAAACCGGCAACACACCCTGGGGTGGCGGCGTCGCCCACGCCCTGTTCGGTCAGGATTTACAGGTAGAGCCGGACGGCAGCTTCGAGCTTATCTGCAGCCCGCACCCGCATCCGGGCAACTGGCTGCAAACCTCGCCGGACACGTTTAGGGTCACCTTTCGCCAGTTCTTTGCCGACTGGGAACACGAAAAGCCCATGCACGCACGCATCGACCGCTTGAGTGACACCCCGGCACCGGCAAAGGTGATGGATCCCGAGCGCCTGGGCAGAGGCCTGGACGCGGTATCCCGTTGGGTAGGAGATTCCCTGAGCTACTGGGCGGACATGATCGAGCGCTGGAAAGTGCAGCCGAACACGTTCCTCTCGTACCGCCAGCTGGATGACAACGCCATCGACGCCACGCCCGGCGGTGAACCGCTGATAGCCTACTGGCAGCTACCCACGGACGAGGTGATTATCGTGCGGGTAAAGCCGCCGCAGGCGCATTACTGGGCTGTGGAATTTGGCAACTACTGGTGGTGCTCCATGGACTATCGCAGCGTGCTCTGCAACACCAACTGTCACTATGCCCGACTGGAGGATGACGGCGAGCTGATCCTCGTCATCGCCCACGCGGACACCGGCCACGCCAACTGGCTGGACCCTGCCGGTTTTCAGGAAGGCTATGTCACTGTGCGCTGGATGCAGGCCGACCACTATCCAATTCCGCAGGCCACCCAGATCAAGCTCAGTGAGCTGGACCGCCATCTTCCGGAAAACGTGAAGCGGGTGGACGCACGTGAGCGCGCCGCGCAGATTGCCGCGCGCCGCAGCGGCACCATCCAGCGCTTCGGCGTCTGACATTTTTACCAAATACCCGAGGAGCTGCCCATGGATCTGCAACTGCAAGGCAAGACCGCCGTCATCACCGGCGGCAGCGGCGGCATCGGCCACGGCCTGGTGCTCGAGTTCGCCCGCGAGGGGCTCAACGTGGTCAGCGCCTCGCGGGACGCCGCCACCGGTGAGAAGCTGGCGGCGGAAGCGGCGGAGCAGGGGCTGCCGGGACGGGTGCTGGCGGTGAAGACCGACGTTACCGACCGCGCCAGTGTCAACGCCATGGTAGCGCGCGCCAACGCCGCATTCGGTCCGGTGGACGTGCTGGTCAACAACGCAGGCGGCGTTGCCCACCCCTCCGACTTCGATAAGCTGGACGAGGACGCCCGGCGCTGGGAAATCGCGCTCAATGTGGACGGCGTGGTCAACTGCTGCCAGGCGGTGGCGGAGGACATGCTTTCACGCAAGACCGGCAGCGTCATCAACATCTCCTCCAACTCCTCCCTGCTCGGCGAAGCGGCAGCCAACGTTGTTCACTACGGCGGCGTGAAGGGCTTCGTCAACAGTTTCAGCAAGGGCCTGGCCTGGGAGTGGGCGGGCAAGGGCGTGCGGGTGAACAACATCTGCCCCGGCTGGATCGTGCCCCATGAAGCCGATGACGTCGGCGCAGGCAGTTTCTGGAACCGCTTCGGCTTCGATACCATGGGCAAGCCGGCGGATATGGAAAAGGCCCTGCAGGAAGGTACCCTTTACAACATGAGCGGCCTGCCCATCCCGCGCCTGGGGCGGCCGGAAGACATTGCCTGGCTGGCCCTGTTCCTGGCCTCGGAGCGCTCCGGCTACATCACCGGCCAGCTGATTTCCGTCAGCGGCGGCGCCTACATGCCATGAAGAGCAGCTGGACACCCCCACCGCGCCCCGACTGGGTACAGCAGGTGATCGACGAGGGCCGGCACATGGATATCCGCAGCCTTGTACCCCTGCAGGCCGAGGAGCTGATGGCCACCGCGCGGCGCAATACGGGCTTCGACGACTTTGGCAGCGACGAGTGGCTGGAGGGTTTCCACGTCTTCCTCAAGGCCCTGGAGGAGGAAGCCGACCTGCATCTGCTGGGCCGGTTGATGACCCGCTCGGACATCCTGCGCTGGCTGGAGGCGCGGCTGGGCATCGAAGCCGCTTACGCAGAACACCCCGCAATCGACGAGGAGGAGATCGAGCACCCGGTTTTCGTCACCGGCCTGCCCCGCGCCGGCACCTCCATCCTGTTTGAATTGTTGGCACAGGACAGCCAGTTTGGTTCGCCGCGCAACTGGGAAATGATGTTTCCCTACCCGCCACCGGACACCGCAAGCTACCACAGCGACCCCCGGATCGAACGCTGCCAGCACCTGGTCACCCAGTGGAGCCGGGTGGTGCCCACCTATGCAGCCATGCACGAGATGGGGGCCAATATCCCCAATGAATGTATCGTCGCGATGAGTTGCACCTTCTTGACCGAGAACCTGCCGGGCCAGTACCAGATTCCGAGCTACAACGCCTGGTACTACCAGCAGGACCTGGACTACGCCTACGCTTACTACAAGCGCATGCTGAAATTGCTGCAGTGGCGCAACCCGCGCCGGCACTGGTTGCTGAAGGCGCCCTCCCATCTCGGCAATCTGCGGGTGCTGTTCCGCACCTTCCCCGACGCGCGGGTGGTGATCACCCACCGCGATCCTGTCGTCGCCCAGGCTTCGGTCACCAACCTGCTGGGCACCCTGTACTGGATGCGCAGCAGCCAGCCCTTCGACGCCGGCGCTTTCGAGAATCTGATGACACCGGAAGCAGGTGCCGCACGGCTGAACGGGGTCGTCGACCTGCTGCGCGCGGGCGCGGTGCCGGAACAACAGCTGCACAATTTCCTCTATGCGCAGCTTGTGGATCAGCCGCTGGACGCGCTGCAGGCGCTGTACCGGGAGATGGGCCTGAACCTGGAACCCGCCGCCCTGCAGGCGATGCAGGGCTATCTGCAACAGAAGCCCCAGGGCAAGTTTGGCCGACACCAGTACAGCATTGGGGAGCAGGAAGAGAACGCGCGCAAGCGCCAGCTGTTCCAGCGTTATCAGCACTATTTCAAGGTTCCAGACGAAGTGTAGGTCGAAACTGAACGCCCGGGGCAGCCCTATAGGGCGCCGGGGCAACAATGCAATCCGGGCCGGCTGCGCAGGCCGCCCCCTGATGGAGAAAGCAATGGCTTTTGTCTGCGTTAAATACGAATGCCGCGCCCCTGCGGAAACCACACAACTTTCCATGGCGGACATGTACGACCTGGCCCTGGAACAGATCGCCTGGATCGATGCCCAGGGCTATCCGGTGACCATCAACTTCTGCGAGCACCACGGCAGCGAGGACGGTTATCTGCCCAGCCCCAGTGTGCTCGCCGCCGCCGCGGCGCGCATTACCCGCAATGTGCGCCTGCAGGTGAACGTGCTGGTGCCTTTCAGCGATCCCCTGCGGGTGGCGGAAGATGTGGCGGTGCTGGACCATCTCAGCCGCGGTCGTGCGGAAGTCCTGCTGCTGGGGGGTTACGTCGGTTCCGAGATGGAGATGTTCGGGGTGGACCCGAAGCAGCGCGGCGCCCTGATGGACGAGGGGGTCCAGACCCTGAAGCGGGCCTGGAGCGGAGAGCCCTTCCGCTTCCGTGGACGTAACGCCCACATTACCCCAGGACCACTGCAGACCCCGCACCCGCCGATTCTCATGGGCGGCAGCGCGGCACCGGCGGCACGGCGCGCTGCCCGGGAGGGCGACGGCTTTATCGCCGGCATGCCACACCTCAATGAGATCTACGTAGCCGAGTGCAAAAAACTGGGCAAGGCACCGCGCTTCCAGGCGGAGATGGCCTTTTCCTTTCTCTACGTGTCCGAAACGCCGGAACAGGACTGGGAGCGGCTGGCGCCCTGCGCCCTTTACGAGACCAACTGCTACGCCCGCTGGCAGAGCAGCTCCGACCTGGACATGATGTTCAGCAGCGCCATGGATGCGGATGCGCTCAAGGCCCTGGGCACCTACCAGGTGGTGCGACCGGAAACCGTGCTGGAGAAGGCGCCCTCGCTGGCGCCGAACGACGCCTATGTCCTGCACCCGCTGGTGGGTGGACTGGACGCGGAAACCAGCTGGCGTACCCTGCGCAACTTTTTCGACAAGGTGGCGCCGAAGGTGGCGATCAACCCACTATAAAAAGGATGACCACTCATGCACACCATTGATCTGACGGGAAAAGTGGCGCTGGTTACCGGCGGCAGCCGCGGGCTGGGCAAGGCCATGAGCCTGGGACTGGCGAACGCCGGCGCCGATGTCATTGTCGTCAGCCGTCGCCTGGAGAACTGCGAGGCAGTGGCTCAGGAAATACGCGGCAAAGGTCGCAAGGCACTGGCGCTGGCGGCCCATATGGGGCGCACCGAGGATCTGGATACCGTGATAACCCGTGCCTACGACACCTTCGGGCATGTCGATATACTGATCAACAATGCCGGCATGAATCCGGTGATGGGTGAACTGTCCGAATTGCAGGTGGACCTGTTCCAGAAGCTCTTTGACGTCAACACCAAGGGACCCTGGTACCTGGCTTCCCGCATGGCGCCGCGAATGGCAGAGCACGGCGGCGGCTCGGTCATCAACGTTGTTTCCGTCGGTGCACTCAAGCCCTCGGCGCTGGTGGGATTCTACGCCGCGACCAAGGCGGCACTGGATGCCCTGACCAAGGTAATGGCAGCCGAGTGGGCTGGCAAGGGCATTCGCGTCAACAGCCTGGCGCCGGGAAGCTATCACTCCGACCTGTTTGACAGTGCCGCCAACATACCGGGCTATATGGACGGCGCGATCAACGCCTGCCTGCAGAAGCGGGTGGCAGAGACCGATGAGATTATCGGCCCGGTGCTGTATCTGGCGAGCGACCTGTCGAGCTATACCACGGGACACACGCTGGTCAGCGACGGCGGTTATATGGTGCTTTGACGCCATTGATCCCCCTATCCCTTTTGGCCTTCCGGCGCTGCGGCGGATGCAGTAACCTTGGCCTCAAGCGGTTACGCCGGTTTCGGAAGCTCCCATGGAAACACCAGCAATGAACACGCAGACGCTAGCGCGCCAGACGCTTTTTGACACACTCCATCGCAGTGCCCGTCGCCACCCGGACAAGCTCGCCCTGCGCCAGGGTGAGCGCGACCTGAGTTACCGCGAATTCCGGGACCTGTGCCTGAGCGTTGCCGGCGGCCTTGCTGACATGGGGATACAACCGGGTGACCGGGTGGCCATTCTCTCCCGCAACTCCATCGCCTTCGCCGCAGTGCGTTACGCCGTAGCCGCTATTGGCGCCATCCTGGTGCCGGTCAACTTCATGCTCAACGCGCGGGAGACTGCCTACATTCTCGGGCACTCCGGGGCCCGCCTGTTGTTCGTCGGCGCAACCGAGGGTGACAAGGCGCTGGCCGCGGCAGCGGAATGCCCGGAGATTGAGCAATTGGTTTGGTTGGCTGGCGACAGTGCCAACGACACACCCGCAGGCATGATCCCCTTCGGCGAACTATGCAGCGGCGGCCACTACACCGACAATCCCGGCATTGACGCCAATGCTCCGGCGCAGATCATATACACCAGCGGCACTGAATCTGCGCCCAAGGGCGCTGTATTGAGCCATTCAGCAATCCTGTGGCAATACAGCGCCTGCCTGATCGATGCCGAGATCGCTGAGGAAGACACCACCCTGCACGCCCTGCCGTTGTTCCACTGCGCCCAGCTCGACTGTTTCCTCGGGCCTGCGATCAAGGCCGGCGGGCGCAACATCATCACCGATGACAACACGCCGGCCAAGCTGCTGCGCCTGCTGGCCGAAGAACAGGTGAGCTCATTCTTCGCCCCGCCCACAGTCTGGATCTCGCTGCTGCGCAGTGAGCATTTCGACCAGTCCGACCTCAGCAATCTGCGCAAGGGCTATTACGGCGCCTCAATCATGCCAGTGGAAATCATGAAGGAGATCCATGCCCGCCTGCCCGACATTCGCCTGTGGAACCTGTACGGGCAGACCGAGATGGCGCCCATGGCCACCATCCTCAAACCGGCCGACCAGCTGCGCAAGGCCGGATCCGCGGGCCGCCCGGCGCTGTACACGGAGACCCGGGTGGTCAACGACGCGGGCCGCGACGTAGCCGTGGGCGGGATCGGTGAAGTGGTGCACCGCTCGCCGCAGCTGCTCACCGAGTACTTCCGCGATCCGGAGCGCACCGCGGCGGCATTCGAGGGCGGCTGGTTCCACAGCGGCGATCTTGGAGTCATGGACAGCGAAGGCTACCTGACCATCGTCGATCGCAAAAAGGACATGATCAAGACCGGTGGCGAGAACGTTTCCAGCCGCGAGGTAGAAGAAGTGATCTACCAGCTCCCGGAAGTGTCGGAGGTTGCAGTGATCGGCCTGCTCCACCCGCACTGGGTAGAGGCGGTGACTGCGGTGGTGGTCGCCAGGGACGGCTGCCAGGTGGATCCAGACACCGTAATCCAACACTGCGCCGCGCAACTGGGCGGCTTCAAGGTGCCCAAGGCAGTGCTGACGGTGGACAATCTGCCGCGCAACCCGTCCGGTAAAATCCTCAAGCGCAACCTGCGCGATACCTTCGCCGCTACTTTTATGACGACAGGCTCTCAGGCGCATACTGATAAAAACGCCCGTTGACCAACTCGAAGGAACTGCCATGAAATCTGTCTGCCTGCTCTCCCACCGCCCTGGCTCGACCCGCGAAGCGTTTCGCGAATACTACGAAACCAGCCACTCCCGCCTGGGAAGCCGTTATTTTCCCTTCAGCAAGTATGTGCGCAACCATGTAGTGTCCTCCGCTGGCGAGGTGGACTTTGACGTCATCACCGAATTTTTCTTCGACGATGGGGTGGATGTTGCCGGCGTGCACAGCGGTCGCGTTCGGGAGATTCTGGACGAGGACGAAAAACGGTTCATGGACCAGCGCCTGATTCGCCCCGCAGGCTCAGAGGAAATGCTGCTCTCGGGCAGTGCCCGGGATATTGCCCCCGCCGGCACACAGCGGCAAATGCTGATGCTGACTCATGCCGGCGACGCCGGAAACTTTCGGGATGCTGTGAACAGCTGGGGCAAGCAACTGGCGGAGGAAGGCGGCCTGCCCCGCGTCAGCGTCGATTACACCCAGGCCCATGCGCCCAGTGGCGAGGGCCGGTTTCCCTTCGACGCAGTGCTGAGCCTGTGGTTGCCGGAAAATGGCGGTGCGCTGAGTGGGCTGTCGCCGCCTGCGGCGCTGGAGCTGCGGGCAGACGTGCTGACCGAGGTCTGTGAAAGTACTCCGGAATTGCTGCGCGAGCTGTACGCTCCCGAAACACCTTGAGCGGGCGCGCCGTCCCCAGGTTTTTCGCTCAGCCCACCCTCTCAACCCAGCGGCTGGACAAACTGCCTGGCGAAACTCTCCATAAACCGCTTCTTGTCATCCAGTGAGGAGCGCGCCCCCAGAGCAAACGTGAAGGGTAAATTGACCCCGTCGGTCATACCCTGCTCACCCAGCCGCTTGAAGGTGTCCAGATCCGGGCTGGTGGTAAGGCCGACGATGGTCTCGAACGGTTCCGACTCGCGGCCCGCTTCGCGACGATATTGGCGCAGTCTTTCCATGATGGCGGGCACCTCATCCGGCGCATTGCCTGCGCCCAGCCAGCCCTCGCCTCGAAACGCTGCCCGCTTGAGCGCAGCATCATTGGCACCGCCCACCAGAATTGGCACCTGCCGCGATGGCGCCGGCTCGATGCAGAGCCGGGGGAAAGTGTAGTACGGCCCCTGGTGTTCCACCATGCCACCCTGCCACAACTTGCGCATGACCTCGAGCATGTCGTCCATGCGCTTGCCGCGGGCGCTGAACTCCACGCCGTAGATATCGAACTCATCCTTCATCCAGCCTGCGCCAATGCCCAGGGCGAAGCGGTTGTCACTGAAGATCGCCAGCGACCCCGCCGCCTTGGCCACTTCAAACGGATTGCGCAATGGCAGCACGTATACCGAGGTAGAAAGGCGCAGCCGGGTGGTGGCAGCTGCCATGAAGGCGAGGCTGACCCAGCAGTCGGGATAGGGCGAATCTGATGGCATGGGCGGTTTGCCGTCATCGGAATAGGGATAGGGTGCGTGAACCGTTTCCGGAAACACCGCGTGATCGGCATTGAGCACACCCTCGAAGCCCAACTCCTCGGCGAATTTCGCTACCGCCACCAGTTGCTCTGGTTCGCACCAGGCCAGGGACTGCCAAAACTTCATCGGTTCAACTCCTTGAATTCTGTTACAGATTTTAGCTGACGGATCGCCATGCGATAGCCTGCCATCTGTTTGACGCTTGCATTACACTGCAAGGATAAAAGCATTGCCACATGAGCCCGGTACATCTGCCGGAACTGCAAGTTCCCAACCAATAACTTGAACTGAACCAGCCCATGTCTACTGCCATTCGTATACACGACCTCGCCCACCCCGAGCTGACTGATATCCAACGAGCCGCGATCGCCTACGGGGAACAGCAACAAATCGACTTCAGCGAGGAGGCAGTGCTGGCCGCCGCCCGGGAGCGCACCGGGCTGGCGGATTTCGGCCCGGAGGACTTCCGCGAACGCCTGCAACTGCTGCTGGACGAATGGGGCCATGATCCCGACATGACCGGCAGCCAGCGGGCCAACCTGTTTGGCTACCTGGTGCGCTACGCCAGCAATCGCCTGCTGATCCAGGACCAGTGGCAGCGCCATCCCGAGATTCTCGAGCAGGAAATCCGCCAGCCCATTATTGTCGCCGGCCTGCCCCGCTCCGGCACCACCCACCTGCTCAATCTTCTCGCCGCCGACACGCGGTTTCGCTCCCTGCCCCTGTGGGAGTCCTACGAGCCGGTTCCGTTGCCGGGAGAGCCGCCTCTGCCCGATGGCGGGGATCCGCGCTACCTGCGCTGCGAGCAGGCGTGGGAGGGCATGCAGCAGGTGACCCCGCTGCTGGCGGCGATGCATCCCATGCACCCGGACCATATCCACGAAGAACTGGAGCTGATGGGGCCGGATTTCGCGTCCTACAATTTCGAGTGGCTCGCGCCCAGCCCGCGCTGGCGCGACCACTACTATCAGCATGACCAGACGCCCCACTACCAGTACATGCGCGATGTCCTCAAGCTGCTGCAGTGGCGCCAGGGTCCGGATCGCTGGGTGCTGAAGTGCCCACAGCACCTGGAACAATTGCCGGTGCTGCAGGCCGTGTTTCCGGATGCTACCTGTGTCATTACCCATCGCGACCCGGTGGCGGTAATCCAGTCGGCTGTAACCATGGTTGCCTATGGCTACCGCATGGGCCGCAAACGCATCGACACCCGCGCGGTTGTCGAATACTGGAGCGATCGGGTGGAGCACCTGCTGCGCGCCTGCGTACAGGACCGGCAGCGCTTTCCGCCCGAGCAGAGCATTGACATACTGTTCCACGAATTCATGGCAGACGATATGGCCACGGTTGCCAAAATCTACGAAACCGCGGGGGTGGAGTTGACGGTTACAGCCCGGGCGCAGATGCAGGCCTTTATCGACGCCCACCCGCGCGGCAAGGAGGGGAAGATGGTGTACGACCTGAAGGGCGATTTCGGAGTGGACCCGGCGGCACTGCGGGAGCGCTTCAGCTTCTATTTCGAGCAGTTCCCCGTGCGCGCAGAGCAAGGTTGAGCCCCGGTCCGATCTGACAATTTGAAAACCCTGCAGAAAGGGAAACCCGCATGAGCTATCAGACCCTGCGCTACGAAGTCGACGACGGCCTGCTGCTGCTGACTCTGAACCGCCCCGACGACCTCAATGCCTTTACCGTGGAAATGGCCAACGAACTGGTGGCCGCGTACAACCGCGCCAGCGACGACGACAGTGTGGGCTGTATCGTGGTGACCGGCGCTGGCAAGGCCTTCTGCGCGGGCATGGATCTCTCCATCGAGGGCAATGTCTTCGGCCTGGACGAAAGTCTAGAACCTACCCTTGGCGACCTGCGGGACCGGCTCGACGATCCAGCGATTTCACAAGGTGTGCGCGATACCGGGGGCCGTGTGGCCATGGCCATGCTGAACTGCCGCAAACCCATCGTCGGCGCGATCAACGGCGCGGCGGTGGGCATCGGCGCCACCATGACCTTGCCGATGGATTTCCGCTTTGCCTCCACCAGGGCCCGCTTCGGCTTCGTCTTCGGGCGCCTGGGCATTACCCCGGAGGCCTGCTCCACCTGGCTGCTGCCGCGCATCGTCGGGCTGCAACAGTCCCTGGAGTGGCTGTATCGGGCGGATATCTTCGATGCGGATGAAGCCCGGAACAAGGGCCTGGTGCGCGAGGTGCTGGAACCGGATGAGCTACTGGATGCAGCCTGTGCCTTTGCCCGCAGCCTGGTCACTGATCGGTCTCCGGTCAGCGTTGCCCTGATCCGGCAGATGCTCTACCGCAACAGCGCCATGGAATCGCCGCTGGAAGCCCACCGCGTCGAATCACTGGCCATGTTCTACACCAGTACCGGCGACGGCAAGGAAGGAGTTGCGGCCTTCCTGGAAAAGCGCAGCCCCGAGTTTACCGCCCAAGCCTCCGCCATGCCGCCCTTCTGCGCAGAATGGCCCACCGAAAAATAGGACCGCCCGTATGCACAAGTCCATCGCCCTGCTGAAATGCAAGCCTGGCCTCTCCCGCGAGGCCTTTATCGACTACTACGAGAACCGTCATGTACCGCTGATCCGCAGCCTGTTGCCGCAGATCTGTGGTTATCGGCGCAACTTCATCTGGCCAGAGGGCGCCTATATCAACGAGGCAGCCGCGGAACGGGATTTCGACGTTATCACCGAAATCTGGTTTGCCGACCAGGCCGCCTACGACGCCGCCATGGCGCTGAGCGCGCTGCCGGAGATCGGCGGGCGCATCGCCGAGGACGAAGAGAACTTCCTGGATCGCTCCCACACCCGTATGTTCGTGGTGGACGAGCATATTTCGGACTTCAGTTGAGCTACAGGGCAGCCCTGTTCTGCGCGAGTGGGGCGCGGACAAATTGTGGACGGGAGCCGCGCGGTGCTGGTGTGGCAACGGGAATCCTGAATCGCTGGTCGCTGCTACGCAGTCTCTGGTGGGAACGCAGTCTCTGGTGGGAGCGCAGTCTCTGGTGGGAGCGCAGTCTCTGCGCGATCCAGCCCCGGACACGTCGGCAAACAGCGACCGTTTATGTCTTGCCGGCGCACTTGAATTACTCAAAAAATTCAGCCGTCAAACAACACCCTTGGCTCGCCAACAGACAATACCCAATGCGCATCCCGGCGCACGATACGCCAGCCCTCGGGTCGGCGCGCCCACTGGTCGGTGTACTCGCCGTGGGTGTCGTAGAAGCTCTGCGCGTAGTCACCCTTGCCCTGGTGCCGGGCCTGCACATAGGCCCGGGTCACAGCGCTGTCACCGTTGAGTTCCAGCTGCACACTGCCGATCAGATGCTGCATGGTGCTGCAGCGATCATGAAAGCTGCGGAACTGTGTCAGCAGCGCTGCCAGACCCTTCTGCTCCCGTCCGTCGCCGTAATTGAAGCTGAGGTCCTCGGCAAACACCTCGCCGACACGGTCCCATTCATTGCGATCCACCACTCGCGGGAATTCGCTCAAGGTGTTTAGTATGCTGCGTTCGTCACTGAAACTGTCCGCCATTATTGTTCTCCACGGAGGTTGCTGTGAGCAAGGTACACATTCTTGACGAGATTGTCCTGCAGCCCGATGACATCAATGCCGTGTTGCAGCGGCTGGAAAACCAGTACCTGCCGGGGCTGCCCGCCCGCCATACGCTCAGCCTCAGCCAACGCTGGGTGTCGCCACCGGTTCGGCTCGATGGTCAGCCGAACACCCTGTGGCTGCTGTGGGCAGTAACGGATGTCTACGGCTATTACACCATGCGGGGTACGGCCGGCCCGGAGGTCTCCGCATTCTGGGAGGCGGTGGATCAACTCTGTCTGCAGCGGCGGCGCCACGTAATGGGTGATGCCCGGCAGCCACTCCCCCAGTCTCTGGAGGACGCATGAGCGCGCTGGAAACGGTACAAGTCTTTCTGCAGGAGGACGCCGACCTTGAAGCGGCCGAGACCGCCCTGCACACGCAGTTGGAGGCAGCCCCGGGCCTTGCCGGCTGGCACTGCGGCCGCAACCTGGAGGGCTGCTGGGGCGGCGGGCAGTTCACGGTAGACCTGCTCTGGCACGCCTACGCCGACAAACCAGCAATGGAATTCGGCAGCCTGCCCGGCTTCACCAGCGCCGATGCCGTCTGCTACCAGACTGTGGCCAGCGGCCAGCGCGACCCCGGTCTGCGCCAGGGCATCTGGCGCACGCTGCTGCTCAGCGTGCGCGAGGGCGTGCCGGCCGCGGAGGTCGAGACCTTCGAGCAGGAACTGCTGGGCATGCCGCGCTACATGGCGGCGATCCGCAACTGGCGTCTGGGCCGGGTGACCACCCCGGGATCGCGCTGGACCCACGTATGGCAACAGGAATACGCCGCCATAGACGGCCTGATGGGGGAATACCTGCTGCACCCCTATCACTGGGGCTGGGTGGACCGACGCTTCGACCCCGAGTTTCCTGACGTCTGGGTCGTGGACACGGGGCTGTGTCACGTATTCTGCGCGCTGGAAAACAGCATCATCGCGCGCGCAGCAGCCAACGCGCACCCGGATATCTGATCCCCGCGTCACCCCACGCCCAGACCCGCCAGCACCTCCGGAGGCAGCGACGGAGCGGAGAGTTCCGACAGATGCCGGGCCCGGTTGTTGGCAAACTCCCGGGTGGTTTCCGGGTGTGTGGACACCCAGAAGCGGCCTTCGGCGATCTGCGGCAGAATCCGCTCGGCGGCCTCGAACCCGGTAATGCCGTCCGACTTCAGCATATTGCGCATGATCTCGCGGTGCCGGGCGTTGACCGGATCCTCCCCGGTTTTGGAATCCTCGAAGATCCGCGTTGCCACCGGCCCCGGCAGGATGGCCGAAACATGGATAGGCGCTTTCTTCACCTGCATCTCCAGGTACAGGCACTCACTGAAGGAAAGAATAGCGTGTTTGCTGAGCACATAGGAGGTCTGGATCGGCATGATCCCCAGGCCGCCGATCGAGGATGTGTTGGCTATCCAGGCGCGCTTGCCCGCTTCCAGCATGCGCGGCGCAAACGCTCGCACCCCGTGGATGGCGCCGTGGATATTGACATTCAGGGTCTTTTCCCACAGGGCTGCGGGCAGCTCCCAGACATAGCCGAGGGTTTCGATGCC
Organism: Haliea sp. E1-2-M8; assembly: GCF_030649675.1. Taxonomy (GTDB): domain Bacteria; phylum Pseudomonadota; class Gammaproteobacteria; order Pseudomonadales; family Halieaceae; genus Haliea. The sequence continues at coordinate 68,214 of NZ_JAUTDR010000017.1, read as the reverse complement.
GGCGTTGTTCACCAGCAGGGTGACATCGCCAAAGGTCTCATGCGTCACGGCCGCCAGCCGGTCCAGGGCTTCCGGCTCGGCGACGTCGGTGTGCACCGCCAGTGCCTCGGCACCCCCGGCGCGGACTTCCTCCGCTACCTGTTCGGCGCGATCCAGCGCCACGTCCGCCAGCACCACCCGCATGCCTTGCTGCGCCGCGAGCCGGGCGAGCCCCTCCCCTATTCCGGACCCCGCGCCCGTAATGACTGCGACGCCGCCCCTGAAAACCGCCATGTCCTGACCCATGCTGGAAACTCCCTGATTGGTATTCGCCACATTATCCCATGAATAAACTGCTCAGGTGGCAAGTCCATGACCCGGGATGCGGGCACTGTTTCCTCTCTTGTCCCCAACCGGCATTCAGGACACACTGAAGCTAAGGGTTACTAAAAGCGAAATTGGAAAACGCAATGAAAGCTGTCCGCTGTCACAATCACGAAGTTCAGGTCCACGAGGTACCCGCTCCCAGCGGGGATGGCGTGCGGGTGAAAGTGGCCTCGGCCGGTATCTGTGGTAGTGACCTGCACTTCTGGCAGGACGGCTGGCCAATACCTTTCACCCTGGGCCACGAAATCGCCGGCGTCACCATGGACGGAACCGCGGTCGCCATCGAACCGACGGTGTACTGCGGCCACTGCGAGCGCTGTGTGCGCGGGGATTACAACCTGTGTGTGCGCGGCTCGGAGGCCGTTCTGGGTGTGGGCCGCGATGGCGGCATGACCGAGGAGCTGATCATCCCCGAGAAGTGTTTGGTGCGCCTGCCCGGGGGGATCCGCACCGAGGATGCCTGCCTGGTGGAGCCCCTGTCCGTAGCGGTGCGAGGTATCGCCCTGGCGGGCATCAGCGACAAACACAAGGTTGCCATCATCGGCGGTGGCAGCATCGGCCTGTGTGCGGCAGCCATTGCCCGCCAGGCGACGTCAAAAGTGCATTTGTTCGCGCGCCACGACGCCCAGAAGCGGGCCGGGGAAATTCTCGGGGCAACCCTGGGCGGCGCTACGGACGACTATGACCTGGTCATTGATTGCGCGGGAACCGACAGCGCGATGGCGCAGGCCGCGGACCTGTGTCAGCCCGGCGCCACTATCCTCATGCTGGCCTCCTACTGGGGTGGCCTGACCATGCCAGTGATGCAAATGATGATGAAGGAGCTGCGCACGGTGACGTCCATGGCCCAGGCGCGCCAGGGTCTGGTAAGGGATGTGGAGATTGCCGCCGCCGTGCTGGCGCGCAATCCCCTGATCGCGCCCACCCTGATCACCCATCGGCTGCCACTGGAAGCCGCGGCGGAAGCCTTTGCCATCGCCGCGGACCGCAAGCAGGGCGCCATCAAGGTCGCGTTCAACCCCTGACGACGGCGCAAGGTGCAACTACTGCACAGTCAGCCCGCCATCCACAACGAGGGCATGGCCCACCACATAGCCGGCGTCCTCGGAACACAGCCACAGCACCGCCCTGGCAATCTCCTCGGGGGATGCGAGGCGGCCGATGGGATGGTTGGCACCGACCAGGGCCTTGTCCACCCCATCGGCCAGATTATCCTGCAGCATCTGCGTGTCCACCGCGCCGGGGCAGACTGCGTTGATACGGATGCCGCGGCTGGCATACTGCAGGCCCGACGCCTTGGTGAGCCCCACCACCGCGTGCTTACTGGCGGTATAGGCAGGCTTGTTGACCACGCCGACCACGCCCGCCGCCGAGGCCAGGTTGACGATGGCACCACCACCCTGCTTCAGCATCTGGGCAATTTCATGCTTGAGGCACAGAAACACCCCCTGCACATTAACCCCCAGGATGCGCGCCATGGTGGCCTCGTCCCACTCAGCCTCCGGGGCGACCTCGGGGTCGATCCCGGCATTGTTGATGGCGATATCGAGGCGGCCGAAACGGGTCACCGCCTGCCGCACCATGGTCGCGGTGTCGGCGCTGCTCTGCACATCCGTGCGCACGAACGCCGCCCTGCCGCCCGCCGCCTCGATCAGCGCCACGGTGTCCCGGCCTGCATCCACAATATCGGCGACTATGACGCTGGCACCCTCTGCTGCCAGCGCGCAGGCGACCGCACGACCGATACCACCGCCCGCGCCCGTTACCAGTGCCACTTTTCCTGCGAACTTCTGCATTACCAATCTCCTTAACGCTGGGACGAAATGTTGCCGCCATCCACCACCAGTTCCGAGGCGGTGATATAGCTGGCCAGATCCGATAGCAGGAACGCCACCGCGTTCGCCACTTCACCAGGTTCCCCGAGGCGCCCCAGCAAAATACGGCGCTCGAAGCTGCCCTCGGGCAGGGCGTCCACGGCCGGCTGCAGCATCGGCGTACGGATCTGCCCCGGGGACACAGTATTGATGCGCACACCGCGCTGCCCCAGATCATCGGCCAGCGAGCGCACCAGGGAAATCATGCCGCCCTTGGAGGCGCTATAGGCGGGAATCAGGCCGTTCCCCAGAGTGGCATTGATGGAGCCAATACCCACCACCGCGCCATGCCCGGTCTGTTCAAGGTCGGGCAGCAGCGCTTGTACGGCCAGCAGCAGCGCCCTGAGGTTGACGTTCATCAACCGATCCCATGCCTCCACCTCGGTGTCGGCGACCGGCATTTGCAGCACCATTCCCGCGGCATGCACCAGCCCGCCAATAGCCCCAATGGCCTCCCGGCTGGCGGCTGCAGCCGTGTGGATGGCCGCCGGGTCCGCGACATCTACCCGCAGCCCGACAGCGGCAATCCCATGCTCGGCGCTGAGCTCGCCGGCAAGCTTGCTGGCCGAATCCTGGTTCAGATCCCACAGGGCGATCGCCCGCCCGGATGCGGCCAGCACCTCGGCACAGGCGCGGCCGATGCCCGATGCGGCACCGGTTACGACCACCCCGCTAGTGAGGGCATTTGCTTCTTGCATGTCAAAACTCCCAGGTCAGGTCAGGTCAATTTATAAGAACAGGGCCGGCGCGTTTGTACTCCACCGGAGGCACCAGACCCAGCCGCTGCCGCACTTCCGCCAGCGGTTCGCCCAGCAGATCCTCCAGTGGCAGCGCCGGCAGCCCCACGCCCCAGGGCCGCCCCCTCCGCCACCAGGGCGTCGATGTCGAGCCCGGGCACTCGCTTGCGGAAGCCGCGTCTGAATATCCCGCAGCCGGTTTGAGAGCCATTGCTCATCCGCGCTTAAACCGACACCGCGTGGTACTTCCTCGCTTGCCGCGACCAGCCCCGGGGCAGCGCAACGGCCGCTCCGGCACTGTCCGCTATGGGAGACGCGGAACGCATGATGCTGCCCCTGTTACCAAAATGAACGCCGGCACTATACCAAAATCCGGCGATACCGTGAGCGGCACCTGCACTGATAGGGACTTGCGCGTTACAATTGCGCCTTTGCGCGATCGCGGACCCGTCCATGCTGGATGCCCGAAAAGTTCCCACCGAAGACCTGCAGGTTGGCATGTTCGTCAGCCAGCTGGACCGGCCGTGGCTGGGTACACCATTCCCGCTGCAGGGTTTCCGCATTGCCGACAAGGATGAGATCCTGCAACTCCAGAGGTACTGCAAGTACGTGCTGGTGGATACCGAGCCGGAGGCAGCGGATCCGGAGCTGGGACTGCCCAAAACACGCGGCAGTCGCAAACACCTGCCCCTGGAAACCATTTTCTTCGATCGCAGCATCAAGTCCTACCAGGACAAGACCGACTTCATGGAGGAGCACAGCAAGGCCAGCGCAGTGGTCACCGCGCTGACCGAGGACGTTGAGGACATGTATCTCAAGGTCACCCGGAACAACAAGGTCAATGTAGTGCGGCTGAAGCAGTCGATCGACCCCATGGTGGGCAGCATCAGCCGCAACCCGGACGCCTGCGTCTGGGTTGCGCGACTGAAAAGCCACGACCAGTATACCTATGACCGGGCCCTGAGTTCCGGTATCTGGGCCGTGGCGCTGGGACGGGAACTGGGCCTCCCCAAGCAGGATCTCCGCTCGCTGGGCGTCGGCGGCATGCTGATGGATGTCGGCATGCTGCGGATCAACCCGGACTTGTTGGCCGCAAAGCGGTCACTGTCCGCGGAAGAAACTGCGGCGGTCCGGGAACACATTGACCACAGCCTCGAAATCATCCAGGCCAGCGGCATCATGAACCGCGACATACTGGACATGGCCGCCCACCATCACGAGCGCTACAACGGCTCCGGCTATCCACGGGGCCTGGCGGAGGACCGGATCCCCACCTTCGCCCGCATCGCTGGCCTGGTGGACGCCTACGGCGCGCTGACAACCGATCGCAACTATGCCCCCGCTGTATCTCCCGCTGAGGCAATGCGAATTTTGTATGAAGAGCGGGATATCGGGTTCCAGGCGGAACTGGTCGAAGCCTTTATCCGCGCGGTCGGCATCTACCCCGCTGGCACGCTGGTGGAGCTGTCTGACGGCTCCGTGGCCGTCGTGGTGGCGGAATACCGCGCCCATCGCCTGCGTCCCACAGTACTGCTGGTGCTGAACCAGAAAAAGCGGCCGCTGGAAAAACCACAGTTACTGAAATTACAGGCAGCCACATCAGGCTGGCTGCGCAAACCCATGCCCACGATCAAACGCGCCCTGGAACCGGGGGCTTTCGGGGTTAACCTGGACAAGCTGGACCTGCACCGCCAGTTCGGTATCTGACTGCGGCCCTCAGCGATAGCCCTGCAACGACCAGTTTGATGCCCTGAATTGCCGCCTTTGGCGCAACCAGCCGCGCTGAACGGGCGACAAATCCCAACTTTCTACAGTTTTTCTCAGTTTTTCTGGAGAAAAGCCGCTACAAATGCCTTCTCCAGGGCTAATCTAGGTCCATGGAGGTCACGCACCGTGGTCCGGGGGTAATGTGCGGCATGCTTGAGACGATCAAGATCGCCACTGCTGAACTGGAAGTGGGCATGTTTGTCAGTGCCCTCGATCGGCCGTGGCTGGAAACGCCGTTCATGATCCAGGGTTTCAGGATCGAGAATCGGATCCAGATTGACCGGTTGCAGGAATACTGCCACTACGTGTTCGTGGATACGCGGCAGAGCAAGCAACCCGCGGAGAAGGTGCAGCACGCCGCTGTGCACAAACGCGTCCCGGTTGCCCACATTTTTCGCGACCGCCTCCTCGATAGCTATGGCGACCAGAGCGACTTCAGCGAGGAGCGACCCCGGGCCGAGCAGGCTCTGGACCAGTTGATCAACGATCTCTGCGAAATTTTCGAGGAGGTCGGCAGGGGCGGCAAGATCAACGTCATCCACCTGCGGAAATCGGTAGAACCCCTGATCGGGAGTATCAGCCGCAATCCCGACGCCTGCCTCTGGGTAGCTCGACTCAAGCAACACGACCAATACACCTACGAACACGCTCTCAGCTCAGCGATCTGGTCGGTAGCACTTGGCCGGGAGGTCGGCCTGTCGCGGCAAGACCTGCGTTCGCTGGCCATGGGCGGCATGCTGATGGACATCGGCAAGCTGCGGGTGGACCCAGAGCTGCTGCATGCCAAACGCCCCCTGACCGCCAAGGAGTCGGCGTACATGCAGGACCATGTCTCCCACGGCCTGAAAATTATTGAAGAGAGTGGCATCATCAACCCCGATGTGCTCAACATGGTCGCGCACCATCATGAGCGCCACAACGGCTCCGGCTACCCACTGGGGACCAGAGGCGAAATGATCCCCGCGGTGGCGCGCATTGCGGCGATCGTCGATACCTATGGCGCGCTCACCAGCCACCGGGAGTACGCGGCGGCCATTGCCCCCTCGCATGCCATTCGGGTTCTCTATGATTCCCGCGATGAGGACTTCCAGGCCGAACTGGTAGAAGCCTTTATCCGCGCAATCGGTGTCTATCCCGCGGGAACCCTTGTCGAGCTGAGTTCCGGTGAAGTCGGGGTGGTGGTTGCGGAGTATCGCACCCGTCGCCTGCACCCGACAGTCATGATCCTGTTGGACCCGAACAAGCGGCGCCTGACGGTGCCGCTACTCAGGGACCTGCAGGATGCGAACGACCAGGCAGCAGGGCGTCCTGTCAATATCGTGCGCAGTCTTGAACCGGGCGCTTACGGCATCGACCTCGCAGGTATTGAGCGGCCGAAAGTCCACGCCTCAGCGTGACCGGCTGCGCCACCCCCCAGGTCATCTGGTGCCTTGAAGATGACCGGCCGGGACACCAGCGACAGCTGGCTGGCCTGGCGCAAGCCCTGCGCGATTTGCGGCCGGCACGAATTTGCCGGGTGGCACGGAAAGATTCACCCGCGCAGCTGCCGGCCCCCGGCCTGATCCTGACCGCCGGACGCCACAGTCACTGGCGCGGCCTGCGCTACCGCTGGCGCTACGGCGGCAAACTGATAGCGTTGATGGACCCGGGGCTGCCCCGGCCACTGTTCGACCTGTGCGTTGTCCCCGAACATGACGGGCTCAATCCTTCCCGCAACGTGCTCCTGAGCCTTGGCCCCTTGAACCCGGTTCTGCCGGCCACCGGCGCGACAGCGGATCGAGGCCTGATCCTGGTGGGCGGGCCATCGCGGCATTTCTGCTGGAACGATGCCCACCTGGCAGCACAATTGCAGCGGCTGCAGATCGCACTGCCGGCAGTGCGCTGGACCCTGACCACCTCCCGCCGCACACCCGCCAGCTTCCTCACCCTTCTGCGCCAACAGGCCAATCCGAAGCTACGGCTGGTCCCCCGGGAGGAGACCGGCCCGGACTGGTTGCTGCGACACTATGCCCGCAGTGGTGTAATCTGGGTTTCGGAGGACAGCGCCTCAATGGTCTACGAGAGCCTGAGCTGTGGCGCCGCGGTCGGTGTCCTGACGGTGCCCCTGCGGCGTCCGGGCCGTGTCAGTGGCGGCATCCAGCATCTGGAGCAGCAAGGGCGAGTAGCGCGCCTGGAGGAACTGGAGTGCCTGGGTACAATGCCCCCACCACGGCCACCACTACAGGAGGCGACACGCATTGCGCGGGAAATCAACCGTCGGCTCGACTGACGCAGGCTCGCCTCCGGACGCGGTGGTGCGGCAACTCGGTAGCGCTGCCGATGCCTTTGCGAGTGGCGACAGCCGTCTTTGCTTCGTCGACCCGCTGGATCCGGCCTGGTGTATCAAGATCCTGCGCCCTGATCGCAGTCCGTCCCGCAAGCGAAGAGGACAGTCCTGGCTGAAACGGCTCAAGCCGCTGCCGCGCTTCGACGACAACCTGCAGGAAATTCGTGCCTACCGGCTGCTGCAGCGCAGTGTCGGCCAGGCTGCCTACCAATTGATACCCATAATTGACGGGCTGGTTCCCACCAACCTCGGGCCGGGTCTTCGCAGCGAGCTGATCCGGGACGATGACGGCAATATCTCCCTCACTCTGCAGGCATACCTGGAACTCTACGGACGGAATGCAAGCCTGCAGACAGTGCTCGCCGACTTCAGCCGCGACTGGCAGGCCCTGGGGATGCCGTCGCGCCGCCTGTTGCTGCACAATCTTGTGGTCCAGCAGCGTGCCCTGAGGCCAAGCCGCATCGTGGTGGTGGACAGCGTCGGCTGGCCCGACCTGATACCGGCCGGCTACTGGGTCGCACCCTGGGCACGACACCGCGCAGGCAGGAAATTGCGCTATCTTGCTGCACTGATTGACGCGACAGGCCGAAAATAGCGTCCCCGGGACTTGCCCCCATTGGCGCACCCCGCGAAATAACGTACCTTACCGCACTGACAGGCCGCTGCATGAATATCATGGGATCAAAGAGAATCGAAAGCTTGCTTCTCCGTGCTTCAAGGGATGCGCACCTGGCCCCGCAGACAAACTCCAGAATTCCCCAGTGGAGACCAGGCGCGTGACCGTGGCCGGCCGCATCAATTTGCTCGTATTCACAACCGCAATCGGCATCGCCGTGGCGGTGCTGGCAGTCCTGGGACTGCGTGAGTACAGTCTGCTGCGTGACAGCCTGCTGCAACAGGCAGCCGCCGGTGTGGCCAGTGAGATACAGTTACCCGCCGATATTTACCTGCGCGATACCGAGCAACTGGACGCAGCACTTGGCCGCCTGCTCAGGCTCTCGCCCGCCGTAAGTTTTGTCCGTCTGCACAGTGCCGAGGGCACCTTGCTGGCAGGCCTGGAGCGATTCCCGGGTGCCATGGACGGGGTTCCAGCGTTCAAGGCCGTGCGCGGTGCCGGTGTGTCGGACCTGGACAGCAGCGTGACGTCCCATGCCGGCGGTGCCAGTCCGCCGGCCAGCGAGATACTGGCAACGCTGAGCGGTGGCGAAAAGTTGATTGATCTGTCCCTGCCGGTGTTTTCTGCGGTCAATCCAACCCGCAACAACCTTGCCCGGGACGATTTCGGACTTGCCCTGGCCCAGCCCCAGGGCAGCCGCTTCGTTGTCGGCTACCTCCATGCCGGTATCAGCCGCAGCATGCTGTTGCTGCTGATCCTGCCCACGCTCGGGATCATGGCCGCAATCGCCCTGCTCACTGCCATCGCCGCCAGCTGGCTTATCAGCCGCTATACCCGGAACCTCACCGCACCGTTGGCGCGGCTGGCGCAAATGGCGGACGACATTGCCGCCGGCCACCTGGACCAGCCGCTGACCGTCGATGGTGAAGGTGAGGTCAAGGAAATCGCCGCCGTGCTCAACACCATCATCGGCGGCCTGAACAGCTACAAGACCCGCATAGGGGTTGACCACCAATTGCTCAGCATGAAGGTCGAGGAGCGCACCGCACAGCTGTCCCAGCGCAACGAAGAGCTCAACCTGGCGGTCAAGCAGGTCACCGAAACCAAGGACAGGCTGCGCCAGATGGCGTATTTTGACAGCCTCACATCCCTGCCCAACCGGCGCCTGTTCACCGAGCAGCTCGACCTGCTCCTGCGTCTCTCCAAACGCAATAACGAAATGCTGGCCCTGCTGTTTCTCGATCTCGACAACTTCAAGCGGGTCAACGACTCCCTGGGACACAGTGCTGGTGACACGCTGTTGCGGGAGGTGGCCCAACGCCTGGCCAGTTGTGTCCGCGAGAGTGACGTGGTGGCCCACTTTGTCGATTCAGACTCGCGTATCGATGTCTCGCGCTTGGGAGGCGACGAATTCACGGTAGTACTGAACCAGGTTGAAGACGCAGAGGCTGTGCGCATTGTCGCCCAGCGTCTGCTGGATACCCTGCTCCAGCCGGTGGAAATCCAGGGCCACGAGCTGGTGATCACCCCCAGCATTGGTATCGCCCTGGCGCCCCACGATGCCAGCGATCTCGAAGGTCTGCTCAAGGCCGCCGACACAGCCATGTTCCACGCCAAGGCGAGAGGCAAGAATACCTTCGTGTTCTACACCAGCGACATGGATGCGGCAGGCGTGGAGAGGCTGAGGCTGGAGACCGATCTGCGCAAGGCCCTGGAGCGGAATGAACTGTTGTTCCACTACCAGCCACAGGTAGACACACGCACCGGTACGGTCGTCGGCGCGGAGGCGCTGCTGCGCTGGCAACATCCGGAGCAAGGCATGATTCCGCCTTTCAGGTTCATCCCGGTCGCGGAGGAAATCGGGCTCATCGGCGAGATGGGCAACTGGGGCATACGGGAGGCCTGTCGCGAACTCGTCGAGCTGCGCAGGGAGGGATTGGAGCTGCCGAAAATTGCAGTCAATGTCTCGGCGCTGCAGTTCAACAAGAATTTCTGCCCGACGGTGAAGGAGATTCTGGACGCCAGTGGCCTGCCGCCTTCCGCGCTGGAACTGGAGCTCACCGAGAGCATCTTGATGGAAGACAGCCACGGCACGGTCAAGGCCCTGCAGGAGCTGAAGGCGCTGGGCTTGCGGCTGTCCATTGACGATTTTGGTACCGGTTACTCTTCGCTCAGTTACCTCAGCCGGTTCCCACTCGACGAACTCAAGATAGATCGCAGCTTTGTGATCGATTTCGACAAAAGTGCAAACGACGCCAGCCTGGTGCGGGCGATCATCGCCATGGGCCAGTCCATGCAACTGGAATTGGTCGCGGAGGGCGTGGAGACCAGCGAACAGTTCCACTTCCTCACCCGCCACGGTGCCGAGGTCATTCAGGGCTACCTGTTCAGCCGCCCCGTGACAGCCGCCGAGTTACGGCCCATGCTGGCGCCGGGTTACTTCCTGGAACAGATCCGGGAGATACGCGCGGAAGCGGATCTCCCGGCCAGCACTCAGCTGCCTGGCTGAGACCCGGCAGCTTCCGCCTGCTCGCGCTTGGCGCGCTGGATATTCTCCAGGTTCTGCTTGTAGGCCGCGGTGACCTTGTCCACGCCGGAAGCATTGAGCCCACCGTCATTGCCGGCAACGGAATAGGTTGCGTAGACACCCGACGCCGTCATCAAGGCCGCCGAGACGACCCGTGTCGGCATGCCGTCGTTCTTCATCGTATTGGCCAGCTCGATAAAACGCTCCATGCACTGCAAGTGGATCTCAGAATCAGATTCGCTCATAAAAATATCCCCGTCCTGCTAAAAACACACAGTCTATCACCTGAGCGCAAAGCGTTCATCGCCTGTGGCGGCCTGCACCAGCGCCCGGAACAGAGCCCGCTGCGGGGCCCGCAAGGGCAAATACTCCGGGTGCCACTGCACCCCGTAGAGAAATGCCTCGGCGGGATGTTCCACGGCCTGGACAAAACCGTCCAGGTCGCGACCGCAGACCACCAGCCCCTCGCCGAGGCCCTTGATGGCCTGTTGATGGAGACTGTTGATGCGCACGCGACCCTCCCCGAGGATGGCTTCCAGCCCTGATGCTGACTCAACCAGCAGTGTCTTGCGCGCCAGCGGCGTGCGGCGATTGGACGTTTTCCGGCGCAGGTTACGCAGGTCCGGGTAGAGGCTGCCGCCGCGTACAACATTCATCAGCTGTGCGCCGCGGCAAATCCCCAGCACCGGCAGGCGAGTGCCCATAAGGTGCTCCAGGACGCGAATTTCAAAGCGGTCTCGCTCGGGATCGGCCGGCCCCGGCGCATCGTGTTCGTCAAGGTACAAACCGCGGTCTATGTCGTCTCCCCCGCTGATAACAATGCCATCCAGCGCAGCCAGGTCGCCGGGGCGGGAATGGGTCAGATACACAGCCCTGGCGCCTGATTGCCACAGTGCCCAGCGGATGAACCACCAGGCCAGTGGCAGACCCTGGTCGCTGCCTGTGACCCCGATCAGCGGCCGTTTCATGCCAGTTCAGGCAACAGGTACTCGGCGCTGACTTCTGCCCAGTCGCCGAACAACCCCCCCGCAAGACCGGACAAGTGCTTGTAATACTGCCGGCCAATACGCTGCAGCCGCGGAGGATCACAGGCCAGCGCCTCTACCTGCAGCCAGTCGCGCCAGGGCTGTACCAACGACCAGTTCGGGTCATCGATCTCGCAGTTGGGCAGCCGGTAGTGCAGGGTCGGGCGGGACTTGACGCGGTCGTCGTCCACGGCCTTGCGCACCCGCTTTTCATCGAGATGTGCAAACAGCGGCAACATGTCCAGTGCCCGGTTGCGGGTGGGGTTGTGCCGCAGATAATCGGCGATCAGCTGCGTCTGGTCCGGAGCATAGTCCTCCTGCAACAGCAGCTTGACGTAGGGTCTCTCAAAAGGATCGATATAGGGTGTGATCCTGCGGCTCAGGTTGACCTTGCTGCGCTCCCGCAGCCAGTCAAACAGGCAGACAAACGCCCGCAGATAGGCCAGGATCGTCTCAGCCTCCAGGTCGGGCATTTCCGGGTTCAGGTGCAGGCCGTAGGCGTAATGAGGGGCAACACTGGTGCCCTCGGCCCCAGCCTGGCGCAATACCTGGAACAGGTCACCCAGACGCCAGAGGTTTGCCATGGAAATCGGCGGGCTGACGATCTCGAAGGGTACCACCTGCTCTGCTGCCAGTTTCAGCACGCTCTCACCGAACTGGCCCAGCTCATCGGGCGCATCCTCCAGGGCGCGTTCGCGGCCGCGGCGCTTGAGCCAGGCGAAGTCCAGCTCCACCGCGAAGTCACCCAGGCTACTGTCGCACAGGAACAACTCATAGGGCGACACCGTTTGCACCTCGCCACCGAGGTGCTTCTGCATCAGGTCGACTACGCGGTCCAGCGGGATGCCGGAGAACTCCAGTTCCACCCCAAGCCGGCGGGGCTGCCCATCCTGGGTTTCGGTGCGTGGCGGCATGGGCCACTGACTTTCGCGGTACTGGTCAGACAATGCTGTGGTCACGGCATCCCTCATATGGCTGCATCTCGGCGGTTTCCCAGGCGATACTGCTGCCACTGCAGGACGAACACCGTCAGTGCCGGCAACAGGGTCAGCGTGACAATCGCCGCGCCAAGGATACCAAACATGACTATGACTCCCACCCCCCGGTACAGTTCGGTGCCGGCGCCCGGGATCAGTACCAGAGGCGCCAAACCGCACAGGGTGGTAATGGTTGACATGGCGATGGGGCGCAAACGCGCCTCTACCGCTTCCTGCACGGCTGCCACAGCGGTCATGCCCTGCCCGGCCAGATTGCCCACCGCGCGGTGCACAATCAATATCGGATTGTTGACCACCGTCCCCATGAGGATCAGAAAGCCGAGCATGGTAATCATGTCGAATGGTTGCACGATTCGGGCCATGCCCAGCAGCGGCAACCAGCCACCCACCGTATTGAGCAGCCACAAGCCGCCAATACCCCCCGCAATTCCCAGGGGGATGGAGGTCATGATCAGCAGGGGATAGCCCCAGTGGCTGAAGATCGCCACCATCAGCAAATAGATCAGCAGCAGAGCCACTGCATAGTTCCCGAGAAGGGCTTCCCGGGTTGCATCAAGCTGGTCCGCCGCGCCTGAAATCGTCAGGCTTACCCCCGCGGGCACCTCCCCCCGGCTTTGCAGTTCGCGCACCACCTGTTCCCGGACCATGGCCACACCGGTCTCCAGCGGCACACTGCGGGGCGGAATGATATTCAGGGTCACGGTGCGGCGGCCATCGACCCGTCGTACCTGGGCCGTGTCGACACTCTCTACAATCGCCGCCAGTGAACTCAATGGCACCACGGCGCCGGCCGGTGTGTAAATGGGAAGGTGGGGCAAGGCGTCCAGCGACGCCGCCTGGCCGACATCGCTGTAGAGGTAGATATCGATCTTGTCATCGGCGAGAAAGAATTCATCCACGTAGCTGCCGTCGGTCAGGGCAGCCACGGTAAAACCGATGGCACCGGCATCCAGCCCCAACTCCGCCGCCCGCTCCCAATCCGGACGGACTTCCACCAGGGGCTGGGCCAGGGTGAGGGACGACGGTCGACTCTGGATCCGGGGATTGGCAAACACCTGCTCCGCCTGGCGGTAGGCCGCCAGCGCCACCGCGTAGATGTCCTCCAGCCGGGCGCCGGAAATATCCAGGTTGACGCTGCGGGTGCCGCCGTCATTGCTGGTGATGATCGATCCGCGGGCGGCAAAGGCCCGCATGCCCGGATATTGCTGGTAACGCTCGGTCAGCACATCCATCAGGGCCTCGATGTCGGCCGGGTTGAGCGGCTCCGAGATGATCCGCATCGAGTCCGGTGCCACCCGCATATTGATGTAGGACAGCGCCGGCACTTCCGCCTCACCGCGGCCGAACGCCTCGGGGTCGGCATCGACGAAGGGCAAGAGCCCGGCGCCCACTTCCTGTGCGATTTCCGCCATGGCGCCCAGATTGTAGCCCGGCGGAGCGTTCATGACCGCGAACACCTTGGGCTCTTCCCCCTCGGGGAGGTATTCCGCAGGCGGCGTCAGCGCGATCATAAACCAGACGCTGACCCCGGTCACCAGCGCAATGCAGGCCACCCGCCGGCGCGCGCTGGACAGCAGAAATGCGACCGAGCTGAGCGTAACCTCACGCCAGCGGCGGCCGATGCCGGCGTCCGCCGCGCCGCTGCGACCCAGGGACAGGCGCGCTGCCGCGGTGGGTAACACGGTGATCGCCACCAGCATGGAGGCCAGGATCGCCGCGGCAATGGCCACCGCGACGTCGGAATACAGCTGCCCCGCCTCTTCCTCGACGAACACCACGGGGATGAACACCAGGACTGTGGTCATGGTGGACGCGAACACCGCCGGCCAGACCTGGCGCACGCCCTCCACCGCTGCCCGCAGCCTGGACGCACCCCTGCGGCGCTCGAGCTCGATGCTTTCCAGCACCACGATACTGTTGTCCAGGGTCATGCCGATGGCAAAGGCAATTCCCGCCAGCGAAATCACGTTGATGGTACGCCCGGCCAGCAGCAGCCCCAGAAACGCCACTGTGATGCACAGCGGGATCCCCATCACGCCGACAGCGGTGGCCCGCCCCGAACGCAGGAACAGGTACATGACCAGGGTCGCAAACAGCGCTCCCAGAGCGAGGTTCTGCCAGACATTGCGCACCGAAGCCTGGACATAGCGGACATCGTCCGAGGTCAGCCGCATCTGCAACCCGGCGGGCTCCAGCAATTCGGCGTTGATAGCCTCCATTTCCAGCAGCATCTCGCGCTTGATGTCGATGACGTTTGACCCCGACTCGCGCCGGATCGACAGGGAGATATTGGGTTCGCCGTTGTAGAACGACAGATTGCGTTTTTCGAAACTGCCCGCCCGTACGATCGCCACATCCTGCAGGCGAATCACCGCGTCGCCGCGCCGCGTCAGGATCAGCTGTTCCAGTTCGACCAGATCCTCGAAACGGCCGACAGTGCGCAGCAGATATTCCCGCTTGCCCGACTCTATGTCACCGCCGGACCGGTCGCGGTTCCGGCTGCGCACCGCATCCCGCACATCCGTCAGGGTCAGCCCGCGCAGCGCCAGACGCCCCGGGTCGACGAGGATCTGGATCTGGCGTTCGGCGCCGCCGCCGACACTGACCTCGGAAACCCCCGTTACCCTGGCCACCCGGGGCTTGACGTAATCCTCGACAAAATCCAGCACCCGGTCCATCTCTACCTGCCGGGGATTGCCGGCCAGCGGGGTGATGCTGAAAAACATGAACGAGTTGGCGGAAAAGGAGTTGGCGAAAATACGCGGCTCATCCACGTTCTCGGGATAGGCCGGCACCTGGCTGAGCGCGTTGTTGACCCGGATCAGCATCTCGGTGATGTCGGTGCCAAAGGGAAATTCCAGCTCGACCTCGGCGCTGCCACTGCGGGCTGATGCCACGATACGCGACAGGCTGGGCAGATTGCGCAGATACTCTTCCTGCTCGACCAGGATCTCCTTCTCCACGTCCTGAGGCGTGGCGCCGGGCCAGGTCGTGCGCACGCTGATCACGCGGGTGTCGAGATCGGGAATCATCTGCACGGGAATGCGCAGGGCAGCGATGACGCCGACCACCAGCACCATCAGCACGATGACCGTGACCAGGGTGCCCCGCTGCACCACCTGCTCAAACACGATGCTTGTCCCGGCCTGCGGTCAAGGTGCGGCGCCTGTCACCGCCAGCGCTTGCCCGGGCTGCAAGGCCTCATTGCCGCGCACAACAACCTGGCTGCCCGCTGCCAGGCCCGCACTGATCTCGATGCGGCCACCGAAGGCGAGGCCGGTCGTGACCACGTTCTCCACCGCGACACCAGCACCGTCGGCCTCTTTCTCCACCGACCAAACCACGACCCTGCCATCCGGGTAGCGCAGGATGGCATCGCGAGGAACCGTTACCCCGGACCGGCCCGTCGCCAGCTGCAGCTGGGCGGTGACCGACATGCCGGGCAGCAGGTCAGGCGCGACTCCGGCGTCCGGTCGCACCCGCAACAGAAATGTACGCGCGCCCGGCTCCGCCACCGGCACGACACTTTCGATGGTGCCGCCATGTTCCGCTGCGGGGCGCGCTCCCGGCACGAATTTGACCGCGGCGCCCGGACTCAGGCTCGCCAGGTGATTCTCGGGCACGGCGAAATCAAGCAGCAACCCGTCCATACCTACCAGCTCGAAAACCGGCTGCCCTGGATCCAGCCACTCGCCCAGATCTGTCAGCCGCTTGCTGATAACCCCGGCGAAGGGTGCCCGCAGACTGTGCCTGGCCAGCAGCGCTTCCTGCAGCGCTGCCTCCGCCTGCGCCTGCTCTCCGGTCGCCTCGGCTTCCGCCAGCGCCGCCTCCAGGTCGCGCACGGCAGTCTCCGCGATACCCCGCTGGGGCAGCAGGACGCGTGCTTCCTCCAGCCTGCGGCGGGCATCATCGCGCCGAATCCTGGCCTGCGCGGCCCGGGCCGAGGCCGCGTCCCGCTGCAGCCGGGCCAGCTCCGGGTCCAGCTCCAACAGCAAATCGCCGGCCTCTACCCGATCACCGGTGTCGACCTCCATTGCGGTCACCAGCCCGCCGATAGCCACAGACAGGCGGGCGTTGCGCTCGGCGGTGACGGACCCCTGCAGACTCAATTCCCGCAAGATCGGCACCTCCGCCGAGGTTGCGACAACGACCGGCACGGCAGTGTCGGCACGCGCCGGGGCCAGCGCCACCAGCAGTGCCACCAACGCCAGCCGACACATAGCCGATTTGGGAACCATCACGGGGGTTCGTCGCAAAGCACGCCTCCTTGGTATCTGCCTGCAGTGGGACGCGGGCGGCCCTGCTGCGGGTGGAAATACCTGGGTAAAAGGGTCATATACGGCCGCCGCCAGTGTTCGTATCAACAGCCTGCGGCCCGGCTGCTATAGTAGGATAACTGATCGGGACCTTTGCGTCCCGGCTCACTCTTTTTGCCCCAGAGGACCAGGTATGAGCACACGCTACCGCAAGCAGCAAAACCTCACTGTCAACGACACCGACTACACCATCTTCCCCTTTGCCTCGCTGGAAGCCGTCGGTGACACCGCCACCCTGCCCTACTCGCTGAAACTGCTGCTGGAAAACCTGCTGCGCCACGGGGATGAGGACTATGTCAGCGATGGCGACATTGAGGCCCTGGCCAACTGGGACCCCGCGGCAGCACCGAGCCAGGAAATTGCCTTCGTGCCGGCCCGGGTTCTGCTGCAGGACTTCACCGGCGTTCCGGCGATCGTCGACCTTGCCGTCATGCGCGATGCCATGGTCGAGCTGGGCGGCGAGCCCGGCAAGATCAATCCGCTGTCGCCAGTGGAGCTGGTGATCGACCACTCAGTCATGGTGGACTACTTCGGGACTGAGGATTCCCTCGCCCGCAACACCGAGGTGGAGATTGAACGCAATCTGGAGCGCTACCAGTTCCTGCGCTGGGGCCAGGAGGCCTTCGACAATTTCAAGGTAGTGCCGCCCGGCACCGGTATCGTGCACCAGGTCAACCTGGAATTCCTGGCCCGCGGCGTGTTTACCCTGGAACAGGACGGCAAACGCCTGGCCTACCCGGACACCCTGGTGGGCACCGACTCCCACACCACCATGATCAACGGTCTCGGCGTACTGGGCTGGGGCGTGGGGGGCATTGAGGCCGAGGCGGCGATGCTGGGGCAGCCGGTGACCATGCTGATTCCCGAGGTTGTGGGGTTTCGCCTCAGCGGCCAGCTGCCCGAGGGCGCCACCGCCACTGACCTGGTGCTCACGGTCACCGAACAGCTGCGCAGCTACGGCGTGGTGGGCAAATTCGTCGAATTCTTTGGCCCCGGACTCGCCCACCTGAGCCTTGCAGACCGCGCTACCATTGCCAACATGGCACCGGAGTACGGCGCCACCTGCGGCATCTTCCCGGTGGATGCGGAAACCATCAACTACCTGCGGCTCACCGGGCGCAGCGAAGAGCAGCTTGCCCTGGTTGAGGCCTACACAAAGACTATGGGCATGTGGCACGACGCGGACAGTGTGGAGGCGCGCTACAGCGCCACCCTGGAGCTGGACCTGGCGCAGGTAGTGCCCTGCATCGCGGGCCCCAAGCGGCCCCAGGACCGGGTACCGCTGACCGAGAGCAAGGCCGACTTCACCAAGGTGCTGGGCGAGTTCCAGGAACTCATTCTGGTGTCCGGTGAAGAGGGCGACTGGGAGGAAGAAGGCGGGACCGTGACCGAAGAGGAGACGACCGCGCTTACCGGTGTCACCATCAAGCGCGGCAGCAGCGAACCGTTCCAACTGCAACACGGCGCGGTGGTGATTGCCGCGATTACCAGCTGCACCAATACCTCCAACCCCGCGGTGCTGGTGGCCGCTGGCCTGGTGGCGCGCAAGGCCCGGGAGCGCGGGCTGAAAGCCAAGCCCTGGGTCAAGACCAGCCTCGCCCCCGGCTCCAAGGTGGTCACCGAGTATCTGGAAAAAACCGGCCTGATGGAGGACCTCGAGGCCCTGGGCTTTTACCTGGTGGGCTACGGCTGCACCACCTGCATCGGCAACTCCGGCCCCCTGCCGGAGGATATCGCCGCAGCCATCCACAAAGGCAATCTGCTGGTGACGTCGGTACTGTCCGGCAATCGCAATTTCGAGGGCAGGATCCACCAGGATGTACGCGCCAATTACCTGGCCTCACCGCCGCTGGTGGTAGCCTATGCCCTCGCGGGCAGCATGGGAATCGACTTCTACCGGGAACCGCTGGGAGAAGATGCAGATGGCAAGCCGGTAACCCTGGCCGACCTCTGGCCCAGCAACGCGGAGATCAGCGAGATCGTGGCCAGTGCGGTCAACGCGGACATGTTCCGCAGCAAATACGCCGATGTCTACAGCGGCAACGAGACCTGGAACGAGCTGCTGGTGGCAGACAGCGAGCGCTACCCCTGGCCGGAATCCACCTATGTGCGCAAACCGACCTTCTTCGAGGGTATGACGCCGCAGGCGCCCGCGGTCACCGGCATCGAGGGCGCGCGCTGCCTGGTCAAGGTCGGCGACAGCGTAACCACTGACCATATTTCCCCCGCCGGCGCGATCGCGGTTGACAGCCCGGCCGGCCAGTACCTGCAGGAGCAGGGTGTCGCCAGCGAGGATTTCAATTCCTACGGCTCACGCCGCGGCAACCACGAAGTCATGATGCGTGGCACCTTCGCCAATATCCGTCTGCGCAACCAGCTGGCGCCGGGTACCGAGGGTAGCTGGACCACCTATTTTCTAGACGAATCAACGACTTCCATCTTTGACGCCGCAGAGTGTTATCGCCGCAAGGGAGTGCCCCTGGTGGTACTCGCAGGCAAGGAATATGGCACCGGTTCGTCGCGGGACTGGGCCGCCAAGGGCCCTTCCCTGCTCGGCGTGCGTGCGGTGATAGCGGAGAGCTTCGAGCGCATCCATCGCTCCAACTTGGTGGGCATGGGCATCCTGCCGCTGCAATACAGCGAGGGCGACACCGCTGAATCCCTGGGCCTTGAGGGCGACGAGACCTTCGCCATTCCGGCCATAGAGCCCGGCCAGCAAAAGGTCACTGTGACCGTGTCCCGGTCGGATGCGGATGAGCAGAGCTTCGAGGCACGCATCCGCATAGATACCCCCAATGAGTTCAGCTACTACCGCCACGGTGGCATCCTGCACTATGTGCTGCGCCGCCTCGCAGGTACCGCTGACAGCGAGGGCTAGCGTGCCCGAACCGGGCCTACTTGCGCTGGTCCTGCAGCTTGCGCCGGGAATGCTCCATCAGGGCCCAGAGGATGTTGCGACAACTGACCTGCCCCACCAGCCGGCCGTCCGCAAGGACCGGGCGGCGGCGCTGACGGGTGTCCAGCATTGCCTGGGCCACCTCGACGATACTGTCGCCGGCGCTGCAGGAATTGACCGTGCGGGTCATGACCTCGCTGACCAGGGCGTGTTCGGGATCCCCGTCGTTGTAGATCGAAGCGAGTATGCCCCGCAGGCAGTCGATTTCCGACAACACCCCCTGCACCTCCCCGGACTCATCGGTGACGGTAAGGCCCGTGAGCCTGTGCTCGACGATCAAATTGACAGCCTGCACCAGGTTGGTTTGCGGGCGAATGGTCAGGGGCTGGCGGCGCATGCAGTCGTTGACGGTTGTCGGCTGGGGCATGGTTCGGTCTCCGGTTATTGGGGTTATCGCAGCAGTATAGCCCAAGGCCCTGCCAGGGGCAGTGGCCCATGAACCCCCAGGCCGGCATATTTACCCGGCCTCGCCGTTGTTCTGCCGGCGCGACCCTGTATACTGTCGCTCCATTTATTGCGCCACCCCTCAAGGTACTTTCCCCATGACCTCCGAGTCCCCCGACGCGACCACTTTCGCGGACCTGAACCTGCCCGACTTTCTTCTCCGCGCGCTGAGCGATGTTGGCTATGAAACGCCCTCCGCAATTCAGGCCCGCACCATTCCACCGTTGCTGGCAGGCTCCGACCTGGTAGGCCAGGCCCAGACCGGCACCGGCAAGACCGCGGCATTCGCCCTGCCGCTGCTGGCGCGCCTGAAGACCGCCAGCAAGCTGCCCCAGGTCATGGTGTTGACGCCGACCCGGGAGCTGGCCATCCAGGTGTCGGAGGCATTCCAGAAGTACGCCAGTCACCTGCCCGGCTTCCACGTCGTGCCGATCTACGGCGGTTCCGACTACCGCGGCCAGCTGCGGCAGCTGCAACGCGGGGTTCACGTTATTGTCGGTACTCCCGGCCGGGTCATGGATCACATGCGCCGCGGCTCGCTGGATCTGTCCCAGTTGCAGGCCCTGGTACTGGATGAAGCGGACGAAATGCTGCGTATGGGCTTCATCGACGACGTTGAATGGATTCTGGAGCAAACCCCCAAGCAGCGCCAAATCGCTCTATTCTCCGCCACCATGCCCCAGGCGATCCGGCGCATTGCCCAGCACCACCTGAAAGACCCGCAGGAAGTGCTCATCCAGGTCAAGTCCATGGCCAATGAATCCATCCACCAGCGGGTGTGGATGATTGCCGGGATGCAGAAGCTGGATGCCCTGACCCGGATCCTGGAGATGGAGGATTTCGACGCCATCATTGTGTTCGTGCGCACCCGCATTGCCACCACGGAGCTGGCGGAGAAGCTCGCGGCTCGCGGCTATTCGGCGGCGCCGCTGAACGGTGACATTCCCCAGCAGCAGCGGGAAAAAACCGTCGAGCGCCTGAAAAAAGGCCAGCTGGATATCCTGGTCGCGACCGACGTCGCCGCAAGAGGCCTGGATGTGGAGCGCATCAGCCACGTCATCAACTACGACATTCCCACCGATGTCGAAGCCTACGTGCACCGCATCGGCCGCACCGGCCGCGCCGGGCGCACCGGCCAGGCCATCCTGTTCGCCGCCAACCGCGAACGGCGCCTGCTCAAGGCCATTGAACGGGCTACCGGTAACACCATCGTGCCAATGCAGCTGCCCAGCGCACAGGACGTGAGCGATCGCCGCAGCGACCGTTTCAAGCAGCAGATTACCGCCACCCTGGACACCCGGGATCTCGACACCGCGCGCCAGCTGGTCGACGACTATCAGCGTGAGTTCGGCGTCCCGGTGGTGGACATCGCCGCGGCACTGGCGCTGCTGGCGCAGGGCGATGGCAAGGGGCAGGGTACGACCACCGCCGCCACCGAGCGCACGCCCAGGGAGGCCCCCCGCGACCGCGAGGACCGGCCGCGCCGCGAGCGTGAGCGTGAACGGCCCGCCCGGGCGCCAACACCGCAACGGGATGCAGCCCCCGGCAAAGGCATGGAACGGTTCCGTATCGAAGTGGGGCACAATCACGGGGTCAAGCCGGGCAATATCGTCGGCGCCATCGCCAACGAGGCCGACATCGACAGTGAACACATCGGCCGCATCGTGATCCACGACGACTACAGCACAGTGGACCTGCCGGAGGGAATGCCCCCTGAGATCTTCGACCACCTGCGTGGAGTCTGGGTGAGCGGACAGCGGCTCGGTATCGCCCGCCTGGACGGCTCGACCGCCGGCGCGGACAGCATGGCACGCCTGGGCAAGACCAGTGAGGGCAAGCCCTCGGGCCCAAAAAAACCCAACAAGCCGAAGCCCCGCTTCAAGCCCCGGACCTAGCTCAGGGGAGAAGTCTCAGGACAGGGTCTGCGCCAGCATGCGTGCCAGACCCGCCAGGCTCACCGCCAGCAGACCCACTCCCAGCACCCGGAAAAACACGCCAGTGTCCGCCCGCAGGGTGTAGTCGTGAAAGCGCAAGCCAAGCACGTGCCCCACTGCGGCACAGGGCAATAGCCAAAGGTGGTGCTGCCACTGCAGGTCTATTCCGGTCCAGGCAAACGCAGTCAGCTTGATCGCAACCAGCACAAACCACAGCACAAACAGGGTATCGCGCAGTTCGTGTCGGGCCACCCGACTGGCGGCCACCGGCACCACCAGGGGCGCTGCAATCAGCGAGGTCCCGCTGACGTAGCCGCCAAGGATCATGAACAACGCATCCAGCTTGCGGCTGTTACTTTTGAAGGGACGCTGCAGGATATAGCTGACGGCGTACACTGCCACCACTACAAAAATGAAACTGCTGACCACCGTCGCCGGCAAGGTGATAACCCCCGCCACCCCTATCAGCTTGGGAATCAGCATCAGCAGGAACGCGTAGCGCAGGAAAGTCCAATTGACTGTCGTCTGCACCGCGCCGGCAGCAGCGGTTCCCGCCCGTCGGACTCGGAGATGGGCCTGCGCTATGGTAAGGAACGAGAACAGCAGCAGGTGCACCGATATGATCGGCAGGTACACCAGCGGCGCGTTGTGCACCATGAGCAGGAAAGGCAGGGTGAGGACGGCGCCGCCAAAGCCCAGGCCCGAACGCACGAAGCCTCCCCAGACAAACAACAGGGCGATGACCAGATACTGCCAAAGCGCGAGATCCGCCATCAGCCAGGGCTACGCCAGACTGCGAGCGCATCCTCCATAGCCGCGAATCCCTTGTATGCATAGAGCGCCGGAGAACAGGCATCAATTGCCGCCAGCAGCCGGGGAATCGCTCCCGGCACCGACGCCAGTACCTGCAATGGATGCAGGTAGACCCGGATAGTAAAAACAATGGCGCCGCTCCTGGGCAGCCGCCGCAGGGACTGCCGTTCACTGCGGTAGTAGAGCTCGCCCACGCCCCGCCCCTCCTCGCCGGGGCGCGCGCAGAGCACATTGCCCAACTGGAGGCTCCAGTTGTGCCGCACGACGGGGCGCTCTACCCGGAGATGCGCAAAGAACCGCTCAATCTTCGGCTCCAGGGTAGCGTCGAAGCCGGGAATCACCGCATGGATTGCGCTCATACTACGGTCAAACTTGTCTTCCAGCCGCCAGTGGCTGGGGCTGCAGAGACTGGCTGCGGTGAGGACGTACTCCGTGCCCCGCTGCTCCATAAGCACCAGATCGTCAGCTATCCACAGGGAGCTGTTCCACAGCGGCTCCCCCCCTTTCAGGGGCACCGTGAATTCGCCGCCGGCACAGCGTAAGGATGAGCCGTGCAAGGAATAAAGTGCAGGATAGTCGCGCTGCAGATGGGCCGCCAACAACTCTGCGGTTTCCTCCTGCGCGGGCCCTGATTCCGGCAGTGCGCACCAGACCCGGTCACCCAGCCGCTGCCGCTGCTGCAATTTGTGCTGGTGGAACAATGCAGTATCTTCATCGGGCTCTATCCACGCGTTTGTGGGCATGGGGGAGAGACCCATATGCAGCAGTTCGGGAGACTGCATATGCGGCAGGTAGCGCAGTGGGGATTGCAGGTCGGTCACGGGATCTCACAGCTCACAGGGGGCCATTATTCTGCGCTGATTCAGCCTGTCGGGCAAATACCATAGCGTTGCACCCGCGCCGGAAAGCACTCCACAAACCGACATAATTCCCTATAAATCCTTGTGACGCCCGCCACCATTGGTTAGGCTCCTGTTTCCGTCCCGACTGCCTTCAGGAAGCCAGGCATGCAATGGCCCTGCTCCACCCTATACAGGTTCACTGCCCTGCTGTTTGGCTTTGCTCCCATGTTCTGCCTCGCGGATGACGCGCAATCGAAACCGCCGGCAACCACCTACTCAGCGGAAGTCGGCATTGGCGGAGAATACGACACCAACGTCACCGTCGATGAACTCGACACCAGCGTGCGCCAGGGTGATTACGCGCTGACCCTGGATGGGAAAGTGGGCCTGCGCAAACACTTTACCCCTGATACAGACCTGCGGCTCAGCTACGACTTCAGCCAGGACATGTTTCAGGAATTTTCACAGCTGAACCGGCAATCCCACATCCTTGGCGCCAACCTGGGCATGAAAATGCAGCCGGTGGACACGGGGCTGTCGCTGTTCTATGTGAACTCCCTGCTGGACGACGCGGGGTTCCTGGAGCTGTACCGGGTTTCACCCTCGCTATCCGGCTTCGTCAACCGCAAAGTGTTCAGCCGGGTAGCGTATGTCTTCGCCGACAAGCGCATCGAGGATCGATCGGAGCGGGATGCCCAGACCCACACCGGTGAGCTGGACCTGTACTATTTTGCCCGCGGCCTGCGCAGCTATTTCAATTTCGGTTACCGGTTCAAAACCGAGGATGCAAACCTGGAGCGTCTGAACTACAAGGCCCATGCCGCCAAGCTGCGTTACATACGCCGCATTGATCTCGGATCAAAGGTGCTGAAGGTGGAGTTGGCCTATCGCTATGAGGAGCGGGATTACAGTGGCATTACGCCCGGCATCGGCAGCGGTGAGGGAGATGAACGGGCGGATGAGCGACACCGCTGGCTCGCCGACCTCGAGTATCCACTTACGGAAAACAGTGCCCTGCAGGTCTACGCCGGTTACAGCGACTACAAGTCCAACTTCGCGGTCAGCGATTACGAACAGGGCATCGTCGGCACCCGCTTCCTGTACCGCTGGTAGTCAGCCGGCGAAACGCAGTACCCCGTAACCATAGGTGTCATCCCTGCCGGGAGAACCCTCATCCTGCACACTGCGAATAAGCGCAGCGCGGATATCTTCCAGCGGCGTCAGCAGGCGCAGGCGCGCGGCCGCTGTGGCCACGAAAGGCACCGCGAAAGAGGTCCCCGATGAGGTCGCATAACCCCCGCCTGAGCGCGCGTGCAGCAGGCCGACGCCGGGGGCTGCCAGATCAACATAATCCCCACGGTTGGCCAGGCGGAAGATGCGGCCGCTGGCGTCGACTGCGGTGACTGCGATAACAGAGGGATAGGCTGCGGGGTACATCGGCTTTGCCATCGGGCCACCGTTGCCCGCTGCCGCGAAAATAAGCACCCCGCGCAGGGCGGCGCGGTCAAGCGCCTTCTCCAACAGCCGATTGGGTGGCCCGGCCAGGGAAATATTGACGACATCGACGCCAGAGGACATGAGCCAATCAAGCGCCCGGACCAGGCTGACCGTGCTGGCAATTTCCCCGCGACTGGGATCCTGTTCGAACACAGCGGCGGCGTACAGCTCCGCCTGCGGTGCCAGCCCCAGATAGCTCTGGTCGCGGCCGATGAAAATCGAGGCGATCGCAGTGCCGTGAGAAGACGGCATACTGGCCCCTTCGCTGGTAAAGGCCTCGCTGTGGATATTGGCGTCGCTCAGCGCCGGGTGCGCGGTGTCCACCAGGCTGTCGATCATGCCCAGACGCAGGGGCATGTCTTCTATATCGGCGGGAAAGCGCAAAACAGAGCGCGGAGTGCTGCCCTCCACCGAGTGCTGCACCGGCGCGCCAGCGGTGTAGACGTGGTTGAGATCGACTTCGGCACGCCCGGTGCCGACTACGTCGATCACCCCCTCGCGAATATCGTAAATCTCGAAACTGGATGGGGCTTCCACTTCCGCCAGCAGCAGCCCCATGCCCGAGAGCTCAGTTACGCGGTCGAACAGGTAACCCTCGACTGCCAGCTCCTCGAATACCTCCGGCTCTGCCATGACCAGCCACTGCCGGGTGTTGATGCGAGCCTCGTCGATTTCCAGCTGGCTCTCCAGCTCGTCGACAACGCTGTCAATCTCGGTCTCGAGCCGCTCTTCGATTCCATCGGCGACGCTAAACGCAACCGAATCCTCTACCGATGCCGCTACATTCTCCTCGACAGACTCTTCCACTGAGGCCGCCACATTCTCTTCGACCGACTCTTCCACCGAGGTTGCCACGTCCTCCTCGACAGACTTCTCCACTGCGGCCGCTACATTCTCCTCGACCGACTCTTCCACCGAGGTTGCCACGTCCTCCTCGACAGACTCCTCCACTGAGGCCGCTACATTCTCCTCGACCGACTCTTCGACCGAAGCCACTACCTCTTCCTCAACGGACTCCTCGACAGACTCCTCCACCGCACCGGCAACCGACTCTTCCACAGAATCTTCTACCGAGTCTTCAACAGACTCCTCAACCGTCTCTTCGACCACTCCCGCAACGGACTCTTCAACCGAGGACTCCACCGACTCGTCGATAGTGTCCTGGATCGACTCTTCTATCGATTCTTCGATGGTTTCCCCGACCGCGTCGTCCACGCCGTCCTCGACGTCCTCTGCGATATCCTCCTCGATGTCGTCTTCGAGACGGTCCTCAAGCTCGGATTCGTCCATACAGCAGGGAACCTGGGCGGAGGCGTTTTGCATCGGTAGCGGCGCCGCCCAGAGCAGGACGACGGCCAGTGCGCCTGCGAGCAGCAACCGAGTGTGTGCTACCTGTCCTCGAGCAGCCTGCATTGCGAATCCGGTACACTGTGGCACGATCTTCACCCCTCGCGTCGGTGACGCACATACAATTGAGACGAATCACAACGCGAATAATTCCAGTAAATGGAATAGAATCACGCGGTTATCCGTCATCTCCAGTAACAGGACCATTATGCCATCGCTGAGCACTTCACAGCGAGAAATTCTACTGGCAGAACTCGGCAGCTTGCGCCGGTTCTGCAGGTCACTGAGTGGATCGGCCGCCGATGCGGACGATCTGCTGCAGATGACAGTGGAGCGTATTCTGGAGAAAGGTATGCCTGCTGATGCAGACGCTGTCAAGTGGGCCTACAGGGTCTGCAAGAACGCCTGGATTGACGAGCTCCGGTCCCGCGATGTCCGGCAGCGGTATCCCCAGCTGATGGCCTGGGATAACGACGAAGCGCCCTCGGCCGAGGAGAGTGCCGGACACGAACGAGCCCTGGAGACGCTGAGCGCAGCTCTTGCGAAGCTGCCGCCGGAGCAGCGCCTGGCTCTGACGCTGGTGGCTGTGGAGGGCAAGAGTTACGCTGAGGCAGCGGCGATTCTGGAGGTGCCGGTGGGTACGATCATGAGCCGTATCGCCCGTGCCAGGGCGCAATTACTGAAATACCGGGAAGGCCCGGGGTGGGATTAGACGTGGACAACACTATGCAAGACAGAGATTTCGAGCTTTTATCCGCGTACGTCGATGGCGAGCTTGAGCCCGCAGCCGCTGCGGCGCTGACATCACGACTGGCGCAGGAGCCTGCCCTGAGCGCCCGCCTGGCGGAGTTGCAGACCCTGCACAGCGAACTCCAGGACGCGGCCACCAGTGACGACGGTACCCCGGTACCCGCCCGCATCCGGGAACTGTTGCAGCCCCGGCCCGGCCGCATTCGCTCCCTTCCCCACCGGCTCGCACGGTTCCAGGGCAACCTGCGCCAGGGACTGGCTATTGCCGCCTCCCTGACGGCCGTTGCCGGGCTGCTGCTGGCGTCACAGTGGCAGAACGGGCTTGAAGGGGCAGCCGATGACGTACTGCTGGCCGCCGCTCTGGAGACCCTGCCATCCCGCGCCGCTGGTTGGGACACGCTGGACGACGGACGCCGGCTGCGCGCCGTTCTCAGCTTCCCGAACAAGGAGGGGAGCTGGTGTCGTGAGTACATCCTCGCGGACGAAGATTCCGCCATCCGCGGCGTTGCCTGCCGCGACAGCAGCAACTGGACAACCCGTATTGCGGTACCCCAGGCGCTGCTTCCGGGTGGCGACGAGGAAGCCTACCGACCTGCCAGCGCCAGTGACAGCGGCGATTTCGCCAGGTTCATTGACCAACATGTAGCGGGAGATGTGGCAGGGGCGGAAAGCGAAGCAGGGCTTATCGCCGGAAGCTGGCAATAAACCCTGTGGTTAAGGGGTGGAGGGCTAGCGGTCCCCACCCTGTCTGAAGACATTGACTCCATTGCCAACATCAAGACGAACAGGGCCACGCACTTATCCCCGACAATCAGGATTTTTGGCCCGGGCAGCTACTGCTCCAGCGCCAGGGTCAGATTGACCGTCACGCTATAGGTGTTCTCACCCCCGGCTATGGGGACAGCGCCTGCATCCGCCGACATCATCATTTCGGTCCGTGCCATCGGCATGGGCCTTGGCTGGTAGGACTGCTCCGAGATTTCCAGGATATGCCCGGTCTTCACCCCCGCCGCCGCGGTCAGCGTAGCAGCCCGCTGTAACGCATTTTTTACCGCTGCCACGCGCGCCTGCTCCAGCGCCGGCGCGGGATCGTCGTTCAGGAACTCGATACTGCCGCCCTGATTCACACCCAGGGACACCGATCTGTCCAGAATCGCGCCGACCTGGTCCAGGTCGCGAACCCGCACCGTCAGACTGTTGCTCACCGTATACCCGACAATCGCGGGCGGCTCCTGCTGGCCCGAAGCTTCAGGCCGGTGATGACGATAGCGGGGCTGAATAGAGAACTGAGCTGTTTGCAGGTCGCGCTCGGCTATACCGGACTTGTGCATGGCGGCCAGCACCTCCTGCATGGCCGCAGAGTTGGCGTCCAGCGCCTCGCGAGCGCTTGCGCCCTCGCGGGTGACCATCAGCTGCAACATTGCCATGTCGGGCACCAGCGTCGCCTGCCCTTCACCGGTCACACGGATCTGCGGCTGCGGGTCAGCGTCCCCGGCCTGAACGCCAGCGGCACCCATCAACAGCAGGGCACACAGGCCCAGGGTCTTCGGTATGGTTGTCTTCATTGCAGGTACTCCTTGGTGAGTTTACGGGCCAGTGCCCGTTGTGATGTGAGTGGCCGTTGTGAGGTTGGTAGATAGTACCGCCAGAGCGATAGCTGAGGCGATAGCCGGCAACCTGCCAGACCGGATACAGCTACGCTCCGTTTGCTGAATGGAGGCTGAACCGCGCAGGCTGCCCTATGCGGGCCACCCTGGCCGGGCGCCCCTTCCCGGGCGGCCCTATTCGCGGCGGCGGGGTCGCGCTACACTCGGACTCCGCAAAGGAGATCAAGCATGCGCAAAAAACTCACCCCCCTGCTGTCAGCTCTGGTCCTGGTCAGTGCCGGCGCCACCGCCGACAATCAAACCGGGCTGGAATCCGCCTTTACTGCCATCGAGCCCAGAGTCATTGAGTGGCGCCGCGACCTGCACGCCAATCCCGAGCTGTCGAACCGGGAGTTCCGCACCGCGGACAAGGTCGCAGCCCACCTCCGCAGCCTCGACTTTGACGAGGTAGCAACCGGGATAGCCCACACCGGCGTGGTCGGTACCCTTCGGGGCGGCAAGCCAGGTCCGGTGGTAGCCCTGCGTGCCGATATGGACGGCTTGCCGGTGCTGGAACAGACCGGCCTGTCCTTTGCCTCTAAGGCCAAGGGAGAATACATGGGCAAGGAGGTCCCGGTGATGCACGCCTGCGGCCACGACGCTCACGTCGCCATGTTGATGGGCGCCGCGGAAGTGCTGGCAGAGAACCGCGAGCTGCTGGCCGGTACCGTCAAGTTCATCTTCCAGCCCGCCGAGGAAGGGGCGCCTCCCGGCGAAGAGGGCGGAGCCGAGCTGATGGTTCGCGAGGGTGTCCTGGAGGGGCCGGATACCCCGGAGGCCATACTCGGGCTGCATGTGTGGCCCGACGATGCCGGCTCCCTTGGCTATCGCAGCGGCAGCTTCATGGCCGCCTCGGACGGTATTGAAATCAAGGTTACCGGGCGTCAGACCCACGGCTCCTCGCCCTGGCTGGGGGTGGACCCGATCTACGTCTCCGGCCAGATCCTGGCAGCACTGCAGGGCATCCCGGGGCGCCACATCGACATCACCAAGGGCCCCGCGGTGGTCACCATCGGCAGCATTCAGGGCGGCGTTCGCGGCAACATCATTCCCGACGACGTAACCATGCTGGGCACGGTGAGAACTTTCGACATGGGCGAGCGTGAACGCCTGCTCGAGCGCCTGGAGGCCACCGTGACCGGCATCGCCGAAGCCAATGGCGCCAGCGCCTCGTTCACCATCACCGGCTCCAATCCAGTGACCGGCAATCACCCCGAGCTGCTGCGGGCGATGATGCCGACCCTGGTGCGTGCCGCGGGGGAGGACCGCGTGTTCGAAGGGAACCTGATCACCGGCGCCGAGGATTTTTCCTATTATCAGGAGAAAATTCCGGGCCTGTTCCTGATGCTGGGGGTCGGTGATCCGGCAGTACCCCGGGAGCAGCGGCCCTCCAACCATTCACCCTTCTTCACGGCCCAGGAAGACGCCCTGATCGTAGGTGTGCGGACACTGGTCGGCTTCGCTCTGGAATATCCGGGGAGCAACGCTCTCTAGTCGGGGGCGCCTAGTCGGGGGCGCCTAGTCGGGGGCGCCTAGTCGGGGACGCCCCGTCGGGGGCGTCCGGGGGCGCAGAGCCCAGGAGGTCGTCATGAATCAGGTCGCCACGGAACTGGTTGCGGAGCTCAGAAATCTGCTGGATCCGGCAGCAGTGCTGGACGCAGCGGAGACCGCCACCCGGCCAGCGGGCATCTGGCGCGGTGATGCGCTGCAGGCAGCTGCCCTGGTGCGTCCGCGCAGCACGGAGGAAGTCGCCGCAGTGCTGCGCTGGTGTCAGCAGAACGCTGTCACCGTGGTGCCCCAGGGGGGCCTGACCGGGCTGGTACACGGCGCGGACGCTGGCCCTGATCAGGTCATCCTCTCCCTGGAACGCATGCGGACGATTGAGGACATCAATCCGCAGCAGCGCACCGCCACCGTGCAGGCGGGTGTGGTACTGCAGGCCCTGCAGGAAGCCGCCGAGACACAAAAACTGATGTTTCCCCTGGACCTGGGCGCCCGCGGCAGCGCGACCCTGGGCGGTGCCGCTGCCACCAATGCGGGCGGCAATCGCGTTATCCGCTACGGCATGATGCGGGACATGGTGCTGGGGCTGGAAGTAGTGCTCGCGGATGGCACCGTGGTGTCGGCACTGAATCCCCTGCTCAAGAACAATACCGGTTACGACCTGAAGCAGCTCTTCATCGGTTCCGAGGGCACCCTGGGTGTGATTACCCGGCTGGTATTGCGCCTGCGTGAGCAACCCCTGACCCACTCCATGGCGTTTGTCGCCATTGACAGTTTCGCCCAGGTCAGTCAGTTCCTGCGCCATATGGACCGCAACCTGGGCGGCACCCTGTCCGCATTCGAAGTGATGTGGCGGGATTTCTACGCTCTCGTAACCAGCCCGCCCGCGGCCGGCAAGCCGCCGATTCCGCAGGACTACCTGTTTTATGTGCTGGTAGAAAGCCAGGGGGCCGACCCGGAACTGGATCCGGCGCGCTTCGAACGTTGCCTCGCCTCGGCCTGGGAGGCGGGTCTGCTGGCGGATGCGGTCCTCGCCAAGTCGGAGGCCGACTGCCAGGCCTTCTGGGCCCTGCGCGACGATGTCGGCCAGGTCCTCAACGGCGGCGCGCCGATCATTTTCGACATCTCCCTGCCAATCGGGGAGATGGAGCAATATACGCAGGCGCTGGCAGCCAGCCTGAATGCAAAGCTGGAGCAGCACAGGTTGTGGATTTTCGGCCATCTGGGCGATGGCAATCTTCATCTCAGCGTGCAGGTGCCACTGGCGGACTACGAACGCCTGCGCCCGGTGGTGGAACAGGCCGTGTATCAACCCCTCGCGCCCTTCCGCGGCTCGGTGTCAGCAGAGCACGGCATCGGCCTGGAGAAGAAGCCCTACCTCGGCATCAGCCGCTCGGAAACCGAACTGGCCCTGATGCACACCCTGAAACAGGCGCTGGATCCCGGGGGCATCCTCAATCCGGGCAAGGTTCTATCTTGAGTTACAGAGAGATTTATATGCGTAGTATTGCGCTTTTGCTGTTCCTGCTGTCGGTGTCGACCTTCAGTGTCGCACGACCGAACTGGTCGCTGGAGTTGGAGCCCGCGGAGATGGCGCAGGCTGAAGCCCTCTACCAGCAATACTGTTCGCTGTGTCACGGCGAGGACCGCAGCGGTTACCGCGCCGATCACGCGCCATCACTGCGCAGTCAATCCCTGCTGTCGACAGCCTTTCCCGGTTTTCTGTTCACCGCGGTAGGCTACGGCCGTGCCGGCACGGCCATGGACGGCTACAGCGATGAGATGGGCGGCCCCCTGAATCGCGATGACTTGCGGCTGCTGACTCGCTGGTTGCTCGCCGTCGAGGGGGTAGAGCCTGTCAAGCTGGCGGACACACCGGTACACGGCGACGCCACGAGGGGTGCCGTCGTCTACGCTGAGCAGTGTGCCAGCTGTCACGGAGCCGAGGGCGAGGGCGATACCGGCCCGGCGCTGGGCGACCCGGCCCTGCTGGCCAATGCCTCTGACGCTTTCCTGCGCCATGCCATCGCCAACGGCCGTGACAACACACCCATGATTGCCTTTGCAGATCTGTTACCCAGTACGGATATCGACGCGATCGTCGCCTATCTGCGCAGTCAGGCATCCGGATGGAGCCCTCAGCCGCCGACGCTGCGCAAGCCACCAGCGCCCGAGGAGTATGTGCTCAACCCCGACGGGGAGGAACCGGTATTCACCTTGCGTGAGGGACGCTATGTGCCCGCCGCTGAGGTAGTGCGGGCACTGCAGGAGAAGCGTCGGTTTATCCTCCTGGACACGCGCCCTGCCTCGGCCTGGCAGCGCAGCCATATCCCCGGCGCGGTACCCATGCCGTATTACCGCGAGAAGGAACGCGCCGGCGACAACCTGCCCAATGACGGTACCTGGATCGTTGCCTACTGCGCTTGTCCACACGCCGCATCCGACTTCGTGATCAACAATCTGCGGGAACTGGGGTATCAGAACACTGCCATCATTGACGAGGGCATTCTGGTCTGGACAGCTCTCGGCTTGCCAGTGACGGCCGGCCAGGGCCTGGCAACGGACTGAAGCCGGTGCCGCGGCCGTGCAGCGAGAGTTCGGCCGCGTTCAGGCGCCCAGCTGTGGGATCAGCTCCGCAAAGCTGTCGATCATCGGCATGATCTTTTCGGGCTGGTCCCACATATCCACCGCGACGCCAATGACCACCCGCTCAATACCCATGTCGCGATAGCGCTGCAGGGTGTCAAGATCCGGTGTGATCAGCGTTTGCAGGGTGATCGGCACCGCGACCGGATCGCGACCGTTGCCGGTGACCTGCTCGCGGAAGGCGGCAATAGAGGTGGCAACATCGCCCATGGCCACGTCCACCGGCATCCAGCCGTCGGCCCACTGGGCAGCGTGCTTGACCCCGAGCGGACCCATCGCGCCAAAGGTAACGGGCGGCCCCCCCGCCTGGGCCGGCTTGGGGTTGCACCAGACCGGGTCGAAATCAATGTACTCGCCGTGGTACTCGGGTTCTTCGTCCCGCCACAGGGCGCGGGTGGCGGCAACGGTCTCGCGCATCACGCCATAGCGCTTGTCCCAGGGCTGGCCAGTGCAATTGGTAAATTCCTCTTCGTTCCAACCCACCCCGGTGCCGATCATCAGGCGGCCACCGCTCAGGCGGTCGAGACTGGCTATGGTCTTGGCCTGGGAAAACAGCTCCCGCTCCATCAGCAGGGCGATGCCGGTGCCCAGCTTCAGAGTTGTGGTCACCGTGGCCGCGGCCATCAGGGTGACATAGGGATCCCCCATCAGCTTGTAGGCTTCCGGCAGCTCGTCCCCGGCCGGATACGGAGTCTTGCGGGACACCGGTATATGGCTGTGCTCGCCGGTCCAGAGCGACTCAAAGCCGCGCTCTTCCAGGGCCCGGGCGAGATCCCGCGGGTCCGGGTCGTGGGGAGTATTCATGAAGCTGAAGCCCAGATGCATGGCCGTATTCTCCTGTGTTTCGCGTTATTATGGCAGTAGGGGCCGGTTCATGGCGGTGTTTGTCCCGCCGCGGTCAGCGGATCGCAAAGTCGTCGGGCTCCACCCGGTGGGTCATTTTCCAGTACTCAATGATGCGGAACGGCAGGTTCGCGGTCACCCGCCCCGCCTCGTTCTTGTACCAGTTGTCGACCAGCGGCGAACCCCAGGCAGTGCCGGCGTTCACCGCGTCAACCCGGGCATTGTAGGCATCGTGCACCTCCTGCCGGCACTCCAGGGTGTGTTGCCCCCGCTCCAGCAGCAGCCCGAGGCATTCCAGGATGTAATGCACCTGGGACTCGGCGTTGTGGGCGATGCTGCCCGCCACGACCAGATTGGTATTGGGCCCGTAGATACAGAACAGATTGGGAAAATTCGGCACCGTAATGCCGAGATAGGCGCGGCCATTGGTCCCCGACCACTGTTCATTGAGGCTGACGCCGCCGCGGCCGGTGACGTGCATCGGAAACAGGAAGCGGTCGGCGTAGAAGCCGGTCGCGCAGACAATGGCCTCGACCTCGTGATGGACGCCGTCCGCAGTTGTCAGGCCGCGAGCGTCCACCTCGACTATCCCCTCGGTCACCACCTCCACATTGTCCTTCTGCAGGGCGGCCAGGTAGGTGCCATTGTCCTGCAGGATACGCTTGCCGAAGGGGGGATAGGTGGGCAGCACCTTCGCCAGCAGCTCCGGGTCCTGGATCTGGGATTCGATCCACGCAGTCAGGGCTTCGCGCATGCCGTCGTTGTCCGCACTCACGGAACAGGTGCTGTGCCAGTCCGGGTCCACCAGGGTCTTGTCGTAGACGCCCTCCACGGAGGTGAAGAACAGCCAGAACCGGTACCACTTGGAATAATAGGGCAGCTTCTCCAGCGCCCAGCGCTGGCCTTTACCGACCGGGGAATGGTATTCGGGGTTGGGAAACATCCACACCGGCGAGCGCTGGAACGCCGTAAGTTGCCGCGCCGTCTGCGCCAGCTCCGGTATGATCTGGAAGGCACTGGCGCCGGAGCCGATCACCGCCACCCGCTTGCCGCTGAGATCAAGCCCCCGCGGCCAGGCACCCGAGTGCACCAGCGGCCCGTGAAACTGCTCCAGGCCGGCAATTTCCGGCATTTTCGGCCGGTTCAGCTGGCCCACGGCGCTGATCACCGCCCGCGCTTCCAGCACCTGCTCGCTAGCGTCGGCGCCCCGGATACGCACTGCCCAGTCGCCGCTGGCATCCCTGAATTCCGCAGCCACAACCTCGGTCTCGAAACGAATGTGCGGCTTTACGCCAAAGCGCTCGGCGCAGCTGTCGAAATAGGCGCGGATCTCGTCCGCCAGGGGAAAGTGGCTGCTCCAGTCGTGGTTGGGTGCAAAGGAATAGCTGTAGCTGTGACCGGGAACATCGACCCGGCAGCCGGGGTAGCGATTCTCGTACCAGGTGCCGCCAACGCCCGGATTCTTCTCGATGATCGTGTAAGGGATTCCAGCCTCGCCGAGGCGTATCCCCGCCAGAATTCCCCCCATGCCGGCACCGATGATAACCACCGGGAACTCCGCCGCGCGCGCCTGCAGCGCCGGATCCTGCAGTTGCAGGCCGCGGCGATCGATACCGTCCAGCGCCACTTCTTCGTTGATGAATTCCAGGTACTCCGCATCCACGTCGGGGCCGCACATGAAGCGGTACAGCGCATCCATGGTCGCCGGAGTCAGCGGCGGCAACTGCCCCTCGCGGGCCCGCAAGTCCGCGATGGCTGCCAGCGCCCGCTCGCGCACGAACTGCACCTGGGCAGCGGTATAGCCGCCTTCGAGCAATTCCTCACCGGCCTCGGCGCCAGCAGCCACTACGTCCAGGGTGCGTGGGCTCGGCAGCTCCTCGAGGATGCCGGTATCGCCGGTCATGTGCACGATGGACATGATAAGCGCGGCAGTATTCAGTTCCGGCAGGTACCCCGCAATGGTTTCGCTGCTTTCGGTAATGGGTGACAGGGTGGGCGCGACAGGCAGCACCATTGGCAAATACTCCATTTTTATCGTTCTTCCATAGTGCCTGCTGGCGGCAGCACTGTCCTCCCTCATTTGGGTGAGAGGTGTGCCAATTTATGCCAGCCCCGATTCCTGCGACGCCATGTCCTTGTGATGCGCCGGATTCGAGCTCAGAATCAGGCCGATGAGCATTGATCCTCCCGGCAGACCGACCCCCATTTTCTATGGCTGGTACCTGGTGGGAGTCTGCCTGCTGGTACAGGCCATCGCTGCCGGCATGTCCATCTACCTGTACAGCATTCTCGCCGGCGAAGTGGAGCGGGAATTCTCTTCGGGGCGGGCGGCGGTCATGCTGGGTCTCACCGGCAGCAGCATTACCACGGGCCTGCTGGCGCCGAAGATGGGGGCCTGGCTGGACCGGCACTCCATCAGAATAATTGTCGCGGGCGCTGCCCTGGCCCTGGGCTCCGGCTTCGTCGCCATGTCCTTTACTCCGAACGTGTGGGGGTTCGTGGCTAGCTACGCACTGCTGGTGGCAGCGGGTACCGTTGTCCTGAGCATGCTGTTTGCCCCGCTCCTGCTGTCGCGCTGGTTCCTGCGCCAGCGTGGTCTGGCCATCGGCATTGCCGCCCTGGGCACCCAGTTGGGCGGTTTCCTGTTCCCGCCACTGATGACGCTGCTGATCGATACCTTCGACTGGCGCATCGCGGTTCGCGGCATGGGTATGTTTGTGATTCTGGTAATCCCGCTATTGAGCTGGCGCTCGATTGTGGATCGACCGGCAGTGCTGGGGCTGGGCCCGGACGGTGATCGGCCCCTGCATGATCCAGCACCCGCGACCGCCCCGGGCACTCGCCAACCCGGTGAGTTCATGTGGATACTCAGGGACCGCAGTTTCTGGCTCGCGGGATCCGGGATTGCGGTCATGGTCGCCATGTTCACGACCGTGCTTAGCAACCTGGCTTTCTTCGCCACCGACATCGGTGCCAGCCGCGACCAGGCGGCCTGGCTCATCTCCCTCTACGCCCTGGTAGGCATGGTATTCAGCCCGCTGATCGGGCGCTGCTGTGACCGCCTGGATATCCGCATCGTGTTCGCGGCCCTGCTGCTAACCAACATCATGGCACTGGCCCTGTTTCGCGACGCGGGCAGCTATCTCGCGCTGTCGATCGCGACGGCCCTGGTGGCGGTAAGCGGTGGCGGTTTCATGCCGTTCTGGGGCGCCCTGATCGGCCGCCTGTACGCACTGCAGGAGTATGGAAGGGTGATGGGTGTCATGACCCTGTTCGCGGTTGGCGCGTCGTCCCTGTCACCCGTACTGGCGGGATTCCTGTTCGATCTGACCGGGAACTACCGCCAACTGCTTCTTCTGTTCATCGTCTTCACCACAGTAGCCCTGCTCCTTGTGCCACTGCTCCGGAGCGGACCGATTCCGGCTACAGTAGCCGACAACGGGGAGAGACCGCAGCGGGAGCTCGCATAACCTGTTGGTCCGGGCCGGTAGCGGGATTTTCTCAGACCGGCCAGACCACCGGGCAATCGGGACCGTCGAGCACGTCGCCCTCGCGGACGAATTCATGGTGTGGCTTGCGCGGCGCACCCGCGCGGAAATAATAGACCACGTCGTCACCGCAGTAGCGCAGGCTGATAGCCCGCCGCCGTCGGCTGGGGCTCAGGTTGCCGCCCGCGGCGTGCAGGGTGCGGGCGTGGTGCACCGTCATGTCACCGGGGCCAAGATCAAACTGCACGACCTCGACCTCGCCGGCGGCCGCCAACGCCTCGATATCCGGAATCACCTCACCCTCGGTGCCCGGCATCGGCAGGTTGGATACGAACCAGTTGGGCCGGTACTGGCCCTGCCAGCGATGGGAGCCCCGCACAAAGCTCATGGCACCGGTCTCGGCGTCGGCGACATCGAGCGGGATCCAGGTGGTGCAGACCTGCTCCCCGCGCACGTGAAAGTAGGACAAGTCCTGGTGCCAGGCGGTGCGCTCGGCGGTATCCGGCTCCTTCACCAGTACGCTGTCCTCCCACATATTGACCTTGTGCGAGCGCAACAGGCGCGCGCCGATCGCACCGATACCGGGATTCAGGGCGAAGGCCCGACATCCCGCGTCAACCCGCCAGTGGTCAGTGCCAGACACAAAGCGGCCGCGGCCCTGACGCCCGTCGGTCAGCACATCGCCGCCGGTGCTGGCGATTTCCGCCCCCATGGCGGACATGTCGTACATGGTACCGCCGATCGACTCCTGTACCAGGCGGTCGACCGCGGGGGCCATAGCCAGGACGAAAGCAGGGTTGAGCACGCCGCGCAGGCATACTACCCCGTCCTCCCAGAACGCAGTGACCTCCTCTTCGGAGGGCAGTCTCAGCAAAACCTTGTCGTTCATAAACGCCCCCACCGCTTGCCTGAGGTTGAGCTGCGAAAGCCCTTTATCCCCGGGGTCGATACCAGATCGGTGAAGTATAGGCCCGTTCCTGCAAGGTCGGCGGCACCGACTCCGATAGCGGCAGGCCCGTGCGCAGGCTGTCCCAGGTGCTCCAGCGGCAGGTGGGGTTTTCCAGCACACGAACGTAGTAAAACGCAGCCTGCTCCGGTTTGAAATCAGGGTCGCGCCACAGGGTATGCAACTCCGTGGCCCCCTTGTCGCGAGAGATATCACAGGTGGTCAGCGACACCCGGGCGCCGTTGTCCGGACAGCGGTGGGAGGCGGGATCCGGCTCCAGCCCATCGGAACAGGCCACGTCATACACCTGCTCCTGCGTTTCGCCCTCCTCGACCCAGCCCTTGATCACCTGCACCCGCTGCAGCCAGGCACTGGCCGGATCCTTCATCGCCCAGACCAGAAACTGGGGCGCCGCGGCCACGTCGTTGCGGTCCGGGAGATCCGCGCCCATGGCGGCGCCGCCCGCATAGGCGAGACTCACGGCATCGTGTCGTTCGAGGATATCCTCCGGCCACTCCCAGCCGCCAAAAAACCGGACCTTGATCCGGGGGCCACTGGTGGCAAAGACCTCCCGACGGGCGAGGGCATCGAAAATCGCCTCGCGGGTATTGCTCTCGGCCCAGACTCCCGCCAGGCCCGAGGCACTGTATTTTACGTGTTCCTTGTTGATGAAACTGCCGCCGCGCCGCTGTTCCGGTGTGCCGTCGGCGACGCCGATCTTGCCGTGATAGTTGTCTTCCTCGACCGGCGAGCTGGCATTGTGGCCGTCACTGGCACCGATCACCCCGAACCGGTAGGGGTTGAAGCCGGCGGCGGCCTCCAGCTGCAGCCCGGTCAGCCAGGCGTCGCGGACGTAGCTGCCCCGCACCTCGCCCACGGTGCCGCGTCCGCCCAGCAGATCGCCGAGGATCTCGAAACCGGCCCACTCGTCATTGGGGGACAGCAGCGGATGGGTTTCGGAACTGCCCTTGATCTGGGTGATTTCCACCAGCGGTTCGTTGCGCTGGCGCAGCTCGGCGTACCCGGCATCCAGCGGTGCCCCGTCAAAGGCGACCGAATCCGGGAACATCAGGCCGTTGCTGAGGTTGGAATTGTGCGAAATCGCCAGAGCTTCGATCCCGGCCTCGCGCTGCTGGTCCAGCCACTGCCACAGGTCCCGGGGGTCGACACTGTCAAAGCTGGAAAAGGGTTTGTCGGGCACATTGCTGCTGCGGAAGATCACATTGCGATGCAGGTTGACCTCGTCCAGGGCCCCGGAGGAGGTCCATTCATAACCGACCAGCGTGGTGAACTCGCCGGGGCGATAGAAACGTTCCGCCAGCTGCACATACTCCTGCCAGATACCGTACCTCAGCTCGGGTTCCACCAGGCTGGGAATCGGAGTGCCCGCACCCATGGTCATCAACACCCCCAGCAGCGCCTCCTGGCGCGCGGCGCCATCGCCCGAGGTGAGGGCCTGTGCGACCTCCAGGGACGCAAGTTCGCTGTCCGGATCGAATAGCTGCGGCAGGATACCCATGTACTCGGAGTGATCGGTGACCGCGAGGAAGTCCAGCGGCTGGCTCAGCTGCACCTTGTCACCGCTGACATGCGCTATGGCCTCGCCGCGGGCATAGCGATAGGCCTCCTCAGGCCCCACCCGGACGTTCATCATGAAGGCATCGGGCGAATTCATGGTGTGCACGTGCAGTTCACCAAACAGTGCAATGTGCTCGGGATAACGGGGCACAGCAGAGTGCACGGGCGCGGGTTGTTCCTCAGCTGCGGAAGCAGACAGCGCAACCAGCTTAGGGACTGGATGTTCCGACGGAGTGCAGCCCGGTTGATCGCAGCCAGCCAGAGTTAGCAGCGCGAACATGATCGCCGACAACCGGGTTCTGTATACCCTTGATTCGTGCACGAGATTTACCTCCCTGATAATCCACTGAACATACTCCCGCAAAGGCTCTGGTCCAACGTATCCGGGACTGAACCTTTATACCAGCGGTTGAAAAGGTCGTCGGACAGTGCCGGTCAAGGAAGTCACCCCGGGCGAGCATGTGTTGCCCATCCCCGAGTCACTGTCATTCGAGGAGGCGGCCCTTACCGAACCCCTCTCTGTCGCGCTGCATGGTGTCAATCGCGCCAAAGTCGAGCCCAGCAGCCGAGTCGTGGTGTTCGGTGCCGGCCCCATCGGGCTCGGCGTGGTGCTGTTCCTGCGCCAGCGCGGCGTCGAGGACGTCGTGGTTTTTGACATGTCCGAACAGCGCCTGGAGCGGGCTCGTGCCCTGGGCGCAAAGGCCGCTTTGAACCCTGCCAGGGTCGATGTCCGCCAGGCCCTGGGCGAGGCGCACGGCGCGGGAACTCTCTACGGCTGGCCCGTGGTGCACACCGACACATTCATCGAAGTCTCCGGCGCTGCGCGGGTCATCCCCGACGCCATCGCACTCGCGCCGCTGCACGCCAGGCTGGTGGTGATCGCGGTCCATCACGAACCGGTGGCCGTGGATTTCCAGACCGCGCTGGCCAAGGAAGTGACCATTACCACCTCGCTGGCCTACCCCACCGAGTTCCACGACGTACTGGCGCTGCTGATCGCGCGCAAACTTGATGTGGTGCCCATGATCAGCCATCGCTACCGCTTCGACCAGTTCATGGAGGCATTCGCGACTGCCAGGGACAAGGAGCGTTCCGCCAAGGTGATGATTACGTTCCCCAACTAACTCTGGAAACGCTATACACCCTGCAGTGCAACAACGGGCTGTCGGGTCTGGGCGCCGGAAACGGCATCGTGAGCGGGGAAATCACTGACTGACGGCCAACTCTGCTACGCGCCATGAGCCTCAAGGGTAGCCAGCCGTGCCTGTGTCGCCTTGCCCGCTTCCAACAGCAGCAACATGACCACACCCACGGCGAGCACCTGTACTGACTGCGCCAACCCCAGCGGCTGCGCCTCGAACCACATGGCCAGCCACGGCAGGTAGGTAAAGGCGAGCTGCAATCCCGTCACCACCAGCAGCGCCACCCACACCGCCCGGGTCCCCTTCACTCCTTCCAGGCTGAGGGAGGAACCGTAGGCGTAGCGCACACTGAAGAGGTAGAAAATCTCCATTACCACCAGGGTATTAACCGCCATGGTGCGGGCCGTCTCCAGCGGCAGATCCTGGGCCAGCGCCAGCCAGAACTGGCCGAACACGCCGGCGCAGAACAGCAGCGATACCAACACAATGCGCACGATCAGACCACGGGAAAGGATAGCGCTCGCCGGATCCCGGGGCGGCCGCTTGAGTGTATTGGGTTCGGTGGGTTCAAAGGCCAGAGCCATGGCCAGGGCCACCGAGCTGACCATGTTCACCCACAGGATCTGGGCCGCGGTGATCGGCAGGGTCAGACCAAACAGAATTGCCAGCAACAGGCTCAGGGATTCACCCCCGTTTACCGGCAGCAGGAAAGCGATGACCTTCTTCAGGTTGTCGTATACCGTACGACCGGCGCGCACCGCATCGACAATGGTGGCGAAGTTATCGTCCACCAGCACCAGCTCGGCGGCTTCCTTGGCCGCCTCACTGCCGCCCAGGCCCATGGCGATACCGGCGTCGGCGCGCTTCAGCGCCGGGGCATCGTTGACGCCGTCGCCGGTCATGGCCACCACCTTGCCGTGGCTCTGCAGGGCTTTGACCAGGCGCAGCTTGTGCTCGGGGCTGGTGCGGGCGAAGACATCGGTATCCAATACCCGCGCGGCCAGCTCGGCATCATTCAGCTCATCGAGTTCGACACCGGTCAGCACCCGATCGGCATTTTCCAGGCCTATCTGGCGGCCAATGGCGGCG
Source organism: Haliea sp. E1-2-M8 (assembly GCF_030649675.1). Lineage (GTDB taxonomy): Bacteria > Pseudomonadota > Gammaproteobacteria > Pseudomonadales > Halieaceae > Haliea. The sequence goes on along the minus strand of NZ_JAUTDR010000017.1, from coordinate 26,198 downwards.
GCAGTGCCGGCGTGATCGCCGGTAATCATTTTCACCCTGATGCCGGCACCGGCGCAGGCCGCAACAGCGGCGATGGCCTCCGGCCGCGGCGGGTCGATGAGGCCAACCACGCCCTCCAGCACCAGACCGCTTTCTACATCATCGAAGTCCAGGGCAGTTTTTTCCTCCGCCACGGCCACCGACGCCAGCGCCAGAACACGCTGCCCCTGCTTCGCCAGTACCTCAGCCCGGGCGTGCCAGGCATCGTGGTCGAAGGGCATGGTCGAGCCGTCCGGGGCACGCTGCTCGCTACAGAAGCCAAAAATGGTTTCCGGTGCGCCCTTCACGTGCACGCAGGCGTGGTGGTCATGGTCGTGATTTAGGGTGGCCATGAACCGGTGCCGGGTATCGAAGGGTATCAGGTCGGTGCGTACCCAGCTGGCGTGCGTTTCCTCCTGGTTGAGGCCCAGCTTGCCGGCAAAGGCCAGCAGGGCCGCCTCCATCGGATCCCCTTCGGCCTGCCAGGCACCCTCCTGCCGGTGCAAGGCCGCGTCGTTGCAGAGCGCGGCTACCCGGGCCAGGTGCTGCAGGCGTTTCGGGTCGGCACCACCGGTGTCGCCACCGACTTCACCGGCCGGTTCATAACCGGAGCCCTCCACCACAAAATCAGCTCCGGGAACGCTCGCCGCCGCCACCATCATTTCATTGCGGGTCAGGGTGCCGGTCTTGTCGCTGCAGATCACCGACACTGAACCCAGGGTTTCAATCGCCGGCAGCCTGCGCACGATGGCGTGCTGGCGGGCCATGGCCTGCACGCCAATCGCCAGAGTCACCGTCAAGACCGCCGGTAAGCCTTCGGGAATCGCCGCCACGGACAGCCCCACCACCGCGGTGAACAGCTGGCTGAAATCCTGGCCCTGAACAAAGTGACCGAAGGCGAGAATCAGGCCCGCCAGTCCCAGAATGAAAATGGTGAGCCAGCGGGAGAATATCGACATCTGCCGCACCAGCGGCGTGGTCAGCACATCCACCTGGGTGAGCATGCTGCTGATGCGGCCGATTTCGGTATCGGCGCCGGTCACGACCACGACACCCTGACCCTGGCCCGCCGTCACCAGGGTACCGCTGAAGGCCATGCAGGCCCTGTCCCCCACCACCGCGGCCGCCGCAACCGGCTCAATACCCTTCTCAACCGGCACCGACTCGCCGGTCAGAATCGCCTCCTGGATGGCGAGACCGCGGGCCTTCAGCAGGCGCAGGTCCGCCGGCACCTTGTCGCCTGACTCGAGCAGAACAATGTCACCGGGCACCAGCGACTCGCCGGGCACGCTCTGGCGCTTGCCGTCGCGAAGCACCGCGGCCGTTGGCGCCAGCATGTGGCGGATGGCATCCATGGCCTTCTCGGCCTTGCCCTCCTGCACCAGGCCGATCACCGCGTTCAGCAGGACCACCGCCAGGATCACCACGGTATCGACCCAGTGACCCAGCAGTGCCGTGACCACGGCAGCCCCGAGCAACACATAGATCAGGATATTGTGAAAGTGGAGCAGGAAACGCAGCATCAGGCCATGCCGTGCCGGCAGCGGCAGGGTATTCGGGCCGTGATCGCGCAAGCGCTCGGCCGCCGCCTCCCGGGACAGGCCCCGGGCATCGCTATCCAGATCGGCAAGTACCTCGACGCCATCACGGCTGTGCCATGGGTCCGTCATAGCAGGCTTTCCTCCCCGGGTAAGCTCAATAACCATGTCCCAGCCCCATCATACCGGGGAACGGCAACGACACAGCCAGAATAAACGAGCCACAGCCAACTCCCCGAGGTAGAATCATCTTGCCCACATCAGCAAAATCATTATAGGGGAACACCATGCAAAGCTCACTGAACCCGTCCCGCCTGACACTCGCAGCCCTGCTGGTGCTGTCGGTCAATGCCGCCGCCCAGGAACGTGCCGGCGGCATGCTCGAGGAAGTCGTGGTGACGGCCCAGAAGCGTACTGAGAGCCTGACCGATGTGCCCATATCCATCGCGGTCATGAGCAGCGAAGCCATCGTGAAAACCGGTGTGCGGCAGATGCGCGAAGTCGCCGAGTTCATCCCCAACATGAGCATCTCCGGTGGCAACGACAGCACCACCGCAGTGCGTATACGCGGCGTCGGGGCGAATACCCGCAATATCGGCTTCGATACCCGGGCCGGGGTTTACGTCGACGGCGTCTACATGGGCCAGTCTCCCGCCCAGAACCTCGATATCCTCGACCTTGAACGCATCGAAGTCGCCCGCGGCCCCCAGGGCACGCTGTTCGGCAAGAACACGGTTGCCGGTGCGATCAACCTGATCACCAGGAAGCCCTCCCGGGAGCAGGAACTGTTGGTCACCGGCGAAATGGGCAACTACGATTCCTACCGCGTCTCCGCCATCGGCAACCTGCCCCTGGGCAAGGATGCCGCGGCGCGGTTTTCCATCGTCGACCACAACCGCGATGGCTTCATCAAGAACGTCACTACCGGCACTCGCCACAATGAGCAGGACGGCACAGCCATGCGCGCCCAGTTTGCCTTCGGTGGTGAACACTACGATGTCAATATCGCCGGCGATTACCTGGAATCCGAGCGGGTTTCCTTTTTCGGCGCCGCTATTTCAGACTGGTCCGGAAGCGTACCCAATACTGCTTCCCCCGGCCGCTTCAATATCGACAACAACTTTGACAACAACGAAGAGCGGGAGATCTGGGGCTTGTCTGCCACGGTCAATGTCGATCTGGGCAGCGACTACAACCTGGCGTCCATTACCGCCTACCGCGATACCTCCATCGAGCGCCGACAGGACACCGACCACTCGTTCAACGACATGCTGTTCGTGAACTATCCCGACGCCTATGAGCAAACCACCCAGGAGTTCCAGCTGTTTTCACCCGATAGCGGGCGCCTGAAGTACGTCGCTGGCCTCTTTCTCTACGACGAAAAGGCTGTCTCCAGCCGCCAGGTAACCATCGGCCCGGATATCGGCATCGTGTTCCAGGGCCTGGCCCCACCGCTGGCGCCCTTCGGTGCCGCCTTCGCTGGCGCTGGCGTTGGCACCTTCGCCGATGTCGATACCCGCAGCTATGCGGCCTACATCAATGGCACCTTCGATCTCACGGAGCGCCTGACTCTCGGTTTTGGCCTGCGCTATACCGACGAGGAGCGTGAAGTCGACTTCGACCTGGTGGGCGACATCGTCGATCTCGGCCCCATCCAGGTACCCGGTGCCGCGGTCTTCGGGGTGGCGGTCGGCCCCGTTGTCAACGGCCAGACCGTAGCCAACTTCCAGGACAAGAAAGACTACGATGACCTCTCCCCCATGATCAGCCTGAGCTATGCCCTGGGGGATGACACGAATCTGTATGTTAAGTACTCAGAGGCCTTCAAGAGCGGTGGCTTCAACGTCGACTTTGTTTCCGAGAACGCTCTCAGCGAGGGTATTGATTTCGATCAGGAGACGGTGGATGCCTGGGAAATCGGGCTCAAGGGCACCGCTCTGGAGAACCGCCTGCGCTATAACCTGGTGGCCTTCCAGATGGACTTCGAGGACTATCAGCTGAACCAGTTCGTGCAACTCGAAAACAACACCTCCGCCATCACCATCCGCAACGCGGCGGAGGTGAGTTCCCGCGGGCTGGAAGCGGAAGTTACCTGGTACCCGACCAACAACCTGATGCTGCAGGCGGCCATGGGCTATAACGACGCCGAGTTCGACTCCTTCCCGGGCGGCGCCAGCGTGCGCAACCCCGCTGGACTGGGCGCCGACCTGGCCGGCAACAAACTGCCCGACGCGCCGGAGTGGACTTCAGCGCTGGCGGTGCAACACAACCTGCCGCTGGCGGCCCTGAACGCGGACCTGGTAACCCGCGTCGACTGGACCTATAGCGACAGCTTCTACGCCACCGAGGACAATGTTTCCTTCGCCCGCCCGGGCAGCAGCCTGGTTTGGGGCGAGGTGGACAGCTACTCGCTGTTGAACGGGCGTATCGGCCTGGAAGCAGAGTCCTGGTCGGCGTATCTGTGGGGCCGCAATATTCTCGACAAGGAGTATGACCAGGCCTGGACCGCTGATTTCCTCGGCACCGTGGCCAACTTCCCCGGCGACCCGCGCACCTACGGGGTAGAGGTTTCCTACAGGTTCCTCTGACATTAAAGACTGCCGCTACGCCGATGCCTGTGCCATGCGGGCGTCGGCGGCCCTTGCCATCAACTACAGTACAGGATTGACACCATGTCCCAGCTTCTCAACCGCCTGCGCAGCGCCGTGCTCTGTGCCGCAGTCACCGCAACAGCAACGCTTGCGTCCGCCAGCGAGGTGGAATACCTGGGGGGCAGCGGCGTACTGCCCAACAGCCTGCCCTTCTCCGAGGCCGTGCGGGTCGACAACACTTACTACCTCTCGGGGCAACTCGGGGTCAAACCCGGCACCCTGGTGCTGGTTCCGGGCGGTATCCGTGAGGAAGCCCGCCAGACCATGGAGAATATTGCCGCGGTGCTGGCGGCACAGGGTCTCGACATGAACGACATCGTCAAGTGCACCGTGATGCTCGCGGACATGTCCGAGTGGGGCATATTCAACGAGGTCTACCGGAGCTTCTTCAGCCAACACTACCCCGCTCGCAGTGCGTTCGGCAGCACCGGCCTCGGCCTCGGCGCCAGGGCAGAGGTAGAGTGCATCGCTGTCGCCAGCGGCAGTGCCAGCGAATGACCCGCTGCAGGGCTTTCTGTGCACTGATTCTGTCGAGCCTGGCGCTGACCGCCACGGCGGCCGACGGCGAGTGGGAGACCATCGCACCGGGGGGAGACACCCTCTGTGCGACCGGGACACCGTTCAGTTTCCAGGTGCGTGAAGCCGACCCGCAGAAGGTCATGATCTTCTTCAACGGCGGCGGCGCCTGCTGGTCGGCAGAAACCTGCGATGCCGCGGGCCAGCCCAGCTACCGGCCCTTCGCCAGTGCCGAGGCCGGCAACGACCCCCGCCACTACGACGGCGCCTTTGCCCTGGCCAATCCGGAAAATCCCTTCCGCGACTGGTCCCAGGTGTTTGTCTCCTATTGCACCGGCGATGTCCATCTCGGCGCCGCCGACGCCACCTATACGCGCGCCGATGGCACCGATTTCAGCATTCATCACCGCGGCTGGGCCAACAGCATGGCCGCGCTGGACTACCTGTTTGCCCACTTCACCGCCCCGGAGCGGGTGGTAGTGGCCGGCGGCAGCGCCGGGGCAGTGTCATCACCGGTGTTTGCCGCCATGGTGGCCCGCCACTACCCGGAAGCGGACGTGGTGCAGTTTGCCGGTGGCGGCGCCGGTTACCGGCTCCCTCCGCCCACCGTGTTGTGGCAGAGCTGGAATGTACTGGCCGCGCTGCCGGGCTGGTACAACGCCGGCAACCAGACGGCGGAGACACTGACCATCCCCGACCTCTATCGCCTCGCCTACAGGGCCGCACCGGCGCTGCGTTTTCACCAGTTCGACCATGCCTTTGATGCGGTGCAGGAGGACTTTCATCGCATGCTCGGCGATCCCGTAGAGCTGCTGCCCGGGCTGGACGCCAACCGGAGCGAACTGCAGGCGGACATCCCTTCCCTGCGCAATTATGTGGCGGCCGGAGAGTTCCACACCCTGCTGCGCTTCAGCGAGCTCTACAGCAGGGAGACCGCAGGCGTCAGGGCCGTGGACTGGGTGCGAGCGCTCATTGCCGGCGAGAACGTCGCGGAGGTGCACTGCGGCGCTCCCGAGGCCTGCCGCTGAGCGGACAGCACGGAAGCACTATCGCTTGATCCCGGACAATGCCACCGGCGTCTGGTGGGCTATGCTTGAAGTACAAGCCCGCTACGCCGGAGGGAGTCCGTGACATCCAGCACCTGTATCCTGTGGTTCAACGAAGTCGGCCTGCAGCACCTCGCTGAGGTTGGTGGCAAGAACGCCAGTCTCGGTGAGATGTACCAGCAACTGGCGGAGCAAGGCGTCGCCGTTCCCTATGGGTTCGCGACCACCGCCCAGGCCTTCCGCGACTATCTCACTGCAAACGGTCTGCACCAGCCGATCAGCGACGCTCTCGCGGAACTGGCCGCGGGCAGGCAGCCGCTGGCCGCTAGCGGGCACGTGATCCGCGAACTTATTCGCAGCGGCGACTTCTCCGCCAAGCAGCGCGAACAGATAGCCGACGCCTACCTGCAACTGTGTGAGCAACTGCAGACCCCGGACACGCCGGTTGCGGTGCGCAGCTCCGCCACCGCCGAGGACCTGCCCCAGGCCAGCTTTGCCGGCCAGCAGGAGAGCTTCCTCAATGTCCGCGGAACCGATGCCCTGCTGGAGGCCTGCCGCGAATGCTATGCCTCGCTCTACACTGATCGCGCCATTGCCTATCGCGAGGAGCAGGGCTTTGCCCACGATCAGGTGGCGCTGTCCATCGGGGTCCAGCAGATGGTGGAGTCCGCCGCGGCAGGGGTGATGTTTACCCTGGATACCGAGAGCGGCTTTCCGGATATCGTGCTGATCAGTGCGGCCTGGGGCCTGGGAGAAACCGTGGTCAAGGGCTCCGTGAACCCCGACCGCTACATGGCCTACAAACCCTTTCTGGAGCGACCGGAATTGAACCCGGTGATTGAGAGCACCGTCGGCAGCAAGCTCTGCAAAATGCGCTATGCACAGCCAGAGGATGAAGGTGTGGGCGAGCACGGGCGGGCCGAGGCGACCGTCACAGTCCCCACCAGCGCCAACGAACAGCGCGGCCGGGTGCTGGAGGACAGCGCTGTCCTGCAGCTCGCGCGCTGGGCGCAGGTCATAGAGCGCCACTACCAGCGGCCCATGGATATCGAGTGGGCGCGGAACAGCGCCGGCCAGCTGTTCATCGTGCAGGCGCGACCGGAAACAATAGAATCACAGAAAGACCGCAGCGTACTGGTGAGCTACCAGCTGACGGAGCAAGGCAAGGTGCTGCTGGAGGGCTCCAGCGTCGGCAGCGCCATCGCCTGCGGCCCTGTCTGTGTGGTTGCGGACCCGGACGATGTCGAACATTTTCCCGAGGGCGCCATCCTGGTCACCGAGCGTACCGACCCGGATTGGGTGCCGGTCATGCGCAAGGCCGCCGGCATTGTCACCAACAGCGGTGGCACCACCAGCCATGCGGCCATCGTCAGTCGCGAACTGAAAAAGCCGGCCATTGTCGGCTGCGGCAATGCCACGGAACTGCTGCACGACGGCATGGATATCACCATCAGCGGCGCCGATGGCGCGACCGGCAAGGTGTATGAGGGCAGCCTGGAATTCGAGTGCAAGAGCATCAGCCTGGCAGACCTGCCGGCGACAACAACCGCGCTGATGATCAACGCGGCCCTGCCGGACGGTGCCCTGCAGTGGTGGCAACTCCCCGTCGCCGGGATCGGCCTGACCCGGATCGAGTTCATAATCTCCAGCCAGATCCGGGTCCATCCCATGGCCCTCATCCACCCGGACAAGGTAACCGACCCGGAGATCGCCCGGCAGATCGCCGACCTGCACCATGGCTTCGAGCAGCCGACCGACTACTTCGTGGACAGCCTGGCCCGCTCCGTCGCCAAGATCGCCGCTTCCCAGTATCCGCGGCCGGTGATCGTGCGCATGTCGGACTTCAAATCCAACGAGTACCGGGGCCTGCTCGGCGGCGAGTACTTCGAGCTGAACGAGGAGAACCCGATGCTGGGTTTCCGCGGTGCCTCCCGCTACTACCACCCGCTGTACCGGGAAGGTTTCCAGCTGGAGTGCCGGGCGATTCGCCGCGCCCGGGAAGACATGGGCTTCGACAACATCATCGTCATGATCCCCTTCTGCCGCACCCCGGGGGAAGCTGACAAGGTACTTGATGCGATGGCCGAGGCGGGACTCAGGCGCGGCAGCGCCGGCCTCAAGGTCTATGTGATGTGCGAGATTCCCTCCAACGTGATTCTCGCCGACCGGTTCGCCCAGCGCTTTGACGGCTTCTCCATCGGCAGCAACGACCTCACCCAGCTGGTGCTGGGCATCGACCGGGACTCCGCGGTGCTCAAGAGCCTGTTCGACGCCCGTGACGAGGCGGTCAAGCGGATGATCGAACAGGTGATCCGGGTGGCCCACGAACAGGGCTGCAAGGTGGGGATCTGCGGCCAGGCGCCCTCCGATCATCCGGAGTTTGCCGAATTCCTGGTGCACTGTGGCATCGACTCCATCTCCCTGAATCCCGATTCCGTGGCCCGGGCCAGTGTGCACGTGGCGGCAGCTGAGGCCGCGAACCGGTAGATGTTTGAACTAAGTTCAAATATGATCGGGTCCCACGAATAATCAGACCCGGAAGCACGCAGCATGAGCATGGACCTGTCGGAAGAAGACCAGCTGTTTGTCGACGTCACCCGCAAATGGGTAGACAAGGAGTGCCCCAAGGACTGGTGCCGCCATCTGGAACAGCAGGAGCACGTCTTTCCGCATGAGCTGTGGGACAAACTGGTGGAATTTGGCGCCCACGGTATCGGCGTCCCCGAGGAATACGGCGGCCAGGGTGGCACCATTCTGAACCAGACTCTGTTCGCTCGCGAATTCTCCCGCACCGCGGCGGGTCTGAGCTGGGTCTGGGGGGTTACCTCCTTTTCCGGCACCAAGGCGATCAACTTCTGCGGCTCCGAGGCCCAGAAGCAGGAATTCCTGCCCCGTATCGCCAGTGGCGAGTTGAAGACCGCCATGAGCTTTACCGAGGCCGGGGGCGGCACCGATCTGCTCGGCGGCATGCGGACCCGGGGCGACAAGGTTGACGGCGGCTGGCTGCTGAACGGGGAAAAGATCTGGAGCACTGGCGCCGATGTCGCCGACTACCTGCTGGTAATGGCGCGCACGGACATGCACGCCGCCAGGCGCAGCGACGGCATCTCCATCTTCTTCGTTCCGCGCAACAGCAAGGGGATCACGATAACTCCGCTGTCGAAGCTGGGCATGCGAGCTATGAGTTCCTGCTCCGTACTGATGGAGGATGTGTTCGTCGCCGATGAATTGCTGCTGGGGGAGCCCAATCGGGGCTGGTACCAGTCCACCAAGACCCTGAACAACGAGCGCCTGGTCAATGCTGCGACCTGTCTGGGCATGCTGGATGGGGTCATCGAAGATGCCGTGGCGCACATGAAGTCGCGTCATGCCTTCGGCCAGCCCATCGGCCAGTTCCAGATTCTGCAGCACTATCTCGCCGACATGGCCATGTGGCAGAAACAGGGCGAACTGATGGTCCTGCACACCGCCCGCCTGCAGGCGGAAGACAAGCCCAGCGCCATCGAATCGGGCATGGCCAAGGTGTTGTGCTCCGACTATGTCAGCAAGGCCGCCGACCTCGGCATCCAGATTCTCGGCGGCATGGGCTACTCCGCGGAAACCGACATGCAGCGCTACTGGCGCGACTCGCGGCTGCTGCGCCTGGGCCCTATCAGCAATGAAATGGCGAAGAACATGATCGCGGAGAGCTACGGCATGCCGCGGTCGTTCTGAGTGCTCACAGAGGCAGCAGGAGCCCACATGACTGACAGCAGCAAGGACATTGTCCGCAGATTTCTGAGCGCCGCCCAGCAGGGGGACATGGCAACCGTGGCCAGCTTGCTCCACCCCGAGGCAAAAGTTATCGAGGCCGACTCCCTGCCCTTCGGCGGCGTGGTCTCCGGCTTCGAGGGCTTCACCCGGCTGGTGCGCCGGGTATTCACGACGTTCGCCAATACCGCCGTCACCGTTGACGAGTATATTGCCGACGGCGATACCGTTGTGGTGTTGGCAACCATGACCGGACAGAGCAAGGTCAGCGGCGAGGCCTTCAGCATGCCCATCAGCGAAATCTGGCGCCTCCGGGAGGGACTGATTACCGAGATCAAACCCTTCTACCACGACACCCAGAAGATCAACGCCCTGGCGGCAGGGACGGTAGCATCCGGGTAACCCACACCCGCTGACGCGGGGCGCCGTGCCAGCTTCCGGTCCCCTTATGGAACTATCAAAGGTTGTTGTGTCGCTTCGGGAGCTGAGAGTATATTTGTTGCATTGGGCCCGCCACGCTCAACCTCGACCGCAAATTCACATGAGCAAGAGGAAATACATGATGTCGAAACGAGATGAGTACGCTGCCAGGATGAAGCAGCAAATTGATGAGTTGAATGAAGACATCGATAAACTGGAACGCAAGGCAAAAAACGTCAGCGACGCCACCGAAAAAAAATACGACGAGCAGATCGTCAAGCTGCGCAGGGAGGTCAAGCAGGTAAGAGAAAAGCTTGATGAGCTCAGGTCAGCGTCCGAGAGCGCCTGGGAGTCCATGGTCGACGAGGTCGAAAACGTCGCCAAGGCCCTCAAGCAATCCTTCAATTACTTCAAATCGCAGCTCTGACCCGCCTCACAAACGTAACGGGCCTCGACAGGTCCGTTACGCTTCTCATGCTAACAACTCGAAGACGGAGCATTTATGCACACCGCCACCCTTTTGCTGATCGTGCTGAGCGCGGGGCTTGCCAGCCAATGGGTGGCCTGGCGGATCCATCTACCCGCGATCGTCGTCCTGATCACTTCGGGTCTTCTGCTGGGTCCGGTGAGCGGCATCATTCAGCTGGAGCTGTCACAGACTGAATTGACCGAGCTCATCGGGCTGGGGGTGGCCATCATACTGTTCGAAGGCGGCATGGACCTGAAACTTGGCGAAGTCCGGCGAGTCGGTCATGGTGTGGGCCGCCTGACCATTGTCGGTCCGCCACTGGCCTGGATTCTGGGCGCACTGGCCGCGCATTTCGTTGCCGGGTTGAGCTGGCCGGTCTCCTGGGTCATGGGCGCCATCCTGGTGGTTACAGGTCCGACCGTGATTCTGCCTTTGCTGCGCCAGGCGCGTCTCAACACAGAGTCGTCGTCCCTGTTGAAGTGGGAAGGGATAGTCAATGATCCAGTAGGTGTTCTGCTGGCAGTACTCACCTTTCAATATTTCACTCTTGCCGGGAGTAATTGGTCGCAGATAGTCACGGGGCTCGGAGCAGCCGTCGCGGTGGCTGCGCTTCTCGGCGGACTGGGAGGCTGGCTCATCGGTTGGTTTTTCCGGCGCGGAGGCGTTCCCCCGCACCTCAAGGCACCGCTGCTGATGGTCCTGGTGTTGGCAGCTTACTGGACGAGTAACCTCGTGCAGCATGAGGCAGGATTGTTGACCGTAACCGTCATGGGCCTGGTTATTGGCAATATGAAACTGGTCGAGCGCGAGCCGCTGCGCCATTTCAAGGAAAATCTCACTGTCGTACTGTTATCGGTACTGTTCATTATTATTCCATCGCAAATGAAAATCGAGCAGCTGGAATTCCTGGACCTGCGGGTCGCAGCCTTCGTGCTGACCATCCTGTTGCTGGTACGTCCGTTGACCATCGCCCTCGCAACGCTGGGGGCACCCATGCGGGGGAGGGACAAACTCCTGCTGGCCTGGATTGCCCCGCGGGGCATCGTGGCAGCTGCGACTGCAGGAATTTTCGGTCCGGCGCTGGTGGCTGCCGGCTACCCGGACGCTGAAGTGCTTCTGCCGTTGGTCTTTTTAATCATTATTGTGACTGTGCTGGCCCATGGACTCACACTGGGCCCCCTGGCGCGAAAAATGTCGCTGGCGGCGCAGGAAGCAAATGGCCTCCTTGTCGTAGGCGCTTCTCCCTGGTCGCTGGCCCTGGCGCAAACCCTGAAGGATCTCAAAGTGGACGTTGTGGTGACCGATGGTTCTTATCAACGCCTCAAGCCGATCCGCATGAACGGTATCAAAGTCTATTACGGCGAGATCCTTTCCGAACACGCGGAGCATGAGCTGGATAATGAACATCTGAGTTACCTATTGTGCGCGACCGATAACCATTTTTACAACGCACTGGTATGCAAAGCGCAGGGCGCTGTCTTCGGCCACCACCGCACCTTTCAACTTGCTCCGCAAATGGAGTCGGACCAGGAGCAAAAACGCCTGACATTGCAGCAGCGTGGTTATTTCGCGTTTGAACCGCCGACGGATTTCTGTACGCTACAAGAGCGCCTGGAAGACGGCTGGACGGTACAGTCCACCCGGCTAAGCGAGGATTTTGATCTCGACAAGCTGAAAAGCCGACTTGGCGAACCCGGCGATGACTGGCTCTTGCTTGGCAGCGTGTCTCCGCAGGGCACACTCCAGATCTACTCCAGCGAACAGCCCTTCAAAACCGACGCCGGATGGACGCTGCTATACTTTTCCCGGAACAGTGACGCAGAACCGACAAAACAGGTGGCAGGATGACTGGCGAAGGAAACCATGACGCAATGGGCGGGCGCGGTGCACGGCAGGGGGCAAGTACCCAGGTTGATGTTGTCATTATCGGGGCCGGCTCGGCAGGGTTGGCCGCTGTTCGCGAGGTCAAAAAGAAAACCGACAGCTTCGTACTGATCAATGAAAGGCCATACGGTACCACCTGCGCCCGGGTTGGCTGTATGCCCTCCAAGGCCCTGATCGAAGCTGCCAATGCCTATCATGCGCGCCACAGAGCTGACGCCTTCGGTATTCGCGGCAGCGCCGGTTTATCGATCGACACAGCGGCGGTTTTGCAGCGGGTACGCGCCTTGCGCGATCGTTTTGTTGCGGGAGTACTCAAGGCAACCGAATCGCTTGGTAAGCAGAGTATCGAAGGGCGAGCCCGGCTTACCGGGCCAAATACGGTTGAGGTTCACGATCAGGTATTTGCAGCGCAACGCATTATTATCGCCACCGGATCGCATCCGATTGTGCTTGATCAATGGCGCAAGCTGGGCGATCGAATCCTGACCACCGATACTTTTTTTGAACAGGAAACACTGCCGGCCTCCATGGCCGTAATTGGCCTGGGGCCTCTGGGCGTCGAAATGGCCCAGGCGCTCGCTCGACTTGGGGTGAAGGTACACGCATTCAGCGATAGTGACCAGCTGGCGGGAATTTCCGATCCCGCAGTCAGCGCCTGCCTGCGGGCTGCGCTAAGCGAAGAGCTGACCCTGACTACGGGACATGAAGTCCAGCTCAGTGCGACTCGCGACGGCGTGCGGGTACAGGCCGGCCCCATCGACCTGGAGGTGGAAAAGGTGCTCGTGGCCATAGGTCGAAAGCCGAACCTCGAAGACATTGGTTTGTCTGCGCTGGGTGTCAAGCTCAACCAGCGCGGCCTGCCACCGTTTGATCCCACAACCATGCAAATCAGGGATCTGCCGATTTTTATTGCCGGCGATGCCAACGCCTATCGCAGTGTGCTTCATGAAGCCGCGGATGAAGGCTTTATCGCCGGCGTCAATGCGGTCAGCGATGAGGTGGCATGTTTTGAGCGCCGCACACCACTCGCCGTGGTTTTTTCGTCTCCCGGTGTGGCGATGATCGGTCAGCGCCATGCCGATCTCGAACCCGGGCAATTCATCACCGGCTGTGTGGATTTCTCGTCGCAAGGGCGCGCGCTGACCGCGCAGCGCGACGAGGGCATTCTGCGTGTCTATGCGGCACGGGATGGGGGCCCTATTCTCGGAGCCGAAATGTGCGCTCCCGCAGCGGAACATCTGGCCCACCTGATTGCTCTGGCCATTCATCGCGGACTTACCGCGGCTGATCTTTTGGCCATGCCGTTCTACCACCCGGTGCTGGAAGAGGGCCTGCGTACCGCCTTGCGTGAGATCGCCCGGGAATCCCAGTTTGACTACTCCGACCTCGCTGCTTGCGAAGGCTACCAGCTCGAAGCGCTGGATTGATGCCGGGCAGACCACCGTTATCCCTTTGCCATAGCTGAGGGGTATGGTCATGGCCTGCCAGCCCAAGTAACATCCGGGGCTGGCTTTTTTCAGATGGGTAGCTCATGGTCATCAATCGCTGGCTAAACTCCGTGGCCAACGCCGGCAAGAACCTGCTGCGGCGCTCTGCCCGCAACAGAAACACCATCACCGCTCTGTGTCGCGAGCTCTATTCCAACAAGGGGGAGGCGCTAGGCATCGCTTTGGCAGATGAGGTAGCAGTCGCTTACGCCAGGCTCAGTGAGGTAAAGAAAGCTGATTTTTTCCACAGACTGGCTGCCAACTACAACCCGGACCCGGAGCTGATCAACCGCTGCGCGGCGGACTATCGCGACACCCTCAGCCTGGAGGCCTACCGGGCACTGGCGCAGGCAGTTGAATCACCGCGACAGACCCTGTTCCGGCGCATCAACATGGCCCCCAGGGGCACCCGCACCGTGGTCAACATGCGCGAAGATTTGTTGGCACTGATGCCCGCTGACGATTCGCTGCGGGCCGTGGACGACGACCTGCAACACCTGCTCAGCTCCTGGTTCAACCCCGGTTTCCTCAAGCTCAGAACCCTGGACTGGGATTCACCGGCCTCGGTGCTGGAGAAACTGATCGAATACGAGGCCGTGCACGAGATGCAGGGCTGGGACGATCTGCGCCGACGCCTGGATGCCCAGGATCGGCGCTGTTTCGGCTTCTTCCACCCGGCGCTGCCGGATGAACCGCTGATCTTTGTCGAAGTTGCGCTGGTAGCTTCGGTGTCCAGCTCGGTACAGAGCATCCTCGCGCCACAGGACGGCGCGGTTGACCAGGAACGCCTGAAAACCGCCATTTTCTACTCCATCAGCAACTGCCAGCCCGGCCTGCGGGGCATCAGTTTCGGCAACTTCCTGATCAAGCAGGTCGTCATGCGGTTGAAGGAGGAACTGCCGCAGCTGGATGAATTTGCCACCCTGTCGCCAATACCGGGTTTCAGGGCCTGGCTGAACCGGGTGCTGGCGGACGAACAGCAGACCCTGCTCGGCGCCCAGGATGCCGCCCTGCTCGGCGCGCTGGACTCATCCCACTGGTACCAGGATGAAGGTTTGAACAGCAGACTGCAGCCGCTGCTCATGCGGCTGTGCGCCCGTTACCTGCTGCAGGAAAAGCGCGGTAGCGTGCCGCTGGACCCGGTGGCCCGTTTCCACCTTGGCAACGGCGCCAGCATCGCCCGCATCAACTGGCTCGGGGATATCTCATCGAAGGGGCTACAGCAGTCAGCGGGACTGCTGGTGAACTATGAGTACGATCTGGAGGAAGTGGAAGAGCACCACGAGGCGTTCCTGAATCGCGGCGAGATCGCCTCCACACCGGCCGTCCGGAAGCTACTCATCGGTCAAAGCTGACTGCCCCACAGTGCGAACCGGAGCCTACAGTGTCTCTTGCGCCACTTCCCGGAACGCCTCACGGAATAGCGCCAGCCCCTCGTGCAACAGCTCGTCTTCGATATTGAGCGCCACGAAGAGCTTGTTGACCTGACTATCAGCGCCACATGTCTCGCACACCAGCCGTTTCTCAAATGCCCTGGCAGCCACTTTGTCTGAGAACCCGGCTACGGGGGTCTCAATACCCAGCACCAGACCGCGGCCACGCACCTTGCAGTTCAGCGCGGGAAACTCGTCGCGCAAACCATCCAGGGCTTCCAGCATGATGACGGACTTGCGCGCCACTTCCGCGGTGAGTTTGTCATCAGCCCAATATTGTTGAATGAGCTCGGTGGCCGCCACAAACGCCATTGAATTGCCGCGGAAGGTGCCGGTATGCTCTCCCGGCGACCAGACGTCGGCCTCCGGTTTCATCAACAGCAGCGCCATCGGGTTGCCGCCGCCAATTGATTTGGAAAGGCAAACCATGTCTGGTTCTATACCGGCTTCTTCAAAGCTGAAGAACTTGCCGGTGCGACCGTTCCCGACCTGAATATCGTCGATGATAAGCAGAATATCGAATTCCTTGCACAGGGCGGCGAGCCTTTGCAGCCAATCGGTGGAAGCGACGTTGATCCCGCCCTCCCCCTGGACCGTCTCCACAATCACCGCCGCCGGCGTCTCCATACCGGAACCGTGATCCTCAAGAAAGCGGCGGAAGACGTGAATCGTATCAATGTCGTCGCCGAGAAAGCCGTCAAAGGGCATGAACGACACTGCACCCCGCGAGCCGTAGGACGCATCGCGATAGGCCTCGTTGCCCGTCACCGCCAGAGCGCCCATGGTGTGTCCATGGTAGCCGTTGGTAAAGGCGACGATGTTGGCCCGGCCCTTGACCTGGCGCGCGAGTTTCATCGCGGCTTCGGTACAGTTGGTACCGGTGGGACCGGTAAACTGCATTTTGTAATCGTAACCTCGGGGTTCAAGGATATACTTGACGAACACCTCGATGAACGTTTTCTTGGCGACCGTGGCCTTGTCGAGGCCGTGGGCGATGCGCCGATCCTGCAGGTACTTGATGCTCGCCTCAACGGCCGCTTCGGGATTGTGACCGTAGTTCAGAGTGCCTGCGCCCGCGAAGAAATCGATAAAGCGGTTGCCGTCTTCATCGAACAGCTCCGCTCCGATAGCCTTGTCAAAAACTACCGGAAAGGATCGAATGTAGCCGCGAACTTGCGACTCATGCTTCTCAAACACTTCCATACCTGTTCTCCCTCAAATGCGCACGCGCCAGACAATGGTTAATCCTAGCGCAATAACGACAAAAAATTCAGGCTTGACATGGCTACCCGTCCACCTGTCGACCTGTTGTCCAGAACCTCTGCCCTCAGACTGCAGCAGTAGCTGGCTTGCTTTTGTATTACACATGAACTACATTTGGCTTTAATGTAATACACTATGGCTGAACCTGGCATGGCGCAAACACGCAAACCGGCGGGCAATAAAGGCAAGCAGAGAAAGCCCAGAGTCCTGCAGGCGCGAATACCCGAGCACCTCGATGAAGAGTTGCGCGGGCGCGCCGAACAGCTCGGGCTATCGGTGTCCACCGTCGTGCGCAATGTGCTGCTCAACACCTTTAATCTGGTGGAAGACGTGGTCAGCGACAGCGCTCGGATCGCGCGCGCCGTACAGGGCCGCAACCCGGTAGCTCAGGCCCTCGTTACCGAGAGCACATTGGCCCTTCCAGCCGAACCCGGGGCAATTATCGGCTGGCATGAAGCCACGCTCAATCGCAATGGCGTTTGCGAAGATTGTAATACAATTCTCGAACGGGGCGTGCGCGCCGCCATCGGCGTGCCAACGGGTCACCGCCCGGCGCTACTGTGCCTCGCCTGCCTCGGCAAGCTGGGCGGGCAGGCTTCAGGCCCGGACGAGGAGGGCGAGCTGTGAACCCACAGCCGATAAAACGGGGGGGGCTCTCCATGCACACCATTCAGGGCGGGTTACGGCTGGCCTTTGATTCCGTGGCAGGTGTTACCAATGCGGTGGAGGGCGTGCACAAGTCGATCGCCCGAGGCCCCATTGCAGCCTCGGTGTACGCGATCATCCGCGGTGTGAATGGCGCCCTGCGGCAAGGGGTGGACCGCTCCCTTGCACTGCTACCCGGCTCAATGGTCGCCAACCACACCGGCTCGGCCGCTGAACTGCGCGCAATCGCCGCGCTCAACGGCGCTTTTGGCGATCACCTGGAGGCAACCGCAAATCCGCTCGCCATCCCCATGACCCTGCTCTGCGATAGCACCGTGCTGTGCCTGGAGCCAGAGGCACTGGCGGCGGCCATTCCCAGGCCTGCCAGCCACGTTGCGCTGATGGTGCACGGTCTCGGCATGTCAGAGCTTGGCTGGTCACGCGCGGGGGCGCCTGCACTCGGCTCCAGCCTGCAGCAGGCGCTGGGCTGTACTCCGCTGTACCTGCGGTACAACAGCGGTCGCAACGTCTCCTGCAACGGTCGCGAGCTGGCAGCGCTGCTGGACGCCCTGTTCAGGGCCTGGCCAGTGCCGCTGGAGTCGCTGTCCCTGGTCGGGCACAGCATGGGAGGACTGGTGATCCGCAGCGCCTGCTGGTACGCAGAGCAAGCGAAGATGCCCTGGCTGCCGGCCCTGCGGCGGATTGTCTGCCTCGGCACACCGCATCACGGTGCGCCGCTGGAGCGGGCGGGCCACGCCCTTGATCTCATGCTACAGCAGACACGGTTCACGCGACCGCTGGCACTGGGGAAATACAGAAGCGCGGGTATCAAGGACTTGCGCTTTGGCAACCTGCTTGACGAAGACTGGGAGGGTTGGCATCCGGACCGACCCGGCAGGGACCGGCGCCGAGCAGTACCCCTGATGCCAAGTGTCGACTACTACTTTGTCGCCGCCACGCTGGGCGCGCACCTGCGCCACCCTCTGGGTGTGCTGCTCGGAGATATGCTGGTGCGCACCGACAGCGCTGTGGGTTATCACAAGGACACGTCAAGGTGCCTGGAGGTCAACCCTGAACACTGCAAGGTGTTCCACGAGCGCAATCACTTTGCCCTGCTGAGTGACCCCCGGGTGCACCAACAGCTCATTCAGTGGTGGACCAAAGGCGGGAGCCGAGTGGCAACTTGAGCTACAGCTGGAATGAAAAAGCCGACACTTCTATGCCGGCTTTCCCCATTGGGGATGTTGCAGCTTCAGACAGCGCTGCGGCGACGCAGTGCGCCCAGAAGCGCCAGGCCGATGGCCATTAGTGCATAGGTCGCGGGCACGGGCACAGAGGCGACAGGCGCGGGATCGCCGATACCGCCGCTGCTTGCCGTAGTGGACCGCAGATTGCCGATGAACACACCACTGTCGAAGATACTATCAAATGTATCGGCGATGGCGATCAGCATGTTATGGGTCGTCAAGCCGGGGGCCAGCAGGCCAGTGACGGTGAGGCTGGGCGTGAATCCGTTGTACTCGTTAGGATAGCGGCTGCTGCCTACCGGGTTGGACTGGAAGTTTGCCTGCGGAACGTTACTGACCAGCGCTCCGCCGGGGAAGAAGGCGTTGTTTACACCGTCGACGAAGAAACCGAAGATATCGGTCACGGTTTGCGTTGGGAACTCATCGGAGGCGAATACGAAGTTAGCGCTGACGGCGTTGCCAGCGGCCAATGTGAAATCGAAAGAGAGGAAATTCTGGTCGAAGGTGTTATTCCCAGACAAGGTACTCAGCGCGGCATTAGAGCCAGTGCCGGGTTGGCTCAGGCTGTTCGAGAAGTTTGATTCCGTGTTGGTCGTGGGCATGTTGGCATGACCTGAGGTCAGCAGGATCCCGTCGGGATTAGTGATGGTAGCGCCAACACCGTCGTCAGGCACCAGGTTCATACCGGTGTAGGTGGCGGACTGCTCCTCGCCCACGGTGGTCTTGCCGACGAAGGCCAGGGTAGTCATATCGACGTTGATGCCGCTATCTGGCCCGAGCAACGCGGCGAACAGTGTCGCGGCGGCATCGCTGTTGACCGGCGAGATAATGAAAGCCATGGCAGGGGCGGGTAAGATGAGAGCCAGTGCGATCGTCAGGTTTTTTACGTTCGTTTTCATTTTCATCTCCAATTCGCTGGGTTGGGCTGAAATGATTGCAGAGCGTCACTCCAGTGACCCTTCTTAGCATTGCTCATGCCAGCCTCAGCCTTTTTTTTATTTTTCAATAAGTTGATGAAACGGATTTATGACTGCGTCAAATACTGCGAGGCCATCGTTAAAAATTCTGACANAAATGATTGCAGAGCGTCACTCCAGTGACCCTTCTTAGCATTGCTCATGCCAGCCTCAGCCTTTTTTTTATTTTTCAATAAGTTGATGAAACGGATTTATGACTGCGTCAAATACTGCGAGGCCATCGTTAAAAATTCTGACAGGCTCTTCATCATTAACGGGGGACACCGGTATTCATTAAACTGATTTTGCGACGATCAATTTAATGGAGAATACCGATGTCCCACGCAGGAAATATTCTAGGTATATCTGAGCTAGAGGTCGAGCGGGTCGACCGCGATAAAGGCATTGAGGTCTATGCCAGGCCCACCAAACGGCCGCCGTGCATCTATTGCCAGCATAACGGGGTCAGGATCAAGGCGACCTATCAGCGCACGCTCAAGCATACCCGCTTTGGCAACCAGGTGATGACGCTTCACCTGACGTCCCCCAAGTACCACTGCCCGCAATGTCGGCGGTATTTTCGGCACCGTTTCAAGGGAGTTCGACCCCGCTTCAGAGCCTCGGAAGCGTTCCGGCTCGAGGTCTTTGAGGCCCACGACGGCGGCATCACCCAGCGCAAGCTCACGCTGACCCACGGGATCAGTGCCGCCACGGTGGAACGGTGGTATCACAGCCATTGCCGTCTGCGGCGGTCTGAGACGGCCAATCGCCCCTGCCCCAAGGTACTGGGCATTGATGAGCACTTCTTTACCCGCAAGCGTGGCTACGCCACCACGCTGGTGGATCTCAAGCGCAACAAGGTGTTTGATGTGGTGCTGGGGCGCTCGGAGGCCAGCCTGGAACGTTATCTGAAGGCTTTACCGGGAAAGGACAACGTCCAGCTGATCGTCATGGATCTGTCGGAGACCTACCGCAATATCGCTCGTCGCTACTTCCCCAATGCGATGATCGTGGCTGACCGCTTTCACGTCATCCGACTCGTGAATCAGCACTTCCTGAAGGCCTGGCAGGACCATGACCCCGAGGGTCGCAAGAACCGCGGCCTGATTAGCCTCATGCGCCGTCATGAATGGCGCCTGTCACCAGAGCAGCGCGATAACCTCGGCAACTACCTCAGTGCGTTCCCGGTGCTCAACGCCCTGTATCAGGCCAAGCAGCGCCTCAACCGGCTGCTGCTCCTGAAAACCTTGACCAGAAAACGGACCGAAAGAGCACTGCCCAAGCTGCTCGCACTAATCAAACAGTTCCACGCCAGCCCGCTTCACCGGCTGGCAAGGACCCTCACATCTTGGCTAGAGCCAATCATCACGATGTGGCGGTTCAGCAAGAGCAACGGGCCCACCGAGGGCTTTCATAACAAGATGGAAATGATGTCGAGGAGAGCGTACGGATTCAGAAACTTTGAGAATTACCGACTGAGGGTGCTGACCCATTGTGGATGGGATGGCATCATCAACAGGGTTTAGTGAAAACCGGCCCATCCCCCGTTAAGTGGGTAGAGCCTTCAGAACCTTTGAGAATTACCGACTGAGGGTGCTGACCCATTGTGGATGGGATGGCATCATCAACAGGGTTTAGTGAAAACCGGCCCATCCCCCGTTAAGTGGGTAGAGCCCGCAACTCATTGATTTTAAAAGGAAAATTGGTCGGGACGGCATCGCCTGAATACAATGCCTAACGTATTGTTATATAAGTAATTTACCGTCTATTAAAAGGCACCGTACCCCCATAAATACCCCCAATAAGTTTTGTCACCTCGGTTTCGCGTCTGGTTTACGCTGGCATTCCGCCGACAGCCGCCCACCATGTAACCTACTTCAACAAACCTCAACAGGCGATGTCATCACCACGGGCCTCGCGCGCGCGTACTGTTCAGGAAACTCCCCATCCCCGGAAGTAACAAGACGTACTTAGCCACCTATAGTTTGCTTATACATTGCCGACCACCTCATACGGACTGGCCAGGGCAGCCACCCAAGCGCACTCCATTTTGCGGAAACAAAAATTGTTCCCCCGCTACGGTCCCCCCGGGGTGGCGGTACAGGTATTTGCCAGGCATCCCTCCTACCTCAGAAAACCTCAGTCGCCTACCCCAGCTCCGCAGGCGCGGGCCCAATATATGATTTTGTATGGTTCTTAGCGGCGCCGGTGGGCCAATTCCACCAGAAAAAAACGATTTAGCATTAACGAGACAGTAACCCGCCGGTGTTGCCAAGCGTGCCCCCTATGTTTCTCTACCCCCTCCACCGCATCTGCGCCCATTGTTATAGGCAGCACGCATATATTCGCAAATCAGATCCGCTCGGACTGTTTAGGAAAGTTCACGAAATCACTCACGACGCATCCAACGTCATATCTATGGTCCTCATGACACGATCGGTCTCGGCAAGAATTTTCAGTATCCGTTGGTAGTGCTTCACGTCATCGAAGGCCAATGCGCGTCCCTTACGGTCCTTCAACCACTTCTGGGCGGGCTGATAGCCGCCGATGTAGAAGCACCATGAGACTTCGGGCACGCTGTCGAAATACTGGGCCTCGTTGATCCAGACGCGGCCCTCTTCAAACCGGGGCTTGACCACCAGGTTGTCGCCCTCGCCCGTGAAGGGATATGGGGTCTGCCCGATAACGGCCGGGTCCATTAGGTGAAGCTTGCGCAGCTCGGTTCCCTTGGCGGAAACATTCCAGAACTCATCCGGGGTGACAGGCCAGGGAATGCGGGGGAAGTCGATTTTCAGGAATTCAGCATAGGTCTCGCGATAAGCTAGGCAGTGTAGGACGCCATAAATGTAATCGAACACGGCGATTTCATCGGGCGTACCATGGTCGGGATGCGAGGCCAGTCCTTGCAGGCGTGAGTAAAGCTTGTCGTCAAAATTCACTCTACGGTTCTGGTCCAATTCTTGTTCGTTGGGATAGAGGTAAAGTGGCAGACAGTAGCCGCGCTCCTTAGTCCTATTGGAGACAAAGCTATCATCCACAATGGTCTCAGCTATGAATATGTGCTCCCATGTCGGAACGGCGCTTTGCCTGCATGAAATCAAAGCAAAATTCTTACCTGCCAGCATATTGTGCATCGTATCGAATCGCCCCCAATCTACCATGTCCGGCCGATATAGGATTGCGCGTGTATCGAAGAGGCGATAGGCGATGGGCTTGATGTCAGCGACCCAATCCGCACTCTGAATGGAAGCGCGGGCGGCAGGCAGCTTCCACCCTCGGGAATCTCCGGGAGGATACTTCCCAGCCTTCTTGCTCGGGAAGAATTCGGCTCGAACTTCATCGTCAGTCTTGACCGGATCGGCAAAGCGGCTGATCCTGTCTCTCAGTCCCTGTTTCGTGAAGTCGATCACAAGGCCATCCTTGGCTGTCACTATGCCAGTTCCATTTACAGGTATGAAATCGGCCAATCCAAAGCCTTTGCCATAAACCTCTGTCAGCGCGTGGTCTCTCTGTGCGAAAGCATATTGGGGGCCAGCGCAGTCGATCCGTTTCGTCACCGGTTTGCCAAGGCGACTATGAGTCAGCGCCGTATATTTGGCGTCCCGTGAGCCCCAAAGGTCTCCATGGTAGACTTCGGCCAATCCCTTCTTTTTGGCACCGGTCTTCACCCCTATGATGATCGCCACACCTTGCTGGATGTCGAAGACGTTCTTATCTGGCTTGCCGTCGGGTGTGACCTCCTTCTTCTTGGCGTTGCCGTGCAGATCAAGGACGTGAATGCGGTCGAACGTGTTCAGCAGGTGCCAGCGCATTCCTCGAAACGTCGGGTTGTCGAGGTAGCCGTGGTTGGTGATGAAACCGAGGACTCCCTCGCCATTCTTTTCGATCAGGCTCTCGGAAAGGCGGATAAACTTCACATAGTCGTCGTGCAGCCAGTGCTTGCGCTCACCGAAGTGGACGCCATCGACGTACTTGTAATCGTCGATCAGGTCCGTGATCCAGCCGCCCATGTTGTGCGAAATGCCTGAGTATGGCGGATTACCGAGGACGCACATGATGGGCATGTCGCGCTTGATAGCGTTGGCTCCTTTAGCCTCACGGCTCAGCCATTGTGAAAACGGCAATTGCTGATTGGCCGGTTCGCCCTCTTCGAGGCTGTTCGTCAGGTAGACCGACAGCCGAGGCGGGCTGCCTGTGGGGGTATAGCCCATCTCGGTCAAGATCATGTCGAGCTTCATGTGGCACATGGCGTAGGACGCCATCAGCAGCTCGAACCCGTGTAGGCGCGGGATTAGATCGGCCTCAATGTAGCTGGACCACATGCCAGGGGCTACACCCTGAATCTTGGGGGCAATCTGCTTGATAACTTCAGCGAGGAAAGTGCCCGTGCCTGTTGCCGGATCGAGGATCTGGACGCGGTGGACGTCTTTCTTAATCGTAACCGCCTTGCCCTTCTTGTCGGTCTGGCCGGTGTCCCAGTCCACCGTAACTTTCGAGGTGTCGGCGAGACCATCGGGCAGGCCGAATTCCGTTTGCAGCACCTCATCCACGGCGCGCACGATGAAGTTGACCACAGGTTCGGGTGTGTACCAGACGCCGCGCGCTTTGCGCTTGGCCGGGTTATAGGCGGCGAGGAACGTCTCATAAAAGTGCAGGAAGGGGTCGTTCTGGCCGGTCAGCTTTCCAAAGCCCTCCATCAGCTGTGCCACGTCACAGGCTTGGAAAACACGCGCCAGGTCGTCGATGATCCAAGCGATCCGGTCGTCCAAATCATAGCCGGCCACATAGCTGAACAGCGATCGAAGGAAGGGATTGGATTTGGGCAGGAGTTCCATGGCCTCCTGGCGACTGAAAGTATCTAGCGTAGTGTCGTGCAGGCGGGCTGCGAACATCCCGTAGGCGATGGTCTCGGCATAGATGTCGGCGAAGTCTTCCGGCGTGATGTCGTGGATCAGGTTTTCCTTGAACGCCTGATATTGGGCCATAAGCTCCGTCTGAAGTGCTTCGTCATCGGCAAGCGTCTTGCGTAGCACGTCCTTTATGAGGTTGGCCTTTCCTGCCATGCGCTCGGCCAGATCACGCGGGCTGGTGATGGTCTGGGGCTTCTGGGCGATGAAATCGCGCAGCAGGTTTTCCAGCGTCTCGTATTGGTCGGGTTTCGGGATCACGCCCATCAGAAAATCAGCGATGGCGACGGAGGCCGTCAGCTCGCCGTCACGGTAGAAGTCCCAATCGAGGCCATTGGTGTAGATCAGGTTGGGTAAAGCGGCCTTGTACCGGTGTTGCTGGTCTTTGTTGCTGTCCTTCATCGCCCGAATGCCGATGTGCAGGTCTTTGGCTTCCACATGGCCTATCGCGATCTCACCTTGCGTGATGATGAAGTCTGGCGCACCGCATTTGATGCGCTTGGGTTCATTGAGGGCGGTGATGCCCTCATCAATACCGTAGAATAAATCCACGAACGCTGGTCTGTACGAATGCTCAGTGGCCGAACCTGTCTTGTATGTTTTGATTACCTGGTCCAGGAATTCCTTGATAACGCTCACGCCCATACCCGCATTTTTCTGATTTAGGGCAGGATTGTCCCACGGGGGCGCCCCACAACCAAACCCGACCTTCAGATTGGGTATCACCGGTGGGGTAGGTTAAAGCGCACGCTCAAGTCCAGTTATCCTGAAATCCGGATACCCCACCTGACTTGACACTGGTATCCAGACTTTTGACTACCCCCAGGCTTCTCTCTGGCAACCAGCGATGGTACTTCTCAAAAATGTAGCGCAGCATCCCCGCCTAACAGCTCCCTTGCCATGTCGCAGTAGGTTTTATTCCACGAAGCATCAATTGCCCTGTATCGTCGGCTCAGTCTCTCGAAGGTCCGCCAATGCATACCCTTTCGCTTTTGCCAACCATAGGAGCCGTCCCAGTCTTCAAATATTCGAGCCCCCAACGTGTCCCTCGCCTCTCGCAGCTTGTCCAACTTGTCGCCCTTCTGACTGGGGTACAGATAGCCGCAGCATTTTCGGCAAACAAAGTACACACCGCAGGAAAACAGCACTTCACAGCGACGGTTGCAGCGTCTGTTGGGACAGCAGAAATATTGACGCCCGCCCCCGTACCGGCAGGGTACGCTCTCCAAGGGGACGGCAATGGTTATTTGCTCCCACTCTGCGCCAGGCTCCCTAACGCGATAGTCGAGAACAAGTGTCTCGCCATTCTGCTCAACCCGGTAGCGAATGCTCCCGGTGGGTTCGCCCCTACAGCTCCAATTGAGGCGCCCTGCACAACTAGGCTGCAACAACCCCCGCTTTCGCAGATAACGAATATCCACCCGCCTTGCCTCGCTGGTGGCGGGCTGGTTACTCTGCGGTCCGCTCCCGAATCCGCCCATGCTGTGCCCTCGAATATTTCACTAAATCCTTTGGCAATTCTACCCTTCTTTGCGATTCGATACTGGCAGGGTTGGGGGTGCCTGGTGGCCGGGAATAGATCCCCGTGACCTTGTACAAGGCCGGGCGGGTGGCTGCCAGGTGCAATCCTGGTGATTCAATCGGAAAAAACGGGTCAGCGACAACGAGAGAGCCACCCATCGATGTTGAGTGGAGTACCGATCTACTTTCCGCAGCCCCCTGTCTCAGGCGCACAACCATGGCATCACCAGCCCGGGATGGCGTCATGGTGCAGGATAGGCGAGCGAGCGGAATCGCCCATACCCTGTATCTAAAGGGGGTTCCGCCGGTTGGCTCGATACATGATGATGACCAACCCCACCCCGGGAAAACTTCGCAAGTAGTGAGACTGTGCGCCGCTTGCCACCCGTGCCGCCAGGACAGCGGATAGTACCTTGACGGGGGGTAGGGGTGCCGGGCTGCCTTTTT
>NZ_JAUTDR010000016.1 GCF_030649675.1 Haliea sp. E1-2-M8 | reverse complement strand
CTCCCGCAATGCCCTGCAAACGGCTTCCTGCGCCTCCTGGCGCACCCTGGCTGGCTTGTCTGTGTCGAGTGGTTGCACGGGCTGAGTTTAGCGTGTAGATCAGGGAGCGACCACTGGTGCCCGCTACAGGCGACCTTTACAGACCAACATGCCGAGGGCACACCCTTGCCACCCTGTAAGCCTGTTCAGCCGTGAGAGTGCCTTCTAGCGCGTGCTGGCGGGTCCTGGCTGGGCTTTGACCATGCGCGGGCGCAGAGGCGTGTTTAGCCGCTAGATACAGGATGCCGGAATGGCGGTTGTTGTTTACCTGGATCACCGGCAGCGGAACCCCGCCCCCGGCATGGATTGACTTTTGCGTGTCCATAAAAAGGGCATGCGGCCATGCGGAGTTTTCCCACCCCTAAAAAGGCGTCGGGGCAGGATGGTGGTGTTGTACCTGGGCGCAGGCAGTGGGTCAGTGTGCGGCTACTGGCCGAGGCCCGCTGCACTTACTCTGCACTTACGGGACTGCACCCTGGCTGAAACTATGGGCGCGATGCCCGATTTATTCTTTATTTTCAATCGCTTAGTGGCGGGGGCAGAAGGATTCGAACCCTCGACCTACGGCTTAGAAGGCCGTTGCTCTATCCAACTGAGCTATACCCCCGGAACGCGGTGATTGTATCACCGAGAGAGCATTAGTGAACCTGTTGGCAGAACGCCGTGAAGACAAACAACCTGAAAATGGGGTGGCCGA
The DNA here is from genome assembly GCF_030649675.1 of Haliea sp. E1-2-M8. GTDB lineage: Bacteria > Pseudomonadota > Gammaproteobacteria > Pseudomonadales > Halieaceae > Haliea. The sequence goes on along the minus strand of NZ_JAUTDR010000016.1, from coordinate 107,978 downwards.
CGGGTCTTGAACCCGCTACCTCCGGAGTCACAATCCGGTGCTCTACCAGGTGAGCTACGGCCACCACTGTATGGTCTGAAAACTATGCTACCAACCTGACAGCTGTGGCCAATAGTTGGTCGGGGTAGAGAGATTCGAACTCCCGACATCCTGCTCCCAAAGCAGGCGCGCTACCAGACTGCGCTATACCCCGATGATCCTGAACACTGCCTTGAAACAGCCGTTTTCAGGAGGCGCATCATACTCAGCCCCCACCGGGGCGTCAACGCCGTATTACGGATTTTAGCCCAGTTTCCGCCGCCGCGCCCCTCCCATTTGCGGGGGCTGCGTGGGACAATACGCGCCCTCAGCAACCCGCCACCACAGGAAAATATCCCATGTCAGCACTGGTTCTGGACGGCAAGACCCTCGCAGCCCAAACCGAGGCCGACCTGCTTGCACGAGTCGAGCAGCTCAAGGTCAGATCCGGGGGCAAGACCCCTATCCTCGCCACTATCCTGGTCGGCGATGACCCCGCCTCCGCGACCTATGTGAGAATGAAGGGCAATGCCTGCCGCCGCGTGGGCATGGAATCGCTGGCGGTGGAATTGCCCACCAGCACCACCACCGAGACCCTGCTGGCGAAGATCCAGGAGCTCAATGCCAACCCGGATGTGCATGGCATCCTGCTGCAGCACCCGGTGCCGGAGCAGATCGACGAGCGTGCCTGTTTCGATGCCATCGCCCTGGAGAAGGATGTCGACGGCGTGACCTGCCTGGGCTTTGGCCGCATGGCCATGGGCGAGGACGCCTACGGCTGCGCCACACCCCAGGGCATCATGCGCATCCTGGAACACTATGGTATCGACATTGAGGGCAAGCACGCGGTGGTCGTGGGCCGCAGCCCCATCCTCGGCAAGCCGATGGCAATGATGCTGCTGCAGAAGAACGCCACGGTCACCATCTGCCATTCCCGCACCCGCGACCTGCCGGGCCTGGTGGCGCAGGCGGATATTCTGGTGGGGGCCGTGGGCAGGCCGGAATTCATCAAGGCCGAGTGGGTCAAGCCCGGCGCGGTGGTGGTGGATGCGGGCTACCATCCCGGTGGCGTGGGCGATATCGAGCTTGAGCCGCTGGCGGAAAAGGCCAGTGCCTATACCCCCGTGCCCGGTGGCGTCGGCCCCATGACCATCAATACCCTGATCCTGCAGAGCGTCATGTCTGGCGAGAAGTCTCTGGGCTAGGAAAAATGGACCTGACCCTTTAAGTTTTCTTAAAACTTAAAGGGTCAGGTCCATTTTAAATTCGGCGCCAGCGCGTTCCTTCGCGGGAATCCTCCAGCTCAACCCCGGCCGCCAGCAGCTCGGCGCGTATCGCGTCGGCGCGGGCGTAGTGCTTGTCCGCCTTGGCCTGTTGGCGCTCATTGATCAGCGCGTCAATGGCCTCGGCGTCAATGCCCTCTTCCCCCGCTCCGCCCTGCAGCCACTCGTCCGGGGCCTGTTGCAGAATCCCCAGCAGCTTCCCGGCCGCCAGCAGCCGGGCCTTGAGCAGCGGCTTTTCCGCATCCGCTGCCTTGTGCAGCTGCTTGGCCAGGGCGTGCAGTTCGGCGATCGCCAGCGGCGTGTTGAGATCGTCCTCCAGGGCCCGATAGAACGACTCCTCGGCCAGCGCGACCTCGCCAGCCGCCGGCACCTCCTCTAGCGCGCGCAGGGTGTTGTAGAACGCGGCCAGGGTGGCCTCGGCCTGGTCCAGCAGTTCCGCGGAGAAGTTCAGCGGCGAGCGGTAATGCGCCGACAGCAGCGCAAAGCGCAGTACTTCGCCGCGGTAGTGGCCCAGCAGTTCGCGCACGGTGCGGAAATTGCCCAGGGACTTCGACATCTTCTCGCCGTCGATATCCAGGTAGGCGTTGTGCATCCAGTAGCGCACGTAGTCGCCGCCATGGGCGCAGCGGCTCTGGGCGATCTCGTTCTCGTGGTGCGGAAAGATCAGGTCGCGGCCGCCGCCGTGGATGTCGATGGTCTCCCCCAGATGGGCGCGGATCATGGCCGAGCACTCCAGGTGCCAGCCCGGTCGGCCCCGGCCCCAGGGGCTTTCCCAGCCCGGGTCCTCGGCCGCCGCCGGCTTCCACAGCACGAAATCCCCCGGATGGCGCTTGTAGTCCGCCACTTCCACCCGCGCCCCGGCCAGCATGTCATCCAGCGAGCGCTTGGACAGGCGCCCGTAGTCGGGCATGGACTCCACCGCGAACAACACGTGGCGCTGGCTCTCGTAGGCATGGCCCTTCTCGATCAGGGTCTGGGTGAGCGCGATCATGGCCTCGATATTGTGGGTGGCGTGGGGCTCCAGGGTCGGCGGCAGCGCGTTCAGGGCGGCCATGTCCTCCCGGTATTTGGCGGTGAACTCGGCGGTGACCTCATCGATGCCGCGGCCGGTTTCCCGGGCGGCGGCGATGATCTTGTCGTCGACGTCGGTGATATTGCGGGCGTAGACGACCTTGCCGTACTGGGTCTGCAACAGCCGGAACAGCACGTCGAACACCACCACCGGGCGGGCATTGCCGATGTGGGCCAGGTTATAAACCGTGGGGCCACAGACATACATGGTGACGCTGTCCGGCGCCAGCGGCTCGAAAGGCTCCTTGCGCGCGCTCAGGGTGTTGTAAACGGTAATGCTCATGCCTGGTCACCGCCGCCCGCGTTCCAGGTATCGCGCAGGCCGATGGTGCGGTTGAACACCGGCTGCTCCGGCGTGTGCTGGTAGCGGTCGGCGACGAAGTAACCCTCGCGCTCGAACTGGAAACCCTGCTCGGGTGCGGCGTCCGCCAGCGACGGTTCAATCCAGGCATTCTCCACCACCCGCAGCGAGTCGGGATTGAGAAAATCCATAAACGCGTTGTCGCCGCGATCCGGCGCTTCGTGGGTAAACAGGCGGTCGTACAGGCGCACGGTGGCCCGGCGGCCGGCTCTGGCAGACACCCACTGAATCACGCCCTTGGGCTTGATGCCGTCTGCGGGGTCCTCGCCGAAGGTGTCGGCAATGGTCACCGCGTGCACTTCGGTGATGTTACCGGCGGCGTCCTTCACCACGTCCGTGGCCTCGACCACGCAGGCGTTGCGCAGCCGCACCCGCTTGCCCAGCACCAGGCGCTTGTATTTCTTGTTGGCCTCTTCGCGGAAGTCGTCGGCATCGATGTACAGCTCGCGGGTGAACGGCAGCTCGCGGCTGCCCAGGTCCTCGCGGCCGGGGTGCGCGGGGGCGCTCAGCAGTTGCCGATGGTCCGCCGCCAGATCCGTCAGCACCAGCTTCAGCGGGTTCAGCACGCACAGGGCCCGGGGCGCGTTTTCATTGCGCTCGTCGCGGATGGCGTGCTCGAGCATTGCTACGTCCACCACCCCATCGCTGCGGGTGACACCGATCATGTCGCAGAAGGTGCGGATGGCGGCGGGGGTAAAGCCGCGGCGGCGCATGCCGGCGATGGTGGGCATGCGCGGGTCGTCCCAGCCGTCGACCACGCCCTCGTCCACCAGCTGCTTGAGCTTGCGCTTGCTGGTGACGGTGTAGTTCAGGTTCAGACGCCCGAACTCATACTGGCGCGGCCGCGACGGCACCGGCAGATGTTCGATAAACCAGTCGTACAGGGGCCGGTGATCCTCGAACTCCAGGGTGCAGATGGAGTGGGTGACGCCCTCGATCGCATCCTCCTGGCCGTGAGCGAAATCATAGGTGGGGTAGATCACCCAGTCGCTGCCGGTCTGGTGGTGGGCGGCCTTGCGGATGCGGTAGAGAATGGGGTCGCGCAGGTTCATGTTGGGCGCGGCCATATCGATTTTGGCCCGCAGGACCTTGCTGCCCTCGGCAAACTCGCCCGCCTTCATCCGCGCCAGCAAGTCCAGATTTTCCTCGACGCTGCGCGCCCGGAAGGGGCTGTTGCGCCCGGGCTCAGTCAGGGTGCCGCGGTGTTCCCGGGCCTGCTCGGCGGTGAGATCGCAGACATAGGCGCACCCATTGCGCACCAGGTGCTGCGCCCAGTCATAGAACTGCTGGAAGTAGCTGGAGGCATAGCGCACCTCCCCCGCCCACTCATAGCCCAGCCAGCGCACGTCCGCCTGGATCGATTCAATGAACTCCTGGCTCTCCTTCTCCGGGTTGGTGTCGTCAAAGCGCAGGTTGCAGCGGCCGCCGAAGCGCTCCGCCAGGCCGAAGTTCAGGCAGATGGACTTGGCGTGGCCCACGTGCAGGTAGCCATTCGGCTCCGGCGGGAACCGGGTGACCACCTCCTGCACGCGGCCGGCGGCGAGATCGTCGGCGATCAGGGTCTGGAGGAAGTTGTTGGCGGGCTTGATGTCCATGCGGTCTGGTTCGGCTCCAAAAACGGCGCATTATACTGCCTGCGGAGGAGCCCTTACAGGACTTTGCGGCATCTGCACAGGCAGTTGTCGCGCACGCTGTGTTTTACTGGCTGGCAAAAGCCCGTATCATTACGCTCTCTTTTCGACAGCGGCGACTCCAACAATGGTAATCATCAAAACAACCTTCGGCGACATCACCTTGACCCTGGACGCTGACAAGGCCCCCGCCACCGTGGCCAACTTCCTCAAGTATGCCCGCGAGGGGTACTACGACGGCACCATTTTCCACCGGGTCATCGACAATTTCATGATCCAGGGCGGCGGCTTCGACACCGCCATGAAACAGAAGCCCGCCGGCGAACCGATCACCAACGAGGCGGACAACGGTCTCAAGAACGTTTTCGGTACCGTCGCCATGGCTCGCACCATGGATCCGCACTCCGCCACGGCGCAGTTCTTCATCAATGTGAAGGACAACGATTTCCTCAACCACAGCGGCAAGAACGCACAGGGCTGGGGCTACGCGGTGTTCGGCAAGGTTACCGCCGGCGAGGAGGTCCTGAACAAGATCCGCGGGCTCCCCACCACCAGCCGCAACGGTCACCAGGATGTGCCGGTAGACCCGGTCATCATCGAAACTGTCGAAATTATCGAGGACTGAAGCAGCGGCCGCCGCAGTGCCCGCGACCTACTTCATCTCCGACCTGCATCTGGAGGCGACTCGCCCGGGTACCGTCCGGGCCCTGCGCCGGTTCCTGCTGGAACACCAGGACTGCGACGCTCTGTATATCCTCGGGGACCTGTTTGAAGTCTGGATTGGTGACGACGACGACTCGCCGCTGTTGCGGGAGGTGGCGGAAATGCTGCAACGATTCAGCGCCGCCGGTCCGCGCCTGTACCTGATGCAGGGCAACCGGGATTTCCTCCTCGGCAAGCAATTCTGCCAGCGCGTCGGTGGCAAGCTGCTGCGGGATCCCAGCGTGGTGAATCTCTACAGCAAGCCGACCCTGCTGCTGCATGGCGACAGCCTCTGCACCCGCGACACGGAATACCAGGCCTTTCGCAAAACCACCCGCACCAAGGCCTGGCAGGCGGAACTGCTGGCCCGATCCCTGGAAGAGCGCCGGGTCCTGGCGCGGGAGCTGCGCAATCGCAGCCGCGAGGCCACCAGCAACAAGGCCGAGGACATCATGGACGTGACCCCGGAGGAAGTGGAGCGCGCTTTCCTGGACCACGAGGTCCGGCAAATGATCCACGGCCACACCCATCGCCCGGCCCGCCACGATCACGCCGCGGGTACCCGCTGGGTGCTCGGGGACTGGGATCAGAAGGGCTGGTATCTTGAGGTCACGCCGAACAACTTTGATTTGGTGGATTTCGATATAAAACAATAGCTTGATGTTTTTTTCCAGATTATACCTGAAGTAACGCCGCAGCCGCCGCCTCGGCAAATATAAAGGGTCAGGTCCACTTTATGAAGGACCTGACCCTTTATGTTGGGGGCGAACGCCGCTGTGGAAGCGGAACTCGGTATCGACACTCTGGATCAGCTCTGCTTCGTGAGCGCGCAGCACCGCCAGCCGTTCGGCGATCTCCGCCGCTGGCGCCAGGGCCGCCGCCAAGCCCAGGTAGTCTTCGAAATGGCGCGCCTCGGATTTCAGCAGGGAGCTGTAGAAGTCCGCCAGCTCCGGATCCAGCACCGGGATCAGCGCCGCGAAGCGCTCGCAGGAGCGGGCCTCGATCAGGGCGCCCACCAGCAGGGTATCCACCAGCCGCCCGGGCTCATTGCCCCGCACCTGCTTGCGCAGCTCCCCGGCATAGCGCGAGGCGGACAGCTGGGGATAACCGACACCGCGTTTCTGCATCAGGCCAAACACCTGCTCGAAATGGCGCAGCTCCTCCCGGGCCAGACGCGACAGCTTGTGCAGCAGGCGCGGCTGGTCGACGTAGCGGTACATCAGGTTGAGCGCGGTGGAGGCGGCTTTCTTCTCGCAGTTGGCGTGGTCCACCAGCAGCAGTTCCGGGTTTTCCAGCGCCCAGGCTACCCAGGCCGGTGGCGTGGCACAGGGCAGAAAGGCGCGCACCGGCGCCAGCAGGGTATGAAACTGCATCAGCGGGCGTCCCCGGCGAACAGGTCCGGGGTGCGCATGTAGCGGTCGTAGTGGGCTTCCGAGAGGATATAGAACTCCTGGTCGATCAGGACGCGCAGCTGCGGCAAACTCAAGTCGCGGTATTCGGCATGCACGGTGAATCCGAAGTCTTCCGTTCGGGTGATCTGCCCGGCGCCCGCCTTGAGCAGGCTGAAAACCTGGCAGTACTCGTCGTGCTCGGTGTTGAAGCGCAGCTGCTGCACCTGCAGCTGCCACAGCAGCAAAGCTTGGTCGACTACCGCCAGCTTGTTGCTGACGCAGCGCGAGAGGAAATCGGCCAGGCGCCCGTCGATCGCCGCCTTCTGCTCGTGCGTATAGCCATTCCAGTGGATCACTTCGTGGCTGAAGCGCTTGCAGCCGCGGCACACGGCGTCGCCGATGCCGGTGGAGCAGACGCCGATACAGGGTGTCTTGACGACGGGTTTGAGCATAGTCTGGTGCGAGAAAACGGGGCCATTTACGGCCTGAAAGTGTAAGTCATAGCCCGCCTGAATGCACGGTATAAGCGTGCAGCCGATTTATCTTGCACCCCCGCTGGGCTACAATGCCGCACCGATTTCCACGGCACCGGAGGCAGCCAACAGGCCTGCCCGCAGGGCCACCCGTCACTGCAACAAGGAGCTTTACTGTGCTAGAAGCCTATCGCGAACACGTGGCCGAAAGGGCCGCCCTGAACATTCCGCCCAAGCCCCTGAGCGCCGAACAGGTTGCCTCCCTGGTAGAGCTTCTCAAGACCCCCCCCGCCGGCGAAGAAGACTTCCTGCTGGATCTCATTACCACCCGCGTGCCCCCGGGCGTGGACGAGGCCGCCTACGTCAAGGCAGGCTTCCTGTCGGCAGTGGCCAAGGGTGAGGCCGAGTGCCCGCTGATCGATCGCGCCGCCGCGGTCAAGCTGCTGGGCAACATGCACGGCGGCTACAACATCGAAACCCTGGTGGGCCTGCTGACCAATGCCGAATTGGGCACCCTGGCGGCTACCGAGCTCAAGCACACCCTGCTGGTGTTCGACGCCTTCCACGACGTGGAAGAACTGGCCAAGGGCGGCAACGCGAATGCAAAGGCGGTACTGGAATCCTGGGCCGAGGGCGAGTGGTTCACCAGCCGCCCGGAAGTTCCTGAATCGATCAAGGTGTCCGTGTTCAAGGTCACCGGCGAAACCAACACCGATGACCTCTCCCCCGCTCCCGACGCCTGGTCGCGGCCGGACATCCCCCTGCACGCGCTGGCCATGTACAAGATGACCCGCGACGGCCTGACCCCGGCAGAACCCGGCGTCACCGGCCCCATGCAGCAGATCGCCGAGCTGCAGGCCAAGGGTCTGCCGGTGGCCTTCGTCGGCGACGTGGTCGGCACCGGCTCTTCGCGCAAGTCTGCCACCAACTCGGTGCTGTGGTTCTTTGGTGACGAAATGCCCGGCGTGCCCAACAAGAAGGGCGGCGGCATCTGCATCGGCGGCAAGGTGGCGCCGATCTTCTACAACACCATGGAGGACGCGGGCGCGCTGGTATTTGAAGCCCCGGTCGACGACCTGAATATGGGCGACGTGATCGAAGTGCGCCCCTATGACGGCAAGATCCTCGCCGAGGACGGCGCGGTGCTGTCCGAGTTTGCCCTCAAGTCCGATGTGCTGCTGGACGAGGTTCGCGCGGGTGGCCGCATCAACCTGATCATCGGCCGTGGCCTCACCACCCGGGCCCGCGAAGCCCTGGGCCTGCCCCACTCCAGCCTGTTCCGCACCCCGGAAGTGCCCGGCGACACCGGCAAGGGCTTCACCCTCGGGCAGAAGATGGTCGGCCGCGCCTGCGGCGTCGACGGCGTGCGCCCCGGTACCTATTGCGAGCCGCGCATGACCACGGTCGGCTCCCAGGACACCACCGGCCCGATGACCCGGGACGAGCTCAAGGACCTGGCATGCCTGGGCTTCTCCACCGACCTGGTGATGCAGTCTTTCTGCCACACCGCGGCCTACCCCAAGCCGGTGGACATAGACACCCAGCACAGCCTGCCCGACTTCATCATGACCCGCGGTGGCGTATCCCTGCGCCCGGGCGACGGCATCATCCACAGCTGGCTGAACCGCATGCTGCTGCCCGACACGGTCGGCACCGGCGGCGACAGCCACACCCGCTTCCCGATGGGGATTTCTTTCCCCGCGGGTTCGGGCCTGGTGGCCTTCGCCGCCGCCACCGGCGTGATGCCGCTGGACATGCCGGAATCCGTGCTGGTGCGCTTCAAGGGCAAGATGCAGCCCGGCATCACCCTGCGCGACCTGGTCCACGCCATCCCCTACTACGCTATCCAACAGGGCCTGTTGACGGTGGAAAAGAAGGGCAAGAAGAACATCTTCTCCGGCCGCATCCTGGAGATCGAGGGGCTTTCGGGTCTCACGGTAGAGCAGGCCTTCGAGCTGTCGGATGCCTCCGCCGAGCGTTCGGCCGCCGGCTGCACCATCGCCCTGGACGAGGACACCATTGCCGAGTATCTGCGCTCCAACGTGGTTCTGCTGCGGGCGATGATCGCCGAGGGCTACGGTGACCCGCGCACCCTCGAGCGCCGCGCCCGCAAGATGGAACAGTGGCTGGACCAGCCCAGCCTGATGCAGGCCGACGCCGATGCCGAGTACGCGGCGGTGATCGAGATCGACCTGGCGCAAGTGCAGGAGCCGATCGTCTGCGCCCCGAACGACCCGGACGACGCCCGCCTGCTCTCCGCCGTCGCCGGCGACAAGGTCGACGAGGTCTTTATCGGCAGCTGCATGACCAACATCGGCCACTTCCGCGCCGCCGGCAAGCTGCTGGACCAGCACAAGGGCAACCTCTCCACCCGTCTGTGGATTTCACCCCCCACCCGGATGGACCAGCACCTGCTGATGGAAGAAGGTTACTACAATATCTTCGGCGCCGCCGGCGCCCGCACCGAGATGCCCGGCTGCTCCCTGTGCATGGGCAACCAGGCCCGGGTGGCAGCGAACAGCACGGTGCTCTCGACCTCGACCCGCAACTTTCCCAACCGCCTGGGCGACGGCGCCAACGTCTACCTGACCTCGGCGGAACTGGCGGCGGTGGGGGCGATCCTGGGCAAGCTGCCGACACCGGAGGAATACCTGCAGTTCGCCAGCAAGCTGGACGCCATGTCCGCGGAGATCTACCGCTACATGAACTTCGACCAGATTGTGGAGTTCCAGCACAGCGCCGAGGAAGGCAAGCGCATCGCCGCGGTGCAGGTCGACGTCGTCAGCGCCGCCTGAGCGCTGACAACGGACCCGCTGATAACGGACCTGACCCTTTAGATTTGCAAAATCTAAAGGGTCAGGTCCGTTTTTCCCGTTTTTCTTGCCTCATGCCCAGCAAGAATTCCAGCCGGCTGTCCGCCAAGAGCACACTGCGCTCAAAGCGGAAGTCGGCCAGCACTGTCTGCAACTGGGCCTGGGGCATCGGCGCGTAGCCCGGCAGGAGCTGCCGCCGCGACCGCAGGGTCAGGGTGTCAGCGTTGAGAATCCCGTGAATCCGTGAATCCTCCGGCGTGCCGCGCTTGTGCACGCCGAAGGCGTGGCCGCGGGTATCGGCGTGCAGATGCGGGTGCAGTACCTCAAGCAGGGCGCTGGCGGCGGCCACCGGCAGATAATTGAACAGATCCCAGAACAGGCAAATGTCGAAGCGGGTGGCCGCCGGCAAGGGCAGCAGTTTCCTGAACTGCTCGATGTAACTCGGGCCATCGTCTTCCGGCGTCAGCGGCAGCGCACTGAACAGATCCGCGATATGCAGGGTGCAGGGCACAGCGGAAAAGAACGCTACCGTCTCCGGCAGCGCCGGGCCCACGTCCAGTACCGTTACCCGCTGCCCCTCGACGACATGCTGCAATACCGACGGCAGCAGCTGCGAAACCTGAGGCTGCGGGCTCACAATTCAGGCCGGCGCAGCGCCAGCCCGGGGGGCGACTGACGCATGGGGCTCAACCGTGTTTCTGATCCAGCCCTGGTTTCTGGTTGCCCGCGGGCGCGGCAGCGGCGACGGGCTTCTCGGCTTTGGGGGCCGCCGTCTGGACGTCGGTGCGAGTGTCGCCCGGATCCATGTCGATACTGCCTTTGAAGATGGCACCATCCTCCAGGGTCACCCGCGGCGCAATAATATTGCCCCGGACTCTGCCGGATTTGGCGATGACAACCTTTTCGCTGCCGGTCACGTCGCCGGCCACTTCGCCCTCGATCTTCACGATCTTGGCCTTGATGTCCGCGGTCACCTTGCCGGACTGACCGACCGACACTTCGTGGTCGCCGAGGTCTATGGTGCCCTCTACCTTGCCCTGGATCAGGAGGTCTTCGCCACCGCTGACGGTGCCCTTGATATGAATGCTCGGTCCAATCATCGCAGTGTTCCTCGTGGCGGCAGGTTGCGGCGTACTCTGGTCTGCGGGCGCGCGCGGCGCGGCGACCGGTTCGGGTGCCGGCGGCTCGGCCGGCGGTTTGTTCCTGTTTCGATCAAACATCGGATCGCCACCTCATAGGTGTGGGGGTGGGCAATCGTAGCAGGGCCATGGGGAGTGTGAAAGTGATCAATTCGGAGTATCTGGACTTATCCGCCAAAACGGACCTGACCCTTTAAGTTTCCCAAAGTTAAAGGGTCAGGTCCGTTTTGGCGTTGTTCAGCTCAGGCGGGTGCGGAAATCGTCGTAGCCGAATTCACGCACGGTTTCCAGGGTATCGGTGGCGGAGTTCCAGAGCACGATGGCCGGCAGCCGGGTGCCGTTGAAGGTACTGGTCTTGACCATGGTGTAGTGGGCCATGTCCCGGAACACCAGCCGCTGGCCGATCTGCAGCGGCGCGGGGAAGCTGTAGTCGCCAATGACGTCGCCGGCGAGGCAGGTAAGCCCGCCCAGGCGGTAGGTGTGGCCCAGTTCCCCGGCCTCTCCCCCACCCAGCAGTTCGGGCCGGTAGGGCATCTCCAGGGTGTCGGGCATGTGGCAGGTGGCGGAGCAGTCGAGAATGGCCTGGTCCAGCGCGTTCCAGGTCAGGTCCAGCACCTCGGTCACCAGCACGCCGGTACCGATGGCCACCGCCTCCCCCGGCTCCAGGTACACCTGCACCCGGTGGCGGCTGGCAAAGTCGCGGATACAGGCAACCAGGTCGTCGATCTGGTAACCGGGGCGGGTAATGTGGTGGCCGCCGCCGAAATTGACCCAGTCCATCTGCGGCAGCAGGTCGCCGAATTTTTCCTCCACCGCCGCCAGGGTGCGCTGCAGGGGCGGAAAGTCGTGCTCGCAGAGGGTGTGGAAGTGCAGCCCGGTAATCCCCTCCAGGGTGCTGACATCGAGTTGCGAGCGCGGAATCCCCAGGCGCGAGCCCGGCGCGCAGGGGTCGTAGATGGGCACATCGCCCTCGGAGTGTTCCGGGTTGATGCGCAGGCCGAAGCGCAGCTCCGGGCGCGCGCGCTGGGCCGCCTGGCACAGGGGCCGGAAGCGGACCCACTGGGCGCAGCTGTTGAACACCACATGGTGGGCTATCTGCAGGATCTCGCGCAGGTCCGCCTCGTGGTAGCCGGCGCCGAACACGTGCACTTCACCCGCCTGCTCCGGACCGCGATAGTAGTCGTGGCCCAGCCGCGCCTCATGCAGGCCGCTGGCGCAGCTGCCGTGCAGGTAGCTCGCTGTCAGGTCCCCCAGGCGCCAGCAGGAGAATGCCTTCAACGCCGCCAGCACCCTGGCCCCGCTGGCATCGGCCACCTGCCGGAGAATCGCCAGGTTGCGCTCCACCGCCACCTCGTCCACCACATAGCAGGGGGACGGCAGGCGCGCGAGGTCCAGCTTGCTGAAATCCGTGAACTGGAAGATCTGCACTCTAGATATCCTGGCCCTTGACCACGTCGAGGTGGAAGGCGGGATCCAGCTCCACCACAGTCCAGGGCAGGCCATACTGGTTCATGTCCGCCATGAAGGGATCCGGGTCGCGCTGTTCGACGTTCCACACCCCGGGCTCGCGCCAATGGCCCTCGAGAATCATCTTGGCGCCGATTACCGCCGGCACCCCGGTGGTGTAGGAGATCGCCTGGGACTGCACCTCGCGGAAGCATTCCTGGTGATCGGAGATGTTGTACAGGTACATCACCCGCTCCTTGCCGTCCTTGGTCCCGCGCACCACGCAGCCGATACAGGTCTTGCCCTTGGTGCGCGGACCCAGGGTGGAGGGGTCCGGCAGCAGCGACGCCAGGAACTGGATCGGCACGATCTGGTGGCCCTGGTAGTCCACCGGCTCGATACCGGTCATACCCACGTTGCGCAGCACTTCCAGGTGCGTGAGGTAGTTCTCCGAGAAGCTCATCCAGAACTGGGCGCGCTTGAGCCCGGGGAAATTCTTGCTCAGGGATTCCAGCTCCTCGTGGTACATGCGATAGATGTTGTAGGCGCCGACGTTCTCCGGGCACTCGAAGCGCGCCTGCTTGGACATGGGCGGCGTGGTGACAAACTCACCATTCTCCCAGTGCCGGCAGTCGGCGCTGACTTCGCGGATATTGATCTCGGGATTGAAGTTGGTGGCGAAGGGGTAGCCGTGGTCGCCGCCGTTGACGTCGATGATGTCCAGCTCGCTGATCTCGTCGAAATAGTGCTTGGCGAGATACGCGGTGAAGATGTTGGTGGCGCCCGGGTCAAAGCCGCTGCCCAGGATTGCGGTCAGGCCGGCGTCGCGGAACCTGTCCTGGTAGGCCCACTGCCAGTGGTACTCGAACTTGGCGGTGTCCTGCGGCTCGTAGTTGGCCGTGTCCAGATAGTGCACGCCCGCCGCCAGGCAAGCGTCCATGATGCTGAGATCCTGGTACGGCAGCGCCACGTTGATCACCAGCTCCGGCTGCTCGGCCTTGAGCAGAGCGGTGAGCTCATCGACGTTGTCTGCATCCACCTGCGCGGTGCGGATCGGCCGCGAGACCTGGGCGGCAATGGCCTTGCATTTGGCTTCGGTACGGCTGGCCAGCACGATCTCGCTGAACACTTCCGTCAGCTGTGCACACTTGTGCGCGACCACGCCGCCGACGCCGCCGGCGCCGATAATCATCACTTTGGACATGTCAGTGCTCCTTTGCTGCTAACGGGTTCAGTGGTGCTCGAAATAGGTATAGCCCTGCAGGCTGTCGCGGAAGGCGCGCAGGATTTCCTGGCGCTCGGCCACGGAAATACGGCCGCTGCGCACCGCGTTCTCTGCCACCCGGCGGAACTGCTCCTGCATGTGCTTGGGCTCGTACTCAACGTAGCTGAGCACATCGGCAATGCTGTCGCCGTGGAACTCGCGGGCGAAGTCGAAGCTGCCGTCCGAATTGACCGTAACATTGACCACGTTGGTGTCGCCAAACAGGTTGTGCAGGTCGCCCAGGGTTTCCTGGTAGGCCCCCACCAGGAACACCCCCAGGATATAGTCTTCGTCCTCGCGCAGGCCGTGCAGCGGCAGGGTGCTGCTGGTGCCCGCGGGCAGGGAGAACTTGTCGATCTTGCCGTCGCAGTCGCAGGTGAGGTCCGCGAGCATGCCGCGGCGGCTGGGCTCTTCCTGCAGCCGGTGCAGGGGCATGATCGGAAACAGCTGGTCGATGGCCCAGATGTCCGGCAGCGACTGGAACAGGCTGAAGTTGCAGTAGTAGATATCCGACAGCAGCTCGGGCAGGTTCTCCAGCTCCGGCGGCACCCGCGTCATTCCCGGCAGCAGGACCACGATGCGCTGCAGCACCGCCAGGCAGATGTCATCGGCCAGGGCGCGCTCGCGCAGGGTGGCCTGCCCGTGCTGGAACATCTCGCGGATCTCATCGCGATAAAACAGGGCGTCGTTGTAGCACTCCTGGAAATTCTCGCGCCCCACCACATCCAGCACTTCACGGATATTGCGCAGGGTGTCATTGCAGCCTTCCGGCAGCACCTCGGGGATGTGCTGCGGTTCCCAGGTGCGCACGTCCAGCACGTTGAACAACAGCATGGAGGAATAGGCCACGGTGGCGCGGCCGGATTCGGTGACAATCACCGGGTGCGGAATGTCCAGCGGGTCAAAGGTCTCGCGAATACTCTCGACAATGTTGACGCAGTATTCTTCCAGCTGGTAGTTCATCGAGTGGGTGCTGTTGGTGCGGGCACCCTCGTAGTCCACCGCCAGGCCGCCGCCGAGGTCGAGGTAGCCCATGGCGGCGCCCTCCTCCACCAGCCCGGCATAGAAGCGGCAGGCTTCCAGAACGCCGTTGCGGACGTTGCGGATGTTGGGCACCTGGGAGCCCAGGTGGCAGTGCAGCATCTGCAGACAGTGCAGCATGCCCGCTTCACGCAGTTCGTCGACCACGGTGATCAGCGCGGGCGTGGACAAACCGAAGATGGAGCGGTCGCCGCTGTCCTGGCTCCAGTGGCCGTCGACTTTTACCGAGCTCTTCATGCGCACGCCGATCAGCGGCTCCACGTCCAGGGCCCGGCTGCGCTCGATGATCATGCGCAGCTCGCTCACCGATTCCAGCACGAAAAAGCAGGGATAGCCCATGCGCCGGGCGTACAGGCCCAGGTCGATAAACTCGGAGTCCTTGTAGCCATTGCAGACCACCAGGCTTTCAATGTCCCGCAGCTGACTCAGGGCGATGGTCAGTTCGGCCTTGCTGCCGGCTTCAAAACCGTGGTGGAAGCGGGTGCCGTAATCGGCGATCTCCTCGATCACGTGGCACTGCTGGTTGACCTTGATCGGGAATACGCCGCGGTAGACATTGGTGTAGCCGCCACTGGCGATGGCGTCGGCAAAGGCTCTATTGAGCACCTTGATGCGGTGGTCCAGCACATTGCGGATCCGCAGCACCGCTGGCATTTCCAGGTTGCGCGCGCGCATGCCGGCGACGATATCCATCAGGGAGACGCTGACGTCGCCCTCGCCGGGGTTGATCGTCACCTGGGCGTGGCCGTTGTCGGCGATGCTGTAGTATCCGGCGCCCCAGGCGTTTATGCCGTAGAGCTCGGCACTGTCGGCGGCGCTCCAGCCCGCTGCGGGCTGTGCTGAGTCTGTCATGATCCTCCCGTGTTCAGTTCAATGGCACGCAGAGGCTTTTGGCATCCTCAGGTGCAGCTATTGCTGGCAACTGGCATTGGTCGTTTGGGTAGTGGAAACGGCGCCGATTTTAGGCCGCTGCGGCGCAAACGCAAGCGCTAAATCCCGGCGGCCAGCAGCGCGCAACAGACTAACGCGCCAGTTTGGTAGTTTTCAACCTGCGCCACCACGGCCCATGACAGTCGCCCGTCCCAGGCACTATATTACAGGGATTACCCCGATGGATAACCCATGCCTGTCCAGAGCGCCAAACAGACAGCCCCAGCCCGGGCCGAGCACCCTGCCGAGATCAACCCCGAAATCAGCATAGAGCGGGCTCTACCGGCGGACCTCGACGCACTACTGGCGATCGAAACCGCCTGTTTCAGCAACGACCGCCTGTCCCGACGCAGCTTCAAGCGCTGGCTGCGGCGGGATGACTGCGTGTTCCTGGTGGCCCGGGATGGCGCGCATCTGGCGGGCTACAGCCTGGTGCTGCTGCGCCAGGGCACCCGGCTGGCCCGCCTCTACTCGCTGGCAGTGGCGCCGGACTACCAGGGCCTGGGCCTGGCGCGGCGCCTGCTGCAACAGGCCGAGCGCGATACCCGCGCCACCGGCGCCCTGTACCTGCGCCTGGAAGTGGCGAGCACCAACAGCGCCGCGATTGCGCTCTACCGGCAGCTGGGCTACACCCAGTTCGGCCTCTACCACGACTACTACGAAGACCACGGCGATGCCCTGCGGATGGAGAAGTGTATCCGCCCCTACGAGCCCGGCGGCGACTCCCATTGCATACCCTGGCTGGCCCAGACCACTCCCTTCACCTGCGGTCCCGCGGCGCTGATGATGGCCATGGCCGGGCTGGACAGCAGCTACGAGCCGACGCCGCTGGAAGAGATCGAGATCTGGCGCCAGGCCACCACCATCTTCATGACCTCCGGCCACGGCGGCTGCCACCCCCTGGGGCTGGCCCTGGCCGCCAGCGCGCGGGGCTTCCGCAGCGAAGTCTGGATCAACGCCGTGGGCCCCCTGTTTCTGGAGGGCGTGCGCGACGAGAACAAGAAACGGGTCATGAGCCTGGTCCACGACGCCTTTGTGGTGCAGTGCGACCGCCGCGATATCCCCGTCCATTATCAGGACATCGATCAGCAGCAGCTGGTGGAGCTGTTCGATGCCGGCGCCAATATCCTGATTCTGATCTCCACCTACCGCCTCGACAGCAAGAAGGCGCCGCACTGGGTGGTGCTGTCCGGCTACGATGACAGCTGCCTGTATGTGCACGACCCGGAGCTGGATGATCTCGGCACCCCGAATGCGGCCCGCGACGCCAACAAGGCGCCGCTGGATTGCCAGCACCTGCCCATTGCCCGCGCCGACTTTGCCGCCATGCACCGCTTCGGCGGCAGCCGTCTGCGGGCGGTAGTCGTGGTGCAGCCGGCGAAGCGGAGGAGGAAGAAGAAGTCGTGAGCGCCGACCCGAACTACCTCGCCCTGGTGCGTGAGCTGTCCGAGCGCATGGTGCTGGCCCAGCGCCCGATCCGCATTCTCGACGCCATCAAGTGGAGCGGCGCGGTGCGCAGGGATTTTTTTGCCCGCGGCTGCCGCGAACTGCCGCAGATTGACCGCGATTACTATCGCGAGAAAAACCCCCTGGACTTCGACCCCGCCGCCAAGCGGGCGGAATTCCAGGACATCGAGCGCGACATCGCGCGCAAGCTCGGGCAACTGAACCCCCTGGCCCAGATCATGCGCCGCATGTGCCGGGAGTATCGCAGCGTGGTACAGATGCTGGAAGCGCGCGGCGAGCCCGATTTCGGCACCATCTCGGTGGACCTGTACGGCTCCGCCACTGACGTGTTTCACGCCGGCGACCCCACCCTGGCGGACCTGGGCACGGTGATGGAGGGCACCCTCACCAACCTGCTGCAGAACCGCTCCATGCAGGAAGCGCCCAAGGATATTCCCGCGGAACAGGCGGTGGAGATGCTCAACCAGCGCCTGCTGCAGGTGTTTCCCGACGCCGGCATCCGGGTCCTGCTCAACGACCAGATGACCGCGGATGCCGCCGCCGGTTCCGACTACCTGAAGATCCGCAGCGATGCCCGCTTCAACCGCCTGGACATCGACGTGCTGGAAGTGCACGAGGGCTGGGTGCACCTCGGCACCACCCTGAACGGCGGCGCCCAGCCAGCCTGCACCTTCCTCGGCAAGGGCACGCCCGCGGCCACCACCACCCAGGAGGGCCTCGCGGTACTGACCGAAATCCTCACCCTGCGCTCCAGCCCCTCGCGCCTGTACCGGCTGATCAACCGGGTTCGGGCGGTGACCCTGGCCGAGGAAGGCGCCAGTTTCGTCGACGTGTTCCAGTATCTGCGCGACCACGGCATGAGCGAGGACGACGCCTGGAGCATCGCCATGCGGGTGTTCCGCGGCAGTACCCCGGAGGGCAAGCCCTTCACCAAGGACCTCGCCTACATGCGCGGCTTTGTCCAGACCTACAACTTCCTCCGTCTCGCCATGAGCGAGGGCCGCCTGGACAGCCTGCCGGTACTGTTCTGCGGCAAGATCACCCTGGAGGACATCCAGACCTGGCGCCAGCTCATTGATGAGGGTGTGGTCGAGGCGCCTCGCTTCGTGCCACCGCACTTTGCCGACCTGCAGGGCCTGGCGACCTGGATGAGTTTCTCGCGCTTTATCGCCTCGCTGAACTTCGACCAGCTGCAGGCGGATTACGGCGCCCTGCTCTAGGAAGTACCCGGCATGCGCTGCAGCTGCTGGCGCAGGTTGCGCAGCTGCTGCTGGCGCGCGCTGCCGCCCGCGGCGCTACCGGTATAGGCCAGCTGCTCGAACCCTTCGGTGAAGTCCCGCGCCCAGCGCCCCAGCGCCGGGTCCGCATGCGCCACCCGCTGACAGAAAGCCCGCGGGCCCTCGCCGCGCTCGCGGGCCAGTCCGCGCCGCACCAGCCGGGCACAGAATGCCAGGTACAGTTGCTGCGCGGGATCCAGCGGCCGGCGCCGGTGCCGCCCCAGCAGCAGCCAGGCCACGGGCACCAGCACCAGCGCGCCGCTGGCGAGCACAATGATGACAAAGGTCTGGGCCCGCACCGAGCCGAACAGGTCCTGCAGCAGACTGTATTGCTCCTCACTGTTGAAGCCCACCACCCAGCTCTGCCAGCGGTAGGTCAGGGCGTCGTAGCGCAGCCTGAGCATGTTGACCCAGTTCACACTGCGGTAGCGCAGGGGCGACAGGGGCGAGTTGGCGAGGAAGCTGCCCTCACCGGCCAGCGCCTGCTCCAGCCCCAGCTCAATGCGATCCGGAGACACCGCACCGGTCGGGTCCACCCGCACCCAGCCCTGCCCCTCCAGCCACACTTCAGACCAGGCGTGGGCGTCAAACTGATGCACAATCACGGTGCCGTTGACCGGATTGATCTCTCCGCCCTGGTAGCCCGCCACCACCCGCGCCGGCACCCCGGCGGCGCGCATCATCAGGGTGAAGGCGTAGGCATAGTGCTCGCAGAAGCCGCGCCGGCTCTGGAACAGGAACTGGTCCATCGGGTCCGGGCCGCTCAGCAGTGGCGGCTGCAAGGTATAGACAAAGTTCTCGCGATTGAAATGCGCCAGCACCGCATCGACAAACGCCGCGTCGCTGGTGCTGGCGGCGTGGAGTTCCGCGGCCAACTCGCGGCTGCGCGGGTTGCCCGTAGCCGGCAGGACCAGCTCCGTGCTGCGCCGCCAGTCGGACAGCTCGGTTTCCAGCGGCGTCTGTGGCCAGCTGCTCACCCGGTAGCGCAGCTGATCCTCTATTTCCACCGGTGAGAACAGGCGAAAGTCGGGGGTGGGGATCACCCCCGACTGCCGCGCGCGCGCGTAGCGCAGGCTGTAGAGCCAGTTCTGCTGGGTGGGCATCATCAGCACCGAATAGGACAGCTCCGGTCCCGCCGGCTCCGTTGCCTGCTGCCGCATTTCTGCCCCCGGCAGCTCGTGATAGCGCAGGCTGCGCCAGGCGCCGTCATCCAGCACGCTGAACACCAGCCCGCGCCAGTACAGCTCCGAGCGCGGCGGGATGTCCCCCTCGAACTCTGCCCGGAAGGCAACTTCGTCGGACTGGCTCAGACTGGAAATATCACCGGGCTTCATGAAGTCGCTGACCCCGGTCCTGGCGGCGTGGCTTTTCACCGGCACCGTCCACAGGGGCCCGATGCGCGGGAACAGGAAGAACAGCACCAGCATCAGCGGAAACGCCTGGGCCAGCATCAGCGCCGGCAGGCGCAGGGTGTCGACCCGGAAGCGGTGCTCGCCGGGCCGGTGCAGCGCTACCAGAGCGGTGGTCACCAGCAACAGGGTAAACAGCGAGTACAGCACCAGCAGAATATCCTGGGTGAACAGGAACGCGGTAACGCAAATAAAGTAGCCGAGAAAGATCAGGACGTAGGCATCCTTGCGCTTGACCAGCTCCAGCAGTTTCAGCGCAAAGGCGGTCAGCAGCAGGGCCACCGTCGGCTCCAGACCCAGCAGGTTGCCGTAGCTGAGGAAAATGGCGGCGAAACCGGCGCCAATCAGGCCGACCCGGGCCCAGCGCCCGGGAAAGGACACGCGCCCCTGATATGCCAGCAGGCGCCAGACCGCGGTCGAGAGGTAGACCAGCACCACCCACACCGGCAGGCGCCCCAGATGGGGCAGCAGCAGGGCGAACTGGCTGAGGATGATCCACACCAGGGCATTGCGGGGAATCAGGCTGGCGGCGCCCACGGCAGCTTTCACGTGCCCTGGCCCCCGGCACCGAACAGCGCCAGCGCGGTCAGTACCCGCTCCAGCTGCGCCTCGCCGCGGGCGGGCGCAATTTGCGTGCCCGGCAGGCGCAGGCCGTAGTCCTCGTCGCCGCGCTCGAACAGCAGCGCCCAGTGGCACAGGTGGGACAGACGCTGCTCCAGCGGCAGGCCGGGGAAGGCGTCCCAGTCCAGCCAGGCACTGCGATCGGTATACGCGGCGTAGTGTTTGCTCTGCAGGGCCTGCCCCTTGGCCAGGCCCTTCCAGTGCACCTGGCGCAGGGAGTCCCCGCGCCGGTATTCCCGGAAACCGTAGAAATCATCGCTGCCGGAGACGGCCACCGCCGCACCCTCGGGGCTGTCGCTGGACGCTCCCGGCAGTTCCGGCGAGGCCAGCGGCTGGGGATAGACCAGCGCCCGCAGATCCAGGTCCACCCAGGTCCAGCAGCGCAGCAGGCCCAACGGGTAGCTGCTTTCCAGCAGCAGGCGCCCGGGGTGATACCAACCGCGCTGCCCCACCGGCACAAACAGGCGCAATTCGACGCTGTCGCGGTCGACCAGGCTGACCCGGGCATCGCCGCCACGGGGCCAGGCCAGGCGCAAGCCGTAGTGGGCGGCGCGCCGGCCGCGCTCCAGGCGCAGGGTGAATTCGCTCTGTTGCCCGGGGAAGGCGGCGCTGGCGGCCACCGCGTGCAGGGTCAGACCCGCCAGGTTGGCGTAGGTGTGCAGGATCGCGATCACGAACAGGGTGGCAAGCAGGAAGGCCACCGCGTAGGCCATGTTGTTCTGGTAGTTGATCGCCGTGAGCAGGATCAGCAGCAGCAGGAGGAAGAAGAACAGGCCGGGCAGGGAGGGAAAGATGAAGATCCGGCGCTGATCCAGGGTCACCGAGCGCGCCGGCGGAATGCGCCGCTCCAGCCAGCGGCCAAAGCGACCCCGCGGGGCGCTGGTGGCGCGGCCTGTCACTTCGGGGGCAGTGGCCATGGCGGGCTCAGCGCCCGATCACGTCCACGCTGCGCTGCAGCAGGTCGACCAGCGCCTGGCCGTCACCGGCGTAATCGCCGCTGGGGATCAGCCGGTGCCCCGCCACCGCGGCCAGCACCGCCTGCAGATCTTCCGGCACCACGTGGCCGCGCCCGTCCATGAAGGCCCAGGTGCGGGCGCAGTCCAGCAGGGCCAGGGCCCCCCGCGGCGACAGGCCGACGGCGAATTCGCGACTCTGGCGGGTAAACGCCACCAGCCGCTGCAGGTAATCCAGCAGGGTATCCGTCACATGCACCTGCACCACCGCCGCGCGAAATTCGCTCAACTGCTCCGGCGTCACGCAGCGCCGCAGGGGCGCCGTGCTGAACTGGCCGGAATGCTTGCTGAGGAACATCTGCCGCTCCGCCTGTGGATCCGGGTAACCCAGCTGCAGTCGCATCAGGAAGCGGTCCAGCTGGCTCTCGGGCAGGGGGTAGGTGCCGGACTGGTGGATCGGGTTCTGGGTGGCAATCACGAAAAAGGGTTCCGGCAGGGGCCGGGTCTCGCCCTCGATAGTCACCTGGCCTTCCGCCATGGCCTCCAGCAGCGCGCTCTGGGTACGCGGGGTGGTGCGGTTGATTTCGTCGGCCAGCAGCACCTGGGTGAATATGGGGCCGGGGTGAAAGCTGAAGCTGGCCTCGTTGCGGTCGAACACCGAGACGCCGAGGATATCCGCCGGCAGCAGGTCACTGGTGAACTGGACCCGCTTGTAGGACAGCCCGAGCACTTCCGCGAGGGCGTGCGAGAGCGTGGTCTTGCCCATGCCCGGCAGGTCCTCGATCAGCAGGTGGCCGCGGGACAGCAGGCAGCACAGCGCCAGGCGCACCTGCGCTTCCTTGCCCAGCAGCACGGTGCCGACTTCCGCCACCGCGCCGTCAATTGCGCCCTGTATCTCCATGCCTGTACTCCTGAGGTTTGCTCAGCCTACGGCGTCCAGGCCGCGCTGCAGGTCCGCGCGCAGGTCCGCGACATCCTCCAGCCCGACCGCGACCCGGATCAGGCTGTCATTGATGCCCGCCTCCGCGCGCTGGGCCGGGGTCAGGCGGCCGTGGGTCGTCGTGCCCGGATGCACGATGGTGGTCTTGGCATCGCCGAGGTTGGCGGTCAGGGACATAATCCGGGTCGCGTCGATACAGCGCCAGGCCGCGTCGCGCCCGCCCTGGACCTCAAAGGACAGCACCCCGCCGAAGGCGCGCTGTTGGCGCGCGGCCAGGGCGTGGCCGGGGTGGTCCGCCAGGCCCGCGTAGTGGACTTTCTGCACCTGGGGCTGCTGTTGCAACCATTGCGCCAGCTCCAGCGCCGAGCGCGAATGGGCCTCCATGCGCAGGCGCAGGGTCTCCAGGCCCTTGAGGAAAACCCAGGCGTTGAAGGCACTCATGGTCGGCCCGCAGGTGCGCAGGAAGACCAGGATCTCGTTCATTAACGCCTGCGAGCCCACCACCGCGCCACCGACACAGCGGCCCTGGCCGTCCAGGTACTTGGTGGCGGAGTGGATGACTATATCGGCACCGAGTTCCAGCGGCCGCTGCAGCGCCGGGGTACAGAAACAGTTGTCCACCACCAGCAGGGCACCGCCGGCGTGGGCCAGGTCCGCCAGCTGGCGAATGTCGGCCACTTCGCACAGGGGGTTGGAGGGCGTCTCGAGGTACAGCAGCCTTGTTTCCGGGCGCATCGCCGCCTGCCACTGGTCCGGCGCCAGCAGCGGCACGAAATCGACCGTCACCCCGAACTTGGCCATATAGCGCGCAAACAGGCTGGTGGTGGTGCCGAAGACATCGCGGGAACAGATCACGTGGTCGCCGGCAGCGAGCAGCGCCATGCAGGTGCTGAGGATCGCCGCCATGCCCGAGGAGGTTCCCACCGCGGCCTCCCCGCCCTCCAGCGCCGCCAGCCGTTCCTCGAAGCTGCGCACGGTGGGGTTGGTGTAGCGCGAATAGACATTGCCGGGACTGTCGCCGGCGAAGCGCGCCGCGGCATCCGCCGCGGAATCAAAGACGTAGCTGGAGGTGGTGAAAATCGGCTCCGAATGTTCCCCTTCGGCAGTCCGGTGGATACCCGCGCGGATGGCGAGGGTGTCGAGCCTGGCGTCCGCCAGCGGATCATCGCTCTGGTCGCTGCTCATGGGGCCTCAGCTGGCGTCGTTGTGGATGCCGACCACCGTACCGTCGGCCAGCAACTGGGCGCGGCTCTGGGTCTGGGCATCGTCGTTGCGCAGGGCTTCGATGCGGTCGAGGTAGACCCGGTCAACATCCCCGGTGACATACTCGCCATTGAACACGGAGCAGTCAAAACCCGCGGTGTGGCTGTTGCCCGAGCGGGAACACTGCACCAGATCCTCGAGGTCCTGGAACACCAGCCAGTCGGCGCCGATAAGTTCGCAGACCTCGTCGACGCTGCGATTGTGGGCGATCAGCTCGCTGGCGGAGGGCATGTCGATGCCATATACGTTCGGATAGCGCACCGGCGGCGCGGCGGAGGCGAAATAGACCTTGACGGCGCCCGCATCCCGCGCCATCTGGATAATCTGGCGACAGGTGGTGCCGCGCACGATCGAGTCGTCCACCAGCATCACATTCTTGCCGTCGAACTCCAGCGGCACCGGGTTCAGTTTCTGGCGCACGGATTTCCTGCGCTGGTTCTGGCCCGGCATGATGAAGGTGCGGCCGATATAACGGTTTTTCATGAAGCCTTCGCGGAACTTGATGCCCAGGTCCGACGCCAGCGCCTGGCCCGCGATCCGGCTGGTATCGGGGATGGGTATCACCACGTCGATGTCGTGATCGGGGCGCAGGCGCAGAATCTTGCGGGCCAGGGCTTCACCCTGGCGCATCCGGGTCTTGTACACGGAAACGCCGTCCATCATCGAATCCGGGCGGGCAAAATAGACATGCTCGAAGATACAGGGGCTGAGCTGCGGGTTCTCGGCGCACTGACGCCGGTGCAGTTTGCCGCCGGCGTCGATGAACACCGCTTCACCGGGCGCGACATCGTCAATCAGGCGGAAGCCCAGGACATCGAGCGCCACGCTCTCGGAGGCGAGCATGTACTCGGTCCCCGCAGCCGTTGTGCGCTCTCCCACCACCAGCGGGCGGATGCCAAAGGGATCGCGGAAGCCGACTACGCCGTAGTCCACCACCAGCGCCACCGCGGCATAGCCGCCACTGCAGCGGCGGTGCACCGCGGTCACCGCCTGGAAGATATCATCGGCGGTGGGGCTCAACTTGCCCAGGGTCTGCAGCTCATGGGCGAAAATGTTGAGTAGCACCTCGGAGTCGGAATCGGTGTTGAGGTGGCGCAGGTCGTCCTGGAACAGCTCCTTGGCCAGCTGGTCGGAATTGGTCAGGTTGCCGTTGTGGGCCAGGGCAATGCCGTAGGGAGAGTTGACGTAGAACGGCTGCGCCAACGCCGGGCCGGAGCTGCCAGCGGTCGGGTAGCGGACATGCCCTATTCCCATCGGGCCTTTCAGGCGCTGCATGTGGTCCTGGCGAAATACGTCGCGCACCAGCCCCTCGCTCTTGCGCTGGTTAAAACGACCGCCGCGACAGGTCATGATGCCGGCAGCATCCTGGCCGCGGTGCTGCAGCACCGTCAGGGCATCATAAATATCCGGCCCCACATCGCCCTTGCCTACCATTCCCACCAGCCCGCACATCCAGTATCTACCTCGTTTTCAAGTCCTGATTGCCGACAGTCGGTCGGTATCCAGCTGCCCCAGCAGCTGCATTGCCCAATTCAGCAGGGCATCGATCTGGGGCATCAAATGGGCCTGGTAAAGCCAGACCTGGTCCCGTGGTGGCAGCAGCTCCCTGATCAGGAACACCAGCACCAGCACGATAATGACGCCGCGGGCACCGCCAAAAATGGTGCCCAGCAACCGGTCCAGGGTACCGAGACCGGTGGCTCTGACCATCTGTGCCACAAGCATGCTCACCAGCCCGGTAACCAGCAAAACGCCCACCAGGAGCAGCAGCCAGGCGGCGATGTAGCGCGCCGTGATATTGCTGATCAGCCCGCGCATGTGCGAGGCCAGTTCACCCGCGAACAGATAGGCGATGACGAACGCCGCTACCCACCCCAGCAGGGACAGGGCCTCGCGGGTAAAACCCCGCAGCAGGCTCAGCAGCGTGGACAGCGTCACGATCGCGACGATGACCCAGTCCACCCAGGTAAACGCATCCAGCATCAACATCCCTGCCCCGCCCCCTGGCTCCTGCACCCTGCGCGGCGCATTCTAACAGAGCGGCGGTGCTCACTGAAGGAAAGCCGGGGAATCATGGGGTCAGCGGCCCGCGCAGGGTGGCCCGCGCAGGGCGACCCCGCACCAGGGTGGCCCGCACTAGGGTAGATAGCGCTTGACCAGGGAGTTGACACCGAACTCGGCGTCAATATCTGACTGCAGCGCCTCCAACCTGGCACGCTCGAATTTGGGGCCGACGTTGACCCGGTACATGGCCCGGCCGTCGATCGTGACTGGCGCTACCCAGGCCTTCTCGCCCAGCGCTTGCAGGCGCTGGCGCAGTTCCTCGGCATTCTCGGCACTGCTGACGCTGGCGACCTGCAGCATCCACGCCACCGGTACGCCCTGGGCGTCAATGACTGGCTGTTCCGGCGCCTCCGTGCGGGTTTCCCCCGGCGCTGGCGGCGCGGCAACGACAGGCGTTTGCTCCGGTTCCGGTTGTGCTTCAGCGCCATCTGCGGGTACCGGTTCCGCGAACCCCCGGGAGTCCTCCTCCAAGCCCCCGTCGTCGGCAAACTCCTCCTCGTCGTATTCCAGCTCCGGTGATCCACGCAGACCGGCGGGATCGGGCGGCGCAATCGGTGTCGTGTCCACCTGTGGCCGCGGCGGGATACGCAGATCTTCCATACCGACATCCTGGTCGGGATCGACGAAAATAATGGGCCAGAAGATGACGCCCAGGGCAATCAGTATCAGTGCGCCGACCAGGCGCTGCTTGAGGATATCGTTCACCTGCTAGCCCTTCCCCTGTTCCTTTGCCAGCCAGCTCAGGGCTGCCGCCACCGTATGAAAGGACCCGAACACCACCAACCTGTCCCCGGGTGCCATGACGCTGCGGGCGCGAGCCAGGGCCTGCCGTAAATTCTTGCTGACGCTGATCATCTCCTGCCCCGCCTCCCGCAGCAAGGCCGCGATAGCGGCCGCGGAGGCGGCGCGGGCATTGCCCGGCTGGTCCGCAAGGAACCAGGCCGCGAAACGCTCGCCAGCGGCGTCGATCATTGCCTTGATGTCCTTGTCCGCCATGGCTGAGAATACGGCAATAGTCTTTCCATTACATGGGGTTATATCAATAAATTCAACCATCTTATCAACTGCTGAGGGATTGTGTGCGACATCCAGAATCAGCTCCAGGCCGGCCACGCTCAGGCGCTGCCTGCGCCCGGGGGGCCGCAAGGCCGGCACCACCTCCTCCAGCGCCGCATCGGTGGCGGGCAGGCCCAGCAATTCCAGCACCTGCAGCGCAGCGCAGAGGTTGGCTGGCAACAGCGACGGGTTCTCCAGGGCACGCAACTGCCGCCGCTCACCGGCGCTGGTCTGCAGCCAGCCGCGCCACTGCGCTTCCGCCGGCGCAAAACCGAAATCCCGCTGCAGCCACAGCGCCTCGGCTCCACTCGCCTTCACGGCCGCAAGCAGCCCCGGCGGTTCCGTCGCGGCAATGACGGCGGGGCGCCCCGCACGCAGGATGCCGGCCTTTTCGCGTGCGATCTGGTCCAGGCTGTCGCCCAGCCACTCCTGGTGATCCAGGGCAATGCTGGTAATGACCGCGATCGTCGGGTCGACAATATTGACCGCATCCAGACGCCCGCCGAGCCCGACTTCGAGGACGACTACCTCTACCGCGCGGGACCGGAACAGCAGCAGTGCCGCCAGGGTGGTGTATTCAAAGTAGCTGAGGGCAACCTCGCCGCGCGCCGCCTCGACCTCGTCCAGGGCAGCCACGATCTCGCTGTCAGCCGCCTCGTCCCCGTTGATCCGGATGCGTTCGTTGAAGCGCAGCAGATGGGGCGAAGTATAAACACCGGCGGCGACCCCGGCCCGGTGCAACAGGGCCTCGATTGTCGCCACCACCGAGCCCTTGCCGTTGGTGCCGGCCACTGTGACCACGGGCACCGACACCGGCAGCAGGCCGAGCGTGTTGGCGACCGCCGCGACGCGCTCCAGCCCCAGTTTTATCGGCTGCGGATACTGCGCCTCCAGACGTGCCAGCCAGGCGGCCAGCGCGGATTCAGTCATCCGGGTTGTCGGGACTGAACTCGACCGGCTCCTCTGGCTCCGCACTGCTGGTATCCTCGTCGCTCTCGTCGCTCTCGTCGACTTCCTGCACCACCAGTTCCTGCCCGGTGAATTTCGACAGCAGGCGGGCCAGCGTATCGCGCATGTCATTGCGGTGCACGATCATGTCGATTGCGCCATGCTCCAGCAGAAACTCGCTGCGCTGGAAGCCCTTGGGCAATTTCTGGCGGATGGTCTGTTCGATGATATTGGGCCCGGCAAATCCCGCGCGGGCATCGGGTTCGGCAACATTGATGTCCCCGAGCAGCGCCAGCGATGCGGACACGCCACCGTAGATCGGGTCGGTCATCACCGAAATATAGGGCACCCGGGCGACTTTCATGCGCTCAATGACGGCGCTGGTTTTGGCCATCTGCATCAGGGAGATCAGCGCCTCCTGCATGCGCGCCCCGCCGGAGGCGGAGAAACAGACCAAAGGAATGGATTCCTGCAGCGCCAGCTGGGCTGCCTGGGTGAATTTTTCCCCCACCGCATAGCCCATGGAGCCGCCGTGGAAAGCAAACTCGAAGGCGACACAGACTACCGGCATGCCCTGCAGGTTGCCCCGCATCGCCACCAGTGCGTCTTTTTCACCAGTGGATTTCTGCGCGGCAGAGATACGGTCGCGATAGCGCTTCTTGTCGCGGAATTTGAGGCGGTCGACCGGTTCGATGTGAGCCAGGATTTCCTCGCGACCTTCCTCGTCCAGGAATATGGCCAGGCGTCGGCGAGCGCCGATACGCATATGGTGATCGCACTTGGGGCAGACGTCGTCGTTGCGCTCGACATCCGGCCGGTACAGCACCGCGTCGCATTTGACACACTTCTTCCACAGACCTTCGGGTACGCTGGAGCGCCGCTCGCCCTCCTCCTTGCGCACTCCGGAAGGCAGTATTTTGTCGATCCAACTCATGGCATCCCCCGTTTGGTGACACCATTATAAACGTGCGCGGCGGCAACTAGTACCCTGCCTCCCAAATATCGACGCATCCTGCGGCAGGTTACCGGGAAGCGATGCTGTCCAATCCCGCGCGTATCTCCGCCACCAGCGCTGATGCGGCCCGGACAAGGCCCTCATGATCTACGCCCTCGCTGGCTGCGCGAGCAACACAAGCCACCAGCGCACTGCCCACCACCACGCCGTCGGCACTGGCGCCGACCAGGCGGGCAGACGCGGCGTCCTTGATCCCGAAACCCACCGCCAGCGGCAGTGTGGTGTGCTCACGGATTAGCGCCAGATGCCGGGCCACGTCGGCGGCGTCGAGGTTGCCGGCACCGGTCACACCCTTGAGCGCCACGTAGTAGATAAACCCGCTGGCCTGGTCGACGATGGCCTTGATCCGTGCCGAGGGCGTGGTCGGAGCCACCAGGAAGATGTTGTCCATGCCCACCCGGTGCAGCTCGGCGTTGACCCCGGCCACTTCTTCCGGCGGGATGTCCACGGTCAGCAGGCCGTCCACACCGGCCTCTGCGGCGCGGTCGGCAAATACGCCGTAGCCCATGTGTTCTACCGGGTTGGCGTAGCCCATCAGCAGCACGGGCGTGTCCGCATCCCGCTCGCGGAAGGTCTGCACCATGTCCAGGGCATCGCGCAGGCGCGCGCCGTTGGCCAACGCCCGCTCGTGCGCTTTCTGGATGACCGGCCCTTCGGACATCGGGTCGGAGAACGGTACTCCCAGCTCAATGATATCCGCGCCGGCCGCCACCAGCGCATGCATCAGCGGCACCGTCAGTGCCATCTCCGGGTCACCGGCCACGATATAGGGAATCAGCGCCTTGCGACCCTGGGCTGCCAACTGCTGGAAACGTCCAGCTATTTTGCTCACTGCTGCCTACTCCTTAAAAATCAGTGCCGTCGATGTCGGCAACCGTGTGGATGTCCTTGTCGCCGCGGCCCGAGAGGTTGATGATGATGTGCTGCTCCGGGGTCATGGTCGCGGCCAGTTTCTCCGCGTAGGCGAGCGCATGGGCGCTCTCCAGGGCCGGCATGATGCCCTCGGTGCGGGTCAGGTCGTGGAAGGCACGTAGCGCTTCGTCATCGTTGATGGTGACGTAGTTGACCCGGCCGATATCCTTGAGCCAGGAATGTTCGGGGCCGACCCCCGGGTAGTCCAGGCCCGCCGACACCGAGTGAGTGTGCATGATCTGGCCGTCCTCGTCCTGCATCAGGTAGGTGCGGTTGCCATGTAATATGCCCGGCGTGCCCGCGCTGAGCGGCGCGGCGTGTTCGCCGCTGGCGACGCCGTGGCCGCCGGCCTCGACGCCGTACATGGCGACGGCCTCATCCTCGAGGAAGGGGTGGAACAGGCCGATAGCGTTGGAGCCGCCGCCAACACAGGCCACCAGGGCATCGGGCAGGCGCCCGGTGCGGGCCAGGGACTGGGCCCGGGCCTCGCGTCCGATCACGCACTGGAAGTCGCGCACCAGCATCGGGTACGGGTGCGGGCCAGCCACGGTGCCGATAACGTAGAAGGTGTCGTCGACGTTGGTGACCCAGTCGCGCATGGCCTCGTTCATCGCATCCTTCAGGGTGCGCGAGCCGGAGGTGACCGGTACCACGGTGGCGCCCAGCAGTTTCATCCGGTATACGTTGAGCGCCTGGCGGCGCACATCTTCCTCGCCCATGAAGACATGGCACTCAAGACCCAGGCGGGCGGCGATGGTGGCAGTGGCGACCCCGTGCTGCCCGGCGCCGGTCTCTGCAATCACCCGCCGCTTGCCCATGTGCTTGGCCAGCAGGGCCTGCCCTACGGTGTTGTTTACCTTGTGCGCGCCGGTGTGGTTGAGATCCTCGCGCTTGAGGTAGATGCGGGCGCCGCCGACGCGGTCGGACCAGCGGCGGGCCTCGTACAGGGGTGAGGGGCGCCCGACATAGTGGGCGAGATCCTCGTCCAGTTCGCGCTGGAACTCCGCGTCCTGCGACAGTTTCCGGTACAGTGCTTCCAGCTCCGAGAGTGCGGACATCAGGGTCTCGGCGACAAACTTGCCGCCGTAGACGCCAAAGCGACCCTCAGCGTCGGGCACTGACGCAAATATCCTGCTGGTCATTTCCGTGGTCATGGTGTGTGCTCCCCTGTGTGAGTTCAGCTGCGCACTGCAGCGACAAAGCGCTTCATCTTGCCCGCATCCTTGATCCCCGGCGCACTCTCGACACCGCCGCTGACGTCGACCGCGGCGGGACTGACAGCGGCAATGGCGGCGGCGACATTGTGCTCGTCGAGCCCGCCCGCCAGCACCAGCGGGCGCGGCAAATCTGCGGGAATGTCCGCCCAGTCAAAGGGCTGGCCGGTGCCGCCCGGAACGCCGGGTTGCCAGCTGTCCAGCAGCAGGCCCCGGGCGCTGGAATAGCCGCCGGCAAGTACGCCGATATCGACGCCTGGACGCATCCGCAGGGCCTTCAAATATGGGCGCTGGAACTGGCTGCAGAACGCCGGCGTCTCGGCGCCGTGGAACTGAATACAGTCTACGGATACGCACTCGAGAGTGCGCTGGATTGTTACCGCCGTCTCATCGACAAACAGGGCCACAATCGCGACAAAGGGTGGCACCGCCGCCACGATATTCCGCGCCTGCTGCGGAGTGACACAGCGCGAGCTGGGCCCATAAAACACCAGGCCCAGGGCATCCGCGCCCGCCTCGCAGGCCGCCTGGGCATCGGCACTGCTGGTAATACCGCAAATCTTGACAAGGGTTCGTGACACGGATGGTAGCTACTGGCTTGCTGAAGGGCGGGGATGATAGCAGAACACGGGGGGCAGTGTCTTCAGCTCCCCAGCAGCAGAGGCCCGGGCGGCGTGAGTGGCAGGGCAAAGCGGGCTGGGTAGACTACATCCACCAGGTACAGGCCTTCGGCTGGCGCGGTTTCGGCGGCCCGGGTGCGGTCCTGCCCGCCCAACAGCTCTCCTATCCAGGCCGGCTCCCTGCTGCCGGTGCCGACCGCCATCAGGCTACCGGCAATGTTGCGCACCATGTGATGCAGAAACGCATTGGCCTGAATATCGATCACCACCAGATCCCCGCGCCGGCTAACCTCGCAGCGGGTGACGCAGCGGTATGGCGTGCTGGATTGGCAGGCGGCGGCGCGAAAGGCACTGAAATCCCGCTCTCCGAGCAGGAACTGGGCCGCGGCGTGCATGCGCCCGGCATCCAGCGGCTGGCGCTGCCAACTGAGTTGTCTGCCGAGCAGGGCCGGACGGATAGCGGTATTGGCAATCAGGTAGCGGTAACGCCGGGCCTGAGCCGAGAACCGCGCATGAAAATCCGCGGGCACCGGCTGCGCC
Organism: Haliea sp. E1-2-M8; assembly: GCF_030649675.1. GTDB lineage: Bacteria > Pseudomonadota > Gammaproteobacteria > Pseudomonadales > Halieaceae > Haliea. The sequence goes on along the minus strand of NZ_JAUTDR010000016.1, from coordinate 76,116 downwards.
CAGTGCACCCTGATGTCCGCGGGCAGCCGGCTGTTGCTGCCGATAACCCAGGCCTTGCAGCTGCGCGCCGTGGGCGCATCGAAATGAATCACCTGGGCATGGCCGTGGACGCCGCTGTCGGTGCGGCCCGCGCAGTGCACGCGCAGGGGCTCCGCAGCGATCCCTGTCAGCGCGGCTTCGAGGGTTTGTTGTACTGTGCGGGAACCGGGGTGGGGCTGGGCTTGCCAGCCATTGTAGGCGCTGCCGTCGTATTCGATACGGCAGGCAATGCGGGTGCCGGGGGGCAGCGGATCGGTTGCGAAGATCCGCCATTCACTCTGCTCAGCCAAGTCTGTCGAGCAGCTCTCGCGCGTCGCGCTGTTGCTCGTCGCTGCCTTCGGCCACGACCTCATCGAGAATCTGGCGGGCGCCATCGTCGTCGCCCATGTCAATATAGGCGCGGGCCAGATCCAGCTTGGTGGACAGCGGGTCGCCATCGTCGGCGAAGACGAAATCGTCCTCGCTGCTGTCACCGCGAGCGCGCTCCCGGTCGTATTCCGCCGACACATCCAGTTCCTCGACCGGGCTGTCCTCGATCTCCAGGCCGAGAAATTCCGGCTGGTCGTCGATCGACGGCACCAATTCATCGCGGCTGTCTGCAGAGCCGGGAGCGCCCAGATCCGCAAGCTCGCTGCCAAGGTCCTCCTCTCTGACCGACGCCGTTTCGGGCTCCGCTTCGGGTGCCGTTGCAGTTGCCGTTTCAGGCTCCGGCTCGGCCGCCGGCGCCGCAGTATCTTCTACATAGGCGTTGCCGGCTGCAAAGCTGCTGGTGATGATGGCTTCCGCCCTGGCGATGGCGTCCCTGTCGCCGGAGCGCTTGAGTTCTGTAAGCTGGGATTCCGCTTCACTGCGATCACCGGTATCTGCGGCCAGTTCCAGCAGCTTCAGCCGGTAGGCGGTATTGTCGGGCTCGGAGCGCAGCGCCTTGCGCAACAGATCACTGGCCTGGGTGTAGCGACCATAGGCGATGTAGATATCCGCCTCCGCCAGGGCGTCGCCCGCCTCGACATCCGAGGCATACTGGTCGTGCTTGCGTTCGCCATAGCCCCGCTGCCCGGTGGCGGCCGGCTCGGGAGCATCTTCAACGGGAGCGGGCGCGGGCGTGGCGGCGACGAGGCCCGCTCCGCCAACGACAGCCGCAGAGCTGTCATCTTCGTCCAGATCCAGCTCCGAGTCCTGCAACTGGATGTCGGCAAATGCATCCCGCTCCGGCTGCTCGTGCGCAGCGGGGGTTGCCGCAAAGCTGCCGCTGGCGCCCTCATCATCCTCGTCTGCCTGGCGCCGGCGCCAGAACAGCAGCCCGAGGATAGCCGCCAGCAGCACGCCAGCAATGACATAGAGCCAGCTACCGAAGCCGTTGGCGGCAGGCGCGGGCGCCGGAGCGGACGCCGCAGCGGGTTCGGGTGCTGCCGCGGGCTCAGGTGCGGGAGCTGCGGCGGACTGTGCGGCGGGGACGCTGTCGGCTGTCTCCTCGGCGGCGCCCGGATCCGCGTTCGCAGGCGAGCTCGGTTCAGGGGGTGCGACCGCGCTTCCTTCCGCTGCCGCGAGCGACTGCTGCAGGGAGGCGATCTGCGCATCTTTCAATTCGACCACCCGCTCCAGGGTCTCGAGGCGCTCGGCCAGAGCAGCAAGCCGCTGACCCAGGTCGTCGCGTTCGCGTTCGGAGCGCTGCAATTCATCCTGCGTGGCTGCGTCGACAGAGGACGACTGCCCGGGCGCGGGCGTCACCTGTTCCGGTTCGGTTTGCTCCCCGGACGAGATGCGCAGGGCCGGACCGGGTGCCGCCGGGGCGGATGCGCGCCCTGCCCGCCAGTCTTCATTCTGCTGCCGCACCGCGGCCAGCGCTGCCTCGACATCCGCCTCGCTGATATCGCCGGACGCCGGCAGATAGATGATGAACCCCGCCTTGATCCGATTGATGTTGCCATCGATAAAGGCGTCAGGGTTCAGGCGCTGGATTTCCAGCATCGTCTGCTGCACGGAGACGCCTTCAACCCGGGCGCTCTGGGCAATCGTCCACAGGGTTTCGTCGCGGCGGATCATGTAGCGGGCGCCGGGCGCGGGATCGGAATCGGTGCCGGCATTGAACCCGCGCTGGGGCATGGCGCCCGACGCCAGGTCGGACTCGCGCATGCTCACCCGGGTGCCGGAGCCATCGACCTCAGTTTCGGTTTTTTTTTCCGCTGCGTCGGCGTCTGCGCTGCCTTCCGTGGCCGCCACCCGCTCCGTTGCGGAGACTACCGGGTTGCGTGTGTCAAAAGCGGGTGGATCCACCAGCACGGTGTAATTGCGCAGCAGGCGCCCTGAGGGCCAGCGCGCTTCCACGATAAAATCCAGATAGGGTTCCAGCACCGGGTCGTCGGAGGTGAGAACAATCACGCCGCGGCCGCTGCCATCGATGTCGACTTCGAACTTGATGCCGGTAAGAAAGTAGGCGCGATCCACCCCGAGCCGGTCGAAATCCTCGGCGGCACCAAGCCGGACACGAATCTGGTCTTCGTGCAGGTTGCCGATATCCAGCAGGCTTACGCGCGCTTGCAATGGTTCGTTGAGGAAGGATTCCAGGGTCAGTTCGCCAAGGCCGAGGGCCCACGCCGACCCCGCTTGCAGACAACCCAGGGATACCAGTGCTGCTGCCAAACGTTTTCTACGAGCCATAAATACGCCTTGTTATCCTTCCCCTGGCAGTACTCAAGCCGGTCTCCCGATGGTGCCAGCCCCTATATAATGCTTTTGAAGATACCGGAAGTATGTTTTAACGCAAGTTTTTAATCAAGATAAGTACTGATCAGGGCCTCGGCAATTTGCACACTGTTCAGGGCCGCACCCTTGCGTACATTGTCGGACACCACCCACAGGTTGAGGCCCCGCGGATGCGAGATATCCTCGCGGATGCGGCCGACAAAAACCGGGTCGCTGCCGGCGCCATCCGTTGCCGGTGTCGGGTAGCCGCCATCGGCGTGCTCATCCATCACGGTGATACCGGGGAAGGCGGCGAGCAGCTTGCGCGCCTCGGCGGCGGAAATTTTGTCGGTGGTTTCGATATGCAGGGCCTCGGAGTGACCGAAGAACACCGGCACGCGAACGCAGGTAGGATTGACCTGGACACTGCCGTCACCGAGAATTTTCTGTGTTTCCCAGATCATTTTCATTTCTTCCCGGGTGTAGCCGTTGTCCTGGAAGGTGTCGATATGGGGCAACACGTTGAAAGCAATCTGCTTGGGGTAGACCTCGCACTCGATTTCCTGGCCGTTCAGCAGGCGCGCAGTCTGCCCGGCGAGTTCTTCAATAGCTTCCTTGCCGGTGCCCGAAACCGCCTGGTAAGTGCAGACGTTGATACGCTCGATTCCCACCGCGTCGTAGATCGGCTTCAGCGCCACCAGCATCTGGATGGTGGAACAATTGGGGTTGGCGATGATGTTGCGGGTGGTATAGCCCGCCAGCGCCTCCAGGTTGACTTCGGGCACCACCAGCGGGATGTCTTCATCGCGGCGGAAGTGGGAAGTGTTGTCGATCACCACGCAGCCTGCGGCCGCGGCCTTGGGCGCAAACTCCTCGGAAATACTGCCACCCGCCGAGAACAGGCCGATCTGCACCTGGCTGAAGTCAAAGTCGGCGAGATCCGTCACCTTCACCTGCTTGCCGCGGAAGGTAATGGATTTGCCCGCGGAGCGGGCACTGGCCAGCGGAAAGAGTTTGCCGACCGGAAAGTTGCGTTCCTCGAGAATGGTCATCATGGTTTCACCGACTGCGCCGGTGGCGCCGACAACGGCGACATCATAAAGCTTGCTCATAAATACCTCTGTATTCTCAATTGAATGATCAGGCCTGCAGGGCGGCGACCACCGCCGCGCCCATCTCCCGGGTAGAGACCAGGGTAGTGCCGTCGCCGTGGATGTCCGCCGTGCGCAGCCCCTGATCGAGCACCGCGCTAACTGCCGCCTCAATCGCCGCCGCGGCTTCCGGCGCGGCCAGGGTGTAGCGCAACATCATCGCCACGGAGAGAATGGTCGCCAGCGGATTGGCCACACCCTGCCCCGCGATATCCGGCGCCGAACCGTGGCAGGGCTCATACATGCCGCGGCCGTTCTTGTCCAGGGACGCTGAGGGTAACATACCGATGGAACCGGTGAGCATGGCGGCTGCGTCCGAGAGTATGTCACCAAACATGTTGCCGGTGACCAGAACATCGAACTGCTTCGGCGCCCGCACCAGTTGCATGGCGGCATTGTCCACGTACATGTGGCTCAGCGCCACGTCCGGATACTCCTTGCCCACCTCCTCCATCACCTCGCGCCAGAGCACGGTGACCTCAAGCACGTTGCTCTTGTCCACCGAGCAGACGCGGTGGCCGCGCTGGCGGGCAAGCTGGAACGCGAGATGGCCGATCCTGCGGATTTCCGATTCGCTGTAGACGTAGGTATTGAAGCCCTGCCGCTCGCCGTTATCCAGCGTGCGGATACCGCGCGGTTCACCGAAGTAGATGCCGCCGGTCAACTCGCGCACGATCAGGATATCCAGCCCGGAGACGATCTCCGGCTTGAGGCTGGAAGCCGCGGCCAGCTGCGGGTAGAGAATGGCGGGACGCAGGTTGCCGAACAGTTCCAGCGCCGAGCGCAGGCCCAGCAGCCCCCGCTCCGGGCGCAGGTGGCGTTCGACATTGTCCCACTTCGGCCCACCCACCGCGCCGAGCAGGATGGCGTCCGCCGCCCGCGCGCTGGCCAGAGTCTCCTCCGGCAACGGCACACCGTGCGCGTCAATGGCGGCGCCACCGAGCAGACCGAGCTCAAGCTCCAGGTCGAGCGCAAACCTGCGGTTGACCGTTTCCAGCACGGTGACGGCTTCGGTCATGATTTCCGGGCCGATGTAGTCGCCCGGCAACACCAGAATTTTTTTGCTCATCTCAACGTTGCTCCCGCCCGATGACATCGAACAACCAGGGCGAACTCTGCCGCCAGCGCTGCTCAAAGTCGCGAATGGCGCCGGCGCTTTCCAGGGTGACCCCGATATCATCCAGACCCTGCAGCAGGCAGTGCTTGCGCGCGGTGTCCACTTCGAAACGCAGGGTCTCGCCTGTTGGCGTCTGTACCTGCTGCCGCTCCAGGTCCACCTTGAGCTGGTAGCCCTCCTCCGCATACAGCGCTGCGAACAGTTGCTCCACCTGCTCCGCCGGCAGAACCACCGGCAGGATGCCGTTCTTGAAACAGTTATTGTAGAAAATGTCGGCGAAGCTGGGGGCGATAATACAGCGAAAACCGTAGTCTTCCAGCGCCCAGGGGGCGTGCTCACGGCTGGAACCGCAGCCGAAATTTTCCCGCGCCAGCAGGATCGACGCCCCCCGGTAGCGGGCGTGATTGAGCGGGAAATCCGGGTTCAGCGGCCGCTGGCTGTTGTCCCGGCCGGGCTGACCTTCGTCGAGATAGCGCATCTCGTCGAACAGATTGGGGCCGAAGCCGCTGCGCTTGATCGATTTCAGGAACTGCTTGGGAATGATCATGTCGGTGTCGACATTGGCCCGGTCCATGGGCGCCACCCGCCCTTCGAGCACGGTAAAACTTTTCATGCGTCGGTCTCCTGCAGGCTGCGTACATCGACAAAATGGCCGGCGATCGCCGCCGCCGCGGCCATCGCCGGACTCACCAGGTGGGTGCGCCCGCCAATGCCCTGGCGCCCCTCGAAATTGCGATTGGAGGTGGAGGCGCAGTGTTCGCCGGCTCCGAGCTTGTCGGCATTCATCGCCAGGCACATGGAGCAGCCGGGCTCGCGCCACTCCATGCCCGCGTCGAGGAATATCCGGTCCAGACCCTCGGCCTCGGCCATGGCCTTGACCTGGCCGGAGCCCGGCACCACCAGCGCCTGTTTGATAGTCGGCGCCACGCGCTTGCCCTGCACCACCGCCGCGGCGGCGCGCAGATCCTCGATCCGGCTGTTGGTGCAGGAGCCGATAAATACCCGGTCCAGGTGGATGTCGGTAATCGCCGTGCCCGGCTGCAGACCCATGTACTCCAGTGCCCGGCGGGCGCCTTCCCGGCGCGAGGGGTTCTCGATCTGTGCCGGGTCCGGCAGGACGCCATCGACGGGCAGCACCATTTCCGGCGAAGTACCCCAGGTCACCTGCGGCTGGATGGCCTCGCCCTGCAGGGTAACGACCTTGTCGAACTGCGCATCGGCGTCACTGTGCAGGTCGGACCAGGCGGCCACGGCCTCCTCCCAGAGCTCGCCTCGGGGAGAATAAGTGCGCCCGCGGACGTAGTCCAGGGTGGTGGCATCAACCGCGATCATGCCCATGCGGGCGCCGGCTTCGATCGACATGTTGCACAGGGTCATGCGCCCTTCCATGCTCATGGCGCGCACCACGTCGCCGCCAAATTCAATGGCGTAGCCGGTGCCACCGGCGGTGCCGATCTGGCCGATTATAGCCAGGGCCACATCCTTGGCAGTGACCCCCGGCTGCAGCTTGCCGTCCACCCGCACCAGCATGTTTTTCATTTTCTGCTGCACCAGACACTGGGTGGCCAGCACATGTTCGACCTCGGAGGTGCCGATACCGTGAGCCAGGGCACCCAGGGCGCCGTGGGTCGAGGTATGGGAGTCACCGCAGACCACGGTCATGCCGGGCAGGGTGGCGCCCTGCTCCGGGCCCACCACATGCACGATGCCCTGGCGCAGGTCGTTGATCGGGATCTCGGTGATATCGAAGGCGAGGCAGTTGTCGTCCAGGGTCTGCACCTGCAGGCGCGATATCTCATCGACGATGCCGGCGACGCCGCCGGCGCGCTCCGCGGCGGAGGTCGGCACATTGTGGTCCGGTACCGCCAGGTTGGCGTCCAGGCGCCAGGGCCTGCGCCCCGCCAGCCGCAATCCCTCGAAGGCCTGGGGCGAGGTCACCTCGTGAATGAGGTGGCGATCGATATAGATCAGGGCGGAACCGTCGTCCCGCTGTTCTACCAGATGGTTGCGCCAGAGTTTGTCGTAAAGTGTCAGCCCGGCCATGGGAGCCCTCGCCTGCCAGTAATTTCAAGGAGTTGATAATAAGCTTGACCCACAGATAACTCAAATCTATTATTTTTATCCAATTTATTACCATAGGTTATTCGACTTGGATATCCATAACCTGCAGGCCTTTCTGCTGGTGGCCGAGGAAGGCTCGTTCTCCGTGGCCGCCGAGCGCCTGCACCTGTCCCAGCCCGCGGTCAGCAAACGCATCGCCCTGCTGGAGCAGGGGCTGGGCTGCGAGTTGTTCGACCGCATCGGCCGCCACATCGGGCTCACCGAAGCCGGCCACGCCCTGCTGCCCCACGCCAAGGCTATCGTACAACAGCTGTTTACCGCGGAGCAGGCGGTGCGGGATCTGTCCGGGGAGGTCGCCGGCCAGCTGCGCCTGGCCACCAGCCACCACATCGGCCTGCACCGGCTGCCCCCGGTACTGAGCGCATTCAGCAAGGCCTATCCAGCGGCCAATATCGATATCGACTTCATGGACTCGGAACAGGCCTACGAGCTGATCATGCAGAGCCGTTCGGAACTGGCTGTGGTGACCCTGGCGCCGGTGGCGGACGACAGCATGATCACCCGGCCGGTGTGGCGCGATCCGTTGGTCTTCATGGTAGCTGCGGACCATCCCCTGGCCGCCAGCCGAGATTGCGGTCTGGCAGACCTCGCCGCTCACCCCGCGATCCTGCCCGGGCTGAATACCTACACCGGCCAGATCGTCAAGCGCCTGTTTGCCGAACACCGGCTTGCCCTGCAGGTGTCCATGGCGACGAATTACCTGGAAACCATCCGCATGATGGCTTCGGTGGGCCTGGGCTGGACGGTGCTGCCGCGAACCATGCTCGACCCGGGCCTGGTGGCCCTGCCGGTCACCGGTATCGCGATCGGGCGTACCCTGGGGCTGGTCTATCACCGCAGCCGCAGCCTGTCGCGGGCGGCGCAGGCCTTCGTGGCGGTGCTGGAGGGCTTCGCCGACGCCGCAGCCGGCTGAGACCTACTCCCCGGACAGCAGGCCGGCCTCGGGCGGTGGCTGACGCCAGATCCCGTCGTGGTCCGGCAGGTAGAAGGTGCCGTTAAAACGCGCCACCACGCCTTCGGGGCCATTGATGACCCCGCTGCTGAAGCCGAAACGCCGCTTGACGCTGACCTGCAGCACATCCGCCTGCAGCCAGTCACCCTCGCGTCCGGCGCTGATGAAATCCAGCGCCAGGTTGATGGTGGGACTGCCCGCCACCCGCCCCGCCGCCTGGTTCACCCCGGTGGCCGCTGCGATGTCCGCCAGCGTGGTCAGCACGCCGCCGTGGCAGATCCCCATGATGTTGCAGTGCTGCTTCTGCACCAGCAGACCGAAACTGACACCGTCAGCACCTGTTCTGCGAAAACTCGGCTGCAGGGTGTCGGTAAAGCCCAGCCCGGTGGACAGTGGCTCGAAACCCTGCGGGACCCCCGGCGGCAACGTCATGTTCACCTCTTCATCGCTGCTAAAAAATCCCCATTTCCAGGCCAGTGGCAAAGGCCTCGCCCATTTCTGCCGCCTGCCGGCGGTGCTCCGTGGTCACTTCACCGCGGCAGATCACCGGTTCCAGCGCGGGTGTCAGAGGGTAGCCCGAGAGAATGCGCCGGGCCTGCTCGCGGGCACCGCGGCCGTCGTTGCCGGCGCTGAGCAGCAGCCCGTAGGGCAGAACCCGACCCGATTCCCCCACCGGGTAAAAGGTGCGATCGAGGAAATCCTTGATCCCACCGCTCAGGCTGCCGGAGTTTTCCGCGCCCACCAGCACCAACCCATCCGCCGCCAGCAGATCGGCGCTGCCGGCGTCCCAGGCCCGCAACAGCCGGACCTCCACCTCCGCCACGCTGGCGGCCGCGCTGAAGCAGGCCTGTGCCAGTTGCGCGCTGGCACCGCTCTGACTGTGATAGACAATCAGCAGCGAGCGCACGGAAGCCCCTTCATCAGATCCGGCCCCACACGCTGCTTATCCACAGATCTGCCTGTGGATAACTACGTGGATAGCTTGCCAGGAAAGCGTGCCCGACACCGTTGAGGGTGGCAGCCACAACCTGCAATCCGCCAAGAATACGAAATTTATTTACCATTTATTTCATGATGTTATAGACGATTCCTAAAACATTACTTAAACCCCGGCTCCACCTCAAAACACACCTCAATGAGTGTCAATAATTGTGGACAGTGTTTTCCCGGGAGGTTTGCAGCCACTTACCTGCGGGACCAGGGACTGTCGTGTCGCAGCGGCGCGGTGGGAGCGACCAGCCGCCAGCACTGGTGAATCCGGCTGTTGCGCTGAAAGTCCGGATCCAGGGTGCTGCGAGTAATATCCTCGCACTGGAAGTCCGACGCCAGCGCCGGGTCCAGGCGAAAGCCCCGGCGGTTGTTGGAAAAGTACAGCACCCCGCCGGGACGCAAGACCGCCATCGCCGCCCGCACCAGGGCCGGGTGATCCCGCTGCACATCGAAGGACTCCGCCAGCTTGCGGGAATTGGAAAACGACGGCGGGTCCAGCAGGATCAGGTCGAAGTGGCGCCCGCAGGCCTGGAGCCAGGCCATGCAATCCGCACGTTCCAGCAGGTTGCGGGTTTCGTCCAGACCGTTGTGGGCCAGGTTCTTGCGCAGCCAGCCGAGGTAGGTATTGGAGAGGTCCACGCTGGTGGTGCTGCGGGCGCCACCCAGCGCGGCGTGTACCGTTGCCGCGCCGGTATAACAGAAAAGATTGAGGAAATCCTTGCGCTCGGCCTCCCGCTCCAGGCGCAAACGCAGCGGACGATGATCCAGGAACAGGCCGGTATCCAGGTAGTCGCGCAGGTTGACCAGCAGTTTTGCCTTGCCCTCGCGCACCGAGAGCAATTCACCGCTGCTGTCCTGCTTGCCGTATTGCTCGTCCCCTCGCTGTCGCTGGCGAACCTTGTACACGATGTGTTCCGGCGCCACGTCGAGGGCGGCGGGCAGCGCCGCCTGCACTTCGGCCAGGCGCGCGGCAGCCGCCGCGGGGTCCACATCCCTGGGCGCCTGATATTCGGCCACGTGCACCTGGTCCCCGTAGACGTCTACCGCTACCGCGTATTCCGGCATGTCGGCATCGTACAGCCGGTAGCACTCGATGCCCTCGCGCTTGACCCAGCTGGTCAGCCGGCGCCGGTTCTTGCGCAGCCGGTTGGCGAACATCTGCGCCCCGTCCGAGAGTTCTGCGAGGGGGGTTGCCACAACCGCAGGCCCGGCTGTCGGCAGCTTGTCGCTGAGGCGGTTGGCGCCCAGGTCAAACAACAGCAGGCTGGATTCCAGCGCGCCATTCCATAGCTTGTACTGCTTGTGGCTGCGCAGGCCGGTGGCGCGCCCCAGTTCCCTGTCGGCGGTGAAAATGGCCGCCTGCCAGCCGGGGAATTCCCGCAGCATGGTCTCCCCCAACTGCCGGTACAGGTACTGCAGGCTGTCCTTGTCCCCGAGGCGCTCACCATAGGGCGGGTTGCAGACCAGCAGGCCCATGGGCAGCGGCAGGTGGGTCGGCCGGGTCAGCTCCGCCAGCGGCTTGCAGCTCACCCGCACCACGGCCTCCAGGCCAGCGCTGGCGATATTTTCCTGGGCCCGGTGCACAACTTTCGGGTCCGCATCGTAGCCGCGGATTTCCGGCAGTCGCGCCTGCTTGCCCCGCTCGGCGCGGCCGCGGGCATCGCTCAGCAGGGCCTGCCACTGGGGTGCACTGTGGCCCTGCCAGCGCTCGAAACCGAAACGCGGCCGGGCCAGCCCGGGAGCGATATCCGCCGCCATCATCGCGCCTTCCAGCAGCAGGGTCGCGGAGCCACACATCGGGTCGATCAGGGCGCCGCCCCGGGCCGCCATGCCGGGCCAGTCCGCCCGCAGCAAAATGGCCGCGGCCAGGTTCTCCTTCAGCGGCGCCGCCCCCGCCTGCAGGCGGTAGTTGCGCCGGTGCAGGCTGCCTCCGGAGATGTCCAGGGCCAGCAGGATGCCGTGACGGGACAAGCGCACGTTAAAGCGCAGGTCCGGGTCGGCCCGGTCCACCGAGGGCCGCTCGCCGCCGTGCTGCACGAACCAGTCGACAACGGCATCCTTGCAGCGCTGGGCACCGAACTGGGTGTTGCGGATATGGGTATTTTCACCGCTGAAATCGATACTGAAGGTCTGCTCCGGAGACATGATCCCGGCCCAGTCCACCCGCATCAGGCCGGCGTACAGGGCATCGGCATCCTGGGCCTCGAACTTTGCCAGCGGCAGCAACACGCGGTTGGCCAGGCGCGACCACAGGCAGGCCCGATAACCCATGGCCAGCGGACCATCGAAGTAGACCCCGGCGACGGTTTCCCGCCCGCCGCTGGCGCCCAGCGCCAGCAGCTCCGCCAGCAGCAGGCCCTCGATCCCCTTGGGACAGGTGGCAAACCACTGCCGGGAAGCGCTGGCGGGCAGGTTCGCGGGGGCCGGGCCTTGTTCGGGGGAACTGCTCATGCCGGCTATCCTGGTGGGCATCGGAACGGGCGCCCAGTGTACCGGAAAGTCGACCTAACTGCGCTTGCGCGGCGCCCGTTTGCGCGGCCGGGCGGCCGCCTGCTTGCGCGCCGGAGCGCGCTGCGGGGAGTTGGCGAGCTTTTCCTTCAGCATCACATCCAGCACCAGTTGTCCAGCGCTGTCGATGTAGCTGATGAAACGCTCGTGTTCGTCATCACTGAGGGTGCGCAGTTCGTCGTGCTGCCGATAGAGGTTGACAAAGCGGCGCTCGCGCTCGTACTGCCGCGGCAGGGTCATCACGCCCCACTGCTCCAGAACCTGTTCCAGCTGGGGATTGTAGGTGCGCAGGAACTTGATCAAGAACGGTACCGGATCGTTTCGAGCCAGCAGGCTGGCGCTGCGCAACACCAGTTCCAGGGGCATGATTTTTTCCCCGCTCTCGACATCTTCCAGCACTGACTTGTCGGAGACGCCGAGGCTGTCCGACAGGTCGTTGAGGGACAGGCCCGCGGTCTCGCGGGCATCGCGCAGGAAGTGACCGGCGTCGGCCATTGCCTCCAGACGCTCCGGCTCGAAGCTGTTGAGCAGGGTATTGCGCAGCCAGCCCTCGCCGAACATGGCGGTCATGGTGGCGGTATTGCGGGCAATTTCCAGCGTGCCCCCGGCCACCTGACCGCTGAAACGCATCAGGCCCGCCAGCAGGCTCTCGGTGTCATTGCCCTGATTTCTTTTCTCCGCCATGGCTACAGCTTAGCTGAACATCCGCCAGTTGCCGAGGATCCGCAGGTGCTCGCCCGGGTGCGCGGGAGGCGTCACTCCAGCCCCGACTCCAGTCTGAAGATCTCCCGCAGAATGCCCCGCCACTCATCGTACTGGTTTTCCAGGCTGCCGTTCAGGCGATACACGCTGCCGCTGACCTCGAGCACGGTCGGCAGCACCTCGTTGTTGAAGCCCCGCGCCAGGTCTTCCAGGTCCTGCTGCTGGATCTTGCTCCACTTGAAGGCGTTGTAGGTCTGCTCCATGGCGGCGTAGGTGCCGCGGGCACCGGCGCGGTCGCGCTGGGCCAGCCGGCGTCGGTAGTCTTCCCGGTACAGGGCTTGCTCGCGGCCGAATTGCCGCCACAGATTGTAGGTGGGCTGCATGGTCTGATAGAGGTCGACGTACTGCTCATCGACGGTATCGATAAAGCGAAATTCCTGGCCGCGAATAAGCTCCACCCGGGCCAGCATCGGGTCGTTGGCCGCCGGCAGGCGCAGCAGCTGGTGGCGCCCCGCCGCGTCCTTATGCACAAAACCGCCAAAGTATTCCGGCGCCAGGTCCGCCGCCTGCCGCAGCAGCGCGATCTCGGGCAACTGCTGCACCTCCGCGGCCGGCAGGCTGCGATAAGTCTGCAGCAGATCATTGGCCACCTGGCGGTAGAGATCGATAAACGGATCACTGGCGCTCACCACCGGGTAATCAGCGCCCTGGGCCTCGTCGGCATAGACCCGATCGAGCCAGACCCGGCCACTGGCGTCCTCGGCCCGGATCTGCAGCACCAGGAAGCGGCCGTCGGAGTGCAGGATCTGGCCTTCCAGCTGCAGGACTGCGGCCGGTTGCGGCTCGGGCAGCACGCGCACCGCGCCCCAGGCGTTGCTGGCCTGCAGGACCTGGCGCAAGCGCACCGGCAGGTAGCGCGCCTCGGCTTTGCGAATATCCGGAAAGATCCCCTGCCGACTGAGCCCCGCGGTCTGCTCCGGGATGCCCGGGTCAAAGCTCACCAGCGCCAGGTCCAGTGCCGGCTGGGGCGGCTGCGGCAAAACCTCCAGGGTGACAGCGCCCACCGAGGGCGGCCAGGCCTGCACCGCCGGCGGCAGCGGCTGGGTGCCTTGCGGCGCAGAAGTACTGCCGCAGCCCGCGAGCAGCAGCAACACGCCGAGGTACAGGCAGGGGATCAGGGCGTTTCGGTGGTACACACTTTGCCTCGGGTCAGGGTCTGCTCGCAGGAGAAGCCGTGGGCCTCGGGGTCCATCCGGCGGTAGACCCGGTTCAGGGTAAACGGGTAGGAGACCCGGTCGGAGCTGACCGTGGTGGCGATATTGAGCATTTCGCCGTCGGGTCCCAGGGTCAGGCGGTGGCGGATGGAGAGACCTTCCGGCAGGGCCAGCACAAACATGAGCTGGTGCCCGTCCCAGCCGCAGAATTCACTCCCCAGCGGGGTTTCGACTACCGTGGGGCGGCCGTCGTGGAAGTCGCAGTCGAGGGCGAAATCCCCCTCCCTGCGCACCCGGATCTGGTTCGTGTCCTGTTCGATATCCAGCAGTTGCGACTTGGTCACCAGATCCGCCATCTGCGCCAAACCGATGACGGAGGCCCCGCTGTCGGTACCCGGGCCGCCCAGCATCAGCGCGGCACCGGGACCGCGCAGCTCACCGCCGGCGGCCTGGGCGCGGCGCTCGGCCTCACGCTGCAGTTCCCGCACCAGACCGTTCAGGCGTACCTGGATGTTGTCGCTCTGGCCGTAGTCCAGGGCCCAGCTGCCGCTGAAGTCCACCCCGGTGCGGGAGGCGACAGGCAGGCGCTGCTCCTGGCTGCCGCACGCGGCGAGCACCAGGATCAGGAGGGCGGGCAAGGCTTTGGCGGAAGGTTTCATCGGCGGCCAGTGTAACCCAGGCGCCGGGTTTACAGCAGAGGTTTGCGCTCAGCTGAACAGGCCCTCCCCCGCGGCCAGGCGCTGGCCGAGGGCGGCAACCTGGGCGCCGCTGGAACCCAGCGCCATCTCGTTGTAGCGCAGCCACAGGCAGTAGCGCCAGAGGGGATAGTCGCGGTCGATACCGGTGCCGCCGTGCACATGCTGGCAGGCGTAGCTGACCCGGTGGCCGACATCACCCGCCCAGATCTTGGCAATCTGCACTTCGGTGGTCGCAGGCTGCTGGTCGCTGAGCAGGGACAGGGCCTGCCAGGCACACAGGCGCAGGCACTCGACATCGATATAGCAGTCCGCCATGCGGTGCCCCACCGCCTGGAAGGTGGCGATGGGCACCCCGAACTGCTGCCGCTCACTGGTGTAGCTGGCCGCCATGCGCAGGGCGTGATCGGCGGCACCCAGCTGCTGGGCGCAGAGCGCCGCCGCGCAACGCTCACGGGTCCAGGCCAGCAGCTCCTCCCCGCAGCTGGCCACGACGACATCCGCCGCCGGTACGCTGACAGCAGCCAGGGTCACCCGGCAGTGGGGCTCGAAATGGGTCATCTGCAGGTCGGTCAGGGTAACCCCTGGATCCCGGGTATCCACCAGAACCACCGCGGTCGCCCCGCCCCGGCGCACCGGCAACAGCAGCCAGTCCGCCTCCCGGGCAAAGGGCACTGCAGCACATTCGCCGTCCAGTATCAGCGCGCCCTCCTGGTCCCGGGCCTGCAACCGGGTCGGATCGGCGCTGCTCAAGCCGGTCCAGAAGTCGCCGCTCAGCAGCAGCTCGCCGCGGGCGGCCGCGGGCAGGATCCGTTCGCGCAAGCCGGCAGGAGCGAATTGCTGCAGTGGCAGCATCGCCGACACACAGTGGGCCAGCACCGGCACCGGTGCCACACTGCGGCCCAGTTCCTCGATGAACAGGCCCAGCTCCATGAAGCCCAGGCCCATGCCGCCGTATTCCTCCGCCACCGCGGCAGCTGGCAGGCCCGCCTCGAGCAGCGTTTGCCAGAGTTCCCGGTCGAAACGCGGAGCCCGGTATTCATCGTAGGCCGCCAGACTGGCGGGGCTCACCTTGTCGTCGAGGATCTTGCGGGCAAGCCCGCGCAGCTGTTCCTGAATTTCGGATAATCCAAAGTCCATGTGCGCTTCCCTCAGCGGCTGGCGCGGGGCATCCACAGCCCCGCGGCGGAAATGATGTCGCGCTGGATCTCGTTGGCGCCGCCACCAAAAGTGATGATCGAGGCCGTACGATACAGGCGCTCGATGCGGCCGGCCTGTTCCTGGGCGCCGGGCGAATGCGAGCGCAGCAGGCCGGCCTCGGCGACGATCTCCCCGAGCAGGCGATAGACCTCGATGAAACCCTCGGAGCCAAACACCTTGGCGGCGGAGGCATCCGCCATGCCCAGGGTGCCCGCGGTCATCGCCCAGGACTGTTTGTAGACGATGAGCTTCATGCACTCGATCAGGGCCCGGCTGCGGGCCAGGTTGGCCTGCACCCAGGACTGGGCCGCCACCGGCTGGCCGTCATCCCCGATCGCGGCCCGCGCCCAGTGCACCACCTGGTTGAACAGCTCGGAGACGGGGCCGAAATTGATCAGGCTCAGCCGCTCCCGGTTGAGCTGGCTGGTAATCAGTTTCCAGCCGCCGTTCAATTCCCCGACGCGGTGGTCGTCACTGACCCGGATATTGTCATAGAAGGTCGCGTTGGTGCGCACCCCGCCCAGGGTGTGCACCGGGGTGCAGCTCCAGCCCGGATCACTGTTGGGCACCAGAAACATGGAGATGCCCTTGTGCTTCTTTGGCGCGTCCGGGTCGGTGCGCACCGCCAGCCAGGTGTAGTCGCAGAAGTGCGCCAGGGAGGTCCACATTTTCTGGCCGTTGATCACCCAGTCGTCACCGTCGCGAACGGCGCTGGTGCGCAGGGAGGCCAGGTCGGTGCCGGCACCGGGTTCGGAATAACCAATGGAAATCAGCAGCTCGCCGCGCAGGATCTGCGGCACGATTTCCTCGCGGATCCAGGCATTGCCGTGCTCCGCCAGGGTCGGGCCCACGGATTCCGTGGTCAGGAACGGGAACGGGTAGCCCGCGCGCATCACCTCCTCGACGAACACGAACTGCTCCAGCGGCGACAGACCGCGACCACCGTACTCTTTGGGCCAGCCCAGGCCGATCCAGCCGTCGCGCCCCATCTGCGCCAGCGCCGCACGCCACAGGGGACCACCGCCCTCGCCCATGTCGCGCTCGCACTCGGCGCGCAGCTCCGGGGTCATCAGCTCGCGGAAATAAGCCCGCAGCTCGTCGCGCAGTTCCAGCTGCGCGGGGGTAAACTGTATTTTCATCTCAGGCTCCCGGCGATTGTGGGACAGATAATAACCGCCGCGGCGCACTGCCGCAGGCGGGGTTGCGGCCAAACTTAGTGGCGAAAGTGCTCAGGCCGCCGCCTGCAGCCGCCGCAGATCCTGCAGGATTTCCCGCCACATGGGATCGGGCGCGGCATAGGGTGCGTAGATCGCCAGCCGATCCGCGCAGTCACCGTAGCGCGCCAGCAGCGCTGCGGCGATATCCCCTGGATGGCCGCTGACCGCGAAGGCGGCGACAAACTCATCGTCAATGTGGGTGCCGAGCGCATCCCACTGGCCCTGCTTGGACAGCTTGTTCAACTCCGGCTGCAGGTCGGCGTAGCCGATCGCCGCCATGGGTGGCAGGTAGGCTGGCGTCGAGGCATAGAAGCCGAGCAGGCCGCGCACCGCGGTAGCGGCGGCCTCGCGCCCCGCCGCGTCCTCCCCGGTAATGACAATCGCGTTGACCTGCAGGGTGAAATCCGCACGCGACCGCCCCCCCTGCGCCAGGCCCCGGGCTACCGCCGGCAGCGCCTGCTCGCGCAGGAAACGCTCGTTGTTGAACGGGTGCACGATAAGGCCGTCCGCTACTTCGCCGGCGATTTCCGTCATCCGCGGGCCGAGGGCGCCGAGCATGATGGGCGGCACCCCAAAGGGATTGGGACCGGGATTGAACATCGGGGTCATCAGGGTATGGCGATAGAATTTGCCCTCATAGGAAAGGCGTGTGCCGTCCTGCCAACAGGCGAAAATGGCCTTCAGGGCGAGGATATAGTCGCGCATGCGGGTCGCCGGCGGATCAAAGTCGATGCCGAAACGCTTCTCGATATGGGCCTTGATCTGGGAGCCTATGCCGAGCAGAAAGCGGCCCTCGCTGTAGCGCTGCAGATCCCAGGCCTGGTAGGCAAGGTGCAGCGGATTGCGCGGGAACGCGACCGCGATGCCGGTGGCGATATCCAGGCCCGGCGCGTGTTCCGCCGCCAGCACCAGCGGCAGAAACGGGTCCCAGCTACCCTCCAGCGTATACACCCCGTCATAGCCGATATCTGCCAGCCGCCGGGCTTCCGCGGCCGCGCCCCCCAACTGGGCATAGAACGGTCCGTCGATTTTTATGGTCACTGCTCTTCTCTCCAATTCCGGGGTGGCGATTACTGTTGGCAAACGGGGTTATAGCGCAGTGCATCGCGGCGTTGCCACGACAATGTCGTCACGACACAGGTTCTGCGCCGTCGTCTCGCGACAGGCCCGCCCCTGGTACAGATAGGTGTACGCCGGGGCGCGCCGGCATTCGCCGTCTGCGCCATAATCGCTGTCCCAGAAGGAGGACCCACGACAATGAAAACCGGAATCTGCCTGCCCTACATGAAAGCCGGACTGACCCGCGACGACTACCTGCAGTGGTTCCAGCGGGTCGATGCCGGGCCCTTCCACAGCGTCTCCTGCGGCGAACGCGTGCACGGCCCCACCTTCGACATGCGCATCCTGCTGGCGGCTGCCGCTGCCTGTACCAGCCGGGTGCAGATCACCCCGACCCTGTACGTGCTGCCCATGCACAGCGCGGTGCAGGTCGCCAAGGAAGTTGCCAGCCTGGACATCCTCTCCGGCGGCCGCGTGCAGCAGGTCTGCGTCGGCTACGGCGGCAGGGAAGCCGACTACGCCGCGGTCGAGGCACCCTTCAAGGGCCGGTACGGCCGCATGGACCAGCAGGTCGCCACCCTGCGCCAGGTGTGGAACCAGCAGGAAGTCATCCCCGGCGCCGGCGCCATCGGCCCCCTCCCCACCCGCGACGGCGGCCCCAAACTGCTGGCCGGCGTGCTCGGCCCCAAGAGTATCGCCCGCTGCGCCCAGTGGGCCGACGGCCTCTACGGCTGGTCCGGCAACGGCGAACAGGCCGAACTGGCCAACGCCTTCCGCCTCGCCGACGAAGCCTGGGACGCAGCCGGCCGCGAGCAGAAGCCCTACCGCCTCGGCGGTTTCTGGTGCACCCTCGCCGACGACGGCCCCCAGCGGCTGTACGATTACGTCTACGACTACCTCGCCATCGCCGGGCCGGAAATCGCCAGGATGATGGCCGAGTCGGTGCACCGCAGCTCCGAGGACACCATCCTCGAGGCCCTGGACAATGCCGAGGCGGCGGGTTGCGAGGAGGTTTTCCTGGTGCCGGCGACGGCGGATATCGCCGAGGTGGACCGGCTGGGGGACCTGCTGCTGAGGCGTGGCGGCTGAGTTCTCAGCGGTTGGTTATTACGTCGTTCAACTGCCAGCTTGAAGGCCTGAGTCGTTTTAAAAGCTCGCTTCGTTCGAGAGGCGGCCTCGCGGCCGCTGCGTCGCTCCGGGAACCGGGGGCTCCGAATCAACGCGGGGTGGTCGAGATGATCGCTCAGGACTTCGTTAACCAGGTCGCAGTGACCATTGCCATCGAACACCGTTTCGCTCGGTTCCCCCTGCCAACCGCTGAGCGGGTGACTCTCCGATAACAACGTACCTTGACCTCAGTTTCCCCACCCGCGTTGATCCGGTGCGGGGATGTCGTTTCGCGGACTTGGAGGGCGTCGGTGCGCCCACCGTCTTCCACTTAGTGGCTGCCAACCCCCAGCCCTGTAAGTGGGAACAGACCAGCTTCAAATCTGCCCCCGCCATGCCAGGTGCCATCCCTGCTCACAATGTGCGCGGCCAGACGGCAGCGCAAGAATACCAACGGCAAACGCGCCGCATGCGCCCGGAATGAAGCGAAAGGAGCATACCCGTGGCGGAGCGACGCCGCGGCCGGAGGCCGCCAGTGGAACGAAGCGACCCGGAGTGAACCCGGCACGGTGGGCAGTGCTCCCGACCCGCCCCCTTTTCCGCTATACTCGCGCGCTGCTAAAACCAGCAACCACAACCTGACCCGGGGGGCCCATGGCCAAGCGCGTATATCTGTTCAACGAGGGCAGCAAGGACGACCGCGACCTGCTCGGCGGCAAGGGCGCCAATCTCTGTGAAATGACCGCGCTGGGCCTGCCGGTGCCCTTCGGTTTCATCATCACTACCCCTACCTGCCGCGAGTTCTTCGAGTTCGGCAACAAGCTGCCGCCACTGCTGGAGCAGGAGTATCGGGTGGCGCTGGACCTGGTGGAAAAGAAGATGGGCGCGCGCTTTGGTGACCCGGAGAATCCGCTGCTGTTCTCGGTGCGCTCGGGGGCGGCGGTGTCGATGCCGGGCATGATGAACACCATCCTCAACCTGGGCCTGAACGATGAAATTGCCGCGGGCCTGGCGCGCAGGACCGACAATCCGCGTTTCGCCTACGACTGTTATCGGCGTTTTATCCAGATGTTCGCGAACGTGGTGCTGGGTGCCGATGGCGAGCAGTTCGAGCACGAGATCGAAAAGTACAAGGCCGCCCACGGCAAGCGCACTGATGTGGAAATGAACGCCGGGGACTGGCTGGAAATCATCCGCATCTACAAGACCCTGGTGGACTTCCCGGAGGACCCCTTTGTCCAGCTCAAGCTGGCGGTGGAGGCGGTGTTCCTGTCCTGGCATACGCCGCGGGCCTATGTCTACCGGGAGATGAACAACATCCCGGAGACGCTGGGTACGGCGGTGAATGTGCAGGCGATGGTGTTTGGCAATTTCGGCGACACCTCGGGCTCCGGCGTCGCTTTTACCCGCAACCCCTCCAACGGCGAGCACAGCTTTTTCGGCGAGTTCCTGTTCAATGCCGCCGGTGAAGACGTGGTGGCCGGCACCCGCACACCGCTGCCGGTGTCCGCCCTGGATGAGCGCTTGCCGGAAGTGTACGCCGAGCTGTTTCGCACCCAGGCGCAGCTGGAAAAGCACTACCGCGACATGCAGGACCTGGAATTCACGGTGCAGGAAGGCAAGCTGTACATGCTGCAGACCCGCAGCGGCAAGCGCACTGGCCGGGCTTCGGTGAAGATCGCCGTGGACATGGTGCGCGAGGGCCTCATTACCGAGAGCGAAGCCCTGATGCGGGTGTCACCGGAGCACGTGGAATCCTTTCTGCACCCGATGGTGGACCCGGAGCAGAAAACCCAGATTGTCGCCACCGGCCTGCCCGCCAGCCCCGGCGGCGCCACCGGCCGGGTGGTGTTCTCGGCGGAGGAAGCAGTGGAAGTTGCGGCCACCGGTGACAGCGTCGTGCTCGTGCGCCGGGAGACCACGCCGGAAGATATCCACGGCATGAAGGTTGCCGCCGGGATTCTCACGGAACTGGGCGGCATGACCTCGCACGCGGCAGTGGTTGCGCGCGGCATGGGGGTCTGCGCCATCACGGCCTGCACTGGCCTGAGTATCAACTACGCCGCGGGTACCGCGACCACCGCCAGCGGCGTGGTCATCCGCCGCGGCGATGTCATCACCCTGGACGGCACCGCCGGCGAGGTGATGCTCGGTGATGTGCCCAAGACCGAAGCCAGCAGCAGCGAGGATTTCCAGATCCTGCTGTCCTGGGCCGATGAGCATCGGCGGCTGAAGGTGCGGGCCAATGCGGAAACCCCGGAAGATGCCGCCAAGGCCCGCGAACTCGGCGCCGAGGGCATCGGTCTGTGTCGCACCGAGCACATGTTCTTCGATGCCGAACGCATTGACCAGATGCGCGGCATGATCCTCTCGGAGAGTCGCGAAGAGCGCCAGGGCTATCTGGACAAGCTGCTGCAGTTCCAGGAAGAGGACATGCTGGCCCTGTTCCGGGTGATGGACGGGCTGCCGGTGACGGTGCGCCTGCTGGACCCGCCGCTGCACGAATTCCTGCCCCACACGGAAGAGGACATGATCGCCCTCTCCCACCGCATCGACAAGCCGCTGGAGAAGATCCGGGCGATGAGCGATAGCCTGAAGGAAGTAAACCCGATGCTGGGTTTCCGCGGCTGCCGCCTGTCCATCGTGCATCCGGAGGTCACCGAGATGCAGGTGAAGGCCATAATCAGCGCCGCGGTGCGGGCGACTGAAGAGGGATTGAAGCCGTTGCCGGAAATCATGATTCCGCTGGTGGTCAACGTGCGCGAGATCCGCCTGATCAGCGAGATCATCGACCGCGGCATCCAGGCGGTATTGAAGGAGAAGCAGGTTTCCGTGCCCTACAAGATCGGCACCATGATGGAAACCCCGCGCGCCACCCTCGGCGCAGACCGGCTGGCGGCGGAAGTGGAATTCATGAGCTTTGGCACCAACGACCTGACCCAGATGACCTACGGCTTTTCCCGCGACGACGTCGGCAAGTTCCTGCCCATGTACCTGGAGAAAAAACTGGTCGAGAGCGACCCCTTCGTCACCCTGGACCAGCGCGCCGTCGGCCGCCTGCTGGAGATCGCGGTGACCGAGAGCCGGGCGCGCAAACCCGGCATCAAGTACGGCATTTGCGGTGAACACGGCGGCGATCCCCGTTCGATCCAGTTCTTCCACGACCTGGGCCTGGACTATGTGTCCTGCAGCCCGTTCCGGGTGCCGGTGGCGCGTATCGCCGCGGCCCAGGCCAAAGTGCGCCGGGAAACCGAAACCCGTCGCTCCTGACACAAGGACCCCACAAATGAACCAGAGTTTTTTCCCGCCGCGCCGTATTCTCATGGGCCCCGGGCCCTCGGATGTTTCCGCCCGCGTCCTCGGCGCCCTGGGGCGCCCTACCATCGGCCACCTGGACCCGCTGTTCGTGGCCCTGATGGACGAAGTCAAGGGCCTGCTGCAGTATGCCTTCCAGACCGAAAACGCCCTGACCCTGCCGATTTCCGCCCCCGGCTCCGCCGGCATGGAGGCCTGTTTTGTCAACCTGGTGTCGCCGGGTGATACGGTCATTGTCTGCCGCAACGGTGTCTTCGGCGGGCGCATGCAGGAAAACGTGGAGCGCTGTGGCGGCACCGCCATCCTGGTGGAGGACGACTGGGGCCAGCCGGTGAGCGTGGACAAGGTTGCCGCTGCTTTCAAGGCCCACCCCGAGGCTTCCCTGCTCGCCTTGGTCCACGCAGAAACCTCAACCGGGGTGCGCAGTGACGCCGAGGCCCTGTGCGCGCTGGCCCGGGAGCACGGTGCCCTGTCCATTGTCGATACGGTGACCTCCCTGGGGGGCATTGAACTCAAGGTCGATGCCTGGGGTGCCGACGCGGTCTATTCCGGCACCCAGAAATGTCTGTCCTGCATCCCCGGGCTGTCGCCGGTAACGTTCAGCCCGCGCGCGGTGGAACGGATCCAGGCCCGCAGCGAGCGGGTGCAGAGCTGGTTTCTCGACATGCAGCTGGTGATGGGTTACTGGGGCGGCAGCAGCAAGCGCGCCTACCACCACACGGCACCGATCAACCTGCTCTACGCCCTGCACGAAGCCCTGTTGATGCTGCGGGAAGAGGGCCTTGAGGCGGCCCACGCGCGCCACCGGCGGCACCACGATGCACTGGTAGCGGGCCTTGCAGCACTGGGGCTGGAAATGGCGGTGGCCGCGGAGTACCGCCTGCCGCAGCTGAATGCGGTGCGGATCCCCGAGGGCGTTGACGACGCCGCCCTGCGCAAGACTCTGCTTGAGGATTTCAACCTGGAAATCGGTGCCGGCCTCGGCGCCCTGGCAGGAAAGACCTGGCGCATCGGCCTCATGGGCCACGCCTGTACCGCGGCCAATGTCACCCTGTGCCTCACGGCGCTGGCCACGACCCTCGCCCGGCAGGGCTTGCGGCTGGATGCCGGGGCGGCGCTAGAGGCCGCTGACGCTGTGCTCGCCGCCGCCTGAGAGGGGTTGCCCCAGCAACATCTGCCACAGCGTCTGCAACTGCCCGTCGCGGCGGTTGCGGTGCATGGTGTAGCTGACGTGCTCCTCCGGCCCCGCCTCCGGCGTCAGCTGGATGCTCCAGAGGGAATCGATCTCGTTGGGCAGCAGCGAATAGCGGACATCGATCACCCGCCCGGAAATCAGCGGGTCGCTGGCCACGTAATCATTGCTGAACCAGGCGAACCGTTCGACATCACGCGCCTGCTGCGAGGCCGGGTCCAGCCAGGGCAGGTCTCTGGCGGTATCCAGCCGGGGAACCGAACTCCCGGGATAGACCACTGCGTAGGGCCAGCTACGCACGGCGTCAACGTGGAAGTCAGTCGCGGTCTCGTACACCACCTTCCACACCAGGATATTGGCAAAGCTGGGCTTGGCCTCCAGCCGCAGCGGCAAGTGCCCGCGCTCGGCGGCCAGCGCCTCGCCCATCACTTCGGCCCGGTCCCGCTGCCAGGCGCCCAGGGCCAGGTAAATCAGCCCCCAGACCACTGCCGCCCTGCCGCAGGCGGGTCGGCGACGCACGGCGGCAAATATGATCAGCGCCAGGATCGGCAGGGTAAACAGGGGGTCGATGATGGAGATGGTGTTCCAGGCAAAGCGCTGGTCGCTGAACGGCCACAGCAGCAGGGTGCCATAGGTGGTACAGGCGTCCAGCAGGCCGTGGGTGGCATAGCCCAGGGTGCAAAACAGGTAGGTCCGCCCGAACCCCAGCCCTGCCCGGCGCCCGATCAGGCGATGCAACAGCAGCGCGCAAAGCAGCCCTCCGACCGGGATAAACAGCAGCGCATGGGTGAACTGGCGGTGATATTCCAGGAACAGCAGCGGGTCTTCCGCCGAGCGGATGAGAACGTCGAGATCCGGCGCCATCCCGGACAGGAAGCCGAGCGCGCCGGCCGCCAGCACCTGGCGACGCGTGGCCGCGGCCTGCGGCAGGGCCGCGCCCAGGGCACCCTGGGTCAAAGGGTCCACAGGCAGGCCTCCCGGGCACACCGGCCCGCCCCGGACACTGAAAAGGAATTTATCGGCATGAGCCTGGCGTTACTCCTTGCTTACAATAGTTAACATGCCCACTGTAGACTCTAGGGTACAATGCATCCCCTGACCCCTGAGAATGGGTCCTGACTTACACCTGTTACGCTGCCGGGCAGTATCCGGACGAGGAGACTTTACATGCGCTTGAAGATTGCATCCATTGCCGCCGCCACCGTTTTGTTGGGCGCCTGCACCACCAATCCCTATACCGGGGAGCGCCAGGCGAGCAAGGCCGCCGCCTACGGAGCGGGCGCTGCGGCGGTCTGCGGCATTGTCGGTTCCATGGATTCCAGCAAGCACGCCCGCAATGCGGCGCTGGGCTGCGGGGTGGTCGGTGCCGGCGTCGGTGCCTACATGGACGTGCAGGAAGCCAAGCTGCGCGAGCAGCTGCAGGGCTCGGGCGTCCAGGTAGTCCGCGAGGGCGACAACATCCGCCTGGTCATGCCCGGCAGCATCACTTTCCAGACCGACTCCTACAACCTCCGCGACGACTTCTATCCCACGCTCAACTCCGTCGGCGAGGTGCTTGCCAAGTACGGCGAGACCACCCTCCGGGTGACCGGTCACACCGACAACACCGGCAGTCGCCAGCACAATCAGCAACTGTCCGAGCGCCGCGCCGGCAGCGTCGCCGACTATCTGGTCACCCGGGACGTCAGCCGCTCGCGGATACTGTCGCAGGGGATGGCCTTCGATCAGCCCGTCGCGGACAACAGCAGCGAACAGGGCCGCGCCCGGAATCGCCGGGTCGAGCTCCACATACTGCCACAGACCTGAGCGAGCCCGCGGGCTCAGTCGATATCGAAGCTGTAGTAAAGATCGACCGAGCTCTCGAGGCGGCTCACCACTTCCAGCCACAGGCGTGCCTGCAGGTACAGGCGCGCGGTTAGCGTGTTGACCGGTTCATAGAGGCCGACGCCGTATGACAGGTAAATGCGCTCACCGATATAGCCGCTGACTGTGGCCGCAGTCTCGTCTTCCGAGCCCTCGGCACCAAATTCCACATTGCGCAGGCCGGGCAGGCTATTGAGCCCCTCCACGATCCCGCTCTGATTGACCAGCCCGGTACCCACCGACAGTGCCATCGCGGTGCCGTCCGCGCCCGCGCCGCTGTCCATGCCGCGCCCGCGCACCAGGTAGGACAGGGTCTCGGTCTGCGACAGCGCCGGGTCCGAGTACAGGGTGATCCGGGGCTCCTCCAGGGTACCGCTGACCATGACCCCCGCGCGTACCTCATCGGCGGGAATCTCACGCTCCGCGCGCAGGTTGAGATCCGGATTTTCCGGCAACCCGGTAAAGGAAATCCGGCCCTGGCGCACCAGCAGGCGCTGGCCGTAGGCGCGGAATTCGCCGCCGACGATATTCAGGTTGCCGAATACCTGCAGCGGCTGCCCGGACACCTGCTGCAGGGACAGGTCGCCGCCCACGGTGACATTGAGGTCGCGACCCTGGACCCGGAACTTGTCCCGGATCCGTACCCGGACTTCCGCGTCCAGGTTGAAGGGGCTCTCCGGGGCAACCACGTTGCCGGCGTAGTCCACTTCCACCACATCGGGCGACAGGGAAACGCTGCCGGCGGGTAACTGTTCATAGGCGAGGATGCCGGATTTCACCAGCACTTCGCCCCCGACCACGACGCCATCGGCAGTCGCCCGCAGGCGCAGGTCCGGGCTTACCACGGCCTCGGTGCTGGGCGGGTACAACAGGCGATTGTTCTCACCCCGCAGAACCAGGCTCAGTGCAAACTCGGGCCGCAGGCTGGCATCGCCGCTGATCGCCAGTTCCCCGCCCCCGAGCCGGGCCGTACCCGCGAGTTCCGCGCGCTCACCGAACAGATTCACCGTCAGTTCCACAGCGCGTAATTCGGTGGGGTTGGCGTGGGCCTCGAGCGCGCCCCCGGACCATTTCAGTTCACCCAGGACCTCGGGCTCCGCCTGGGTACCGGCGAGACGCAGGGCGCCGCTGACCTCGCCTTCCAGCCGCGACAGCTGGGGCAGAAAGGGGCGCAGCGCCGCCAGTTGCAGCTGCTCCAGGTCCAGGCTGCCCTCCAGGGCCCCGGCGCGATCTCCAGGCAGCCGCACTGCCAGGGATATGACTCTGGCGCCCTCCCGCTGCATGGCGGCATCGAGTACCAACCCGTCCGCGCCCTGTTCCAGATTCGCGGTCAGTGAATCCCAGCTCAGGGTGGCGGATTCTCCCTCCGGATAAAATTGGGTAATGGTGCCCTCGGGGCTCAGGATCTGGGCCGTTGCCCGCAGCGCGGAATCCGGCTGCCACTCGGCGCGTACGGAGGCGGTCAGTGGGCCAGCCACCTGCAATTGCTGGGGCAGCAGAGCGCCAAACAGGGCGAGGTCGCCGTCCAGCGCCGCAGTGCCGCCGCCGCTTGCCCCGAGGATCCACTCCGAGGCGCACAGGGTGCTCTCGGGCAGCCGCCAGCAGTGCGCCTCCATGCTGCTGCCGTCGGGTCCGTAGCGCACGGTGAACGGAGTTTCCAGGGTCAGTGGCCCGAGGGGCGTCTGGACACCGTCGGTATTCACCTGCACTGTCCAGCTGTCGCCCTCCTGACGCGCTGCAAGCTGCAGTTCACCCGCCAACCTGCCGCCGGAGGACAGCACCAGCCTGGGTTCCTCCCGGGTGCCAGTGACCTGCGCCGCAACCGTGCCCAGGAAAACCTCGACCACCGTTACCTGCTGCAGGCTCAATTCGGCATCGAGAACCCCGCTCGCGCCCAGTTCCAGTTGGCCGGAAAGTGTACCCTCGTCGATCCGGTTGTTGTCCCAGCGCACGCCGCTGAGGCTGCCCTGCAGGTCTACCCTGGCATCCTCCGCACGCCATTCGCCCCGCAGCTGCGCGCTGCCCCGACTGCTCCGCTGCCAGCGCCCCAGATCCGCAATGGCCAGTTCCACCACCGCGTCAGTCTCACTTCCGCTGCCGCCATGCAGGCGCAGGCGAGCACCGTTGGCCTCGCCCAGCAGTTCCCCGGCGGTGATGTAGCTGCCCGCGGCCAGCGCCAGATCCCCGCTCAGGGTTGCGGGCAGGCCGTTGATCTCGCCGCTGATCGCGACCTCGTCCAGAGTTGCCTGCCAGTGACCGTCCACCAGGGTTCCGGTGGTTGCCAGCCTGCCCTGCAGGGTCCCGAACAGGTAATCGTTCAGTGCCGGCAGCACCATGCCCGGCGATTCGAGTGTAGCCTGCCAGCGCAGTGGGTCGCCGTAGGCCAGCGTTCCCGCCAGGTTCACACGGCCCTCACCGGCCACATCGGTGATGCGCAGTTCCTGTACCTCTACGCTACCGTTACTGTGCGCAGCCGCCAGGCGCACAGCCAGCAGGGGGTAGCCGGCATCCACCAGTTCCGCCTGCAGGGTTATTGTCTGAGCCTGGAGATTGCCCTCCGCAGCCACCACAAGTGGCAGGGTCAGGCTGGCGTCGGCAAGTTCCGGCGGCCACCCGGGCAGTTGCGCCAGGGCAAAGCCCGCTGGCCCCAGGATGCGCGCCTCGGCCGCGAACGGCAGCGCCGGATCCAACAGGTTAGCGTCTGCGCTGAGTTCAAGGGCCGGCTCACCCGGCACCGTTAGCGCAATGACCAGGGCGTCAGCCGGTCCGTTCAGCCCCAGCTGCAGGGAGCGACCCTGCAGGGCTTCTGGCAGCACGGCATTGGCTGGCCTGGCATCCAGTTGCAGGCCCATTGGCCAGGCACCGGCCAGATCCAGTTCGCCCTCTGCGCTCAGGGAGCCCCACTCGGCGCTATCGGCTTCGAGCCTGGCCAGTGTCAGCTCAGTGCCCTGCCAGCTCAGGGCCAGGGCCAGCCGCTCCAGGCCATGTTCGATTTCGCCCAGGCGCAGACGCGGAGCCTGCAGCTCGAGGCTTTCCACCACCAGCAGCAGGGGCAGGCCAATCTCCGGCAGCAGCAGCGGCTCTGGGGTAGCGCTCGGGGCGACCTCGGGGTCGGCCTCCAGGGTCAACAGCCCGCCGGCGACAGCCACCTCATCCAGAACAATACCGGATTCATCCACCTGCACTGCCAGGCTCGCCTGCTGCTGCTCCCAACTTCCACCCGGCCAGCGCACCTGCAATGCAGCAATCCGTACGCGAGGTGCAACTACACTGACCGGCAGCTCCAGCGGTTCGCTGGCAGTCGGCGCCGTGTCGGTCTCCTCCCCCTCGGCGGGAACTACCGCAAAGGCCAGGCTGCCCAAGTCAAGCCGGGTGAAACAGAAACGGCTCTGCCACAGGCAGCCCCGCTCCAGTTCCATGTGCAGGTCTTTCAACTCGAGTTCAAAGCCCTCCGTGGCCAACACCAGCCGCCGCAGGCGCAGTTCCCCGGCGAGACGGCCACTCTCGTACTCCACCTGCAGGGGCACCGACGACGGCACCAGCGCCAGCAGCAGCCGGGTGCCGGGGGCGGTGAACGGCGCTGCCGCCAGCAGTGCCAACAGCAGCACCAGCAACAGCACAATGCCCTGCGCCAGCCGCTTCAAAACTCAGCTCCTATGTTTATATGCAGGCGCCAGCTTGGCTCATCCTCACTGATGCTGCGCGCTACTTCGAGTTTGATGGCGCCTACCGGGGTCATGTAGTGGACACCAACGCCGGCGGCATAGTTGGCCTCGAACTCGCCCTCGTCGAAGGCGTCGCCAGCGTCGACAAACAACGCACCCCGCCAATCCTTGAGAAACGTGTACTGGTACTCCAGGCTGGCGACCGCCAGACGGTTGCCGCCCAATACGAATTCGCGCTCCTCGCCATCGCTCAGCGACAAATCAACTTCGTTGCCGATGGACTGATAGGCGAAGCCGCGGAGGCTCTGGGAGCCGCCGGCAAAGAAACTCAGGGACGGCGCCAGGTCATCCCGCTGGCCATCGCCGAGCAGGGCGGCGCCAGCCTCGGCGCGTGCCACCATCCGGTGGCGCTCGGCGAGGGGCAGGACGTAAATCCAGTTGGCGTAAAGCCGGGTCATATCGACGCTGGAACCCATTTGGCTGGATGTCGCCTCGACCGAATACAGCTGACTGAAGCCCCACGTCGGATTGACCAGCGGGCCCTCGCGCCGCTTGTGGGATATGGATACACCGGGGAGCAGATAGTCCTCATTGCCGTCCACCGGTCCGGCGTCCCACTGTTCATTGAGCAGCCGCAGGTGATAGCTCAGGATCCAGTTGCCGTAGCGCTGCTCCCGCCGCACCAGCGCCTCTTGCTGGCGACTCTCCAGGTCACCAAACTCGTTCTGCTCCACCCGCAACCCGAACTGGAGGACGTCGTTCAGCGGGTGCGTGAGGGGGATATTGTAGATAAAGCGCCCGCTGGGATTGATCGCGGAGTACTCCAGGCGGGTTTCCTGGCTGTGACCATGGCGGTTGATCTTCGGTGTCCGCCAGGTGAGGGATACCCGCTCTTCGGTGTCCGTGCTATAGCCGATACCGACGTCAATGGTGTGGCGCTTGGCCGGAAACAGCTCCAGGTCCAGGGGAACTTCGCCGTTCGCCCGCTCGTCCAGGACAGGCCGCAGGGTGATGGCAGAAAAATAACCGGTGCGCTGCAACTGCGTCTGCAGGCTTTGCAGGGTACCCAGTTCATAGGGCGCGCCCGGCTCGAAGTTCTGCAGCTTTACCAGCAGCTCCCGGGTAAGGATCTCCTCGTCCAGACGCAGTTCACCGATGCGGTAGCGCTCGCCGCTGGCGTAGTGCAGCCGGACCCGCGCCTCGCCGGCTCCGGGTTCCACTTCCACCGACCGCACCACCAGTTCCGCATCAAAGTAGCCCCGCCGCTGGCCCAGACTGAGCAGCGAATCGCGCAGGGATTCGTAATGGCCGTGGTGCAGGACATCGCCTTCGTTCAGCGGTTTGTTGGCCAGCAGGCGCTCAAAGGCCGGATCGGATGCGGCCCCGCCAACAAGCTGCAGGTCCAGGGAAGTGACAGTGACGGGCTCACCGAGGTCGACTTCGATCAGCAGGCGCCAGGGGTCGCGCTCCCGGTCGACGCTGAGATCGACATCGGCACGGTAGTATCCAAGGGCCTGGAGGCTGCGCTCCACCCGGTCCCGCACCGAGGTCATGAAGTTGGCTCTGGCCGCGCTGGTCTCCGGCGCGGGCCCCAACCAGGCTTCAACATTGGTCCGCTGAGCGCTCTTCAGACCCTCGATCCGGTACTCGAGGACCGGTTCCGCATGGCCCTCAACGGAGGCCAGCAGTAATATCAGTGGCAGGGTCCAGGCGCGCAAGAGCTGCATACCGGGCGACCGTCAGGGGCCGTCGACGAGGTGCGCGTGACCCCAGTAGTTGTAGCCCGCGAAGCGCGGGGTGCCGGGCAGGTACATGGTTTCCACGACCTCCGCCGCAAAGCCCCCGGCCGTCAGCAGCGCGGGAATGTCGCGGTTCAGATTGCAGCCGCCAGCCATTGTCCGCCAAAAACCGTTGAGGCGGTCCTGCCAGCGCACCACGTCCGCATCGGGCGCCCTGCCGTGCTCACAGAACAGCAGTTCGCCGCCGCTGCGCAGCACCCGGGCCATGCCCTGGAGGGCGGCGACAGGGTCGGGGATGGTGCACAGGGCGAATGTCACCAGGACGGTGTCAACGCTGCTGTCAGCTAGCGGAATTTCTTCGCCGGGCAGACCGATAAATTCCACCTCGAAGTCCACGTGCGCCGCCCGCTTGCCGGCCAGCTCCCAGGATTTCTCCGAGGGGTCGAGGCCGATCACACGGTCGACCTGGGCCGGGTCGTAGAACGGCAGGTTGAGCCCGGTGCCAATACCGATTTCCAGCACCGTTCCCCGCGCCCTGGGCACGATTTTCTGCCGTTGCTGCATGATCGGCTTGCTGCCACAGGCGCAGTTGATGCAGTACGGCAGTATATGCCGTTCATAAAAGCCCATGCTGACTATCTCCCTGAAGTGCGTATGATTATAACGGGGTGAGGCGCGCAAGCCTACGCTATCGCAGCAGCTCGTATAAGGAGCATCTATAAACATGTTTGAGGCGCTGGAGACCGGCAAGTTCCTCTCGCCGGGCGATTACAAGGCACGGGAGCTGAGACTGCGCCAGGAATTGCTGCAGGCGCAGTTCGCTCAGGCCGAGCGCGACTACCCCGTGATCATTGTGGTCGCGGGCCTCCCCGGGGCTGGTAAAGGCACCCTGGTCCACCGTCTCAATGAGTGGATGGATCCGCGCCGCATCGAGACCAGCGCCATCTGGATGCATTCCGACGAGGAGGAGGAGCGCCCCTTCTTCTGGCGCTTCTGGCGCAAGTTGCCGCCGAAAGGGATAACCGGCATCTTTCTCGGCTCCTGGTATACCCGCCCCCTGCACGATGCCACCGAGGGCAAGCTGGGCATGCGCGACCTGCAGGTACAGCTGGAGGAAATCAACGGCTTCGAACGCATGCTGTACGACGATGGCGCCCTGGTGATCAAGCTGTGGCTACACGTCACCCGCGAGACCCAGCGCCGCCAGCTCAATGAGGAAGCGCCAAGACTGCAGCAAAACCCCCGGGTACACGCCTACGCCGGGCACTGGTGGGACCAGTATCCGCGCGCCCTGGCGACGGCAGAGCAGATCGTTCTCGGCAGCGACAGCGGCCACACACCCTGGCACCTGATCGAGGCCGAGGACCGCCTGTACCGGGAGATCACCGGCGGCGAGTTCATCCTGCGGGCTCTCCAGGAACGCGCCAGTCGTGCGGAAAAACCCGCGCCGCGGAAGAAAAAACACCGCGACAAACCCGGTGTGCAGGACCAGCCCACGATACTTGCGGCGGTGCCCACCGACCTGGAGTTGGGCAAGGGCGAGTACAAGACCCGGTTGCAACAGTATCAGCGCCACCTGCAGGACCTGGCCTGGCTGGCTCACCGCCAGCGCCGTTCGCTGGTTGCCGTGTTTGAAGGTTGGGACGCGGGCGGCAAAGGCTCTGCAATTCGCCGCGTCACCGCCGCCATCGACCCGCGCCTGTACCAGGTCGTACAGTATGCGGCGCCGACCGATGAAGAGCGCGCGCACCACTACCTGTGGCGCTTCTGGCGCAAACTGGAGCGGGACGGTCGGGCAACCATCTTTGACCGGTCCTGGTACGGTCGGGTGTTGGTGGAGCGGGTGGAAGGGTTCGCGCCCCCGGAGGCCTGGCGTCGGGCCTACCACGAAATCAACCAGTTCGAGGGCCAGCTGGTCGCCCACGGCTGTATTGTGGTGAAATTCTGGCTGCACATTACCCCGGAGGAGCAGTTGCGGCGGTTCGAGGATCGCCAGAAAAAACCCCACAAGCAGTACAAGATTACCGAGGACGACTGGCACAATCGGGAGCACTGGAACGACTACGCGCATGCGGTGGAAGATATGGTTGCCCACACCAGTACCAGCTTCGCTCCCTGGACCCTGGTTGCAGGCAACGACAAGCGCTACGCGCGCGTGCAAATCCTGCGAACCCTGTGCCAGGCGCTGAACCAGGCGCTGGGGGGCGAGTACCCAGCACCGGAGCCTGCCGCTATAATGAGCGACCGCTTCCAGACCTCGGCCCCGAATACATGAAGTTACATATCATCACCACCGGCGGCACCATCGACAAGATCTACTTCGATGCCAAAAGTGACTACCAGGTGGGTGCGCCCGTGATCGGCGAGCTGCTGCAACGAATGGGCGCGGGCTTCGCCTGGACGGTGGAATCCGCGATGCGCAAGGACAGCCTCGACCTGACCGATGCGGACCGCGCCGCCATCCGCGCGGCCGCCGAGCGCTGCTCCGAGCAGTGCGTGCTGATTACCCACGGCACCGACGGTATGGTCAGCAGCGCGCGCGCCCTGGCGGGGATTCCCGGCAAGTGCATCGTCCTCACCGGCGCCCTGCAGCCCGCCGCTTTCGCCCAATCCGACGCCATCTTCAACATCGGCTGCGCCATCGGCGCGGTGCAGAGCAAACCACCCGGAGTCTACATCGCCATGAATGGCGAGGTGTTCGATGCCGACAAGGTGGTCAAGAATGTGGCCGCCAACCGCTTCGAGGCCGCCTAGATGCTGTTTGCGGGTTCACTCGAGACTGACGATCCCATTCGTCGGGAGATGGCAACCTTCTACCGCCGGGATGAAGCGGAGGTACTGGCACACCTGCTGCCCATCGCCGACATCAGCCAGGCCGCCCGCAGCCGGGCCTGGGAGCGCGCCCGCACGCTGGTGATCAAAATCCGCAAGGCGCAACAGGGCAAGGGTGGGGTCGACGCCCTGCTGCAGGAGTATGCCCTCTCCACCGAGGAAGGGATTGTCCTGATGTGCCTGGCAGAAGCCCTGCTACGGGTGCCCGACCGGCTCACGGTGGACCGCCTGATCCGCGACAAGCTGGCGGACGGCGACTGGAGCTCTCACCTCGGCAACAGCGAATCCCTGTTCGTCAACGCCTCCGCCTGGGGCCTGCTGCTGACCGGCAAGGTGGTCAACTACAACGACGAGGACAACCCGCGCCAGTTCGGCCTGCTGAAAAAAACCATGGGCCGGCTGGGGGAGCCGGTGATCCGCGCTTCCGTGCGCTACGCGATGCAGATCATGGGTACCCAGTTTGTCATGGGCACGACGATCGAGCGGGCTCTGGAACGCGCCCGCGGCCCCGAGGAGCGCGGCTACCGCTACTCCTACGACATGCTGGGGGAAGCGGCCTGCACCGCCGCCGATGCCCAGCGCTATTTCGACAGCTACCTGAACGCCATCGAGGCCATCGGCAAGGCCGCCGCCGGACGCGGGCCGGAAACCAGCCCGGGCATCTCGGTAAAGCTGTCGGCGATTCATCCGCGCTATGAGTTCGCCCAGCGCGAACGGGTCATGGCAGAGCTGGTGCCGCGGCTCAAGGCACTGGCACTGGCGGCCAGGCGCCACGACATCGGCTTCACCGTGGACGCCGAGGAGGCCGACCGGCTGATGCTGTCACTGGACATCATCGAGGCGGTGTTTGTGGACCCGGAGCTAGGCACCTGGCAGGGCTTTGGCATCGCGGTACAGGCCTACCAGAAGCGCAGCCTGTTCGTCATTGAATGGCTGCGGGCGCTGACGCAGCGCGTCGGGCGCCGGATGATGGTGCGGCTGGTGAAGGGCGCCTACTGGGACACCGAGATCAAACTGGCCCAGGTGGAGGGCCTGGAAGGCTACCCGGTGTTCACCCGCAAGGCCGCTACCGATGTCTCCTACCAGGCCTGCGCCGCGCGCCTGCTGGCCTACCGCGACAGCCTGTATCCACAGTTCGCCACCCACAACGCCTACACCGTCGCCACCATTCTGGAGCTCGACAGTGAGCGCAGGGGCTACGAATTCCAGCGTCTGCACGGTATGGGTGAAACTCTCTATGACCAGGTGGTCACAGAGGCGAAGGTGCCCTGTCGGGTATACGCGCCGGTGGGCGTGCATTCGGATCTGCTGGCCTACCTGGTGCGGCGACTGCTGGAAAACGGCGCCAACAGCTCCTTCGTCAACAACATCGTCGACGAGAACATTCCGGTGGAGGCACTGCTGGAAGACCCGGTGGAAACCGTCCGCGGCTGGCGTCACAAAACCAACCCCAATATACCCCTGCCCGCAGACCTGTACGGGGACGAGCGCGCCAACGCCGCCGGCATGGACCTCAGCCACCCCGCCACCCTGACCGCCGCCCGCGACGCCATGCAGCAATGGCTGGATACCCTGCCCCTGAGCCCGGCGCTTGCCGGCGCCAGCCAGGAGGTGCGCAACCCGGCCGACCATGGCGAACTGGTCGGCACCATTGCGCTCGCCGACGCCGCTACCATTGAAGCAGCCGCCGCCGCGGCCCAGGCCGCCTTCGCTGGCTGGGCCGCGACCCCGGTCGCGGAGCGAGCCAAGCTGCTGCGCGCGCTCGCCACGGCGCTGGAGCAACAGCGGGACGAGTTGATCGCCATCTGTTGCAAGGAGGCCGGCAAAACCGTGCCCGACGGCGTTGCCGAGGTGCGCGAAGCGGTGGATTTTCTGCGCTATTACGCCGCCCGCGCCGAGGAGGCAGAGTTCGCCGAGCACGGGCTTGCAGCGCGCGGAGTGGTGCTCTGCATCAGCCCCTGGAATTTCCCCCTGGCGATTTTTCTGGGCCAGGTCAGCGCCGCGCTCGCCGCCGGCAACACGGTGGTCGCCAAGCCCGCGGAACAGACCAGCCTGATCGCCCTGCGCACGCTGGAATTGATGCGGGACTGCGGCTTTCCACCCGGCGTGGTGGCGCTGCTGGTGGCAGAGGGCAAGGCCGTCGGCGAACAGCTGGTACCGGACCCGCGGATCAAGGCGGTGATGTTTACCGGATCTACCGCGGTCGGCTCCTGGCTCGCGCGGCAGCTGGCGGCGCGGCCGGACGCGCCGGTGCCGCTGGTGGCGGAAACCGGCGGCCAGAACTGCATGCTGGTGGACTCCACCGCCCTGCCGGAGCAGGTGGTGCGGGATGTGGTCACCTCAGGCTTCCAGAGTGCGGGCCAGCGCTGCTCGGCGCTGCGAGTGCTGTTCCTGCAGGAGGACATTGCCGACAAGGTCATCGAGATGATCATCGGCGCCATGCGCGAGCTGCGGGTGGGAGACCCCGCGCTGCTCGCCACCGACATCGGGCCGGTGATTGACCACAAAGCCCTGCGCGGCCTCGAGGACCATGTGCGCTATCTGGATGCCACCGGTCGCCTGCTCCACTGTTGCACCATTCCCGGGCCCGGGGAACATAGCTTTTTCGCCCCGCGCCTCTACGAAATCAGCAACCTGTCGCTGCTGGAGCAGGAAGTCTTCGGCCCCATTGTGCATGTCATACGCTACCGGGCCGAGGCCTTCGACGAGGTGCTGGAGCAGATCAACCAGACCGGCTTTGGCCTCACCTTCGGCATCCACAGCCGGATCGAGGAGGCCTGCAACCGCGCCGCGGAGCGGGTCCAGGCGGGCAATATCTACGTCAACCGCAACATGATTGGCGCCATTGTCGGGGTGCAGCCCTTTGGCGGCCGCGGCCTGTCCGGTACCGGGCCCAAGGCCGGGGGGCCGCAGTACCTGTCGCGTCTGGTGACCACCGGTGAGGAGGCGGAAAATGCTGCCGGCCAGTGCCCGCTGCCGACAGAGAACGGCCACGCCAATGTTGGCCGCGCCCTGGATACGGCCCACAAGGCCGGCCGGGTTTGGGCCCGGCGCGGCCTGCACGAGCGCGTGTCGACCCTGCGCCAGTTCCTCGCCAGCTACGCCCGGCGACCGGAAGACAATCCGCTGATCCTCGAGCACACCCTCACCGCTGTGCGCGACCAACTGCGCTACGCGGCCGCACTGCTGGCGGCACCGAAAATCCTGCCGGGGCCGACCGGCGAATCCAACAGCCTGCGCCTGGAACCTCGCGGCTGCCTGCTGCTGGTGCTGGATGACGATCGCTACAACGGGGAATATCTGATGGCGGCGATCTCCGCGCTGGTGGCCGGCAACAGCGTCACCGCCGTGGCAACGGAAGAACTGCTGCCGGAGTGGCAAGCGCTGGTAGCCGCGATGGTGGACGCGGGTTTCCCCGCCTCGCTGCTGCCCCTGCAGCCGCTGGCCGCCGCCAGCGGACTGTTGCTGGATCCGGCCCTGGGCGGTGTCATGGTTCACGCACGCAGCCGCCATCTGCACGCCGTGGCGCAGCTATTGGCAACCCGTGACGGCCCGATCCTGCCCCTGATCAGCTGCGTGGCGCCGACCACGCTGCTGCACCAGACCCTGGTGGAAAAATCCGTGAGCATTGACACCACCGCCGCGGGCGGCAACGCCTCGCTGATGACCATGGCCAGTTAAGCGTTCAACGCAGACCTGGCCAGCAGCACCCTGGCCCGCGCTGTCAGGGCAGGATCTCGATCGGCGTTCCGACTGTCACCAGTTGCCAGATTTCATCCATGTGTTCATTGCTGACGGCGATGCAGCCGTCGGTCCAGTTGAACAGCTGGGCCCCCTCCTCCGCACCCTCGGGCTGGCCGTGAATCATGATGTTGCCTCCGGGATCGACCCCCAGTTCCTCCGCCCGCAGGCGGTCGCGAAGATTGGGATAGGAGACGCGAATGGACTTGTAGAAACGGCTGCCTGCGTTCTTGTAGTCCAGAACATAGCGGCCTTCGGGCGTGCGCTCATCTCCCTCCTGTTGTTTGTGTCCCCAGGGCACCGGCCCCAGCGACACCGGGTAGCGCCGCAATATCTCGCCTTCGTATTTGAGGTACAGCATCCGTTCTGACTTGATCACCAGCACCGTATCGACCGGGATGAAGGCCAGGGCCGCCTGGGTAAGCGAAAAATTCAGCAAAAATGCACAAATCAATAAAAACGATGCTCTGCTCACTGGTTTGCGATACTCCGGCAATGTTAATTTATACAAGTTGGACTCACAGGACCTGAGGTCGGGAGTTCGAAGTTTGCACGTGACCCGCCACTTTGTGGCTTCTTAGACTGACAGGCCAGCCCTGTTCAAGGAGTAATATCATGAAATCCACGCTTATCAAGGCTGTAGCCATTGCTGCATTCGCGACTCTGGCCACCGGCTGTGCCAACACTTCGCAAACCGACGAAGTCCGTAGCACGGCCGAAGCTGCGCAGCGCTCTGCCGACGAAGCCAAGCGGACCGCGGCCAGTGCCGAGCGCACCGCCAATGAGGCCAAGCGCATCGCCGAAGAAGCCAAGCGCAGCGCTGACGAAGCCAACAGCAAGATCGACCGCGCTTTCCAGACCTCAATGCAGAAGTAAGTCCAGTGGGTTGCCCTGCGGCTGGCTGGTCCTCCGCCGGGCTGCTCTCTCGTAGCGGCTGTCAGCCTGCCGGTGTCGCAGCATCGTCCACCTGCCCCAGCGCTTCATCCACCAGCCAGATTGGCCCCACCGGCACTGGTACGCCGGTCGACTCCAGTACCGCTTCCCGCACCTTGTCCCAGTCCACGGTAAAATCCGCCCGGTCACTCACCGTACGGGCAATGGCCGCGCGCAGCTGTTGCAGTCGTTCTTCCTGGGTCAGCTGCAACTCTTGCAGCGGATCGTGGGATTCCACATACAGCACATCACCGGACCAGCCCGCTTTTACCGGCTGGTGCACAATCTCCACCTTGCTGCCCACGGGCACCTGTTCGTAGAGATATTCGATATCCTCCGGGTACATGCGCACACAGCCCGCAGTTACCGGCATACCGATGCCGAGCTCGCGATTGGTGCCATGGATCAGATAGGTCGGCAGGTTCAGGTACAGGGCGCGGGTTCCCAGCGGATTGGCCGGCCCCGGGGGCACCACCGCGGGTACCGGCTCGCCCCGCTGCGCACGCTCCTCGCGGATGGTCTCCGTGGGGTACCAGGTGGGGTTTTCCGCCTTGCGCGTTACCCGGGCACCGGCCAGGGGGGTTTCCCGGCCATCGCGGCCGATACTGATGGCATAGACCCCCACCCTGGCCGGGTGGTCTCCGCTGGCCGCCTCAAAATGGTACAGACGCATTTCCGCGGTATTGATCACGATCCCTTGCCGCGGCGCTTCCGGCAGGATATGCCACGTCGGTAGCAGAACCTCGGTCCCCTCCCTGGGCATCCAGGAATCCACCAGCGGATTGGCGGCGCGAATGGCACCGTAGCCGGTACGGTAGCGGCGGCCGATCAGGACCAGGGTGTCATCTTCCGAGGCTACCGTGGTGCGGGGGTGGCCCACCAGGTGCTCTTCCTTCTCCGGCAAGGGATAAAAGCCGCTTGCGGCACTGGCGGGCGGGGTTGTTTCTGCCTGCAGGGTTGCGGGCAGCAGCAAAAAGCCGAGCGCGACCAGCAGGACGCGCGCGGAGAACAATCGAAAATCGTACATCAGGGGGCAACAGTCTCGGGAAAACAGCGGGTATGATACCCCTTGCCGCGTCCCGCGAGAACAGTTGCCCCGGTGCAGGCCTACTCGAACAGTTCGCCGGCTGCCAGCTTCTCCCGGGCAATGGCCGGGGGCTCGAAGCGCTCACCGTAGCGGCTGGCCAGCTCCTCACAGCGAGCGACAAAGCGGTCCACGCCGTAGGTGTTGACGAACTGGATGAAGCCGCCGGTCCAGGGCGGTGCGCCGATGCCCATGATCGAACCGATGTTGCCGTCATCGACCGTGCGCAGGACACCGGACTCCAGGCAGCGCAGGGATTCGATTACCTGCCGGAACAGCAGGCGGTCGCGCAAATCCTGTTCCGGTACCGAAACCGCCGGCTGGTAGTACAGGTCCAACAGGCCGGGCCAGATGGTTTTGCCGCCATCGGCGGCGTATTCGTAGAAGCCGCCACCGTGGTAGCGACCGCCGCGACCGTGCTCACCCACCAGCGTATTGATCACAGCCCGGGTAATGCTGCCGTCGCCGAATTTGTCCAGTACGCCCATCTCCTCCCAGGTGGCCTGGGCCTTGATGGTCAGCTCCAGGCTCACCTCGTCGTAGACTGCCAGCGGGCCTACGGGCATGCCCACGGCCTTGCCCATGTTTTCCACCAGCACCGGGTGCAGGCCTTCCTGCACCATGCGCACACCTTCGTCCAGGTAGGTGCCGAAGGTGCGGGAGGTAAAGAAGCCGAGTGAGTCGTTGACCACGATCGGGGTTTTCCTGATCTGGCGCGCGTAGTCATAGGCCTTGGCCAGGGTTTCGTCGCTGGTCTTCTCGCCGCAGATGATTTCCACCAGCGGCATCTTGTCGACCGGGGAGAAGAAATGAATGCCGATGAAATTCTCCGGCTTGCTGCTGCCTTCCGCCAGCTGGGTGATGGGCAGGCTGGAGGTGTTGGAGCCCCACACGCCCCCCGCGGCCAGCTGGCCTTCCAGTTCCCGGGTGATTTTGTGTTTCAGCGCCATGTTCTCGAACACGGCCTCGACGATCAGGTCGCAGCCGGCGAGATCGTCATTGCTGGCGGTGGGGAGAATCAGCTCCAGCACCTGCTGTCTCTTCTCCTCGCTCATCTTGCCGCGCTGCACCCGCTTGGCCAGCAGCGCCTCGCTGTAGGCCTTGCCCGTCTCCGCGGCCTCCAGTGAAATGTCCTTGAGCACGACCTGGATTCCGGCCATGGCAGAGACATAGGCGATGCCCTGGCCCATCATGCCGGCGCCCAACACGCCCACCTTGGCGACGCTCTGGGGCGGCACCGCCTGGGGCCGGCTGCCGCCGCGGTTGCTGCGGTTCATGGCAAAAAAGAACGTGGAGATCATGTTCTTCGCCACCGGGGTCATGGCCAGCCAGGTCAGGCCGCGGGACTCGATTTTCAGGGCAGTATCGAAGTCCAGCCGCGCGGCTTCCACCGCGCAGTCCAGAATCACTTCCGGCGCCGGCATCAGGCCGCGGGTCTTCTTCCGCAGCATCGCCGGCGCAATGGTAATGAGCTGGGCCACTTGCGGGCTGGAGGCATTGCCGCCGGGGAGGCGAAATCCCTTGCGGTCCCAGGGCTGCAGAGCCGCGTCGGCGTTCCCTTGCTGTGCCCTGATCCAGGCCTTGGCGGCGGGAACCAGCGCGTCCTGCGACTCTACCAGCTCGTGCACCAGACCGGCGTCGAGGGCGGCAGCAGGTTCCAGCCGGGTACCCTCGAGCAGATAGGGCAGCGCCTTTTCCAGGCCCACCAGATTGACCATGCGCACCACGCCACCGCCGCCGGGCAACAGCCCCAGGCTCACTTCCGGCAACCCCAGTTGCACGCTACGGTCGTTCCAGGCGACCCGGTAGTTGCAGGCCAGGGCGATCTCGAAGCCGCCGCCCAGGGCTGCGCCGTTGATGGCCGCCACTACCGGCACCGGCAATTTCTCCAACCGCCGCAGGCCGGACTTCACCCGCTGGCCTTCGGCCATGAAGGCGGCCTCGTCACCGGGTTTGGCCGCCAGCAGGTCGTTCAGATCGCCGCCGGCGAAGAAGACTTTCTTGGCCGACGCGAGGACCACCCCGGTCAGGCCCTGCTCCGCTTCCAGGCGGTCCAGGGTTTCGTCCATGGCCAGCCGATACTCTTCGTTCATGGCATTGACCGGACCGGTCATGTCCATGGTGACGGTCACGATGCCGTCGGCGTCTTTCTCGTACTTGAATACACTCATTGTCACTTGATTCCTTTAGACGCGCTCGATAATGGTGGAAATGCCCATGCCGCCACCGACACAGAGCGACAGCATGCCGCGCTTGAGGCCACGGCGTTCGAGCTCGTCCAGCATGACGCTGACCAGCATCGCGCCGGTGGCGCCCAGCGGATGGCCCATGGCGATGGCGCCGCCGTTGACGTTGGTCACCGCGTGCTCGATGCCGAGATCCTTCATGTAGCGCAGGGCGACCGAGGCAAATGCCTCGTTGATCTCCCACAGGTCGATGTCCGGGGCCTGCAAACCCGCTTTCTGCAGGCACTTCTTCGCCGCCGGACCGGGGCCGGTCAACATGATGATGGGGTCGGTGGACAACACCGCGGTGGCGACGATGCGGCCGCGCGGGGTCAGGCCCAGATCCTTGCCGGCCTTTTCGCTGCCGATCAGCACCGCGCTGCTGCCGTCGACAATCCCCGAGGAGTTGCCGGGGGTGTGCACGTGGTTGACCTTCTCCAGGGTGGTGTACTTGGCCAGGATCACATCGTCGAAGCCCATTTGTCCGGGCAGGACGAAGGAGGGCTTGAGGCCGGCGAGGGCTTCCATGGTGGTGTCGGGCTTGATGAAGTCGTCGCGCTCGAGGATGGTCAGGCCGTTGCGATCCAGCACCGGAATGACGGAGCGGTCGAAGTAGCCGCTGTCCCTGGCGTGGGCGGCGCGGCGCTGGGATTCCAGGGCAAAGGCGTCCACATCCTCACGGCTCCAGCCTTCCAGGGTGGCGATGGTG
Source organism: Haliea sp. E1-2-M8 (assembly GCF_030649675.1). Lineage (GTDB taxonomy): Bacteria > Pseudomonadota > Gammaproteobacteria > Pseudomonadales > Halieaceae > Haliea. The sequence goes on along the minus strand of NZ_JAUTDR010000016.1, from coordinate 34,064 downwards.
TCGGCGCCGATACCCTGGGGCACAAAGCCGCTCTTCAGGCTGAAGGCCGGGTCGCCGCCCATGGGGCCGCCGTTGCTGCCCATGGGCACCCGCGACATGCATTCAACGCCGCCGGCAACCACCAGGTCTTCCCAGCCGGATGCCACTTTCTGCGCCGCGATATTGACCGCCTCGAGGCCGGAGGCACAGAATCGGTCCAGCTGTACACCGGCCACGGACTCGTCCCAGTCCGCGTTCTGCACGATCATCTTGGCGATGTCAGACCCCTGCTCGCCCACCGGGGTGACGCAGCCCATGACCACATCGTCGACGTAGGACGTATCCAGATCGTGCCGCGCCTGCAGCGCGCGCAGCAGGCCGGCGCCCAGGTCCACCGGCTTCACCTCGTACAGGCTGCCGCCCGCCTTGCCCTTGCTGCGCGGCGTGCGGACAGCATCGTAAATATAGGCGCTATGTGTCATAGGGGTCCTCATGACTGATTGAGACAAAAAATGAGCACGCATAGTGTAAGCTGCCGCCGCTGAAGGCAATGATGCCAGCTGGCAAAAAAATTGACCGAAAGTGACACCGGAGCAAAAGGAACCCCATGGATACCAGCATAGATCTGCGCAGCGACACCGTGACCCGGCCTACCTCCGCGATGCGCGCGGCGATGGCGGCGGCGCCCGTGGGCGACGATGTGTTCGGCGACGACCCCAGTGTCAATGCCCTGGAGGCGCGGATGGCCGCCCTGGCCGGCAAGGAAGCGGCGCTGCTGCTGCCCACCGGCACCCAGAGCAACCTGGTCGCCCTGCTGAGCCACTGTCAGCGCGGTGACGAGTACATCGTGGGCCAGCACTACCACACCTATTTTTACGAGGCCGGCGGCGCCGCTGTGCTGGGCAGCATCCAGCCCCAGCCGCTGCCGGTACAGGCCGATGGCACCCTCGCCCTGGAAGATATCGAGGCGGCGATCAAGGCTGACGATGTGCACTTCGCCCGCTCACGGCTGCTCGCGATGGAGAACACCCACGGCGGGCGGGTGATGCCCGATGGGTATCAGGCCCAGGTGCGGGCGCTCGCGGACCGCCACGGCCTGCGTGTGCACCTGGACGGCGCCCGCCTGTTCAATGCCGCAGTCGCCAGCGGCAGGAGCCTGGTGCAGCTAGCCGCCAACGCCGACAGTGTCAGCCTGTGCTGCTCCAAGGGGTTGGGCGCACCGCTGGGCTCGGTGCTGGTGGGATCGAGCGCGTTTATCCGCGACGCCAGACGCTGGCGCAAGATGGTCGGGGGCGGCATGCGCCAGGCCGGCATCTTTGCCGCGGCAATCGACCATGCCCTGGACCACCACGTCGAGCGGCTGGCGGAGGACCACGCCAATGCGCTGCGGCTGTACGAAGGCGTGCGCGGGCTGCCGGGCGTTGCCGGCTGCGTGGTGAATACCAATATGGTTTATGTCGACCTGGGCTCAGCGGAACAGGGGCTGGAACTACAGGCCCAGCTGAAGGCCGCTGGCATCCTGATAGCCGGGGGCAGGAAGATCCGCCTGGTCACGCACCTGGACGTGTCGGCCGCCGCCATTGACCGCGTCATCGGGGCCACGGCGCGGGCGCTTGGCTAGCGCGTGCCGATAAAGCCGAACAAATGGCCGGCGATCTTGCGCAGCTGTATCTCGTCGGAACCCTCGGTAATGCGGTAGCGGCGATGGTGCCGATAATGGTGCTCGAACTGCTTGTGGCGTGAATAGCCCATGGCCCCGTGCACCTGAATGGCGGCGTCGGCGGCGTCGCAGGCCAGCTTGTTGGCCCGGTAGTTACAGATTGCCACCTTGTCCGACAGCCGCTCCGCCACCTCCCGCTTCGATATCTGGTCCATTTCCCCCGCCACCTGGAAGGTCAGGGCCTTGACCAGTTCGTAGTCCGCATGCAGCTCGGCGAGGCGGAACTGGATCGCCTGGTTGCCCGCCAGTGGTTTGCCAAAGGTGTGCCGCTCGCGGGCGTAGGCAACGGATTCGGCAATGCAGTAGCGCGCGGTACCGAGGCTGGACGCGGCCTGGCGGATGCGATTCTCGTGCACGAAGTGCTGCGCCACCGCCAAGCCCAGGCCCGGTTCGCCGAGGATTGCCGAGTCCGGCACCCAGACATTGTCCACCGCCACCCTGGGGTGATCGGTCGGCATGTTGAAGGTCCACAGCCACTCCTCGATGCGCAGGCCTTCGCTTGGGTTGGGCACCACAAAACAGGTGATGCCGCGGGCGCTGCCCTGCTTGCCATCGCTGCGGGCAAATACCAGCACATGGGTCGCGTGGTGCATGCCGGTGGTCCACATCTTGGTGCCATTCAGGCGCCAGCCAGCCACTCCCTCCCGGGATTCCGCCACCGCAGTGGTTTCCAGCCAGGTCGCATCGGAACCGTGTTCGGGTTCGGTCAGGCCGAAGGCGACGCCGATACTGCCCTCGATACTGCCCGGGATGAACGCATCGCGCTGTTGCTGGCTGCCAAAGTCGCGAAAGGCCAGGGTGGTGGGAAAATTGCCGACGATGCTGTGCTCGTTCTGCAGGTCGCAGTGCAGGCCGATGCCCTTCGCTGCCAGGTGCTCCCGGACCACCGCCATGTCGAGGTTGCTGGCGTCGCCGCCGCCGTATTCTGCGGGCAGCGCGAAACCGAGGAAGCCCGCCTCGCGGGCCAGGGCCCGGGCCTGCCCCAGCAGCGCCTCCCAGTCCGCGTGGGGCAAACCTTCCCGCTCCCAGTCCGTGCGCGCGTACTCGCGCCGATGGTCAAAGAAGCGCCGGTTGTCGCCGGCCGCTTCCAGGGGTTGCAGCTCTGCTTCGATAAAGGCGTCGAGGCGTTCGAGCAATTCGCCGATATGTGCGGGGATCAGGCCGCTCATCGTTTTGCCTCCGGGGCGCTCAAGCCCGCAGCAGCCGCCAGCTCGGGCCAGCGCTCGCAGCCCAGGCGGAAGCCGGAATAGCGCGGGTTGTCGATGGCCATCTGGCGCAGGGTGCGTTCCCGCAGCCAGGCCTGCAGGTCGGCGTCCGGTGCCAGGCTGCGCTCCCGCAGGGCGAGGCTGATAGCGCGGGCCGGATTGTCGCTGCTGCCGTCTTGCAGCCAGCGCGCCCCGGCTGCCGCATCCAACACGCTGATGGCATCCCGGCCGCGCAGTTCGCGGCTGACAATGGAAAGGCTGTTGGCGGCGACGCGAGTGGTGTAGGCGTCGAAGCCCTCCAGCTGCGGCAGTACCTGCTGGCGCAGGAAGGCCTGTACCGCCGCCAGCAATTCAGTCGGGTCGGTCTGGCTCACGGCTCACTCCTCCAGCAACAGCAGCAGGTCCATCTCCGACTCGGAAACCCGGCGGCCAACCGCCGCGCGCTCCAGGGTCGGATCGGCACCGCTGCGGTAAAGATCAATCATTGTCAGACACACCAGGCCCCAGCCCAGGGCACAGAAAACCTCCCAGTAGCGCAGGGTCGCCATGTCCGGCGCCCAGCCTGCCACTGCGTGATAGCCCGCGAGCAGGTCCCGATACTCGCCAAAGCCGCCCACCGGCTTGTCGGCGCGACCAAAACGCCAGACATTGCCACAGAGATAGCCCAGGTCCTCCGCCGGGTCGCCACAGTGGGCCAGCTCCCAGTCCAGCACGGCCACCAGGCCCTGCTCATCCACCAGCAGGTTGCCGTTGCGAAAATCGCCGTGCAGCAGACAGTGGCGACTGGGCGCCGGCGCATTGTCGGCAAGCCAGTTCAGCGCCAGCTGGTGTACCGGCGAGTCGTTGCCATAGCGATCCAGCAGAGCCTGCTGCTGTGCCAGCCGCTGCTGCAGGGTTTGGTTGGGAACCTCGGTTGGCAGCTGTGCCGGGCTGACCCGATGGATTCGTGCCAGGGTTTCGCCACACTGCCGGGCGAGGTGCCTGCGCGCGCTGCTGTAGCGATCATCCGCGAGGATACGCCCGGGCAACGCCTCGCCCCGCTCCCGGCTCATGATGTAGCCCGGCCCCAGCGGCTCATCCGGCGCCAGCACGCGCAGTACCGAGGGCACCGGCACGCCCTGCTCCGCCGCCAGCGGCAGCAGTGCCGCCTCTGCGGTCAGGGGCAGTTGCGACAGTGGGGAATCAGGTTCTGCCACAGCAGACCCGAGCGGCGAGCGGCGCAGTATCAGGGGCCTGCTGCTGCCAGCGTTCTCGAGGTCGAAAGCCCAGGTTTCCATGTTGGCGCCGCCGGAGAGGCGCCTGAGCCCGGTGATACTCTCGGCGCCACTGGCACCATTGGCGCTGAGCGCCGCTGCCAGAGTGGTGGCGCTGACCGCGGACTCACCGCTGCCTGCTGGTTCAGAATTCAAAACAGTTCACCTTGTCGCCGGGGGTTACCCTGCCCTGCTCGCCTACCGGGTCTGACGCCAGCAGGGACTCCAGCGCGGCGGCGTCGCCCTGGGGCGTGTTGGCAATAAAGCGCCGGCCGTCGCCCATGCGGCCGAGGACGATCCCCCTGTTGGGGCCTTCCTTGCCGAAGACCACGGCGCAGGCGTCAATACTGCCCGTACCGCTGGCGTTGGCGTCGACCTGCAGCCGTGGCGCTGCGTCCAGCGTTGTCTGCAGGTCCGGGCGCGCCAGCGGCCAGGGGGTTGCCCCCGGATCGAGGGAGTAGATTCCCACCGCGTGCTTGGTGAGGTAGTTGCCGTTGGCAGTCACCATGCCGTGGCGACCGTTGCCCGCCTGCAGTTGCCCGACCATCTCCGCAATGGCGTGCAGCGAGTAGTTGTTGCCCGGGCCACCGAACAGAGTCAGGCCGCCGGTGACCGTAACCCCCCGCGGATCGTCTGCCGCCAGGCCGATGGCGTCGCAGGCGACCTGCACTGCCGAGGGAAAGCAGCTGTACAAGTCAAACCGGTCCAGCGCGGCCAGCGACAGGCCGGCCATCCGCAGGGCGGCGTCAGCGGAGGCAGCCAGCGCGAGGGACCGGTGCAGTGTGGGCCGCTCGCTGACGTTCCAGATATCGTTGCCCTCCGCGCCACCGCGCAGGTAGACCCAGCGCGCCGGGTCGATGCCCAGCCGTCGCGCCTCGCCCACGGTGGTCATGATCACAGCCGCCGCCATATCCACCGCCAGCACCGCGTTCATGACCTTGGTGTAGGGCCAGGTAATCATGCGGTTGCCCCCGCCCGTGTCGAGCACCTGTTCCGGGGTAAGAAAATCGCCGCGCCAGGCGTGGGGGTTCTGCGCCGCCACCGCGCTCATGCCGCTCACCAGCTGGCCCAGGCGCTGCAGGTGGGTGGCGCGATCCCAGCCCCGGGCGTGACACAGTGCACTTTCGAACAGGGGGTAGGTATTGATGGGTTCGAACATGCCGTGGGCGCGTTCCAGCTCGGTGCAGGGCTCCTTCGGCGAACCCAGCTGGATTGCGGGCTGCTCGCCGCGCTGTTGCCAGTGGCTGATATCCTGGCCCGAGGACAGCGCTGCAAACAGGGTTGCGAACAGCTCGCCGCCGGTCAGCAGCACCGCCCGCGAGGTACCGGCCACCAGGCGGTCGGCGAAGAAATTCACCATCAGCTGCGGGGTATTGCCGCCGACATCGGTACTGAAGGTCTGTGCCTGCAATCCCAGGCGCTGGCACAGCGCGGATCCGGGATGGGCCGGCATCAATCCGGCCAGATCTGGCACCTGGGTCGCCAGGAACGGGATGGTGGCCACGGTGTCGATACACGGCGCCAGGCCGGCACAATCGGCATTGTCCACAGCGGCGCGGGAAACAGCCTCCAGAGCGTCCAGGGGGCTGCGAGCGACGTCGCGATCGCGCCAGGTTTGCTGGGCATGGGCGATCAGAATGGGCTGGCTGTCAAACATTGCGGCTCACTTGCTCAGAGGGGCGGGACTGCTTTTTCAGATCAGGGTTTCAGGCCGGGGCGACCGCCTCCGGGCTGGCGGCGGCGAAGGCCGGGAGTTGCTCCAGGTGGGCGGCGATGGCCCGCAGCCGCGGATAGGGCTCGAGGTCCTGCTGGAAGCGGCGGGCATTGAACATCTGCGGCAGCAGGCAGGCATCGGCCAGGGTGGGGCTGTCACCATGGCAGTAGCGATCACCCGCCACCTGCTGTTCCAGCGCCGCAAAGCCCAGCGCGATCCAGTGGTGGTACCAGGCCAGCTTGGCTTCCTCGGATACCTCGAGCGTGTCCATCAGATAGCGCTGCACCCGCAGGTTATTCAGCGGGTGGATGTCGCAGGCGATGGTCTGCACCATGGCCCGGACCCGGGCCCGGCCGAGTGCGTCCGCGGGCAGAAGTGGCGGCTCCGGATACTCCTCTTCCAGCCACTCGAGAATGGCGACTGACTGGGTCAGCAGTTCGCCCTCGGGGGTTGCCAGCGCCGGCACCAGGCCGAGGGGGTTCAGTTTCAGGTAGCCCGCGTCGCGCTGTTCGTTGGCAACCAGGTTGACCGCTATGGATTCGTAGCCCAGCCCCTTGAGGTTGAGCGCGATCCGCAGCCGGAAGGCCGCGGAGGAGCGGAAGTAGTCATAGAGCTGCACGGCAGTCAGACCAGTACTTCTTCGAGGAAGTTGTACAGCGCCCGGCTGGAGCGGCGATCTGCGGCGGCGCTGTAGACGGCACCGAAACCGGGGTCATTGGCCTGCGGATTGGTAAAGGCGTGCATGGTGTTGCCATAGGCGTGCACCTGCCAGTCAGCGCCGGCGGTGCTCAGCTCCTGCGCCAGCTGCTGCAGGTTTTCCGGCGTGGCCATCGGGTCGTCGTAGCCGTGCAGGCACAGCACTTTGGCCTTGATCTGCGTGCCGGCGGTGTTGTCGGGCGCGTTGAACAGCCCGTGGAAGCTGACTACGCCACGCACATCGGCGCCGGTGCGCGCCAGGTCCAGTACGGTCAGGCCGCCGAAGCAATAGCCCATCGCGGCGACACGGGTGGAGTCCACCTCTGCCTGTTCGCTCATGACACTGACCGCCAGCGTCACCAGGTCCTGCAGCAGGACCCGGTCGGCCAACAGCGGTGCGATCAGGTCCTGGCATTGCTCAGTCCCCTCGCCGCGCACGCCCTTGCCGAACACATCCAGGGCGAAGCCGACATAGCCGTGCTCGGCCAGCTCCATGGCCTTGCCCTCTTCGAACTCGCTGCGCCCGGCCCAGGTATGCGCCACCGCGACCCCGGGACGCTGCTCGCTGGCCGCATCGTCCCAGGCCAGCAGCCCCTCATAGTCCAGCCCTGCGTGCTGGTAAGCGATCTTTCGTGTCTGGATAGCCATACTGTCTCCTTGCGCGCGAAAACGCATAGCCTAGACCATGCGCCGTTGTCAGGCCAGCCCCTCAAGTACCCGCAGGCAGGGTTCTTCCCCCTCCTCGAGCAGGCCGTGAATCTCGATGCCGGTATTGCCGTGGTGCAGGTCATACAGGAAATGAGCGATGTCCCGGGTGATCAACTGGCCGGGCACCAGTACCGGAATACCCGGCGGATAGGGCACAATCTGGTCGGCGATGACCGCCCCAATCAGAGCTTCGTTGATCCCGCGATCGCTGGCGTTGAGCGGCACCAGCCGCGACGGGCCGAAATAGGCATCCCGCGGCAGACAGGCAAAGTCACTCAGGGCCGGCAACGGGGTCACGCTGCGGCGCGGGCTGGCGACGCCCTTGCTGGCAGGTGCCTTCTGGGCCAGTTTATTGAGGGCGTTGAGCAGGCGTAACACCTTGCTGTCGGTCGCCCCCAGCGTCACCAGAATACTGAGGGTATTGTGGGTGACCTTCTCGATCTGGATACCGTGGTCCTCGAACAGCGCGAGCTGCAGCTGGCGGGCCGAGTAACCGGAGGCGGACACGTCCACACTCAGTTTGCAGGGATCCAGGCGAATACCGTCGTCGGCCAGCTCCTCCGGCAGCATATCCGCCAACTCCAGCACCCGGAACACGCCCGTGCCATTGATGCCCTGGCGCAGCTGGGCCGCGATGTCGAAGCAGGCCTGGAGCCGGGCAAAACCCTCCATGCTCATCTGCTTGCGGGCCACGTCCAGGCTGGCAATCATCGCGTACTGGGGGCTGGTCGAGGTGTGCATGTTGAGGTTTTCGCGAAACCGGTGCTCGTCGAAGTCCGGGTCGGAGACATGGATCATGCTGGCCTGGGAAAACGCCGACAGCATCTTGTGCGTACTCTGGGTGACGTAATCCGCGCCACAGTCCAGCGCACAGGGACGCAGTTCCGGGTGGAAGCGGCCGTGGGCGTACCAGGCCTCGTCCACCAGGACCTTGATCCCCGCGGCGTGGGCGTGGGCGATGATCGGCGCCAGGTCGTACCGGAAACCGTCGTAGGTACAGCTGGTGAGCACCAGCAGACGGGCGTCGGGATGCGTATCAATCGCCGCCAGCACCCGCTGCACGGGTACCGGGCCGTAGAAGCCGAAGCGCGGATTCAGTGACGCCGCCAGATACACCGGTTCGGCGCCAAACAGCACCACCGCGTGGTGTACCGACTTGTGACAGGCCTGGTCGAGGATGACCTTGCCGCCGGCCCCCAGCAGCTGCTGCATGATCACCTTGTTGGCAGTGGAGGTGCCGTTGGTGACGAAAAAGGTATGGCGCGCACCGAACGCCTGGGCCGCCAGTTCCTGCGCTTCCTGGATCACGCTGTGCGGCTCCAGCAGCGAGTCCAGCGATTGCACGGAAACCGACAGATCGGTATTGAAAATATGCTCGCCCATCATCTGGTAGAAGTCGCTGACCCAGGGGCTGTCGCGCAGGCTGTCGCCACCGGAGTGCCCGGGCGTGTGCCAGGCATCCTTGGCGCTGTAGACGTAGTCGCGCAGAGTGTCGGCGAAGGGTGTGCGGGCGCGACGCTGGATCGCGGTCCTCACCTGCCGGTATAGATGTGCCGGCTTGCTGTCCAGGCGGTCCAGCAGTTCCACCTGCAACTGGCCGTAATCCGTACCCGGCTCCGGCATCAGGTACAGGTCCAGCTCCGGGCGCAGCTGCGCCACGCCGGCAATGGCCTGCCCGGCCTCCGCCAGGGTGGATGCGTCAAACACCAGTGCCTGCAGGATCCCATCCTCGCTGGCGAGGCGTCGCGCTTCCGCGCTGTCGCGGGCGTGCACAAACTGCAGTTCACAGTGCTGGGGGGCACGCTGTTCTCCCGCGGCACAGCGATTGAGCTCGGCCACCAGGCCTGCGGCAAATTCAGAATCAGCGCTGACTATGGCCACTCGGGCATGGCGTTCACGCATAATAGGCCTCCGGGTCCAGGCGCCGCATTTCGGTCTCAATCCAGCGTTCAATCTCGTCCATCAGCTCGCCGGGCTGGCGGTCCAGTGCCGACACCGGCGTGCCGATGGAGACGTCGATCACGCCGGGCCGCAGGGCAAAGGAGCGCCGCGGCCAGCAGCGTCCAGAGGTGACCGCGATCGGGATCACGCTGGCGCCGGTGGCAACTGCCAGCCGCGTGGCGCCGGACTTGTAGCTGCCCTTGGCGCCGCGCTCGGTGCGGGTGCCCTCGGGGAACATGATGACCCACTTGCCCCGGTCCATCAGCACCCTGCCCTGGGTCGCGACCTTGCCCCAGGCTTCGTTGCGTTTGCTGCGATCGATATGGACCATTTTCAGACGCGCCAGACACCAGCCAAAAATCGGGATCTGCAGCAGCTCCCGCTTGAACACGTAGGCCAGCGGATGGGGTGTCATGCTCGGGAAAAAGAAGGTTTCCCAGGTTGACTGATGCTTGGGGCAGAGCACGATCCGACGCATGTCCTCGGCCTTGGGCAGATTCTCCGCGCCGTGGATACGGTACTGCACGCCGCCAACGATTCTGGCGGCGACAACCGAGCCGCGCAGCCAGGGCACGGCGAACAACCACCACACCCGGGTATCACTCAGGAACAGCGAGCAGACGATAAGACCCAGACCCATGGGAATGATACTGACCACCATCCACAGGAAAACCAGCGTGGAGCGGATCGCATTCACAGCTCGCCACCCTCGGCCACGGGCACGCCGGCGCTGGCCAGGAATTCGGCAATGCTGACGTAGGCCTCTTCGGCCTCGGGGAGGTCCGGGGTGAACATCTGCCAGACGTGCACCATGTGCGGCCAGGTTTGCAACTCCACCGGGGAACCTTCCTCCTGGGCTTTGGCGACATAGCGCCGGGCGTCGTCGAGCAGCATTTCCTGCTCACTGGCCTGGATCAGAACCGGCGGCAGACCGGCGAGATCGCCGCGCAGGGGCGACACATCGGGATGCGAAGGCAGGATGCGATTGTTGAACCAGGTCAGCCACAGCAACAGGACTGTCGGGACCCGCGCCAGCTTGCCGAACAGCGGGCCCAGCATCTGGTCCGTCGCCAGGTTGCCGCGCATGCTGGGGCCGCTCATGGTGACATCGGTGGAAGGCGAGAAAACGATCGCCACGTCCGGCGCCCGCAGCCCCTCGTCCCGCACCCAGGCCAGCAGGCCCAGGGTCAGGCTGCCGCCGGCAGAGTCCCCCGCCACCAGGCCATGGTCCAGCGGCTCGGGGCCTGCGGGGCCATTGACCAGCAGCCAGCGCCAGGCACTGCGGCAGTCCTCGATACCGTCGCGGCGGCGGTGTTCAGGAATAAGCCGGTAGTCGAGGGCAAACACGGCGGCGCCGGTGAGGCGCGCCAGGCGGTCGGTGATCGCGCGGTGGCTGCGCGGGCTGCCGGCAAACCAGGCGCCGCCGTGAATGTAGAGCAGGCGCCGGCGCGGATCAAAGCCCGGTGCCAGCACCCATTCCCCGCGCAACTGACCTTCGTCGACCGTTTCGAAGCGAGAGCCGAAGTCGACCCCGTCGCTGAGTGCGTCCATCATCTCGCGCACCGCCCGCAGCCGGGCGCGGCCGTTGAGAGTTTGCCCCGTTGCGGCAAACTCACCCAGCCGCGCAAGCACCGCGCCGTGTTCCGGACTGGGCTTGCCCTGAGGTGCTGGCAATGGCGGTGCATCGTAGCGGGACAGATCCTCGCCGCGCAGATACAGCAAGCTGATGGCGAAAAACAGCACAACCGCCAGGATAAACCAAACCATGGACACGCTCCGGGGAAAAAGAGGCCTGCATTAAACCAGAATGCCGGCGCGCAGCACAACGCGCTCGCATGGCTTGCCGCCCGCCCCGGCTGCTGGCCTATGATTCTGCGCCGGGGGCGCTATACTGAACTATTTTGGGCTGTCGGTCAGGACTATCTGCAGGCATTCACCACTGTGAAGAAGCTACCGAGCAAGGCAGAGCTGCGTGCGGCGCTGGAGAACGAGACCCAGCGCTTCCTGCAGAAGGGCGGAGAAGTTGAATCCGTGCCCCAGGGCATCAGCGGCAAGGACCCGCTGGCGGCACCGCTGTATCTGACCCGGCGCCTGTTCCTGGAGCCCCGGGTTGAACGCACGCTGGTGCCGGAAGTCGTGGCCGCCATTGAGCAGCGCCGCAAGGCCCTGCTCAAGCGCAATCCCGGCCCCAGGCGCAGCCGTCGGCCGCAGCCCCGCCGCAAGACGGTTTACGACGACTTTGGCGAGCCTCTGCGCCGGGTGTGGGTGGAGGATTAGTCGTCGCTACCGCCCTCCGGCTCCGGGCTGGTATCGTGCTCGGCCACACCACTGGCCCCGTCCAGGGCAAAGGCGAACCGGTCCTCGGGAATGTAAACCGACAAGCGCTGCCCCCCGACCAGCTCTCCCACCCGGTACTCCCGGCCATCTATCCGCGCACGCCAGTTCGGCCCCACCCGCATGCTGGTCTGGTGGCCGCGACTGCCGTCCGTGTGTAGCGTGCGCAGGGTCAGGCGATTGCCGCTCACGCGCAACACTTCCACCTCGGCCCTGGCGTAAAGCACCCCGTCCTTCTGATACACGCCCTGGCAGATTTCGTCGATGTCCGGGTAGCTGCGGTGCACCGCCTCGGACCAGTTCAGGGTGGCACAGGTCGGCAGCCGGGTCTGTATGTCGAACTGGGCCAGCGCCGGCGGCGCCAGGACCACCAATACCAGCAGTGCCTGCCGCATGAATTGTCCGGAGAAAATGTACATCGCGCACTCCGCTGTTGGTCTCCGGGGGTGATCTATGTCCCGGTCAGCTTCGATTCTATACCCTGAACCGTGCCAGTGCGAAGGTGGCCCCGGGACAGCGCGAACGCAGGGTCTATACTGGAAAAAAACTCTGCGGGAATCTATAGCCAGGGCCCCGGCGTATACAGAGTTGACACAGTTATTGAGGTTGAGAGCACATGATCGTGCTGCATGAAAAAATCGATGTGCCGCGCCCCATCCGGGAAGCCTTCGACTATATCAAGGATTTCCGTACCACCGCCGAGTGGGACGCCACCGCCATCGCCGCCGAAAAGTTGAGCGCGGGGCCCATAATCGTCGGCACCCGGTTCAATGTCACCTGTGAAATGCCGGTGGGCTCGGTGGATCTGCTGTACACCGTCACCCATCTGGAACCGGACAAGGCCATTGAGCTGCACGGCACCTGTCGGCTGTTCGAAGTCACCGACGTGATTCACCTTTCCGAGACCGCCAGCGGTACCCACATCGACTACCGCGCCAGCTTCAATTTCAGGTTTCCCCTGGGCCCGGCTCTGGGTGCGCTGCGCAAGGGCATGGAGAAAATGGGCTACGCCTCGGTGCAGGGCATGAAACGGGCGCTGGAGGACAACTACCCGGCGCCGTCCATCTCCGCCGGCAACGCCCGTGCCGATCGCTGGGTCCTGCCCGGCATGGCCCACTTCAGCCGGCGCGGGTACAAGCTGGGGCGGCGCCACTGGAACCCGATGTCGGCGTGGATGGGCGACAAGCACGTGGTCATTACCGGCGCCAGCTCGGGGCTGGGGCTGGCCACCGCACGCGCCCTGGCCGAACGCGGGGCGTCCCTGACCCTGGTGATCCGCAACGAGGCCAAGGCGACGGCGCTGGTGAATGAACTGCAACGGGAAACCGGCAACACGGCGATCTTCGTCGAGGTCGCCGATCTCAGCCTGATGGAGGAGGTGCAGCGCCTCATTGCGCGCCTGCTGCGCAAGGGCAGGCCGATTGATGTCCTGGTGAACAACGCCGGGGCACTGTTCAACCCGCGCGACGAAACCCCGGAGGGCATAGAACAAAGCTTCGCCCTCTTGCTGCTGAGCCCTTACCGGCTTACCGAGGGTCTGCGACCGCTGCTCGCGGCGGCGCCACAGGGCAGGGTAATCAATGTCGTTTCCGGTGGCATGTACTCGCAGCCCCTGCAGGTGCACAAACTGGTCGCGCGCGAGGAAGGCTATTCCGGTAGCGTCGCCTACGCCCGCTGCAAGCGCGCGCTGATGGTGCTGACCGAGCAGTGGGCAGCGGCCTGGGCGGAAGACGGCATCGTCGTCAACGCCATGCACCCCGGCTGGGCGGACACACCCGGGGTGGAATCCTCCCTGCCCGGCTTCCACAAGCTCACCCGCCGGATCCTGCGAACCCCGGAGGAAGGTGCGGACACCATCATCTGGTTGGCAGTAGCGACCGAAGCGGGCAAGATCTCGGGCAAACTGTTTCTCGACCGCGAACCACGCACCACGCATCTGCTCAGCAAGACCCGGGACGAGCCCGCGGAGCGTCAGGCCCTGCAACCCTTCCTGCGTGACTTCAGCACGCCCGCATACAAGCCCGCGCGGCGCGTGGCTGGCGGACGCAAGGCCAGGGCGACTGCCGCCACGGGCTGAGCAGCTGAACCGCCACCGCTGCTAGCGCCACCCTCGCTTGCTTTGGGTGGCGGCTGTAGCTACGGTAAGTGTCCACACCGGGGACGCTGACCATGACCGACAACATCTCACCTTATACAGTAGCCATACCCGACGCAGTCCTCGCCGACCTGCGGCAACGCCTGGCAATGACCCGCTGGCCAGACCGGGAAACCTGCGCTGACTGGAGCCAGGGCATGCCCCTGGCCTACACCCGGGAACTGGCCGAATACTGGGCCAGTGACTACGACTGGCGCCGCTGCGAGGCGCAGTTGAACGCGCGACCCCAGTTCACCACCCGCATCCAGGGGCTGGATATCCACTTTCTCCACTGCCGCTCGCCGCACCCGGAGGCCATGCCGCTGATCATCTCCCACGGCTGGCCGGGGTCCATCCTCGAGTTCCGCCATATCATTGACGCCCTGGTGGACCCGGTCGCCCACGGTGGTGACGCCGCCGATGCCTTCCACCTGGTGATCCCGTCCCTGCCCGGCTACGGCTTCTCCGGCAAACCCACCGCCACCGGAACTTCGGTGGAGGTCATAGGACGCATGTGGGGCGAGCTGATGGCGCGGCTGGGGTACGAGCGTTACGTTGCCCAGGGCGGCGACTGGGGCAGCATGATTACCCAGAGCATGGGCCAGACCGAAACCACCCACTGCGCCGGCATCCACGTGAACATGCCGATTGTGGCCCCCGATCCGGACACCATGGACAAGCTCACGCCCCAGGAGCAGGGCGCGCTGGAGTCGATGGGCTTTTACGCTGAGTGGGACTCGGGCTATTCCAAACAGCAGGCGACCCGGCCCCAGACCCTGGGCTACGGGCTCGCGGATTCACCGGTGGGCCAGATGGCCTGGATAATCGAAAAATTCCATGCCTGGACCGACTGCGAGCGCGACGGCGTCAAGCACCCGGAGCAGGTGATCGATCGCGACGAGCTGCTGGACAACGTGATGGTCTACTGGCTCAACAACGCCGGCGCGAGCTCCGCCCGACTGTATTGGGAAAGCTTTGGCAGCCCCAACTTCGACCCGATCAGCATGCCCGTGGGCTGCTCCATTTTCCCCAAGGAGATTTTCCGCAGCAGCCGTCGCTGGGCGGAGAAGCGCTTCACCCAGCTGATTCACTGGAATGAACTACCCGCCGGCGGCCATTTCGCCGCCCTGGAACAGCCGCAACTGATGATCGGCGAGCTGCGTGACTGCTTCCGCAAGCTGCGCTGAACACTACTACCAGACAGGATAAACCGATGTTTCCAGATGCCGACGGCAATGCGTCCGTCTTCAATCCCTTCGCTTCCGAGGAAATCTCACCGCCGTTTTCACCCCACTGGGAGGCCAAGCGGCGCGCGGCCCAGGCCCTGCGCGAGTTGATCGAAGCGCTGATCACCAGCGATGGCACTACCGCGGACATCGACGCCCTGGCCGGCCAACTGGAGGCGCAGGCAGCGACACTCGCCGCAGGGCCGCGGCTGCACGGGCTGCTGGCCTTCCTGCGCGACGGCAAGCACGGCGGCCACGGCGAGGTAAACCATGAGCTGAATGCCCTGGGAGGCTGGAGCAACCCCCTGTCGCCGCAGCTGAACATGTGGCTGCAGGACGACCGGGCTTTTGGCACCGTGCGCTGCGGCTACGCCTACGAGGGCCCGCCCGGCTACATCCACGGCGGGTTTATCGCCGCGATCTTCGACCAGTTCCTGGGGATGGCACAGCTGGCGGGCAACAACCCGGGCATGACCGGGACCCTGACCGTGCGCTACCACCGACCCACGCCGCTGAACACGGACCTCGACCTCAGCGCCCAGCTGACCGAGAGCGTGGGCCGGAAAACCACCGTCAAGGGGGAAATGCACGCGGACGGCATTCTCACCGCGAGCTGTGAGTGCCTGTTTGTGCGGCCGCAGGCGTCCCTGCTGCAGAAGTTCTGACTGCCCCCCGGGCAGCCAGCGGCGCGCTCAATCGTCCAGCGAGTCCCGGGTATTGAGGCTGGCGGAGAATGGCACCGGGGTAAAGCGGTCGGCGCTGTCGTCGTCGCGGTCCACGGCGCTGCCAGAAACATGCAACGGCGTCTGCACGGGTGCCGCCGGAGCAGGTGCCGGGAGCGGCGCAGTAACCGCGGCACGCTTGCCGAAGCTGAATCCCGCGGGATCCAGCGGGTGCGAATCACGGGGCCGGGGATCCCGCGCCACTGCGGGCTCAGGGTCGCCGTAAACGGGCGGCGGCGGCTGCCGCCGGCGACGTTCCAGCACCTGCAGTGGCGGCGATTCCTGCTGCACTGCCCGTTCCGGTACTGCGACGTCCAGCTCTTCCTGTACTGGCTCAGCGGCCTTTTCCGGCTGCAGTGCACGCTGCTTCAGCACTTCATTGGCACAGTCGGACCAGCGCCCGAAGTGCGCCGAGAGAGACGGGTCGGGCATCCGGTGTTTGCGGAATTTGCGCTGCGCTTCCATGAACCGCTGTTTCACCGCGCGGTAGTGATAGACGTGGTCTTCTGTCTGCAGCGGCAGCAAATCCGCCCCGCCGCGGATGATCAGCATGCGCGGCGGCAACACCCCCTGCAGGCTGTGCAGCAGGTCCGCTGTAAAGCACAGGCGGAAAGCCGAGTGCAGGTTGGTCTTGCCCTGGGTGTCACAGGGGACGTAGAGATAGTCACCCAGCTCCGAATAACCGCTGGTTTTCAGCAACAGGTTGCTGGAGCCCGCCAGAGGCCCCACCGCCAGCTGGCCATTGACAATGAAATCCGCCCCGTCACGCATGGCCGACAGGGTGGCACTGCGGCGCACCGGTTCGGATTCCTCCCAATCGACCAGCACCACCTTGCGCCCTTCCGAGCGCAGCATGGCCGCGACATCGTCCTGCCGCAGCATGCTGTTGTCGGGTGGCGTGCTGCCCGCGTCCGGCACAAGCCCGTGGCCCGGATTCTCCAGGGTCAGGCGTTCCATCCAGGCGGCAAACGGGGATTCCTTGAACAGGACCAGGTCTTCGGAGGTGTAGGTGATCGTGCTGTCGACACTGTAGCGATACATGCGGCGCGGCTCCCTCCTGTGCGCTGACCCGGGCGGCTGTGACACCCTCGCAGCGCCTTTATATCGGATCGGGCGCGCGCTGTCCACGCGCCCCCGGCCTGCGCTCAACGCCGCCGGTAAATCCGCGCGCCGCTGACCCAGGTGCCGTCAACCTGCAACTCGCGCAGGGCATGGGTATCCCGCAGCGGGCTGCCGCTCAGCAGCACCAGGTCAGCGTACTTGCCGGGCTCCAGGGAGCCGCGATTGTCCTCCTGGAAGATCTGCCAGGCGGCATCGATCGTCACTGCCCGCAGGGCCGTCATCACATCCACCCGCTGCTCCGGGCCCAGCACATCGCCGCCGAAGGTTTCCCGGTGGACCAGGCTCCAGACGGCCTGCAGGGGCCGCATGGGCGTCACCGGTGTGTCCATGTGCGCGCTGAACCGGAGATCCGCCTGCTGCGCCCAGGCCGCGGGGCTGATCTGTGCCGCGCGCTCAGGGCCGATAAAGATATCCCGGTGGCGGTCGCCCCAGTACCAGGTATGCGCCGAGAAGAAGCTCGGGGTTACCCCCAGTTCCGCCATCCGTTCGATCTGGTCCTGGCGCGCCATCTGCGAGTGAATCAGGATCAGGCGCGGGTCCGCTACCGGGTACGCAGCCTGGGCCGCGGCGAACGCATCGAGGATATCGTCGATGGAGGCGTCGCCGTTGCCGTGTATCGCGAGTTGGTAGCCCTCGCGGTGCAGGGCCCGGACCTGCTCGAACAGGCGCTCGCGCACCACGGCGGGGTAACCGCGATACTCTGCGTCGCCGTGGTAGGGCGTGTGATAGGGCCGGGTCAGGTAGCCGGTGAACCCCTGGATGCTGCCGTCGGCGATGATCTTCACCGCGCCCATCTGCAGCCGCCCGCGCTCGTAGTCGGCCGGGGCGTAGTCGCCGGCGGCGATCAGCTCGCGGAAATCCTCCTCCATGGGAAACACCTGCAGGCGCAGGGGTATCACCCCGAGGCGGCTGGCGAGGGCAAAGCCCCGCGCCATATCCGGCGCCACGCCACCGGCCTGGGCGGTGGTAACGCCGTACTGCGCATACTCGCGAACTGCCGAGCGGATCATGCCCAGGAAATCCAGCGCCCCCAGATCCAGCATCTTCGCCACTACCGGCAGGCGCGCCGTCTCTTCCAGCAGGCCGTTGGGCTCCCGGGAGCCGGGCCTGCGGGAGATTACTCCGCCCTCGGGATCCGGCGTCCCGGCGTCGATGCCCGCAGCTGCCAGAGCCGCGCTATTGGCCACCACCATGTGCCCGGAAATGTGCAGGATCGCCACCGGGTTTTCCGCGGACACCGAATCCAGCTCCTCGCGGGTGGGGTGCCTCGCCTCCGCCAGCAGGGTGTCATCGTAACCGAAGCCGGTGACCCACTCACCCTCCTGCATTACCGCCGCTCGCTCCCGCAGGGCGCCGAGCAGGCTGTCGATATCGGTGATTGTGCCCAGTGGCGGGCTGTTCAGGTCCGCCGCGACCGTATCCAGGCCGGAGGCCGGAAAGTGGCCGTGGGCATCGATGAATCCGGGCAGCAATGTGCGCCCGCCGAGATCAATGATCTCGGTGCGGTCGGTCACCAGTGCCATGATCTCCTCGTTGCTGCCCAGTGCCTGGATACGATCCGAGCGCACGGACAGGGCCTGCACCACCCGGTTGTCCGCGTCCATGGTCAGCACCTCTCCATTGACGAACACCTGATGCTCGGGCGCTACCGGCAGGCGGGTGGCAATCGAGAACAGCGTGGCCAGGCCGGCGACCAGAGCCACCGCTACCGCCAGCCAGGTTTTCCAGTTCATGCGGCAGCGCCAATCACGATGTCTGCCAGCCGCGCCCGGTGCCAGCTGCCATCCCCCCACAACATCTGCGAGTGCTTCTGGCGCTTGAAGTACAGGTGCACATGGCACTCCCAGGTAAAGCCGATACCGCCGTGGCTCTGCACCGAGCGGCTGCAGGCGTAGGCGGCCATGTCGCTCGCGGCCGCCTTGGCCATGTGCGCGTACTGGGCGGCCTTCTCCTGTTCGGTGTCACAGGCGCAGGCGGCGTTGTAGACCAGGGACTTGGCCGCATCAATCTGCACCATCACCTCCACCAGCGGATGCTTGATCGCCTGGAAGAAACCCAGCGGATGGTCGAACTGCTTGCGGGTGCCGACATATTCCACCGTGGTTTGCAGCTGCCACTCTGCCGCGCCAACCATGTCTGCTGCGAGCAGGGTCCAGATCGCGGGGAAGGCACTGTCCAGCGCCGTCAGCGCATTGCCGCTGACCTCGGTCGCCGCCGCGCCGTCAAAGCGGATGTGGGCCTGGTCGCGGGTCAAATCGACAATGGCGTCCGCCTCCAGGGTCACACCCTGGGCCCCGGCCGGCAGCCAGAACAGGCCAAAGCCGCTGGCGGTGCTGGCGCAGACCAGCAGCTTGTCGCACTTGGCAGCATCCTGCACGAACCAGGCAGTGCCGTGCAGGGCACCGTCGCGATATTCCACTTCGGTCGCGGCCGGGTTCCAGTCCCCGTGCTGATTGGTCAGGGCCAGGGTGGCGGCCTCGCCGGCGGCAATATCCGCCAGCGCCGCTTCGCCGCCCGCGCCGCAGGCGACCAGGGCATAGGTTGCGCTCAGGGTTCCCAGCAGCGGGCAGGGAAACGCCGCGCGGCCCAGTTCTTCCACCAGGCCCGCCACGGCGGCGACCGGCATGCCGACACCACCGGCGGATTCCGGCACCGCCAGCATGGTCCAGCCCAGATCCACCAGCTGCTGCCACAGTTCGCGGTCCCACTGGCAGACCGGCGGCCGGTCCGGGTTGTGGTCTGCGGCGACCAGGGCGTGCAGTTTGTCGGCAGGGAAATGCTCGCGGAAAAACTTCCGCGCGGATTCCTTGAGCAGGGCCGCCTCTTCGCCGAAGCCGTAATTGTTGGGTTGTGCCATGTTCTTGCTCCTGTTGTGCGGGCGTCAGCTTATTTGGATTTCGGCAGGCCGAGCACGCGCTCGCCCAGGATATTGCGCTGTACCTCGCTGGTACCCGCGGCAATGGTCATGCCGTAGGAGTTCATGTACGCCAGCGGCCACTGGCCGCCGGCGGGCGCGTTAGGATCCGCCAGGTACAGCGATGAACTCATGCCCTCCACTTCCAGGGCCAGAGAGCCCAGGGACTGGGCGATCTCGCTGGCCAGCAGCTTGTTCTGCAGCAGCAGGCGCATGGGGTGGTCCAGCAGGGCCGGTACCCGGGAGCGGCGCTGGTTCTGCTTCAGCCCTTCCTCCCGGATCAACTGCTGCATCATTTTGTCGCGCAGAATCGGGTCGTCCGCGGCGGCGCCTGCTCCGCGCCGGGTGGTCTTCGCCAGATCAATCACCGCGCTGGAGGAGATGGTGTGGCTGGACTTGTTTTTCATGCCGCCGGCGCGGGGTGTCTGCAGCTCGCCGGCGCCGCGCTCGTGCAGCAGCGTGGTCATGGCCACCTGCCAGCCCTTGCCCAGTTCGTCGAGACGGTAGCGGTCGTCGACTTCGAGATTGTCGAAGATCACTTCGTTGAAACCGGTCTCACCGGTTATCTTGATCAGCGGTCGCACGGTCACGCCCTTGCCCAGGGCGGCGCGGATCGGCACCACGAAATAGGACAGGCCGTCGTACTTGTGAGACTTGTCGGTGCGCAGCAGGATGATCATCCACTCGGCGAAGTGCGCCAGGGAGGTCCAGACCTTGTGGCCGTTGACCACCCACTTGTCGCCCTTGCGCTCGGCAAAGGTCTGCACGTTGGCGAGGTCGGAACCGGCACCCGGCTCGCTGAAGCCCTGGCACCAGATGTCCTCACCGGAAAACAGGCGCGGCAGCAGCTCGGCCTTGACCTCCTCCCGGGCGTGATAGAACACGGTCGGCGCCGCCATGCCCAGGCCGATGACATTGGGCAGAAAGGGAGTCCGCGCCGCCAGCATTTCTTCGTTGGCCACTTTCTGGCAGTCCTTGCGCCCGCCGCCGCCGACCTCGACCGGATAGTCGCAGCCGATGAGCCCGGCATCGTAGGCCGATTTTTGCCAGGCCTGCAGGTAGCTGAGCTGCTCGGGGGTCATGATTTCCAGGGGCGACTGGGGCAGGCGCACCGTCGGCTCGCCGGGCTTGTTGGCCTGCAGCCATTGCCGGCAGTAAGTACGAAATTCGGCCTGTTCCGGCGTGTCCTTGCGGGCGGATTCCTCTGACATTATTTTTGCCTCAATAGTGGGGTGGTGCTTCCTGGGAGGGCGTTGTTGCCCCCTCTTCCGCTTGCTGCGCCTGCTCGTCCTGGCGCTGCTTGAGCAGTGTGAGCTGGCGCTGCAGGGTCAGCAGATCCTGTTGCTGGTTTGCCAGCGCTGACTGCAGTGCATGCAGCGCATCGTCCTGGAACGCCACCTGACTCTGCAGTTCCTCGAGCAGGTTTTGCAGTTCTTTTTTCTTCATCCGGGGCTGTCTTCTTCAGGGGCCGGGGCTGGCATGCGATTCAAATGCAGCGCGGAGGCTAATATACTCCGCGGCATCGCTCAATCCTCTGGAACCGTCATGGCCAAAAGTGACCGCACAAACACCCGCCTGGTTTACTCCACTGACGGCGGCCGCCTCTGCCCCCAGTGCCAGCGACCGGAGGCGGCCTGCGTCTGCGGCAACGCACGTCCGGCGGCGACCGGCGACGGCGTTGTGCGCCTGTACCGGGAAACCAAGGGCCGCGGCGGCAAGGCGGTCACCATCGTTCGGGGCCTGCCGCTGGCGCCCGCCGAATTGAAAGCGCTGGCCAAGGTGCTGAAACAAAAATGCGGCGTCGGCGGCTCCGTAAAGGGCGAAGAAATCGAAATCCAGGGCGACCAGCGGCAGATATTGCAGCCAGAGCTGGAGCGCCAGGGTTATCGGGTGAAAATTGCCGGCGGCTAGTTTTTTATAGATTTTAGACCCAAATGTCCGCTCATTCGCTGTTTTTAGCTACCTTTACTCCGCGCCAATGTATTCGATCGCACCTCAAATAATCCCAGTTACAGCCACTTTCCAGATATTTAGTAAATAGTACGCTGCAAGCTGTTATTTTAATTGGCTTTATTTATTTCCTATGCTAAAACTGTTTTGTGAGTGAGGGAACTGCCGGCACCGGAAGCCGTAACCGGGTGCAGACAAGAAAAACCCCGCCGCGCGGATCATCAGGAGAAACCGCCTATGTATGTCACCGCGGAGCATCTGAGGGAACAGGTCATCCGGCCGACCCTCAATTATCTGGGTGTCTGGACCCCTGCCAGCGAGGATTTCCTGCTGCAGTCAGCGGTCTGTGCACCTGAACTGGGACTGTTTTCGGCCCGCAACACCGGCCTCGGCCTGTTCCACATCACCACCGCACAGCACCGGGACATCTGGGATCGCTATCTGGCCTTCAAGCCCGAGATGGCCAGCCGGGTGCGAGGTCTTGCCAGCCAGCGCGCATTCCTCAGCGACCCGGACAGCGAGTTGCAGACCAACCTGAGCTACTGCACCGCCATAGCCTGGCTGCTGTACCAACGCTCGCGCGCGGACATCGACACCCCGGCACGGGAAGCAGTCGCCACCGCTACCGCCTGACCCGGCCGCGCTGTCGCAGGGCCTGCCAGTGCGGCAGGTCTTCGGGACGGTCTATATCTCGCAGCGGTTGCAGCTCTGTCACCGTGATTGCCGCCGCCCGCGCCCGCTCCCGGGTTTCGGTCAGCACCCGGGAACTGCCCCAGCCAACATCGACAAAAACCGCATCCACGGGCTTTCTCGCCCCGATCAAGACATAGCCGCCATCCAGGGCGGGGCCCAGCACCAGGTCCGCGTCATCCAGCGCCGCCAGCGCCTTCTGCAGATAGGAACCGGTCAACGCCGGACAGTCGCTGCCCACCAGCAGTACGCGATCGGCGCGGGCGAGGCCGTCATTGAGCGCCAGGCGCATACGCTCCCCCAGATCGGCCCCGGACTGGCGCCGCAGGGTAAGCTGCCCCAGGGACGCGCAGTCGCGGAGCAGCGGGTGACCGGCATCGCCCGCCACCCACAGCTCTACCGTACCGAGCGCGGATTCGTGCAGGGTCTCGCAGGTCCAGCGCACCAGTTCCTCATGCAGGGCGCAGGCATCCTCGGCCGAGAGTTGCACCAGCATGCGGGTCTTCACCCGGCCTGGCTCGGGGACCTTGGCAAACTGCTGCAGAATGACGCGCTCAGCCACGGGGGCCATAGTAAATCCGCCGCAGCCGTTCCGGGGCCACACCCAGGGCATAGGCAAGGCGCAGGCCCCACATCTGCAGCACGGTGCGCAGCACGCCCCGCTGCTCCCAGCGGCGACTGGAGGTTTCCACCGCCAGGTCCGGCACCAGGGGCGCGGCCGTTCGCCGCAGGCGCTTGCAGAGTTCCACGTCTTCCATCAGGGGAATCGGGGCGAAGCCGCCGCAGGCCAGGAACAGATCCCGGCGCAGAAACAACATCTGGTCACCGGTGCCAATACCGCTGTAGCGCGAGCGTAAGCTGATCGCGCGTTCGAGCAGCCGGAATACCGCTTTGCGGCTGTCCAGGCGCAGTGGAAAAAAACCCCATTCAGGCGCTACTGCCAGCACCCGGGACAGGGCAGCGGTGGTAAACCGCGGCCGGCTGTCCGCGTGCAGAAACAGCAGATAATCCCCGCTGGCAGCGCGAGCGCCGAGATTCATCTGCGCCGCCCGGCCCGCCTCCCCCAACAACAGCTGGGTAGCTCCCGGCATGGCCGCAGCCACTGTGGCATCCCTGCTGCCGCCGTCGACCACAATGCGCTGGGCACCGGGGAAATCCCGTTGCAGCATTGCCAGCAACTCGACGATACGCCCCGCCTCGTTGAGTACCGGGATGACAAAACTCAGGCTGGGCCCGCTCACCGTTGGCGCATGCTCAGTAGGTCAACCTGCGTTCCTGCTCGGTGAGCAGCGTGCCCTCCTGTCCCAGCAGATACTTGAACACCAGGTTGTAGGCGAGCACCGCCTTGACGTAGTTACGGGTCTCGCGAAACGGGATGGTTTCGATCCAGACGTCCACCGGTACTGTCTCTTCCGGTTTGTTGCGCCAGCGATCCACCCGGTGCGGGCCGGCATTGTAAGCCGCCATCGCCAGGACCCGGTTATCGCCGTAGCGATCCAATAGCTGCCGGTAATAGGCGCTGCCCAGCAACACGTTGTGTTCGACGTCATACAGAGCCTGGTCAGAGTGGTTGGCCTTGATCTGCGTCGCCACCTGCTTGCCCGTGGCCGGCATCACTTGCATCAGGCCGCGGGCTCCCACCGGCGAACGGGCACCGGCGTAGAACGCGCTCTCGCGGCGGGCGATGGCCATCAGTTCGGTAACCGCAACCTGACGCGTACTGGCGTGACGGCTGAAGGTGTCCTGGTAGGGCGTGGGAAAGCGCAGGCTCAGGGCATCCCAGGCCTCGGCCTTGTTGGCCGCATCGATGGCCATGCGGTGCCAGCCCAGCGTGGAGGCCAGCGTCGCCAGCTCCTGCTGCTCCTGCGGCGAGGTTCTTTGCAAAACCTGGTACCACTCGGAGTGTGCCAGGTTCTCCTCCTTGTGGTGGTACAGCTCCTCGATGCGGCGCACCACCGGAAGCTGCCGCAGAGGCTCCGTCCGCCCGGGCGCCAGAGCCGTTACCCGGTGATTGAAGGTGGGCGGCAGCCCCAGCCGTTCCGCCGCCAGGAAGCCGTAGTAGTCGCGCTCCTGGGACACACCCCGCAGCAGGGCTTCCGCCAGCTCTCGCTCGCCTGCCCGCTGGTGCACCACCGCCTGCCAGTAGCGCCAGCCCGCATCCCCACGGGCGCTCGGCGACAGCTTCTGCAGGTTCGCTGCCACTGCTGCCCACTCCTGCTCCTGCAGGGCCCAGCGCAGGCGAATTTCCACCAGACTGTCATCGCCGAGGCGGGCCAGCGCTTCCTCCACCCAGGGCAGGTTTTCCGGGGACTTGGCAAACAGGCTGCGCAGCGCCAGAGCGCCCTCCGCCAGCGCCAGCTGCGGCTCGCTGAACTGCATCTGGCCCTTGTACTGCAACCACTGCTGCAGGGCCGGCACCGGCTTGTAGCGCGCGAAGTAGGCGGTACCGTAGGCGACGATATCGGCGGTGCGGGGATCATTCGTTACCGGGACCAGACTGCGCATGCGGTCCGGGCTGCGGTAAACCTCGAGCAGGCGTTCTGACCAGGGACGCAGACTGTCACTGCCCTTGCGGGCAACGTAGCTCATCAGCGAGCGCTGGCGCGCTTCAAAGGCCTTGAGCAGGCGCGCCCAGACGATGTCATCACTCAGCTGGCCGGCCTTCTGCCAGGCAGCAAACAATGGATCACAGGCTTTGGGGCGGGACTCGCCGTGCACCCACAGGCGCTCGGCGCCCTCCCAGGCTACCAGCGGGTCGCCCTCGGCCAGGCGGGCGCGAAAGTAGTAGCACTTGAGGTCAATGCTGTTGGGCTCGTCGGCCATTACCGCGAGAAAGTCCCGCCAACGGCCATCCCGGCCCGCCTGGGACAGGTAGCCTGCTAGAAAGCGGTTGGGCAGCGGCGAGCCCTCGCTGCGCTGCAGGAACAGATTGGCATCTCCCGGGCGCACCTGCCGGGTTTTGCGGCTGAGTTCGTAGTAGTCGAGATACATGGCCAACGGGTATTCCTCCAGCCCCGGACGCAGCCGCTGGTACTCCGTCCACTGCCCACGACTGATGGCGCGGACCGCGTCGCTATAGCCCTCGCGCGCCAGGGGCAGGTCCGCTGCCTGCAGCGGGAAGGCCGGGAAAAGAGCATGAAACGACAGGACCAAACAGACTACCCGATACCGCAATGGGGCGTACCTCACCGACTGTGACCCAGGGGCGACCGACGCGGCAGGCGGCGGCCATTCACAGGCTGCAAGGGTGATACCCCGCATCGCAATTTGCAAGCTCAGCCCCTGTCAAATGCAAGAAACCGCTGCTATAGCCGGCGCAGACGCAGGGGCAGGTCGTCCCGGAGTTTTGGCAGGGGCACAGTCTGGAAGCTGGCCTTGTGCCCCGGCGGCAGGCTGATTTCATAGCGCTGCAGAAACAGGTGGCTGAACAGTCGCGCCTGCATATTGCCGAAGTGCATGCCGATACACTTGTGTGCACCGCCGCCGAACGGCATGAAGGCGAAGGGGTGGCCCTTCTGCTCCTGCCGTGGCGGCAGGAAGCGGTCGGGATCGAAGCTGTCCGGGTCGCGCCAGTACTCCTGCATGCGGTTGGTGAACATGGGAAACTGGAAAACCTGGGTATTGGCGAGGACGTCGACCTCACCGAGCTTGCAGTCGCGGATGGTCCGCCGGACCATGACACCGACCGAGGGATGCAGGCGCTGGGATTCGAAGAACGCCGCTTCCAGCAGAGGCAGCGCCGGCAGGTCGTCGTAGTCCAGCGGGCCTGCCAGGTTGACCGCCCTGCCCTCTTCGCGGATGCGCTGCTGCCACTCGGGGTAGCGCGCCAGGTAGTACATCATGTGGGTCAGGGTGCTGGTGGTCGTGTCGTGGGCGGCAAACAGCAGGAAGTTGGCGTGGTCCACCAGCTCCTGATCCGAGAACAGTTCGCCGTCCGGGCGGGTTTCCTTGGCCATGTAGGCGAGCATGTCCCTGCGCTCCTCCTCCCGGGCCGCGGGCAGCAGGCTGGACAGGTAGGCCTCGATCAGGTGCCGGCCACGCTGGCCGCGGCGAAAGCGGAATCCGGGCAGGTCGACATGAAACAGGCCCAGCATGCCCTCGGTGATGTCGATGAATGCCCGCGAAAGCTCCCCCGCCACCGCGCTGCCGCCCTCCACGCCGTAGAACACCTTCAGCGCCATCGCCAGCAGCAATTCCTTGATCTGCGGGAAAAACCGGAAGTCCGGCAGCTGATCCCAATGCTCTATACCCTGCTCCAGAATCGGGTTCATCAGCTCCACATAGCCGCGCATGGCGGCGGTCTTGAACCCGGTCTGCATGATCCGACGCTGGAACTTGTGCTCGTCAAAGTCGTTGCCGAGCAGGTAGTGCTCCCCAAAGTAGGGGGTCAGAGACCACTGGTAGCCCATCTTGGCGGAGAAATTCTGCTCCTTGTCGAGCAGAATGGTCTGGGCGAGGTCCGGGCCCAGCGCCAGCACCCCGCGCTGGCGCGCCATCTGGATCCGGGACACCGGGCCGTACTGGCGATAGAAGCGTCGCGCCAGGCCCAGCTGGTCGCGCAGCAGTTCGGGCGTAATTCCCAGCAGGGGCCAGCCGAATTCCCCGGGCAGATGCGCCAGGTCCCCGCAGTCGGGGGCGAGGGTGTAAGCAGTGTGTGTGGCCATAAACTAATACCTGTTAGCTTGACCCCATTCTGGCACATCGCAGCGACTTCTGCCTAGCTGGTCGGCCTGGAGCGCACGCCTGGCAGACAGAGAGGATTGGTTACAATGGGAGAGTTGCCACCCGGACCGGATTCTCATGACCGTACTGCGCCACCCCATCACCTGGCTGCTGCTGAGCTACCTGCTTGCAGGCTGCGTCGATACCCGACAGCGGACGGCAGCGGAACCTGCGGCCCACCCTCTGCTGGACCAGATCTGGTCCACCGCAGCACAGGGCTTTATCGGTATGGATGAGCTGCGGCACGCGCTGGCCAACGCCGACTATGTTCTCCTCGGCGAAAACCACGACAACCCGGCGCACCATAAGCTGCAGGCACAGATCATCGCCTCACTGGCCTGGCCGGATCCTGCGGTGGCGGGCTTTGAGCAGATACACACCGAACAGGCAACTGCCCTTGAGGCGTGGCTGCAGTCCGCACCGGACGGGACCTCGGGGCTGGACACAGCGCTGGACTGGGAGCAGTCAGGCTGGCCGGACTGGGCTCTTTACGAACCGGTGTTCGCAGCAGTCCTGGCCCGTGGCTGGCGCCCCCTGGACCTGATGTTCCCCGCCGCCACCGTGCGCGCCGTGTTCAGCGGCGGCATCGACGCGGCACTCCGCTCCGACGTCATCGAACAACTGCAGCCCGACGCCCTGTTCAGCCCCGAGCAGCGGCTTGAGATGCAGGCGCTGATGGCGGACTCCCACTGCGGCCGTATACCGTCTGAGCACATGGCTGCGATGGTGGATGTGCAGATCGCCCGCGACGCCCATATGGCCTGGCGCCTTGCAACCAGCGACAAACGCGCCGTGGTCATCACCGGCAATGGGCATGCCCGCCGGGACTGGGGAGTGCCGCTATTTCTGCAACAACTGCGCCCGGAGGCAAAAATCGTCTCTATCACCCTGACCGAACTCGCCGCCGATCGGCGGGAGCCCGGGGCCTACGCTACCGCGCGCCCGACATGGACTGACTTCACCCTATTCACCGCCGCCCAGGATCGGGGCGACCCCTGCGCCGGTATACCCTAGCCTGGCGGCGCAGAGCCGTTACTGGATCTCAATGCGTCGGGGCTGAGGCTCTTCCTGTTTCACCTTCGGCGCGGTCAGCGTCAACACGCCATCCTTGAACGAGGCATTGACGTCCTCGTCTTTGACATCGCCACCGAGATCGAAGCTCCTGAGGTAGCGGCCATAGCGCCGCTCCTGACGGATCACCCTCCCGTCCTTCTCCTCCTGCTGGTTCTGGCTTGACTCCGCCTCCAGGGTCAGCACCCCGTCCTTGACGTGAACCTGAATGTCCTTCTTGTCCACGCCCGGCAGTTCGGCGGTTATCTCGTAGTGGTCGTCCTTGTCGCGGACGTCTACCCTGGGGGCGAAGAACGACCCCATTTCATTGTCGCTGGCGGCCGGCGCGAGAAAATTATCAAAGAACCGGTCCAGATCAAACGGATTGTTGCGTTGAATCAGGGACATCAGACACCTCCATTGAATTTGCGGTTAACTCTGGAACACAACTATGTATAGAGTATTTCCGGGCAATTTCAAGGCCGCGGCAGGCGCGAGATGAACGCTCTCCCTGCGGGTTGCCACTCGCTACCTGGCGGCTTTTATGCAATGCTCCGGCCACCGGTGAGGGCCCGACAGAGGCGCGGCCGGCGAAACACCGCAAAAGGAACTTGATGTGAAATTGCAGGCAGGGTCCCAAGAGATCCAGCTCAAATCGGGGATGTTAGGGCTGGCGGCAGCAGTGCTCTTCTGCGCTCCAATGGCAGTAGCGGGCGAAACCTCCGACAGGCCGCTTTCGGACCACGTGTCTGGGGCCGCTTTTGGCACCCTGGGCATTGCCTACAACGCCAGCCGGGATGTGGAATTCGTACGCAACCTGTCGCAACCCGACGGCGCCCGCGACGGCTTCAGCCTGTTGCCCGACACAATACTGGGCGCCCAGCTCAAATACCGGCCCTCGCCGCAGTGGGAGCTGGTGTTGCAGGCCATAAGCAAGTACGACTATCGCGAGAAGGCCACTCCAACCGTCAGCTGGGCCTACGTCGGCTATTCCCCCAGCCCCCTCGGCAGCCTCCGGCTCGGGCGCATCGGTGTCGACAGCTATCTGGATTCAGACACCCGCAACGTCGGGTTCAGCTACCTGCCGGCGCGCCGTCCGATCGAGCACTACGGCTTGCTGGAACTGACCTGGATTGAGGGCGCCGATTTCACCCTCAACACCAGCCTTGCTGGAGGAATACTGACCGCCAAGGCCTACGCGGGCGTCGCCGGTGAAAAGATTGTCGACCGCGAGCAGCAGCGTTACTCGCTGGACGATTCCAGGGTGGTGGGCGGCTACCTGCAGCAGCAGTGGGGGGAACTGCGGCTGCGCAGCGGCATATCCTCCATCCGCTTGCAGCAGGAGAACTCCGCCCTGGTGCCGCTGCTGGCGGGGCTCTCGGCGCTGGGCACAGCGGAGGCAGACAGGCTGGCGGGCGACCTCGCCCTCGAGAATACCTGGATTCGCAACTGGAGCACCTCGCTGGCCTGGAACAGGGGCGCCCTGCAAACCGAGCTGCATTACAACCGGCGCCGGGCCGAGAGCCGTGGCCTGGCTGACGGCTACTCGGCGTACGCTCTGGCCGGCTATCGGTTCGGCGCTGTCACGCCCTTCATCGGCTACGTTACTGCCGACAGCGAATCCTCCCGCCGGAATTATGGCTTTGAGCTTCCTGAACCGGTGGAATTCATTTTTCGCAGCGCGCTTTACGAGCAGCGCAGCTGGCAGCTGGGAGCCCGCTACGACTTCGCCAACAAGGCTGCACTGACCCTGCAGCTCGACCGGGTCGATGCCCCCATCCCGGAGGGCGCCCTGCTGCGCCAGAGTCGTCCGGGCTGGAATGGCGACGCCACCGTCATCAGCCTGACCCTGGATTTCATCCTTTGAGCCGGGTAGCTCACCGCAGGCACCGGGCGGCCTCACCAGGCCCCTGGCTGTGCCTGTTCGTGTGCCTGCTGGGCGCCAGCGCCAGGGCCGAGCTGGTGGTCATCATGCACCCCGACAGCGCCCCGCCCAGACTCGACCGGCAGGCCATCGTCAACATCTTCATGGGGCGACACTTCCGGCTGCCCGGCGGCGGGGCCGTCGTACCGGTGGACAGCCAATGCTGTCGCGAAGAATTCTATCGCGGGCTGGTCGACAAGACCCTGCCGGAAATCAATTCCTACTGGGCGCGCCTGGTGTTCTCCGGCCGGGGCTCGCCACCGCAACAAATCGCCGATTCCGCGGAGGTGCTCGAACTGGTCAGCCAGAACCCGGGGCTTATCGGGTATGTGGAACGGTCGGTGCTCGATGCACGGGTCGCAGTGGTCTATGCTTTCAGCCCGTGAACAATAACAACGAGAAAAAAGCCCGGGCGCCGGGGGTACCGCAGATGCGCCTGACCCTGCGCAGCGCCGCCCTGATCCTCGCGGTGCTTGTCGGCCTTGGCCTCGTGTTCCTGTGCGTCGGTATCCTGTTGCTGGCTGAGAACGAACGCGACCGCCAGTCCAGCGCCATTCAGGGCCTGATCAACACTGTGGAACGCACAGCGGAGGTTGCCATGTTCCTGCAGGACAGCCAGTTGGCCGCCGAGGTGGTGGCCGGGCTGGAGCAGAACAGCAGCGTACTGGCAGTGATCATGCGCGACGACCAGGGCCAGGTGATCGCCGGAAGCGCGCCGGCGGTTCCGGGGCAGGTCAAGGCCGCCGGGGCCGTGCTCCGGGCAATCAACTCACCGTTTACGCCTGAGGAAACCATCGGCAGCGTGGAGTTGACGCCGGATCTGGGGCAGTTGGAACTGCAGGTCATCAATCGCATACGCCCGGCGATCCTGTTCTTCCTGATTTTTCTGGTGGTTACAGGGGCCACCCTGCTGGTGGTGCTCTATCGGCAGGTAACCCGGCCGATACAGACCATTTCCCGACGCCTGCACCGCGTTGACGTCACCGGTGGCGAGCATATAGCGATACCGCGGCATCACGAGAGCAACGAAATAGGCACACTGGTGGGTGACGTCAACCGCATTATCGACCGTATGGTGGCGCTGGTGGCGACGGAGCGTGATCTGCGCCTGCAGCGGGAACGGGAAGAGGCCCGCTTCAGGGCGATCTTCGACAACGCCGGTTCGCCCATTTTCCTGGCACACCCAAACGGCGCGCTAAAGTCATTCAATCTGGCTTTTGCGCGCACGCTGGCGTTGGATTCGACTGCCGAGGCCAGCGGTCAGTTCGGCTCCCTTTACCGCCTGCTCGGCGACTCAGGTGAGGCAATGCGGGAACTTGTAGACGCTGTCATCAGCAGTGGCCGAACCCAGAGTGCCGAACTGGAGGTCGATCTGCCGACCGGCAAACGCTGGTACCAGGTGCTAGTGAACCCGGTTAGCGACGATGAGGTTCAGGGAATCGCCAACGACATTACCGAGCACAAGCTTGCGCAAGAGGATGCTGAGAAGAACGCGACGACCGACAGCCTCACCGGCATCGGCAACCGCCTGGCCTTTGACCGCAGGCTGGCCGCCATGTTCGAATCCGGCCGGCGCCGCACCGACAGTGACATCGCCCTGATGATGCTGGATCTGGACCATTTCAAGGAACTCAACGACACCCATGGCCACCAGGCCGGAGACCAGGCCCTGATCCAGGTGGCGGAACGCCTGCAGCGACTTTTGCGCAGTAGCGACTGCCTGGCGAGACTCGGCGGAGATGAGTTTGCGATCATTCTGGATGGCAGCACAGACGACCGGGCGCTGGAAGCCATTGCCGACAAGATCATTGCCAGCCTGAACCACCCGCTGCGCCTGGCCGATGGCGCCAGGGGCAAGGTAGGCGTCAGCATCGGCATCGCGGTGCACAATCGCGATGAAGAGGAGGCTGCAGCTCTGGTGAAGCGCGCGGACGCGGCCATGTATGAAGCCAAGGCCGCAGGGCGCAATACCTGGCGCCGGGCGACCAGCTAAGCCCGCCGGATCACTGCGCAATAAGCACACCCAGGAATACTTGTCTTGTTATGTGCGCTGCTGCCCCGGACCTCTGCGATTCATACCAAGACTCTGCATCTTCTATTCCGCCTTCTGATCTGCTGTCAGCGGCAAAGTCTTCCGATCTCGGGCAATACTGTCCCATAAATCTTCGACAATCCGAATACGCTCTTCGACGGGTAGTTTCGTGAGATTTGTATCCATTGTTGAATCATACTCCTTGGGTGGGACCTGTCCATGGCACCCAGTGACGGCTCCGCGGAGACGCTTTCCGGTTAAATATGGCACCGGGAACAGAGGCGCCAAGATATAAGGCCTCCGGCCTCCCTGAGATCGGGTTCTCTGATCGAAGTACCTGAATCCTCGCCAACTCCATTTTCCATTTCCTTGGTGGAAGCGCTCAATAAGAGGTGAATAGACAGACCCGATCGTATGCCACTGTGCCGACCGGTGCCACTGGCACCACTTTGCGGAAACGAGGCGGTATGGATTGCAGACGTTGCGCAATCACTGCGGTGTGGGGCTGCAGGGAATGCAGTTCCTCATTGGCCTGCCGTCCTGACTGGCTATGTTTTATATAGCAATGTCGTACCCCCAGCAGGACCCAGGTTGTAATCTTTGTCAAAACCAACCAATGCAAGTTCCTCCGTCAAAAAATCTACGACCTTCTCAGAGCAGCTTTCACTTAATGACAAGTACACTCTATGAGACTCTTTCCTCGAAGCTGCCCTAACCTTTTCAGCAAGTTTTACATCTCTAGAAAGAAGAGAAATTAATTCTTCAAATTCAGCTCCACCCATCTCAAGTGATTTCATTCCAGGTTACCTCTAACGCCCGCACGCTCCAGTGGGTTTATCGAAGTAATCTCTCCATCAGCATTCCAAAGAACGCGAGCATTCTTTCCATAAAATATTTTCACTGGACGACCCTCACCAGACCGATCAATATACCAGTCGTCACTTTCAAACTGCGTAGAAGGCCATGTGCCCTAATATCTGCAGGGCGGCGACAAGTGACAATAATCCTATAGACATCAGGTAAACTGATTCCTCAAACGGATTCTCTGCGCTGCTCACAAGCATCCAACAGGTGAAGGCAGCTCCAGACCCAGAATATACATAATTACCGAAGTCTGACGAAAATTGTATCCCCATGACATTTAAACCGAGCATTGCCACCAACGGAATGACGAATAGCGAGACAACTGTTCCTACGTCCTGATACAAATCTGACCATATCGACCAACTTAATACATAATGACCAAATCTGCCGTAGCCGCCAAAGAGAGCGAAAGCAGTCAACACTACCAATACCAATGCATAGTTAGACCAGAATAATAGCGGCCTGCTCATGAGTGAACGCACTGAATTCAGCCCCCGTCTGGTGGACGTAAATGATCCGGCACAGTTGGATAATTATTTATGAACGCTTCAATAAAAGTTTCATAGCGACATCAATGGAAACGACTTCCTAAGTTTATGGTGAACGGGGCCGATGTTTGCCTGGGAGGATAGAGCGTCGTTTGAACTCCTCTGAGGTCATTGTAGTTGCGCCCAGGATCAACAAATCTGTACCTCCTACGATCAGCACTGCATTCGCAATCATATACACCCCACTTAACTGTTTCCTCAGATATGATCCCGCTCCCTTGCCCCCTTCCCCTACCTCCAAATTATTTGGCCGCACTTACATCATTACAGAGTTGGCGGGCAGGATGCACCTTTTCTATTAACCCGTTTTTAGCACAATCTCAGCCCGCATCGGGCTGTGTTTTACCCAAATATTTTCCTGAAGAGCCATATTTTTAAGCTGGGCGCGATAGTTGTACCAAAGTGTTTCGTCCCGCTAACGGATCAGAGACACTGGGTACAACAATATCCACGCGATTGCGAACATCAGCAGTAACAGGCGTGCTTTAGGCGATTCACCATGCTTCGCTGCCCAGCTTGCATAGTGTATATCCCGTTTAGTGAAGTGGCTCTTCCCCAATCATGGTGGGTAATCATTGACGGATTCCGGCCGGATACAGCTGAAGGCCGCCAAGGT
>NZ_JAUTDR010000015.1 GCF_030649675.1 Haliea sp. E1-2-M8 | reverse complement strand
TTCTCTCGGCAAGATGCAGATCTCAAAATGTCTCGACATTATGTTTCGTAATTAATGGTTTATGATACTAGCATAGTTTGTATCGCCGCCGTCAGCCGGACCCACCCGTCAGCCCTCTCGAAACCAGCCATCGCGGCGCGACAGGGCGCGGTAGCAGGCATAAAGTGTCAGCCCGCGGGCAGCATTGAACAGAGTGAATGA
The DNA here is from genome assembly GCF_030649675.1 of Haliea sp. E1-2-M8. Lineage (GTDB taxonomy): Bacteria > Pseudomonadota > Gammaproteobacteria > Pseudomonadales > Halieaceae > Haliea. The sequence continues at coordinate 111,411 of NZ_JAUTDR010000015.1, read as the reverse complement.
CAGCCACAGGCCGTGGTTGCCCCAGGGCTGGCTCAGATACCAGACCGGAAGATAGACCAGCAGGGCACTGGCCAACATGGTGACCATCATGTAGCTGGTTTCGGTGGTGCCGATGAAGACTCCGTCGAGCAGGTAGGTCGGTGCCGCCACCAGCGGCAGCAGCACCAGCCACAGGCGGTGGCTGTGCAGGATTTCCCGGACTTCCGGCAGACTGGTCAGGAGCGCAAACAGGGGCTGTTGCAGAAGCAGGAATGCAATGCTCAAGAACACCGCGCCGACACCGCACCAGAAGCCGCAGCGGCGCACCGCGTGGTAGAACCCGTCCCGGTCTCCCGCCCCGGCCCTGCTGCCTGCGAGACCCTCCACCGCGTAGGCAAATCCATCCAGGCCATAGGCTGTGAGCATCAGTAGCTGCATCAGCAGGGCATTGGCTGCCAGTGTTGGACCGCCCAGCTTCTCGCCCATGGCGGTAAAAAACGCGAAGGCGGCGAGCAGGGTGATGGTGCGCACAAACAGGTGGCCGTTGCTGCGCAGCAGCGAGAGGTATCCCCGCCAACGGCGCAACGGCGCCAGGGATGGGCCACGCAGGCTCGGGCCGGCTGTACGCAACACGCCGTAAACCGCCAGACCGAAACCCAGGTATTCGGCAATTGCGGTCGCCAGTGCCGCGCCGTCGCTGTTGAGGCCCAGGCCGACCACCAGCACCACATCCAGCACAATGTTCACCAGATTGGTGGCAAGCAACACCAGCATGGGCCAGCGGGTATTCTGCTGGCCAATGAACCAGCCGACCATGGCATAGGTCGCGAGCACGGCCGGCGCACTGGCCAGCCGGATGCTGGCGTAGCTGTCGGCCAGGTGCAAAAGGCCGGGATCCGGAGCCATGAGAGCAAGACCGAGGCCCAGCCACAGGGGATGCAGAACCCAGACCAGCATGGCGAGCGCCAGGGCCAGCACCAGAGCCCTGTAGAGTTCCAGGTTGGCACTATTGGGTGTGCCCGCCCCCATGGCCCTGGCTACCCGCCCCGTCGTACCCATGCGCAGGAAGCCGAATCCCCAGTAAAGGAACGACAACAGCGCGCTGCCGATGGCCACCGCACCCAGATAACGGCTGTCATCCAGATGGCCGAGTATGCCGGCGTCGACCAGTCCCAGCAGCGGTATGGAAATATTGGACAGGATTGCCGGCCAGGCTATACGCCATATTTTGTGGTCCAGCGGGTCTCTGCCAACCATATGTAGCGATCTCGGGATGCCGGTTCTCCCTGCTCGATTGCGTCCCACCAAACCCTCACTAAATCAGCATCTTAGTATTTTTTGCCCGCAAGTTTCGCTATAATCCCCGCGCTCCAAACTGCGGCTGCCAGTCGCAGTAGAGCGGAAACGGCTGAAACGAGCAAAAACCTCTTTATTCTCCCTTCCCCAGGCGAAGGGCCACGGCCCGGGTGTTCATGCCCGCCAGTGCGTGGAAGTCGCAGACCATTTGCGGTAATAAATGGCGGTAGTGCAGTCTCGGTTGGGCGAAAAGTCGGTGATTACGAGGGAGACACGGGAATGTTGTTGAAAGCGAACAGGCTGTTCAAGCTGGCGCTTGGTCCTGTGCTGATGCTGCTGAGCCTGGCAAGTGCCGGTGCTTTGGCTGCGGGCAGCAAGGTAAACCAGGTGAACATGTCGCCGGGGGTCACGGACGTCGGCCAGAATATCTACGACCTGCACATGCTGATCTTCTGGATCTGCGTCATCATCGGCGCACTTGTGTTCGGGGTCATGTTCTACTCGATCTATTATCACCGCAAATCCCGCGGCGTAACCCCCGCGACTTTCCACGAGAGCACCAAGGTGGAAATCGCCTGGACCGTGGTGCCCTTCCTGATCCTGATCGGCATGGCGGTCCCCGCTACCTCCACCCTGCTCGAAATCTATGATTTCGATGACGCCGAGATGGATATCCTGATCACCGGCTACCAGTGGAAGTGGAAGTACGAATATCTGAACGCAGACGGCGAAAACGTGTCGTTTTTCAGCAACCTGCGTACCCCACAGAGTGAGGTGTACAACACCGAAGCCAAAGGCGAACACTACCTGCTGGAAGTGGACGAGCCGGTTGTGATCCCGGTCGACACCAAAGTGCGTTTCCTGGTCACCGCCAACGACGTGATCCACTCCTGGTGGGTCCCCGAGCTCGCGGTGAAGAAGGATGCCATTCCCGGCTTTATCAACGAAACCTGGACCAAAGCCACCGTTGAGGGCGTCTATCGCGGCCAGTGCGCCGAGCTCTGCGGCAAGGACCACGGTTTCATGCCGGTGGTGGTAAATGTTGTCAGCAAGGAAGAATACGCCGACTGGATGGCAGTCAAAAAATCCGAGGCTGCGGAAATCCGCGAGCTGATGGCCCAGACTTTCACCATGGACGAACTGATGGCCCGCGGCAAAGCGGTCTACGAGCGCAATTGCCTTGCCTGCCACGGCGCCAATGGTGAGGGTGGTGTTGGTACCGCCATTGCCGGCAGCGCGATCGCCACGGGTGAAGTCGGCGGCCACCTGGAGGTTGGAATCAACGGCGTGCCAGGTACTGCCATGCAGGCATTTGGCGGCCAGATCAATGATGTGGAGATGGCGGCGGTGATTACCTATCAGCGCAACGCCTTTGGCAACAACATGGGTGACATGATCCAGCCCATTGACGTCTACAATCACAAACGGGGCTAATTGGAGGAGTTAACGATGGGCGCTCATCATCACGGTCCCGCCAAGGGCCTCAGCCGGTGGCTGTTTACCACCAACCACAAAGATATCGGAACCATGTACCTGTGGTTCTCCTTTGCCATGTTCATTCTTGGCGGCTCATTCGCCATGATTATCCGTGCCGAGCTGTTCCAGCCCGGCATGCAGCTGGTCGATCCTGCGTTCTTCAACCAGATGACCACCCTCCACGGCCTGGTGATGGTGTTCGGCGCCATCATGCCGTCCTTCGTGGGGCTGGCCAACTGGATGATCCCGATGATGATCGGGGCGCCGGATATGGCCCTGCCGCGGATGAACAACTGGAGCTTCTGGATTCTGCCGCCGGCATTCCTGATCCTCGCCTCCACCCTGTTCATGGAAGGCGGCGCCCCGGCGTTCGGCTGGACCTTCTACGCGCCGCTGTCGACCACCTATGCGCCGCCCTCGGTGACCTACTTTATCTTCTCCATCCACGTGCTCGGTCTGTCCTCCATCATGGGCTCGATCAATATCATCGCCACGGTGATGAACATGCGCGCGCCCGGCATGACCTACATGAAGATGCCGCTGTTCGTCTGGACCTGGCTGATCACCGCGTTCCTGCTGGTGGCGGTGATGCCGGTCCTGGCCGGCGCCGTCACCATGATGCTGATGGATGTCCACTTCGGCACCAGCTTCTTTTCCGCGGCCGGTGGCGGTGACCCGGTGCTGTTCCAGCATATTTTCTGGTTCTTCGGCCACCCCGAGGTATACATCATTATCCTGCCGGCCTTCGGCGTAGTGTCCCAGATCATCCCGACCTTTGCCCGCAAGCCGCTGTTTGGCTACGATTCCATGGTCTACGCCACCGCCTCCATCGCCTTCCTGTCCTTCGTCGTGTGGGCACACCACATGTACACGGTGGGCATGCCGGTTGCCGGTGAGCTGTTCTTCATGTACGCGACCATGCTGATTGCCGTACCCACCGGGGTGAAGGTGTTCAACTGGGTAACGACCATGTGGCGCGGCGCCATGACCTTCGAAACCCCGATGCTGTTCTGCATGGGCTTCCTGGTCCTGTTCACCATCGGCGGCTTCACCGGCTTGATGCTGTCCATTGCCCCGGCCGACTTCCAGTACCATGACAGCTACTTCGTGGTAGCCCACTTCCACTATGTGATGGTGGCGGGTGCGGTATTCTCCATGAGTGCCGCCATCTACTACTGGCTGCCGAAGTGGTGTGGCCGCATGTACAACGAGGCCATGGGCAAGACCCACTTCTGGATCTCGTTTATCGGCTTCAACATCGCCTTCTTCCCCCAGCACTTCGTCGGCCTGGCGGGCATGCCGCGCCGTATTCCCGACTATGCGCTGCAGTTCGCCGATTTCAACATGTTGTCCAGTATCGGTGCGTTTATCTACGGCGCATCGCAGATCCTGTTCCTGTACAACGTGATAGCCACGATCGTGGCCGGCAAGCCCACCAGCGATGAAAAGACCTGGGACGGCGCTGAAGGCCTGGAGTGGACGGTTGCCACGCCGGCGCCCTACCACACTTTCGAGACGCCACCGCGGGTCAAGTGAGGTCGGTTCCATGTTGAGAGTCAGCAGCAATCCGGTCCTGGACACTGTCGTCAAGCTGGCAACGACGGCAGTCGCCATGTTTGCCTTCGTCTTCGTGGTCATGGTGCCGCTGTATGACGTGCTCTGTGACGCGCTCGGCATCAACGGCAAGACCAGCGGCGAGGCCTATACCGCGGTACAGGCCGGGGTCGACGAATCGCGCTCCATCACGATCCAGTTTGTCGCCACCAACAACGAGGGCATGCCCTGGGAGTTTGGCCCATCCGTGACCCGCATGGTTGTGCATCCGGGCGCGAGCAATGACACCGTGTTCCATGCGCGTAATCCGCTGCCGCGACCGATGGTAGCCCAGGCGATTCCCAGCATATCGCCGTCCCGGGCGGCGGCGTACTTCCACAAGACCGAATGCTTCTGTTTCAACCAGCAGCCGCTGGACGCTGAGACTGCCACGGAGATGCCGCTGCAGTTTATTGTCGACCGGGACCTGCCCGCGGACATCAGGACGATTACCCTGTCCTACACGATTTTTGACGTAACAGACATGGTGGGTGGCGCTGTCGCTGCCCGCTGACGCCCGGCCCGGGGGGGCCGCGTGATTTAACCGGAGAAACACCATGACGACCCAGAGTTCCACAGAGTACGAGAAGTATTACGTACCGGAAAAAAGCAAGATGGCAGTTTGTGCCACTATCGGTCTGCTCCTGAGCACCTTTGGGGCCGCCAGCGTCATGAATGACATGACCTTTGGCGACGGTGCGACGACCAGCTCCTGGAGTATCTTCTGGTTCGGCCTGTTCTTCTTCTCGGCGACCTTGTTCGCCTGGTTTCGGACCGCGATCCGGGAAAACATCGCCGGCCTCAACAGCGCCCAGCTGAAGAAATCCTATGTCCTGGGCATGTTCTGGTTCATCTTCTCCGAGGTCATGTTCTTCTTCGCCTTCTTTGGCGCGTTGTTCTATGTCCGCACCCTGGTTGGACCCTGGCTGGCCGGTGAAGGCGAAGGCGGCAGGATGAACCACCTGCTGTGGGAAGGTTTCCAGTACGCCTGGCCGATGGCGCAAACGCCGCAGGAAGCGGTCGGTGGCGTTGCCAGCCAGCCCATTGCCAACATGGGCTCGTTCCAGAGCTATGAGAAGAGCATGGCGTTTGCCGATGCGGCCGCCTGGTACCTGTGGCTGCCAATGTGGAACACCATCGTGCTGCTGTCATCCAGTGTGACCGTGCACATTGCGCACATGGGCATCCTCGACGGCAACAAGCGCAAGTTCAATATCTGGCTGGGCATTACCGTGGCCCTGGGGATGTTGTTCGTCAGCCTGCAGATTCTCGAATACTATGAGGCCTATGCCCACTTCGGCCTGACCCTGAACTCCGGCATCTACGGCTCCACCTTCTTCATGCTTACCGGCTTCCACGGTTTCCACGTGATCATGGGCATGACCATGTTGCTGATCCAGTGGCTGCGCTCGGTGAAAGGTGGCCATTTCACGACCGACGATCACTTCGGCTTCGAAGCGTCCAGCTGGTACTGGCACTTTGTCGACGTGGTATGGGTGTTCCTCTTCCTGTTTGTCTATATCCTGTAGCGCGGTCAGTCGCTACTCCCCTGCTCCTGGGATGGCAGCGGACGCGGTCCGGCGTCCCAGGGGTTGCGGTGGCCGAGTTGGCCACTGGCAACGCCGTAGACGATCAGGCCTGCGAGTGTGATGGCAATGCCCAGTCTCACCCCGAGCGAGTGAAAGGTCCTGCGCTTGCTCTTGTCGCCCTGGTCGACCATGAGGAAGTAGAACCCGCTTCCCAGGCTGGCAAGCAATGCCAGCATCAAAACGACGATCGCGATTTTCAACAATGGTCTTCTCCCGGTTGCAAACAGCGCAGTATAGACCAGCCCCGCGGCGGACGGGCGCAGCGCATCTGACTTTAACTGAACGGGGCTGAGGCATGGCCGGATTACAGCTTGATCTTGAGTGGCGCATCACCCTGGCGACGGCATTGCTGTTGCCGGCCCTGATTGCCCTCGGATTCTGGCAACTGGAGCGCGCCGAAGAGAAAGCCGAGCTGCAAGCACGCTGGAGCGCGCGGCAGAGCGAAGCTCCGGTGCCGCTGACGGCGCTGGCGGGCAGTGAGCCCGGGCAGCTGGCGTACCGCCGCGTCTCGTTGCAAGGGGAATTCCTGACCGGGCATTACCTGTTGTTGGACAACCGCGTCCAACAGGGCCGTTTCGGCAACGAGGTGGTTGGGCTGCTGGCGCTGGCGGACAGTGACCGGGTGGTGCTGGTGAATCGGGGCTGGGTGCCCAGCGATCCCGCCCGCCTGGTGCTGCCGCAGGTGGCCGAGCCCGATGGTCCGGTGACGCTGACCGGGCACATCTATGTTACTCCGGGCAAACCTTACCTGCTGGGGGAGCAGCATCCGGCGCCACCCTGGCCGGTGCGGATCCAGGCGCTGGATACCGAGACCCTGGCGCCGCTGGTGGCAACAGTTACCGGCGCCGCGCTGTACCCGCATCCGGTGCGGATCGACAGCGGCCAGCCGGGGGCGTTGACGGTTGCCTGGCAGCTGGTCAATGCCAGCCCCGAGAAGCACCAGGGCTACGCTGTGCAGTGGTTCAGCATGGCGGCGGTACTCGCTTTTTTCTTCCTCCTGCGCAGCTCCAACCTGTGGCAGCTGCTTACCCGCAAACAACACGAGGCCTGACCAATGCAGCAACCGGTGACAGCTCCCAACAGGGGCAGAATGGTGATGCTGCTCATTGCCGGCATTCCCGTTACCATGGTGCTCGCCGCGACCTGGCTGTGGTGGTTTGTGGTCCGGGGGGATCTCGACATCGTGGAGCTGCTCGGTACCGCCAACCGCGGCACCCTGCTGGACCCGCCGCGGGAACTGGCGGCCGCGGATCTGGCAGCCCCGTCCGGTACGCCGCTGCCCTGGACCAATACCGACCGGCAGTGGACCCTGCTGGTAACCAACAGTGGCCCCGAATGCGGCACCAGCTGCGAGTACAAGCTGTACCTGACCCGGCAGATCCACATGGCCTTGGGCAAGGAGTTCCCGCGGGTGCGCCGGATGCTGATAACTGACCGGGCACTGACAGATACCGCCCTGGCAGTGTCAGCGCTCAGCGACGGCAAGCCCGTGCCGACTGACTTCAGCCAGTTACTGGCGCGTGAGCATGCTGGCCTGTCGGCGTTGCGCCTTGACGCTGCGGCCTGGCCGGCGTTGTTCCCGGAAGCGATGGCGGCCGCGGAGTCCTGGTACCTGGTGGATCCGGCAGGGTGGGTGATGATGGCGTATGCTGAGGACGACAGTTACAAAGACGTGATCTCGGATCTTAAATTCCTGCTGAAGAACTCCGGGGACTGAATGGGTGCTACTACAGACATGCCGGTGGCCGGCAAAGCCACCTGGCGCGACTACAAGGAGCTGACCAAGCCCAACGTAGTGCTGCTGATGATCCTGACTTCGGTGATCGGGATGTTCATGGCGGTGCCGGGAATGGTGCCACTGGATGCCCTGATCCTGGGCAATCTGGGCATTGCCCTGTGCGCGGGGGCCGCCGCTGCGGTCAATCACCTGGTCGACCAGCGTGTAGACCAGCGCATGGCCCGGACCCGCAAGCGCCCGGTTGCCCAGGGCCGGGTCGGGCCCCTGCAGGCCAGCCTGTTCGCCCTGGTGCTGGGTGTCGTGGGCATGGCGATCCTGCTCATCTGGGTCAATGCGCTGACCGCCTGGCTGACCTTTGCGTCGCTGTTGGGCTATGCCGTGGTCTACACCATGTTCCTGAAACGCGCCACGCCGCAGAATATCGTCATCGGCGGCCTGGCCGGCGCCGCGCCGCCGCTGCTGGGGTGGACTGCCGTCACCGGGGAAATTCACGGCCATGCCCTGCTGCTGGTGCTGATCATCTTCGCCTGGACCCCGCCCCACTTCTGGGCGCTGGCCATTCACCGCAAGGACGAGTACGCCGCGGTCGATATCCCCATGCTACCGGTGACCCATGGCGATGCTTTCACCCGGCTGCACATCCTGCTCTACACGATCATCATGTTCCTGATTACCCTGCTGCCGTTCGTCACCCGCATGAGCGGGCCGCTATACCTGCTCGGTGCCGTGGTACTGGGCGCGGGTTTCCTGTATTGGGCGGTGGAATTGATGCGCAACAGGAATCCCCGGGCACCGATGGAGACTTTCAAATATTCGATTGTCTACCTGATGGCCCTGTTTGTGATCATGCTGGCCGATCACTACCTGTTTCCGATGACCACTGCCTGAGGCCCCACTACCCATGAGCAACAGCAAGACAGCCAGCCAGACCCGCGGTATCCGGTTCACGGTTATCGGTGTAGTGGTATTCATGTTGGTGATCATCGCCGGCTTCGTGAACCGTATCGGCCAGCCGCGGGTAATGTCGGCGGCCGAGATGCAGGCCAACGGCGCCTTTCTGCTGCAAACGCCCCGGGACATCGGCGATTTCGAGTTGATTGACCACCGCGGCCAGCCCTTTGTACCCGCAACCCTGGAGGGCCAGTGGTCACTGCTGTTTTTCGGCTTCACTTACTGCCCCGACATCTGCCCCACCACCATGGCCTTTCTCGACCAGTTCATGCAGCAGTTGGAAGGAACCGAGGTCGCAGATACCCAGGTGATCATGGTGTCGGTTGACCCGGCGCGCGACAGTGTGGAGCAACTGGCCAGCTATGTGCCGTTCTTCAACCCGGAATTCATCGGCGTCACCGGAGAGTTTCTCGATATCCACCGCTTCGCCACCGCGCTCAATACTCCGTTCCGCAAGGTGCCGGGACAGGGTGAAGACTACCTCGTGGATCACAGCGCCAATGTGGTACTCATCAACCCCCGGGGCGATTACCATGCCTTTTTCAAGGCACCGCTGGACCTCGCCCAGATGAAAGTTACGTACCGCTCAATCCGCGTTTTGTGGGATCGCTAGCCGACCATGGCTGACCACACCGTGCCGATCGTCCTGGTTGACGGCTCTTCCTACCTGTATCGGGCCTTTCACGCCCTGCCCCCGCTGAATACCTCCACTGGCGAGCCTACCGGCGCGATCAAGGGTGTGATCAGCATGTTGCGGCGCCTGCGCAAGGACTACCCCGAAAGCCCCATTGCGGTGGTCTTCGATGCCAAGGGCAAGACCTTTCGCGACGAACTGTTCGCGGAGTACAAGGCCCAGCGCCCGCCCATGCCCGATGAGCTGCGCAGCCAGGTTGAGCCGATCCACGCCATTGTTCGCGCCATGGGCCTGCCGCTGATCTGCGAGCCGGGGGTGGAGGCGGACGATGTCATTGGCACCCTGTCACGTGAGGCCAGCCGCCAGGGCCGCCCGGTGGTGATATCTACCGGCGACAAGGATATGGCGCAGCTGGTGGATTCAAACACGACCCTGGTCAACACCATGACCGACCTCCGCCTGGACGAGGCCGGGGTGGAGGAGAAGTTTGGCATTCCGCCGGCGCGGATCATCGATTTCCTCGCCCTGATGGGGGACAAAATCGACAACATTCCCGGTGTTCCGGGGGTCGGCGAGAAAACCGCCCTCGCCCTGCTGCAGGGCCTCGGTGGGCTGGACGAAATCTACGCGGCGCTGGACAAGGTGGCGCAACTGGAGTTTCGCGGCGCCAAATCCATGGCTGCCAAGCTGGAGGCGGAGAGGGACCGCGCCTACCTGTCCTATCAACTCGCCACTATCAAGACCGACGTGCCGCTCGCGGAAACCATTGCGGACCTGCACAACGGGGAGCCCGACCCGGAGGTGCTGCGCGAGTGGTTCAGCCGTCTCGAATTTCGCAGTTGGCTGGAAGAGCTGCTGGATACGGGTGCCGCGGCCGAGTCCGAACTTTCCGGGCAGACTGCCGGCGCCTGGGAGATCGTCACCAGCCAGGATGAGCTGGACCGGTGGCTGACGCGTTTACAGAGCGCCGAACTGTTCGCCTTCGACACTGAAACCACCAGCCTCAACTACATGGAGGCGCGAATTGTCGGCGTGTCTTTTGCCGTGGCGCCGGGAGAGGCAGCCTATGTTCCCCTCGCCCACGACTACCTTGGGGTGCCGGAGCAGCTGGATCGGGAATCGGTGCTGGCGCAGCTGCAGCCACTGCTGGAGGACGAGCAGCTGGGCAAGGTGGGCCAGAACCTGAAGTACGATACCAGCGTGCTGGCCAATCACGGCATTACTCTGCGTGGCATCCGCCACGACACCATGCTGGAATCCTACATCCTGGACTCCACCGCCACCCGCCACGACATGGACAGCCTGGCGCTCAAGTACCTGGGCCACAAGACCATCCATTTCGAGGACATCGCCGGCAAGGGTTCAAAGCAGTTGACGTTCAACCAGATCAAGCTGGAGGAAGCGGGGCCCTACGCGGCCGAGGACGCAGATGTCACCCTGCGCCTGCACCAGAACCTGTGGCCGCGCCTGCAGGCCCTGCCCGGTCCGAGTTCGGTCTACACTGACATCGAGTTGCCGCTGGTGCCGGTGCTGTCGCGGATTGAACGCACGGGTGCGCTGCTCTCCACGGGGCTGTTGCGGCAGCAGAGCGGGCAATTGGGCGAGCGCCTGCGGCAACTGGAGACCGATGCTCACGACCTCGCCGGCCAGGCGTTCAATCTCGGCTCCCCCAAACAGCTCGGCGAAATCCTGTTCGACAAGCTGGAGCTACCGGTCCTGCGCAAGACGCCCAAAGGCGCCCCCTCCACCGCCGAGGAAGTGCTGGCGGAACTGGCGCTGGACTACCCCCTGCCCAAGCTGCTTTTGGAATACCGCGGACTCAGCAAGCTGAAGTCCACCTATACCGACAAGCTGCCGGATATGGTCAATCCCGCGACCGGCCGTGTGCACACGTCCTACCACCAGGCCGTGACCGCGACCGGTCGCCTGTCCTCCTCCGACCCGAATCTGCAGAATATCCCGATCCGGACCGAAGAGGGTCGCCGCATCCGCCAGGCTTTCATTGCCCCCGAAGGCTACCTGATTGTTGCTGCCGACTACTCCCAGATTGAATTGCGCATCATGGCGCATCTGTCTGCGGATGCGGGCCTGTTGCGGGCGTTCCGCGACGGCCTCGATGTCCACCGCGCGACCGCGGCCGAGGTGTTTGGCGTGTCCCTGGAATCGGTATCCGGAGACCAGCGGCGCAAGGCGAAGGCCATCAATTTCGGGCTCATTTACGGTATGTCCGCCTTTGGCCTCGCGCGCCAGTTGCATTTGGGCCGCAGCGAAGCCCAGGAATACATCCAGCGCTACTTTGAGCGCTACCCGGGGGTGCAGGAGTATATGGACAGAACCCGGGCCAGCGCCCGGGAGCAGGGCTATGTGGAAACCCTGTTCGGGCGCCGGCTCTACCTGCCGGAGATCAACGCCCGCAACAAGATGCGGGCCCAGGCCGCGGAGCGCACCGCGATCAATGCGCCCATGCAGGGCACGGCGGCGGACATCATCAAAAAGGCGATGCTGCGGGTCGATGGCTGGCTGCAGCAGTCCTCTGTGGATGCCCGCACCATCATGCAGGTACACGACGAACTGGTACTGGAGGTGGCGGCCGATGCGGTGCCCGAGGTTCGCGAGACCCTCTGCAGGCTGATGAGCGAGGCGGCGGAGCTGGCAGTTCCGTTGCTGGTCGAAGCCGGTGTTGGAAAAAATTGGGATGAAGCGCACTGAAGCGCGGAACCTTTCCCAGCAGGGCCGGTCTCACTTACCGTAGCATGCTGCTACAGTCCCGCAGGTTTCTCTCCATAGACCTTTCGCGGGGCATGTCTCTTCCCCAGAGACCCAAGCTGTCCCGGTTGCCTGTCCCCCTACGGGCAACCGGGTTTTTTATGCCCCGGGTTCCGCCTCGCCACCCTCCTCTTCCAGACTGCCACCTTCATCGGGCGTTCCGGGCTGCGTGAGCCAGGCATTGAGGACCGCGATGAGTTCCTTGTGGCCGCTGTGCTTGAGCGCTGAGAACAGCTGCACGCTTACCAGGTCGCCGTACTGTCGCAACTCCTTTTGCACCTGCAGCAGGGTGCTCCGGGCGGGCCCGTTCTTGAGCTTGTCGGCCTTGGTAAGGAGTATGTGTACCGGCATTCCGGCGGTGATTGCCCAGGTAAGCATCTGCTGGTCGAAGGTCTGCAAAGGGTGGCGCACGTCCATCAACAGTACCAGCCCGCGCAGGCTCTGCCTTTTTTGCAGGTAATTTTCCAGTTGTCGGACCCACTCCCGCTTCACCGCCAACGGCACTTTGGCAAAGCCATACCCCGGCAGGTCCACCAGGCGTTGCTGTTCACTCAGGGAAAAGAAGTTGATCAACTGGGTGCGGCCCGGTGTCTTGGAGGTCCGGGCGAGCTTGGTGTTTTCGGTCAAGCTATTGATTGCAGAAGATTTTCCTGCATTGGAGCGGCCGGCGAACGCAACCTCCCAGCCGTCGTCTTCAGGGCATTGGGACAGCTTGCTGGCGCTGGTGAGAAAGTTGGCGCTGCGATAGTCGGGATTGGCCGGGGCCGGGGTCTGCATTGGGGGAGTTGCCTTTTTTGCGTTGGGTAAGTCGTATATAATGCTACAGCTTTTTTACTGGCCGTGGGAAATTCTCCCGCGCCAGCACAACCCAGCGATCAGCCGAGGTGTAGAATGAAGAAATTGTTAGCGGTCAGTGCAATGTTGTTTGCCGCCAGTGCCATGGCGCAGCCGCCCATGGACAAGTACAACAAGAGTTGTGCGGTGTGCCATAACGCGGGTGTCGCCGGGGCTGCCAAGACTGGTGATGCAGCTGCCTGGGCGCCCAGGATGGAAAAAGGCATGGATGCGCTTGTGCAGTCGGTCAAGAACGGCCTCAACGCCATGCCACCCAAGGGCATGTGTTTTGATTGCAGCGATGAAGACTACGCCGCCCTGATCACCTACATGTCCACACCCGCAGAGTAATCTGCCGGTCTTACCTAGCCAGATCTGGAAGTGTCATGAAGAAAGTTCTTGTTCTCTGCGGCGCCCTGCTGGGTTTCGCTCACACGGCCGGTGCGGCGGTACCCTTTGTCGAGGGCGATGCCGCCTCGGGAGAGGCACAGACGGCCGTCTGCGCAGCCTGCCATGGCGCCGACGGCAACAGCATGGCTCCAACCTTCCCCAAGATCGCGGGGCTGGGTGCGCGCTATCTGTACAAGCAGCTGATGGATATTCGCGACGGTGCCCGCCCGGTCCCGACCATGGCTGGCCTGCTCGACGGCAAGTCCGACCAGCAGTTGGCTGATATCGCGGCTTTTTACGCTGCCAAGCAAATCAGTGGCAGCCAGACTGATCCCGACCTGGTGGCTCTCGGTGAGAAGGTCTACCGTGCCGGCGTCGCCGAGCGCAAAGTGGCGGCCTGTACCGGCTGCCACTCACCTGCTGGCAAGGGCAATGCCCTGGCGGGGTATCCGGCGCTGGCGGGCCAGCATCCGGAATATATTGCCACCCAGTTGCGTGAGTACCGCAAAGGCTATGAGGATCCGACCGGCCGTACCAACGACGGCGATACCAGGATCATGCGCAGCAACGCATTTGGCCTCAGCGATATGGAAATAGAAGCCGTCGCCAGCTACGCCGCTGGTCTCAGATAGACAGTTCGCGCAGCCCCCTGCAAGGTGGCCCCGGCCACCTTTTTTGTCAGGGGCAGAACGCCGCGCCGGATTCATGGTCTGACTAACAACATACAATCATGGAGAGACCCATGCTCAAGCGTTTCCTTGTTCTTGCCCTGATGATACTGGCCCCGCTGGCGGCTACTGCCCAGGACGCACAAACCTGGGAAGAAGGCACCCACTACGACCTGATCACGCCGGCTATCCGCACCGCTGACCCGGGCAAGGTCGAGGTGGTGGAGTTCTTCTGGTACGGCTGTGGCCATTGCTACACGTTTGAGCCGCTGGTAAGTCGGTGGAAGGAATCGCTAGGTGACGATGTCACTTTCGTGGGTTCCCCGGCAGTCTGGAACAAGCCCATGGAATTGCACGCGGCAATGTACTATGCCGCAGACGTGCTGGGGGTGCTCGACTCCATGCACACGGTGATGTTCCAGGCCATGAATGTCGATGGCAAACGCCTCGCCTCGGAAGCGGAGATCCGCAAGCTGTTTACTGACAACGGGGTCAGCGGCGAGAAATTTGACAAGGCGTTCAGTGCCTTCGGGGTCGAAAGCCAGGTGCGCCAGGCCAACAGCCGGGCGCGGGCAGCCAAGATCACCGGTACGCCAGAGATGATGGTGAACGGCAAGTATCGCATCAGCACTCGCAAGGCCGGCAGCCAGGCCAACATGCTGAAAATCGCCGATTTCCTCATTGCAAAGGAACGCGCCGCAATCGCCGCAACGGCCAGCGCTTCCTGAAGTAACCAGGTTGCTGGGCCGGGCGCAGCACGGCTCGGCTACATCCCCGTGCTGTAGACCTCCAGGGATGCCTTGCCACTCTGCCGTACCTGGCGCAGGGCCAGGGCATATTCCCGCAACAGCTGCAGGCAATAAAGCAGGCGGTCGCTCAGGTACTGCTGCGACTTCGGGTCATTATCCTTGCTGTCGGCGTTGAACACAGACCCGACATTGCGCACGATCAGATGCTCGGGCAGGAAGCAAAGACGGCTGTTTTTGTACCCGCTCATGCGCAGCTCCGCCACTGGATAGGCGCCGCCTAGCGAGGCCGAGACCGACACAATCAGGGCCGGCTTGTGCGCCAGTTCGCCACCCGCCGCCCACATCAGCAGAAAGTTCTTCAATCCCGCCGGCACCATGCCGTGCCACTCCGGTGAGATCATGACAAAGCCGTCGCAACTGTGTAGTTCCTGCCGCAGGGGTTCCAGCTGCTGCTGCCAGTGTTGGTTGTCCTGATCCCACACCCCTTCGTCCCACAGCGGCAGTGGGTTGCCGCCCAGGTCGTAGAACCAGCAACTCTCGCACAGCGCCTGCTGCGTCAGGGTCTGCTCAATGTGACGCCCGACCTTGCTGCTCTGGGAGTCCGGTCGGTGGCTGCCGCTGATGATGCCTATCTTCATTGCGTTCCTCATGGATTGGAGTCAGATATCGAGCCAGGCCGGCACCGGCAGGCCCTTGTTGTGCAGGAATGCGGGATTGAACAGCTTGCTCTGGTAGCGGTTGCCGTAGTCGCAGAGGATGGTGACGATGGTGTGTCCAGGCCCCATTTGCTCCGCCAGCCGTACCGCGCCGGCGATGTTGATGCCGGCCGAACCGCCCAGGCACAGTCCCTCGTGTTGCAGCAGGTCGAACAGTAGCGGCAGAGCCTCTTCATCGCTAATAATGAACGCGGTGTCCACTTGAGCCTCGGCGATATTCCCGGTGATATGGTTGATGCCAATGCCTTCGACGATGGAATTGCCCGCGCTGGCGGCCAGACTCCCATCGTTGAAATAGTGGTAGAGGGATGCGCCCTGTGGATCCGCCAGACCGATGGTGATGTCAGGCCGATGGGACTTGAGGGCGTGGGAGACGCCCGCCAGTGTGCCCCCGGTTCCTACCGCACAGATGAAGCCGTCAACTTCGCCGCCGGTCTGGGTCCAGATCTCTTCACCGGTGGTGTCGCGGTGAATGGCCATGTTGGCAAGGTTGTCGAACTGGCGGGCCCAGATGGCGCCCGCGGCTTCGGAGCAGGCGCATTTTTCCGCCAGCCGCTGGGCAGTGTGAATGTAATGCCCCGGTTCGCTGTAGGAGGTCGCGGGAACCAGGTGCAGGTCGGCCCCGAGCAGTTCCAGGGTGTCGATCTTCTCCTTGCTCTGGCTGATCGGCATGACAACCGTGCTTTTGTAGCCCAGCGCATTCGCCAGCAGGGTCAGGCCGATGCCGGTGTTGCCCGCGGTGCCCTCAACAATCCGGCCGCCCGGGCGGAGTTCGCCACTGGCCTCGGCGGCGCGGATAATGCCCAGTGCGGTACGGTCCTTGACCGAGCCGCCCGGGTTCAGGAACTCGGCCTTGCCGAGGATACGGCAGCCGGTGCGCTCCGAGACCTCGCGCAGGTAAAGCAACGGCGTATTGCCGATCAGCTGGGTTACATCTGCGGCGCTGTGCAAGGCGGTAGTCTCCGTGGCGGGGTCGCCGCAGTATGCCATAGCCTCCCCTTGTTTGCCGCCAACGTGGCGGTTCAGCTCATTGCCGACGCGGAGCCGGCTCCGGGACAGTGAAGCTTTGCCTGCGGACCCGCTGCGCCAGGGCCAGCGCGAGCAACGCCAGCACCGCCATGGCGATCAGCATCGGCCGGGGCGAATCCTCCAGAAACAGGCTGACCAGCGCGCCGGCGGAAGCTGCGATTGCCATCTGGATAAACCCCAGCAGGGCCGAGGCGGTGCCCGCCATGTGGGGGTACGGCAGCAGGGCCAGACTCATGGCGTGGGGCAGAGTCAGCCCCAACCCTGCGGTGAAGAGCATCATCGGCAGCATCAGGGCAAGTATGCTCTGCGGAAAAACGCTGGCGGCCGCGCCCATGCAGATGCTCGCAGTCGCCGCCAGCGCCGTCCCCAGCAGCAGCACACTGGGAGATTCCAGGCGGCTCGCCAGGCGGGCGCTGAGCGCGCTGCCGCTGATATAGCCAGCTACGGTGGTCAGGAATATCGGCCCGAAGTAGAGCACCGGTACATTCAGCATCTCCAGGTAGACGAACCCGGCTGAGGCGAGGTAGACCATCAGGCCCGCGTAGCCCAGGGAACTGGTGACCACCACCGTCATGAAGGGGCCGCTGTGCAGCAAAGTGCTGTAATTGCGCAGAATGGTGCGCGGGTGCAGGCTTTGCGGGGCGGGCAGGGATTCGCCGAGGTAGCGCTGCACCAGCAGCAGCATCAGGGCACCGTAACTCCCGAGGAAGACAAAGATACTCGGCCAGGGAAACACCAGCATCAGCAGGCCGCCCAGGCTCGGCGCCACCGCGGGCGCCAGTGCCATCAGCATGGCAATAAGTGAGAGCGCCCGTGCCGCCCGCCTGGGACCAAACAGGTCGCGGGTGATGGTGCGCGCCAGGGTGGGCCCGACACAGGCGCCAATACCCTGCAAAAACCGGTACAGCAGCAGCTCCTCCACCGTGGTCGCCAGGCTGCAGCCGATGCAGCCGAGGACAAACAACAGGGTGCCGGCGATAATCACCGGTTTGCGTCCGTAGCGGTCTGCCAGGGGCCCGCACGCCAGGTGGAATAGCGCAAAACCGGCGAGGTATACGCTCAGGGTCAGCTGGATGTTGCCGACGCTGGTGTCGAGCGCGGCGCGCATGGCCGGCATGGCGGGCAGGTACATGTCCACGCTGAGCGGCCCGAGCGCAACCAGCGCCGCGAGCAGCACCAGCAGCCAGCGGGAGTCAGCGGTGAGGTGTCGGTTTGTCATGGGGCGGGGATGCTAACACGGGCACCCCCGGTGGCATACGCGGTCCGGCGTTCCGGCGTTCCGGCGTTCCGGCGTTCCGGCGCTCCGACGGTCCGACGGTCCGCCGCTGCGGCGGCCGGCGCTCCGGTTCAGTCTTTCTCGAACTTGAGCACGGTCTTCCACCACAGGCGCGGGAACAGGGCGTGCCACAGCATCAGCAGACGGGCTTCGCCAGGGTAGATAATGTCCTTGTCCCGGTCGACGCCCTTTTCTATGGCGTCGACAATTTTTTCCGGGTCTGAGAGCCGACCGGACTTTTTCGCTTCGATGAGGCTGCCGGGGCTGTCGGTGGCGAGCGTCTGATCGATCAGGGGCGTGTTGACCGCGGGTGGGCAGACCAGGTGGATCCGAACCCCGGAGTTGCGCAATTCATTCTGCAGTACTTCCATATAGGTGTTGACCGCGGACTTGGTGGCGCAGTAGCCGCCCATGTGAGTTACCAGCGCATGGCCCGCGATGGAGCCGAAAGCGATAACCCGTCCGCTGCGCCGCTTGCGCATCTCCGGGAGGACCGCCTGCACCATGTAGGTGGTGCCGAAATAGTTGATCCGGAACAGGCGCTCCATGCCCGCGTGGGTGTGGTCGACCAGCTTGTGGCTGGGCATCAGCGCTGCCGCGTGGACCAGCAGGTCGATGGGCCCCAGGGTCTCCTGCACCTGCGCAACTTTGGCCTCGACATCCGCCAGATCGCCGATGTCACAGCGGATGGCGGTGATATTGTCGTGCCCGGCGGCCGTGGCCTCCAGCCCTTCTTCGTTCACGTCAAAGATGGCAACCCGCGCGCCATTGCCCGCCAGTCGCAGGGCGATGATGCGGCCCATGCCGCTGGCGCCGCCGGTGACCAGCGCCACCTTGTCCTTCATTGCCTTCATGCCACAGCTCCGTTGGGTTTTATTCGATAATGCCCGCAAGCACGGCGGGCGGGCAAGCCCCGCAGCGGCCAGCAAATGTGGCCGGATTGTGTCGCGGGCGGCGGCACCTGCTCAGACTTCGGTTTCGTTGCTGATATGGTCCAGGGGCAGGGCCGTGTTCTGCACCACGCGCCGCAGTTCAAAGCTGGAGTGCACCCCGGTCACGCCGGGTATCCGCGTCAGCTTGCCGAGCAGAAAGCGCTCGTAGTACTGCATATCCGGCACCACTGCCTTGAGCAGATAGTCCGCGCTCTGCCCGGTTACCACGGAACACTCCATGACCTCGGGAAACTCGCTGACCCGGGCCTCGAAGGCGTCGAAGCGGTCGGGGGTGTGGCGGTCCATGCTGATCCCGATGTAGGCGGTCAGCTTGAGCCCCAGCCGCGACTGGTCCAGCAGAGTGGCGGTGCCGCGGATCAGCCCGGATTCCTCCAGCCGCTTCACCCGCCGGGAGCAGGGTGTGGCTGACAGGCCGATGCGCTCGGCCAGTTCCAGGTTGCTGATGCGCCCGTCCCGTTGCAGGATGTCGAGGATGCGGCGGTCGGTGCGGTCCAGTTTCATGCGCCGGCACTCCCGTCCACAGCGAGCGCCAGAATGAAATCCCGCTGGGCAGCGCTGACCGGCATCACCGACAGGCGGCTGCGTTTGAGCAGGGCGAAGTCGCCCAGGGCTTCGGCGTGCTGCTTCAGTTCCGCCAGTGGCAGCGGCCGCGACAGGTGACGTTCATAGTGGACATCCACCAGCAGCCAGCGTGGATTATCGGGGTCACTGCCGGCGTCGCAGTAGGGGGATTCGGGGTCGAACTGGCTCGGGTCCGGGCGCGCCTCGCTGGCCACACGGGCCAGGCCGACCACCGCCGGCACGGCACAGCTGGAATGGTAGACCAGCACGTCATCACCCACCTGCATGCCGTCGCGAATGAAGTTGCGTGCCTGGTAATTGCGTATACCGTCCCAGGGCTCGGTTTGCTGCGGGCGCGACGCCAGGTCATCAATGCTGAAGGTATCGGGTTCGGTTTTGAGCAACCAACAGGCCATTGTTTGCGCCCTCCGTGGAGAATAATCTCAGAAATATCTATTAATGAACAATAATAAACCAATAATAGCCGCTTGCGCTTGGTTATTTGCAGCAAAACACCACGGGTATGCGCCTATACTGTGCACTCGGCTGAAGCATCACCTGTCGCCGCCGCACGCCGCACCACCCCGGCGCCGTGTAACAGAGCGAGGCCTCACGAGGGCCGGTCAGGCGGGCTACAATCCGCGCGACCCGCAGGTGAACAGCCTCCATGTTTCACCAAAGCAAACAGCACCAGAGGACAGGCGAGCATGAGCCAGTTTGATTACCGAAAATACCAGGCGTTCGAGCCCATCCGGATGACCTCCCGGCGCTGGCCGGATCGGGAGATCACCCGCGCCCCAAGCTGGTGCAGTGTGGACCTGCGCGACGGTAACCAGGCGCTGATCGAGCCCATGACCGGGCGCCAGAAGTCCCGCCTCTGGGACCAGCTGGTCAAGATCGGTTTCAAGGAGATCGAGGTCGGCTTTCCCTCCGCCTCCAGCCATGATTTCAACTTCTGCCGCGAGTTGATTGAAAAGGGCCGGATTCCGGATGATGTCACCATCCAGGTGCTGACCCAGGCCCGCCCCGAATTGATCGAGAAGACCTTCGAGGCCCTGCGCGGGGCCCGGCGCGCGATCGTGCACGTCTACAATTCCACCTCCACCGTGCAGCGGGAGCAGGTGTTCGGCCTCGACCGGGCCGGAATCATTGATATTGCCGCCCAGGGCGCCCAGTTGGTGCGCGACACCGCGGCGCACTACCCGGAAACCGAGTGGGTCTTCGAGTATTCCCCGGAAAGTTTCACCGGCACCGAGCTGGACTTCGCCGTGGAGGTGGTCGATGCGGTGACCGCCGTCTGGCAGCCCACCCCGGCAAAGCCGGTGATCATCAATTTGCCGGCTACCGTGGAGATGAGCACCCCCAACGTCTACGCGGACCAGATCGAGTGGTTCTGCGATCACGTGGCCAACCGGGAGTCCCTGCTGATTTCCCTGCACACCCACAACGACCGCGGCTGTGGCGTGGCGGCGGCGGAGCTGGGCGTGCTGGCGGGCGCCGACCGGGTGGAGGGCACCCTGATGGGCAACGGTGAGCGCACCGGCAACATGGATATCGTCACCATGGCCATGAACCTCTACAGCCAGGGCGTGGACCCCAAGCTGCAGCTGGGCCATATGGACGAAATCATCCAGACCGTGAAGGAATGCACCCGGCTGCCGATTCATCCCCGCCACCCCTACGCCGGCGAACTGGTGTTCACCGCTTTCTCCGGCAGCCACCAGGATGCGATCAAGAAATGCCTGGCGCGACGCGATGAGCGCGCCCCCTGGCAGGTCGCCTACCTGCCCATAGACCCGGCGGACATCGGCCGCTCCTACCAGGAGGTAATCCGCATCAACAGCCAGTCCGGCAAGGGCGGCGTTGCCTATGTGCTGGAGAGCAACTTCGGCTACGCGCTGCCGCGCTGGCTGCAGATCGACTTCAGCCCGGTGGTGCAGGCCCATGCCGAGGAGCAGGAGTCGGAGCTGTCGCCGCAGGCCATCCACGACCTGTTCCAGCGCACCTACCTGTCCGGCGCCGGCCGCTGGCGCCTGGGTGACTATCAGGTCAGCCGCGCCGACAACGTCGACCAGCTGCGCGCGGAACTGCTGGAGGGCAGCAGTCGCAGCACACTGAACGGCACCGGGAATGGCGTGGTAGCGTCCTTTGTCGACGCCATGCAGCGCTTTACCGGCCGGCAGATCGTGCTGGTGGAGTACAGTGAGCATGCCCTGAGCCAGAGCGCGGATGCGGAAGCGGTGTGCTATATCCAGCTCAACATAGACGGCGAGCGCTACTGTGGTGTCGGCCGCAGCCCGGATATTATCCAGGCCTCACTGGAGGGGATCCTGGGCGCCATCAACAAGGCCGCGGAGCAGGGCCAGACCGCCGCGGCCTGACGCGCACAGCGACGGCGTCAGAGCAGGTCGTTGCGGTAACCGAACAGTCCGGCGGAGCCGCCCGTGTGCAGGAACACGATGTTCTGTTCGGCCCGGAAATGCCGCTGCTTTACCAGGTCGATCAGGCCCGCCAGCGCCTTGCCGCTGTAGACCGGATCGAACAACAGGCCCTCCAGCCGCGCCAGCAGCACCAGGGCGTCACGCATGGCCTCGGTGGGGACGCCGTAGCCGGCGCCGATGTAGTCGCAGTTGGCGACCACGTCTTCCCGCCGCACGCAGTTGCCGGCGCCGATAAGGTCCGCCGTGGCCGTCGCCAGCTTGTAGACCCGCTCTTCCTGTATCTCTTTGGGGGCATTGACCCCGATTCCCAGCACCGGGATGTCCGAATGGGTGGCGCGCAGGCCGGTGACCAGCCCGGCCTGGGTGCCGGCGCTGCCGGTGGCATGCACTACGCAGTCGACGTGCAGCTGCGCCTGGTTGACCTGCTGCAGCAGCTCCAGCGCGCAGTCGACGTAGCCGAGGGCGCCGATGGGGTTGGAGCCGCCCCCCGGAATGATGTAGGGCGCCCCGCCGCGGCTGCGCACTTCCGCGGCCACCTCTTCCATGGCTGCGTTCATGTCAGCCCCGCCGGGATAATGGCGGGTCTTGGCACCGAGCAGGTGGTCGAGGAAGACATTGCCGGAGTTCAGGTAGACCTCGCTGGGTTCGGCTATGCGGTTCTCGAACAACAGCTCGCAGGCCATGCCCAGGCGAGCGGCCGCGGCGGCGGTCTGGCGGGCGTGGTTGGACTGCACCGCGCCCTGGGTAATAACGGTATCGGCGCCCTGCTGGCGGGCATCGGCGAGCAGGAACTCGAGCTTGCGGGTCTTGTTGCCACCGCTGGCCAGGCCGGTGCAGTCGTCCCGCTTGACGAAGATTTTCGGCCCGCCCAAGTGTTCGCTGAGCCGTGGCAGGTACTCCAGCGGGGTGGGCAGGTGCGCCAGTTTGATGCGGGGAAAACGGGCCAGATGCATGGGTTATTCCTCTTGGATTGATGTAGTGAGAGCCAGTGCCACCGTATGTCGTACCAGCAGGTCGGTTGAGGACAGCAACCTGACCCCGGTGTCCCCCTGCTCCAGGACCAGGGGGATCTCGGTACAGCCGGCAAGCAGCAGTTCGGCGCCGGCAAACTCCAGACTGGCGGCCAGCGCCTGCAGGCCGGAGCGTACCGCGGGCCCGCGCTCGCCTGCCTTGAGCCGCCAAAGCAACGCCATGAACCGCTCCTGCTCCGCCGCCGTCCACAGCAGAGGCTCGCGCCCCGCCGCCGCCAATGCCTGCTGGTACAGGCCCGCCTGCAGACAACCGTCCGCGGCCATTACACCGACCACGCGGGCCGGGTGTTCGGCCACCGCCGCCATGACCACATCGACAATACTGACGAAGGGAATGCGGACTGCGGCGCGGATAGCGTCAGTATAGGCGTGCGCAGTGTTGCAGACCATGACCAGGAAGTCCGCCCCGGCGGTCTCCAGCCCCCGCGCCATCGCCGCCAGCTCGGGGCCAATGTCCGCTCCGGTGCCGGCAATGGCGGCGTGGCGATCGGGGACCCCGGGATTGTGGTCCACCAGCATGCGGATATGTTCCTGGTCGACGCGGGCGGGAGTGGCCGCGAGCACCCGGGCCATGAAGTCCACCGTGGCCTCTGGCCCCATCCCGCCAAGGACGCCAACGGTGAGGCTGCGCTTGCTGCTGCCGGACATGCCTGGTGCTCCTGGTAGCTAGTAGGGGTGGCGGTGAAAGTATTCCTTCGCGGCTGCCTTGACCCGACCGGCCAGCATGAGGGTGGCGAGCATGGTGGGTATCGCCATCAGGCCGTAGGAGCCGGAAATCAGGTTGAACACCACGTCGATACTGACGCTGGCGCCAAACACCACCGCCAGCACAAAGAACCAGCGGTAATAGTGCTGCAGACGGGCGCCGAACAGAAAGCCGAAGCATTTGGCGCCGTAGTACCACATGGTGAACATGGTGGTGCTGGCGAGGATCAGGGTGACAAACAGCAGCAGGCCCACTCCCAGCGTGCCCAGGTCCGCGCGGAAGGCGTTGGCGGTCAGGGTGATGCCGGTCAGGTCGCCGGGGTCGGTCCAGGTGCCCGCCAGCAGGATGACCAGCGCGGTACAGGTGCAGACAATCAGCGTATCCGCCACCGGCCCCATCATCGCCACCAGGCCCTCCCTGATTGGCTCATTGGTTTTGGCGGCGCCGTGGGCCATCACCTCGGTGCCCACCCCGGCCTCATTGGAGAAGGCGCCACGGCTGACTCCGATGAGGATTACCCCCAGCAGGCCGCCGCCCACGGCCTGCGGGTTGAAGGCGTCGGTGACAATACTGGCCAACAGACCGGGTACCTGGGCGTAGTGCAGTAGCAACAGGTACAAGGTCATGGCGAGATAGGTGATGACCATGATCGGCAGCAGCGCGATGGCGACTTTGGCCACCCGCTGCAGGCCGCCGAAAATGACCAAGGCGACCACCGCGGCCATGGCGCAGCCGATCAGGAAGCTGGTCAGCAAAGGCTCGCCGCCGGGGAACAGGTTTTCCCGCACCAGCGCCGTCAACTGGTTGGCCTGGAAGATTGGCAGGGTGCCGACCAGCCCGGCCAGGGAAAACAGGATTGCCAGCGGGTAAAAGCCCCGCGGCAGGGCCTCGCGGATGATGTACATGGGCCCGCCCTGCAGCTTGCCCTCGCTGTCCTTGCCCCGGTACATGACCCCGAGGGTGCAGGTGAAAAACTTGGTCGCAATCCCGACCAGCGCGGACATCCACATCCAGAACACGGCGCCGGGGCCGCCGGCGACAATGGCCAGGGCCACGCCGGAGATATTGCCCAGGCCCATGGTGCCGGACAGCGCGGCCGCCAGGGCCTGGGCGTGGCTCAGCTCTCCGGGCTGGTCGGGGGTGTCGTGGCGTCCCAGCATGATGCCGAAGGCGTGGCCGAAGTGGCGGTAGGGCATGAAGCGCGAGTAAATGGCGAAAAACAGGCCCCCGCCCAGCAGCAGAAGCACCAGGGGTGTGCCCCACACTGCGTTGGCAAAGCTCGCCGAGAGGTGCTGCAATTGCTCCATGGTGGCTGCTGATCCTTTGGCAAATGGGCGAGGATAGCACAGGGCAATGCCAGTACCCTGCGTCAGAATGTATCGATATCCAGGAGGCAGGGTACTAGACTTGGCGCCATGAACCTGCGCATTCTCGCTCTGCTGGCAGCGGTCCTGCCGTTCGCTGCGGTCCACCTGACCTGGCTGGTAGCGGCGAGCCATGGGTTGGTGGAATGGTGCAACCCCTATATCGACAGTTGTACCTCGATCAGCGCTACCGGGCGCCAGCCACCGGCCAGCTATGTGTTCCGGGGTATCATGCTGCCGGCGGCGGTAGTGCTGGCGCTGTACTGGTGGTGCAATTACAGTTGGCTGCGCGGGTTGCAGCCCGCGGCAGGCAGTATGCAGAGCCTGCGCTGGATGCTGGTGCTGGGCCTGCTCGCCTGCCTGGGGCTGGTGCTGTATGTGAGCGTGCTGGGCGAGGCCGGTACTGCCTGGCGCTTGCAGCGGCGGGCGGGCACGGTGCTGTTCTTCTCCTTCACTTTTCTCGCCCAGCTGCTGCTCAGTATGCAACTGCGGGGTCTGGCAGCGCGGTTGCCGCAAGTGCAGGGCCTGGCCCGGGGCATGTGGTGGCTGTGCTGCCTGTTGCTGGCATTGGGTGTGCTGACAGTGGTTCTGCAGGCCCGGGATGGCGTATGGTACGACACGGTGGAGGACGCTTTCGAGTGGGTGTTGAGTCTGCTGCTGCAAGCCAACTTTCTGTTGGGCTACCTGGTCTGGCGCCGGGCGGGCTGGCAGCTGCAGTTCGTCCAGCCCAAGCCGGTGCCGCGCACTTCAGTTAATCAGGGAAAACAGTAATGGCCAGTTCCGCCCCCAGCCTCGCCGATATCGCCGCCGCGCGTGAGCGCATCGCCGCCCATGTCCATGTTACCCCGGTCTACAGCAGCGAATTGCTGGACGCGCATACCGGCGCGCGGGTGCACTTCAAGTGCGAGAACCTGCAAAAGGTTGGCGCCTTCAAGGCCCGCGGTGCCAGCAATGCGGTGTTCAGCCTGTCTGACGAGGAAGCTGCAGGTGGTGTCGCCACCCACTCTTCGGGCAACCACGGTGCCGCCCTCGCCATGGCGGCGCGACGGCGCGGGATCGCCGCCCATATCGTGATGCCGGCGAATGCGCCGTCGGCCAAACAGGACGCGGTGGCCGCTTACGGTGGCCTGGTCATTAGCTGCGAGCCGACCCTGGCCGCCCGCGAGGCGACCCTGGAGCGTGTGGTCGCCGGCACCGGCGCGCACGTTGTCCATCCCTACGCCGACCCGCGGGTCATCGCCGGCCAGGGCACAGTGGCCCTGGAGATCCTGGAGCAGGTACCGGACCTGGAGGTGATTGTGGTGCCGGTGGGCGGCGGTGGCCTGCTGGCCGGGGTCGCCGTGGCTATCAAGAGCCTGCGCCCGGAGGTGGAGGTGGTCGCCGCCGAGCCGGAAGGAGCGGATGACGCCTTTCGCTCTTTCGGCCTGGGGGAACTGCAGCCCTCGATTGCCCCCAATACTATTGCCGACGGCTTGCTGGCCGGTCTCGGCGCGCTGAATTTCGCCCTGATCCAGCAGTATGTGGATACCATCGTCACCGTGACCGATGCCAATATCGTCGCCGCCATGCGCCTGCAGTGGACCCGGCTGAAGACCGTGGTCGAGCCCTCCGGCGCGGTCAGTTTTGCCGCCCTGCTGGAGCATCCGGAGCGGTTCCGCGGTCGCCGCGTGGTGACGGTCATCAGTGGCGGTAATCTCGACCTCGACAGACTACCCTGGTGAACAGCATGGACTACCCCCGTTTCCACCTCGCCCTGCCCGTGGACGACCTGGTGGCAGCAGACCATTTTTATGGCGATCTGCTCGGCTGCCCCCGCGGCCGCGCTGCCAGCCGCTGGATTGACTACGACTTCTGGGGCCATCAACTGGTGGCCCACCTGGTGCCCGCTGAGGCCATGCCGTCGGTGTCGCGCAATCCGGTGGATGGGGAGGAGGTGCCGGCGGCGCACTTCGGGGTCATTCTCCCCTGGGTGGACCTCGACGCCCTGATCGCACGGCTCCGGCAGCAGGACATTCCGTTTGTCATCGAGCCCACGGTGCGCTTCGCCGGGCGCCGGGGCGAACAGCAGACCTGTTTCATCCGCGACCCGGCCGGCAATCATCTGGAGTTCAAGGCATTCCGTAACATGGAGATGCTGTTTGCCACCGATGGTCTCGACTATCCATGACTACCGCCTTGCCTGCCCGCGCCGGGGCGCGGCTCTGGATCCTGGCGCTGCTGCTGGTCTGCCTGGCCGGCTGCAGCAGCACCCGATTCGCCTACAACCGCCTGGACTTCCTGGTGCCCTGGTACCTGGGCGATTACGTCAGCCTCGACCGCGACCAGGGACGTCTACTCAAGTCCGAGCTACAGGCTTTTCTGGCCTGGCACCGACAGCAGGAGCTGCCCCGCTACATCGCTCTGCTCGACCGGGTTGAGGGCAAGCTCGACCGGGAACTGACCGCGGCGGATATGCGCATCCTGACGGAGGAGGCCGAAGTGGCTATCTACCGCCTGCAGGACCGGGCCCTGGACTGGATGCTGGCTTTGGGCGAGGATTTGCGGGATCAGCAAATGGCCGAGTTCATAGCCGGTCTGCGGGAGCAGCAGGACGAGTATGAGGAAGAATACCTGGAGCGGGACGAGGCCGAGTACCGGGACGATGCCTGTGAGCGCTTGCGGGATAACGCGCGCAAGTATATCGGGCGTCTGCAGCGCGAGCAGAAAGCGGGGCTGGCTGCCGCTTGCGCTGAGCTGCGGCGCTCCGACAGTCTCTGGCTGGAAGCCCGCGCCCAGTGGATTGGGCGGCTGGACCTTATTCTGCAGCGAGAGCCCGGTTGGCAGGCAGATCTGCGCGAGGCTCTGGAGACGCGTGGCGAGACGGTGTCCGCCGATTACCGCAGCACCTACGACCACAATACCCTGGTCATCCAACTGGCCGTCGCAGGCCTGCTCAACAGCCGCACCGAACGCCAGGATGCACACCTGCGGCGGGAACTGGGCAAGTTGCGCCGGGATCTGGTGGCGCTGGTGGAGCAGGGTGAACAAGAAGCTGAAGCCGTCGTGCTGCAGGCAAACTGAACCGGAGCATTGATTCAGGACAGGACTGTGCCGGTTTCTTAATGCCAGCTTCATTTTGTTGCATTATCCTTGTCTACGGGCGCGTGCAGATACGCAGGGACACGGAGGATAGTTATGGTCAGGGAAGTTTCCGGGGAGACGTTGCAGGCCTATCCGGTCTGGGATGCGACCACACGCTGGTTCCACTGGATCAATGTGCTGTGCGTGCTGCTGCTGGCAGGAATAGGTGTGGTGATCCTGAACGCCGGTGCCCTGGGAGTCAGCAGCGACGGCAAGGTCACGCTGAAGACCATCCATGCCTGGACCGGCTACGTCTTTGCGCTGAACCTGTGCTGGCGTTTCGTCTGGGGTTTTTTCGGCAACCGCTATGCGCGCTGGGGCGCAGCCCTGCCCTTTGGAGGTGCCTGGTTCCGCGAACTCAAGCTGTACCTGCGCAGCCTGAGGTCCGGTGATGCACCGCATTATCGCGGTCACAATCCGCTGGGGCGGCTGATGGTGGGACTGTTGTTCCTCCTCCTCAGCGCGCAAATGATTACCGGGCTGGTGCTCGCGGGCACCGATCTCTATCTGCCGCCGTTCGGGCACGAATTTGCCGAGTGGGCGACCGGGGCGGGGGAGGACCACAGCAAACTGGTGGGCCTGAAACCCGGGGAGAAGGAATTGCTGGATCCCGAAGGTTATGCTGCCATGCGCGAGTTGCGCACCCCCTTCATCACCGTCCACAAGTGGTCTTTCTTTGCCCTGATGGCCCTTATACCGATTCATATCGCAGCGGTGGTCGTGGGCGAGATTCGCGAGCGAAGCGGCCTGATTTCAGCGATGTTCACTGGCGCCAAGGTTTTCCCCCGCAAGCCCCGGGACTAGGTACTACAGCGCCCGGGCGCCGTCCCGCTGGTAAAGCCAGATACTGGCACCCGCCACCAGCAGCGCGGCGGCCAGCAGGATGGGCGGAAAACCGAGCCGGTCCGCCGCCGGGCCCAGCGCCAGTGCACCCAGCGCCGGGGCGCCCATGGTCACCATTACCCACAGGCTCATCACCCGGCCGCGGAAGGCGTCTGTTGTCGACAGCTGCGCCAGTGCCTGGCTGCCGATGCCGGCGACCGTCATCGCCATGCTCAGGGCGAATATGATCGCACCCAGCCGCAACGTGCTTGCGGCCCAGGCGATCGGCAGCAGCGACAGCGACCCTGCGACCTGGCTCCACACCACCAGCCGCAGCAGGCCGTCGCCGGCATTACGGCGCCGCGCCAGCAGCAGCCCGCCGACGATAGCCCCGGCCCCGGCCGTCGCGGTCAGGGTCGCCAGGGTGCCGGCATCACCCGTCAGCAATTTCCCGGAAATAGCCGGTAGCAGCTCGATCACCGTGCGGCCGAGCAGGCCGTTGAGCAGGGTAAAGGCGAGAATGACCCGAATTCCCTGATGCGAGCGCACAAAGCGCAGCCCCGCGAGCATTTCTCCCAGCAGCGTAGAGCCCGCCTCTGCCGCAGCGCGGGGCGCCAGCCGTATCCGCGCCAGCAACAGCAGCCCCGCCGCGAACAGACCGGCGGCGACCAGGAACGCGGTCCCGGCCGATGCCCGGGTAAGCAGCCAGCCCCCCAGGGCCGGGCCGATTATGCGGGAGCTGTTGAACACAATGGCGGAGACGCCGATCGCGCCCGGCAGTACACCCCGGGGCACCAACAGCGGCAGTAATGCAAGGCGCAGGGGCTGGTGGGCTGCGGTGATGGCGCCGGCGACCATGGCCAGCAACAGCAACAGCAGCGGCCCCAGGCCAAACACCCCCAGCAACTCGGCGCTGCCCGCCGCAGCGGCCACCAGGCCCTGGCCCAACAGGGTGAGCAGCATGCCATTGCGGGGATTGATGCGATCCGAGACCACCCCGAACACGGGGGACAGCAGGAAGGTGGGCAGCAGCATTGCAGCGCTGACAATACCCACCCAGGTGGCGGTGCCGGTGAGCGCCCAGGCGCTCCAGCCCAGCAGGAAGCGCAGCACCCAGGTGCCCAGCGTCGACAGGCAGGTAGACCAGAAGTAGCGTCTGAAGGCGGGCTCGGCAAAGGCCGATACGCGCGCCGCGGTTGCCATCTCCTAATCGAGCAGTGACAGGTCTCGCACAGCGCCCTTGTCTGCGCTGGTGACCATGCTGGCGTAAACCTTGAGCGCGGTGCTGACCTTGCGCGGCCGCTGCACAGCCGGTTTCCACCCCTCCCTGCCCCTGCCGTCCATAGTCTGCCGGCGCGCCGCCAGCTCCGCGTCGCTCAACTTCGCGTTGATGCTGCGGCTGGGAATGTCGATCTCGATGATGTCACCCTGCTCCACCAGCGCAATGGCACCACCCGCTGCCGCTTCAGGGGAGACGTGGCCGATAGACAGCCCCGAGGTGCCGCCGGAAAAGCGGCCGTCGGTGAGCAGGGCACAGTCCTTGCCCAGGCCCCTGGATTTCAGGTAGCTGGTGGGATAGAGCATTTCCTGCATGCCGGGGCCCCCGCGCGGCCCCTCGTAGCGGATGATCACCACGTCACCGGGCTTGACCTTGTCGGCGAGGATATCTTCCACGGCGCCCTCCTGACTTTCGCAGATGTAGGCAGGCCCGGAAAATTTGAGGATGCTCTCATCGACGCCGGAGGTCTTCACTACGCAGCCGTCCAGGGCAATGTTGCCGAACAGCACCGCCAGCCCGCCCTCGCTGGAGAAGGCGTGCGCCAGGTTGCGGATACAGCCACCCTCCCGGTCCAGGTCCAGGCTCGGCCAGCGGGTACTCTGGCTGAACGCGGTCTGGGTGGGAATGCCCGCGGGGCCGGCCTTGTAGAAGGTATGCACTGCGTCATTCCGGGTTTGCACGATGTCCCACTCCTCCAGCGCCGCAGCCATGCTGGAGCTGTGCACTGTCGGGCAGTCCCGGTGCAGCAGCCCGGCGCGGTCCAGTTCGCCGAGAATGGCCATGATGCCCCCCGCCCGGTGCACATCTTCCATGTGGTAGAGCGGCGTGTTGGGCGCTACCTTGCACAGCTGCGGCACCTGGCGCGAGAGCCGGTCGATGTCCTGCAGATTGAAGTCCAGCTCCGCCTCCTGCGCGGCTGCCAGCAGGTGCAGGATGGTGTTGGTGGAGCCACCCATGGCGATGTCGAGGCTGATGGCGTTCTCGAAGGCCTGGAAATTGGCGATGTTGCGCGGCAGTACGCTGGCATCGTCCTGTTCGTAGTAGCGTTTGCACAGATCCACTACCACCCGGCCCGCGCGCAGGAACAGCTGCTCCCGGTCGGCGTGGGTGGCAAGGGTGGAGCCGTTGCCGGGCAGGGAAAGCCCCAGGGCCTCGGTCAGGCAGTTCATCGAATTGGCGGTGAACATGCCCGAGCAGGACCCACAGGTGGGGCAGGCCGAGCGTTCGTACTCGGCCACGTCCTCGTCGCTGGCGTCGGTGTCGGCGGCGATGACCATGGCGTCGACCAGGTCCAGCTTGTGCTCGGACAGTTTGGTCTTGCCCGCTTCCATCGGCCCGCCGGACACGAACACCACCGGGATATTCAGGCGCAGCGCGGCATTGAGCATGCCGGGGGTGATCTTGTCGCAGTTGGAAATGCATACCATGGCGTCGGCGCAGTGGGCGTTGACCATATACTCCACCGAGTCGGAAATGATGTCCCGGCTGGGCAGGCTGTAGAGCATGCCGTCGTGGCCCATGGCGATACCGTCGTCCACGGCGATGGTGTTGAACTCCTTGGCCACGCCGCCGGCGGCCTCTATCTCCCGCGCCACCAGCTGGCCCATGTCCTTCAGGTGTACATGGCCAGGCACGAACTGGGTGAAGGAATTGACCACGGCGATGATCGGCTTGCCGAAGTCGCCGTCCTGCATGCCGGTGGCTCGCCAGAGAGCGCGGGCGCCCGCCATGTTGCGGCCGTGGGTGGAGGTTTTGGAGCGGTATGCGGGCATGTTTGTATCCTAGTCCTAAAGGGTCTTGAAAAAGACCTTGGAGTTGCGTTGTAGATTGTACAGCGCCTGCTTCTGCGCCGGCAGCGCATCCCGTGGCCACTCTTCGAAGCCCTGCTCCAGAAACCAGTGCGCGGTCTGGGTGGTCAGCACAAAGACACGGTCCAGGCCCTGTTTGCGGGCCTCCCGCTCCAGCTCCTGCAACAGGCGCTGGCCGCGGCGGCCGCCGCGATAGTCCGGATGCGAGACGATGCAGGCGACTTCGCCACAGCCCTCGTCGAGGAAAGGGTAGAGAGCCGCGCAGGCGATGATGCGGCCATCCCGCTCAATAATGCGAAACTGGCGGATTTCGTTTTCCAGCAGCTCGCGGGATCGCTTCAGCAATACCCCGTCCCGCTCCAGCGGCGCGATCAGCTCGAGAATACCGCCCACATCGTCGATAGTGGCGCTGCGGGTCTGCTCGAAATCGTCCTTGGCCACCAGGGTGCCGTTGCCATCGTGGGTGAACAGTTCCTCCAGCAAGGCACAGTCGTCGCGATAGCTGATGATGTGGCAGCGTGACACTCCGGCGATGCAGGCGCGGCGTGCGGTTGCCAGCAGCTGCGCCTGTTCCGGGTCCTGGACTTCCAGGCCCGCCAGGTCCGCTACCGTGAGCTGCCGCAGCAAACTGCCGTCACTGCCGCTGATACCGGCTGCGGCGCCGAACAGCAGCAGCTTGTCGGCGCCGATGCTGGCGGCGCAGTGCACCGCGATGTCCTCCAGCATCAGGTTGAAGATTTCCCCGGTGGGCGAGTAGCCCAGCGGGGACAGCAGCACAATGGAGCCCGCCGCCAGCTGCTGCTGGATACCCGCGCTGTCGATACGGCGCACGCGACCGGTGTGCTGATAATCCACGCCGTCCACGACCCCCAGCGGCCTGGCGGTAACAAAGTTGCCCGAGCAGACCCGTATTCCCGCCCCCTGCATGGGAGAGTTGGGCAGGCCCATCGACAGCAGGGCCTCGATCTGCGCCCGCAGGGAGGCGGCGGCATCGGTCACATGGTGCATGCTGGCACTGTCGGTTATGCGCATGTTGTCGTGGAAGCGGCTGGGGATACCGGCCTGTTCCAGGCGGGCGTCAATCTGGGGCCGGTTACCGTGTACCAGTACCAGGCGTACCCCCAGGCTGTGCAGCAGGGCCATGTCGTGGAGGATGGTGGCAAAGTTGGGGTCCTGGGCGCCATCGCCTCCCAGCATCAGGACAAAAGTCCGGGATCGGTGGGCGTTGATATAGGGCGCCGTATTCCTGAACCAGCGGATATGGTTGCGGCCGGGGGTGGTCACGTCGATGCTTCCGGTTTCACTTGCAATGGGCGTCAAGGGTACCGAAAGCGCGCTCCCGGGACTAATGGAATATTTACAGGCAGTAGCGGGCGATGCACTGCTCCAGCAGGTCGATGCAGGGCTGGATCTGGTCCAGCTCCAGGTACTCGTCGGGCTGGTGGGCGCGGTCGATGGAGCCCGGCCCCATCACGATCGTCTCCATGCCCAGCGCCTGCAGGAACGGCGCTTCAGTAGCGAAGCCAACGGCCGTGGCGCTGTGGCCGGTGA
Organism: Haliea sp. E1-2-M8; assembly: GCF_030649675.1. Taxonomy (GTDB): domain Bacteria; phylum Pseudomonadota; class Gammaproteobacteria; order Pseudomonadales; family Halieaceae; genus Haliea. Next base: position 78,091 of record NZ_JAUTDR010000015.1, on the reverse strand, counting down.
GCTGTTCCGCCAGCCGCACCAGCTCGCTGTCCGCGGCCTGCTCGAAGGGCGGCACGGGCTCAACCAGAGGCCGCAAGACGATGCCGGCGCCGCGCTCGACGGCGATGCGCTGCAGCCGCTGTTCCAGGTCCTCGCGCACGCCCGCTGCCGCCGCAGCCGGGGTCAGGCGCAGGTCGAAGTGCAGCTCGCAGCCGCCGCAGATCCGGTTGGGGCTGTCGCCGCCGTGGATACAGCCCAGATTGAGAGTGGGAAATGCCACCTCGAAGGCGCTGTTGCTGTAGCGCTGGGCCAGTTCCTGCCGGAATAGCATCAGCTCGGACAGGATGCCGTGCATGACATCAATGGCATTCACGCCGAGCGCGGGATTGGAGGAGTGGCCAGCGCTGCCGGTGACCTGGATTGACTCCATCATGATGCCCTTGTGCAGGCGCACCGGTACCAGCGAGGTGGGCTCGCCGATGATCGCCGCCCGCCCCCGTGGCTGCCCGGCGGCGGCGAGTGTGCGCGCGCCGTTCATCGAGCTCTCCTCGTCAGCGGTGGCGAGGATGATCAGCGGCTGTTGCAGCGGCCTGTCGACAAAGGCCTGGGCGGCGGCAATGGCGATGGGAAAAAAGCCTTTCATGTCGGTGCTGCCGAGCCCGTAAAGACGGTGGTCGCGCTCGGTGAGCTGCAGCGGGTCAGAGCGCCAGCGGCCCTCGTCAAAGGGCACCGTATCAGTATGCCCCGCCAGCACCAGGCCACCGGGGCCGCTGCCGAGGGTGGCAATCAGATTGGCCTTGCGGCCGTCGTTCGAGACAGCACTGATCTCGGTTGCAAAACCCAGGTCGCCCAGCCAGCCTGCCAGCAGTTCGACCACGCCGCGATTACCCTGATCCCATGAGGGGTCGGTGGAGCTGACCGACGCCGTGCCGACCAGGGCCCGGAGCTGACGGATGATCTGCTGCTCGTGTTGGCTCATCGCTCTCCCGGACCTAGCCGAATATGCCCTTGAACATGAAGAAGAACAGGATTGCCAGACCCGCGCCTGCGGGCAGGGTGATCACCCAGGACATGAATATTGTACCTATGGTGCGCAGGTTGAGCGCGGCGATGCCGCGGGCAAAACCGACGCCGAGCACGGCTCCGACCAGGGTGTGGGTGGTAGAGATCGGCAGGCCGGTACCCGAGGCCAGCACCACGGTGGAGGCCGCACCCAGTTCCGCGGCAAAACCGCGGCTGGGAGTCAGCTCGGTAATCTTGCGGCCCACGGTCAGGATTACTTTCCAGCCATAGGTGACAAGGCCCACCACGATCCCAAGCGCGCCGACCATCAGGATCCACCAGGGCAGCGGCGCCTGGGAGGAAATAATGCCGCCGGACATGACGGTGTTGGCCACTGCTGCCAGCGGGCCGACCGCATTGGCGACATCGTTGGAACCGTGGGCAAAGGCCATGGCGCAGGCGGTAAAGATCATCAGGATGCCGAACACCCGTTCCACGTTGGTGTAGCGGTGCTCCTGGTTGGGCAGTTCCCTGACCCGGCGCAGCAGCAGGCTGCCGACACCGGCCACAGCCAGGCCTATCACCACCGCCACTGGCAGCGCGTTGGCAAAGCTGCTGCCCAGCCCCAGATCCAGGTCCAGGCCAACATGCTTCAAACCCTTTAACAGGGTAACCATGGAGATCATGAAGCCCACCATCCACATGTACACGGGGATGAATTTTTTCGCACGATGGAAAGGGTCTTCAGTATCGAGGATCAGTATCTTTACGCTCATGAAGAGACCATAGGAAATCGTGCCCGCCAGCAGGGGTGAGACGAGCCAGCTGGCAGCAATTGTCCCGACCTTGGCCCAGTGCACCGCCTCCACGCCGATACCGACCGCCGCGAAGCCGACAATGGCACCGATGATCGAGTGGGTGGTGGAGACCGGCCAGCCCTTGATGCTCGCGATCATCAGCCAGGTGCCCGCGGCAAGCAGCGCGGACAGCATCCCGTAGACCATGAGCTCTGGCCGGCCTTCCATGGACTCGGCATCGATAATGCCCTTTCGAATAGTGGAGGTGACCTCCCCGCCGGCCAGATAGGCGCCGAGAAACTCGAAGATCATCGCCACCAGGATAGCCTGCTTGAGGGTCAGCGCCCGGGAGCCAACCGAGGTGCCCATGGCATTGGCGACGTCGTTGGCGCCCACGCCCCAGGCCATGAAGAACCCGAACAGGCAGGCCAGGACCAGCAGAATGGTGCCGTATTCCGCGATAATCTCCATCAGTGGTTCCTATTTGGCTATGAGGATCTGCAGGCGGTGCCCCACCCGCTCAGCGGAGTCGGCAAGGCCGGCGAGCAGTTCAATGATCTTGTAATAGAACATTACATCCACCGGGTAGAGATCTTTCTCCAGCTTGAACAGCTGCGCCCGCAGGGCCTGGGACTGCTTGTCGGTGCGACCTTCCAGCTTGTCCAGTTCCTTGATCAGGCCCTCGACGTGGACTACCTCGCGGCCACTGAAACCCACCTCCAGCAATTCATCCAGCTCGCGAATCGCCACCAGGGCCTGTTCGCAGGTGGCGGTGCACGCGCGGACGAACTCCAGCAGAGGTTTCTCCAGGGCTTCGGGAAACTGCATCTGCCGCCCCAGCATCAGGCCGGCGACATCCTTGGCGGTGTTGGCGACATGGTCCTGGATGGTAACCAGCTCCAGCAGATCGGTGCGGGGTACGGGCAGGAACAGGCTGTTGGGAAGATGGCGGCGCACGGAGCGCTTGAGCTTGTCGGCTTCCTGCTCGGCCTTGCCTATGCGCTTGAAGATCTCTTTGGCGCTTTCCCAGTCGTCGTTCTGGGCGGCTTCAATAAACTCAGGCAAGAGTTGGGCAGCATCGTTGGCGACCTGCATGTGTTCCTGGATCGGCCTGATCGGCGATCTGCCGAAGAGAGTGCTTAGCGGATTCGAGCTGGGCATGAGGTGCTCCCCTGGATGCAGGCGCGAAGTATAGGGGAGGGGTGGGCGTCTGTCACACCGCCCTCGGGTCGCCCTCGCCCGGCCGTGCGGCTGTGATAGCATGGCCCGAAAACCGCAGACGGACCCGTGAGGCTCTGACCTATGAACGCGAAATTCGGCCCGGAGTACGCCGAGCGGCCCCTGGACCTGTATTCCCTGGTGACGGAGCTGCACGCCACGGGCCACCTCGACGCCGCCGATCACGAGCGGCTGGCAAGGCTCGGCATCGGCAGCGTGCACCCGCTGGTCTTCCTGGCAGAACAGAAAATTCCCGATCCCTCGCGCCCGGGCCAGACCCTGGACATGGAGGCGTTGTTGCGTTGGCAGGGGGAGCGCACCGGTCAGGCGGTTTACGAAATCGACCCGCTGAAAATCAATGTCGGCGCGATCAGCGAGGTCATGTCCAGGGCCTTTGCCCAGCGTCACCGCATTCTGGCGGTGGAAGTTACCGAAGACGAAGTGGTGGTAGCCAGCGCCGAGCCCTGGATTCGTGCCTGGGAGCGCAACCTGGAGCACGTCCTGCGCAAGCGCATCCGCCGCGTGCTGGCCGACCCGCGGGACATCATTCGTCACACCGCGGAGTTCTACAGCATGGCGCGCTCGGTGCGCGGTGCCCGCAGCAGTGGCCCGGCCCCCGGCGCTGCGCCCGGCGTCGCCAACCTGGAGCAGATGCTGGAATTGGGGTCGATGCAGGAGCCCGATGCCAATGACCAGCACATCGTCAATATTGTCGACTGGCTGCTGCAGTATGCCTTCGAGCAGCGCGCCTCGGACATTCACCTTGAGCCCCGGCGCAGCCAGGGCCATGTGCGGTTCCGTATCGATGGTGTCCTCCATAGTGTCTACGATTTACCGCAGCAGGTGTGCGCCGCGGTCACCAGCCGGATCAAGATCCTCGGGCGCATGGATGTGGCGGAAAAGCGCCGGCCCCAGGACGGGCGACTGAAGACCCGTTCACCCCACGGCGGTGGCGAGGTGGAGCTGCGCCTGTCCACCCTGCCGACGGCATTCGGGGAGAAGCTGGTGATGCGGATCTTCGACCCCGATCTGCTGCAGAAAAGCTTTGCCGAACTGGGGCTGGAAGACGAGGATCTGCGTCGCTGGCAGGCGATGACCGCTGCCGGCAACGGCATCGTACTGGTCACCGGCCCCACCGGCTCCGGCAAGACCACCACTCTGTATTCCACCCTGCGCCGGCTGGCGACGCCAGAGGTCAACGTCTGCACCATCGAGGACCCGATCGAAATGGTGGAAGACGCCTTCAACCAGATGCAGGTCAACCACGGCATCAAGCTGGATTTTTCCTCCGGCGTACGCGCGCTGATGCGGCAGGACCCGGACATCATCATGGTCGGCGAGATCCGCGACCTGGAGACCGCCCACATGGCGGTACAGGCGGCCCTCACCGGCCATCTGGTGCTGTCGACCCTGCACACCAACGACTCCCCCGGCTCCGTGGCCCGCCTGCTGGAGCTGGGGATGCCAGCGTACCTGATCAAGGCCACCCTGCGCGGCATCATGTCCCAGCGCCTGGTGCGCATCCTCTGCACCACCTGCAAGGTTTTTGCCCCCACGGATCCGGATGCCTGGGAGCAGCTGATACAACCCTTCGAGCTGCCCGCCCCCGAGCGCACGGCGCGCCCGGTGGGCTGCAAGGCCTGTCGGGATACCGGCTACATGGGCCGCCAGGGGATCTATGAACTGCTGGTCAACAGCCCCGCCGTGGCGGCCTGCATTACGCCGCAGATGGAGGCGCGCGAGGTGCGCAGGGTTGCCATGGCCGAAGGCATGCGCACTCTGCGCCTGGCCGGCGCCGCCCGGGTTGCCTCCGGCCAGACCACTGTCGAGGAGGTCATGCGTGTGGCTCCCATGTTCGACGCCTGATAACCGCACAGGACTCCGCTAGCGCAATGATTGCCATCGATAGTTTACCCAAGGACCTCGCCGGCGCCGCCGCTACCGCCTGGCGGCATGTTCTGGACCATCATGACGCCGCTGCGCTCGCCGATCTGACCGGGGCGCTGGAGGCGCATCCCGCAATCGCGGGCGCGCTGGCCCGGGTGCTGGCCTGCAGCCCCTTTGTCGCCGGCCTGATCCGGCGTCAGCCGCGGCTGCTGGCCGCATTGCTGGAAGATGGGCTGTTACAGCGCAGCCTGCAGCCTGGCGAGTTGCAGGCGGAACTGCAGCAGCGGCTGGCGGAGCCGGGGGCGGAACTCCATCCGGTCCTGCGGCGCTTTCGCGCGCGCCACATGTTGCGCATCGTCTGGCGCGACTTCTGCCGTGACGCTGACACCCTGGAAACGATGCAGGATACCTCGGCGCTGGCGGAAGCCTGCATTACCCTGGCCCAGGCGCATTTGCAGCAACAGCTGGAGGCACGCTTCGGCGTGCCCCGCGGGCGCCGCAGTGGGGAAGCCCAGCAGCTGATCGTCATAGCCATGGGCAAACTGGGCGCCCGGGAGCTGAATGTCTCCTCGGACATCGACCTCATCTTTGCCTATCCCGAATCCGGTGAAACCGACGGCGAGCGCCGCAGAATCAGTAATACCGAGTTCTTCACCAAGCTGGGCCAGGGCCTGATCACCGCCCTGGACCAGGTAACCGCCGACGGCTTTGTGTTTCGGGTCGACATGCGCCTGCGGCCCTATGGCGAGAGTGGCTCGCTGGCACTCAATTTTGCCGCGCTGGAAGAGTACTACCAGGACCAGGGCCGGGACTGGGAGCGCTATGCGTTGATCAAGGCCAGGCCCGTGAGCGGGAGCGCTGCCCACGGTGCGGAGCTGATGGCAATGCTGCGCCCGTTCGTGTTCCGCCGCTACGTGGACTTTGGGGTCATCGAAAGCCTGCGCAGCATGAAGCAGATGATCAACAGTGAAGTGCGCCGCCGCGGTTTGCAGGAAGACGTCAAGCTGGGCAGTGGCGGTATCCGCGAAGTGGAGTTTATCGCCCAGTGCTTCCAGCTGATCCGCGGCGGCCGCGATCTCGGCCTGCAGCAGCGGGAGCTGCTGCGGGTTCTCGACGAGTGTGTCGAGCTCGGCTGTCTGCCCGCGGCAGCAGTCGCCGAGCTGCGCGCTGCCTACCTGTTCCTGCGCGACAGCGAGCACGCGATTCAGGGCTATCAGGATCAGCAGACCCAGGCGCTGCCCGCGGACCCGCAGCAGCGCCTGGCACTGGCGACGGTGATGGGCTTCGCGGACTGGGACAGCTACCTGGTAGAGCTGGCGGGGCACCGCGAGCGGGTCACGGCGCACTTTCGCGACCTGATCGCGGCGCCCGAGGACGAACATGACGACGCGGAGGATGAGTTGCCGCCCTGGGGCGATGATCTGGACGCAGAAGCCCTTGCGGAGGTCGGATACCGCGAGCCTGCGGCCAGCCTGGAGCGGCTGCAGGCTCTGCAGCGCAGTACCCGGGTTGCCACGCTGCAGGCAGAGGGGCAGGAGCGGCTGCAGCAGTTCATGCCGCGCCTGCTGCTCGCCTGCGCCGAGGCCGATAACCCCGACCGGGCCCTGCTGCGCACCCTGCCCTTTGTCACTGCCGTGCTGCGGCGCAGCGCCTATCTGGCCCTGCTGCTGGAGAACCCGCCGGCGCTGGCGGAGCTGGTCCTGCTGTGCAATGCCAGTCCCTGGATTGCGGAGCAGCTGGAGCGGCACCCGGTGCTGCTGGATGAACTGCTGGACCGCGGCAGCCTCTACACCGCTCCGGACAAGGCCCTGCTGGCCACCGAGCTGCGCCAGCAGGTAGCGCGCCTGCAACCGGGCGACCTGGAGGCGCAGATGGATGCCCTGCGCTACTTCAAGGCCTCCCAGGTACTGCGGGTTGCCGCCAGTGAGCTGGTCGGGCGCCTGCCCCTGATGCGGGTCAGCGACAACCTCACCTGGATAGCCGAGGTAATTCTCGAGCAGGTGCTGGCCGTGGCCTGGACCGACATCAGCGCCCGCTTTGGCCAGCCGCAGCGCGACCCGGACGGTTATGGTTTTGCCCTGTTCGGCTACGGCAAGCTGGGCGGCATAGAGCTCAGCTACGCCTCCGACCTGGATCTCGTATTCGTCTACGACGCGGATGTGCAGGGCGTAACCGACGGCGAGCGCAGCATCGACAACGTCAAGTTCTATACCCGCCTGGGCCAGCGCATTATCCATATCCTGGAAACCCGCATGGCCATGGGCCAGCTGTACGATGTTGACATGCGCCTGCGGCCCTCCGGCGCTTCCGGCCTGCTGGTCAGCAGCCTCAAGGGGTTTCGCAGTTACCAGGAGGACACCGCCTGGACCTGGGAGCACCAGGCCCTGGTGCGGGCGCGATTGGTGGCCGGTGACCCCGCGGTTGGAGCCGGGGTGGATGCAGTGCGCCGGGATATCCTCTGCCGGGCCCGGGACGAGCAGGCCCTGGCGACTGAAGTGGTCGCCATGCGCGAGCGCATGCGCAAGGAGCTGCTGCCGAAGAAGCTGCCAGAGGGGCAGGAATTTGACCTCAAGCAGAGCGCTGGTGGTATCGTTGATATTGAATTTATGGTGCAATATGCGGTTCTGGCGTGGTCCCACCGCGTGCCCGAGCTGGCGCGCTGGTCGGACAACATCCGCATTCTGGAAACCCTGGCCGGGGCCGGGCTGGTTGCGCAGCGCGAGAGCAAGGCGCTGATCGAAGCCTACCTGGCGTTCCGGTCAGTCGCTCACCAACTGGCGCTGCAACAACTGCCGGGCAGGGTGCCCGGCGACGAGTATCGCGAACAGAGAGCCAGTGTGGAAGCCGCATGGCAGCGCCTTTTCCCGGCGCAGGACAAACCTACAGAACAGCAGGACTGAAGATGAGTGCAACACCGAATTTTGCAGACCGGGATGGCGTTATCTGGCTGGACGGCGAGCTGGTGCCGTGGCGGGAAGCCAAGGTCCACGTCCTCACTCACACCCTGCACTACGGATTGGGCGTGTTCGAGGGGGTGCGGGCTTACCTGACCCCCGATCGCGGCACCGCCGTGTTCCGGCTCAGGGAGCACACTGACCGGCTGTTTCGCTCGGCCCATATCCTGGGCATGGACATGCCTTTCGACAAGGACACCCTGAACGAGGCCCAGCGTACGGTGGTGCGGGAAAACGGTCTCACCGAGGCCTACCTGCGCCCCATGTGCTTCCTCGGCTCCGAGGGCATGGGCCTGCGCGCGGACGGCCTCAAGACCCACGTCATGGTGGCGGCCTGGGAATGGCCGTCCTACATGGATCCGGAAGCGCGCAATCGCGGCATCAAGGTGCGCACCTCTTCCTACACCCGCCATCACGTCAATATCACCATGTGCAAGGCCAAGGCGAACGGCAACTACATCAATTCCATGCTCGCCCTGCGCGAGGCGCTGGACAGCGGCGCAGAAGAAGCGCTGATGCTGGATAACGAAGGCTACGTAGCCGAAGGCAGCGGTGAGAACGTGTTCCTGGTGCGCGACGGCCAGATCTTCACTCCGGACCTGACCTCCTGCCTCGACGGGATCACCCGCAACACGATCTTCGCCCTGGCGGCGGAACTCGGTTACGAAATCCGCGAGCGGCGTATTACCCGCGACGAGGTCTACATCGCCGACGAGGCCTTCTTCACCGGTACTGCCGCGGAAGTGGTACCGATCCGCGAGCTGGACGGGCGCCGGGTCGGCAGCGGCTCCCGCGGCCCGCTGACGGAACAATTGCAAAGCATGTACTTCGATTCGGTGCGCGGTAACCGGCCGCAGCATCCGGAGTGGCTGACGCCCGTTGCCTGAAGCGCAGTCTCCCCAGCACTGACGAGGGTTGTCCATGAATGATGCTGGCGCAAGTACAGCGGGTACCGCTGTGGTCCCGGCGCAGGAAGCAAAGCTTGCCGGTGGCGTGTTCTACCGCCACTGGCGGGCCAGTGGCAGCCGCCGCGGCGTAATTCTGCTGGCCCACGGTCTCGGCGAGCACAGCGGTCGCTACCAGGGGTTCGCCGACTTTTTCTGCCCCCGGGGCTTTGCGGTGGTTGCCCCCGACCATATTGGTCACGGCTGCTCCCCGGGCCACAGGGCTCACACCGGCAGTTTCGCCGAGTTCCTGCAGCCCCTGTTGCAGCTGCGGGCGCTGATTGGCGAGTGGTATCCCGCGACGCCCTGTTTTCTGGTGGGCCACAGTCTCGGCGGCCTGATTGCCGCCCGCTTGCTGCTGGATGCCCAGGGCCAGTTCAGTGGCGCGGTCCTGTCTGCACCCGCCCTGGCGGTGCCGGAGCCGCCCTCCCCCGTCCTGCTGTGGATCAATCGTCTTCTCGCCCGTGTCTGGCCTACCCTCGGGATGCTCAAGCTGGACGCCAGCCAGGTCAGTCGGGATCCGCAGGTGGTCGCAGATTACCAGGCGGATCCTCTGGTGCACCACGGCAAGGTCAGCGCGCGGCTGGTGGCGGAGCTGTTTGCCACCATGGCGCAGGTCAATGCGCGCCGCGCGGAAATCACCCTGCCGCTGCTGCTGCTGCATGGCGAGGCGGACGTGATGACGGCACCCGCGGGCTCACAGGCTTTCAGCGCAGGGGTCGGCTCCGCGGATAACAGCCTGCGCCTTTATCCCGGCCTGTACCACGAGATTTTCAACGAGCCTGAGCGCCTGCAGGTGCTGGCTGATCTCGATCAGTGGCTGCAGCAGCGTCTGCCGTAGCCGCAGGTGATTCAACCGAATCCCGGGGCGGCGAAAGCGGATACACCTCGGGCGCGTCGGCCTGGTTTTCCAGGTACAGGGAGCGGCTCGGGAAGGCGAAACCGGCTCCCGCAGCCTCGACAATCTCCTTGATCCTGTAGGCAAGGTGCTCCTTGATCTCCAACCATTCTCCCCAGACGGTAGTGTGGGTGAAACAGTACAGGAGAATATCGATGGAGCTGTCATTGAAAGAGTCGATGCGTACGAAGGTGGCTACCTCGTCGGGTTTGGCGAACTCGTCGCTGTCGAGGATGTAGCGCTCAATGGCATCGCGGATTTCCCGGAGCTGCTCGAGACTGGTCCTGTACTCAAGGCCCAGCATCCAGCGAATGCGGCGGTGCGTCATGCGGGAAAAGTTGGTGACTGCGTTGTCTGCCAGTCTTGCATTGGGGACATAGACCGGCGCCCGGTCGAAGCGTCGTACAGTGGTGGTGCGAAAGCCGATCTGCAGCACCGTCCCCTCGACTATTCCCTCGACGTTGATCCAGTCCCCCGGCTGGAACCGACGCTCGCCGATGACAAAAAAACCGGCGATCAGGTTCTTGAACAGGTCCTGTGCCCCCAGCGCGACCGCGACCCCGAACAGGCCCAGGCCCGCAATGACCGGGCCGACCGCAATGCCCCAGAGTTCCAGAATGGTGGCCACACCAACGACGATGAACAGCACTCTGGAGAGCTTTACGATCCAGTCGATCATGGCTTCGGTCAGGAAGCGATTGGTCCTTTGCAATACCACGCCCAGCGGGCCGGTGAGCTGATGAAAAGTCCAGAACAGGGTGAAGACCACCAGTGACCGGTTGATATTATAGAGAAAGGCCGCCAGTGAGTCGTCTACCTTGAGCACACTGGTGGCGAAAAACACGCCCAGCACAACGGGTACAAAGCGCAGCGGCTTGCGAATGGCTTCCAGCAGAACATCGTCGATCTGGGAATCGGTTTTTTGCGCCCTTCGCTGCAGGGCACCGAGTACATGGCGCGTAAACAGATTGCGAATCGCCAGGGCGATCAGAAAAACCAGTAACGCCACCAGGATATGGACGAAATCGATCCCGTACACGCCGTGTTGCCAGACCGTTACCAGCAGTTCCCAGAAGTCTGTGATTGAGGCTATTTCCATGACCCTTCCCTTTTTGTTCGGGCCGGATGATGAACGCTGGCAACGCCACATGCAACTTCTGCCCGGCTGCGCGCTGTTGCCACGGGGTGGGCACAAGCCGCTTCAGCACTTAACATACTTTGTCTGCCAGCTGGGCCTTCTGCTGGCGCTGGTTCTGGAGTCCGGCATGGGCCGTGTCATCGTTGCTATTCTGATCTTCGCCGCTTCGGCGGCCCTGCTGTGGTACGTATTCCTGGCGCGACCGGCGGAAATCAGCGCTCCCTCCGCCCCCGTCCCCGCCGCGGTTCCCGAGATCAGCCGCGATACGGACTGGTATCCCCGCCGCAACTGGCAGCAGAACAGCCCGGGTAACATGAATATCTCGGTTTTTGCCTATCGGGATCGCAACCGGGACGGCGTGCTCGACCCGGATGATGTGCCGATGGCCGCGGTCGCCATCCTGCTGGAACGTCCGGATGGCAGCCTGCGCATGACGCGCACCAACATCAACGGCTATGCCAATTTTGCTGTCCACCTGGACAGCTCCAGCGCCGATATCGGCGAGCCCGACCGGGACTATCGCTTCGAACTGCAGCTGCCCCCCGGCTGGGAGATCACCAGCGGCACCGGTTCCCATACCACCCGCTTTGAAAAGCGCCCCGGTACACCCGCCGGCATGGTGACCGCGTCACCGCCACCGGTGATCGGCTTGGCCCAGCTGCTTGCGGTGAGCGGCAGTCAGGCAGTGGGCGCCGACGCTCTGGTGGCGGTTGCGCCGGACGGCAGCCGCAGCGCAGTCGTCGCGGATGCAGCGGGCCGATTCAGCTTCCCTGCGTACCCCGGTGACTGGCGGCTGGAACAGGCTGCGGGGTCCGCTGGCGCCGGTTTGCACCAGTTCGCGGTGCGGGATGCCCCGGTGGTGCTGGGCGCCATCAACGATGCCCGCGCCGCCACGACACCGCAGCCGGCGCCGCTGGTGCTGGATTTCGACGACCTGGAGCGCTCAGTAATCGAGAAGTTGGCGGTGGGTTATCGCGGTCTCGCCTTCGATTATCTGCTTGCCATCGACAACCAGCACTACCGTGGGCCGGGATACGTCAATGTGCTCGCCAGCGGCGAGGGTGTGGCTTACAACAGTTCCGGGTATCCGGCTACCGTGACCAGCCTGTACCCGGGTGAAGTGTTCGATTTTGTCGGCGCCTATTTCGGCGTCGCCTGGGAGCAGGCCGAGGGCGAGACCCTGGTGGTGGAAGGCTGGCGCGCAGGCCGGCAGATGTACCGGGACGAACTGCCCCTGTCTCATCTGGGCCCGGTCTGGTTGCAGGCCGACTATCGCGGGATTGATGAACTGCGGCTACATACCCTGCACTACTGGCAGTTCACTGCGGATGATATGGCGTTCCGTCTGCCGCAGGGGCAGTGACCGCGCTCCCGGTTGCGCCGGGAGCGTGGCATCCTAACCCAGGGGAAGCTGGTCGTTTGAGGTGAGGGAAATATCGACCGCGCAGGTTCCATCGGGCTGCAGCACGGTGGGGGGATTATCGGAACATTCCGGCACAGCCACGAAGCTGCCCCCATTGGTTATCGGACCGTCGGGACAGGTAGGTGCGCCGCCATTCGCCTGGCCACCGTTATTGGCAACAGGCACATTGATCTGGATATCGAGAATTTGCTGGGCGACCCCGGTCTCGTTGCTAACGCAGTTCAAATTCTGGACCAGGTTAAGGGTGCCGCCCGCAGGATCGCTGAGGGAGACCGCGTTGGGTAGTAGTCGCAATGCGTGAGCTTCCGACACCAATTTGATGCCGCTGGCACCGCTGGCGATGGCGCCGGTTACCAGCGCCGCCAGCATGAACTGGCCTCCGTTCAGCTGCCGGGACTTGATCACCCGCGCCACTGCCACCAGCATCAGCGCCGCCAGCAGGATCAGCGCAAAACCGCCCGTCGTCGGAACCGCGGTTGCCGAGAGCGGGCCGTGGGTGATAGTGCCGCCTATGGGCGCACCTGCCCAGGCGCCGCTGCTCGCCGCGAGGGCGGTGAGTCCAAAAATGGTGAGTGCGGCGCGCGAGCAGCGCCAGGAACAAGTGTAAAGCAGGTTTGGCATGATTTTCCCCAGATGTGAATTGTTTTGTCCGAGAGTAACCAGAAAGTGAGGAAATCTCAAATTGATGCTTGCAGGTCTGCTGTGGCCCTCACAAACATTGCTGCAATCGCGCTGCTTTCGCCCTGCGGCGGTCCTGCTGACGCTGGGCATCTCCCTCGCCAGCCTTTACCATAGTGCGCCATTCTGCGCGGCCCGCGCCGCGCCCACAAAGGAGATTGCGTGACCCCAACCGTCCTCATTACCGGCGCCGGCGGCCAGCTTGGTCGCGAGTTACAGCTGCTTGCCCCAGAGGATTTGCGCGTCGTGAGCCTCGACCGCGCCGCCCTGGATATTACCGAACCGCAGGACCTGCGCCAGGTTTTGGGGGAACTGAGGCCGGACTGGGTTCTCAATGCGGCGGCTTACACCGCGGTGGACCGGGCCGAAGGGGAAGAGGCCCTGGCCTTGCGCATCAACGCCGAGGGGGCGGGGCACCTCGCCGCCGCCTGCGCCAGTACCGGTACTGGCCTGGTGCACGTCTCCACCGATTTTGTTTTCGATGGTGAATCCGGTCATCCCTACGCGCCCGATGCCGCGCCGGCACCGCTGGGGGCTTATGGCCGCAGCAAGCTGGAGGGGGAGCGCGCGGTGCTGGCGGCGCATCCCCGGGCGCTGATCGTGCGCACCGGCTGGGTGTATTCGCGCTTTGGCGGCAATTTCGTCAAGACCATGCTGCGCCTGATGGCGGAGCGCGACAGCCTCGCGGTGGTCTGCGACCAGATCGGCACTCCAACCTGGGCCCGAAGCCTGGCCCAGGCACTGTGGGCTGCGGTGGACAGGCCCCTGCTGCAGGGTATCTACCACTGGAGCGATGCCGGTGTCTGCAGCTGGTATGACTTTGCGGTAGCAATTGCCGAGGAGGGTCTGGCGGCGGGTTTGCTCGCCCGCAGCCCGGAGGTGCGCCCGATCCCCGGCAGCGAGTATCCAACACCGGCCCGGCGGCCCGCCTGCAGCGTGCTGGACAAGCAGCAGAGCTGGCGGGATCTGGCTATTGCGCCGGTTCACTGGAGGGTACAATTGCGCGCCATGTTGCAGGACCTCAAGGAACACGGTGATGGCTAGATCCCTGTTGGTGACCGGCGCCGCCGGCTTTATCGGCGCCAACTTTGTCCACTACTGGCGTCGAAAATATCCCGATGATTGCATCGTGGCGCTGGATGCGCTGACCTATGCCGGCAATCGCGCGAATCTCGCCGGCCTGGAAGGGTCCGCGGGCTTTCACTTCGTGCAGGCCAATATCTGCGACAACCCACGGGTGCTCGCCATTCTGCAGGAGCACCGGGTGGACACGCTGGTGCATTTCGCTGCAGAGAGCCATGTCGACCGCTCCATCACCGCCCCCGACGCCTTTATTGAAACGAATGTCGTGGGCACCCACAGCCTGCTGCAGGCGGCGCGGGAATACTGGCTGGGTGGCGCCGAGCCGCCGCCGCACCGCTTTCACCATGTCTCCACGGATGAAGTCTATGGCTCGCTGGCGCCGGAGGATCCGGGCTTCCACGAGGCCCAGCAGTATCAGCCCAACTCGCCCTACTCCGCCAGCAAGGCCGCGTCGGACCATCTGGTGCGCGCCTACCACCACACCTACGGCCTGCAGGTAACTACCAGCAACTGCTCCAACAACTACGGCCCCTACCACTTCCCGGAAAAGCTGATTCCCCTGTGCCTGACCAATATTCTGCGCGGCCTGCCGCTGCCGGTCTACGGCGACGGCAGCAATATCCGCGACTGGCTGTATGTCGAGGACCACTGCCGGGGCATCGAACTGGTGTTACAGGATGGAGTTGTCGGGGAAACCTACAACATCGGCGGCAACAATGAATGGCGCAATCTGGCCATTGTCGAACTGCTGTGCGATGAGTTGGACCGCCGTTTTCGCGCTGAGAGTGCCCTGGGTGAACGCTTTCCCCAGGCCCCTGCCGCCAGCGGTGGCAGTGCCCGCGACCTGATCCGCTTTGTCGAAGACCGCGCCGGCCACGATTGGCGCTATGCCATTGATGCGAACAAAATCACCCGGGAGCTGGGTTATTCCCCCGTCGAGACCTTTGAAACCGGTATTCGCCGCACTATCGACTGGTATCTGGCCAATGAAAACTGGTGGCGGCCACTGTTACATCGCTAACGATAAACGGACTGGAGATGTATGGCAGACACCTTTCTGACGCTTGCCGCCTTTTTCCTCGTCGGACTGGGCGTGCATCTGCTGTGTTTGAAAACACCGCTGCCCCGTGTGACTCTTCTCATTCTCGCCGGCATCGTCATGGGCCCTTCGGCCCTGAATGTCTTTGCCGAGGCACGGGAGGACTGGTTTCCGATGGTGTCTGATGTTGCGCTGACGATGCTCGGGTTTCTTATTGGCGGCTCCATGACAACCCGGCTCTTCCGCGAGCAGGGCAAGCAAATTCTTGTACTCTCCCTCGGCGTTGCCGCCGGTACATTTGCGGTAGTCTTTTTCGGCATCCTGGCGCTGGGCGAGGGGCTGGTGCTGGCGCTGCTTCTGGCTGCGATTGCCACCGCAACAGACCCTGCCGCAACGACTGATGTTGTGCTTGAGGAAGGCTGCGAGCACTCCCGGTTCGGGCGTCGGCTGCTCGGCATCGTTGCCGTTGACGACGCCTGGGGGCTGATAATCTTCAGTCTCTGCATGGTGATTGCAGCTGGGATCCAAAGCACCAGTACTGACGTCTCGTTGCTGACAGGGCTGTGGGAAATCGGTGGCGCTGTTGCCCTTGGATTTGGAATTGGGCTGCCGATGGCTTTTCTCACCGGTCGCATCCGCGACGGCGAGCCAATTCTGGTTGAAGCACTGGGTCTGGTGTTCCTGTGCGCCGGGCTGGCGATGAAGCTGGAAGTCTCCTTCCTGTTGGCATCGGTGGTGATGGGGGCGACGGTGACCAATCTGGCGCAACACCACACACGCCCCTTTCACGCTATCGAGGGGATCAAGTGGCCCTTTCTGCTGCTTTTTTTCATTCTGGCGGGGGCGTCCCTGGAAATGTCCTCCTTGCTTGCGGGCGGGCTGGTCGGGATCGCCTACTTCCTGCTGCGCATTGCCGGCAGGGTCGCGGGTGGCTACCTGACCGGAGCAGTCTGGCGCAATCCGGTGGAGGGAGCCAGAACTGGCGTTGCCATGCTGTCGCAAGCGGGTGTTGCCGTGGCCATGGCCCTGACTGCAAGCAACGCCTTCCCCGACCATGGCGAATTGCTGCTGACCATCGTGCTTGCATCCACGGTAGTGTTCGAGCTGCTCGGACCTCTGGCGGTGCGCTGGTCGCTGCGGGCACAAGCAGACCAGCAAACAACCGAGAAATGAGCGGTTGTGTGCGGCCGCTCAGATCGGCGATTCGGCGATGCCGCCATCTACCGTCAGCACGCTGCCGGTCATGTAGCCCGCGGCCGCATTGCTCGCGAGCAGCAGCAGCGGCGCGGTCAGGTCCTCCATCGCGCCCATCCGCCGCGCCGGGATGGTCTTGATATAGCGCTCCCCGCGCTCACTCTCAAAGTATTCTTTGTTGATGTCGGTCAGGAACCAGCCCGGGCACAAGGCATTGACCCGGATCTGCTGGCGGCAAAGCTCTATGGCCATGGCTTTGGTGAGCTGCACGACACCGGCTTTGGACACGTTGTAGGCGACCTTCATCGCCCCGGTCCGCAAGCCGTAGATTGAGCCGATATTGACGATGCTGCCCGGGATTCCTGCTTCGGCCATGTGTCGTGCTCCGGCGCGCGCCACGCGCCAGGCGCCGTTGAGGTTGGTATCGATTACCCGGTGCCACTCCTCCTCGCCGGTATCCAGAAACCGGATCGGATCGTCGGCGACGCCCGCATTGTTGACCAGGATGTCGATGTTGCCGCTGTCGCCGGTGATCTCGGCGAATGCACTGTCGACACTGGCGGGATCGGTGACGTCCATGGCGACGGCGCTGGCTTGCGCGCCTGTAGCACGTAGTGCAGCGACCTCCGCAGCAAGCTTGTCCGCACGTCGGGCCGCCAGGATGACTGTCGCTCCCGCCTCGGCCAGTACCCGGGCAAAGTGTACGCCGAGTCCGCTGGAGGCCCCGGTAATCAGCGCGGTCTTGCCCTGTAGCTGGAAATAATCTCTGGCCATGCTGGTTCCTTTTCGGTTTGGGTGTGGCAAGTCGTTGCCGGGGCCTCAGTCGAACAGGGGCAGGTCCGCCCAGGCCAGCCCCGCCGCATCCTTGGCCGACAGGCGCGGCTGTTCCCCCGCGGGGATCGGCCAGTTGACGCCTACGGTGCTGTCGTCCCAGGCGAGGGACACTTCGCTGGCCGGGTGATAGTAGTCCGTGCACTTGTACTGAAAGTCGGCGTACTCGGACAGCACATAGAATCCGTGGGCAAACCCGGGGGGCACCCACAGCATCCGGTGGTTCGCCGCGTTGAGTTCAACCCCGTACCACTGGCCCAGGGTAGGTGAGGAGCGGCGCAGATCCACCGCGATATCGAACACGGCGCCGGAGGTCACCCGCACCAGCTTGCCCTGGGGGTGCTCGGTCTGAAAGTGCAGGCCGCGCAGGATGCCGCGGGCCGAGCGACTGTGGTTATCCTGCACGAAGTCCAGATCAAAGCCCGCTTCGCGAAAGGTCTCGGCGTTCCAGCTCTCCAGGAAAAAGCCCCGTTCGTCACCGAAAACTTTGGGTTGCAGCAGGTACAGGCCCGCCAGGGGGGTTGGCTCAAAGATCATTGCTCAACACTCCGTCCTGTTCCAGCAGTTGCCGCAGGTACAGACCGTAGCCGCTTTTTTCCAGCGGCGCCGCCAGCGCCAGCAGCTGCTCGGCGTCAATGTAGCCCATGCGAAACGCGACTTCCTCCGGGCAGGCAATCTTGAGGCCCTGGCGTTCCTCCACCACGCGAATGAAGTTGGCGGCATCCAGCAGGGAATTGTGGGTGCCCGTGTCCAGCCAGGCGGTGCCGCGGCTCATCACTTCCACCCGCAGGTCGCCGCGGGCCAGGTAGGCGGTATTGATGTCAGTGATTTCCAGTTCCCCGCGGGTGGAAGGACGGATGCTGCGGGCTATGTCGACGACATCATTGTCGTAGAAATAGAGGCCGGTCACCGCGTAGTGGGATTTCGGCCGGGCCGGCTTTTCCTCGATATCAACTGCCACGCCCGCGGCATCGAAACTGACCACCCCATAGCGTTCCGGGTCCTGCACATAGTAGGCAAACACCGAGGCGCCGTGTTCCCGCCGGGCGGCGCTGCGCAGGCTCTGGGTAAAGCCTCCACCGTAGAAAATGTTGTCCCCGAGTACCAGTGCCACCGGATTGGGGCCGATAAATTCCGCTCCCAGCAGGAATGCCTGGGCGAGGCCATCCGGGCTGGGCTGCACGGTGTAGCTGATGCTGATTCCCCAGCGACTGCCATCGCCCAGCAGGTCGGCGAAGGCGGTTTGGTCACGCGGCGTGGTGATGATCAGGACATCGCGAATGCCCGCCAGCATCAGGGTTGCCAGCGGATAATAAATCATCGGTTTGTCGTACACCGGCATCAATTGCTTGCTCACCGTGCTGGTCAGCGGGTGCAACCGCGTTCCGGACCCGCCCGCGAGGATGATGCCTTTGTATCTGGTCGTTTCCATACCAACCCCGGTCGATGGAAAAGCGGCGATTATACGGGAAAAGGCCGCCAAATTACGATAAGCCGCGGGCATTGGAGCCTGCCAAGCCGGTTGCGGGGCTGGTGCTGCGGCGCAGTTCGCTGCTAGAATTCGTATCCTGGGCGCTGCACATTTGTCTACCTTGCGTGATCGGCAGCCCGTATCCCCCTCTGTTGACCAAAAAAAGGGACGCCGCTATCAGGCATCTGGACACAGCAGCGAGCGAGTTGGCTGCCAGCACAGCGGTGGCGGAGGCCAGTTCTCCCGCGCCGGCAGCACTGGCAGCAGTGCGGCCGTCGCTGCGGATTGCGCTGCTGGGCTATCGCAGCAAGCCCCACGCCGGAGGCCAGGGCGTCTACATCAAATATCTGAGCAAGGCGCTGGTAGATGCCGGGCACAGGGTGGACGTGATTTCCGGCCCGCCCTATCCCGAGGTCGACCCCCGGGTGCGCCTCATCGAGCTGCCGAGCCTGGACCTGTACGAAAACGGCCTGTGGTCATTGCGGCCGCATCACCTGCGCTCCTTGAGCAATATCATCGAGTGGACCAGCAAGCTCACCGGGGGCTTTGCCGAGCCCTACACCTTCGGGCGTCGCGCGGTGCGCTATCTGCGCCGGCACCGCCAGGACTACGACCTGATTCATGACAACCAGAGCCTCAGCCATGGCATGGTCCAGCTACAGGCCATGGGACTGCCGCTGGTGACCACGGTGCACCACCCCATTACCAGCGATCTGCGCATCGCCCTGAGCGCTGCGCCGCGCTGGCACCAGCGTCTGCTGATCCGGCGCTGGCACTGGTTCCTGCAAATGCAGAGGAAGGTAATCAAGCAACTGCACCACGTGGTCACGGTCTCGGACTACTCGCGGCAGGATATCGCCCGGGACTTCGGCCTGCAGCCTGCCGGTATCGCCCTGGTCCACAATGGTATAGATACGGAGGAGTTCCGCCCACTGCCCGGGGTAATCCGCAAGCCGCTGCGTATCATGGCCACGGCGTCGGCCGACGCTCCGCTGAAAGGCCTGCGTTACCTGCTGCAGGCCTTTGCCCGCCTGCTGCCGCGGTACCCCGAGCTGGAATTGCTGCTGGTCAGCAAGCCCCAGCCGGGCGGGCGCACCGAGCGCCTGATCAAGCGCCTGGATATTGCCGGGAATATTCGCTTCGTCAACGGTATATCCACTGCCGAGATGGTCCACTACTACGCCGAGGCCAGCATTGCCGTAGTTCCCTCTATTTATGAAGGCTTCGGCCTGCCGGCGGGCGAGGCCATGGCCTGCGGGGTGCCCGTGGTCTCTACCGATGGCGGCGCGCTGCCGGAAGTCGTGGGCGATGCGGGCATTATCGTTCCGGTCCGAGATGCCGACGCTTTGGAACAAGCTATCGAATCGTTACTACTTGACCCCCAGCGCCGCGAACAGCTGGGCGTGGCCGGGCGCCAGCGCATTCTGGAGCGCTTCAGCTGGCAGGTTTGCGCGCAGGCCATGGACGACTACTATCGCAGGGTTATTGCCGATGCAAACCGTTGATTTCCGCTACTTTGCCCTGCATCGGGGAGAGCGTGTGCTGGATCTCGGCTGCGGCGAAGGCCGGCACGTGATCGCCGCCTACATCCTGGGCGAGGTGCACGCGGTCGGTGTGGATCTCTCCGGCGAGGATCTGAGAAAAGCGCAGCAGCGATTCGCGGAGTTTGCAGAGCCTGGCAACGAGCGCAAGCAGCTGGATCTCACCGAGGCGTCGGCGCTGGCGCTGCCCTTTCCCGACGCCAGCTTCGACAAGGTGATCTGCTCCGAGGTGCTGGAGCACATTCCCGATTATCGCGCCGCCCTCAGGGAAGTCCGCCGGGTGCTCAAGCCCTCTGGCCTGCTCTGTGTCAGTGTGCCGCGGCGCTGGCCCGAACGCCTGTGCTGGGCTCTCAGCAAACGCTATCACCAGACTCCGGGCGGGCACCTGAGAATCTTCCGCGCCGAGCGCCTGTGGGCAGAAGTCGAGCAGCTGGGTTTTGTGGGTTTCCACCGCCACGGTGCCCACGCCCTGCACGGACCCTACTGGTGGCTGCGCTGCCTGTTCTGGCGCGAGGGCGAGCAGCACTGGCTGGTGCGGCAGTATCACAGGCTGCTGGTCTGGGACATGTTGCGCGCGCCATGGCTGACCCGAACCCTGGAGAAGTGGCTCAACCCGATCATGGGCAAGAGCGTAGTGTTTTACTTTCGTCAGGAGGCCAGCCTGTGAGCGGGCTCTATCTCAGCCGCGGCCTGTTCCCGCAGGAGTTCCTGCGGCCCACGGTCGATTTCCTGCTGGCAACCCAGAAGCCCGGCGGCGAGATTCCGTGGTTCAGCGGCGGCTACACGGACCCCTGGGACCACGTTGAAGCGGCCATGGGTCTGTCCATCGGTGGTGAACACGCGGCAGCGGTGCGCGCCTATCGCTGGCTGGCGGGCCTGCAGCTGCCCGACGGTAGCTGGTGGGCATCCTATCGGGGCGATATCGTCGACAACGACCATCGGCGGGAAACCAATTTTGTCGCCTATATTGCCACCGGTGTCTGGCATCACTTCCTGATAAGCGGGGACACGGACTTTCTGCGTGAAATGTGGCCGGTGGTCGACGGCGCGATCGGTTTTGTTGTTGGCCTGCAGAGCGTTCACGGGGAGATCGACTGGGCGGTTGATACCGCAGGTACGCCGCTGCGGGATGCCCTGGTTACGGGTTGCAGCTCTATCTACAAAAGCCTCGAGTGTGCCTGCAATATCGCGCTGACCCTGGGCGAGGAGCGCGCGCACTGGTATCGGGCCCGCACCAGCCTGGGCGCCGCCCTGCGCTCCCGCCCGGAACGCTTTGACCGCGGCTGGGCGAGCAAGGCCCGCTTCTCCATGGACTGGTTCTACCCGGTGCTCAGTGGCGCGGTCCAGGGGGCCCCGGCGAGGGTTCGGCTGGCGGCGCGCTGGGACGAATTTGTGCACCATGGTCTCGGCTGTCGCTGCGTAGCAGACGAGCCCTGGGTCACGGTGGCGGAGTCCTGCGAACTGGTCATGGCACTACTGGCCGCGGGCGACCATGCGCGGGCGGTGGAGCTGTATAGCTGGTTGCATCAGTGGCGCACGGATGACGGTGCCTACTGGACTGGCTACCAGTTCGCGGAAGATCTGCTGTGGCCCGAAGAGCAGCCCACCTGGACAGCCGCTGCCATTTTGCTGGCCGCCGATGCCCTCACCGGCTTCACCGGCGCCGCCAACCTGTTCACCCGGGTCGAGCTGCTGCAGGCGCCATCGGCCCCGGCGGAACAGCGCCTGCGCCGGGATCAGTAGCGG
Source organism: Haliea sp. E1-2-M8 (assembly GCF_030649675.1). GTDB lineage: Bacteria > Pseudomonadota > Gammaproteobacteria > Pseudomonadales > Halieaceae > Haliea. The sequence goes on along the minus strand of NZ_JAUTDR010000015.1, from coordinate 56,268 downwards.
CCACCTCAGAGCCTGCGCAGGACAGCGAGGCTGGCAACCTGTTCGCAGTGCTCAAACAACCCCGACTGCAATGCCAGGCGATGGATTGCCCGCGGCGCCTGCCCGCCTGCGGCCGCATCCAGGTAGACATCGTGGATCGCGAGGATCCCGCCCCGTTGCAGGTGGCCGGCCCAGCAGCGGTAATCCGTCAGCGCGGCATCCAGGCTGTGGCCGCCATCGATAAACAGCATCGACAGCGGTGTCTGCCAGTGCCGGGCCGCGGCGGCGGAGCCGGCCACCAGCGGCACCACTACTTCATCGAGACCGGCGCGGCTGATGTTGCGGCGAAACTCGCGGAAGGTATCCACAACCGCCAGTTCGCCGTCATACAGGGCCGGATCGTGGAACATCTCACCGTGCTGGTGCTCCTCCGAACCGCGGTGGTGGTCCAGGGCGAAGACAGTGCCGTTGTGCTGCCGCGCGGCCAGGCCCAGGTAAATCGTGGATTTGCCGCAGTAGCTGCCGATTTCAAGCACCGGGCCCTGTTCACTGCCCAGCAGCGCCCAGCGATAAAGCGCCTCGGCTTCCGCGGGCAACAGAAAGCCCTTGATGTCGTCCATATCGGCGGGAAGGTCGGGAATCATGGGGTGTACAGCGCCAGGCACTGGCCCGGCGCGGTTCCTGGTCAGGGTGAGGTGTTGGCGGTGGGCGGCGGCGGTGGCACCAGCACCGCGTCCAGCGTCTGGATATCCTCGGGGCTCAGCAGGCCGGCCTGTTCTTTCAGCCGCATGCTGTTGAGAATGTAGTCATAGCGGCTGTTGGCATAGTCGCGCTGGGCGGCAAACAGTGTGTTCTGGGCGTTCAGCACATCCACCACGTTGCGGGTGCCGACTTCATACCCGGCCTGGGTGGCATCCAGCGCGCTCTGCGAGGACACAATGGCCTGTTCCCGGGCGGCCACCCGCGACACATCGCTGATCACGGTCATGTGCAGGGAGCGCGCATTGGTGACCGTGTTGCGCGAGAGATTGATGCGGTTTTCGCGGGCGACGTTGAACTCCTCCGCTGCCCGGCGGCGGTTGGCGCTCACTGCCCCGCCGCTGAAAAGCGGCACATCCAGGCGGATCTGCCAGGTATTTTCATCCAGCTCGCTATTGGGTGAGGTGTCAAAGCCGGTCGACGGGGTCCGGCGCAGGGTGCCGTCGGTATCGTAGTCAGAGTAGATGTAATTGCCACTGAGCCTGGGCGCGTGCTCCATTTGATTGGCCTTGGCCAGCTGGCGCGCAGCCTCTTCCGCATAGCGCGCAGCCTGCAGGTTGAAGTTGTTTTCCAGAGCAAAGGCCACCCAGGCCGTGCGGTCGGCGGGTACCGGCGGCGTGGCAGTGAAATCCGGCTCCAGCACATTCAGGTTGGCGTGCTCGCGCCCGGTCAGCACCGACAGCCGCTCCAGGGCAACTGCCACATTATTCTCGTCGACAATGCGGTTAACCTGAGCCAGGTCGCGGGCAGCCTGGGCCTCGTAGACGTCGGTGATCGCAATCAGGCCGACTTCAAAACGCTGCTGGGTTTGCTCCAGCTGCCGTTCGAATGCGCGTTCCTGTGCCCGCGACGCCTCCAGGTTGTCCTGGGCGCGCAGGACCAGCAGGTAAGCCTCCGACACCCGCACGATCAGGTTCTGCTGGTTGGCGGCAAAAGTGGCCTCCGCCTGCTTGCTAAACTCCTGCCCGGACTGGAAAGTGAACCAGGCCGGAAGGTCAAACAGGGCCTGGTTCAGGTTGACCTGGTAGCCCTCGCGGCTGGTGTCGATGTCGGTCTGGGTCTGTACCGCGCTCACCCCGCCGTCGACGCCACCATCCAGCGAGAAACTTTCCCCGGTAGTGCCCTGGTCGCGGTCGGTGTAGTCGTAGTTTGCGTTTACTTGCGGCAGCAGCGCCGCGAGAGCAAGTTTCTCGGTCTCCAGATTGGCGCGGTATTGGGCTGCCTCGGCCTTGAGCTGGGCATCGTTGGCCAGGGCCAGTTCGTAAATATCGCGCAGGGATTCAGCCCCTGCCGGCGCAATACCCAGGGAGAGTGCCAGCACCAGCAGTGCGGCTCCTGTCTTGTTCATCCTGAATCCTCAAATTTGCCGGGGAAATTCTCGCATGCGAGTGTAGCAGTCTGCGCCCTGCAGCGCATACGTTAAGCAGGTCGCAAAACGGGTAATATACTCACGGTTTTTGCCAGCACAAATGCTACACTCAGGTTTCGCTCGGGGTCCGGTCAGTAGCCAACACCGGTCCGGCAGCGGTATCACCGCCCCACAATCCGGGAATGAAAATGACAGTACAGCGGGCCAGAAAACGGCCGTTCAAGATGGATCTGGCGCGCCTGCACGCTTTGTGCGAGGCCAATTATGCGCGCCTGCTGCGACTGTTTCCCGACTACGAACAGGGCAACTCCCGTGAGTTTGCGGTCGCCGAGGCACGCGTTCGCCTCGAGGTCCTGGAGCGCAGTCGTTATACGACGTTTTTCCGCCTGCACCAGAGTCACGGTGAGGCGCGCTGGCTCAGGCACCTCACCATTGATGTCCGCGCCTATCACGATGCCGGCATGCTGGAAGTAGGCGCGTTTCAGGCACATCACCAGATCCAGCCTCGCTACTCCTACCCCAATGCCAACATGTTCCAGCAGGACGAGAAGTTGCAGCAGAACCAGTTTCTGGGCGACTGGCTGGAGCACTGTCTGGCCAATGGCCGTGTGCAGCAGCCGGTTTTGCCCCGGCGCGCCGGTTGCTGACGTACCGGAGATGACCGTGTCTGCCGTTGGTCGCCGGTGTCACCGGGTCGCTGTCAGCGGCGATACGGTGCGCGTATTGCAGCTTACCGACACTCATTTGTGCCGTGAATCCGGCGGCAGCCTGCTGGGCATGGATACGGATCATTCCCTGCAGGCAGTGATCAGTCTGGCCCGCAGTCAACAGCCGCGCATCGATGCCCTGTTGGGCACCGGCGATATGTCCAATCACGGATACCTCGAGGCCTATCAGCGCCTGCGTCGCTATTTTGACCAGCTCTGTCCGGCCCAATTCTGGCTGCCCGGCAATCATGACGATCGCAGCAAAATGGAGCAGGTTGACACCGACGGCACCCTGCTGAGCAATGATATCCGCCTCGGCCGCTGGCAGCTGGTGATGCTGGATTCCCAGGTGCCGGGGAAAGTCGGCGGTCGGCTGGGTCAGGGCCAGCTGCAGCTGCTGCGCGAGGCGCTGGATGAGGCCGCCCGCGAGCAGCTGTTCAGCCTGGTCTGCCTGCACCATCAGCCGGTGGCCATTGGCTGTCGTTGGCTGGATGAGCAGATGGTTGCCGATGCCGACGAGCTGTTTGCGGTGCTCGCCGATTACCCCGGTGTGCGCGGAGTGCTCTGGGGCCACATCCACCAGCAGGTCGACCGCGATTGGGGGGGCCGCAAACTGATGGCCTCGCCCTCCACCTGCGTCCAGTTTGCCCCCGGCAGCGATGAGTTCAGGGCCGATGCGGCCGCGCCGGGCTACCGCTGGCTTGAGCTGCGCGCGAATGGCGAAATTGAATCCGGGGTATCCCGGGTCGAGGGTGTCTCCTTTCAGGTGGATCTGGATTCCCACGGCTATTTATAGCCATCCCCGCACAACAGTCTGCAAGCCCCCGGCGCTGGGGTACAATGGCCCGGCTCCGAAAAACACAGCTTCAGGAAACCACAGGCAGGAATGAGCAACTACAACGCGGAAGATATCGAAGTCCTGACCGGGCTCGAGCCGGTGCGCAAACGCCCCGGCATGTACACCGACACCACCCGACCCAACCACCTGGCCCAGGAAGTCATCGACAACAGCGTCGATGAGGCCCTCGCCGGACATGCCACGCGGATCGACGTCATCCTGCATCGCGACGGCGCCGTCACCGTCAGTGATGATGGCCGCGGCATGCCGGTGGACATCCATCCCGGCCAGGGCAAGCCCGGGGTCGAGGTCATTCTCTGCACCCTGCACGCCGGCGGCAAGTTTTCCAACAAGAACTACCAGTTCTCCGGCGGCCTGCATGGCGTAGGTGTGTCCGTGGTCAACGCCCTGTCCCAGGCGTTGGAAATTACCATCCGCCGCGACGGCAACGTCTATCGGATGAACTTTGCCGGCGGCGAGAAAAGCACCGAGCTGGCGGTTATCGACAGCTGTGGCAAGCGCAATACCGGCACCTCGATCCGCTTCACCCCCGATGCCCAGTACTTTGATTCGGTGAATTTCTCCGTGCCCAGGCTGCAGCATGTCCTGCGCGCCAAGGCAGTGCTGTGCCCTGGCCTGCGGGTGACCTTCCTCGACGAGAAAAAAGGCGAGACCGAGGAATGGTATTACGAGGACGGGCTCACCGATTACCTCTGCGATGCCACCAGCGACTATCTCTGCGTGCCCGAGCAGCCCTTCGTGGGCAGTTTCAGCGGCAGCAGTGCGGCCGCGGACTGGGCGCTGCAGTGGCTGCCCGAGGGTGGTGAGGTGATCGCCGAGTCCTACGTCAACCTGATTCCTACCGCCCAGGGCGGCACCCACGTCAATGGCCTGCGCACCGGTTTGCTGGAAGCGGTGCGCGAATTCTGTGAACTGCGCAACCTGCTGCCCCGCGGCGTGCGCCTGACGCCGGACGATATCTGGGACCGCTGCTGCTATATCCTTTCGGTGAAGCTGGAAGACCCGCAGTTCTCTGGCCAGACCAAGGAGCGGCTGTCCTCCCGCGAGGCCGCGGCCTTTGTCTCCGGCGTGGCCAAGGATGCCTTCAGCCTGTGGCTGAACCAGCACACCCTGGAGGCCGAGCGCATTGCCGAGCTGTGCATCAACAGTGCCCAGAACCGGCTGCGCACCGCACGCAAGGTGACCCGCAAGAAAGTGACCTCGGGCCCTGCCCTGCCGGGCAAGCTGGCGGACTGCTCCGGTGAGGACCCGACCCGGGGCGAGCTGTTTCTGGTCGAGGGCGATTCCGCCGGCGGCTCCGCCAAGCAGGCCCGCAATCGCGAATTCCAGGCCATCCTGCCCCTGCGCGGCAAGATCCTGAACACCTGGGAGGTGGACTCCCAGGAGATCCTTGCCTCCCAGGAGGTACACAATATTTCGATCGCCATTGGCATGGACCCTGCCAGCGAGGACCTCACCGGCCTGCGCTACCACAAGATCTGCATCCTCGCCGACGCCGATTCCGACGGCCTGCACATCGCCACCCTGATCTGCGCCCTGTTCGTGCGCCACTTCCGGCCGCTGGTGGCGGCGGGGCATGTCTATGTTGCGATGCCTCCGCTGTACCGCATCGACGTTGGCAAGGAGGTCTACTACGCTCTCGATGAGAGTGAAAAGCAGGGCGTGCTGGACCGCATCGAAGCGGAAAAAAAGAAGGGCAAGGTCAATGTTCAGCGCTTCAAGGGGCTGGGGGAAATGAACCCGCTGCAACTGCGCGAGACCACCATGGACCCGGACACCCGGCGCCTGGTGCGGCTGGTGCTGGATGCGGGCGACGGCACCAACAGCATGCTCGACATGTTGCTGGCCAAGAAGCGCGCCGGTGACCGCAAGGCCTGGCTGGAAAGCAAGGGCGACCTGGCGGATATTGCAGTGATCTGAACCGGGGAGGGCTCCGGCATGAAGTTGTTGGGTTGTGTCACTGGCTGGATGGCGCTGGTCATTGCGCTGCTGCCCTTGCCGGCGCGAACAGAGGGCCCGCCGCCAGCGCCCGCCGCAGCCTTCGCGCAGCTGGAAGCGCGGCTGCTGAAGGCGCAAACGGTGAGCCTCGACTTCCATATCACCGCTGCGGGCGCCCTGGCGGCGGACCTGCAGGGCAAGTTGTGGAGCGTTGGCACTGCCAAGCCTCGCCGGGACACAATGCGCCTGTCGGTGTGGGGCGAGTTTGCTGGCGAGCAGGTCTCCGCAATCCTCTCCGCCAACGATAAATACATGGCGCTGGGCGCCGGAGATGTACTCATCGGCGACCGCGCGGCTGGAACTGGACCCTGCGGGCCTGCCTCGCCTGCGGCTGCAGACTGTGCAGTTCCCGGGGGGCGAAATGCGGGTCACAGAGCGCTACTCCGCGGTTGTGATTGACTGATGGCAAGCGCGCGCGACCGACCGTACCCTTTCCAGGCACGGAATTAACCTTTGCAGACAATCAGGAGTTGGCAGTGGCGGAACAGAACCGGATAGCACTTCTCATCGACTGTGATAATGTCAGTCACAACGCCATCGAAGGTGTGCTGGAGGAGCTGGCCACACACGGCATGGTCAACGTGCGCCACGCACACGGCGATTGGAAAAGTCCTTCCCTGTCGGGCTGGGTAGAGCGCCTGCATCCCCACGCCATACGGCCGATCCAGCAGTTCGCCTACACCAGGGGCAAGAACGCCACCGATGCGTCGATGATCATTGACGCCATGGACCTGCTCTACAGCAACAGGATTGACGCCTTCGCCCTGATGACCAGCGACAGTGACTTTACCCCCCTCGTGTTGAGAATACTGGAGAGCGGGTTGACTGTTTTTGGCTTCGGAGAAAAAAAGACCCCCCTGCCCTTCGTCGATGCATGCTCGACATTCATCTACACGGAAAATCTGGTTGCAGACAAGGAAGACAAGCCGGACAGCCCGCAGAAATCAGCCAAAAAGAGCCGGAATGAACTCCGACAGGACGCCGGGCTGGTGAAGCTGCTGAGAACCGCAGTGGAGCAGAGTTCGGATGATGACGGCTGGGCCCATATGAGCCGGGTGGCGCACTACATCTCCAACAACAGTTCTTTTTCCTCTATCAACTACGGCTACAGGAAACTCGGTGACCTGATACGTGCCAGTGAGCTGTTTGAAATCGAGATGCGGGGAACCGCCATGTTCATCAGGGATGTACGCAAGTGAGCAGCCGGTCAAGGGATTGATCAATGCAGAGCATCCTGATCTTCGGCAACTCCGGCTCCGGCAAGTCCACACTCGCGGCGCGGCTGCGTGACTGGCGGCCTTGCCCATGCTTCTGTACTGGCGCGTAGCAACACCAGAGTCTGGGCCGCACTAGTCATAGTGACTCCAGAGCCGCAATATCTTCACCACCTTTTCGTCTTCAGTAACCTGATAGACCAGCCGGCGCTGTATGTTGATTCTGCGCGAGTAGGTACCGGCAAGGTCGCCCACCAGTTTTTCGAAAGCCGGGGGTCTGCGGAAGGGGTCTTCTGCGAGCAAATCCAACAGCGCCTTCGCATTCGGTTTCAAGCCGCTTGCTGCAAGTCTTTTGGCATCCTTTTGTGCCTGTTTGGTGTAAACCAACTTCCATGTCACCAGCCCGGTTCCTCATCGCACTCGCTGGTCGGTGTTTGCATGCCTTCCCGGATGGATTCGCGCATACCCGGCACGGACAGCAGGAACAGGGTTTCCTGAATGGCCGCCCAGTCCTCTTCCGCAACGAGCACGGCCTTGTTCCGTTTGCCTGTGATCAACACGGGCTGATGGGATTCTGCCGTTTCATCAATAAGTCGATAAAGGTTACTGCGTGCTTCAGTAGCGGTGATTCCTGTCATGGCGCACCTCCGGTCCATTACCACAGCAGATGGTACGTTATTGCGTACGCCTGTCAATGGCTACAATTTATACAGGCTGGTTACATGGAGGGACCAGTGCGGTTGGTTTACTGTAACCATGTATTTTAACCTCATGAATCTCACAGCCAGAAAAACTCAATGTAGAGGAGTAGTCCATGAAATCCCTGCGAACTCCCGATAGCCGCTTCGAGCGCCTTTCCGGTTTTGATTACGAACCCCACTATCTGCAAGTGAGCGACTTTGACGGTGGTGAGCTGCGCATGCATTACCTGGATGAGGGGCCACAGGACGGAGCGATAGTCCTGCTGCTGCACGGTGAGCCGTCCTGGTGCTATCTCTACCGCAAGATGATTCCCATCATCACCGCGGCAGGCTTTCGGGCCGTTGCGCCGGATCTGATCGGCTTCGGCCGCTCCGACAAGCCAGCAGCTCGCAAGGACTATACCTACGCCCGGCATGTGGGCTGGATGCAGTCCTTGCTGGATCAGCTCGATTTGCAGGCCATTAACCTGGTTTGTCAGGACTGGGGCGGGCTATTGGGCTTGCGCCTGGTCGCGGAGAATCCGGAGCGCTTCGGCTCCGTTGTAGCCGCCAACACCTTCCTTCCCACCGGCGACAAAGACCTGGGTCCGGCCTTCGAGAAATGGCGCCAGTTCTCGCAGGAAACACCAGAGTTTCACGTCGCCGGCGTCATCAAGGGCGGCACCGTCACGCCCCTGGCCCAGGAGGTGCTCGACGCCTATAACGCGCCATTCCCGGATGAAAGCTACAAGGAAGGCGCGCGCCAGTTTCCCATGCTGGTACCGGCCAGCCCGGACGATCCAGCTTCTGAACCCAACCGCAAAGCGTGGGAGGTCCTCAGCCAATGGCAGAAGCCGTTCCTTACCGCGTTCAGTGACTCAGACCCGGTAACCGCGGGTGTCGACACCTACTTTCAGAAATTCATCCCGGGTGCCCGGGGGCTGGACCACGTCACGATTGAAAAAGGCGGCCACTTTCTGCAGGAGGACCAGGGCGAGGCCCTGGCGGCAGTGGTCGTCCGGTTCCTGCAGGAAAGGGTAGCTTTATAGCCCCGGGATTGGCGCTGTTTCGCGGGCTCAAGCAGCGGGCCGCGGCAGCCGCCCATCGACCAGAAACAGCTTCAGGGAAAACCGCAGCACCTCGGCGCCGGCCTGGGGCTTGAAGGCGACCTCTCCGGCGCTGAGTTCACAGAACCAGGCCTGCAGCGCCGTGGGCGCGCGCCGGGTGAACGGCGCCGGGGTGAACAGCCCCACACAGTTGCCGCCCTCGGGGTCCCGCGCCGAGACGTATTCGAAGGCTTCAACGCCCGCCTCGCGCATGGCATGGCCCAGGGCCTGGGTTTGCCGGTAGTCAGCGGGGTCGCGCAGAACCTCACGGTGGCGCTCGAAGGGCGGCCGCTGGAGCCGTACCCCGCGTTCGGAGCGGTAGGGCGCGGTAAACAGGGTGTGCTCGGAGTGCAGTACAGCGGCCGGCGGGTCGGCCTGGATGGAATGCCAGAACACGAACCGGTAGAAAGCCGCTTCTGCCAGGGTCGCCCGTTGGCAGCCACCGCCGTAGAAGATGCCCGGCTCGTGCCTGCCACCGAAGCGCGAACCCCAGGCCAGGGGTGGGTAGCGGAAAGGTGTGGCGAGAAGGTAGTGGAGGTTGGCCCTGCAGTATGCAGGGAAGCCAGGTTTGCTGCTCTCCAGCAGTTCCTCGAGCAGGGCCTGCTCTTCCAGGCTGTCCACATAGCCGAGGGTGGCGACGCGCTCCTGGCTTTCCACCAGCCGGAACAGGCGCCCCTGCACCGGACCCATGTGGGCCGGGCCAGCGCAACGTTCCCAGAGTGTCACAGCTTGCCGCGAATGCCGTCGACGAAGCGCAGCACGGCGATCAGGCCCTGGATGCTTTGCACCTGCGCGGCGGGGACCCCGCCAGTGATCTGGTTCGGGCTGTGCATGAAGTGGCGGATCCACAGCTCATCACCCCCGGCCAGGGCATACAGGGCCCGTGCCAGGCGTATCAACAGCAGGGCCAACTCGCCCTGCTTGCTGTCCGGGGCCAGGCTGCCGTTGTGCTTGAGGCGGCTGATGCCGGTGCGGTGCAGGCCCAGCACCGAGCCCAGTTCCGCCTGGCTCAGGCCCAGCTGTTGCGCTGACCGCAGGACGGCTTTGGCCAGGACCTGGTCGGCTTGCGTTGAGGGCTGGGTGGCGGCGGTCATTACGGCTTCCTGTTATATGTCGCTAATGCACAATATAGTCTATATTTGTAAGATATGCACACTCAGGAGCGAGCACATGCACAACGACATCGGCCTTATCGGTCTTGCGGTCATGGGACAGAACCTGGTCCTGAACATGGCCAACCACGGTTTCTCGGTAGCGGTCTACAACCGCACCGCCGCGACCATGCGCGACTTCGTCGATGGCCTGATCAATGAGCCGGAGGACAAGGTCTGGGCGGGCAGTGCGGAGCGGATTCACGGCTACAGTTCACTGCAGGAATTCGTCGACTCCCTGCAGCGACCGCGGCGGGTGATGCTGATGGTCAAGGCCGGTGCGCCGGTGGATGCGGTAATCGCGGAGCTGCAGTCGCTGCTTGAGCCCGGCGACATCATCATCGATGGCGGCAACAGTGACTATCGCGACAGCAACCGGCGCTCCGTTGCCCTGCGCGAGGCAGGCCTCGGCTTTATCGGCGCCGGGGTATCCGGCGGCGAGGAGGGCGCGCTCAAGGGCCCCTCGATCATGCCCGGAGGCCACTTCGCGGCATGGCCGGCGGTGCGCGATATCTTCCAGGCAATTGCCGCCAAGGTGGGGCCAGACAACGATATTCCCTGCTGTGAGTGGGTGGGCGAAGGCGGCGCCGGGCACTACGTGAAAATGGTGCATAACGGCATTGAGTATGGTGACATGCAGCTGATCTGCGAGGCCTATTTCCTGCTGCGCGAGGGCGCCGGGCTCGACAATGGTGAACTCTACCAGGTATTCCGCGACTGGAACGAGGGCGAACTGGCCAGCTACCTGATCGAGATCACCCGGGACATATTCACCGTCATGGACCCTGAAACCGGCGACTATCTGCTGGACCAGATTCTCGACGCCGCGGGCCAGAAAGGTACCGGCAAGTTGATGAGCCAGCACGCCCTGGACCTGGGGGTCCCCACTACCCTGATCACCGAGGCGGTGTTCGCCCGCTGCCTGTCGGCGCAAAAGGCTGCCCGGGTTCGCGCCAGCGCTGTCCTGTCCGGGCCGGAGACCGCCTTCGACGGCGACCGCGAGCAACTCATCAATGATGTGCGCCGGGCCTTGTACGCCTCCAAACTGGTCAGCTACGCGCAGGGCTTCGCCCAGCTGGACGTGGCGGCCGCGGAGTTTGGCTGGGAACTGGATAACGCCGCTGTTGCCATGCTGTGGCGGGGTGGCTGTATCATCCGCTCGGTGTTTCTGGAAGATATCGCCGCCGCCTTCAGGCGCGCGCGGGGCCTGGAGAACCTGGTGCTGGACGATTTCTTTCGCAGTGCGATAGCCGAGGCGCAGCCGGCCTGGCGGCGCGCGGTGGTGACCGCGTTGCAACTGGGCCTGCCCGTGCCGGCCTTTGCCGCGGCGCTGGCCTGGTACGACGGCTACCGCAGCGCGCGGCTGCCGGCGAACCTGCTGCAGGCGCAGCGGGACTTTTTCGGCGCCCACACCTACGAGCGCAGCGACCGGCCCCGGGGCGAAACATTCCACACGGACTGGATCAGCGCGCGCCAGGTTCCGGACCATTTTTAACTTTTGCGTACAAACCCCCTATAGTGGGGTTCCCTGAATACGAACCTGACGGAGAGATTGCCATGCTTTTGCAACTGACCAGACTGTTGGGCCTGTGTGCCCTGCTCGCCGGCGCGGCCGCGGCCCAGGCCCAGTGGGAGCTGGACAACAGCCGTTCCAGCCTGGATTTCCTGTCGATCAAGAACGGCGCAGTGGCGGAGAGTCATCATTTCACGGAGATGGTCGGTTTTATCGGCAGCGAGGGTAAGGTGCAGCTGGGGATTGACCTGGACAGCGTCGAGACCATGATCCCGATTCGCAATGAGCGCATGCGCGAGATGCTGTTCCGGACCATGGAGTTTCCCGCCGCCAATATCCACAGCGAGGTGGATCCCAACATCCTGGCCGTGGTCACGGATGGCGGCGTGGTCACTACTGACATCGAAGTGGTTCTGTCCCTGCACGGCCAGCAGGCTACCCTCACGGTACCGGTGCTGGTGAGTGGCGGCGAGGGCAGCCTGCTGCGGGTAATCAGTGCGCGGCCGGTGGTGGTCAATGCCGGCGATTTCGAGCTGGGGGCGGGTGTCGAGGCCCTGCGGGAAGTGGCGGGCCTGAACGCCATCAGTACCGCGGTGCCGGTCACCTTCAACCTGGTGTTCGTACCCGCCAGGTCCTGATCCCGGCGCTCAGCGGGCGCCGCCCCTGGCCAGCCGACGCTGTAGCGCCTGGTAGGCAGGGTTTTCCGGCGCCGTCTGCAGCAGTTCGCGGGCCCAGTGCAGGGCCCGCTCCATCTCCCCGAGTTCCTCGCTGTAGTTCACCAGTGCCAACAGTACCCCTGGATCCCCGGGAGTGGCCCGCTGCACGGCCTGCAGCTGGCTGAGCGCGGCCCGCGGCTCGCCGCTGTCGTGCAGGGCGATGGCATAGACATAGCGGTGGCGCACCCCCTGCTGCTCCAGCTCCGCGGCTCGCTGCAGCAAGGCAAGGCCCTGTTCCCGGTTGCCTGTGCGCGTTTCCAGCAGCCCCATGGCATGCAGGGCCGCGCCGCTGTCCGGGGCCGCGGCCAGCGCCGCCTGCAATTGCTCTCGGGCCTCATCGTCCCGCTGCATGCTGCGCAGCAGGTCCGCCAGGTTCAGGCGCCCCGGCAGCAGCTGCGGGTTCAGGTGCAACGCCTCCCGGTAAGCCCGCTCGGCCGCGGGCAGGTCGCCGCGATTCAGCAGGAACAAGCCAAGCTGTAATTGCACACCGGGCATGTCCGCGTGTTGCCCCTGGATCGCGACGTACTCCGCAAACAGCGTCCGCAGGGGTTCCGCTCCCTCGTTCAGCTGAGCCAGCGGCACCGGGGCCAGCGCCTCGGCCACGGCCATGCGCACGCTGGTTACGCTGTCGGTGATGAGGGGTTGCAGTATTTGATACCGGCGGCCCAGCGGCACCCCCTCCAGACTTTGCACGGCCCCCAGACGCAGCAGTGGGTCGGACCCCTGTAGCAAGCCAACAAGAACGTCAGTGGGGGGCTGCTCACCGGCACGCCCGATCGCCGCCAGCGCGGTGGCCCGCATCACCGGTGCGGCGTCGGAGTTCCGGACCAGGTCCTGCAAGCGTGGCACGGCGGAGCGGTTGCCCGCCGCCAGCTGCTGCAGGGCGCGGGCCGGGTGATCGGCGGTGGCACTGAAGCGCACACCCCAGGCGCGGGTCGCATCCAGCGCCCACTGGGCGTCCCGGTCCGTGTGGCACTGGTTGCAGGCGTTGGGTACACCCATCACCACGCTGAGGTCCGGCCGCGGGATGCGCATGCTGTGATCCCGACGGGGATCGACCACCATGTAGGTCGTTGCCGGCATGTGGCAGTTGGCGCAGTCGGCGCCGGCGGAGTCCGGTGCGTGATGATGGTGCTCCGGCTGTGCGTAGACTTCCGCCTTGTGGCACTGGGCGCAGACCCCGTTGCCCGGCGCCCGCAGCTGCAGGCTGTGGGGTTCATGGCAGTTGCTGCAGACCACGCCGGCCTGATGCATGCGGCTCTGGATAAAGGAACCGTGGACGAAGACTTCGTCGCGGATCTGCCCATCGTGGTAGTACAGCGGCTCCTCGGGCAGGGCCAGCCGGTGGGTGTCCAGCAGGGGTTTGCCGTAGTGATAGGTACCCAGGTTGCCGCGCCGGGAGTGGCAGCGGCCGCAGCCGTCGATCTGGGCGTTGGACTTGAGCGGTGCCGTGCGTTGGGCGATGGCGGCCTGTTCGCTGAAGACCCAGTCACCCCGCTGCGCCAGCGCGGTGGGGAATCCGCTGTTGGGCTCTGCGCCGGCGCGGTCTTCCTGCACCAATTGCAGGTGCCGCTCGCCGGGGCCGTGGCAGGCCTCGCAGCCGACGTCGACCTCACTGAACCGGGTGTCAAAGCTGCGGCTGTCGGCGTCATGGCGTTTTTCCAGGTTGGTGCTGTGGCACTCGGCGCAGCGGGTATTCCAGTTCATGTAGGGGCCGGTCCAGTGCAGGGGGTCGCTGTGGTCGCTCACCTCTTCCGGGTTGAGATGAAACCAGCGCTGGCCACCCGCCTCCGCGGGCCGGGTATCCCAGGCGATGTCGAAGGCCTGCAAGCGGCCACGAGACAGCGGCAGCAGGTACTGTTGCAGAGGTTCGACCCCGAACACGTAGCGCACCGGAAAGTCCTGCAGGCTGCCGTCCTCGCCGGCAGTGCGGACAATAAAATTGTCGCCGTCCCGGGAAAAGGTGGTAGTTGCCCCGCGGTGGTTGAACGTCGCCCCGTTGAAGTCGCCGAGTACCGTAGCTTCCGCGGGTGCCTGCATGGCCAGATCGTGGTGCGAGTCCCGCCACAGGCTGTGCTCAGCCTGATGGCAGTCGATACAGCGCTCGGTGCCAACGAATGGTTCGGCCTGGGCGCCGGCGGCGAGCAGACTCAGTAAAACGAGGGATAGCAAGCGGACGGCCTCCACGGTTGGAGGCGACAGGCTACCCCAAGCTGGCCAGTTTGCCCAACTCGGGCCGCTGCGGGACCGGACGCCAGAGTGGGGTGGTCGACAACCGGGTTGGCAGGGCGGGCGTGCAGGTGTTCACTGGGAACCCCCGCGCAGTGTCCCGCCACAGTTGGTGTTGCAGGGTCGCAAGTTCACTGCAGGCGCCGGCGGCCAGCCAGCCCGCCAGGGCGGCGGCCACATCCGGGTAGCGCAGCAGCGGCGGTGCCGGTCTCCGCAGCAGCCAAGGCTCGAGCGAGTCCCGGTCCAGGCGGTTCACGATCGTGGCATGGCCCAGTTCCCCCAGGGCGCGGGCATTGGAGAGCTGCTCCACCTGCCCGGCCAGGGGCTTGGTGAGAACCGGCTTGTGCCATTGCAGACACTCGCTGATCAATTCGAAACCGCTGTTGCAGATAACCCCGGAGCAGCTGGCGAGGTCGCGCTTGAAGGTTGCGACGCTGGTGGGTCGCAGGCTGACGTTGCTTTCCTCGCCAATGCTCAGCCCGGGCCCGTAGAGCCGGAAGCTGGTCGCGGGAAACTGTTGCAGCAGGGCGCTGACCGCCACCTGGTCCTCGAAGGGTAGATACACCAGGACGTGGTTACGGGCCTCACCCGCGCAATCCGGCAGGTCCAGAATTGGCGGCAGGACATCGTCGCTGTAGGGGTGCCAGTGTAGCCCCACGGGCCGTTCCACGGGCGCAAAGCGGCGCATGATCTGCCGCGCCAGCCAGTGATCGCCTGCCAGCGGGGTAGCGGGGCCGAAAGCATACTGGTGGCCGATGCCGATGGTCGGTACCCCGGCGCGACGGCCCGCCCAGGCAGTTACCGGCTCGAAATCAGTGACCACGAGGTCAAAGCCCGCCAGCGGCAGCGCCCTGACATCGCGCAGGAACTGCGGCAGGTGGTTCTCTCGCAGCGTTTGCCAGTGGCGCACCGAACCGCCCTGGGTGACGAAGGTCAGGCCCCGACGGTGTAGAAAGTCGCCAAAGGGCGCCATATCGAACAGCTGGCTGCGCTCGCGGCCGGAAAACAGCCAGGTGACGTCGACTGCGTGCTCGCTCAAGGCTTCCGCCATCGCCCGGGCGCGGCTGATATGGCCGTTGCCGGTGGCCTGAACCCCGTAGAGTATCCTCATCTACAGGCCCAACAGGCCGGCACAGAGCAGGGCGATGCTGCTGCCCATGAGCGCGCCGGCCACGGTGTCACCGGGGAAGTGCACGCCCAGCAGTATCCGCGACAGGGCGACGCCGCTGGCCCACAGGAACATGGCGATGACCGGGCCGCCGTAGACCACGGCGAGGGCCGTCGCCAGCAGGAAGGCAGCGGAGCTGTGCCCGGAAGGGAAGCTGAACTGATCGGCGGCGGTGACCAGGCTGCGGAAACCCGGCACCGCCTCCTGCGGCCGGCGCCGCTTCAGGCTGTTCTTCAGGCTCCAGTACAGCCCGCGCTCCAGCAGCAGGGCCAGCGCCAGCAGGCCGGCAAAGAGGGTGGCGCCATCGACCGCCAGCAGCAACAGGAGCAGCGGCACCAGCAGGTGCAGGTAGCCGTCGCCAGAGCGGGAGAGTGCCCGCGCCAGGGGGCGTACCATCCGCCGCTCGCCCTGGGAGAATATGCGGGCCAGCAGTTGAAGGTCGAGCCTGTGGATGGCAAGGAGCATCTTCATGGTGCCCATTCTGCGGAGCTTGCATGGCAGAAACATGACGGAACCGTGTCAGTTTCATGACAATAGGCGCCCGGCCAGGGCCCCACCAAAGGAGGTATGGACAGTCTTGGGTGGCTTACCTACCATGCTGTCTTTCGATCTGGAACGAAACCGGGGGCTATTGGTGAAACTGGGTATTCTCAAGACTGACACGGTACGGCCGGAATGGGTGCCGGATTATGGCGAGTACCCGGATATGTTCGTCGCCCTGCTGGGTCAGCTGGACCGGTCCCTGGAGTTCGCCGTGTACGATGTGGAGCAGGGCGAGTACCCGCAGGACATCGACGAGGTCGATGCCTACCTGATGACCGGCAGCAAGAGCAGTGTCTACGACGACAAGCCCTGGATCGCGACCCTGATGGAATTCGTGCGCGAACTCGACCGGCGCAACAAGAAGCTGGTCGGGATCTGCTTTGGCCACCAGTTGGTAGCCCATGCCCTGGGTGGCGAGACTGCAAAATCCTCGAAAGGCTGGGGCGTGGGGCTGCACCGGCACCACTTCTCGCGCCGGCCTCACTGGCACGACCAGGGTGAAGCCGAGTTCGCCATCCTGGTGAGCCACCAGGACCAGGTAGTTGAAAACGCACCGGGTGCGGAGGTGCTCGCGAGCAGTGAGTTCTGTGAAAACGCGGTCGTGCAGATTGGTGAGCACATACTTACCTTTCAGGGGCACCCGGAATTCGTGCCCGCCTACTCACGCGAGATCATGGAATTTCGCCGCGAGATTATCGGCGAGCCCACTTACGCCGCCGGCGTGGCATCCCTGGGAGAAATCCCGGACACCGAGCGCATCGGGCGCTGGATACTCGCGTTTCTCAAGGCCTGAGGCAACAGGGCTTACCAGCTTCCGGTGTTCGCCATCGACGCCCAGGGCTCCTTTGGCGGCAGCGAAGCGTTCGCCTGCAGCAGCTCGATGGAAATGCCGTCCGGTGAGCGAATAAAGGCCATGTGGCCGTCCCGGGGAGGGCGGTTGATGGTGACACCCGCGTCCAGCAGGCGCTGGCAGGTGGCGTAGATGTCCTCGACCCGGTAGGCCAGGTGGCCGAAGTTGCGGCCGCCGCTGTACTCCTCCGGATCCCAGTTCCAGGTGATCTCCAGCAGCGGGCTGCTCTCTTCCCGGCCACGCGTCACATCTCCGGACGCGGCCAGGTAGACCAGGGTAAAGCGGCCGCCTTCGCTCTCGTGGCGGTTCACTTCCTCCAGTCCAAGCTTGTTGCAGTAGAAGTCCAGGGAGGCGTCGAGGTCGCTGGCGCGGACCATTGTGTGCAGGTATTTCATGGTTNGCCAGGTAGACCAGGGTAAAGCGGCCGCCTTCGCTCTCGTGGC
Organism: Haliea sp. E1-2-M8; assembly: GCF_030649675.1. Classification (GTDB taxonomy): domain Bacteria; phylum Pseudomonadota; class Gammaproteobacteria; order Pseudomonadales; family Halieaceae; genus Haliea. The sequence goes on along the minus strand of NZ_JAUTDR010000015.1, from coordinate 38,984 downwards.
GGTTCACTTCCTCCAGTCCAAGCTTGTTGCAGTAGAAGTCCAGGGAGGCGTCGAGGTCGCTGGCGCGGACCATTGTGTGCAGGTATTTCATGGTTGCGGTGTCCGTGATTGGGGTCAGGTAATTGGGGTCAGGTCCATTATTGTAGCATTCGACCGAATGCTACAATAATGGACCTGACCCCATTTCTCATAACGGACCTGACCCCTTTTGGCTAAACCCGCGCCGCCGCCTGCCGGCCCGCCAGGCGCCCGCTGAAGGTGGCGTCGCCCACGGACATGCCGCTGCTGTAGCCCTCCGCCCGGCGCACAATGCCACAGGCGGTGCGCCCCGCCGCGTACAGGCCCGGTACGGTTTCGCGCTGCTCGTTGACCACTTCTCCGGTGGGCAGGGTATCGAGGCCGCCCAGGGTGAAGTAGGGCACAAAGACGCCGCGGCCGGGGGTCAGGTCAAGCGCCACCAGAGGCGGCTGCAGGGGCTTGAGCCACTCGGCGGCCTTGTGGAACAGAGTGTCCTCGCCCGCGGCGCAGTCCTCGTTATAGAGCGCGATGGTGTGGACCAGGGCGCCTTTGCGCAGCCCCAGCTCTTCTTCCAGCTCGGCCACTGTGTCCCCGGTCGCGGCCACTGGTGCGCCTAGATAGCTGACGGTCTCGTAATCCGCGTAGTCCTCCACATTCAGCACCATGTACAGGCGCTCGGAGGGCTGCTGCAGGGCGAAGGCGCCGAGCCGGCCGTGGTAGGAGTCCTCGTTGATGAAGCGCTGGCCCTTGTCGGTAATGGCGATGCCGTGGGTCATGCTGGCCGGCGGGTAAAACGGCAGGGTGACAAAGCCCTCGTGCATATTGATGGCGGCGCCGCCCACTGCGGTACCCATGAGGATGCCGGTGCCGGTGTCCCCGGGGTTGCCGATAGGCTGGGTGCCGCGGGTCAGCATTGGCGCGTGTTTGCGCACCATGTCTTCGTTCATGCAGAAGCCGCCGGCGCAGAGGATGACCCCGCGGCGCGCGCGGACGTTGAGTTCGCGCTGGTTTTCCCGCACCACCAGGCCGGCTATAGTGCCGTCCTCGTCGATGATCAGGGTCAGGGCGCGGCTCTCGTAATGCACGCTGATACGCTCGCGCCGGTCGACGTTGTCGGTGACGATCTTCATGAATAGTGGGCCACCGTTGTCGCCCTCGACGTACAGATTGTGGCCGCGGGGGCAGGGTCTGGCGATCTGGTTGAAAGGCCAGGCCTTCTCGCTGCCGGTGTAGAGCAGGCAGTCGTCGGTCAGGGCCATGATCGCGCGCTCGGCGTGGAAGCTGTCCTTGAACGGCACCCCCAGGTCCAGCAGCCACTGGAAGTGCCCGGTGCTGTTTTCGCAGTAGTTGCGGATCTTGGCCGCGTCGGCCTGGGGGCCGGCGCTGGCCATCATGTACTGGAACATGTCTTCCGTGCTGTCTTCGAAGCCGCAGGCCCGCTGCACCCGGGTGCCGCCGTTGCCGCCCATGTAAATTTCAGCGCTGGATAGCGCAGTGGAGCCGCCACTGGCGCTGGCCAGTTCGAAGATAATGACCTCGGCGCCGGCATCGGCGGCCTCGATGGCAGCGCAGCCGCCGGCGCCGCCGAAACCCACAATCGCGACATCGGTCTCCAGGTCCCAGGCGCTCACGTCGGCAAGCTTGCGCGGGTGGCTGGGGCTGGTCTTGTTGCTACTGGTCATCGCTTTCGCCTCTGCTGTGAGTCTGCCGCGATTAAACCGGCTTGCTCCCGGTCCCTCAACGCGTCCGGCCCAACATGTTGTACGCGATTGCGATTTACTTGTGCCGACACCGCGTTCCCGGGGCGGGAATCCCCATGCCCGGCGGCCCGGGTTGAGGTACAATCCCCGTCTTTTGGACGGGGCGCGCAGCCCGAGCCGCGCAGGTCGGGCCGCGCAGGCCGAGCCCCCACCCCCAGCGGAGTATTTTATGTGGTTCAAAAACGTGCGGGCGTATCGCCTCACCACCCCCTTTGAGGTAACAGCGGAACAGATGGAGCAACAGCTGGCGCAGCGCGAATTCCAGCACTGCAGCGCCACCCAGCCGGTGTCCGCGGGTTGGGTGCCGGCCCTTGGCGACAGCACCAGCGCGCTGGTGCACGTCGTCGATGGCCGTTTCCTGCTGCGGCTGCGGCGGGAAGAAAGATTGCTGCCCTCCACGGTGGTGCGCGAGCAACTCGCGGAGAAAGTGGCGGAAATTGAGGAGGCCCAGGGCCGCAAGGTCTATCGCAAAGAGCGTCTCAACCTGCAGGACGAAATTGTGCTGGATTTCCTGCCCCGGGCCTTTACCCGTTCCGCCTACCTGTACGCCTATATCGACACCCGCGCCAACTGGGTGTTTGTGGAAGCCACCAGCGCGGCCCGCGCCGAGGAGCTGCTCAACGTGTTGCGGGAGTGCATCGGCAGCTTCCCGGTAGTGCTGCCCCAGGTCAACAATGCACCTACCGCCACCATGACCGCCTGGCTGGCCCATCAGTCCCTGCCCAATGATTTTGCCCTGGGCGACGAGTGCGAGCTGCGCGAGCCGGGGGAAGAGGGCGGCGTGGTGCGCTGCCGCGGCGTTGATTTACTGGGCGAGGAGCTGGAAACCCACCTCAACGCCGGCAAGCAGGTCACGCGCCTGGCCCTGAGCTGGGAAGAGCGGGTGTCCCTGGTGCTGGCGGAGGATCTCTGCCTGCGGCGCCTGAAATTCTCGGATGAGTTGATGAAGGAGAACGCGGACCTGCCGGAAGCGGATCAGGCGGCGCGGCTGGACGCCGATTTCGCCCTCATGTCCGACGTTGTCACCCGCCTGCAGGAACGGGTCATGGGCCTGTTCGGCGGCGAAGTCGAGTAGCCGCTCCCGGTCATGGCCGCGCTGCCGGAAACTTCCGACTACCGCCAGCTGTTTCTGGCCGGGACTCCGTTTCTGGATCTGCGCTCGCCGGGGGAGTTCGCCCACGGCGCCTTTCCCACCGCCCGCAACCTGCCGCTTTTGAGCAACGAGGAGCGGGCCCAGGTTGGAACCTGCTACAAGCAACAGGGCCAGGCCGCGGCCATCGAGCTGGGCCACAGACTGGTGTCCGGCACCGAACAGGAACGGCGGCTCGCGGCCTGGAGCGAGTTTGCCCGCAGCCATCCCGATGGCTGCCTGTATTGCTGGCGCGGCGGTCTGCGCTCGCAGACCGTACAACAGTGGCTGGCGGATGCCGGCATCGTCTATCCCCGGGTCAGCGGCGGCTACAAGGCCCTGCGCCGGTTCCTGCTGGAGGAGCTGGAGCGCTCCCTGCAGCGGGCGCAACTGGTGCTGATCAGCGGCCGCACCGGCACCGGCAAGACCCGGGTGGTCGCCGCCGTCGATAGCGCCCTCGACCTGGAGGGGCTGGCGCGGCACCGCGGTTCCACTTTTGGCCACCTGCCCGAAGCCCAGCCCAGCCAGATCGACTTCGAGAACGCACTGAGTATCGGTCTCCTGCAGTTGCTGCAGCGCTGCGATGGCCCGGTATTGCTGGAGGATGAGGGTCGCCTGATCGGTCGTGTGGCGCTGCCGGAAAACCTGCGCCAGCGGATGCAGGACGCGCCCATGCTGGTGGTCGAGGAGAGCCTGGCGGAGCGGGTGGAGGTGATCCTGGAGGACTATATTGTCGATCTCGGCGAGCGCTACAGCGCCAGCGAAGGGCTGGTGGAAGGCCCCGCCCTGCACCGCACCCGGCTGCTGGAGGGGCTGGACCGTATCCGCAAGCGCCTGGGCGGTGAGCGCCACCTGGCCATCCGCACGCAGATGGAAAAGGCCTTCGCGCAGCAGCGCGCCAGCGGCGACATCGCAGAGCACCGGGCCTGGATCAGCGCCCTGCTGGAAACCTACTACGACCCCATGTACAGCTACCAGCTGACCCAGCGCGCGGGCAGGATCCTGTTCCAGGGGCGCCGCGACGAGGTGATCCGCTTTGCCCGGGCGGGGCTGTCTTGCTGAAGCAGGCGCAGCTCGCCCGGGACCTGGTGCTGGTCGGCGGTGGCCACGCCCACGCCCTGGCACTGCGGATGCTGGCCATGCGGCCTGTTGCCGGGGTCCAGGTGACCCTGGTGTCACCCGCCAGCCACACCCCCTATTCCGGCATGTTGCCGGGGTTGATAGCCGGGCACTACCGGTTTGAGGAAACCCATATCGACCTGGCGCGCCTGTGCCAGTGGGCCGGGGTGCGGTTTGTTGCCGCCGAGGTCAGCGGCCTGGATTTGCGGGCCCGCACCCTGACCCTGCCCGAGCGCCCGCCGCTGGCCTTTGACGTGCTCAGCCTGGATATCGGCTCCCAACCGGAACTGGACAGCGTTCCCGGAGCACGGGAACACGCGGTCCCGGTCAAGCCGGTGGCGGATCTGTGGCAGCGCTGGCAGGAGCTTGAGACCAGCCTGCCCGGGCGCGCGGGGCCGCTGCGGCTGGCCCTGGTCGGCGGCGGCGCTGGCAGTGTTGAACTGGCGCTGGCCATGTCCCGACGCCTGCGGGGCAAGCCCCTGCAGCTGACCCTGTTTTGCGCAGCAGAGGACATACTGCAGAGTTACAACGGCCTGGCGCGGGCAGCGGTGCGCCGCGCACTGGCGGACGCAGGCATTGCGGTCCACTGCGGCAACCGCGTGGCGAGCGTCAGCGCCGGCTGTCTGGAACTGGACGATGGGCGCACTGCACCCTTCGACGCGCTGTTTTGGTGTACTGGCGCCGTGGCGGCGTCGTGGCCGCAAGCCAGCGGTCTCGACACTGTCGAGGGCGGTTTCCTGGCCGTGCGCGACACCCTGCAGTCGGTGACTGACGATGCCATATTTGCCGCCGGCGATATCGCCACCCAGCTGGCCCATCCACGGCCCAAGGCCGGGGTGTACGCGGTGCGCCAGGCGCCGGTGCTCGCTGCCAACCTGCACAACTACCTGCTGGGCCGGCCCCTGCGTAGCCACCGCCCCCAACAGCGCTTCCTGTCCCTGCTCTCGCTGGGCGAGCGGCGAGCCACGGCGGATCGCGGTCCTTTCGCCGCGACCGGGGCCTGGGTCTGGCGCTGGAAGGACCGCATCGATCGCAGCTTCATGGCCCGCTTCGAGGAATTGCCCGAGGCGATGCCGGCCCTGGCGGCGGACAGCCTGCCCGAAGCCCTGGCGGCGGGCGCCCAGGCGCCCTGCGGCGGCTGCGGCGCCAAGGTTGGCGGCGACAGCCTGGCCGCGGCGCTCGCCGAGCTGCGTCTGCTCTACCCGGGCCTGTGCCCGGAGCCAGGCAGCGCCGACGACGCCGCGGTGCTGGAGGCGCCGGCGGGCGGTATCCAGTTGCAGAGCCTCGATATCCTCCGCGGGCTGGTGTCCGACCCCTGGGTAATGGGGCGCATCGCCGCCAATCACGCGTTGTCGGACCTCTACGCCAGCGGCGCCCGGCCCCGGTCCGCGCTGGCGGCGGTAACGCTGCCCTTCTGCAGCCCGGCCCTGCAGCAACGCGAACTGGTGCAACTATTGGCCGGGGCGCTGAAGGAATTTGAACCGGTGGGCTGCCGCCTGGTGGGCGGGCACAGCCTGCAGGGGCCGGAGCTGGCGCTGGGTTTTGCGGTGACCGGGGAGCCTCTCGTCGCCGGCCGGCTGCTGCCCAAGCGGGGGCTGCAACCCGGGGACCAGCTCCTGCTGACCAAGCCGCTGGGGACCGGCACCCTGTTCGCGGCCCACATGCAGCTGCGGGCGGACGGCCGCGACATCACCGCGGCGACGGAGGTCATGCTGCAGAGCAATTATGCCGCGGCCCGGCTGGCGCTGGAGCACGGCGCCGCTGCGGCTACGGATGTCACCGGCTTCGGGCTCTGGGGTCACCTGCTGGAAATGCTGCGCCCGGGCCAGCATGCGGAGCTGTCGCTGGATGCGGTGCCGGCGTTGCCCGGAGCCCTGGCCAGCCTGAAGGCTGGCCTCCACAGCAGCATGCATCCGGCCAATGCGCGGCTGGCAAGCTGCGCGCTGGTGCCGCAGCCGCGGCGGGACCTGTTGTTTGATCCCCAGACCAGCGGCGGACTGTTGGTGGGGATTGCCCGCGAACGGGCAGGGGCGTTGCAAGGGGCCTTGCGCGCTGCCGGCTATGCCTGTGCCACGATCATCGGCGAGGTAGCGGCGGGGGACGGCGAGCAGATTCGCTGCACCTGATCAGCTGCGGCGCTCCAGCCACCGCCAGACCAACCCCTGCTGCCGGTCATTGCCGGTCAGGATGTATTCCAGGCGTTCATCATTTTCCAGCACCGCGAGCATGCGTGCAGCCTCGCCGTCGCGCCCTGCCAGCAGCAGTCTGTCACCCAGGGCCAGCAGAAATTCATCCGGGGGAAAGAGGATATCCTGTTGCTGCCGGCGCACAAAAAGCACCTCCAGGTGGAGGCGCTGCTGCCAGTCGCGGGGGTCGGCCATCAGCCTGCCCACCGTAACCTCGCGGCCTTCTTCCAGAGCGCGGGCGAGGGCCGGTGTGCGCCGGGCGCTGACCCGGCCGGAGGAAAACTGCGGCGGGTGGTCGCTCTGGTGGCGGAGGAAAGCAGCCAGGGCCTGGCGCGCAACGTCGTTGTCCTGCAGCAGCAGTTGCCGGGTAAAGGGTTCCACCAGGCTGGAGCTGATGCGGCTGAGGATGGTACCCGCGACAACGCTGCTGGGCTGGCCGAGAAAGTCCGGCTGCGCGGCGCGGAACAGGGCGTGGCTGGAGAGCCCGTTCTCCAGCACCACATGGAACAGGTCCGGGTTGAGTGCTCGCGCGGTGATCAGGATCGACAGGTTGTCGGCGTCATCGTCGGTGGCGGCGGCAATACCCACCGCACCTTCGACGCCGGCCGCCGCCAGCTCCTCGGCCTGGGTGCCGCGGCCGGCGATGGTACCCTCCGGGCAGCCGGACTGTTCCGGGTCCGGATGAATCACCACCACCTCCATATGCCGCTCCTGCAGCAGTTTCCAGACTGCCCGCCCGACCCGGCTGAAACCGCAGACAATCCACTTGCCCCGGGGGACGGATACCGGTTTGGTGAGGCGCGCGTTGGGGCCGGAGTTGAGCCAGTGGTAGAGGCGAAACAGGTCCGGCTTGTCGATCGCCAGTTGCAGGCGCCGCTCGTATTCCTCGACCGGATTGACCACATGGTCGGTGTCGAAGGAGCGCATATTGTCCGCGTCACTGCGGGTGTGGGAGCTGGCATACACCGCCACCTTGTGATTCAGCAGCGTGGCGCTGATGGCGATTTTCAGATTGACGTGGCCCTCACCGGTGACGGCGATCACCCCGCTGCACCAGCGGTTGCGCAGTCCCGCCTCCACCAGGTTGTCCGGCAGGCTGGCATTCATGCAGAAACTGGTGACCGGTACCCGGAAGTCCCCGACCTCCAGCAGCTCGATTTTTTCCTGGTTGCGCTCCACCACCACCACCTGGTGGCCGCGATCGGTCAGTGCGCGGGTGAGCATGCGCCCGGTATCGCCGTAGCCGCAGACCAGGTAAAAAGGCTCGTTGAGGTTGCTCACCAGCCGCGCCAGCCGTGCCCGGCGCATGGCGCGGCGGTAGGCCGGATCCTGCAGCAGGGAGACGATGGAACCGATGGAAAACAGCCAGGCAATGACGGTCAGGTAGATGCTGACCATGGTCCACAGGCGTTGCCCCTGGGAAAAGTCGTAGGGTACCTCGCCGAAGCCGATAGTGCTGCCGGTGTAGCTGACTACATAGAACGCTTCGAAGAAGCTCATGCGCCAGGGGTTGCCCTGGTCGTCAGTGCCCGGAATCAGGGTGAAGCCCACGGTGGCGATGCTGTAGGCCAGGATCAGCACCGTCAGCGGCACCCGCATGCGGCGCAGGAACAGGAATACCAGCGAGTAGTTGGCGGGGCTGGTCACGTGGGCGCTAGCGTCTGCTGAGTCCGGCGGTATCCAGGGTCAGCAGCACCAGCGACACCAGGTTGGCCAGCAGCGCGCCCCCGGAGAGAGACACGATGGAGGCCACCACCTTTGGGGTCAGGCCCACGCCGGTGACGTGTACCGCCATGGCCCACACCACCACGGCTGCAATCAACTGCAGGTCGACCACCAGGCTGGAGGCGAGCAGGATGGCCCCCATCTGCGAGCGCTCGCCGAACTTGAGCACGGTGGCGATAAGGCCCACCACCAGGGCCGCGAACAGTTCATAGACATCGTGGTGCTCCGGGTTGTCGATATCGCCGATAAAAAAGCCGAAGTTCAGCGTTACCGCCAGCAGTACGAAAAAACCGAACACCACTTTACTCATGTTCATGGACACCACTCCCTGACAAGACCTGGCACCATTATGCGCGACTGGCGCGCGGTTGCCAGCCCCGCAGTGATTGCAGGCAGGGTACTAGGCTTCCAGCAGTTCCCGCACCCGCTCGCGGTAGCCGCGGCTGACCTTCACCTGGGCGCCGCTCTCCAGCTGCAGCAGGTACTCGCCGCTGTCCAGGCTGCGGGCGCCGATTATGCCGCTGGCGTTGACGATGGTACTGCGGTGGACGCGCAGAAAACGCGCCGGGTCCAGCATTGCCTCCAGCTCCTTCATGGTGACGCGCATGATGTGGGTCTTGCCCTGGGCGTGGATGCACATGTAGTCGCCCGCGGCGTCTATCCACTCAATGTCCGCAACGCGGATGAAGCTGATGGCGCCGCCGTCGCGGATGGTCAGTCTTTCCGGCCAGGACAGGCGCCCCTGGCCCGAGGCCATCGCCTCCACCGAGCGGGCGCTGGCGCCGGTGATGCCCATGACCAGTTCCATCAGCTTGGCCTTGCCCAGCGCCGACTGCTGCTGCTCGCGCTGTTCCAGGGCCCGGGTTACCGCTTCCTGCAGGCGCTGCTCGTCGACCGGCTTGAGGATGTAGTCCACCGCGTGCACCTTGAAGGCGTCCACGGCGTACTCGTCGTAGGCAGTGACAAAGACAATCATCGGCAGGGTGTCGGCCTGCAGCCGCGCCAGGACCTCGAAGCCGTCCATGCCGGGCATCTGGATGTCGAGGAACACCAGTTCCGGTTCATGTTCGGCAATGGCGGCGAGGGCCTCTTCGCCGTTGGCGCACTCGGCAACGATGGCGACCTCGGGAATCTGTTGCAGGCGCAACGCGAGGCCCCGCCGGGCAAGGTTCTCGTCGTCTACGATGACAGCGGTCAGCGGGTTCATGAACTCACCTTGGCTCTTTCCAGTGGCAGCCGGACGGTCGTCGTCAGGCCGTGGGGTTCGGTCGCGCCCAGACGGAAAGATTGCCGCTCCCCATACAGTTCCCGCAGGCGATCGCGGATATTGTTGAGGCCGACTCCGCCCCCCTTGGGGTTGCGGCCGACGCGCATGTCCAGGCCGGGGCCGTCATCGGCCACCGCCAGCACCAGTTCGTTGTTGTCGACGCAGGCGCTGACGCCAATACTGCCACCGCCCACCGCGTTGGCAATGGCGTACTTGATGGAATTTTCCACCAGTGGCTGCAGCAGCAGGGAGGGCACCAGGGCCTCCCGCGCTTCCGGTTCCAGGTGAAAGTGTAGCTGCAGGCGCTCGCCAAAGCGCACTTTTTCGATATCCAGGTACAGCGTCAGGGCTTCGAATTCCTCGGCCACGGTGACCTTGGCCATCGGGTCGTTGTCCAGCGAGTAGCGCAGGAACCGGCTCAACCGGCTGACCATGGTGTTCGCCAGTTGCGTCTGCTGGTCCAGGATCAGCGTGGAGATGGCGTTGAGGGTGTTGAACAGGAAGTGCGGGTTGAGCTGGTAGCGCAGCATCTTCAACTGCGCCTCCTGGGCCATGGACATGGCCTTGAGCAGGCGCTGTTTGTCTTCCTGTACCAGCAGGTAGTACTTGATACCGAAATACAGGCCGCTCCACACCAGCATTACCCAGAAGGCGGATACCGAGCCGTCGAAGTAGTCGTACCACGCGTTGCGGTCGCGGCCGCCAATCTTGCCGGGATCATCGGGGAACACGTTGGCATAGATAGTTGCCCTGATAGCCATCCAGGTTAGCCCGGCCAGGTAAGAGCCCAGCAGGAGGGCGACGATACGGCGTGCGATCGACATGTCCCAGGTGTAGTGATAGAGCGCGCGCAGTCCCAGGGTCAGGCCGATGCCGATCAGGCTGATAACAAGCAGGTACCATTCATAGTGCCTGGGCGGATCGCCCCCGACCAGAATACCCAGGTAATAGGACACACCCCAGCCGCTCCAGCCGGCGAACTGGAACACCCAGAAAAGGTACCGTTTGTTTTGCAGTAACTCATTGATGCGCATGGGCGCAGTATACGGACCTTTGCCTGCGCGCAAAGACGCTTCGTCGCAGCGGAGCCGCGCTTCATCGCATCCCGGCGCGGGCGAGCCGCTCAGCTGCCGGCGGCGAAGTCCTCCAGCGCCTTGCCGCTCAGCCGGTAGCCCACCCACTCGCTCTGGGGGCGGGCGCCAAAAGACTCATAGAACTGGATGGCGGGCTCGTTCCAGTCCAGTACATTCCACTCGAAGCGGCCACAGCCCTCGGCCACTGCCTGTTGCGCCAGGTACTGCAGTAGCGCCTTCCCGGCGCCATTGCCGCGCTGCGCCGGGTCCACATAAAGGTCCTCCAGATACAATCCCAGGCGGCCCAGCCAGGAAGAGAAATTGTAGAAGTACAGGGCGAAACCGACGGCCTCCCCGTCGATTTCGCAGATCAGGGCAAAGACGCGCGGGTGTTCGGCGAACAGCAGGCCGTGCAGGTCAGCCTCGGTGGCCTTGACCTCATCCAGCGCCTTTTCATAAAGAGCGAGGTCGCGGACGAAGCGCAGAATCAGGGCGCAGTCTTCAGGGCGGGCTTTACGGATAGCGAGTCGGGACATAGCGTTTATTTTTCACTCCAGTTGCGTTGCATTTCATAGTACAGGAAGGAGGCGGTCCAGGTGATCAGTACCAGCCCGGTCAACGCCTCGATGCCCACCAGATAGCGGATTTCACCCTCCGGGAAAATGTCGCCGAAGCCCAGCGTTGAATACACGGTAAAGGAGAAGTACACGCAGTCCAGCACCGTGCCATCGTAACTGCCGCTAAGGCTGCCCCAGCTAAACCGGGTGGTCAGCAGGTAATAGGCGAGCGCAAAAATCCACACTTCCACCGCGTGCGCAACCAGCGCGCCGAGCACACCAATGGCGATGCGGGCGCGGTGCACCACGGGTAACCGGGGCAGGTATCGGGTTAGCCGGTGCAGGGCCTCATAGTGAATGACCACGGCCAGAGAGACGATCAATGCATTGACGACAAATACCAGCATGGCGGGGGGGAATCCCGGGGGCACAAGCAGCAATGGTAGCCTGAACCGCACGCTACGGCACCCGTTCATCCCCGGCACGGGTTCCCCCGCTCGCATCTCAGTGTTTGCCGGCCGCGGCGAGCACGTCCGCCACCGACGGACGTTCGATGTCGTTCAGTTGCGGTGCGGTCATGGTCTTTCTCCCTGAGGCGTTAGCCGATGGTTGCAACTATGTGGTTCACCGAACGGACGCCTCATACCTCATCTGCATTATATGTCAGGCAAAGCGGGGCGAGCTTGACCCATCTCAAGTTCCGTCGTTGAGGTTGCTCGGTGTCCACAGGCAAATCCGGGCAGTTCATTTTCTTGTGCCCTGCCGGGCGCTCGACAATCTGGCCCGGAGGTCCGGTCATGAGCACTATCTGGCAAACATTCAGGTCCATGCTGGGAGCAGGCCGTGCCCCTTCAGTTGCAAAACGGGGTAGAGCGAGGCCTTACGCAAACTCGTATGAATCCACCTCCCGGTACCGCGCCTGCACCATTGAACCGGGACCGGGAGCCTGTGCTGCTGTGACCAGGCTGCAGGACAAGCGCATTCTCCAGGCAGATGCTCCCATGCTGCCGCTACCCGAGTGTGGTCGCCTCCAGTGCGACTGCCGCTACAGGCGTCATCAGGACAGGCGACACCTGGATCAGGACCGGCGCTTGCTGGGTGCGATAGCGACCCTGACGTATCCTCATATGCAAGAGGAGCGGCGCCATGCCTATGGCCGTCGGGCCGACGACGATTGCACTGGCGACGATATATTGTTCAGTTAGGAAGGTTCGCCGCTGCAAGCAGTGGCGAACCTGCATACCCGGCGTAATGGGCCGGCTGCAGGATCCAGAAGAGGCCCGTTTCCTGCATTTCTTCACCCACAGTCGTCCCAGGCAACCTGGAGAGGTGTTCGTGAGCAGTTATACGGCGCCTTGTGCTACCATTCATGGTTTGTGGATGTTACAGAGCGCTATTCGGGTTCAGAGCCATGACGATCAGCAATATCTGGGAGGTGCTCAAGTCCGCGCTGGGAGCAGGCGAGACATCCGGACCTCAAAAACAGCGCACCACGGGGACTTCGGCGAGTGCTACGGCGTCCTTCCCGTATCGCGCCTGCACCATTGAGCCTGGACGGGATGCCTGTGCGGCGGTGCAGTGCCTACAGGAACAGCGCTTTCTCCAGGTGGATGTTCCTCAGCTGCCCCTGCCGGAATGCGGTCGCCTGCAGTGCGACTGCCGTTACCGACGGCATGAGGACCGGCGGCACCGGGATGATGACCGGCGCTTTCCGGGCGCGGCAGCCACGGAGATCTATGCCCATGCGACAGAGGAGCGGCGGCGCGCCCGTGGCCGTCGAGCTGACGACTGATGCTGGTCGAACAGCAACGCGGAACTCGGGCTGTTCTGGAAGATTGAAGGCAAATGGTAAAAGGTGTGTTGGTCAGTCTCTTCTTCTTTTTAGCCTGCGGCGCAGCGGCGGACTCAACAAACGTTTACCGGGTTGTAGACAGTAACGGCGTTGTCGGATTTTCCGATGTTCCGCCAGACGACCTCGCAGCGGCGGAGGTTATCGCTATCGACACGCCGCAGCCGGTGTCTGCAGAAGAGTCCCGGCAGCAGCTGGAAGCCATGCGGGAGACCACCGAACGCATGGCTGCGGATCGGCGTGAACGGGAGGCGCAGCGCGAGGCGGCAAGAGAGCGGGCTGCACGCGAGCCGGTCGTAGCGGGCGTCCGCCAGGCGCAGCCCGAGGTGCGTTACGAGTACATTTATCTGCCGCCGCAGGTACCGTTCCGGCCCTGGCGGCCCGGCTTTCATCCGCCGCAGCGGCCGCAACCGGCGCGTCCTCCGCAGGGCATTATCAAGGACCCAAACTCACAATTGATGCGCCCCATCCTGTCCCGCAGTCGGGACTGATCGTCCCCGGTCAGCGCATTTCCGCGGCCGGCGTGCAGCGCGGCCAGTCGCCCGGCAATGGGCCGCGGCGCTGCATGGGGGTGGCGAGGCCGCGAATAGTGTGGCTGAGCTGCCGTGCCGCGCCATCATCGCCGGTAGCGAACTCAAGCTGGAACTGCAGCTCATCCTGTCGGAAAGTGAAAGCCGCCTCGCCCTCCGAACGCAGGTACCAGGGCGCGGTATCCGCCCACAGGGGGCCGACCACCAGGAAACCGTCACAGGTCCGGGTTACAAACAGCTCCCGGTTGGGTGCCTCGCCACTGGCGTAGATGCCGGTCAGGCGCTCAAGGTCCGTGCGGGCGGGGCCGCGGTCTGGTGCCGCTGGTTGCGGGCGCTCATCCCCGGGTGCCGCCCCGGCCTGGGTACCGGTCCCTGCCGCAATCTCTGTCGCGGCGGCTTCCATCTCTGCCACCAGCGCGGCCTGTGACTCCAGTGCCGTATCAAGCTCGGCCAGGCTGATGATGGACACCATCTCCATTACCGCCATGCCGGCATCAATATTGCCTTCCCGCAGGTAGCGGGTGCCGAGTTCCGCGAGGCCGTCCACATCCGGTTCATACTCAGCGCCGGCGTTTTCCCAAAGCTCGGCAAAACTCTCGCGGGCGGCGTCGACGCCCTGGCTTTCTATCAGTCGCGCCATCTCCGTGGCCAGGGGCGGCCTGGCGAAAACCAGTCCGGCGCACAGCAGGGCGACCGCCAGCGCTAGCCCCAGTGTGCGTGGAGTGGGGATGGTCAGCATGTCACTCTCCCCGGTCCGGTGCGGCCAGCGCATAGAGCATGTCGACGTAGGCCTTCTCGATCGCGGCGAGCCCGGCGGCACCGACCCCCGGCGCGGGTTCGATCAGCATGAATTCGTTGGGCGCGTGGGCGCCGGTGCCGAAACCGAAACCCGTGGGCACCATGGGCAGGCCGAGCCGTTCCGTGAACTGGTAGAACGGTGCGCTGCCGGCAAGCCGCGGATTCACCGTCGGTGTTGCACCGTGCTTGTTGAACACGCCAATAACTGCCTGTACCAGGGGGGTGTGCACCGAGGTCTGGGAGGCCGGGTAGGACGACAACTTGCGCAGGACAATATCCTCGTAGCCCTTGGCGTCCAGGTGGGCGCGGATCCGGCCAAAGGCTTCATCCGGGTCCAGGCCCACGGGCAGCCGCGAATCCAGCTTGGCGGTGGCCATGTGCGGCAATATGGTCTTGACGCCCTCACCGGTGTAGCCGCCGTAGAGGCCGTCAATGTTCAGGGTGGGGGTGTAGATCAGGTTGCGCAGCACCTCCTCTCCACTCATGCCGTCGATCCAGCGCCCGACCTTGAACGTGTCCTTGAGGCGGTCGTCATCGTGGGTCGCCAGCAGGCCCGCTATCAGCGACGCCTCCTCGGCGGTTGGTGGGCGCACACTATCGTAGTAACCCGGTACCAGAATAGTGTTGCCGTCTTCCGACACCAGGGTCGAGAGCCCCTGTACCAGGCGCCAGACCGGGGAGTCCACAATGGCCTTGTAGGAGCCGTGGATCTCCGCTGCCCGGGGGCCACCCCAGTCCCCGCCGCTGGCTTCGGCTTCGAAGTACAAGATGCCCTTCACCCCCAGGTTGAGGCTGGCCCCGCCGTCGGGCGCTTGTGAATTGAAGGGGAAGATCACGCCGTCCGCCGTACTCAGCCGATCTTCGTACTGGTCGATGATCTGGGGGTAGTGCGGCGAACCGAGCTCCTCCTCGCCCTCGGCGGTAATCATCAGGTTCACCGGCAGGGTGCCGTCGACGGCGATAATGGATTCGATGGCGTTCAACAGCGCGCGCTGGGGGCCTTTCTGGTTGGTGGCGCCGCGCGCCATGAGCACCTTGCCCAGTTCGTGTTCTACCAGGTTGGCGGCGAAGGGCGGGCTCTGCCAGTCCTCCTCGTCCACCGGCTGCACGTCATACATCAGGTACAACATGAGCGTGCGCTCGGCGCCAGCGTCGTAGAATCCCCAGACCCCGGGGTGGCCGTCGGTCTCGACAATGGCGGTTTCCTGGAAACCCATGCCCTCGAGGTCGCTGCGTACCATCTCCGCCATGTCGCGCACACCGATATCCAGGGCGCTGATGGAGGGTTGGCGCAGCCAGCGTTGGATGTTGGCCAGGTGCTGCTCCAGGTTGGCGTCGATGTGGGCATAGACCGCATTGTGGTCGCCGCTGTAGGCGGGCACGGCAGCGGCATCGAAAGGTTCCGCGGCGGGGAGGACAAAGTCTGGCCGCGCGGGAGCCGCCGGGTTTGCGGTTGCGACCGGGGCGGTTACGGCGGCGATGACTGCCGCCAACAGTGCGGTGGTCGCTATGCGTACGGTTTGTTTCATGGGAAATCCCTCTGTCATTGTTGGGCCGGAGACAAGGCTGGAAAGTCCTCCGGTGTCAGCGTTTCTTTCTCAAGCAGCAGCCGCGCACCTTCGTCGAGCAGCACCCGGCGTTCAACGAGAATTCCCTGGGCGCGCTTGTAGGCCGCGTCTATCAGCTCGCGAACCGCCAGATCCACCTCGCGGGCAGTTTCCTCGGAATAGTCCTTCTCCCGCACCCCGACCTGCTGGTCGCCGAGGTAGGTCGTGGTCTGGCGCTCGAGCACCGTTTGGCCAAGCGCCTCGGTCATGCCGAAGCGGGTGACAATCTGGCGCGCGACATCCGTGACTTTGGCAAGGTCGTCGGCGGCGCCAGTGGATATCTCGCCGAACACAGTGAGCTCGGCTGCGCGCCCGGCCAGCAGTACCGTCATGCGGTCCTCCAGTTCCCGGGTGGTCAACAGGAAACGATCATCGGTCGGCCGCTGCATGGTATAGCCCAGTGCGCCGATTGAACGGGGGATGATCGAGACCTTGTGCACCGGGTCGCTACCCGGAATGCTCGCCGCTACCAGAGCGTGGCCCATTTCGTGGTAGGCGACCACCTCCCGCTCGTGCGGCTGCAGCAGGCGGCCCTTGCGCTCGGCGCCGGCGACCACACGCTCGACCGCGGCGGTGAAATCCGCGGTTCCGACTTCCTCCCCGCCGCGACGGGTGGCGACAATGGCCGCCTCGTTTACCAGGTTGGCGAGGTCGGCGCCGGTGAAGCCGGGGGTGATGCCGGCGATCTGCGCCAGGTCCACCTCCGCCGCGAGCCGGACCCGCTGGGCATGTACCTTGAGAATCGCATGGCGCCCATTGCGGTCGGGCCGATCGAGCACCACCTGGCGGTCGAAGCGCCCGGCGCGCAGCAGCGCGGGGTCGAGGATTTCCGGGCGGTTGGTCGCCGCCAGCAGCACAATGCCCTCCCGCGGATCAAAGCCGTCGAGCTCCGCGAGCAGCTGGTTCAGAGTTTGCTCCTTCTCGTCCTGCCCGCCGAAGCCGCCCAGCCCGCGACTGCGCCCCAGGGCATCCACCTCGTCGATGAAGATGATGCAGGGTGCGGCCCGGCGCGCCTGTTCGAACAGGTCACGCACCCGGGCCGCGCCGACGCCGACGAACATCTCCACGAATTCTGACCCCGAGATTGAGAAAAAGGGCACTCCGGCCTGTCCCGCCACCGCCTTGGCGATCAGGGTCTTGCCGGTACCCGGGGGCCCGACCAGCAGGATACCCTTGGGAATCCGCGCTCCGAGGCGCCCGTAGCGCTCCTTGTCCTTGAGGAAGGAGACGATCTCCTGCAGCTCCAGCTTGGCCTCGTCCACCCCGGCGACATCATCAAAAGTCACCCCGGTGTCGCGCTCCACCAGCACCCGTGCCTTGGACTTGCCCACATTCACCATGCCACCGAAGCCCTGCTTCTCGGCGAACCGGCGGAACACGAACATCCAGATCGCAAGGAACACCAGCAGCGGCAGCAGCCAGGACAGCAGGCTGGAGAGGAAGGTGTTCTGCACCGTGCCGGTAAAGGTCGCCCCGGAGTCCTTGATCTGCTCCGCCAGCGCCGGGTCCACCCGATTGGTAATGAAGTACTGCTTGCTGTTGATCGGATCCTTGAAGCGGCCGCTGATCTGCTCCTGCTCTACCGTCAGCTCAGCGATGCGCCCGTCATTGAGCAGGCTGAGGAACTCGCTATAGGGGACGACCTCCACGTTGCGGCTGGTGGCCCACCAGTTCTGAAACAGCAGGATCAGGAGGACAGTGACAAAAAAGTAGGAGGAGTTCCACTGGTGCTGCTTGTTCATGGGTGCACTTCCGCGCTGGCATGGGCCTTGGTCCAACCTTATCGTGTCGCTCAGCCGCTCGCCACCACAATGACCAGCGCCAGGGCATAGACCGCCAGTATCAGCGCGCTTTCAAACCCGATCCGGCCCCAGGTCATTTGCACCGGTGCCATGTCGTGATAGATGGAGCCACCGGGATAACCGGCATCTGCAGCAGCCACCACCAGCATGTTGAAGCAGTTGGTACCAAAAATACTGAGCCATGCCACCGCAAGGCCGCCATGACGGTGGTGTTCCGGCGTGTCCGCCACCGTCTGGCGAGTGTGGCGGGGAAACCACATCGGTTTTTCCTCGGTTCTGCGCACCAGGTCCAGCCCCAACACATAGCCAAGCACTATCAACGGCGTCACAGGATGCACACCCCACAGGTTCACCGGCGGCGTGACGATGGCGAGCAGTGGTAGCGTGAGCAGTACGATCAGCAATGCCGCCAGCATCAGGATGGTGGGGGAGGCAGCCGCGTGTTCCAGATTGGCCTGGCGGTAGACCATGTCGGCGATGCCGAGAAAGACCAGGTTCACCGCCATGCTGCCCATGATGTTGCTCATGGCCAGATCGGGGCGGGAATCCAGCGCCGCGCTGAGCGTCGCGGCGAAGTCGGGCAACGAGGTTACGCCGGCGAGGAGCAGAATACCGAACAGCGCCTCGCCCATTCCGGTGCGATCGGCGAGTTCATCGGCCACTCGCGCCAACTGACTGCCGGCGATGACGATGACCAGAGCAGCGATACTGAAGGCGATAATCCCGGCGGTCAGGGATGCAAACATTAGTGGCCCGGACTGCTCTCGTCACGCACCCGCAACACCAGTGCGCCAGCCGTCAAATGGCGGGATTTCAGTTCGAAGCGGATGTCGTCACTGCGCGGGTGTCGCGTACCCGCATCGGGAAGGTCGGTATCCATCGCTGTCCATCTGGCGCGGACCAGCCGACCCTCGCCGCCATCCGTATCGCGGATGCCGATAGTCAGCGTTTCCTGGAACAGGTGCTCGCCGAAGTAGTGGCGGTCACGCAGCACCCGCCGTTCGCTCACATAGTGCGGCAGCAGGCGCAAGCGGATCTGAAAATGGGAGTAGCGCTCCCGGTTGCTGGGCCGCCCGGAGCGGGCCAGGTAGGTCCGGAACAGGGTCTCGTGGCCCTCCTCCAAGGCCCGGGCGCCCACTGTCAGTGCCGAACCGTGTTCCTCGCGCTGGTCGGTCATCACCACCTCCTCGCCGCGGATCAGCACGGTGGTTTCGACCAGGATAAAGCGCAAATCCTCATTGCTGCGCAGGTGGTCCTGCAGCCGCAAGCCCTCCAGTTCGATCTTCACGCTGGTATCGCCGAACAGGAAGCGCTGCAGATTCTGGTAGCCCTCCTCGGAGTTGACGATTCCCAGGGGCCCGCTGTGGCTGCGATAGACGAAAGCGCGGCTGCTGCCGTGGACGTAGGCGTTGTCGATCTGCACCAGGCCGTCGCTGCCGGGGCCCACCGCCAGGCGCGCCAGATTGTAATCGGTGTGATTGGTCCCGATCAGCGAGAACACCCGGTCCACCGGAAAGTGGTCGCCGATCTCGTGCAGCCTCCGCTCGTCCCAGTCCTCCGGGAAGCCCAGGTACTGGCGCATGCGCACAGGGCCGAAGGTGTCGGAATCGTTGAGCCCCAGCAGGTCCCGTACACTGGTCAGGAAACCCAGGCCGCGGCGGAAGTGGATCCCGCGGTGGGGCGTGGCGTAGGTGAACAGGCGCGCCACCCGTTCCGCGGCGCGTTCCTGCAAAATCCGCTGGATCAATGAGCGGCATACCAGCCCGCCCATGGAGTGGGCAACCAGGTGCACCTGCTGCGCCCCTGTTTCCCTGAGGACGAACTCGAGCAGCAGCCCAAGATTGTGCCCCAGTATTTCCAGGTTGTCCCGGTCGCCGTCGCCGACTCGTTCCGAGCTGCGGTCGTAGTAGCGATAGATCCACAGCGAGCGCAGGGGAAAACCCTGCTCCCCGTAGCGTTCCTCCTCTCGATTGAGTAGCCTCACGGCGCCGTCGTCATCGACCCGGGCGAAGATATCGGCATAACCGTGGTCTTTCATCAGGCGCACCAGCGGGCTCTCGAAAATAAAGAAATCCGGCTCACCCTCCGGTCCGGTCCGCACCTGCGTGCTGCCCAGGTTGAAGCCGTAGTAGGGCATGTTCACCGTGGCCTCGACAGCCCCTTCGCTGCCCGCATAGCCCCTGACGTAGATGATTGGCAAATGCCCGCTCATGTCTCCTCCGGGCCAGCGGCGCTGCGCACAGCCGCCAGGTCCTCCGGCAAGGTCAGCGCCATTCTGGAGCGCTCCAGCGCCATGCCACGGTGATGCCGGGCGGCTTCTCGCATTTTCTCGTCACCAAGCGACGCCAGAGTGGACAACGCTTTTTGCAACCAGACCGAAACCTCGACCTGGCTGGCACCATCCCGGGCAATCACGGTAAAGGCGTCGTCGAACATGTCCCGTACCGAGATCTCGGGCACTTCCACCCGATCGTACAGCGGACGATCATCATCTCCATCTGTTGCCGGCTGTGACCACAAATGAAACAGCCGCACCAGCCTTCCCATGACGTCAATCGCAGTGCCGGGATCATTGACCGCGGGTGACAGCGCCTTGCCGGCTATCTCCGCAAGTACAACCAGACCAAACCTCGGGTCATCATCAAACTGGCGGTCGGTACCAATCCCGAACGCCTCGACCACGGGGGTGCAATCAGGCGCGGCCTCGTCAACGCGAGAAGTGGTGACGTAAGCCAGTGGCTGGTCTGGCGTGGCGAAGCTGCCCGGCAAGGCCTCCACGATTACCCGCCCCTCGGCCTTCTCTGCCCAGGCTTGCAGCGAGGCGAAGTCGATATGCTGCACGTAACCGACCTGCGTTGCGCACACCGCCTGCCCGACAGCGTGGGATCGGACCGCACAGCATGGAAGGCTGGGTCCATCCCGCCGCCGCTTCAAGGCGTCGCGCGTTGCCTTCTCAACCTTGTCCAGTGTCGATCTCATCCGCCCAAGCCGGGCGATGCTGTCGACCCAGCGGACAAAGGTAAAAATGACCATGCTGAATACGAGCGCCGTAACGACAAAGAGGATAAAAAGGCCCCCGGTCTGGTAAAAGTCGTTTTTGACCGCCGTGATCGCCACGATGGAAAAGATGAATGAACCGACAAAACCGGAGAGAGCATTCTGGGAGGCATCGTCCGCGATGACCAGGATGAATGACCGCGGCGTGGCCCTGTTGCTTGCCGCCGCGTACGCTGAAACCATTGAGGCCACGGAAAACGTGGCAATGACCAGCATGCTGGCAGCCATAACCGACAGCAGCGTCTCGACTGAGTCTATTGTGATTTCCGGCACAAATTGCCGCAATCGGGCGTTATCGAAAAGCTTTGCCACGAAAACCATGCCAATTGATAGCAGGCAAATGATCAGCGGTCTCACCCAGAGCCGCTCGCGAAGTTGCTTGAGCAGAAATCTGAGGCGATCCGTTGAAACCATGGAAGACATATTGATTTCCTTTGGTCCGTTTAAGCCGTTGGCGTCCCTCGCATGCCGACACGCTGCCGCCACCCTTTGCCATGATAGTGGAAGCGGCGTCTCCGCGGAGGCGTTTTGGGGTTATAAGCAGCGCCTGTAGTGAATGCGACAGGGTATAAGCCGATGAATCCTCTGCCCGGTCTTGTTAATTTTGATCTGGCAATAACTGTGGATTCCAAACCACCTCCGATTTCGACATGACGTTATGGCCCATGGCAAACTCAGTGGTGCTGTGAGTGGTCAGCCCTGGCCCCGGAGCTTCACAGACTGGCCAGTGGGCTCGAACAGCGCTGCGTCCTTCCTGCTGGAATTGCCCACGGCCCGATTGACCGGATAGAGCTCAAGGTCGAATTTCAGGGTGGGTGCCAACATCATGTCGCCGGCGTCAATCGGCTGTTCGTTATCCAGCCAGCGGAGGCATTCCTCGCGGGTGAGTAGCACGGGCATACGGGTGTGCCAGGGGCGGAAGGCATCGGCCGCATCGGTTGTCACCAGGGTGCAGGAAAGCAATGGCGTGTCCGCTCCCTCCCACACATCCCACAGCGCGGCCACCGCCAGGGATTGCTCATCGTTGGTGATAACCCAGGGCTGCTTCTGTCCGTCCTCCATGCGCCACTCAATGAAACTGGACATTGGCACCACGCCGCGCTGGCGCCGGAACGGCCCGCGGAAGGCGGGGCTCTTGGTCAGGGATTCAGCTCGGGCGTTGAACATGCTGTACTTGGTGCCGATCTCTTTTGCCCAGGAGGGCACCAGCCACCACCGGGCCATGTCGCCACCTCCAGCGCGAAGGAGCAGGATGTCCTCGGTGGGGGCAATATTGAAGCGTGGCTCGGGAAGTGACGAGTCGATACCCAGGAAGTCCAGCAGATCCTGGAGCCCGGGCAGGCTGGTGATGTTGAAGCGGCCGCACATAAGGGTACTTTAGCTGGCGGTTTCCCGGAGTCAAACACACTTTTTCAGGCTGCTCTGAACCAAATACGTTCCCATCCGTATTCCTTTTATACCGTGGCCAAGAGGGATAGGGAATGTTTGGTTTATTCAAAAGCTCTGCTTCGCGACAAGTGAAAAAACTGCAGAAAGAATATGAGTCCAAGTTGGGTGAGGCGATGCAAGCTCAGCGCAACGGGGACATACGGAGTTATTCCATGCTGTCCGAAGAGGCAGACAGACTGTACAAGCAGTTGATTGAAATCAAGCCATAGAAAAAATGATGGACTGGGTCGAGACGGCCGGTGTAAGCGGCTTCAATGCCCAGGCGCAGCAGACGGTGCGTCAATATCACCCGACCTTCTGTAATCGGCGCCGCGCTGCGAGCCACTGCTTTTGCTGTGCCACGACTTTGCGTGTTCCCCTAAACACCGACATGTCTGGCTCGGCCTTGCCGGTGTGCCCCAGGGTATCCAGTTGGGCGTAGTACCAGTACTGCACGGCAAAGCTCGCCAATGTGCGCAGTGTCTTGATCCGGGTGAGAAACGAAAGCGATCCCGGAAAGAGCGATAGGTTTGACTCATAGCGCGGTAGTTCGTCCAGGCCGGCCAGCAAGCGTGCGGGCGCATCGGTGAGCACGCACAGCGGGCGGCCCAGCCCGATCAGGTCAGCGCCACCCGCATTGATGGCCTGCTCCATGGCATCGCGGCAGCGGAAGCCCCCCGTCACCATCAGTGGAATCGACACTTTCTCCTGCATGGCCAGCGCAAAGTCGACGAAGTAGGCTTCGCGCATCAGGGTGGAATGTGCCACGTGCTGCGGTTCTTCCTCCTCGATACCTTCAATACCCATCAGTTTCGGTTGCTCGTAGGTGCCGCCGGAGATTTCCAGCAGATCGACGCCTGCGGCTTCCAGCCACTGCGCTACCTGCAGGCTGTCTGCAAAGGCGAACCCGCCCTTCTGGAAATCGGCGCTGTTGAGTTTGACTGCCACCGGAAAATCGGGCCCTACCGCTTCGCGGACGGTTCTCACCGTATCCAGCAGAGCGCGAGCGCGATTGGCCAAATCGCCGCCGTACTGGTCGCTGCGCAGATTGCTGCGCGGACTGAGAAACTGCGACAACAGGTAGCCGTGGGCCGCGTGTACCTGCACACCGGTGAACCCTGCGGCCTTCACCGCTGCCGCGCACACACCAAAGCGGCGCACGATGTCCTCGATCTCTGGAACCGTCAGTGCGACAGGCTCACCGAACTGCCCACCGGGCAGGCCGAGCTTTACCGGGGAGGGCGCCTTCGGATGTGGATTGACATTTTTCTGGGTCTGCCGCCCCGCGTGGCTTATCTGCGCCCAGAAGTGGTTGTCGTTGCGGGTAGCCACCGTGGCCCAGTGCGCCAGCGCGGCTCGCATCGCCTCGTCGGGCTCGCGATCAACAATCACGTTGCCCGGCCGTTCAAGGTGATCAGCATCGATCAGGATGTTGCCGGACAACAACAGCCCGGCACCGCCGTCGCTCCACAGACCATACAGGCGCTCCAGTTCCTCTGTCGGCACACCGGCAGGGTCGGCCAGGCCTTCGGTCATGGCGGCCTTGGCTATTCGGTTGGGCAGGGTGACACCGCAGGGCAGTGTGAGCGATTGGGCGAGGATGTCCGACATGGTTGATCCTGAGGTGGCGGGGAATTTGTGGTGTGGAAGCGGTCGCACATGGAGGTATTTGAACGATCTGTTGGTTGTGGCGGGCTGGCGTCACGCGGCATCCTTTGCCCGCCGAAGCGCCAATCGCGTCATCGGTGGCCCCACGATTTCGAACACCACGGTGGAAGCCAGCACCACCGACAGCAATATGTCGGCACGCTCGGGAAACCGCTGGGCGGCCACCAGCGCCATACCCACAGCCACCCCTGCCTGGGGCAACAGTGCAGCGCCCATCCAAAGGCCCATGTTATTGCCCATGGCGCGCCACCGTGCGCCGGCCGAGGCACCCAG
Organism: Haliea sp. E1-2-M8; assembly: GCF_030649675.1. Lineage (GTDB taxonomy): Bacteria > Pseudomonadota > Gammaproteobacteria > Pseudomonadales > Halieaceae > Haliea. The sequence continues at coordinate 15,138 of NZ_JAUTDR010000015.1, read as the reverse complement.
CAGGCGACCGGCAATCCGGGCGATGACGTATGCGGCGCCCAGCCAGCCCACCGCTGGCAGTGCATCCAGGTCCAGTGCGGCACCAGCGAGCAGGAAGAAGACCAGCATGAACGGCCACTGGATATGCTCAATGGCGTGGAATGGCCGCCTGTGGTGGTTTGCCAGGTTGGCCACCACCATGCCCATGACCACCGCAGCAAGCAGGAATGACACCTCAAGCCAGCGGGCGGCGCCGAGGCACAAGAAGACCAGTCCGAGGGCCTCGGCCAGTGTAGGATCGCCGCGCGAGATACGTCCCGTGACGTAAGCGGCCGGGACGCCCAGGACGACGCCCAGGACCAATGCGCCGCCAATGTCCCACAGCCCGTGAGTCAGCGCGACCATACCGTCACCCCCATCCAGCATCGCCGCCGCGCCCAACAGCAGACTGAACACGAACACCCCCCAGACATCGTCCACGGAGACCACGCCCAGAAGCGTTTCGGTGAACGCCCCATCAGCGCCGCTCTCGCGCACAACGTCCGCCGTGGCCGCGGGGTCCGTGGCGCTAGCCAGGGCGCCAAGCAGCAACGCGAGAACGAGGTCGCCGGTCAAGAGCCAGACAGCGGTGAACACCAGCATCACGGAGATGACGACAACTGCAAGGGACAAGGCCAGGACGTTGGGGCCGTGGCGTTTCAGGTTTCGGGCGGTCAGGTGGCTCCCCAGCAGGAAGCCGACCATGGTCAGGGCGACCTGGGACACCGCGGTGAACCAAAGCGTTCCAGCGGGCTCCAGCCAACCCAGGAGTGACGGACCGAAGGCCACGCCGGCGATAATCAACAGCGTCACCCGGGGAATCGTAGTGCGCCTGCCCAGCAACTCCGCCGCAAGGCCGACCAGAAGCACCAGGCCCAGGAGGAGGATCTTCTCGGTCAGGTTGTCCATCAAATATTCCTGGAGAGACTAGTCAACCAGCACGATGCCTAAACTCTCCAGCAAGCTCAATGCCTCATGGCGGGAAAATCTTGCGCCCTCCACTTCGTTATTCAGCACATTGATTGCATACCCGGTGGACTCACTAAAATCCACATTCCTCAAATTTGTTCTCGTAAACAAACTCTGCGTGAAGTCACAGTAAGTCATGGCGGAGCCTGCAAAGTTACCTTCACGAAAATCCACATCGTGTAGCTTGCACTCAACCAGCATCAGTTCATTCAACGTGAGACCAAAAAATGACGAATCGTTCATGATACAACGATCAAAATCCAACTCGAAATCAAGATGAAACACGGGCCAATTGGCCTTTGCCCAGTCCACACCAATCAGCTTGGTCTCTTTGAATGTGACACCAAATAATCGCGTATTGGGAAGGTCCATTGAACTCAGGTTACAACGGACAAACTCACAATTGGTAAACTTGCAGTTCCTGAAAGCGGTCTGCGAAAAGTTACAGTCGAAAAACCGACACTCTTCAAACTCAATATCTTCGTAGTGTTTTTCCGGCAGTTCCAGCTTCTCAAAGGAAGCTTCGAAATATTGTTCGCAATCCTTGATACTGGTCATCATATCCTATGGCAGAATCACCAGGTGATCGGGCAGTTCGTTGCGTTCGTGGGTGGCGGGTATATGCTCCTTCAGGAGCTTGCCGCAGGCAGCGATGCAGTCAAGAAATCCCTGCCGGGTCTCGCCCCGGCGCACCCGGGCGGTGAAGTCGGCCACTATGTTTTCCCACACCGAGTTGTCCAGGATGTTGGCAATGCCCTGATCCACCAGGATCTCCACATAGCGTTCGGCCTCCGAGACGAAGATCAGCATGCCGGTGGCGCCTTCCGTATGGTGGAGGTTCTGCTCCAGGAACTGCCGCCGCGCCAGGTTGGAGGCCCGCCAGTAACGTACCTGCCGGGGAATCAGACGGGTGTTGATGCCAGGCACCCGAAACAGCAGGCTGAGCAGGATGAAAGTTCCCCACTGGACCAGCAACAACATGTCGGCACCGAGCCAGCTGCCGAAGTAATTGCCAATACCCGGCACCAGCAACGCCAGGATGCCGGCCCAGAGCAAGGGAATATAACTGTAGTTGTCGGACTGGGCCGCCAGTACGGTTACCAGTTCGGCGTCGGTGTGCCGTTCTGCCTCGTTGATGGCAGCGGTAACGGCTTCCTGATCACTTTTGCTTAGTAGTGTCATGATTCTGTACTTCTCATTGTCGAGTGAGGGGATGCAGGGCCAGCGGATACTCGTGCGGAGTTACCAGCCACCGGAGGCACCGCCACCGCCGAAGCTGCCACCCCCGCCGCCAAAACCGCCGCCACCGAAGCCACCCCCGCCGAAGCCGCCGCCACGGCCGCCCATGGTGGCACCCAGCAGGGCCGCACCCATCAGGGCAGCGCCCCCGCGACCACCACGGCCACCGCGACCACCAATAAAGAACACCACCACCCACATGAGGACGAAGAACAGCCCCACCAGGCCGGAATTGGGCTTTTCCTGGGCGGCACCCTGCCGGCCCTGGGAAGCCGCCAGGGGCTCACCGCCGAGGACCTGTATCATGGCGGCCGCGCCGTTGACGATGCCGGCCTGAAAATCCCCTTTACGGAAAGCCGGGGTCATGATGCGATTGATGATGAAGGAGGACTCGGCGTCGGTAAGCCGGCCTTCAACGCCATAACCTGCTTCGATGCGGATTTTGCGCTCGTCCCGCGCCACGATCAGCAGGGCGCCGTTATCCTCGCCCTTCTGCCCGATACCCCAGTGCCGGCCCAGCTGATAGCCAAAATCCTCGATGGGGAAACCCTGCAGCTCCGGCAATGTGACCACCACAACCTGTTCGGTGCTGGCCTGTTCGTGGGCTTGCAGCATCTGGGTCAGGCCCGCTTCCGCTTCCGGAGAGAGCAGCTCCGCCCGGTCTACCACCCGGCCAGTCAAGGCGGGAAACTCCGGCGCTGACTGGGCCCAGACGGCGGCTGGGAGCAACAGCAGTAACACCAACAGCAGACTTTTGCGGAGCGGGGCAACCATCAGAATTCCACCGCAGGTGCCTCTTCGGCATTCTCCGTGGTAGCTTCAAAGTTGGCGTGGGCCTCCAGATCGCTATACAGGATGCTGTGCCAGATCTTTCCCGGGAAGGTGCGCAGCTCTGTATTGTAGCGCTCTACCGACTGAATGAAGTCCCGGCGCGCGACGGCAATACGATTTTCCGTGCCCTCCAGCTGTGACTGCAAGGCCAGGAAGTTCTGGTTCGACTTCAGGTCCGGGTAGCGCTCGGACACTGCCATCAGGCGGCTCAGGGCACTGCTCAGTTCCCCCTGGGCCTGCTGGAATTGCTGCAGTTTCTCGGGATTGTTGAGAATGCTTTCGTCCACCTGGATCGACGTGGCTCTGGAGCGCGCTTCAATCACCGCGGTCAGCGTCTCCTGCTCCTGGGCTGCAAACCCCTTGACGGTTTCCACCAGGTTGGGAATCAGGTCGGCGCGGCGCTGGTACTGGTTTTCCACCTGGGACCAGGCGGCGGTGACTCTCTCATCGTAAGTGGGGATGTTGTTGATCCCACAACCGCTTAGTAACGCAACCAGTGCCATTAGAGACGTCAACCGCCAGAAAATCCGCTGTTGAAAAGGTATGTGAAGGGTTCGCATAGTGCTCATTCCCGGACGAGTTGCATGAAAAAGAAAGACGCCCGGCCCGCAGGCGGAGGCATCGTATTAATTTTAGGTTGGGGCAGAGTTACTGTTTTCAAGGTAGTCGGCGTTTTCGCAGCGACAACCGATCTCGAGAGCGGGCCGTCTCCGGTTCCCCGGTCGCGACTCTTTGGGCACCCCCGGTATCAGGCCTTACCAACCAGATCGGACATGCGAATCGGAAGACGGCGCAGCCGCGTGCCGGTGGCATGGTGCACGGCGTTGGCGATTGCCGCTGCCGTGCCGACAATCCCCAGCTCGCCGATACCCTTGACGCCCAGCGGATTAACGTAATCGTCCCGTTCTTCCAGCATTTCGACCCGGATCTCGCGCACATCAGCGTTTACCGAGAGCAGGTATTCCGCGATGTTGGTGTTCAGGAAGCGCGCCCGGGGCTTGTCGATTTCGGTCACCTCGTGCAGCGCCGAGCCGATGCCCCAGATCATTCCACCCATCAACTGTGAGTGGGCCGTCTTGCGGTTGAGGATGGTTCCGGCCGCAAAGGCGCCGTGGAGTCGAGGAACACGGATCTCATGAGTCCAGCGGTGTACCCGCACCTCAACCATCTCTGCCCCGAATGCGAACATCGCCATTTCGGGGGTCACAGGGCCAGCGGAGCCATAGCCACCCTTGAAAGTGGTCATGATCATCTTGTCGGTCATCGCCTTGTGGCGGAACTCGCCGATCACCTCAATTTCGCCCGCGGGGGTCGAGGCCAACGCCTCGACCAGCGGCTGGCTGCGGCCATCGGGCGCCTTCAGCACGCCGTTTTCCAGCGTGATGCCTGCCGGATCCACACCGGACAGCGGCCCCTCGGACATGGCTGAGACCTGCGCCGCAATCTGGCGACCGATCTTCAGGCAGGCGTCGTGGACAGCGGACCCGGCCGACGCAGCCGTCGTCGAACCACCCGAAATCGGTGCGACGGGCAGGTCGGCTTCGCCCATCACCACGTCGCAGGCGCCAACGGGCAGCCCCAGACGAGCTGCCGCAATCTGCGCCATGATGGTGTAGGTGCCGGTGCCAACGTCATGGGCCGCCAGCTCGATGTAGGCCTGGCCGGTGCCCTGCATCCGCACCCGCGCGTTAGAGGCCAGGATGTTGGTCGGATAGGTCGCCGTGGCGCATCCGTATCCCACCAGCCAGTCGCCGTCGGTCATCGATCCGACCTCGGGTGTGCGGTCTGCCCAGCCAAAGCTGTCGGCCACCGCAGCGTAGCTTTGCATCAGCGAACGGGACGAAAACGGCACGTCTTCGACGGGATGCCTGTCCGTGTCGTTGACGCGCCGCAGCGCGACCGGATCCATCCCGAGCTTGATCGCCAGTTCGTCCATCGCCGATTCAAGGCCGAAGAAAGTCTGCATCTCGTTCGGCGCCCGCATGAAGCCGCCGCTATTGGTGTCGGACCGGGACAGGCGCTGTTCGGTGTGTATGTTCGGGCAGGCGTACATTGCCCGGGTAATGTGGGTGCCGGCGTTCACCACCTGGTCGAACTGCGAGGTCTGGGCGATTTCGATATGTTCGAAGGCGGTCAGCCTGCCCGCGGCATCGGCGCCAAGGCGGAAACGCTGCACCGACTCGGGGCGGAAGGTGGCCACCGTGTACATCTGCGGCCGGGTCACGATCAGGCGCACGGGGGCGCCCACTGCCTTGGCCGCGGCGATGGTCAGCATCGCGTATGGCGTGACCCCCGCTTTTGAGCCGAACGCCCCTCCGACAAAGGGCGAGATCACGCGTACGCTGGTTTCCGCCAGACCGTAAGCCTGGGCGATGCCGGCCCGCAGGGTCCTGACTGACTGTGACGGCATCCAGACGGTAAGCCGGTCGCCGCGCCACTCGGCCGTGGCCGAGAACATCTCCAGCGGATTGTGGTGCTGAAACGGGGTGATGTATTCCGCCTCTACAATCTGCGCTACGGAGGACAGGCCCCGGGCCAGATCGCCCTTGGTGACCACCATGCCCTTGCTGTCCTCCCCCGCGCCCACGACGAAGCTTTGTTCGGGGTCCATGGCGATGTGGCTCTCGGAGACGTCGTATGTCGCCTCTATCAGCTGCGCCCCGCGGCGTGCCGCCGCGGCGGATTGCGCAACGACATAGGCGATGGGTTGCCCGGCGTAACGGATGCGCACATCTTCCATTGGCCAGTAGCTGGCAGAGCTGGGGTTGTCCGCATAGGACCGGACAGGCGCAGTGTCCATCGGCCAGAAGCTGGCGGAGCCGGGACCGCCCGAATAAAAGCCCTTGACCGACTTGTAATCCGGCAGGGTGTCGTGAGTGAACACGGCCAGGACGCCCGGTTCGGCCTTGGCCTTCGAGATGTCCATCCCGGTCAGCGTACCGACCGCCACGGACGATGTTGCCAGTGCGCCGTGCAGCATGCCGGCGGGCATCACATCGGCGGCGTAGGTCGCTGTGCCGGTGACCTTGCGGGGGGCATCGGTGCGGGTGACTGCGGTATTGATCGTCTGGGCCATCATTTGCCTCCATTCGCCCGCGACTTCGCGGTCATGAGCGCCCCGGCGACCACATCGGCTCCGAGCTTGATCTTGTAGGCGGAGCCTTCCAGCTCGCGAGCGTCGGCAAAAGCGATCCGTCCCGCGGCGCGTGCGGACTCCTCGGTCAGCGGCTTGCCCTTCAGGCTTTCTTCCGCCGCCCGGGCGCGCCAGGGTGTTGCAGCGACGCCGCCCAGGGCGATGCGCACGTCGCGCACGGCATCGCCATCCAGTTCGACCCCGACAGCAGCCGAGGCGCTGGCGAACGCGTAACTTTCACGGTCCCGGGCCTTGAGGTAATGGCTCGCCTTCAGGGCGGGCACGATGGGCACGGTGATCTCGGTCACGATCTCGCCCCGCTGCAGGATCGTTTCGACCTCAGGCGTGTCACCGGGCAGGACATGCAGATCAGCGAAGGGAATCCTGCGCCGGCCGCCAGGGCCTTGCGTATGAATCTCGGCATCAAAGGCTATCAGCGCCTGCGCCCAGTCGCCGGGATACATCGCCACGCAGGCGGACGAGCCGCCGAAGATGGCGTGGTGGCTGGTCTCGCCCCCGTCCAGCGCCGCACAACCCGATCCCGGGCTGCGCTTGTTGCATTGGGCATAGGCGGTGTCGCGGAAATAGGGACAGCGGGTGCGCTGCAGGATGTTGCCGCCCAGACGCGCCACATTGCGCAGCTGCGGGCTGGCTGCCTTCCAGAGGGACTCCGTCAGAACGGGCGCCGCAGCCACCAGGTACTTGTCGTCGGCCAGGTGACCCATGCGGGCCAGGGCGCCGAACCGGATTCGGTCGGCACCGATTTCGTGACCTTCCAGTTCCGCGAGGCCGGTGATGTCGACCAGCGCAGAAGGCTCGCGCACGCCGATCTTCATCAGGTCCACCACTGTTGTCCCACCGGCCAGGATATCGCCACCGCTGTCGCGGATGGCAGCAATGGCGTCCGCCAGATTCTTCGGGCTGTAATAGGCGAAATTGCGCATGTTCAGCCCTCCTTGCTGTCGCGAACGGATTCGACCGCGGCGACTATGTTGGGATAGGCGCCACAGCGGCAAAGATTGCCGCTCATGTATTCGCGGATCTCGTCAGCGGATCCGGCATGGCCCTCGTCGATGCAGGCGATAGCGGACAGGATCTGACCGGGTGTGCAATAGCCGCACTGGAAAGCGTCTTGCTCGGCAAAAGCGGTCTGCATCGGATGCAACGACCCGTCCGGGTTGGCCAGGCCTTCGATTGTCGTGATCTCGGCGCCGTTGGCGGACAGCGCCAGGATCAGGCAGGAGTTCACCCGGTCACCATTCAACAACACGGTGCAGGCACCGCATTGCCCCTGGTTGCAGCCGATCTTGGTGCCGGTCAGCCCCAGGGTATCGCGCAGCGCCTCGACCAGGGTAGTGCGCGGCTCGACAGTCAGGGTTCGGAGCCTGCCGTTGACGGTCAGTTCGATCTTCGGTTGCGCATCGGGCGGCACGCCGCTCCCGGGCTGGTGGGCCGCAGCATGCCGGATGCCGACACCTAACGCTGCACCGGCCGCGCCAGTCGTGCGCAGAAAATTACGGCGCGAAAGACCGTCGCACGGCGGGGATGTTTTAGAGGTCATCGCAACTCCGAAGATCTATTTGTCGAGGGTGAGAGTCAGGGGGTCATAACCACCTTCACGCAACCATCCTCGTGTTTCTGGAACAGCTCATAGCCCCGGGGCGCGTCGGCAAGCGGCAGCCGGTGCGTGATGATCTGTGAAAGATCGATCTCGCCCTCGGCCACGCGCTTCATCAACGGCTCCAGATAGCGCTGCATGTGGGTCTGCCCGGTCTTGATCGTGAGCGCCTTGTTCATCACCGCGCCCATCGGAAACATGTTCACGAACCCGACATACACGCCCGGGATCGACAGGGAACCGCCCTTGCGGCAGCACTTGGCGATCTGCTGCAGCACATAGGGATTCGGCACCCCCTTGACGTGCGCCAGGTCCTTCGCCTTGTCGACCAGCGCATTTGCAGCGCCGTGACCGTGTGCTTCCGCTCCGACCGCATCGATGCAGCCGTCCGGACCCCGGCCCTCGGTCATGTCCATCAGCCGCTCGTACACTTCTTCCGGGTCGTAGCTGTCGATGATCTCCGCACGGCCGAATGACTTCGCCATCGCGAGCCGTTCCGGGACGTGATCGATGGCGATGACCCTTGCCGCGCCGAGCATCCACGCGCTGCGGATCGCAAACTGGCCGACCGGCCCGCAGCCCCAGATAGCGACGGTATCTCCATCCACTATGTTGGCGTTTTCCGCAGCCATGAAGCCGGTTGGAAAGATATCGGACAGGAACAGCACCTTGTCGTCCGGCAGACCGGCCGGCACCTTGATCGGGCCGACATCGGCGTGCGGGACCCGCACCAGTTCCGCCTGGCCGCCCGAAAAACCGCCGGTCATGTGACTGTAACCGAACATGCCGCAGGTCGCGTGCCCCATCTGCTCTTTGGCCAGATGCGCCTTCGGATTGGAGGTGTCGCAGAGCGAATACAGCTGTTTTTTGCAGAAAAAGCATTTTCCGCAGGCAATCGTGAACGGCACGACGACCCGGTCTCCAGCCTTCAGCCCGGTCACTGCAGAGCCGGTTTCGACCACTTCGCCCATGAACTCGTGCCCCAGGATGTCGCCCTCCTTGAGCGTCGGCACCAGCGCGCCGTAGAGGTGAAGGTCGGAGCCACAGATGGCGGTGGCGGTCACCCGGATGATTGCGTCGTGGGGATCCTCCAGAACCGGATCGTCGACCGTGTCGACCCGGACGTCTTCCTTGCCATGCCAGCAGAGTGCTTTCATGTCGCGAGCTTCCATAAGGAATGTGCAAGGACTGTATTCCTCTGCATGTCTCGCGTTCGGTTCGGAAGCGAACGTTTCCCGGTATTTAGCTGTGGCGATTGCGGAAGGTCTTGCTAGTAGTCGGCCAGCCGCGATTGGGTTGGGCGCTAGTGGCTGAGGATTATCCCCAGGTGCGAGGACTGGCAGTGTGTACCTGCTGTAAAAGCTTCCAGCCGACCTGAGTGTTGTGATGTTCTACAATAATCTGACTTCTCAACAATGCTGGAATTTCGATCAGTAGTATTCCAGCAATCAAAGTAAGACCAAGTTCGGGTTTCAGGAGAAGAAAAAAGATTCCAGTAGCCATCACCACAAGGTTCAGAGAACCTCTGACCCAGTTACCCAAATAAAAGTGATGGAGGCCCGCCAGGAAAAACCAATTCAGAACTGCGTATGTGTCAGGGTCCCGAATGGATTCGTTGTAGCTTCGGTAAAAATCAATCCTCTCGGAATCAGACAAACTACGAATGGCTTCTCGTAGCCTTTCATCTTCCTCGCGGACCTGGCGCTGCTTGAGAGTGAACGCCTCTAACATAGTCAAATCTTTCTCGGCGGTAGGGGATCGTGTAACTTGGATATCTGGTCATGATCACGGCACCTGTTTACTCTGCTTAGCGCAAGCATTAAACCTCTAGCTGCGCCGAACTGAAGAATGGCCTGGCGAGCGTATTCGGAACAGCTGGGTTCAAAGTTGCAATCCACTCGAAACAATTCCAGTCCGCCACCACGTGACTGGTAGCGGTCTATGCAGGAAACAAGGAGTCTTTGGACTGGCGCCATCAGGCTATTGCTCACGTCCCAGAGTCAGTATCACGGTTTCTCTGGTCCAGAAAAGCCAGAATCTTTTCCTCTCTATGACCTGGAATACCAGTTGCCAGCCCTCCGCAGCCGCCTGGTTGAGTGTGGCTTCCAATTTCTTTATCGGCAGTCCTGAGGATCCCAGGAAAATGGTTCCGCATCCGCCTTCCGTTACTATCTCCACTTTGTATTCTTTATACATTTGGTTCCTCTGCAGGACAGAATCAGTTTTTATTTATCGAAATACTTGTGGACGTTCCATACCGTATAACAACGCCCCAATGGACTCCAGCATCACCTGTTTTTCCAGCCCCTGCTGCTCGGCGGCATCTCACTGTTCCTACATCGCAAAAAAAAGTAGGCGTGGACTGCGCTAGTGTTTGGCGGAAACCGGGGTATGCAGGGTTAGTGGTTACGGGTGAAGTATGGATGGATGGGTGGGTCGTTGAGCGGGGAGCGCGTCTGGGTTTGGAAAATCTGCTTGGTGCCTCGGCGGCATCCGCAAATACGCAGGTTCCCGGGCGGAGGGAATTGTAAGTCGTTGATTTCAAATGGTGCCCGGAGACAGAATCGAACTGCCGACACGGGGATTTTCAATAGAATACTTTACCTAAAACTCTTTAAAAACAATAGGTTAAGTAGGGTTTTCGAGGCTATGCTATAGACTATGCTATTAAGGCGGGGCCAGATTGAGCCTTTGATGTATTGACTATTTGAGCGTAGGTCCGCGAACTAGTGTGTCAACACCACTATGCTCCCTGGATGAGATGTGTTTGGGAATGGTTTGTGGTGCAACACTATTGTTGCCGATCAGGCGCTAGTCTCTCTGTATAGCTCTGCTTGAAAGCCTACGAACGTGCCCTGGATTTCTTGCACCGTACCTAGCTCCTGTTGTGCTGCGTGAATATTTCCGTACTTCGCCGTTAGCACAGTACTAAGCTTGCTCACGTCTAGCTCATCAACGCCTACGTCAATGTAGTTATGTAGCACGTAGCTCACGAACTCACGTTGCTTGTCGTTTAACAAGTTGTAGATGTTGGTTTTGCTGGTCGCTACACGTGCAGTTCGTGTAATGGAAAGTTTTGCATGCGCCATGCGTTTACGCATATCAGCTAGTTTTCTTTGACGTGTTTAAGCTATTTCAGCTCACCTAAGTTTGTCTGCTCTGTAGCCTGAGCCAGCATTTTTCCTAGTAAATCGTCAATGGTTTGAATAGCTGGTTCATATATGCAATGTGACACATTGCGTGTCGAAGTGGCATAGGTTGATTACAGTACAACCTCATGAGCGAAAAAGAATAAAACGTTGATAGCTTAACACCCATTCTGCCCAGTAGCGGCCTTGCGGACTTCTCAATCTATCAGTCGTAGTCAGCTCAGCTAAGTATTTGTAGTAAGTGTATTGTGCCTATGTGTAGCCTCCCACGCTCCAATAATCAGCGCTGACTTTGACGTAATCGGATATTAATGCTTTTAGGTAATTATCAAGTCCTGATAAGTTTCTACTATCCAGTGCTTTACCGAACTTGGCTTCATATATAACTTTTAGTGCCTCATAATGTGGCACTTGATTATCAGTGCCCATCTGACTGAATGCGCGGTCGAACATAAATTGCGCAAGCATTGGGTCAACGATCTCAAAGTAACCATCAGTTGCTTGCTCGAAAGGAAAATCCAAATCGTACTCAGTACCCAAGTGCAAAGCTAGCCAGCTTGCTTGTTCCCAAAAGAGTCTAATCGCCGCGCAAAAACCGCTTTTTATCTTGTCATACTGCCAAGCTTCGCCCTCAAGTTTTCCATCAATAATCGCGTCTGCGAATTGGTGTCTAAGTACCTCGCCGAGAATGTACTTTGTATCAAGATCGAACCAGTGCAGTGATACAAGTGAGCCGCATATCGGTGTTTGCTCTTTATACAGCTCAGTTCTTGGATCTAACATGCTTTTAGGTATTTTCTCGCGCAAGCTGGTTCCAAGTGGATCAACGTGCGTCTCGACAAATTCGTTCCATTTCCACCTGTCGTCGCTGTTGTAAGCTGCTAGAGCGCCAGCTGGAATGGCAGGAACAATGATTACGCTACCTGGCAGATGTGTTGCTGCTGTTAACATGGTGTCGTACCTAAGATCTGTGTAGAAAATCTTCCGGCAACGTACCACGCGTGCAATCATGATACTAGCCGCTTAGGCATCAGGTGTTCGGCTTCCTGCCCTCTCCAGTACCCTGTTTGCTACTCGCTGGGCTAGCTCTGTGTGTAGCTCGGCCATCTGCTGCCAGCGCATACGCCGACGTTCATCTTGTTCCCCTGCAACGGCTTTATGCCAAACACTACCCTGACCCTTAAGCTCGGCGTATAGGTTAAGCAGAACATTGTTGCTCACATCGCGTTTTTGGTTGCGCCGATTGCATAAGTAGCTGCGTGATGCCTTTAAGTATCTGGTAGTAAACTCGTTCTCTGTCAGGCTTGTGTGTACCTTTCGAAGTTCTTCAAATATGTCGTCTGTTATCAATGTTGGCTCCTTTATGTATTATCTAAAATATTCTGTGAGATCTAGAGTATGTATTGCTCTATGAAAATTCTTATGGGTCTATGGCAACTATTTAGTTTTGGCTTCGGATAGATTTGTTGGCTAGCTTATCCACTCGATCTGCTGACGTCTTACTTGGCTGTAAACCTGTTCTTCCCTTTCCGTCAGTTCTTCTGTTGCCATCAGGTGCAGTGTCGTTAGAATCAGCAGTTACCCTATGTGTGGTTCTTTTAATTCTTTCTGATCTTTTCAATCTTCTAGGTGATATTCTGTTGTACACAATATCAAGCAAATCATCGGCCATTACTGCATCTTGCTCATTGCCTGTGTTGTATAACGATAATATGTTTACTAAGTCATCCGTTCTGCCAATCCCCATGTTGAATGTCGATTTTTGTCTATTCTCTTCATATTCAATTTCTTGTCTATGTCTATCCAATTTCTTCAATATTGTTTTATCATCTAACTTTCTTTTAGTAATAATCTCGATAAGTTTCAATGTTTCTCCAAGTTGTTCTCAACTCTGCGCAGTTAAGCGCATAAATAAATGTTGTAATTTTGTACCCTCCGTCTGTTCCGTGCGTTCGCATTCGCAAGCTCACATGTTTCGTCTCGTCTCGTGTCAGACTTTGTGGCACATAAGTTATTTATGTAAGCGATTTTAAAATAGGGGCTTTTTGGGAAAATACAGCACCAAATGATGGAACTACAAGTAGGGTTAGCACTTGTATGCTATTAACTGATTTCTTCGCCGGCACTGCGCCATACCTAGTTTGATGGCATGATTCATGGAGTGATGTAGGTAACTTAGATCATCAATCCATGCTTGATTGCCGTTGTTATTTTTTATGCCATACCCACCCCATTTGCGTCTATTGTCGAGGCATGGCTGGTGGTGGCATATGTCGTGTAACTTCTTACGTATTCGCCCTCTGAAGTAGTTTCCTAACCAGTTCATCTGCCGCGGCCTGAAGAGCAAGACGTTGCCGCATTCGATCATTGGATAGCCACTCACCAAGTCGTGCCTTCCACTGCTCGTCATCATTAACCAGAAGCAGCTTGAATTCGTCTGACAACCTATATGCAGAGTTACCAGATTTTGGCCATTGGATGGCCAGAAATTATCGTGCCATCATGTGACTTCAAGAAACATTTGTCTAGAGCACCAATCTCCCAGATGGGTTTGAGCCAAGAATCACGTCCCTCTCCATCAAGCTTACTCCCATCTGGCTGTAAAATTCCAACGTGGCAACCTATATGAGCGGTTGAGGCTGCGTTACAAAACGTGTGAGCTACATTGATCCTCGTAAACCAGCTATTCGTTTCGTCATCTAGAATAGCGAACACGACATCCGCTATGTCTGGGCTGTCTCGTGAAAACTCGGCAAAAGTTTCGCGTATCCATGACTTGGACATACCTTGGTATCAATCGCGAATAGCGTCGCAACCAGAATCGAGCCGTTTTTGCCTCAAAGAGCCTACTTAGACTCTAGGCACATCACAGGTACTCTAATCACTTTTGATGGATGCTAACCAATAGTTCCATCTAAAGGAAACCTTTCATATCTGATGCGTGGCTCTGTTTGAATACAGTCCCAGTAAGCAGTTGTCTCAAGTAGAGACAAAGACTCGACGATGCCCAGCTGTTATCAGTTGCCTGTGCTCTTTCAAAGCTTCGACGGAAATGTGCCCCAACCTTGCAGCCCCTCGCTGGGCTCAGCTTCTTCTGCAGCCCTAATGTTTATCAGCGCGAGCCTGCAGACCCTTTCTCCGTGTGAATGGCACGTGTTGTAGTCAGGCGGATACGGCTCATCGGCTGAGCGTTCTAGCTCTAACTGGCGCCCATTCTTGTCAAAAAAATCACCAGCAGAAAAGCGGGATACATCGTACGGCTTGTACCGCTCGCCTTGCTTGCCTTTAGTCCTAACGTAGCGAGCGTCTTCCGCACGTCTGTAGGCATCGTCTTTGAGAATCGCGCCAATTTGCCAGTACTTGAAGCCTTCCTTGCGCATATCAAATGCTCGCAGTCCGTCGAGTAGCGACTGAACGCTGTTTTTCGTTACCTTCGAAAGCTTGTAGCGAACTGTGCTGCTCGTCTTGCGCCCATGAATATCATGGTGATTGCTTAGGATTCGCTTGCCCAGCTTGAGCGTGTCTGAATACGTCTGCCCGCCAGGCAGCAGTACGCAAATCACATCACCAGAGGCTATCTGATCTTCGTAGTCTCTGACCTCTTCTAGTGTTGCTGGCAGGCGAGGCACAGGAAGCGCTGACTCAGCAAAGAGAACCATGCCTCGTTGTAACCCATTTGCCAGTCGTTGCGTCCACCACTCCTTAAACGTCACACGGTGTATGTCGCCAAAATCGTCATAGAGTTTCTGCATATCGCCACCGCCTGACTCGCAGGCGAGGCGATAACGCTCACTTCTACGCAAGTACTCGAACCAACAGTAGTAGATGCTTTGCTCCCAATTAGTGCCTGAACGACTTGGGCGGTTATCAAACAGAGGCTTGGGCTTGAGAAAGCGACGACGCTCGTGGGAAGGGCGAAATGCCATAGGTGAAGTCACAAATTAGCTGGCAGTGGTAAGTATCGCATCTTTTTCGGCGTCGTCCAAATATAACCAATATTAGCAATTGGGGTTTGCTGGCATAGTCGTATTCGTCCACTAACGAAGGAGACGAGACATGCTCATGTACAACCTCAATGTTAAACAAGATATTGATATACATGGAAAATACGTAAGCGCAAAATAATCTACGCCCTGCCAACGCCGCCCTGAACTGTGCAAGCTGCACCCTCCGAATGGTCA